>NZ_LXES01000045.1 GCF_001654845.1 Enterobacter soli ATCC BAA-2102 | reverse complement strand
AAACGCTTCGGCGATTTTCAGCCGGACCATGACACCGCTGTAAGTCTCTTAATTCAATGGCGTAATGTCATCGCTGAATAAAGACAAACATTACTGGGGAACCCTCAGCCCCAAAACAGTAGAGGGAAGGATAGAGATTACGAACGTAAATCAATAACCATCCGGCCACGGATTTGCCCTTGTTCCATCTCTTTGAAGATAGCGTTGATATCTTCTAGCGGACGCATTGTTACTTTCGGAACAACTTTACCTTCGGCGGCAAACTGGAACGCCTCCAGCAGATCCTGACGCGTACCGACAAGCGACCCCACAACCTGAATACCGTCCAGCACCAGACGTGGAATGTCCAGGCTCATGGCTTCCGGCGGCAGGCCGACGGCGACCACGCGGCCACCTGCGCGAACCGCATCCACCGCAGAGTTAAACGCTGCTTTTGCTACTGCGGTGACCACTGCGGCATGTGCGCCACCAGTTTTGGCCTGGATAACCTTTGCGGCATCTTCGCTTCGGGAGTTCACGGTCAAATCAGCACCCATACTGGCCGCTAATTTCAGCTGTTCGTCATTAACGTCAATGGCAATAACTTTGGCATTGAACACGTTTTTGGCGTATTGCAGCGCAAGGTTACCCAGCCCACCGAGGCCGTAAATCGCAATCCACTGGCCGGGTTTGATATGGGAAATTTTCACAGCTTTATAGGTGGTAACCCCAGCACAGGTAATGCTGCTGGCGGCGGCAGAGTCGAGACCATCCGGGACTTTTACCGCGTAATCGGCGGTCACGATGCACTCCTGCGCCATGCCGCCGTCTACGGAATAACCGGCGTTTTTAACATCACGGCACAGGGTTTCGTTACCGGTATTACAGTATTCACAATGTCCGCAGCCTTCGAAGAACCACGCCACGCTTGTCCGATCGCCAACCTTAAGTGAGGTGACGCCCGGCCCAATCTCTTTCACGATGCCAATCCCTTCATGGCCCAGGATAACCCCGGTCTTATCCCCGAAGTCACCGTTCTTAACATGCAGATCGGTGTGGCAAACGCCACAGCATTCCATCGTTAACAGCGCTTCGCCATGTTGCAGCGGACGCAGGGTTTTTTCAGCGATATTCACCTGATGATCGTGGGTGACAACAGCAGCCTTCATATGTTTCTCCTTATTCATTATGAGATTCTGCATAGCAGGTACGGCGTATATGAGAATACGTCTTACTCCTTAAGGATTAGAGTTTTGCAGATGTTATGCAAGGCCGCAGCAACATAATGTCATCATTTTATTCAGTTTTTGTTCATTAATGCGGCAAAATGGCATCAATCCCCTCAATATAGGGGGCGGTAAAAAACTGACAAAAAACTGTCATGGCTCTGACATGAACCAAACGTAACGTGTTGTCTTCCTAATAACCGAAGAGTTAAAAGACAATGCATCTGGTGAAAAAACTTATCGCAATCAGCGTTTTCCTGTCCGCTTCCGTTCAGGCGCAAAACATCCTCGAATTTCCTCAGCCGGAGAACAACCCGGAAGAGTTCTATGCCGTTACGGAAATCCCGGCAGGCGGCATTATCAAATATGAAACCGACGCCAAAACCGGTTTTATCGTTGCTGACCGTTTCCAGTCCATGCCTGTGGCTTATCCGGCGAACTATGGTTCCCTGACACAATCTCTGGCGGGTGACGGTGACCCGCTGGACGTGATTTTCTATACCCGTGCGCCAATGGCTCCGGGTACGCTCATCAAGCTGCGTGCGATTGGCGTGCTGAAGATGGTGGATGGCGGTGAGAAGGACGATAAAATCGTGGCTGTTCCTGCGAGTAAAATCGACCCAACTTACGACGATATCAAAGAGCTGAAAGACCTGCCGAAAATCGAAGTGCAGCGTCTGGAGTCATTCTTCCGCGTTTACAAACAGCTGCCAGAAGGGCGCAAAAAAGTTGAGCTGAGCGGCTTTAACGATGCGGCGACCGCGAAGCAGGAAATTAAACAGGCATGGGATGCCTGGAAAGAGAAAAACCCGCAGTAATACTCTGGCCCGGCGGGGTTAACCGCCGGGCGCAGACTTACAGTTGTGCTTCCAGCTCCTCTATTTCTTTACGCCATTGTGCCTGCAACTGCGGCTTTTGATGCTTCGGTTTACGCGCTAAGTCCTCAGCAAGCAGTGTCTCAAGCGCCACCAGTCTTTCCAGCACATCGTCATACGGCGACGGTGTTTTGTCCCGTGGTAGCGCGGTATCGACCGGTTGCGTCAGCCCCGAACTTTCACGCAGACGCTCGAACACGGCGTCGGCATCGTGCCATTCGCTGAGCTTACCGTCTTCAATCAGCCAGAAACGATTGCAGCTCTGAGCGATCAGCTGTCGGTCGTGGCTAACCAGTAGTACGCCGCCCTCAAACTGTTGCAGGGTATCGGCTAGCGCCTCTTTACCTTCCATGTCCAGGTGGTTGGTTGGTTCATCCAGCATCAGAAGGCTGTAACGGGCGAGCGTCAGCCCGACAAACAGTAAGCGAGAGCGCTCGCCGCCGCTGAGCGTGCTGACCAACTGCCCATGACGCGCCCACGGGAAGCCAGCACTAATCAGCGCCATTTTTCGATCCTGCGGGTTTGGCGCAAAGGGCTCTAGCGCGTCCAGCAGAGGGGCATCGTCCGGGAGCTGGTGCAGCGTCTGGTCGTAATAACCCGGCGCAACACGCGGGTGGAGTTTCAGCGTATCCGTTGATTGCTCAGCACGACATTGCTGCCAGATAAGCTTCATCAGGGACGACTTACCACAGCCGTTACGCCCGATAATGGCAACCCGATCACCACTTTTCAGCCGCGCGATGTCCACCGTGAACAAAGCAGGTAAACCCGGCGCCGGAGGCACGTCGAGATTATCCATCTCCAGCAAACGATCGGCCCGTAGCGCATCGCCCCGCAGGGTTAACGTCCACTGGCTGCCGGCAGTGACTTCCGTCTGGCTCTCTTTGAGCCGTTCGACCTGTTTTTCCATCTGCTTGGCTTTGCGGGCGAGATCTTCGTTGTCGTAAACCTTGCCCCAGGTCGCCAGCCGTTTCGCACTGGCTGCGACGCGATCGATCTCTTTTTGCTCAGCCTTGTGGCGCAGGGCATCGCTTTCATCCTTCGCGACCAGCGCTTTGCGTGCCGCAGTACAGGGGAGCGCAAAGTAGTGCAGCGCTTTATCGCGCAGGATCCAGCTGCCGTTGGTGACAGCATCCAGCAATTGCCTGTCATGTGATACCAGCACAAAGCTACCGGTCCAGTTTTGTAAAAACTGCTCCAGCCAGAGCATCGTCGGCAGATCAAGGTGGTTACTGGGTTCATCCAGCAGCAGTAGATCCGGCTCGCTGATCAACGCCCGCGCCAGCAACAGGCGGGTATGTTGCCCGCCGCTGAGGGTGGCGGATTGCAGGGCGGTGTCCTGCGGCGAAAATCCCATGCTGGCCAGCAGCGTTTCCGCTTTCCAGCGCAGGCTGTCACGTTCAGCCGCGGGCAACTGCGCCAGTACGGCATCGAGCATGGTTAGCGGGAAAATTGCTTCCGGCAGATGTTGTTCTACACGTGCCATCATGCAGTGCCCGGCCAGTGCGACCGTGCCCGCCGCGGGGGAGTCTGTGCCGTCCAGTATCTTCAGCAGCGTACTTTTACCGCAGCCGTTATCGCCCAGCAGGCCAATGCGGTCGCCTTTTTTCAGCGTAAAGGAGAGTGAGTCGAAGAGCGTGCCAAACGCCGTATCAACACGTAAAGATTGTGCAGTGAGTAAAGTGCTCATTTGTTGCTTACCCAAGAGTTACAGGCATGTTTATGCCTCGTCAAACATCGCTGACGATAACTCAGTAAGCCCGAGAGAAGGGATTTCAGGGATTGGTGTCTTCGCTCAAGCCGAAGTTATCGCAGCACGATATCGATAACGCTTGAGCTGGTACGATTACCAAATGTATGTGAAAAATGGAAAATTTCACAGTACAGCATAATTGGCCTCCTTATATATTCAGTGGGTTAATGGATGAAGGGAGTGTAGCGGGGAATGTCAGGCCCGGCAAGCGGGCGCTGAGCAAACGATGTGCCGTGTGGCGTCTACGCCTAACCTGGCCTACGTTTTAGATCGAGGTACGGCGATAACTCCGGTATTCCGGCATCCAGAAGTTATCGTCGATGGCTTGTTGCAGTGCATCGGCAGAGGTTTTGATTGCCACGCCTTGCTGCTGCGCCATTTTTCCCACCGCAAAGGCGATAGCGCGGGACACCTTGTGAATGTCTTTCAGCTCTGGCAACACCAGGCCTTCCCCGTCATTGACCAGTGGCGAGTGCTTCGCCAGGGTTTCACTGGCAGACATCAGCATTTCGTCGGTAATGCGCGATGCACCGGAAGCAATAACCCCCAGACCAATTCCCGGGAAGATGTAGGAGTTGTTGCACTGGGCGATTGGGTAGGTTTTATCCTTCCACACGACCGGATCAAACGGGCTGCCGGTGGCAACCAGCGCATTGCCTTCGGTCCAGGCGATGATGTCCTGCGGGGTCGCTTCCACACGCGAGGTCGGGTTAGACAGTGGCATCACGATAGGGCGTTCGCAGTGTTTGTGCATCTCACGAATAATCTCTTCGGTGAAGAGACCGGTTTGCCCGGAAACGCCGATCAGAATATCCGGCTTCACGTTGCGCACCACATCCAGCAGGGACAACACTTCGTTATCGGTATCCCAGTTTTTCAGGTTATCGCGTTTTTGTACCAGCTTAGTCTGGAACGGCAGCAGATTTGGCATCGCGTCGGTCAGCAGGCCAAAACGGTCAACCATAAAGACACGGGAGCGCGCCAGCTCTTCGCTTAAGCCTTCACGCTGGGTTTGGGCGATGATCTGTTCGGCAATACCGCAACCCGCAGAGCCTGCACCCAGGAAGACGATTTTCTGATAACTCAGCTGGCTACCTGCCGCACGGCTGGCGGCGATCAGCGTGCCAACGGTCACTGCCGCAGTACCCTGAATATCGTCATTGAAAGAGCAGATCTCATCGCGATAGCGATTCAGCAGCGGCATGGCGTTTTTCTGCGCAAAATCTTCAAATTGCAGCAGCACATCTGGCCAGCGGTGTTTCACGGCCTGGATAAAGTCATCGACAAACTGATAGTACTCGTCGTCAGTGATACGTGGATGACGCCAGCCCATATACAGCGGGTCGTTCAGCAACTGCTGATTGTTGGTCCCCACATCCAGCACCACCGGAAGGGTATACGCTGGGCTGATACCGCCACACGCGGTATACAACGACAGCTTACCGATAGGAATGCCCATCCCGCCGATGCCCTGGTCACCCAGGCCCAGAATACGTTCGCCATCGGTCACCACGATCACTTTGATGTTGTGGTTTGGAACGTTTTGCAGAATGTCATCCATGTTGTGACGGTTCTGATAAGAGATAAACACGCCGCGGGAACGACGGTAGATCTCAGAGAAACGTTCACACGCCGCACCCACCGTTGGGGTGTAGATAACCGGCATCATCTCTTCGAGATGGTTTTGCACCAGACGATAGAACAGGGTTTCGTTAGTATCCTGGATGTTACGCAGATAGATGTGCTTATCGATTTCGGTTTTGAAGCCCTGATACTGGATCCAGGCACGTTCCGCTTGTTCCTCGATAGTTTCAACCACTTCTGGTAACAGGCCGAGCAGGTTGAAGCTACTGCGCTCTTCCATGCTGAAGGCGCTGCCTTTGTTAAGCAGGGGGAATTCAAGCAGAACGGGTCCGGCATAGGGGATATATAGGGAACGATGTTTTTTCAGTTTGTTGTCCATGTCACTCACTCTTTTTTGAAGATCCGTCCCTGACACTGCGGTTGTCATCTTTCTGGCCTGTGCTGCGGGTTTCGGTCGGGCAGTATTATAGAGGAGCTGAATGTTAATTACCGCAACCGAGAAACAAAAACACCATCGGTTTTGCCGATGGTGTTGTGCGTCATAAGCGGAAACTTACTTCTCAGCGTGGCGTTTTCTGCCCGTTGCATGAGCGATAACCGTTTCATGGTTATCTTCGATTACCACTTTTTTGTGGTTAGAAATCTTGTAGTTCAGTCCCAGAATATGGCGTGCCTTACGGTTCGATTTCATGCGTACTCCTCAATCCTGTTGATAGTTTTAAGGACAACTCCGCGTGTGCGGAAGAAATGTAACCCCTTAGGTTGCCAATCCAGCTTAGCAGATTTTCACATTACCACTTCATTTCGCCAGTATTCACTTTGGCGCTCAGTTCCACGGAACTGGCTTCGGCCAGGTTTGGCCACTGGGTTTTCATGGCATTAATCACGCCTGCGGAATCTTTATGTTGCGCCAGTGCGTCTTCAAACTGCGCCAGATACTGACGGGTAAAGGCAATGGCCTCGCTTCCGGCAGGCGGTGTGCCAAGATAATGCCCGGGGATCACGCGCTCAGGTTTATGTGCTGCCATGCTGTCCAGCGTCTGTTGCCACTGCTGGCGGCTCTCTTTGCTCTGGGTATCGGCGGTCCAGACGTGAATTCCCCATGAAACCCCGGTGCCGCCCAGGATGGTTTTTGCTGACGGGATCCACACATATGCGGCATAGCTGTCGGGCTGCTCAATATCGATTTTTTCGCCGTCAACCATAAAGGTTGTCGAGGCGATAACCTGCGGGACCACCAGCGTGGTTGGCGCGCCGTCTTTCATCTGCGGCCCCCAGAAGGCGAGCTTGGCATCTTTGGTGGCCTTAATGTGATCAACCACTTTTTGCGTTGCCACGACCTTCGCGTTAGGGAAAGCTTTCACCAGCGGTTGCAGGCCAAAATAGAAATCCGGGTCGCCGGAGGTGATCACTATCTTATTGAGCGTCTTGCCACTTCGACGAATTTTTTCGACCAACTGCTCGCCGTCTTTCACGCTGAATTGGGCATCAAACAGCACCGCTTCAGTTGGCCCGGACACCAGCGTGGACGACACGGCAAAAATGCCTTTTTCCTGCGGGTTGTAGCTATCAATGGTTAATGGCGCTGCGAAAACAGCCGGAGTGAAAAGGGTGCACAGTACTGCAAGGCGGGTGAGCTTCATCATCATGTCTCTGTTATTCAGGAAAGTCTCTATTGTATGGATTTCTGCATTTGCCAGAATTCCTGAAACAAGACATGCTTAGTTTCATAAATCGAGCAGATGGAGCACAACATGGATCGCGTTATTGCCGCCCAGGTCTATAACCGGATATGCGAACTAGGAAGCCTGAGCGCCGCCTCGCGCTCTCTTGGGATCTCGCGCCCGATGGTCAGCCGTTATCTGGAGCAGATGGAAAAGTGGGCCGGAACACGGCTGGTAAACCGTTCCACGCGCAAACTGACGCTGACGGCGGCGGGGGAAAAAGTGCTGCTGAAAACGCGCTCACTCTCGCAAATTTCCCAGGAAATAGAAGACCAGTCCGCCAAAGACTTGCCTTCAGGCACCTTGCGGGTGGCCTGCGCGCATTTTACGGCAATGCATATGATTGCCCCTGTGTTGCCTGAACTGTTATCACGCTACCCACAGCTGCGTATTGAGCTGGATGTGAATAACCACCCGGTGAGCCTGGTCGGTGAGCGTATTGATGTGGCTATCCGCATTACCGATAACCCGGAGCCCGGGATGATTGCCCGGCGACTGGGGGAGTGTCGCTCGGTACTTTGCGCTTCGCCAGGCTACCTGGCCGCGCGGGGTACACCGAAGTGCCTGGAAGACCTGGCGCAGCATAACTGCCTGCATTACAGCTTCTTTGCCGGGCAGTCCTGGCACTTTGTCACCGGCGAGGGCGAGCAGGTAAGCGTGGCGGTTAGCGGGAATCTCAGCGCCAGTATCTCGTCGTTGTTGATGGAATCGGCGATTCAGGATGGTGGGATCGCGATGTTACCGGAACGAGAAGCCCAGGTCGCGCTGGCTGCGGGGCGATTAGTGCCGGTGCTTACGTCATTCACGCCAAAGTCGCTGGCCATTTACGGTATTTATCAGTCACGTGAGTATCAGCCTGCGGCATTGCGGGTGTTCCTTGATGAGCTTGCGCGTAACCTGCGTTAATTCATGAGCTACGCTCATTAGCCTATGCCACTTTTATCCATAGTCAGCGCGCCGGGGGTGCAGTAGCGTTGTACGGCTCCTTCTGCGCATTACCATGAAATGAGGTAACGAGATGAAAGTATTAGGTTATGCAGCAAAAACGCCAACCGCGCCACTGGCTCCCTTCACCTTTGACCGCCGCGAGCCGCGTCCTGACGACGTTGTTATTGAGATCCTGTACTGCGGCGTTTGTCACTCCGATTTGCATCAGGCGCGTAACGACTGGGGATTCAGCGAATATCCTATCGTTCCGGGCCATGAAGTGATTGGTCGGATTGTCTCAGTAGGTGACAGCGTCACCAAATTTAAGGCGGGCGATCTGGCCGGTATTGGTTGCATGGTGGATTCCTGCCGTGAATGTAATCCGTGTCAACAGGGGCTTGAGCAGTATTGCGAAGAGGGCAATGTTCAAACCTATAACGGCCACGACCGCCACGATCATCAGCCCACCTACGGCGGCTATTCTCAGACGATTATCGCCAGCGAAGCCTTTGTACTGCACATTCCGCAAGGTATCGGTCTGAAAGGCGCGGCACCGTTACTTTGTGCCGGGATCACCACCTGGTCGCCGCTACGCCACTGGAATATTGGCAAGGGCAGTAAAGTCGCCGTTGTTGGTTTGGGCGGGCTGGGGCATATGGCCATTAAGCTGGCGCACGGACTGGGTGCAGAGGTTACGCTCTTTACCCGTTCACCCGGGAAAGAAGCGGATGCTCGCCGACTTGGGGCTGACCATATCGTCTACTCAACGGATGCCAATCAGATGCAGTCGGTGGCGAATCAGTTCGACCTGATTATCGATACCGTGCCGTACGTTCACGATATTAATCCTTATATGTCGACCTTAACGCTCGATGGCACCCTGGTGTTTGTCGGCTTCCTTGGCGATAACCCGCCGGTAAGCACTTTGCCGCTGATCCTGGGGCGCAAGTCAGTGGCGGGTTCGTGCATTGGCGGTATTGCCGAAACCCAGGAGATGCTCGATTTCTGTGGAGAACACGGAATTACCGCCGATGTGGAAGTGATCAAAATGGATGAGATCAACGATGCTTTCGAAAGAATGCTGAAGAGTGATGTGAAGTACCGTTTTGTCATCGACATGAGCACCTTAAGCGCCAACGCGAAGTGAGAATAATCCGTGTTCGGCATTAAGAAAAATGCGTTGTCTATACTTAACCCTTTGTAAGGCAAAAGGAGAGCAACAATGACGATTCATAAACACGGTTCGGCACACTGGTCTGGCGACATTAAACGCGGAAAAGGGACGGTTTCTACAGAGAGTGGCGTTCTTAACCAACAACCTTATGGTTTCAACACCCGTTTCGAAGGCGCAAAGGGTACCAACCCGGAAGAGTTGATAGGTGCAGCGCACGCGGCCTGTTTCTCTATGGCACTGTCGCTGATGCTGGGCGAAGCAGGCTACACCGCAGACTCCATCGATACCACCGCGGATGTGTCGCTGGATAAAACAGACAGTGGTTTTGCAATAAGCAAAATTGCGCTGCAAAGTCAGGTCACGGTGCCTGGCATTGATCCGCAGCAGTTCGACGGCATTATCCAGAAAGCCAAAGCGGGTTGCCCGGTGTCACAGGTACTGAAAGCAGAAATCTCGCTGGATTATAAGCTTAACTAAGCCAGAGCCGGGGCCGCCCCGGCTATCCCTTTAACCCCGCCGGAAATACCTCACCAAGCCAGCTAATAAATACGCGTAAACGATGTGTCAGGTGTCTGTTTTGCGGATAGACCACATGGAATGGATAGGCTGCCGGGCGCCATGCCTGAAGGATCTCAACCATCAAGCCGTCTTTCAGGTGCGTTTTAACGGAATAAGCAAAGGTCTGGATGATGCCCAATCCGGCGACTGACGCCGCGAGGTGGGCGTTGCTTTCATTCACTCCCAGATAGTGTGGGGCGCTGATTTCCCGCGTTTCGCCGTTTTCGCGAAATCGGAACGGGAAGGGTCTGCCGGTTGCGGGGGATAAATAACTGATCAGCCTGTGGCCATTACGCAGCTCTTCTGGATATGCCGGGATACCGTATTTTTTCAGATAATCCGGTGTGGTACAGGTGACCATCTCAGCATCACCAATATGACGTGCGATAAGGCTGGAGTCATTGAGCGGGCCGCCACGGATCACACAGTCCACATTGCCGCTAATCAAATCGACAGGGCGATCCGCCACGCCCAGATCAATGCGGATATCCGGATAGCGCTGCATAAAATCGGGCAGCAGGGGGATCAGAACATCCCGGGCAGTTGAGCCTCCGACGTCAATACGCAAATGTCCCTTTGGCGTGCTGCGCGTTACGCGAAACGAGGTATCGATATCTTCGATATCAATCAGCACCCGCAGGGCTTTTTCGTAATATTCCTCGCCTTCAGGTGTGCTCACCACCCGGCGCGTAGTGCGGTGCAGCAAACGCACTTCAAGATGGGTTTCAAGCGACTTCACCAGCTTGCTCAGGGTTGCAATGGGCATGTTCAGTGAATCTGCTGCCTGGGTAAAGCTCCCGGTTTCCACCACGCGGGTAAACGCGCGCATCGCCATTAACTGATCCACTCTGCAATCCCCCTGATTATTTCTGTGCGTGAATAGTCATTTTCATTTTTGCTGGTTTTTCACTAATCACGCAAGCGATAAAGTGATTTCAACGCAAGCGAAAGCCCCTTCAACCGTTTTTGCTGGCATCTACTCCACATAACAGAAGGTGAATCACATGAATCAGAATCTCTCAGGTAAAATTGCACTGGTCACTGGCGGTAGCACAGGTATTGGTCTTGCCACCGCGCAGGAACTGGCCGCGCAGGGCGCAAACGTCTATATCACCGGCCGCCGTCAGGCAGAACTGGATGCGGCCACCGCCGAAATTGGTGCCGCTGCGGTGGGTATCCGTGCCGACGTTTCCAGATTGTCTGACCTCGACCAGGTGTATGCGCAGATTGCCAAAGAGGCTGGCCGCCTTGATATCCTGTTCGCTAATGCTGGTGGCGGTGACATGCTGCCGTTAGGTGCCATCACGGAAGAGCAGTTCGACAGAATATTTGGCACGAACGTGCGTGGGGTGCTGTTTACCGTGCAAAAAGCGCTGCCGCTGCTTTCAACCGGCTCGTCCATCATTCTGACAGGCTCTACGGTGTCGATTAAAGGTACGGCGAACTTCAGCGTCTACAGCGCCAGTAAAGCGGCCGTGCGTAACTTTGCCCGCTCGTGGGCGCTGGATCTGCAAGGCCGTGGGATCCGCGTCAATGTGGTGAGCCCTGGCCCAATCAAAACGCCTGGCCTTGGTGATTTAGTCCCGGAAGAACACCGCCAGGGCTTGTATGACGCACTGGCCGCACAGGTGCCACTGGGTCGCTTAGGCGCGCCAGGGGAAGTGGGTAAAGCGGTGGCGTTTTTGGCCTCTGATGCTGCAAGCTTTATCAATGCCACCGAGTTGTTTGTCGACGGCGGCATGGCCCAGATTTAAGGCTGATAAAGCACCGTTAAATCGCCGCCCATGCGGCGATTTTTTTGTGGGTGGCTGGCATCGCGCAGCGAAATAGTGACACTGTCACACTCCACTAAGGTGCAGTAAGGCACAAGCCAGTCCGTATTGCGGTTATCATGCTGCAAAACCCAGTTTGCCAGGCGTTGCAGGGCGTATTGGTTTTCCGGGAACAGGTCAACACCGTTGGCCTTCGCAAAGCTTGCGATCATAACCAGCGGTTGCAGGGCGTAATTGTGGTACGCCGCCGCCCGCTCGCGGCGTTTACGTTCATTGGGCAAGGTGCCATCCGCTTCAATCTGCCTGGCGGCAATGCGGTACTCTTTTACCGACCAGTTAAATAAATCCTGTCTGTTTAGCGCCACCGATGCAGCCATCACCGACCATGCGGCCCAGTAGCTGTGGTTATTGGTTTTGGTCAGCGGCAGCCCGTCCCAGTCCTGTACAACTTTGTCGGCCAGCAAGGCTAACCAGCGTTCAATATCTGCATTTTCTTTTAACGTCGAACCGGGCATAAATTTCAGTTCAACCCAGCCTGTGGCCAGAGTTGCCAGCGCCCATTTACGCATCGACCGCCCGGTATGGTTGGTGTGGGCAGAGGTCAGGGCGTTGGCGTCAGCCCACTGCGTAAAGCCTCTCAGGATACAGTCCCGCGTTTTCGTATCACCGGTATATTTATAGCGCCAGATCATCTGTGAGATGCCGCGTTCAAAATCGGTTATTGGTTTGGTTTCGTCACGAAAGGCTTTTTCAGCGTCAGGATTGAGCGTTGCGCGGGCGCTGTCAGAACCTTCGTATTTGCTGCGAAACACCAGGTCTGCGGTATAAGGCGCAGGCAGCGTGACACAACTTCCGTGCCCGGTGTGGGGTAACGGTTTGGCAAATCCCGGTGGCGGCACAAGCTGTGCCGCACAGGCATAAACGGGTAAACAGGCAAGGAAAAGAACAATTCGCATCAGGTGACTTTACGCCAGCAGCGTACCGCGCGTCCATCGGCTGCGGGTTGCAGCGACTGCGGCGCCTGGCAACCCTCCGTCGCCAGTGGGCAGCGATCGCGAAAATAACAGCCTGTGGGAAGATGCCGGTTACCTGGCAGATCCGTTTTTCGCAGTGCCAGACTGTCATCCAGTGGTTCGCCAGTTCTGGGGACGGAATCGAGCAACAGCTGGGTATACGGGTGACGCGGATGGCTCAGTACCTGCCGGGCAGGGCCTAACTCGACAATTTGCCCCAGATACATCACCGCTACCCGGTCGCTCATATGCCGCACGACTGAGACGTTATGCGAAATCAGCACATAGGTGAGATTACGCTGCTGTTGCAGCTTGACCAGCAGATTCAGGATCTGCGCCTGGACGGAAATATCCAGCGCGCTGGTGGGTTCATCCAGTACGATGATATCGGGATCGGATGAGAGCGCACGGGCAATGGCGATGCGCTGGCGCTGCCCGCCGGAAAACGCATGTGGCAGCCTGACGAGGTATTCCGCGCGAATACCCACCTGTTGGGCCAGGTTTTCTGCAAGCTGGCGGCGTTCGCGCTCGCTGCTGCGTTTTTGTACCCACACGGGCTCGGTAATAATTCGCCAGACGGGCAGACGCGGGTCGAGAGACGAGAGCGGATCCTGAAACACCATCTGCATCCCGCCTGCGCTGTTTGTCCGGTGACAATCGCCGGTACTCGGTCTGAGCATCCCCATCAGCAGCTGTGCCAGGGTGCTTTTCCCGCAGCCGGACTCCCCGACAATGCCCAGCGTTTCGCCCCTGTGAATTTGCAGATCCATCCCGTTGAGGGCGTGAACCTGCTCCGTTACGCGGCCCAACCAGTTTTTTCGGGCCGGGAAATTCACATGTACATGGGCCAGTTCGAGCAAAATGTCAGACATGGCGTTCCTCCAGTTGCGGATACCAGCACGCCGCCAGCTGGCCCTGCGCGCCATTCGGCGTTAAACGTGGCGTGTCGGTGCATTTTGCCCCTGCGGCAAAACAGCGTTCACGGAAAGCACAGCCTTGCGGTAAACGGGTCAGATTCGGCACCGTGCCGGGAATGGCGGGCAGCATGTCACGCGGCTCACCGTTTTCCGGCGCACACTGCAACAGACCAATGGAATACGGGTGAACCGGGTGGTGGATAATCGTCTGGGTGGTTCCGCTCTCAATGACGCTGCCGGCGTACATCACATACAGACGATCGCAGAGCTGCGATACCACCGCCATATCATGGCTGATAAACAGCACCGACGTGCCGCTGGCGCGGGCTTTGTGTTTAAGCAACCGCAGCACCTGCAATTGCACGGTGACATCCAGCGCGGTGGTGGGTTCATCGGCAATGATCAGCTCCGGCTCGCAGGAAAAGGCAAGGGCGATCATCACCCGCTGGCGCATCCCGCCGGAAAGCTCAAACGGGTAACGATCCATCACTTCGCCCGCATCCGGGATTTGCATCTCTTCCAGCAGTGAAATGGCTTTTTTCTGCGCGTCGCGGCGCGAAAGGGGCTGGTGCTGGCGGATAACCTCCACCATCTGCTTGCCAATGCGCCGTGTGGGGTTGAGCGCCGTCATCGGCTCCTGGAATATCATCGCCACTTTTGCCCCGCGCCACTGGCGAAGCTGTTTTTCTGAGGCATTCAGCACATCTTCACCCAGCAGTGTCACCTGCCCGTGATGAACGTGATAGCTCCCCTCCGGCAACAGTCGCATGGCCAGCATCGCCGTCACCGATTTCCCGGAGCCGGACTCGCCCACCACGCCGACAATTTCGCCGCGTTTGATCTCAAGAGACACATGGTTTAACGCGTGGACTTCACCGCGAAACACCGGGAAGCTGAGGTGTAAATCATCAATGGATAAAACCGATTCGCTCATCACTGTTTCCCTCCTGATTTCGGGTCAAGCAGATCGCGGATACCGTCGCCAAACAGGTTGAAGCCCACGGCGGTGATCAGAATGGCCGCTCCGGGAAACGCGCAGTACCACCACTGGTCGAGGACATAGTTACGGCCTACAGCCACCATCGCCCCCCATTCCGCCGTGGGTTGCTGAGCACCTAAACCGATAAACCCCAGCGTGGCCGCCATCAGGATCGCGCTGCCGATATCCAGCGAGGCCTGGACAATCAGCGGCGGCAGGGCATTTCGCAGGATATGCCAGCTGATCAGGTGCCAGCGTGATGCACCAAACGTCCGCGCCGCCTGCACATAAGTAAACTGGCGTACCACCAGCGTCTGCCCGCGCGCCAGGCGCACGTAAAACGGAATGCGAACAATCGCAATCGCCAGCATGGCGTTAAACAGGCTGGGGCCAAGTGCCGCCGCCAGCGCCATGGTCAGGACCAGAGAAGGGATCGACAGCATGATATCCATCACCCGCATGATGATGGCGTCTCCTCGTCCACCGAGCACCCCGGATAAACAGCCCAGCAGCGAACCAATCCCGCCGGCAATTACCACCACGGCGAGCCCGGCAGTGATTGACTGCTGGCTACCCACCAGAACGCGGCTGAACAGGTCGCGGCCCACTTCGTCGGTGCCAAACCAGTGCTGCGCCGAGGGCGCCTGTAACCGTGCGGTCAGATCCAGGGCATTTGGATCGTGAGGAACAATCCATGGCGAGGTAAGCATTAACGCCAGCATCAGGAACATAATCATGCCGCCAATCATCGTCAGCGGGCTTTTACGCAGCAACCAGAACAGTTTTGCCCAGTCGATGCGCGGTTTGTTACTTTTAATGGGGACGGGCGTTTCCTGGGTCAACATCATTCGGCACCTCCGCGCCCGATTCGGGGATCAATCCACAGATAGAGCAGATCGACCACCAGATTCACGAAAACGTAAGCCAGCGACACCACGACGGCA
Organism: Enterobacter soli ATCC BAA-2102; assembly: GCF_001654845.1. Lineage (GTDB taxonomy): Bacteria > Pseudomonadota > Gammaproteobacteria > Enterobacterales > Enterobacteriaceae > Enterobacter > Enterobacter soli. Next base: position 117,305 of record NZ_LXES01000045.1, on the reverse strand, counting down.
AAGCCCATCACAGCGGGGAAATCGAGCGCCTGGATAGAGGTCACTACCCATGCGCCCATCCCCGGCCAGGCAAAGACGGTTTCAGTTAACACTGCGCCGTAGAGCAGGTCGCCAAGGGCCAGACCAAGCACGGTGATGGACGGGATCATCGCGTTAGGTAAGGCGTAGCGTAAAACGATGTACCAGCCCGGCAAGCCGCTGGCGCGGGCGGTACGAATGTAATCCTCGCTCAGCTGTTCCAGCATGGCGGAGCGCACCTGGCGCGCCACTATGCCCAGATGCACGAATGCCAGGGTCAGCGAGGGTAAAATCAGGTGTTGCAGGGCGTTAAAAAAGACCTCGCCGTTGCCTTCGAGCAGGGCGTCCAGCAGATAAAACCCGGTGACGTGTGCGGGTGGGTCGAGCCAGTCGTCCAGCCTGCCGCCACCGGGCAGAATTTGCAGATGCCCGTAAAACAGTACGATCACCCCAAGCCCGAGCCAGAATGCCGGGGTGGAGATCCCGGTCATCGCCATCAGGCGCACCAGATGGTCGAGCCAGCGGTTGCGGTAAACCGCCGATAAAATCCCCAGCGGCACACCGATAACCAGCGCCAGCAGCAGAGAGCAGAACGCCAGCTCAAGGGTGGCCGGGAAGAAGGCTTTTAGATCTTCCGCGACCGGGCGACCGGTGCGGATAGAGGTGCCTAAATCACCGTGTACAAGGGCGTCCACATAGCGGCCGAACTGAATATAGAGCGGTTGATCCAGCCCCAACTGCTGGCGAATGCCCTGCACAATTTCGTCGCTGGCGCGGTCACCGGCCAGCAGGCGAGCCGGATCGCCGGGGATCAGGTGCGAAATGATAAAAGTGATGATACAGACACCCGCCACTACCAGGAGTAATCCCCAGCAGCGCTGGCGCACAATGCTCCAGAACGTCATACGCGTCTCCCCGGCCCGGACCGTTACTTGCTCATGGTGTCGATGTTGAATACCTGCTCAAGCATCGGGTTAAAGGTGAAGCCTTTCACCTCTTTGTTCATCGCCAGCTGGTAGTTTTTCTGGAACAGATACACATAGGCGGCCTCGTCGATCACAATCTTCTGCGCCTGCTGGTAATCTTTAGTGCGTTCTGCCTGGTCGGTGGTTTTCAGTGCTGCCTGCAACAAGGTATCGACCTCTTTGTTCTCATAGAACGAGCGGTTGCCTGGCAGCCCTTTTTTGTCCGACTCAAACCAGTAGTTCATGAACATGTACGGATCGGCGAAGTCCGGGCTCCAGTTACCGATAGCAATGTCATAATCACCTTTTCCGACGCGGTCACGCATGGTGGCGTTAGCCAGTTTTTCCAGTTTAACGTTGATCCCGAGCTTACCGAGGCTGGCCTGGGTGGACAGGGCGATAGGCTCCCAGTTCGGATCGTTATCGGAATAGAGGAAGGTCAGGCTGGCGGGTTTGTCTTTAACCTTCGCCAGCGCGTCTTTGGCTTTGGCCTCATCAAAGCTGTACTGCATGGCGGTTGCGTCAAAACCCCACATGCCGTCCGGGATTGGGCCGCGCATCTGCTTACCATTCCCGCTGAGAATACCTTTCACCATGCCCTGATAATCCGTCGCCCAGGAGACCGCACGGCGCAGATCCACCTGGTTAAGCGGCGCTTTGCTGTTATTGAGATACAGATAGGTCACACGCAGAGAGGGGTATTCCGCCACCGCCACTTTGCCTTCCTGCTTCAGGGCGGAAAGCTGATCTACCGGCAGGGAATCGGCGATATCCAGATCGCCGCGAGAGAGTTGCAGGCGACGCGATGCGCTCTCACCGATAATCTTCACCGAGACGCGCTTAAAGTGCGGCTTATTTCCCGGCCAGTGGGGGTTCGGCACCAGCACCAGCTGCTGACCTTTCTGCCAGCTTTTCAGCATAAACGGCCCGGAACCTGCGGTGTTTTGTGCCAGGAAGCCGCGCGCGTCATCGGCGGCGTTGGCTTTCAGTACGGCAGGGTTAATGATCGAGGCCCCGTCGTTCGCCAGGGTATACAGGAATGGCGCAAACGGCTGGCTTAAGGTGAATTTCACGGTGTGTTCATCCACCACATCCACTTTTAAATCTTTCGGGAAGGCTTCAGACGGCCCCTGGCTTAACTTCAGCAGACGCTCAAAGGAGAGTTTGACCGCCTCGGCGGTGACTGGTGTACCGTCTGAAAATTTTGCATTGTCCGTCAGGGTGAATGTCCACTCTTTCTGGTCGTCGGAGGCTTTCCAGCCGGTTGACAGATCGCCTTCAACCTCGGTGGTTCCGGGTTTGTATTTCACCAGACGCTGATACGATGGATAGGTCACGGTCCAGTCGTTGTTATCAATAGTGACCGCAGGATCAAGCGTTTGTGGATCGGCAGCTTTACCGATCACCAGCATATCTTTTGGCACCGCCGCCAGCACTGCGGGGGTGCTCATTGCCAGCGTGGCGGCAATCAAAGTCGTCAGAATCGTTGTTTTCATAGCAAGGCTCCAGATTTAAAGGGATGTGTGCGTCAACGGAAAACAGTCAAAACGATCGTCAAGAAGCGGGTAACTGGCGGCATTCGGTAGCTCGAAGTGCCACCATTCGCTGCTGATCCCCACAAAGCCGCCGCCAAACATAATGGCGTTGAGCAGCAGGCGGTTACGCTGCGCCTGCTGCGGCACAGAGGGGTGATAGGGGTGCGAGCGGTCGTGCATTTCGTCAAACCCGGCCCCCATATCCAGTATGTTGTCGTGCTCGTCCATCAGGGTGACGTCGATAGCGGTGCCGCGGCTATGGTTAGAGCCAATGGCCACGTCGACCACGTATTCCGGGTTCGGGCAGGCATCCCAGAGTTGCGCCTGCGCCTGCTGTGGCCGGTAGGCGTCGTACACCACCAGTTTCAGCCCGGCCAGCGTGGCGATGCTGATGGCCTTCGCCAGCGCGGTGGTAGCATCGGGATGCAGCAGGCACAAGGCTTCCCGATAGATAGGGTGGCCGGTAATGTTGTCGGCCGTCGCGTATTTGAGATCGATATGCAGCGTGGGGAAGGTTTTCGCCACATCAACCAGTTGACACTCTTCGGGCATAGCTCCGCTCCTTTAGCGTTCGAATTGACCAAACTCTTGTTGTAATTGTCGGTTTACTGCCAGACGTTCCGGGAGCGCCTCACCCAGCGCTTCCACCACGCCCGACAGCAGCAGGTTGAACAGACAGCTCACCGGTGCCAGGGAATCCCAGAAATGACCGGTATCGGTTTTCACCTGGAGCAGGTCCACAGGGTAATCCCGCGCCCACGGGCACCAGATGTCGGTGATAAGCGCCATGGGAATGTTCTTTTCACTCGCCACGCGGCAGTACTGACGGGCGATAGCCGAGTAGGCGCGGGTATCGGTCAGCACGATATAGGGGTGCATAAATCCGGAGTTCAGCGATTCAACCCAGCTGCCGGATAAACCTTCCGAATAGCTGACGCGCGGGCGCAGATATTCCAGATGACTGAAGAAGGCGTTTGCTATCCCGCGTGTCGACTGGATCCCCAGCACGAATACCGCATCGGCATGGGTTAAACGGTGAACGACCTGTTTAAAGGTTTCACTTTGCGCCAGCTGATAAACCTGGGTAATGGCGTCCACTTCGAGCGATAACGAATGCTGAACCCGGTCAGAAAGCGGGCGCTGCTGTTGCCAGGAGTCGAGGCGATCGTTCATTCCCCAGGGCTGATAAGGATCGCGCAGACTTTTTTTGGCGTCTTCCAGATTGCGATAGCCGAGCTTACGCAAGAAGCGGCCCACGGTGATGCCGCTGGTTCCGGTCGCCAGGGCAACGCTTTCCGCTGTTTCAAACGGAATTTGCGCACCATGCGCCAGCATCCAGCTCGCCACGCGTTTTTCACTGGGCGTGAGCTGGCTGAAGGTCGCTTCAATGCGGCTCATCATCTCTGGTTTTGTCGTCATGCCGCCTCGCTGTTAACAGGCTGTCAAACGCCGGTTTGTTGTTATCTGATTAACAATGCACGGCGCGTGCCATGTTCGCATGGCGCGGTTTTCCGCCTGCGCTGCAAAGTTAATGCAATATTTGTTTAACCAATGATCAACATTTGTGCAGCGTAGTTCACTTTTGGTGCAGTGAGCGGATGGCCGGGTATGATTTTGGTGAATACGTCAGTGCCTTCACATTTTTGTTAAGATAAAAGGTATCGTGAACAGGAAAGGGATATCGGCATGGCTAACCTGCCGTGGCGCATCAGTATGCGTCTGATGGTACTTGCAAAGAAAATAGCGCTGGTGATCGGTGTCGTGTTGATTGTGCTGCTCGCGATCCGCATTTATGCCTCGCAAAAAGGGCCGGCACTGCATGTATGGCATACCTGGACCGCAGATGAGATGTCGGTCGCAGAGATTGACCGCGCCAGCTTTGCGCAATACCTCACTCGGGAAAATGCCATTTTTAGTGACCTGCGCAGTCAGGTGACGGACAAAACCGAGGCGAGCGAACGTACGCCGCTTAACCGTTTTTACCGTCACAGCCTGGTGTGGCCTGGTCAGTTTTCGCCTGATGTCAACCGTTCGTTTGTTCTGATGCCCGCCGGAAAGCCACGCGGGGCGGTAGTGCTGTTGCATGGGCTGACGGATTCGCCGTATAGCGTCCGGCATCTTGCGGTTGATTATCAGCAGCGGGGATTTGTGGCGGTGGCCCCACGCCTGCCAGGGCACGGAACGGCACCGGGCTCACTCACCGATGTCGACTGGGAAACCTGGCTTGCCGTGACACGGCTTGCGGTGAGAGAAGCGACACGTCTGGCGGGTGATAACGTGCCGCTGCATCTGGTGGGCTATTCCAACGGCGGGGCGCTGGCCATGAAATATGCGCTCGATAGCCTGGATTCCCCGCAGCTTCGCAAACCGCAGCAACTGGTATTACTTTCCCCGATGATTGGCGTCACGGCGTTTGCGCGTTTTGCCGGGTTTGCTGGTTTACCCGCGATGCTCCCGGCATTTGCAAAAGCAGCATGGCTGAATATCGCCCCGGAGTATAACCCCTATAAATACAATTCGTTCCCGGTTAACGCCGCACGTCAGTCCTGGTTACTGACCCAGGCGCTGCAACAACAGCTCAGCCGCGATGCAAGAGAGAACAGGCTAGCCGCGTTAGCGCCCGTTATGGCATTTCAGTCAGTGATGGATTCAACGGTCAGTACCCGAGCTGTGGTCACCGAGCTGTTCGACCAACTTCCTGCAAACGGCAGCGAGCTTGTGATGTTTGATGTCAATCAGGCCGCTATTTTCCGCCCACTGTTCAGGGCATCGTCATGGACGGCTGTCTCTGAGCTGCTGCCCACTGCCGTAAGGCGTTACAGTGTCACCGTTATTACCAATGCCAACGCCCATACGTTCGACACCATCGCCAGAACCACGCCACCCGGGAGCCTGGAGGCGCAGGTTATCCCCTTGAACACGCCGTATCCGCAGGATGTGTATTCGCTGTCGCATATCGCGGTGCCATTCCCGCCCGATGACTCGCTGTATGGCAGTCGTCCGAAGGTGAAAAACCAGTATGGCGTCAGTCTGGGAACCGTTTCGCTGTGGGGTGAGACATCAGTACTGAGCGTTGGTAAAGATACGCTGATGCGTGTCACATCGAATCCTTTTTATGACTATATGCAGGAGCGGATCGACAGGCATATTGGTGGGGGAGAGACAAAGTAACCCGGACTTAGCAGGCGACGAAATAAGCAACAATTTAATTAATTTAACTTATGTTTAACCAGGAAAATCTTAAAACTATTTATAGAAAGAATATAATTAGTCGGCATTGAGAAAGTATGCTAAACAAGAGGTTACAGACGTAAAAATTACATCGGGAACAGTTTCTGTGCTTACTACACTCATTTATCGAAGCCAGTTAAATTCATCCTGTAAATCTATTCAGCTTAGCGCTCTGGTCAAAAAAGCCAGACATCGCAATGCGTTGCTGAACATCACCGGGATTTTGCTGTTCAACGGACGTGACATTCTGCAAATTCTGGAAGGCGCTGAAGAGAACGTCGTTAAGCTGTTTCATCGGATCCGTGATGATAAACGACACAACGATGTGGTTGAGCTGATGCGGGACTACGGCCCGCGCAGACGCTTCGAAAATGTCGGTATGTTGCTTTTTGACCTGCGTATTGAATCCCCCAGTGCCGTGCTGGAATCTGTCCTGCATTACAGCAAACTGGAAAGTTATCTGGCATCTGATGATCGGGTGTTTAAATTTATCCAGTCGTTTATTACCCGGAAAAAGACCGCACATTCATCCGCTGCGTTAAAAGCCGACAATTGGACACTCACAAAAGAAAGTACCCGTTTTAGCGAGAGTGTTGGCGTGCCGATAGCGAATCAATTTTGCCAGTTTGCGTTGCAACCCATTGTCGAACCCGGCGAAGGTAAAATCTCCTCACTTGAAGCCCTGATCCGCAGCAATGACGGCGGTAGCCCCGAGCATTTCTTCAAGGCGCTCGATCAGGATAAAGTCTATGAAGTGGACCTTCAGACCAAGGCGTATGCGTTCGCGCTGGCCGAAAAAATTGGCATTGGCGGCCATAAAATCGCGGTTAACCTTCTGCCAATGTCGCTGGTGAATGTCCCGGGTGCGGTGGAGTTTTTAGTGGATCAAATCAAGCTTCACGGACTCCAGCCCGAGCAGGTGGTTATCGAGGTCACGGAAAATGAGATGATCTCCGGCTTTAATCAGTTTAACAGTGCCATTAAACAGCTGCGTGCCGAAGGTATTGGCCTGGCAATTGATGATTTTGGCTCCGGCTATGCCGGGCTTTCTCTGTTGACCCGGTTCCAGCCGGACAAGATCAAGATCGACCGGGAGATCGTCAGCAATATTCATTTAAGCGGGCCGAAGCAGGCGATTGTGAAATCGATTGTCAGCTGCTGTACCGACATGGAAATTTCGCTGGTGGCGGAAGGGATCGAGAAGATAGAAGAGTGGTGCTGGCTTGAGTCAGCCGGTATCCGTCGTTTCCAGGGATTCTTGTTTGCGCGACCACAGCTTAATGGTGTCGGCGATATTCACTGGCCGCGGGTTGCCTGCTAATTCCTTAGCCAACAAACAGATTAATTTCGGACACTAAAATAAATGCTTTTGCCGCACGAATTTATCACTAAATCATTGATATTAAAAAGAGCGGCGGTGTGGTGACTTTAGTTAATAATGCAATAATTTTAATTAAATAAAGTTATGAAAAAGCCGATAACCATAGGTAATCTCTATCCCTAAGGTATCTGTCCATGTCGTTGAAAAAATCGTCCCTCATTATCCTTTTCTCCTTGCTGTTTTTCTTTGTTGCCAGCACGTTCACCAGCGTCGGGCTCATCATTAAAAGTAATAACTCACTGGATGATGTGAACAAAGAAATCCAGGTCGTGTTATCTATTATTGACCCCATCAACCATAGCCGCACGTTGCGCGTAAGGGTTATGGAGTACGTGAAAATGGTGGAAGCAGGGGATTCAGCCGATCAGGCTGAGAAGCTGTCCTCTGTTAAAGCGGCGCTGGAAAAAGCCGATAGCGCCTTTGCCGCCTTTATGGCCGCACCGCGTCTGCAGGATGAAGCCCCGCTGGTCAGCGCGTATCAGGATGCCTGGCAAAACTATCGTAATCAGGGGCTGGAGCCGCTGATTAACGCCGCGCAAGCGCATGATGTGGTGAAATTCAATGCACTCATCACCACGGTTTCTCAGTTAGACCGTAAATACGAAATCGTGCTTGATCAGGTGCTGTCGGTTCACCAGAAATACGCCAAAAACCTGAACGAAAATGCGCGCAGCAATTTTGTTTCGGGTCTGTGGCTTATCGCCACGTTTGCCATTCTGTTTGTGGCGGTAATTATTGCGGTCAGCCTGCTGATGAAACGCGTTATTTTTGCCCCAGTAAACCTGGCCCGCGAGCACTGTAGCCAGATTGCCGCCGGGGAGCTGACTCAGCCTGTGCCGGTGAAAGCCAACTCCAGCAATGAAATCGACAACCTGATGGGCTCGATGGAGCAGATGCGTCTCGCGCTGCTTGATACCATCTCTCAGGTTCGCGATGCCAGCCATACGGTAACCCATGCCGCGCAGGAAATTGCCTCCGGGAATATCGACCTGGCTTCACGTACCGAACAGCAAGCTTCCGCCCTGACCCAGACCGCTGCCAGCATGGAAGAGCTGAGCGCGACCGTGGCCAATAACACTGAAAACGTCAATCAGGCAGGCAAGCTGGTGCAGGACGCGGTGAAAAATGCCCATACCGGTGAAGCCGTCACGCGTGAAGTTATCGAAACGATGAACACCATCGCGGCCAATTCAAAACGTATTGAAGATATTACCAGCGTCATTAACAGCATCGCGTTCCAGACCAACATCCTGGCGCTGAATGCGGCGGTTGAAGCGGCGCGCGCCGGAACGCAGGGGCGTGGATTTGCGGTTGTCGCCAGTGAAGTCCGTACGCTTGCCCAGAAGAGCGCGGTTGCTGCGAAGGATATCGAAAGCTTGATTGCCCAGTCAGTTGCCAGCGTCAAAAATGGCGCAGAGCTGGTGAACCGCTCAGGTGAAGTGATCGACTCGATTATCACGTCGGTGAATAAAGTGAATACGCTGATGGAGCAGATCTCCGTGGCTTCTGAAGAGCAGAGCCGGGGTATTGGCCAGGTGGGCCAGGCCGTGACCGAGATGGATGGCGTCACGCAGCAAAACGCCGCGCTGGTACAGGAATCCGCCGCCGCGGCGGCGTCTCTGGAAGAACAGGCGCAACATCTGTCACACAGCATTTCAAGCTTTAGCCTGCCTGCGCGGGCGTAACTCTCCTGTCGGGGGGAGCAATCCCCCTGAACACACCCTCAGATATTTTTTCCATTTTTTTAGCAATATTCTTCTCGCTGATTCGTCTACCTCATCACAAGCCATAATCAGTTACTGTAATGAGGTAAAAACAATGAGAGATTTTGATATGCACACAAGAGGCCACGGGCGCGGTTTTGGTCGTCATCGTATGGGCAAAGCCCTGGTGATTGGCGCGGTGCTGTTTGTGGTACTTGGCCTGCTGGTGATGTCCCTGTGGAACGCGCTTCTGCCAGCCATTCTGGGTGTTAAAGCCATTGGATTCTGGCAGGCGCTGGGATTACTGGTTCTGTGCCGTATTCTGTTTGGTGGCCTTGGTTTCCGCCCCGGGATGTTTGGTGCGCATCGCCGGATGCACGAGCGCTGGATGAAAATGACGCCTGAGCAGCGTGAAGCCTTTATCCAGCAACGTCGCGACGGTTTTGGCCGCCACGGTCACTGCAGCTGGCGCGGTCATCGTGAAGACAAACGAGATGACAGCGCGGCAAAAGCGCCGGAAGCCGAGTGAGTGAGATGAAAACCGCGATGGCAGGCGAATCAATGCTGGTGTCGGCGCTCAATGCCTGTCGTGCCCGGTTGAAAGCATTTATTCGCGGGCGAAGTACCGTACGTGATGATGCCGACGATATTGTGCAGGAAGTGACTTACCAGCTGATGAACGTTGAACAGCCGGTCGAGAACGTCGCCGCATGGCTGTTTCGTGCGGCGCGCAATGAAATGATCGACAGGGCGCGCAAGAAACGGGAATTACCACTTTCCGGCTATTTCACGGCCGATGACGACGGGGATTTCGCCGAAGATGAGATTGCAGAAACGCTCTTTGGCGTGCCGAATACACCGGAAGAGGAGTACCTAAAAACGCTGCTGTGGGAAGAACTTGGGCAGGCATTGTCTGAACTGCCGCCGCTTCAGCGAGAAGTATTCGAAAAAACGGAGCTTCAGAGCTATAGCATGAAAGCGCTAGCGGAGGAGTCGGGGGTCAGCGTACAGACGCTTTTATCCCGCAAACATAAAGCCGTGCAGTATCTGCGTACCCGGCTGCGGGACATTTATGATGCCCTGACCGGGGAGTGAATGCGTCAGAGAAAATGGATCGTTATTTCGTTGTTTACGGTGTTCAGACGTTAAGGTTTCGTTAATTAATAGGCGCAATACTGGAAAGGTTAATCCCTGACCGAATGGCTGAATGATGAACGAACAATTACGCAATGCACTTCCGCACCAGGACACGCCTTTTTTCCGCGTGCTACATATTATTGTGGCCGTATTGGTTTTGTTGCAGATAGTGAATTCAAACCTAACCGAAAGCGAGGCACTGAGCGGTTTTTCACTGACCGGTATCGTCACATGGTTCCATGTTATATCCGGCCTTGCACTGATTGTTCTTGGTATCGTTATGCTGGGCTGGATGCTGAAACAGCGGGGGTTTCGTTACTATTTCGCCTGGCTGTCCCTTGATTTTAAAGGGGTAATTGAAGACGTTAAGGTGCTTTTTTCATTCCGTCTTCCTGAAGCTCATGCTGGCGGGATTGCGGCCTTAATTCAGGGACTTGGCGTGCTGGCACTGCTGGGCGTTGCCCTGTGTGGTGGACTCTGGTTTGCACTTAATTCCTTTTACGGGCCGTCATCAGCGCTGGCAGAAAGCGTGCTGCATTTTCATAAATTCCTGACGGTATTTATTGAGACTTATTTCTGGGCGCATGGTGCGATGGGGCTGATTCATATATTTCTCACTGTTCGCAGCCAAAGGAAAAATTCTGTTACCGGGTAAAGCGTCTATGTTGATTATACTTATTCAATCATTTTCAACTATCCGCAGTGCACTTTGCCTGAATACAGGAAACCAGAAATATGCATCCTGAACGACACAGTATCGAGAGCGTTGGATGGCTAAGGGCTGCTGTTCTGGGGGCCAATGACGGCATTGTGTCAACGGCGAGCCTGGTTCTGGGCGTCGCGTCGGCAAATACGGTCCCCTCAGGGGTTTTACTGGCCGGGGTAGCTGGCCTGGTTGCAGGCGCGATGTCGATGGCCACCGGGGAATATGTTTCAGTGTCATCGCAGTCAGACACAGAGGACGCAGCACTCGCGCAGGAAAGAAGGGAACTGGAAACTGATTATCACGGAGAAGTGCGGGAGCTGACCGCACTGTATATACAACGTGGTCTGGAGCCAGGGCTCGCCCGCCAGGTTGCAGAGCAGCTCATGGTAAAAGATGCGCTGGATGCTCATGCCCGGGAAGAGCTCGGGCTGACCGGGACAAATGCCGCCCAACCGCTTCAGGCCGCGCTCTTTTCAGCACTGAGTTTTTCCGCCGGTGCGGTGCTGCCGGTAATCGTGGCATGGCTTGCTCCGGCAAAGCTGGTTTATTTGTCTATTATTCTTTCCACCCTTTTTTCACTGGCAGCACTTGGCTATATTTCTTCGATTGTCAGTAAAGCGTCTCCCGTCAAACCCATCATCCGTATTACCTTCTGGAGCGCCATGGCAATGGCGGTATCGATAGGCATTGGTCATTTCGCCGGGCAGGCGCTGCTATAAAATTTCTTTCAATTTCAACCTCACACTTCCATTATGGCGGGTTGATTCCGTCGCACTTTTACGGAACAGTACGCGCTGGATAACCCTAAGCTAAAGGGGTCTACGGCGGCCCCCGATAATGCCGGAGAAGAGAATGAAGAAATTACTGTTACTTTCAGTGCTGGCGGTTTCCGGGCTGGCACACGCAACAGATGCCGTTCCTGACGTGGTGAAGAACTTCAGTGAGCAGCAAGGTATTAAAATCATTAAGAAAATAGATGCACCTGGCGGGGCACCCGGCTGGCTGGGGCAATATCAGGACATGGGCGTCACGCTTTTTTTAACGCCGGACGGTAAGCATGTGATCTCTGGTTATCTTTATGATGATAAAGGAAAAAATCTGAGCGAAGAATACTTCCAGAAGGAAATCTACATTCCACTGGGCAAAGAGATGTGGAAAACGCTCAACGCGGCGCATCCGCTGAAAGAGGGCGCCGATACCGCCCCGCGTAAGGTGTTCGTCTTTGCCGATCCGTTCTGTCCGTATTGCAAGGCGTTCTGGTCTGAGGCTCAGCCCTGGGTGAAAGCGGGCAAGGTCCAGCTGAATACACTGCTGGTGGCGTTTCTCAATCCGAACAGTGGGCGTAATGCCTCCGCCATTCTCAATGCGGAAGATCCTGTCAGCGCCTGGCGGGACTATGAGCTTTCCGGAGGTAAAACGCTGCCGAAAACACAAGGCGATACCTCGCACGCGACCTTTAATATCCTGCAACAGCATCAGAAGCTTATGGACTCGCTGGGGGCCAATGCCACGCCAGCCATTTATTATCTGAATGCAAAAAATGAGCTTCAGCAAGTGGTCGGGATGCCAGACGAAAAACAACTGCTGGAGATGTTTGGGCCGAAACCCCAGTAACCCAACAGCCGGTCTTGTTTTTTAGATATTTGGTGAGTGCAGGTAAACAGGCAGAAACCCCCGGTTTCTGCCTGATGGATTAACTTCCCCAGCGGGTTCTGAGGTAGCTGACCGCGTCCTGAGTCTGAGGCTGGTTGAGATAATCCTCCCTGAAGAGGATCGTACCGCTGACGTTAGGCAAAGATTCGTTCAAATCGAGCTGTTTTTTCAGCTCCGGTACACCGCCATTCACTGTCCAGTCCGGCTCATTTCTGGATGGCTCGCCCACTTTATAGAATGCGATACCGATGTACAGTCGCGTATGGGTAGGTTTGACGACGTTAGCCCACCATTTCGTCAGCACATCATAGCGTGCCGCGCTGCGGGAGAACGGCCAGTAAATCTGTGGCGCGATGTAATCCAGCAAACCTTGCTGCACCCAAAGACGCGTGTCAGCGTAAGACTCATCATAAGCGGCGGCTCCACGGGTGTCTGAACCCGCAGGATCGAACGAACGGTTACGCCAGACCCCGGCAGGGCTAACGCCAAACGCGACATCAGGTTTCTGCTGTTTGATGGCTTTAGACACCTGCGCAATCAGCTGCTGCGTATTGTGTCTGCGCCAGTCTGCTTTGGAAGCAAAACCCTGGCCGTATTGCCGGAAGGTCTGGCTGTCATTCAGCGCGGAACCCGGTGTTTCGGTGTAGAAATAGTCATCGAATTGCACGCCGTCTATCGCGTAGTTTGCGACAACTTCAGCCACCACCGCAGTTATCCAGTCGCGCACCGCCGGGATACCCGGGTCGAGCACAAAGCGATCGCCGGCAGTCCGGATCCAGTCAGGATGCTGCACAAACACGCTGGCAGGGCTTTGCGATGCGGTTCTGTTGAGCGCAGCAACGGTAGACGGTTTTGTGTTAGTGGATACCCGGTACGGGTTAAACCAGGCATGGACTTTCATCCCGCGTTTATGCGCTTCATCGAGCATAAATTGCAGCGGATCGTAACCCGGGTATTCGCCAATATTCCCGGTCATCATATCTGACCAGGGGAGGATTTTAGATGACCAAAGCGCGGTGCTGTCGGGTTTAACCTGGAAAAACACGGTGTTGATACCGAGGCTTTTCAGCTTATCCAGCTTGTCTTTGAGCGCTTGCTTTTGCATATCAATGCGTCGGTCTGCGCTGCTGACATTTACCGATGCCACCGGCGGCCAGTCCAGACGTGAAACGGTGGCCAGCCAGATGCCGCGCATCGGCTCGTTTGCCTGCTGACCCGGTTTACTCACCGGAGAAAGGGGAGTCACGAGCGATTTTGGTGGTTTTGAGGAGCAACTAACAAGTAAAAGTGCGCAGCCAATAAGCGCACCAATCCGTTTTACGTGTAGCGACATTTACTTTTAGCTCTTAGTAATCCGACTATTTGCCCAAGGGTTAACGTCGAGAACATCCGGTTCTTCGGTGGCATCATCACTGAGAGAATCGAGATACAGGGCTTCAACTTCTGCGCGCGCCCACGGGGTTCTGCGCAGAAATTTTAAACTCGATTTGACACTTGGATCGTTTTTAAAACAGTTAATTTTGATGATTTTGCTCAACTCATTCCAGCCGTAGCGGGCAACCAGTGCATTGACTTGCATTTCTAGCGTTACGCCATGCAAAGGGTCTTTAGAGGTGTGTGCAGTCATGTTGTCTCATATATACGGGTAGGGATGAACGATAAAAGGTTACAAGAAAGCGGGGAAGGCGGCAATGAAATGGCGTATTAAATACAAGCTCTCTCAGCGATGAAAAAGCGTTTGTTGGTCACTCATGGTTGTGAATCACCAGAACCGCATCTTATGGAGTAAGAATGAAAATCGGAGCTGTTCAGATAGCAAAAACGGCAAGGTATGGCTCAGGAGTCGGTACAGTACGGTTGGCAATATCTCATTTAACATAATATACATTATGCGCACTAGTATGAGGTCAGGAAGAATCCAGTGTTTATCCGACCTGATACCAGTCATCGTCATTTACCGTGGTTTAGATTACAAGGCCCTGATTGCTTCATGCTTTTGTGTTATCGAAACCTGAACAAAAAAGAAAATACTCAAAGGAGTCGCAAACCTGCCTGTATTTTCAGGCAGGTTTCTGGTTCAGCCCCCTGCACTTTTGCTCAGTCGGCCATGCAGCCTGAGCACATTCCTGGATATCGAGGTCGCGACTTTTTGCGAAAAGTCCGTGGGTAAAGACTTCATCACTGCATCCAGTGCCTGCGGCACATCGCTGATAAATTCCTGCATAATCTCGGTCATCTGGTTTTCAGGAAACCTGACGGCCCTGGCTGTTGCCATAAAATGTCTCGGATAGATCTTGTCGATATCGTTTTTACGGCCTTTTGAGGCATTCAGGCTCATGGCCAGTTTCAGATCGCTGATGTGGATCCCGGCGCCGCCCAGCACAGGAAACGCCGAAATGATGTCGTAGAACGGGGTCAGTCGATAGCTTCCGCCAGGCTGGATGAATATTGAGAAGTTCTTGGCATGTCCATCGGTTGCGCCTGTTATCCACTGAAATAGCTGGAATTTCATGAAATTATAACGATCGGTAAGCGCTTCGCTGGAACCCAGTAAAAATGCCATGATATGTGGAATACCGGGGCCGCCATCAGACTCATACTTCACGGACGAAGGAAGCCCAAAAGTCTGGCACATATCTTCCTGCGGTAAGCGCAATAAAACAGATCGGCTTGCGTTCCATCGGCGGTCAAAACGCTCGACGGCAAGTGCCCGCACCCTGCCCGCTCTGATGATTTCCGCATTCGGCACGTCAATTCCCAGCGCTCTGGCCAGCTGCAAACAGAAGTATTCATTATCCACACTATCGCTCAAATCCAGCGTGGCATTGGGCTGTTTTATCTCGCCAATCGGCAGCTTGATGATATGGGTGGTGGGCGTGATACCTTTCGGAATACACCAGTCGTCACCGGCTTTAAGGAGCGCTGTTTTTTCCTGAGCGCCAGCAACGGAAATGCGGAAATCATTTTCCTCATTAATCATCCCCAGTGGGATGTCTGACTGATAAGCCGTCAACACCTTCTCGAGTTTCTCTTCGCTCAGAGTCTCCCACATCATTTCCGGTGTCGTGCTGTTTTCATTAGCGGGTAATAACGTCACCGCGCCGACGCTGTCACGCCCTACCTCTGCCAGTAAATCAAAGGGTTGCCTGGAACGGGCATGGTAGCGCTTAACAATACGATCCCTGACCGCCGGGCTATCCGGGAGCAGGTTGTCGAAGAAATTGAACACCGCATCGGAGGTAATTTCGCCATATTGTAGCGGAAGCGATAACGACAATGGCCGGGCATACCGGTTAAGTAGCCATTCATTGGCGTATTTAAACGTATGTGCCCCATTGGTCAGTTTTGTCAGTTCGCCGACCCGTTCGTTATTCATCCACGTCACTAATTTTGGCATTACCAGTCCAGGCCCTGTTGAATGTTATTGTCTGACCCCGACGCCGCATCGTCTTTTTCATACAACGCCATGGTCATTCCAAGGGATTGCAAGATCCTGAAGAACGTCGTCAGCGTGGTGTTATCCGGGTTGTTTTCAAAATTCGAGATGGTGGCCTGCTTAATGCCGATTCTTTTGGCCAGGTCGCTTTGCGTCCAGTTATTTTTCTGACGCACCAGTCTCATGGTATTCGCCAGCTGGACAGGACTATAAATCATTGGTGGTTTCATCTGTTCGCGCCCGTGGTTTATCCCCTCAAAGGGATATTGCCAGTATTATCCCTTATAAGGGATATTGTCAATATTTTATCCCCTTCAAGGGATATCACGGTTTTTATCCCTTATCGGGGATAAATCAGATACAATCAAAGAGGTCGTGGTTATCGTTCATAAGTGTCGTTAACATCCTGCGTGGTGTCTGTGGCCGTTACCTGGACATCGTGTAACACAAGGCCATTCACGCCGGATATTTTGCCGAACTCGCTGGCGTCTATCACAACGGATGCCAGCGTTAACGCCGAGACTGGACGGTCGGGATAACCCTCAATAAAGAAGGCGCGGGAAAACACGCTGCTTTCTGAGCGGCGCGCAGAGATATTCTCCAGCGTCAGATTGCTGACGTGAGTCAGGCCAGCCTCCCCCTGAACATCATCCGCCAGTTTGCGCCAGTGGTCGGGTTTATCCGTGAGATCCCCTCGCTCGCCATAACTGTATTGTGCAAACCAGTTCAGCTGGATCATCACCGGGAAACGCACATCAACGAGTTGCAAATGGCGAACTTTGATATCGCGAATAAAGCCGCCGCGATTACGGGCAGACTTAATGCGAAACCCCACGCCCGTGCCGTTGAAGCGATTATGTTCAATCAACACCCGTTCAATCCCGCCAGAGGTTTCACTGCCAAGGGTAATACCGGAACCACTGTTCGGCGTACAGTCACGAATGACAATATCCCGTGCGCTGCGGGCTTTTGACGCCGCCTCCTGTCCACGCCCCGCTTTGATACAAATATTGTCGTCATTACAGGAGACGACACAGCGCTCCACCCGTACCTGTTCGCAGGAATCGATATCAATGCCGTCGGTGCTTGGCCCTGCTGAATTGCTTATTTGAACGCTGTCGAGCGTAATATGCCGTGAATAGCAAAGATGCACATTCCAGAAGCCCGACTCGCGGCTAGTGAAATCACGCAGCGTGATGCGCTCACTTTCATACACCAGAATGTTACGCGGTCGCTGACAGTCATAATCCACCACCCAGCGCAGGCCTCTGGCGCTGTAATCGCCCAGCATGCCACCCTGCTCGTCATCTCCCCAGAAGCGCTGCCACCAGACAAGCCCCTGCCCGTCGATGGTGCCGCCGCCGGTGATACTGACATCATGGCAATTAATAATATTGATAATCGCCGCCGGCCAGCGCATATCAATGCCCGCCACTCGGGTATCAATCAGCGGATAGTCATCCAGACTCTGGCTACCAAGAAGCTGCGCGCCAGCCTCCAGGTGCAGGGTCATCCCACTTTTCAGGAAAAGGGAGCCGGTAAGGAAGCGGCCTGCCGGGATCACCAGAGTATCGTTATGGCCCGTCTTGGCAATTGCCCGCTGAATGGCGGCCGTTGATACCTGTCGCCCGCTGGGATCTGCCCCAAAATCACACACATTACGTTCCGTCATGTTCTTTCCTGATTCGGATAAAAATCATGAGTATACGTAGCCGCCACAGGCATAACCTTTTTGTCACCGACACCCCACGGTGAAAGCTGGCAAAAATACGGTAATGTTTTCAATGGAACGAACGGTGAATGCGAGGCCCGTTCAGAAAGCGAGTTCAGGCACCAGAGCATCTTTACTGTGCATACACGCCTTCCATGCTCGCCCCGGGTCGCCGTTATCTAAAATTGTGGATGTTCTGTATTCAACAACGCGTACCCGCTGGGTGGTGAATTCCTCATCCGGCGGAAGAACATATTTCACTGTCGTCCAGCGACTGTGGGTTGATTTCCCCTTAGCCACCAGGTCGATCGTTTTCTCTTTGACCTCTTCCGAACACTGATGTGCCGCCGCATCAACCCGCTGGTATTTCTTTTCCTGGGGGGAGAGATAACCCTGAGACGAGCAACTCACCACGGCAAAACAAGCCAGGGTTGCTACACACATCTTCTGAAACATGGTCTGTTCCTTAAGCGGAAAATAGGCTCACCGTTTTTGGCAGTTTCCACCTAAGCGTAGTCACGCTATCCTGAATTTTCATGTCCATAGCGGAGCATATGATGCCAACACTGCATCTTCTTTGCGGGAAAATCGCCAGTGGAAAATCCACGCTGGCCGCGAGCCTGAGCAAAACGCCTGGTACGGTGGTGATAAGTGAGGACTCCTGGCTTGCAGAGCTTTACGCCGACCAGATGACAAGCGTGGCAGACTATGTCCGTTGCGCGGGGAAATTACGCCTGGCACTCTCTCCGCATCTTGTGGCGTTACTGAAGGCGGGCGTCTCAGTGGTGCTCGATTTCCCGGCCAACACGGTTGCTAACCGCCGGTGGATGATGACGGTTATCCGCGAATCCGGGGTTCCACATCAGCTGCATTTTCTGGATGTGGCAGACGATATCTGTAAAGCGCGGCTGCGCGCCAGAAATGCCTCTGGCGAGCATGATTTTGCGGCCACCGATGAGCAATTCGACCTGATCACCCGTTACTTTGTCGCCCCGGAAGAACAGGAAGGATTCAACATCATTCGTTATCAGGATCAGCCGTCGTAATCACGGAAACGCCCTTTTCCCTGACTGCCTTCATCCAGGCCTTATCGGTGTCGCTTTCCACCACGACGGTGTTGATAAGCGACAGGTCACCAATCACAAAAGACGATGCGGTATTGATTTTCTCGGGTGAAGCCAGAACGATGGTTTCTGCCGCTCTGCCGGAAAATGCACGTTTGATGCACGCTTCTTCATAATCACCCGTCGTCAGGCCAGCTTCCGGGTGAATACCGGTGACGCCCATAAAGAACAGATCGGCATGAATGTTACCAATGCCCTCAATGGCTGCGGCACCCACGGTAACAATCGAGTGCTTATACAGACGCCCGCCAATCAGAATAACCTCAATCCACGGATGATCGACCAGACCCAGCGCAATCCCCGGGCTATGCGTCACCACGGTAATGCGCAGATCCTGCGGTAAAAAAGTCAGCAGTTCAGCGGTGGTTGTTCCGCCATCCACAATCACCACTTGCCCCGCCGAAATCAACTGTGCCCCTTTTCGGGCGACACTCTTTTTAGCGCCAATTTTCAGTGTCTTACGTTCAGCAAACGGCGCAATTGCGGTGGAAGATGGCAATGCACCGCCGTGAACGCGTTGCAGGCGCCCTTCCGCGGCCAGCTCACGCAGGTCGCGGCGGATGGTATCTTCGGACACATCAAAATGGAGGCTCAGTTCCCTTGAGAGAACCTGTCCCTCCGCACCGAGTTTTTCAAGGATCAATTGCTTTCGCTGGCTGGTTAGCATCGTTTTTTTCCTGATGTTGCACGATTTGTCTTGAAAGTGCGTATTTCTGCTGATTATGATAACAGCTCAACGCGAGGAGATACAATCGTGCAGACCAAACATGCAGAAATACGCATTATCGAAACAAAGACGTTGTCCGATAACTGGTACATCCTGAAAAAATACACATTTGACCTGCAACGCCACGACGGTGAATGGCAAAGACAGCAGCGCGAAGTCTATGACCGGGGAAATGGCGCAACGATCCTGCTCTACAACCGCGATAAAAAAACGGTGATCCTGACCCGCCAGTTCCGTTTCCCGGTGTTTATCAACGGACATAATGGCTATCTGATTGAATCTGCGGCAGGCCTTTTGGATAACATGGATCCCGAAAGCAGAATCAAAGCCGAAGCAGAGGAAGAGACCGGCTTTCGTGTATCCAGCGTGCAGAAGGTTTTCGAGGCGTACATGAGCCCGGGCTCAGTTACTGAAAAACTCTATTTCTATCTTGCTGAGTATCAGCCCCGCGACCGGGCAAGTGCTGGTGGCGGTATAAAGGCAGAAGGTGAAGATATCGAAGTGCTGGAGCTGACGCTTGAAGAGGCGTTACACGGAATCGAAACCGGGCTTATCGTCGATGGTAAAACCATCATGCTGCTCTACCACGTTGCCCTGAAAGGCATTTTATAACATCGTGCACGATAGATACCTGCCGCCGCGCAGGTATCTGCCTATGCTATTCTTGCTGAAGAATAAAACAGGAGATGCGCAAATGGCCGACTGGAACCCTTCGCTTTATCTGCAATACGGAGCAGAACGCACACGCCCCGCCGCTGAGCTGCTCGCCAGAGTCCCCCTTGACGATGTCACGGCAATCGTTGATCTCGGTTGCGGGCCGGGTAATAGCACGGCGCTGTTAAAACAGCGCTGGCCTACGGCCGACATTACCGGCGTGGATAATTCGCCAGCAATGCTGGAAGAAGCACGTAACACCCTGCCTGAATGCCATTTTGTTGAATCCGATATCCGCCAATACAAACCCGCTCAGCCGCTGAGCCTGATTTACGCCAATGCGTCTTTGCAGTGGATCCCGGACCATTACACACTGTTACCGCATCTTGTTTCGCTGCTGCGTTTAAACGGTGTCCTGGCGATTCAGATGCCTGACAACTGGCTTGAACCAACGCACGTCTCGATGCGCGAAGTGGCGTACGAACAAGGTTACCCTGATCGTGGCCGCGAACCTTTGCCAGGCGTACATGCGTATTACGATATTTTGACCGATGCCGGGTGTGAGGTGGATATCTGGCGGACAACCTACTTTCACAAAATGAGTTCGCACCAGGCGATTATTGACTGGGTGAGCGCCACCGGGTTGCGCCCGTGGTTGCAGGAGTTAAACGAGAGTGAGCAGAAGAATTTCCTGAAGCGTTACCATCAGCTGCTGGAAGAGCAGTATCCGCTCCAGGAAAACGGGCAGATACTGCTGGCTTTTCCACGACTGTTTATTGTCGCTAAACGTGTGCCCTGAGGCGTTTATCAGAACTGATAAACGACGCCTACAGCAACAACATCGTCGGTATTGATCCCGGCTTCACGGGTAAATTTATCTTCATCGACGAGGTTAACCATATAATCAACAAACACATTAATGTTTTTGTTGAAGTTATACGTTGCACCGAAATCAACATATTTGATGAGATCTTCGTCACCATAAGTATTTCCTGTGGCTGCTTTGCCCAGGTTTTTACCTTTCAGGACGTCATACGCCACAAATGGTTGCAGACCGAAATCAAATTGATAACCTGCGTAAAATTCCATGATTTGCGATTTATTCGCATAACCATAGGCGCTATCGCTGGAATGCGAACCAAAGCGTGATGCGTTATATGCCTGGGTAAACATAGCGGCCAGATAGATATTATTGGCATCATATTTAATAGCACCGGAATAAGCTTCCGCGCGTTTACCCTGCCCCATAATACCGCTGGTGTTATTTTGCTCGTTAGAGCGGTCAGCACTCATCATGGAACCGGCAATGCTGAAACCAGCGCCGATATCATAAGTAATAGATGCGCCAAAACCATCACCATTCTGACGTAACACGTCGCGCACGCCAGGCTCGCCGCCACCGTCATTTTTACCCTGATATTGCAGAGCAAAATCCAGACCATCTACGGCACCGAAGAAATCGGTATTACGGTAGGTCAGCAGACCGTTGGCACGGCTAAACATGAACTGGTCTGAGCCATAGGTCATGCCATCGAACTCAGGCTGCATGTCGGTATAACCAAGGGAATCGTACAGCACGCCCTTGTTACGGCCGTAATCGATGGAGCCGTAATCTTTCACCTTCAGGCCAGCAAACGCGTAACGAGTACGTGGGTTGTTGCTTTCTGATTCCGCACCGTTAGCATTAATATGCATCTGCCACTGGCCATAGCCGGTGATTTGATCGTTAACCTGGGTTTCACCACGGAAACCAAGACGCATATAGGTCTGATCGCCATTCCAGTCGCTGCTGTCATTATCGGAGAAATAATGTTCGGCAGAAACTAAACCATACAGATCCAGTTTATTACCGTCTTTATTATAAATTTCGGCTGCGTGTGCGGTTGTCGCGAGCAGCGCTGCGCCAATCAGCACGCTCAGTTGATTAATTTTCATTTTATATACCCTGTCATATGCCACTTATTATATTTGTTGCAACGCCAAAAGCAGTTGCAGGGCAATATAGTTACCATCGTTGTAAATCTATGTAAAACGATTAAATCATTAGCGCACGAATCGCCAAGAATGAATAAAATAAAACCAATATTTAAAAAGCACATATTGTTAAGGCGTGTCGCTTTAAAAAAAGATATTAAGGCGACACGCCATCACTTTATGTTCTGGCCTCTTTCAGCAGTTGCTGAATCACCTGTTCTTGCTTGTCATAATTCCCTTCGCCAAATGAGGTATAACGCAGCTGGCCTTTGGCATCGAAATAGTAATGTGCCGGCCAGTACTGGTTCCCAAATGCGTTCCAGATCTGGTAGTTGTTGTCCGCCACAACGCGGTACGGAAGCTGCCATTTATTCACCGCATCTTTCACCGAAGAGAGCGGTTTCTCCCAGGGATATTCCGGCGTGTGCACCCCAATAACCACCAGGCCCTGAGACTGGTATTTGTTCGCCCAGTCACGGACATATGGCAGCGTATGCTGGCAGTTGATGCAATCCCACGTCCAGAAATCGATCAGCACCACCTTCCCTTTTAAAGATTCAGGGGTGACCGGGTCGCCATTTATCCATCCAGTTCCGCCACTCAACGAAGGCAGGTCGCTACGCGGTGTCTCCTGCACTACAGGCTGTAATTTCGGCTGCGCGGTTGCCGGTTTAGCCAGGCTCAGCAGCGAATTTTCCAGGCTGTCGGCAAGGCCATTTGCCCCTTTTAATGTTGAGGTAAGACCCGTGGCATTGAACACAACGGCCGCCAGCATCACAACGCCCGCCCCCTGGCGTAACCGTGCCATCAGCGCCGATTTTGCTCTCAGCGGCGCCATCAGCGTACGACCTCCGGCTGCCAGCAGAGCCAGCATCAGAGCGCACCCACCGCCGTACGCAATCAACAGCGCGCCGGTCGTAATGGACGAATGTCCGGCGATATTAATGCTGAAAATCGCCCCCAGTATCGGCCCGGCGCAGGGCGACCAAAGCAGGCCAACCGCAAGCCCGGCCAGAAATGCAGATAACATCCCGCGCGTCTGTGTGCTGCGGTTATTCAGGGCATTCCCTGCGCTGACCGCGGGCCCGGCAATACGTTGGGCGAACTGCGGGAAGATTAACGCCAAAGCCGCAATCGCCAGAACCAGCAGCGCGACCCAGCGCCCAACCAGGGTGGCGTTCACAATCCACTCGCTTGCCGCCGTCACCAGCATGGCAACCAGAGTGAACATCACGATCATACCGGCAAATAGCGCAAAAAGATGACGGCATTGCCCCTGAAGCCCGGCAAACAGCAGCGGGATCACGGGAAGCGTACATGGGCTGAGCAGGCTTATCATCCCGCCCAGAAAAGCGATAATCAGAAACATAATGACCTCACAGGACAAATTATCTGCGACGTTGCAGTGAGGACATTTCAGCGTGTTGATGTGTTCGGACGATGTGCAAAACAACGCGTTTTGTGAGGCTCTGTATCCCGCTCCCTGTTTGATACAAAGCCGTACAATTAACTGCGGGGTAAGGTGATAACCACGTCCAGCCCGCCTTCCGTGCGGTTGTTCAGTTGCAGCGTGCCATTAAGCTGGACGGTGAGCTGTGCGGCAATGGCCAGCCCTAATCCGGTGCCGCCGGTATCGCGATTGCGCGATGTTTCGACCCGGTAAAAGGGCTGCAATACGGCTTCCAGCTCGGCCTCAGGAATGCCGGGCCCGTTATCACTGATATGAATGACAATATGTTCAGATCCACGGTCATTAAGAGTAATAGCGGCACGATTGCCAAACTTTAGCGCATTATCCAGCAAGTTAGTCAGCACACGACGCAAGGCCTGCGGGCGTGTCGTCAGCGGCAGGCGGGTGTCTGTTGCCTGAAACTGCACGTTTTTACCGATATCCTGGTAGTCGCACACGATGCTGTTAATCCAGGCGTTCAACTCCAGTTTTAACGAGGTTTCTTCCAGCGGTTCTGATGACCGGGCATAGGCAATACCTTCCCGTACCAGGCGCGACATATTATCTAAATCATTTAATAATTTATCACGCAGTTCAGGTTGGTCCGCCATTTCAACGCGCAGCTTCATTCGGGTGATTGGCGTCTGGAGGTCGTGTGAAATCGAGGCCAGAATTTGCGTGCGCTCGCGCAGATAAACCTGAATACGGGATTGCATGGCATTAAAGGCGTGCGCTGCCCGGTGAACTTCAACGGGCCCCTGCTCCGTCATCGGGGTGTTGGCCGAAGGATCAAGCGTATCAACCGCACGGGTGAACAGCGAAAATGGCCGCACCACCTGGCGTACCGCAATCCAGGAGCACAACGCAACAAGCAGCAGTTGCAGAACCAGTACCACCGGCAGCCAGCTGGCAACCGGTGGCATTCGTGGGATCAGGTCAATGGTCAGCGGTGCGCCGTCGTGCAGTTGCAGATGAGCCTGAATATGCGAAACCGGCCCGGGGACGGCAGTGAAGCGCAGCGGGTATTGGGCAGCAAGTGTATCGGTTAATGTACGGATCGCATCCTGAGAGCGTTTATCCTGCGGGGCTGCACCTGCCTCTCCCTCACCCAGGATATAACGATAATTGCCGCGTTCGAGCCGGGGTAGCCAGGCCGCGCGTTCGTTCGCCGGTAGCCGGTCGAGGATTGCCACGCTGGTCGCCACATCGTATTCCAGGTTGCCGAGCATCACGGTGCGGGCACTGCGCATTCGCTCATACATAACCAGCGTCAGGCTGAGCGAGTTGGCCAGCAAAAGCCCCGCCAGGACAATGATCAGCAGACGCGCAAGTAACGAGCGCGGCCAGAGCCTCATTCATTGGCCTCTTTGATGGTGACTGGCATCGTAAACACGTAACCTTCGCTGCGCACGGTTTTGATGTAGGCCGGTGTCCGGGCGTCTTCGTTAAGACGCTGGCGCACACGGCTGACCAGAAGATCGATTGAACGTTCAAACAGTTCGGCATCGCGCCCCTGGGTCAGATTCAGCAGTTGATCCCGCGTCAGCACGCGCTGGGGGTGGTCAAGGAACACGCGTAATAACCGGTATTCCGCCCCGCTTAACGCCACAATCATGCCTTCGTTATCAATCAGATGGCGGGCAACGGTATCCAGTTGCCATTCACCAAACATCACTAACCGCCCGGCTTCCGTCACCTGTAGATTGGGCGGCATGGTGCGGAAACGGCGCAAAATGGCTTTGATCCGCGCCAGCAACTCTCGGGCAACGAAGGGCTTCACCACATAGTCGTCCGCCCCCATTTCCAGCCCGAGGATGCGGTCGGTATCTTCGTTACGCGCGGTCAGCATCAAAATCGGCAGATCTTTATGCTTACTGCTGCGCAACTGGCGGCAAAGCGTGAGCCCGTCATCGCCGGGCATCATCACATCCAGTACCAACAAATCGACATGCTGTTTATCCAGAATCACACGCATCTCTTTGCCGTTGGCGGCACCAGACGCGTGATAACCAGACTTCACAAGATAATCGACGATTAACTCACGAATATCCCTGTCGTCATCGACGACAAGGATATGATCAATATGCTCCACCGAACGCTCCTGAATGAAGGGTAACGTATTGAAAATAGCACATTTCAGAGCTTGTCCGCGTCGACGACCGCTTTCACGAAATCTTGCGGATCTTCCTGCGGAGGATTGTGACCAACGGTTGCCCCAAAGGTGCGGTGTTCATATTTGCCGGTAAATTTACTGGCGTACGCTTCAGGTGCCGGGTGTGGCGCGCCGTTGTTACCGCCTTCAATGGTGATGGTCGGTACGCTGATGGTCGGTAATGTCGCCAGTTTTTGTTCGTAGCTGTCGTATTTGTGTTCGCCTTTTTCCAGGTCCAAGCGCCAGCGGTAGTTACTGAGGGTGACGGCGACATGGTCCGGGTTGTCCAGTGATTTGGCGCTGGCATTAAATGTGGCATCGCTAAATTTCCAGTCAGGTGATGCCTGAGACCAGATTAAACGGGCGAAGTCGTGGGTGTTTTTGGCATAACCCTGCGCACCGCGCTCGGTTGCAAAGTAAAACTGATACCACCATTGCAGTTCGGCTTTCGGTGGCAGCGGCTGTTTACCGACTGCCTGGCTGCCAATCAGATAGCCACTGACGGAAACCAGCGATTTCACGCGTTCTGGCCACAGTGCGGCCACGATATCTGCGGTGCGAGCACCCCAGTCGTAACCAGCGAAAACAGCCTGTTTGATATTCAGCGCGTCCATCAGATTCACAATGTCTTTTGCCAGGGCGGAAGGCTGGCCGTTACGCGGCGTTTTGTCTGACAGAAAACGTGTTGTGCCATAACCACGCAGAGAAGGCACAATAACGCGATAGCCTTTCGCCGCCAGCGCCGGCGCAACATCGGCATAACTGTGAATGTCGTACGGCCAGCCGTGCAACAGGATAACGGGCTGGCCATCTTTCGGGCCGATATCCACATAACCCACGTTCAGATCGCCTGCGTTAATCTGATGAACCTGGTTAAACGCGGCGGTGTAATCTTTGCCGGTGACTTCGGCCTGGCAGGACATCACGGTGCCAAGTGAAACGGTCAATGCTAATGCTGAGGAAGTGAATTGAGTAAACATGTTGGTATCTCCGTTTAAGTAAGTTTGACGGGGATATCACAACAAATTTATGTATAGCGGATGTGTGTAGAAGCGGCTTTTTTGCAAGCCTGTGTATGTATCTCAACATCAGATACAGTGTGATACAAACACAGGCTAATTCTATGGTGCGTTACAGTGAAATACGGTAGCGAACATAGTCATCGGCTTCGCCGAAACGGTCATACAGTTTCCGCGCTGGGTTGTTCTGGCGTGTTACCCAGTAGAGTTTTGACCATCCTTCGCGCTTACCCTCTTCCATCAGCGCATCGATCAGCGCCTGGCCGGTTCCGGCGCCACGCAGCGCGGCATCCACAAACAGATCTTCGAGATAGCAAATGGGTGCCGTCGACCATGTGCCTTCGTGCAGGACACACATTGCAAACCCAATCACGCGCCCTTCGCTTTCAGCCACCCGGCAAAACATCGATGAGTGCGGGTTCAGTGCCCGTTCCCAGGTGGATGCGGTGACCGACTCATCCAGTACACAGTCATAAAAATGCGTGTAACCGTCCCAGAGCGGACGCCACTGCGGATAATCTTCTGCACGTAAAGCTCTTACTGTTACTGCCATGTTTTCCTCACATTACAGATCTAAAACCATTTCAAAACAGCGTAATTCCGCTTCCGCCATGCGGGAAAGATGACGACTTTCCCTGAGCGTGACGAAGCCATGCTTTTGGTAAAAGGTGTGCGCGTTTGGCGTTGACGAGAGGCTTATACGTGCCATCCCGCGCGTTCTGGCCTCTGAGATTAGGGCATGGATAATCTGTGTTGCCAGCCCTTTTCCTGATGCCGAAGGCAAGGTGAATATCGCCTCGACGCTCTGGGTTTCCAGGTCCAGATATCCCGTGGCCACAATTTGCCCGTTGTCATCCTCAACCACATAAAACGGGTTAGCCACCACCATGTGTCGGTACTGTTCTGGCATCACTTCCGGCGTCCAGCGTGCGATCACGTCCGCATCGTAACTTGATTTACAGCCAAAACGGATCGCCTGATTGCGAATGTTCCAGAGTATTTCAGCCTCTTTCGGCTCTGCCTGTCTTAACGTCATTGCGCCCCCTGCAAAGAGTAGTAGTGAATGAAACACAGCACGCCATGATGGAATGTGGTAAAGATGAAAATACCAGAAGGCAAACAAAAGCATAACGCTTAAAAAAGGAGATCAACGGATGACGACACCCACATTAAAGACGGAACGTTTGTTGCTGAAACCGCTGACGGCGGAGGATGCGCCGCAAATCCAGCGGCTCTATCCGCGCTGGGAAATTGTGCGTTATATGGTGGCCACGGTCCCCTGGCCTTACCCGGATAACGGTGCGGAAAATTACGTGAACAATGTTGCCTTGCCGGATGTGGAGAAAGGCGTGGCCTGGTTCTGGACGCTTCGCCGCCAGGAAGCCCCTGACGAGCTGATGGGGCTTATCTGCCTGTATGACGTCGAAGATAACAACCGTGGCTTTTGGCTGGCTCCAGAATGGCAAGGTCAGGGTTATATGCGTGAAGCCAGCATTGCCGCTACGGATTTCTGGTTTAACACCCTGAATAAGCCAGTGCTGCGGGCGCCGAAAGCGGCGGAAAACAGCCGCTCTCAGCGAATTTCTGCCAGTAGCGGCATGAGACTTATCAGAACAGAAAAGAAAGAGTACGTCAGCGGCCTGCTGGACTCTGAGCTGTGGGAGATCACCCGGGACGAGTGGAATGCTCGTTACGTCAGCTGATAGTGCTTATCCGGCAGCAGTCTTTCTGGTATCGCCTCTTCATCGTTCATCTGTAACAGATCACGTTCCATCGCGTTACAGATGGCGTCTAACGGCAAATCGTTGTCTTCGGTGCCAAACGGATCTTCCAGCTCTTCTGCCAGCGTATCCAGCGAGATAAAAGTGTATGAAATCAGCGCGGAGACGAACGGAGTCATATAGTGCAGGTCCACAACCAGCGCGAACGGCAGCATAATGCAGAACAGGTACACCGTGCGGTGCAAGATAAGCGTATAGGCAAACGGCACGGGCGTGGTGGCGATACGCTCGCAGCCGGAAAGCACAACCGACATGTCGTTGAGACGGTTATTCAGGCTGTGGAACAGAATGTCGGAAAGCTGCCCTTCCCGGCGCCTTACGGCAAGCCATTCCCCCATCAACAGCAGAATGCGGTTCGCCGGAGAACTGGAATCCATCACCCGACGCAGATTGTCAGCGGACATATAACCTGCGAGCTGCTCTGCCTGCGGTTGACGTCGCAGGGTCATCCTTAAACAATGCGCAAAGGCAATTTGCAGGCGGACAAATTCCCCCAGATGCGGATCGTCCGGCAAGGTGTTTTTTACCTCGCGAAACAGCGAGCGTGCCGCTATCATCAGTTGCCCCCAAAGCAGGCGAGCCTCTACATAGCGTGAATAACAGGCATTATTTTTGAAACCCAGAAATATGGCGATGGCCACACCCAGGATACTGAATGGCGCAACGGTGAATTTGATGCCAAGCGAGGTATACCACGGCAGCATCAGGATCACGGCGATGGAAAGCAGGAAGTTAAGAAACAACCGGGTGTAGATTTTAGGCAGTACAGAGCCATGCCAGACAAAAATAAGACGCAGCCAGTGCTGTTGAGGACGAACAATCATAGTCAGCTTCAGAAAGGTAAAGAGCGCGGCTATTAAACGTGATCCCCTTCACGGTTGCAAGCATGTTAATAGAACATTGCTTTTCCTGTACTGGTTAGCCCAGGCCGCACGGTGCTGAAGTTTGTTTTTTAAAAAGGCAGTAAATAGTATGTTGTAACTAATAATTTATTCAAATAAAGGGGAAGGCCCAAACGTGCTGTTCCCCTCGTGTCTGTCCGCTCAGAATAAGCGCATTTCAGGCCTTAGCAGAGCGGTTTGACCGCGTCACGCATCCCTTGATGCAGAATGGCATCCAGATCCAGCGTAACTTGTTCTACCAATCCGCTAACCTGAGTGAGATCTTGCTCCCAGTGTTCGCTGACGCTGAGTACAGATTTCACCAGTTCACTGGTGCTGATCTGTTTGTCGTGATGCTGAGTCCACAGTTGTTGATAGCGTTCCAGCCAGTGAGCATCGTCCTGAACCGGGTAGCTTTCGCCCTGACGTTCAGCGCGGTAAAACGCAATCAGTGCCGCCAGAGCAAACGTCAGACGCGCAGGCAATTTACCGCTGACTTTCTGCCCTGCCAGCAGCTGGGGAAGAATACGGGTACGGAATTTCGTCATGCCGTTCAGCGCGATAGACAGCAACTGGTGCTTAATGTATGGGTTACGGAAACGACCGGTTACCGCGCTGGCGAAAGATTCCAGCTCATCACGTGGCAGATCCAGCACCGGAATAATCTCTTCGTAAATGGCTTTTTCAACAAACGCACACACTTCAGCGTCGTTCATTGCTTCACCCACCGTATCCAGACCGGCCTGGAATGCAACCGGAACCAGCGCCGTGTGAGCACCGTTCAGGATAGCGACCTTACGCTCTTTGTACGGTTTGATGTCGTCAACAATCAGTACGTTAAGCGGCAGTTTGTCCAGACGCAGTTCGCTGGCAAGTGATTTCGGGCCCTGAATAACAAACAGATAGAAGTGCTCAGCGGTATCAAGGAAACCATCGTGATAACCCAGTTGCGCTTCCAGTGCGGCCACTTCATCACGCGGATAACCGGTCACGATACGGTCAACCAGCGTGGAGCAGAAGCTGTTTGCATCATTCAGCCATTGGGTAAATGCCGCCGGTAATGCCCACTCTTGCGCATAGCGCAGTACCAGTTCACGCAATGCGTCACCGTTGTAATCAATCAACTCACACGGAATGATGATCCAGCCTTTATCCGCCGCACCGTTAAAGTGGCTGAATCGTTCGAACAGCAAACGCGTCAGCTTCGCCGGATAGCTCACGGCCGGAGCATCGTCGAACTTGTCGTCCGCATGGTAGCTGATGCCCGCTTCCGTGGTGTTCGAGAACACGAAACGCATGTCCGGGTTGTGCGCCAGCTTCAGAAACTCATCGTACTGGTCATAAACGCTGATTTCGCGGTTAACAGAGCGGATAAGACGCGCATCGCTAACGGCTTCGCCCTGCTCGTTCAGGCCACGAATAATGGTGGTGTACAGGCCATCCTGAGTGCTCAGTGACGGCGGGAAATCGCTCTTGATTGGGCGGACAATGACCACACCAGAGTTAAGATCGGTATGTTCGTTAAGCAGGTCGATTTGCCAGTCCACGAAGGCGCGCAGGAAGTTGCCTTCACCAAACTGAATGATACGTTCTGGGTAGAGAGCACCGGGGAAATCACGACGGTTGAGTGTGTTCACAATGGGGTCCTTTTTTGATTAGTCATACAGCCCGATAAGATTGGTGTAATAACTTATCAAAACTTTTCGACCATGACCCCTGTTTTGATCAATTCATGAAGCAATTGTGAAAAATAATCACAAGAATTTATAGAACACCGAAGTCGCCGTCATCGCGCCGTCAGGCATTAAAGCATAGCGTGGGATTTCACCCACTTTTTGCCAGCCTGCACGCTGGTAAAACGTCTCTGCGCCGCTACCTGTAGAGGTATCCAAAACCAGTACCGATACGCCATGCTTTCTGGCTTCGGCTTCCAGGGCCTCCATCAGGGCCATCGCTGCGCCCTTACGCCGCGCTTTCTCATGCACCAGTAGTTTTGCGACATCCGCACGGTGAGGCTGGTTTTCAGGTTGATCGGTTATCAGCTGTACCGTACCGATCAGTTCACCCAGTTCATCGGCACAGGCCAGCACGGTGCGCTCCCGGCGGCCAACGCTTTCCGCGACGCCAAGCCAGAATGCGCACGCTTTTTCGTGGGTAAATGGCAGCATAAAGCTGACGGAGGCACCGCCGTTAACGCAGTTTTCGAGAATGTCGGCCAGCTCATCAATATGCGTGAGCACGTCATCCCGGGAGAGAGTGTGGAGAGTCAGTGAGGTTGTCATTGTATATCCTTGTGTTGAGTCCCCTCACTTTGCATTTAACAATAATTTAACGCAATGCGCGCAAGCATAGGCTTTTGTTATGTTAGCGGGATTGCCCCCGCTGACGCTTCATGGTGAACATCTTGTCGTCGGCATCTTTCAGCCACTGCTGCTGATCGTTGCGGTTATGATCAAATTCGCTAACGCCCCATGAGAACTTCAGCTGCCACGGATGCAACTTGCGGTCGTTATACAGGTCAACCTGCTCAGTAAGATACTGCATGGCAATCCACGCCCCCTGCTCATCCGTATCGGCAAACAGCACGGCGAACTCATCGCCGCCAAAACGCACCAGCAGATCAGCTTCGCGGAACGACGCCCGTAAAAGTTCAGCCATCGCGGTCAACGCTTTATCACCCTCTTCATGCCCAAACCGAGCGTTAATCTGTTTGAACTGATCCAGATCTATCCATCCCAGCGTCACCGGCTCTGCACGGCGGCGGGCAACAGAAAGCGCAAAATTTGCGAACTGATTAAACCCGCGCCGGTTATATAACCCGGTCAGTTCATCGGTTGTTGCCGCACTGATGGCCGCAAATTCATCCTCCACCAGCGCACTGAGATCGCTCAATACGGAAAGATCGGTATCTGAAAATTCGCGCGGCGTGTAATCGATAAGACATAGCGATCCCACACTGGCGCCATCGCGAAGACGCAGTGGCATCCCGGCATAAAACCGGATACCCGGCTGCCCGACTACCAGAGGATTGTCGGCAAAGCGCTCATCCTGATGGGTATCAGCCACCACCAGCGCTGCAGAGTGCAGAATGGTGTGACCGCAAAATGAGATATTGCGGGGATAGGTGCAGTTGGCAGTGCCATCGATAGATCTGGCCACCAGCTCGTGTTCGGCCACCACGTTGACCATCACCAGCGGGACCTGGAAGAAACGCTTTGCCAGCCGGGTTAACCGGTCAAAGGCTTCTGAGCCATCAATATCAAGAAGCCCTGACTCTCGCAGAGAGTTCAGACGTTCCGTTTCATTTGCAGGGAATTCAGGTGCTTTCATACTGTCTCCTGACGCTTAGTTCTCTTAAAAGCGTAGCCTAAACAGAGACATTTTCAGTGTGCGAATATTCTGTTCTTGCCTTCACGCTTGGCCTGATAAAGCGCGCTATCTGCGGCCTGTAGCCAGTCGGTAACGCTTCTCATGTCGCGCGTGGCGCACGCTATACCAATACTGAGCGTGCAATGCACGGCCTCTTGCGCCACATCTTTCATTATCGCGGCGGCTTCCATAATGCGTGTTGCCACAATATGGGCCTCATCGATGGTGGTATCCGGCAGCAGGATAACAAACTCGTCGCCCCCCAGTCGCGCCGGGGTGTCGGCGGGTCGTGTCGCCAGATGCAATATTTGTGAAACGGTCGCCAGCATGGCATCTCCCACCTTGTGGCCAAACCGGTCGTTCACTTCCTTAAAATTGTCGATGTCGATAAACATCAGTGCCGATTCACGGCACGCCTGCTGAAGCTTCTTCAGCTCATTATCAATACGTTTTTCGAGCAAACGTCGGTTAGCGATATCCAGCAGCGGATCCATCATCGCGATGCGCTCAAGCTCGCGGCTTTTAATCCGTAGACGCAGCGCGATACTGTCGGTGAGCACGCTCAGGGCGATAAGGTAAATGGCAATCAGGGGCAAGGTCGCGAACATAGTTCGCTGGGAGACAAACATATCGACCGCCATTCCCTGGGTCAGCCAGCTCACAAGAAACACGCCCAGCATCGCAGCGGCGGCTCTTTTCATCAGCGTAAAACCGCCCGCAGAAAGCCGGTCGGCAAGCAAAATGGTGGCAATCACCACCGAGGGCAGCGGGTTGACCGCCATCATGGCAATCCAGAAGCCCCCCGCGCCGGCATCAAACACCAGATTTTGATGTTCCGTCTCCAGAGGCATCAGTGATTTTCGTGAACGAAACCAGGCAAGCGTCGGCCAGATAAAGGCATTAGCCCCCAGCAGAATCATTAGCCAGACTGAACGTTGATGTTCGATCAAGACGCAGAGGATCGGAATAAAACAGAGCAATGTCCCGAGAATACGCATCAGGTACATACGTTTGACAAACCGACTTCCTGGTAAGCGAGGATTGTTACTGAGTTTGTCAGTTCCGTTCATGCCACGATTTTTCCGATATATTTCTTGCGGTATCTTATTGAGCTTAAAAATGCGTAGCAAGCAATTTATCAGCGAATCGTTAACATCAATGTCGCATTCTACCTAATGTGGTTACGCTTACACCGGTTATGTTCCACTCTCAGGTTCCGCCACGATCAAATCGTCTGACAAACGTGCACTGGTACGATTTCGCCCTGCTTTTTTCGAACGATACAGATAATCGTCCGCCTCGGCCATCAGCCGGGTAAAGACCTCTGTCAGCTGCCAGGATTCCGACTTACCGCTCCCCAGACCGATGCTCACGGTAATAAACAGCGTTTGTTGCCGCCAGATAAACGGATGGTTCGCTATCGAAACTCTAATACGTTCGGCCAGTTCAATGCCTTTACGGGCGTCGCCGGAATTCACCACAACCGCGAACTCTTCGCCGCCCATGCGTGCCACCATCCCTTCTTCACCCACCACCTTTTGCACTTTCTGGGCAAAGGTCGCCAGTACCCGGTCCCCGCACTCATGACCGTAGTTATCGTTAATACTCTTGAAGTAATCGATATCCAGCAGCATCACCGTCAGGTAACGAGGATGGCGATGAGCCTCTTCACGCTTAAGCGCTTCATACAGGCCCGAACGGGAATAGACATGGGTCAGAAAATCGAAATCGGCACGTAGCGAAACTTGTTTAATCAGCGAGTTAATAGCAGCCACACTGACGGAAACCATCACCGGGCAGATAGCCATCGTCGCAATACCAAGACGAGCAGAAAACATCAGTGGCGTGGAAAGCGGCGTTGCAACGGCAATATTGATAATTGAGTTCGCCACCAGGATCACTTCGACGGCGCCCGTCAGGAAGGTCAGCAGACAGGTCGCGGGCAGCGAATAGCGCACGGCACACCAGATAAGCGCAGGCAGCGGAAAAGCCAGGCTACCGGCGCCACCAATGACAACCGATGCCACAACCGAAATAATCAACGCCAGAACCGGTAAGCATTTTTCCGGTGCAGGCAAGGACGGAATAAACCGCTGCGGCATTTTCACCGTCAGCATACAAGGCACAATCAACACCCCGGTTGAGAACTGCTCGCTAAACCAGTCCGCAAACAGTGGCCAGAAGGTTTTACTGTCAATCCCGACCGAACCAAACGCCCCCAGCAATGCGCAGAACACGGCCGCGATCAGGCAGTAATTAAACAATCGCAGCGCATTAATCGGGTCTGGTCTGCCCTTCAGCAGCCGCTTGTCACGCATGACCAGCAAGGCCACGATCACAATAAAGACCATATTCGACAGGTTGATCACTACCGACGCGATCCCCCAACTGGTGGTGACCGCGTCGTACATCAGCATGGCGACATACGACACCGCGTAATAATGCAGACGATTAAGATACGTGTAACGGGCAAATACCCCCGCCATTACGCCATTCAGCGGCCAGAAGAGAGATAACGCTTCCACCAGGCGCAACTCAGCCCCCACAAAATAAAACAACGTGGTGAGCACGAATATCCCCACCGCATTTCGCAGAGGGCTATCTGGAAGAAAAAGCTTGAACGACGCGATTGCAGAAGACATTAAATATCAATCCATATAATTGCTTGTCGCAATTATTTGTGGTCATCAGCATGAATGGGAATAACCTAACATCCATCTATAGCACATATAGAACCGGATAATAACTCGTCAATTTTGGGGGTTCATCTGCAATACCAGCCAGTGATGTATTACGCCAACAATATATTGTTGTTGCTGTGCATCAAGCACTTCGCCCTGCGGGATATGGTGCCATTTTTCCAGGCACCCCCGACAACAGGTTGCAGTAGCATGTTGTGCGATAAATACCGGATGGCCGCGCATGGGCGTTTGTTTTCCGTCATTCGCCGGATAAGCAGGCGCCAGTCTTTTAGCGACGAAGTCCGCGGCGTGCTGGTCAATGGTGTCAGCACCTTTATCCCAACAGTATTGCCGCTCTTTAGGTCCCAGGCGAAAGCGCGAACGAAATGTGGAACGCGCCAGTCGGGTAAATAACGGATTAAGTGTCGACATCAGTACACGGAACGCCCCAGTCGCTGCGTGAGTTGCTCCAGTACCGCCACTCCCGCCAGCGAGTTACCCGTTTCATCCAGTTCCGGGCTCCAGACGGCAATCGCCATCTCATGCGGCACAATCGCCACTACGCCACCGCCCACGCCGGATTTTGCCGGCAGGCCAACGCGCCAGGCGAATTCCCCCGCGTTCTGATACATACCACTGGTCGCCATCAAGGCATTAATCTGACGCGCCTGCATTGGCGAAACCACTTCCTGAGTCAGGTGCGATGCGTAACCCTGATGCGCCAGGAACAAAAACGTCTGGGCCAGTTCGACACAGCTCATTTTCAACGCACAATAATGAAAGTAATTTTGCAGAACCATTGCAACATCATTATGAAAATTGCCGAAGGATTTCATCAGCCAGGCAATGGCGGCGTTGCGGGCAGAGTGCTCAAACTCAGAGCGGGCCACAACGGGATCGTAGGTAATATCCGGCACACCGCAGAGCAAACGGA
This sequence comes from Enterobacter soli ATCC BAA-2102, assembly GCF_001654845.1. GTDB lineage: Bacteria > Pseudomonadota > Gammaproteobacteria > Enterobacterales > Enterobacteriaceae > Enterobacter > Enterobacter soli. Next base: position 81,083 of record NZ_LXES01000045.1, on the reverse strand, counting down.
CAATTTCGAGCATTCGCTGACGCGGCGCACTCAGGCGGCTTTGCAGCATATCGCACACCACCAGCGCCCCGGCATTAATAAAGGGGTTACGCGGTTTGCCGTGTTCAATTTCCAGCTGAAGCAGTGAGTTAAAGGACTGTCCGGACGGATCCTTACCCACGCGCTGCCAGATCTCATCTTCGTCGTACTGGCGCATTGCCGCCACCAGACTCAGCACTTTCGAAATCGACTGAATAGAAAAGCGTTCTGTGGCGTCTCCTGCCTGATAGCGCTGTCCATCCACCGTACAAATGGCGATGCCGAGTTTATTGCCGCTGACCGATGCCAGCGCCGGAATATAGTCGGCAACCTTCCCCTGTCCCAGTAATGGACGAACCTGCGCCAGAATCTCTTCCAGCATCTCATTATGGATGACCGCAGCCACACTTTGCTCCTTGCCCTCAGGCTAAAACGGGCTGCGAGTATAACAGAGGCTTATCTATCACGTCAGGCGGGAAGTCGAAAACGCGATACCGCCTGGAGTAAAATGTCGGACTCCTGATGCAAACGATCGGAAGCCTGTGACGCGCCAGACACCAGCACATCCGTCTGACGTGATACCTGGTTTAGCGCCTGAAGCTGACGGGTCATCAGATGAATACTCTCCCCCTGGCTCATGGTGGCCACCGAGATATCATTCAGTAAACTGCTTAAATTCCCCACCAGTCCGGTCACCTGTTGCAGATTATCCTCAAGACGGGTCACCGCTTTCGATCCGTCTTCTATCCCCTGCAAGGAGTGATTAATCAGCTCCTGAATCGTTTGGGTCGAATGGCTGCTTTTACGCGCCAGTAATCCTACTTCTCTGGCAACCACCGCAAAGCCCCGCCCCTGATTACCTGCATGAGCCGCCTCAATGGCCGCATTCAGCGCCAGAATGTTGGTCTGAAACGCCACGTTGTCGATCATAGAGACGATCCCGCGCATTTCTGACGATCGCTCAACGATCGCCTGCATTGAGGCATTAACCGTGGACATCATCTGATCGCCACCGGCTGCCGCTTCCCGCGCTTCATCAGCCCGTGAACTGGCAAGCTTTGCATAACCGGTATTGCCCTCGACATGAGTTTCTAGCGAGGCAATATGCGCCGTCACCTCTTCCAGCTCTTTTGCCTGGCGCGCCGACTGCTGATACAGCTTCTGATTACCCTGCGCAAGCGAACCAATATTCTCAACCATTGAGGTGGTTGCCTCACTCACCTGGGTAACCAGTTGCTGTAATCCCTGCTGCATGGTGAAAATGCTGTCGCTCAGTTGCCCTATTTCACGGTTAAAGTGTGTCACATCCGGCGAACTGGCAGACAAATCCCCCGCCGCAAGCTGATTAATATGGCCAATCAGACGACGCAGCGGGGTAATGACCCACTTGGCCATACCAAACCAGACCACAATCACAATCGCCAGCAGCACCAGCGGGGCAAACAGGAACAACGTTTGTAACCCGGACAGGCGCTCCATTAAGGATTGTCGCCCCTCTGTGGCCTGCTTTTCGCTTATCTGCTGGAAGCGGGCATAGTTATCGTTGAAATCGGTCTGAAAAGCCTGTGCGGGTACCGCGAAAAAGGCATCGATGGAATTGGTTTTGATAAGCCCTTCGGCCTGCTCTTTGATGGCGCCATAGAAAAGCTGGTAGCTGTTCACCAGCGCTTCATCTTTCGGCGGGCTCATCGCCAGCCATGCTTTCCACGCCTGCTGCGATGCATCGAGCGCCTTTTGCGCTTCATCCATCAGGCTGTGCCAGCTGCCGTCAGAGCCCGTCTCTTTATCCTGCATAAAGTACACACCCGAGCGGTTCAGTAAATCGCTGGCGGCCAGCAATGACACGCGCGCCTGATCCAGCTTTCCCTGTTGCTGGTAGGCCAGCTGATTATGCTGTTCGTTGCGTTGTGCTTCGCGAAGAGAGGCGGTAAGCAAGAATGAAGAGGAAAGTTGCAGTGCGGAGAAAAGCCCAATAATACAAAAGATGCCGGCCAGCAATCCAAACTGACGTGGAATGATGCGCTGCGCAATACGGCGAGAAATTTGCGTTAGGTTCATAATTTTCTTCTGTAACAATACCTTAGACGCGAAGGAGTCTACGAAACGAAAATGACAGAACCATTGCAGTAAAATGACAGAGGACAGGAATTGCCGGGCGGCGATAATGCCTGCCCGGCTTGATAAGGTATTGATTAAATTAGACGCGATCCTTCCACACTGTCTGCACATTACAAAATTCGTGCAAACCGAAGTGAGAAAGCTCACGCCCGAAACCGCTTTTCTTCACGCCGCCAAAGGCCACACGGGCATCGCTGGCGCTATAACCATTGATAAACACGCCGCCACACTCCAGTTCCCGGGAGAATGTCTCAGCCAGAGTATCGCTTGCGGTAAATACCGTCGCCGACAAACCAAAATCGCTGTCATTGGCGAGCGCCAGGGCATGAGCAGGATCTTTCGCGACCGTAATGGCGGCCACCGGGCCAAACAGCTCCTGACGAAACGCAGTCATTTCAGGGGTGACATTGCCCAGCACGGTCGGGGCGTAATAGTTACCCTCACCCGCGATTTTCTCACCGCCCAGCAGAAGGGTTGCGCCTTCGGCAAGGGACGCCAGAACCTGCTGATGCAGCTCATCACGCAGATCGTAACGCGCCATCGGGCCGACATAGTTTTCTTCTTGATCCGGTGCGCCCATCTTCAGCGCAGCCGTGGCTGCAACAAAACGTTGGGTAAAGGCATCGGCAATGCCCTCTTCCACGATAAAGCGCTTCGCCGCCGCGCACACCTGCCCGGTATTTTGATACCGCCCGGCCACTGCCGCTTTCACTGCCAGATCCATATCCGCGTCGTTCAGGACGATAAAGGGATCCGATCCCCCCAGCTCCAGCACGCATTTTTTCAGTGCCGCCCCTGCCTGCGCACCAATCGCCGCCCCGGCACGCACGCTGCCGGTCACGGTGACGGCAGCAATACGACGATCGTTAATCGCCTGGCTTACTCCCTCATTGGTCGCATTAACCCAGCCAAACACACCCTGCGGGAAGCGGGCATCGGCAAAAATTTCGCCAATAAGCGAAGCCGAGCCGAGCACGTTCGGCGCGTGTTTTAGCAGATAGCTGTTACCGGCAAGCAGAATGGGTACTGCGCCACGCAGAACCTGCCAGAGCGGGAAGTTCCACGGCATCACGGCCAGGATCGGCCCCAGCGGACGATACTCAATGACCGCGTTGTGGTTTTCGACCTGAGTGGCTTCCGCTTTCAGCATTGCCGGGCCATGTTCGGCATACCAGTCACAAAGGTTGGCGGATTTGGTCACCTCACCGCGAGCCTGAGCAATGGGCTTACCCATCTCGCGGGACATCATTTGCGCCATCTCTTCGGCGCGCTGGCGAAGTGCGGCACCTAAGTCACGCAGTTTTTGCGCACGGTGAGCGACCGTTTCGTTGCGCCATTGACGGAAACCCGCATCGGCCAGCGCAATCGCCTGATCGACGTCGTCTTGCGATGCCCAGAGATAAGTCGCCAGGGTTTCGCCGGTGGCCGGGTTTACAGACAGCGCATGTGTGGCAGGTGAATGTGTCATGATTATCTCCATGCAATAACAGTTGATTCATTGTGGCCCACTCTGCTATTTCTTAAAAATGAATAATACTAACCACCTTATTCACGAATCGAGAATGGCATGGACTTAACTCAGCTTGAAATGTTTAACGCCGTTGCGCAGACCGGCAGCATTACCCAGGCCGCGCAAAAGGTGCATCGCGTACCGTCTAACCTCACCACCCGTATCCGTCAGCTTGAAGCGGATCTGGGCGTTGAGCTGTTTATTCGTGAGAACCAGCGCCTGCGGCTTTCGCCCGCCGGGCACAACTTCCTGCGCTACAGCAAGCAGATCCTGGCGCTGGTTGACGAAGCACGCATGGTCGTGGCGGGCGATGAGCCCCAGGGATTATTTGCGCTCGGCGCACTGGAAAGCACCGCCGCCGTGCGTATTCCTGAAAGTCTGGCCCAGTTTAACCAACGCTACCCGCGCATTCAGTTTGCCCTCTCTACCGGGCCATCCGGAACCATGATTGACGGTGTTCTGGAGGGTACGCTCAGCGCCGCCTTTGTCGACGGGCCGTTATCGCACCCGGAGCTGGAAGGAATGCCGGTCTACCGGGAAGAGATGATGCTGGTTGCCGCGGCAGGACATCCTGAGGTTTCGCGGGCCACAGAGGTGAGCGGCCGTGATGTGTATGCATTTCGCGCCAACTGCTCTTACAGGCGACATCTGGAAAGCTGGTTCCATGCTGACCGGGCAATGCCCGGGCGTATTCATGAGATGGAGTCCTATCACGGGATGCTGGCCTGCGTTATCGCTGGCGCAGGTATTGCACTGATGCCCCGTTCAATGCTGGAAAGTATGCCGGGGCATCATCAGGTTGAGGCGTGGCCGCTGGCGGAAAACTGGCGCTGGCTCACCACCTGGCTGGTGTGGCGACGCGGTGCAATGACCCGCCAACTGGAGGCGTTTATAGCGCTGCTAAGCGAACGTCAACCACCAGCGCCTTCTCCATAAACAGGCTCAGGGGATCGGCAGTATACGGGGCAAACGGCGGGCGCATTTCGTAGCCGCAGCGCTCATAAAGCCGCACCGCCGCAAGTTGTTTGATCCCCGTTTCCAGCCGCACGGTATGGCAGTGGCGGCTCAACGCTTCATCTTCCAGCGCGGCTAACAGCGTTTCCCCCAGATGTTGCCCGCGATGGGTTGGATCAATGTACACCCGCTTCATTTCGCCGGTGCCGTCACCGTTCAGCACCACCGCGCCGCAACCCACAGCCGTCAGCTGCTGGTCGCGAATGACCATCAGGATCAGGTTCTCTTCTGTCAGTTCTGATAAATCAAGCAGATGGTTGCTTTCCGCCGGATAGAGTTCGCTCTGATAACGATCAAGCGCCGCAATCAGATTGATGATGTCAGGGTGGTGTGACGATTCAGAGGTAATAGAGTACATGGCAGGATCCTTATCTTTTTATTTCATCTTTATTTCAAAATAGCGCAGCCACTTAAGGGTGCTTCATAGGATTAACTTATGCGTCTCTTCACCTGTTGCACGCCACCCCGTCCGGCAGTAATTTTGTGTACAGAAGCCGTTTAATCACAGTGGAAAACGAATGAACACCAAAGCCCGTAAAGTGATGATTATTGGCGCAGGCAATGTCGGCGCTTCTGCCGCTTATGCCCTGCTCAACCAGAACATTTGTGAAGAGCTGATACTTGTAGACTTAAACCGCGAGCGGGCCCAGGGCCATGCACAGGATCTCAGCGATGCGGCCGCCTATATGCCAGGGATGATGACGATTTCAACCCGTGATGCCAGCGAGTGTGCCGATGTCGATATCGCGGTGATCACCGTTTCTGGCGGCGCATTAAAGCCAGGGCAAACCCGTCTTGATGAACTGAACAGTACCGCGCGTATTGTGAAAAACATTGTCCCGCAGATGATGGAAAACGGCTTTAAGGGGATTTTCCTGATTGCCACCAACCCGTGTGACATCATTACCTGGCAGGTGTGGAAGCTGTCTGGCCTGCCGCGCAACCAGGTGATCGGTACCGGCGTGTGGCTTGATACCACTCGTCTTCGCCGCACGCTGGCGCAGGAACTGGATATTGGCGCGCAAAGTATTGATGCCTTTATTCTGGGCGAGCATGGGGATACCCAGTTCCCGGTCTGGTCGCACTCGTCGGTTTACGGTTCCCCCATTGCCGGGGTCTACCAGCGCCATACCGGGAAAGTACTCGATAAAGAGCAACTGGCGGAGAAAGTCCGCAAGCTGGGGTTTGAGATTTACAACCGCAAGGGCTGCACGGAATACGGGATCGCCGGGACCATTGCCGAGATTTGCCGCAACATTTTTACCGGCAGCCACCGCGCGCTGGCGATTTCCTGCATTCTGGACGGTGAGTACGGCGTAGATGGCGTGGCGATTGGTGTGCCTGCGGTACTGGCGCAGGGTGGCGTGCAGCAGATTATTGAATTGCAGCTGGCGGAAGAAGAACAGACCAAATTCCGCCACTCTGTTGAGGTGATTAAAAACAATATCGCCCGTCTTCCATAGCGGGCATTACGGCGCGAGGGTCAGCCGGGTATCGAGCTGGCCCAGTTGTTGCTGAATATCGTCATCAAGCCGGTTATCCGTCACGATATCTGTCAGGGTATTGAGGTGGGCAACGTTAAACAACGACCAGGCGCCGTACTTAGAGCTGTCTGCCAGCAACACGCGGCGTCGGGCGTTGGCAATCAGATCGCGTTTCAGCGCGGCTTTCTCTTCCGTTGGCGAGGTAATTCCCCGGGTAATGTCCCAGCCGTTACAGCTGACAAACGCCACATCAGGCCAGACGTTCTGCAATAAACGACGCCCGTGCTCGCCAATACAGGACTGACTGGAATCATCAATACGCCCGCCGATAATCGTCACTTCAATCTGCTTAAACTCGGAAAGAAACAGCGCAATGTGCAGATCGCTGGTAATCACGCGCAGCGGCAGATGTGTTAACTGACGCGCGAGTTCAATCATCGTGGTTCCCGCATCCAGCACAATGGCATCGCCCGCTTTGACAAAACCCGCAGCCGCACTGGCGATGGCGTGTTTCTCGGCGAGACTTCGCTGCATTTTCTCGTGCGTGGTTGGCTGCGAGGGGATAAACCGGTTTAGCGTGACGCCGCCGTGAGTGCGGCTGATGACGCCCTCCTGATCGAGCTTAATCAGATCGCGGCGAATGGTCGCCGGGGAGGCATCCGTGACCGCCACCAGTTGATCGACCGTCACCAGATTGTGCCCTTTCAGGTAATCCATTATCTGCTCTAACCGGTTATATCCCTTCATATTATTCCCGTGTGATTTGCATAGCTAACTGGATAGATACCGTCATGCTTTCGGACTTCGCTTTGCCAGTCCAGGCAATGTCGAACGCCGTCCCGTGGTCAGCAGAGGTTCGGATAAACGGTAATCCGGCGGTGATATTCACCCCGTCATAAAAACCGAGTAATTTTAATGGAATATGCCCCTGATCGTGATACATCGCAACGACCATATCGTACATTCCTTCGTGACACTGCATAAATACCGTATCCGGCGGGCACGGTCCGCTGACGTTCAGCCCCTGCGCCTTCATGGCTTCTACCGCCGGGCCGACTATCTTGATTTCTTCATCGCCAAATAACCCGTTTTCGCCCGCATGTGGATTAACCCCGGCAACGGCGATGCGCGGGTTTGAAAACCCGACGCGTTTCAGGAAGGTATCGGCAATACCAATCACGGTTTTTACCCGATCCTGATTGAGGGTATCAAGGAATTTACGCAGGGCAATGTGCGTGGTGATATGAATGACCTTCAGTTTGTCGGTATACAGCACCATGGCGTAATCTTTGCTGTCAGTCAGATGCGCCAGCAATTCGGTGTGCCCCGGATAGTGGTGCCCCGCCAGATGCAGCGCCTCTTTGTTCAGCGGTGCCGTGGCGATGGCTTTTACGTCCCCAGCCATCGCAAGCTCGGTGGCACGACGCACGCAGCGATAAGCCAGATCGCCAGCCTGAGCCTGAACAACGCCAGGCTTTAGCGCATCCGGTTCTGCCAGTGGTTCATCCAGTACGTTAATGACCTTCGGTGCAAATTGCGCGTCACTGACCTTTTCGATAATACGAATGTCGGCCTGAGTCGTGATCCCTTTTTCCAGTACCCGTTGCAGCGTGCGGGCACAGCCCACCACCACCACCGGCGAGCCTGACAGCTCACCCTCCGTCAGGGATTTGATAATGATTTCCGGGCCAATGCCAGCCGGGTCACCCATGGTTACAGCAATAATATTAGTCACTCAGTCTCTCCTCGATAAAATGCAAAACCTCACGCAGCGTCTCTTCCTTTCCGAAGCCCCCTGCTTTGGTCATTACCGGCCGGAGCCAGGCACAACCCAGAAATTTGCCGTACGGCACGCACTGTGCGACGCGCCCTGTGATTTCAAACCCTTTCGCCCCAAGTGCCCTGGCGACCGCGATGGCCACATCGCCCCCCGAGACATACAACGCATCCGGTGCGCGTGCCGCGAGTGCCTGGCGAGTCAGTTCGCCCAGAAACGCGCAGATCGTTTCGCCAAGCTGGGCGCGGGTTAACTGTTGCTGCTGGCACAGCGTTTCAACCTGATGCCGTGCCGCCTCTGTCGCACTGGTGTGGACAATGCAGTGATTGCCCGCCTCCAGCGCCTGGGTGATCCGCGCGAGATATCCCGCCGTCAACCCGGTAAAAACATCACTCACGTCAATGAAAACGGACGACACGCCCGGCTGGCTGGTCGCCAGTGCGATTTGCTGTTGAGCAACTTCGCTCATCGAACCCACCACCGCCAGCACCTGTTTACGGCGCACCGGTGACAGATGACGCGCCAGGGCATCACATAACCCTGCCGAGCCCACCAGCAGCGGCATCGGGTCGCAATGCTGTGCAGCGGCAATGATGCTATTCAGCTCGTCATCACTCGCGGCGTCCACAATCAGCAGTTCAGTGCCTTGCGCCAGCGCGGTGGTCAGCGTATCGACCGTCACCACGGCGGCGTGGCTTTCGCCGAAAAGGCCGCCAATATCTGCACGCGGCACCGGCGTTTTCGGGTCGCTGGCAAATTCGGTTTCATTGACCGGGATCCCCTTTACCAGACACTTCCCCTGCTGTGTGGTGCGCCCGGCCGCGGGATACGCCGGCGCGACAATCACCTGTCGTTTACCGCTAATTGCCAGCAGGGCTGTGGTTTCCGCCGCAACGTTGCCGCGCAGCGTGGAATCAATCTTCTTCACCAGCCACTGCGCCCCTGCGATATCCAGGGCAAGACGGGTAATTTTTTCAGCCGCATCTGATGCCTTTAATGCCCGGGAATCGGTATTGATCACCAGAACATCGGTTGAGGCCGTAAAAGGGGTATCAAACGCCACACTCACCGTCTTGCCGCAGAGCGCCAGGCTGACGCCCGCATCGTTGGCACCGGTAAAGTCATCGGCGATAACCACCACTTCTCTGTACAGGTTGTTCTCTTTCATCCCCACTCCGGGCTTACTTTTCCTGTGAATGATTATATTCAATCATGATTGATTATATGTGAGCAAGATCAAGTTATTCAGTTTGCGAATAAATTATAAATTTAGCCACACGATGACTGTGATTGCATACCAGTGAGCGAAATCAATCACAGACACAGCGACAGGAGAAAAATGTGGTAACCATCAACAGCACCATCATCAGCGGCGCGGGTGCAATTCCTGCTATCAGACCGCTGCTGGCAGGAAAACACCGCCTCTTACTGGTGACAGACGGCAATATTGCGCGTCTGGACGCCGCGAAACAGATCCAGACAATCCTCAAAGAGGACAACCGTAGCGTCACCCTTATCGACAACGTTCCACCCGAGCCTTCTCACCACGATGTCAGTCACGTGCTGAACACACTCGATACCAACGGGTTTGATCTGGTGGTGGGCATTGGCGGCGGTAGCGTTCTGGATGTGGCAAAACTGCTTTCTGTGCTGTGTCATCCGCAGTCTCCTGGGCTTGATAGCTTGCTGGCAGGAACGAAACCTACCGAGCGCCTGACTTCTTTACTGATCCCGGCCACCGCCGGAACCGGCTCAGAAGCCACACCGAATGCCATTCTGGCGATCCCCGAGCAGAACACCAAAGTCGGAATTATTTCGCCGGTGCTGCTGCCGGACTACGTGGCCTTGCTGCCGGAACTGACCACCAGTATGCCGGCGCACATTGCTTCATCGACCGGGATTGATGCGCTGTGCCACCTGATTGAATGCTTTACGGCAACGGTCTCCAACCCGGTGAGTGACAATGCGGCCCTGATTGGCTTGCATAAACTGCTAAATAATATCGAAACCGCCTGTGCTGAGACGGGCAACCTGGTAGCGAAGCTGGAGATGCTATGGGCGTCTTACTACGGCGGCGTTGCTATTGCCCATGCAGGGACACATCTGGTTCACGCGCTCTCTTATCCTCTCGGGGGCAAATATCACCTGCCACATGGGGTGGCGAATGCCATTTTGCTGGCACCGTGTATGCGTGTTGTCCGCCCTCACGCCGTGGAAAAGTTCGCTCAGGTCTGGGATCTGGTGCCGGGCGCGGATACCCGCCTTTCGGCAGAGGAAAAATCTCATGCTCTGGTGGACTACTTTGCGGCGTTGGTCCGCAGGCTCAACCTGCCAGACAACCTCGAAACACTTGGCGTACCGCGAGATGACATCGCCTCATTGAGCGATGCCGCGCTTAACGTCAAGCGACTGATGAATAACGCGCCTTGTCAGGTTAACCACGACGAGGTGCAGGCCATCTACCGGACTCTGTTTCCGCAAAATTGAAATCGAAGGAGTGAATAATGCGTAACAAAATCGAGGGTGTGCTGACGGCAATCGTCACCCCCTTTGACGCTGAAGGTGCCCTTAATCTGCCCGGTCTGGCGCGCCAGGTTACACGCCAGCTGGATGCCGGGAACGGCATTTTTTGCGGGGGAACAAACGGCGAGTTCTTTGTGCTGAACGAAGAGGAAAAAGTGTCCGTCACCCGTACCTGCGTGGAAACCGTAGCCGGGCGCGCCCCCGTGGTGGCGCACATCGGGGAGATCTCCACCCGCGAAACCCTGCGCCTGGGGAAACGGATTGCGGCACTCGGCGTGGATGCCGTGTCGGTCATTACCCCCTGGTTTGTACCGCTAAAACAGGCCGAACTTATCACCCACTACACGGCGATTGCCGATGCCCTGAGCGTGCCGGTATTTCTGTACAACATCCCCGCGCGAACTGGCAACACCATTGAACCCGACACCGCCCGGATGCTGGCGGAGCACCCAAACATTATCGGCATCAAGGATAGCGCGGGCAGCTACGAGAGCCTGAGCGGATTTCTTAATGCGGTACGCGATATCGACGGTTTCGATGTGCTGAACGGCCCGGACTCGCTAATTCATCAGGGGTATGTAGACGGCTGTTCCACCTGTATTTCCGGGCTGGCAAACGTCGCCCCTGTGGCCATTAACGCCATCTGGTCACGCTTTAAGGCCGGTGATATCGACGGTTCACGCCGGGCGCAGGAAAGCGTCACTCAGCTTCGCACCGATTTGTACAGCGTGGCCTTTTCACCCGCAGCGGTCAAAAAAGCGTTGCAGATCATGGGTGAAGATGTTGGAGAAAGCCGTTACGCCGTGGCATTTAACGAACAACAACTACAACAGATACGCCGAATTGTGACAGCGTCACTTAACTGACCGGCGTTTGGTTTCGTCAATAAGAATACCGGGTGCCGCTGGCGCCCAGGATTCACTCGCCCTGAAGAGAGGCAAAGATGAATAATTTTACCGCTGAAGATACCCTCATCATTGTTGGCATTGTCATTGCCTACATCCTGTTCACTACCTGGCTGACCTTTCGTCTGCGCAGTAAGAACTCCGGCGACTTTATGGAAGGCTCCCGTGCAATGCCTGCCTTTATCGTCGGGATTTTGCTGATGTCGGAATACATTGGCGCGAAGTCCACGATTGGCACGGCGCAGGCCGCATTCGAAGACGGCTTTGCTGCGTCCTGGTCAGTTATTGGCGCGGCCATTGGCTTCCCGCTGTTTGGCCTGTTGCTGGTCAAACGCATCTATAACACCGGGAAAATCACCATTTCCGGCGCCATTGCCGAGAAGTACGGCAATAGTACCAAAAACATCATCTCCATCATCATGATCTACGCTCTGCTGCTGGTTAACGTCGGGAACTACGTTAGCGGTGCGGCAGCGATTTCAACGGTGCTGAAGGTGAATCTGCCGGTTGCGGCCTTTATCACCGCCATTGTCAGTACCTTCTATTTCGCCTTTGGCGGGATGAAAGGTGTGGCGTGGGTAACCCTGCTACACAGCGGACTGAAATACTTTGGCATCCTGGTCATCATGGGCTTTGCGCTGTCCAAAACCGGCGGCTTTACGCCAATGATCGAACAAATGCCGCACTACTACTGGACCTGGGACGGTAATATCGGCGCGACAACTATCTTCGCGTGGCTTATCGGCACCATTGGCTCCATCTTCTGTACGCAGTTCGTCATTCAGGCGATTTCATCGACCAAAGATGTGAAATCTGCGAAACGTTCGACCTGGGTGGCGTTCTTCTTCTGCCTGCCGATTGCGCTGGCGATTGCGGTAATTGGCGTGGCGGCAAAATACCTGCACCCGGAAATTAACAGCCTGTACGCCATGCCTATCTTCTTGCAGGATATGAATCCGTGGCTGGCGGGGCTTGTGACAACGTCACTTGTAGCCTCTATTTTCGTCAGTGTGAGTACCGTTGCATTGGCTATCGCCTCACTGGTGGTGAAAGATTTTTACGTGCCTTACCGCAACCCAACCCCGGAACAGGAATTTAAGGCAACGCGCTGGCTGTCATTGCTGATTGGTTTCCTGCCACTGATATTTGTGCTGCTGGTGCCTGAAGTTCTCAAACTCTCATTCTTCACCCGCGCCATTCGACTGTCGATTTCAGTGGTCGCAGTCATTGCCTTCTACGCCCCGTTCTTCCGCAGCACCCGTGGCGCTAACGCTGGCCTGATTGGTGCCTGCGTGGTGACCTCGGTGTGGTATCTGCTGGGCGATCCGTTTGGTATCAACAACATGTACATCGCCCTGCTGACCCCTGCTGTCATTATGGTGATCGACCGCTTAATTCCGGGTAAAGCCAGCACCAAAGCGCCCACCCCTGTTGAAAATAATGGAGTCTGATATGTCTGTAACCGTAACCCGCGACGGTATTGTTCGCCCACAACTGCAGGATATTCGAGTGGAGACGGCCATGCTGCCTTCATCCTGCCCACAAAACCATGCGGCCAATTTGCTGCCACTGCCGGATGGCTCACTGATGTGCGTCTGGTTTGGCGGCACGCAGGAAGGGATCGCGGATATCTCCGTGTGGGGCTCGCGTCTTGCCCGGGGGAGCCAGCAGTGGAGCGAGGCGGTCAAACTGTCTGAGGACGCGACACGCTCTGAGCAAAACCCGGTGCTGTTCCTGGCCCCGGATAACGTGCTGTGGCTTTTATGGACGGCGCAGGTATCGGGTAATCAGGACACGGCCATTGTGCGCTATCGTCAGTCTCATGACCTGGGAAACAGCTGGGGCAAGATTGCCACCCTGCTCGACAAGCCGGGTACCTTTATTCGCCAGCCCATCACCGTGCTGAATAACGGCAACTGGCTGTTGCCGGTGTTCTACTGCCGCACTCAGCCGGGCGAGAAATGGGTGGGTAACGACGATATCAGTGCGGTAAAAATCTCTGAGGATCAGGGGAAAACCTGGCGTGATGTCGAGGTACCTGAAAGCCTGGGTTGCGTGCACATGAACATCACGCCACTCAAAAACGGCAACCTGGTTGCACTGTTCCGTAGTCGCTGGGCAGACAACATTTACTACAGCCAGTCAGTCGACCATGGCGAGAGCTGGTCTGTACCCGAGCCAACGGTGCTGCCAAACAACAATTCATCTGTTCAGGTGACAACCCTTGAAAGCGGCGAACTGGCGCTGGTATTTAACCACATGAGTGCTGCCGGTGCGCTGGAAAGACGTGCCTCTTTATACGATGAGATCGACGATGGCGACGGACGCAAAGAGCCAGTAGTGACCAGCGGACGGGCAGCCTTCTGGGGTGCGCCGCGTGCACCAATGACGGTGGCTATCTCGCCAGACGGCGGCAAAAGCTGGCCGTGGCAGCGCCATCTGGATGAAGGTGACGGCTACTGCATGACCAACAACTCGCTGGAAAAGCTGAACCGCGAATTCTCCTATCCGAGCATTAAACAGGGTCAGGATGGCGCATTGCATATTGCCTATACCTATTTTCGCCAGGCTATTAAATACGTGCGCGTAACGCCGGAATGGGTCAAGGAGTCGGTATGATTATTGGACATCTGAACACCCTGCCGCTGGCCGGGCTTCCGTCAGCGCTTTACACGATACTCTCTCGCCCGGACTGCGCGTTGGATGCACTCAGCGCACGCGATGACGGACGCTGGCAGCCTGAAGGTTGCACCTGGTTTTGCCATATCGGCCCGGTGCAAACCCAACCGCAAGCACTTCGTCATACGGAATACCATCATCAGTGGGCAGATATCCAGATTGTGTTGTCGGGCGAGGAGATTATCCATGCTGGTACCGAATCCGTCGCCCGGCCGGACGATGAGGAGCGCAAACCGGATCTCTTTATTACGACAAAGGCCAGGCACAGCGTTGGCGTTCGTCTTGCTGCGGGATCGTTCGCCATTTTCTTACCCGGCGAGCCGCATCAGGCGCTGTGTGCGGTAGATAACCCCATGACCATTCGCAAAGCGGTGTTTAAAATTCCGCGTGCCATGCTGGAGGTATGATATGCGCCATGCGATTGTCACCGGTGCCAGTTCAGGAATTGGTGAAGCCATGGTGTCCCGGCTTCTGGCACAGGGCTGGCAGGTTACGGGGCTGAGCCGCAGACACATTTTGCGGGATCACCCGGCATTTACCAGCCTGAGCGTCGACATCAGCGATACCGAAGCCCTGCTCGGCGCGTTACAGGAACTCCCCGTGCCACAGGCGGTGATCCACGCCGCCGGTATGATGGCGGCAGCACCGCTGGGGAGTCTTGATAGCGGGGTAAGCGATTCCCTGTGGCGTCTGCATGTTCAGGCATGTGAAGTGCTGTTTAACCATTTCGCGCCCCGGATGGATACTGGCGGTCGGCTTATCGCCATCGGCAGCAGGACGTCCCGCGGCGCGGCTGGTCGCTCACAGTATGTTGCCACCAAAGCGGCGATGGTCGGGATGGTCAAAAGTTGGGCGGCAGAACTTGCACCTCGCGGCATTACCGCCAATGTGGTGGCACCGGGCGCGACGCAAACCCCGATGCTAAGCGCCCCCGGGCGGGAAACATCGCCCCCGAAATGCCCGCCGATCGGGCGCCTGATAGCACCTGAAGAAGTGGCTGCGTTAGTGAGTTTTTTGCTGAGCGAAGAAGCCGCCGCCATCACCGGGCAGGAAATGGTGATATGCGGCGGAGCATCACTTAGTTAGCGCAGATAAATACGGCCTTTCAGATACAGCGTGGCTTGTCCGCCAATCAACACACGATCGCCCTGCAATTCGCAGCGCAAATCCCCGCCCCGCCGGGATACCTGGCGGGCGTTTAACTGGGTTTTGCCCAGTTTCTCGCTCCAGTATGGAATTAACATACTGTGCGCTGAACCGGTCACCGGATCTTCCGGCACCCCTTCTCCCGGGCAGAAAAAGCGGCTGACAAAATCGTACTGGTCGCCCGGCGCGGTGATGCAGACCATTTTATCCAGCGGGATCATCGCCGGGATATCCGGCGTAATGGCTTCCACCTGCTGCTGGTTTTCCAGCACCACCATGTAATCACGCCCTACACGCACCTCTTTTGCACTGCTGATACCCAGCGCGCTGAAGAGTAATGCCGGAGGGTTGTCCACCCCCTCCGTAGACCATGCCGGGAAGTTCAGTGTCAGCCAGTCACCGTGACGTTTTACCGTCAGGTTGCCAACAAAACGGGTGGAGAATTTGATTTCTGTATGCGGATAGTTGAGATATTCAAAAATGACATGGGCGGCCGCCAGCGTAGCATGCCCACAGAGGTTAATCTCGTCCAGCGTGGTGAACCAGCGCAGTTCAAATCCGTCATCCGTGTGCACAAAGTACGCGGTTTCCGACTGGTTGTGTTGTTGCGCCATTTTGAGCAGTGTTTCGTCCGGCAACCACGCTTCCAGCGGGCAAACGGCTGCTGCGTTGCCGCCAAAAGAGGTGTCGCTAAAGGCATCTACCAGATAAAAATCAATTTCCTGCATTGTCTCTTCCTCTGTTGTTATATGTTTTTAGCGCAAAAATACGGTGCCTTTCAGATAGAGCGACGCCTGGCCACCCATCAGTACGCGTTGCCCATTCAGTTCACAGCGGACATCACCGCCGCGGGCTGATATCTGGCGGGCGAACAGCGAGGATTTCCCCAGTTTCTCGCTCCAGTATGGGATAAGCATGGTGTGCGATGAACCGGTGACGGGATCTTCCCAGACGGCAACGCCCGGCGAGAAAAAGCGGCTGACAAAATCGTATTGCCCGTTGCCGCGTGCAGTAACGGCGACCTTATGTTCACCTGGTTTCATCGCTGAGATGTTCGGTGTGACCGCTTCCACCTGCTGTTGGTTTTCCAGCACAATAACCCAGGCCCGGCCTTTGCGCGCTTCAACATAGTGGCTTATCCCAAGTGCCGAAAGCAACTCTGGCGGCGGGGTTTGTGCCTGGGTTGGGCAGGCCGGGAAATCCAGCGTCATCCAGTCACCTTCGCGGCTGACGGTCAGACGGCCAGAGGCGGTATCGAAATGAATACGTGAATCGGGGTAACCCAGTTCGTTAAACAATACATACGCGCTGGCGAGCGTTGCATGACCGCAGAGATTGACCTCCGTTACGGTGGTGAACCAGCGAAGTTCGATACCGCCCTTGCTGCACACAAAAAACGCGGTTTCCGACTGGTTATGCTGCTGCGCCATCTTGAGTAACGTCTCATCCGGTAGCCACTCCTTTAACGGGCAGACTGCCGCCGGATTGCCCCCAAACGCGGTATCACTGAACGCATCAACCAGATAAAAATCAATCTCCTGCATTGTCATACCCCCTGTTATTATTGTGTTGTTCTTTATATTCAATGAAAACACCCGCCTTCGCTACCGCTGTCATAAGGTAAATTTTGAGATCTGAGTCACATAATGATTGAGTTTTAGCCATTTAACGCTTTAAGATCCCCGTCACATCCTCCAGGCAACGGTTCCAGACATCCCTATGACAACAAACACAGTTTCCCGCAAGGTCGCGTGGCTACGTGTGGTCACGCTTGCCATCGCAGCGTTTATCTTCAATACCACTGAATTTGTCCCTGTTGGGCTGTTGTCCGACATTGCGGAGAGTTTCCAGATGGAGACCGCTCAGGTTGGCATCATGCTGACCATTTACGCCTGGGTGGTAGGCATGATGTCGCTGCCGTTTATGCTGCTGACCAGCCAGATGGAGCGGCGCAAACTGCTGATTGGGTTGTTCGCCTTATTTATCGCCAGCCACGTGCTGTCGTTTATGGCCTGGAACTTTACCGTGCTGGTGATAAGCCGCATCGGGATTGCCTTTGCCCACGCGGTCTTCTGGTCAATCACCGCCTCATTAGCCATCCGACTCGCCCCTGCCGGTAAGCGCGCCCAGGCATTAAGCCTGATCGCAACCGGTACCGCGCTGGCCATGGTTTTAGGCTTGCCGATTGGTCGTGTGGTGGGGCAATACTTTGGCTGGCGTACCACCTTCTTCGCCATTGGCGTGGGCGCCCTGGTTACGCTGCTGTGCCTGATCAAACTGCTGCCAAAAATGCCAAGCGAACACTCTGGTTCACTGAAAAGTCTGCCGCTGCTATTCCGCCGTCCTGCGCTGATGAGTATCTATCTACTCACCGTGGTGGTGGTGACGGCGCACTATACGGCCTACAGCTATATTGAGCCGTTTGTGCAGACTGTGGCCGGTTTTAGTGCAAACTTTGCCACCGTGTTACTGCTGATCCTGGGTGGAGCAGGCATCATCGGCAGCGTGCTGTTCGGGAAACTGGGTAATCAGCACGCGTCGCTGCTGGTGAGCAGTGCCATTGGCCTGCTGCTGGCGTGCCTGCTTCTGCTGATGCCTGCGGCAGACAGCGAAATGTATCTTGCCGTGCTGAGTATTTTCTGGGGCGTGGCGATCATGATTATCGGCCTGGGAATGCAGGTTAAAGTTCTGGCGCTTGCCCCCGACGCCACCGACGTGGCCATGGCGTTGTTCTCCGGGATATTTAACATTGGGATCGGTGCAGGTGCGCTGGTGGGCAATCAGATAAGCCTGCACTTTTCGATGGCATCGATTGGTTATATTGGCGCAATCCCGGCGCTGGCGGCGTTTATCTGGTCGGTGCTGATTTTCCGCAAATGGCCGGTGGCGATGGAAGAACAAGGCCAGCATGGGTGACGTTTGTTTGTGCCGGGTGGCGGCTTCGCCTTACCCGGCCTACAAAACCCGTAGGCCCGTGCAAGCAACGCGCCGCCGGGCAAAACATCAATGATAGGTTTTAATAATTTCCAGTACGCCGTTAATAATAAACTGCACGCCCATACAGACCAGTAAGAAGCCCATCAGACGAGAAATAGCTTCAATACCGCCCTTGCCCACCCAACGCATAATCGCGCCAGAGCTGCGCAAAGATCCCCATACAATAATTGCGATAAGCGCAAAAATAATGGGCGGTGCGACCGTGATAACCCACTCCGGGAACGTGCCGCCATCACGCACTGTTGAGGCAGAACTGATGATCATCGCTATCGTTCCTGGCCCTGCGGTGCTTGGCATCGCTAAGGGGACGAAGGCAATGTTGGCGGAAGGCTCCGTTTCCATCTCCTCGGATTTACTTTTTGCTTCCGGCGACTCATGCGCTTTTTGCGCCGGGAACAGCATCCGAAAACCGATAAACGCAACAATCAGCCCACCCGCAATACGCAGACCTGGAATCGAGATCCCGAAGGTGTTCATCACCAGTTGTCCGGCGTAATACGCCACCATCATGATCGCAAAAACGTACACAGAAGCCATCATCGACTGATGATTGCGCTCTGCGCTGTTCATATTCCCTGCCAGCCCTAAAAACAGCGCAACCGTCGTCAACGGGTTAGCCAGCGGCAGTAAAACCACCAGCCCAAGACTTATTGCTTTAATCAAATCCAACATCGTGCGTCGTCGTCCTTATCCATAATTCAACACCGCAATTATAAGGTGAAAAAGGGCATTTCAGCCATTAGCACAACGTAAGGATTATTTTCGCTGCTTAATCATAACTATCCGTTATGTTTTTGATTTGAAAGCCACAAAAAAAAGTTCATGAAACGTTTTAGCAATTCGTGGCATCGGCTGATTCATTCAGTTGACTTATACTTGCCTGAGCAATAATATCTGCCGTGACTAACTACTTGCCAGGGCAACCATTGTGAAAAGCACCAGTGATCTCTTTAACGAAATTATTCCGCTGGGTCGCCTTATTCATATGGTTAATCAGAAAAAAGATCGCCTGCTTAATGAATACCTGTCTCCGCTGGATATCACCGCAACACAGTTCAAAGTGCTGTGTTCCATTCGCTGCGAAGTGTGTATCACGCCGGTAGAGCTGAAAAAGGTGCTCTCTGTAGATCTCGGTGCCCTGACTCGAATGCTGGATCGACTCGTCTGCAAAGGATGGATAGAACGAAGCCCTAACCCGAATGACAAACGCGGCGTACTGGTGAAACTGACCAGCGACGGCGCGGCGATGTGTGAGCAATGTCATCAATTAGTAGGACAAACAACGCACCAGGAACTAACAAAAAACTTAACGGCGGATGAAGTGGCAACGCTTGAGCACTTGCTTAAGAAAATACTGCCGTAATACAGAAAGAGGTATGACGATGTCCAGACGCAATACTGACGCTATCACTATTCATAGCATTTTGGACTGGATCGAAGATAACCTGGAATCGCCGCTCTCCCTTGAGAAAGTGTCAGAGCGTTCAGGTTACTCAAAATGGCACCTGCAACGGATGTTTAAAAAAGAGACCGGTCATTCATTAGGACAATACATTCGCAGCCGTAAGCTGACGGAAATTGCCCAGAAGCTCAAAGAAAGCAATGAACCGATCCTTTATCTGGCGGAGCGGTATGGGTTTGAATCACAACAGACCTTAACGCGTACGTTTAAGAACTACTTCGACGTGCCGCCTCATAAGTACCGAATCACCAGTATGCCGGGTGAATCCCGATACCTGTATCCGCTGAAACATTGCAGTTGAATCACTGTAGCTAAACATCGCCTTTAAGACGTAACCGAGGAAATCATGAAATTCACCGTCTCCGCCGCCCTCGCCTTGCTGGTGCTTGTCTCCAGCCAGACCTTCGCGGAGCAAACCCCACAGGCAGCTCAGCAGAACAATCGCGATGCGATGATCATGCCCTCTGCCAATAATCAGACACCTTTCGATTTCAACCATATGGGTGCTGGTAGCGACAAATCCGACGAATTAGGCGTGCCGTATTACAACCAGCACGACCACTGATTCGTTTTGCCCCGCTGATGCGGGGCTTTTTTTTGTCTTAATTTCTCACCTGCGTCGCCCGACGCAAGCGCAAGCCAAACACGTTGATATACAGTCCGGCCATAATCAGCACCGCGCCAAGCAACTGCAACGCGCTGAGTTTCTCCCCCAACAATACCGCGGCGCTGGCAATACCAACGACCGGAACCAGCAAAGAGAGCGGCGCCACACGCCAGGTTTCATAGCGGCCAAGTAACGATCCCCAGATACCGTAGCCAATAATGGTGGCCACAAAGGCCAGATAAACCAGCGACAAAATCGTGGTCAGGTCGATATTCACCAGGCTGTCCAGCATGACGGCCGGGCCATCAAAAATAGCTGATGCCACCATAAACGGAATGACAGGGATCAGCGCACTCCAGACCACCAGCGACATCACCGGCGGGCGCGCCTCGTGCTGCATAATCAGCTTGTTGAAAATATTACCGCAGGCCCAGCTCAGCCCCGCCGCCAGGGTCAGCATAAAACCAAGCAACGCCACATGTTGCCCGTTCAGACTGGCCTCAACCAGCACCAGTACACCAAACACGGCAAGGGTAATCCCCGCCAGTTGCTTGGCCTGCAAACGTTCGCCAAAGACAAAGGCGCCCAGAATAATGGTGAAGAAGGCCTGCGCCTGGAGCACCAGCGATGCCAGTCCGGCGGGCATCCCGAATTTGATGGCGCAGAACAGAAAGGCGAACTGACCAAAGCTGATAGTCAGGCCGTAACCCAGCAGTAAGGTGAACGGAATTTTAGGACGGGCAACAACGAAGATTGCCGGGAAGGCCACCAGCAGAAAGCGCAACCCCGCCAGCATTAATGGCGGCATGTTGTGCAAACCGACTTTGATTACGACGAAATTTAGCCCCCACACTACCACTACCAGCAACGCCAGTAGCCCGTCTTTACGCGTCATACCCTGCCCCTGATTATTAAATTTTTGTAAACAGATTCAAGGTAACGAAAAAAAGCACGGAGGAAAAGATCATTAATTCTGGCAGTCAGTGGAAGCACTTACGGATAAATTAGGTGCTATACAAGCCCCTTATGGCGTGATAATCCTGATAATACACAACAATAAATCATAAGCTAATGTCGGGCAGGAATATGAAACCATCTCTCAGGCGCTCAACCGCAGCGCTGTTGGCATCGTCATTGTTATTAACCATCGGTCGTGGGGCAACACTGCCATTTATGACCATCTATCTGACGCGTATGTATAACATGAGCGTAGAGAATATCGGTTATGCACTGACCGTGGCGCTGACTATCGGCGTGGTGTTCAGCATGGGATTTGGCATCCTGGCGGATAAATTCGATAAGAAACGCTACATGTTGATCTCCATTACGGCCTTTATTGTGGGCTTTGTGGCGATCCCGCTGGTGGATAACGTCACCCTGGTGGTGCTGTTCTTTTCACTTATCAACTGCGCCTACTCGGTATTCTCAACGGTGCTGAAAGCCTGGTTTGCCGATGTGCTGACATCGAGCGAAAAGGCCCGCGTTTTCTCGCTGAACTACAGTTTTCTCAACATCGGCTGGACGGTCGGGCCGCCGATTGGTACCTGGCTTGTGATGTACAGCCTGCAACTGCCGTTCTGGCTGGCCGCCATTTGCGCCGCGCTGCCGCTGGTCTTTATTCAGTTTTACGTCCAGAAGAGCATTGCCTCTGACACACCGCAGGATACCACCCCGTGGCAACCCTCGATCCTGCTGAAAGACCGGGCGCTGATGTGGTATACGCTTTCCGGTCTGCTCGCCTCCTACGTGGGCGGTTCATTCGCTACCTGTATCTCTCAGTACGTGCTGGCCGCTAATGCCGACAGCGATTTTGCGCAGAATGTGGTTGCGGTGGTGTTACCGGTGAATGCCGCCGTGGTGGTGACGCTGCAATATGCCATCGGGCGCAAGCTGTCCGCGGCGAACATTCGCCCCTTAATGGCGGTTGGCACGCTCTTTTTTGTGCTCGGTCTCGGCGGGTTTATGTTCTCTGGCGAGAACCTTGTTTACTGGGGTATCGCCGCAGGGATCTTTACGCTCGGTGAGATTATTTATGCACCTGGTGAATACATGCTCATCGATAACATTGCCCCGCCGGGAATGAAAGCGAGCTATTTCTCGGCTCAGGCGCTGGGCTGGCTGGGTGCTGCAGCAAACCCGATGATCACCGGTATCATCCTGAGCCATCTGCCGCACTGGTCACTGTTTGCCATTATGATGGCCGCGATTGTGGTGGCCTGGCTGATGATCCTGCGCGGGATGAGCGTGAAAGCGTGGTGCGAAACGCCAAAAGTCGCGTAACTATGTAGGCCGGGTAAGGCGAAGTCGCCACCCGGCGATAAAGCATCAGTGGTGCAACATCTCGTCTACCACCTGATCTTTGTACATCTCGTTAGGATAATAGGTTGGCCAGTTATCCATCTCTTTCAGCAGCGCCTCGTGGGAGGTGTTGCCCATAAAGATATGGAAATGAGAGGACGCTTTTGGCCCGATGATGTGGTCGCTGAACTGAACAAACTTCGGCGCGCTGCTGCTGGCATCCTTACACTCAAACAGATAGCGAACGCCTTTCTTGCCTGAGGCGTAGGTCAGGATTTTGTAGCCGCTGTAGTCGTAGTGACAGCTGCTGACCTCTCTGCCTTTGTGGAATTCCATGACGTTATTTTCAATGCCGATGCTGTCGACATCCGTGGCGTAGCCCGTGCGGTAATACGCTTTGACCTGGTCAAACGTTTTGCTTTTATCCTTTGCGGCTTTCTGTTTAAAGACCGGATCCAACGAGCCGTCCAGCAGGAACGGATAGACAGACTGCCAGGTGCCGTCCCAGTCGGACAGTTTTCGGTCCTTCACATCTTTGTCAGCAAAAACGCCGTTCGCCGCCTTCTGTTCAGCTTCCGTCATCTGGTGACCATGTGAATGAGCAAAAAGCTGGCCGCTGACCAGCAGCGCCCCCAGAGTCATCGCAAATTTTCCAATATGTGCAGACAAAACAATACCCTCACTCCGTTTTATAAGAATAAGAATGTTATAATATAACATTTCAAATCGCAACCAGTCCGCGAACGCCTTCCTGCTCCATATTTTCGCCACGACCACGCTGAATGATGGTTCCACGCGACATCAGTAAATAGCTGTCGGCCAGTTCAGCGGCAAAATCGTAAAACTGCTCAACCAGCAAAATAGCCATATCACCCCGGTCAGCCAGTTGGCGGATCACCTGGCCAATCTCTTTTATCACCGATGGCTGAATGCCTTCAGTTGGTTCATCCAGGATAAGCAGCTGCGGGCGGCTCGCCAGCGCACGGCCAATAGCCAGCTGCTGCTGTTGGCCACCGGAAAGATCGCCACCCCGGCGGTGTTTCATCTCTTTGAGCACCGGAAAGAGCTGCCAGATCTCCTCAGGGACGTTTTTCGCTTCGCGTGCAGAAAAGCGCGATAACCCCAGAAGCAGGTTTTCTTCAACGGTTAAACGCGGGAAGATCTCCCGCCCCTGCGGCACATACGCCACACCTGACTGCACGCGCTGATGGGGTTTGCTGTGAGTGATTTTCTTCCCATGCCACAGCACCTCGCCTGTTTTGGCCGGAATCAGCCCCATCAGACATTTCAGCAACGTGGTTTTCCCCACGCCGTTGCGGCCTAAAAGGCAGGTGACTTCTCCCGTAATCGCTTCAAAGCTCACGCCGCGCAGAATATGGCTTCCGCCGTAATACTGATTCAGTTCGTTGACCTGTAACATCAATGCTCCTTAGCGTCCCAGATACACTTCAATCACCTGCTCGTTGGCCTGCACCTCGCGAAGCGAGCCTTCCGCCAGCACCCGTCCCTGGTGCAGCACCGTCACGTGATCGGCAATGGTTTCAACAAATCCCATATCGTGCTCAACCACCATCAGCGAATGTTTACCCGCCAGCTTCCTGAACAGCTCCGCTGTGTATTCGGTTTCGGCATCCGTCATCCCGGCGGCAGGCTCGTCGAGCAGCAATAAATGCGGGTCTTGCACCAACAACATGCCGATTTCCAGAAACTGTTTTTGCCCGTGGGAAAGCAGCCCGGCGCGCCTGTCACGCTCGCTGCTCAGACGTAACAGCACCAGCATCTCGTCGATACGGTCAGCCTGTTCACCGCTGAGCTTTGCCCGCAGGCTAGCCCACACGGATTTATCACACTTCATGGCCAGCTCCAGGTTTTCCCATACCGTCAGCGCTTCAAATACCGTGGGTTTCTGGAATTTTCTGCCAATGCCCTGACGGGCGATCGCCGCAGGATCCAACGCAGTGAGATCGATTGACTGGTCGTACACTGCCCGCCCGCTTTGCGGCCGGGTCTTGCCGGTGATGACGTCCATAAGGGTGGTTTTACCGGCGCCATTGGGGCCAATCACACAACGTAATTCGCCCACGCCGATGTTTAACGACAGGTTGGTCAGCGCCTGAAACCCGTCGAAATTGACGTTAATGGCCTCAAGTTGCAGCACCGGGTCGGTCTGGTCGCGGTAGCGATCGCCGGGCAACTGGCGGGTAAAGAGTCCTTCGGCTGGCTGCATTATTTCTCTCCCTTACGAAACAGGCCGTAGACACCGCGCGGTAAAAACAGGGTGACGGCGATAAAAATCAGCCCCAGAAACAGCTGCCAGTACTCCGGCATTGCCACAGTGAAGATGCTTTTTGCGCCGTTGACCAGCGCAGCGCCAACGACCGGGCCGACCAACGTGCCACGGCCCCCCAGCGCCACCCAGATAGCGGCTTCAATCGAGTTAGTGGGCGACATTTCGCCCGGGTTGATAATACCCACCTGCGGGACATACAACGCCCCCGCCAGGCCGCACAGCACGGCGGACAGCGTCCACACCAGCAGCTTAAAACCACGTGGATCGTAGCCGCAGAACGTCAGGCGGTTCTCTGCATCACGCACGGCGGTCAGAATGCGACCAAATTTGCTTTTCGCCAGCGCAAAACCGATACCCAGCGTCAGCAACAGCAGCACAACGGTGGCCAGGAACAGCGCAATGCGCGTGGACGTCGCGGTGACCGAAAAGCCGAGCAAGGTAGTGAATCCCGTAAAGCCGTTATTACCGCCAAAGCCGGTCTCATTACGAAAGAACAGCAACATGCCTGCGTAGGTCAGCGCCTGGGTCATGATCGAGAAATAGACCCCTTTAATCTTTGAGCGAAACGCAAACCAGCCGAACACCAGCGCCAGCAGACCGGGGATCATCACAATTAACACTAACGCCCAGGCAAAATGCTGGGTACCCCACCAGAACCAGGGCAGCTCGCTCCATGAGAGAAACGACATAAACGCGGGCAGCCCATCACCTGCCGCCTGGCGCATCAGGTACATCCCCATCGCATAACCGCCCAGCGCGAAGAAAATGCCATGCCCTAACGACAGCATCCCCGCGTAGCCCCATACCAGATCCAGTGCGACGGCCACAATGGCGTAACAGAGAATTTTGCCTATCAGGGTGAGCATCCAGGTTGATAACGCCAGTGGGTGCGTGGCGGGTAACAGCGCCAGAAAAGGCAACACCAGCAGCAGTGTCACCAGCAGGCTGCCGAGAATTTGCGTGGTACGCGGCGCTTTACGCGCCAGCGTTAAGGTAAGTGGCTGGCTCATCAGTCAATAACCCTCCCTTTGAGTGCAAACAGCCCCTGCGGACGCTTTTGAATGAACAGAATGATCGCCACCAGGATCAGGATTTTGCCAAGAACAGCGCCCATCTGCGGTTCAAGGATTTTATTGAAAATCCCAAGACCAAAGGCCGCCGCCACGCTCCCGGCCAACTGGCCGACACCGCCAAGTACCACCACCAGGAACGAGTCGATGATGTAACCCTGGCCCAGTTCAGGCCCCACGTTGCCCAGCTGTGATAACGCCACACCGCCCAGACCGGCAATGCCCGACCCCAGCCCAAAGGCCAACATATCGATGCGCCCGGTTGGCACACCGCAACAAGCCGCCATGCTGCGGTTTTGCGTCACCGCACGCACGTTAAGCCCCAGACGGGTTTTATTCAGGGTAAGCCAGGTAAAGAACAGCACCAGTAGCACAAAACCGAGCACAACAATGCGGTTCCACGGCAGCGTCAGATTGGCAAAAACCTGCACCCCGCCTGAGAGCCAGGCCGGGTTTGCCACTTCGAGGTTTTGCGCGCCAAACGCCATCCTCACCAGCTGGATAATCATCAGGCTGATCCCCCAGGTTGCCAGCAGGGTTTCCAGTGGGCGGCCATACAGATGGCGGATAACGGCGCGTTCGAGCACCATGCCAACGCTGGCAGTCAGCATAAAGGCCACCGGCAGCGCCACCACCGGATACAGCGCCAGCCACTGCGGGGTAAATTCTGCCATGGCCTGTTGCACCATCCAGGTGGCATACGCTCCCAGCATCAACATCTCGCCGTGCGCCATGTTGATAACGCCCAGTAATCCATAGGTGATGGCCAGCCCCAGCGCAGCCAGCAGCAGTACGGAACCCAGCGACAGCCCCATAAAGGCCTGGCCGAGTAGATCTCCCCACATCAGGCGGTGTTTAATGTGATTCAGGCTCTCTTCTGCGGCAGCACGCACTCTGGCGTCCGGTTCCGTTTGCGCCTGAGCAAATGGCGTCAGTTTTGCCTGAACATCCGGATCGTCAGACTGCCCCAAAAGCGCCACTGCCTTGAGGCGCACGTCGGCCTGTGGGCTGGTCAGTTGCAGATTCGCCAGCGCCAGCAACAGCGCCTGGCGCGCAACATCATCCGTTTCACTGCTCGCCCGCTTTTGCAGGAAATCGAGCATATCGGGCTGTGCATCACGCTGGAGTTGTCTTGCGGCATCACGTCTTTGCGTGACACTGTCACTCACAAGCTGATGTGTAGCAAGCGCCGTGGTCGCCAGGACCCGCAAGCGGTTGGTCAGACGGACGGCCTTTGGTTGCCCTTCTGCCGCCGTTGCGTCACCCAGCGCCACCATCGCACCGTTGCTGCGGGTAAACGCATGTTTTTGACTATCCAGATAGAGATTTTCTTTTTGTAACGCCTGCAACAGCGGCAGCCGTGCCGCTTGCGGCGAGGCTGCCCACTGTTCCAGCATCGCAGCCTGCTGGCTGCGGTTTGCGGCAACAAAATCATCAGCATCCGATGCCTGCGCCATCCCTGGCAGCAGTCCGGTAAGCCATACAACAGCGACAATAACGCGCATGATATTCATGGCTTTTCTCCCTTTGACAATGACTTAGTTACTGGCCGTTTTCATTGGCTGATCGGGTTTTTTGTCATTACCGGCAATGAACGGACTCCACGGCTGGGCGCGTACAGGCTGTTCCGTCTGCCAGACCACGTTAAACTGCCCGTTACCTTCAATTTCGCCAATCATGACCGGCTTATGCAGATGGTGGTTGGTGGCATCCATGGTCAGCGTAAAACCGGATGGTGCTTTGTAAGATTGCCCCGCCATTGCCGCACGGACTTTATCCACATCGGTGGTGCCGGCTTTTTCTACTGCCTGCGCCCACATGTGGATCCCCACGTAGGTGGCTTCCATCGGATCGTTGGTGACGACGGTATCGGCATTAGGCAACTTGTGCGCTTTGGCGTAGGCTTTGTAATCCGCCACAAAGGCCTGGTTGGTTGGGTTATCAACGGACTCAAAATAGTTCCACGCCGCAAGGTTACCCACCAGCGGTTTGGTATCAATGCCGCGCAGTTCTTCTTCACCGACGGAGAACGCCACCACTGGCACATCGGTCGCTTTCAGTCCCTGGTTTGCCAGCTCTTTATAGAACGGAACGTTGGAATCGCCGTTAATGGTGGAAACCACGGCTGTTTTACCACCCGCGGAGAATTTCTTGATATTGGCCACAATGGTCTGGTAATCACTGTGTCCGAATGGGGTGTACACCTCTTCGATATCTTTATCCTGAACCCCTTTCGAGTGCAGGAACGCGCGCAGGATTTTGTTGGTGGTGCGCGGATAAACATAATCGGTGCCTAGCAGGAAGAAGCGTTTGGCACTGCCGCCGTCTTCACTCATCAGATATTCCACCGCCGGGATAGCCTGCTGGTTTGGCGCCGCCCCGGTATAGAAGACGTTTGGCGACATCTCTTCGCCTTCATATTGCACCGGATAGAACAACAAACCGTTCAGCTCTTCAAAGACCGGCAATACGGATTTACGTGATACCGATGTCCAGCAGCCAAACACCACCGCCACCTTATCCTGACTCAACAGCTGACGGGCTTTTTCCGCGAACAGCGGCCAGTTAGACGCCGGGTCGACCACCACGGGCTCAAGCTTTTTACCCAGTACCCCACCTTTCGCGTTGATCTCATCGATCGTCATCAGGGCAACATCTTTCAGGGGCGTTTCAGAGATAGCCATCGTGCCGGACAACGAGTGCATGATCCCCACTTTGATGGTATCCGCAGCCTGTACACCAAAACTCATTCCCATAGCGACCACAGAGGCCGACAGTGCAAAAGCTTTTACAAAGGTACGACGGTGCATATTTTCACTCCTGAAAAGAAAGCTGTGCTAAACGTCCGTTACCGCGTGGACGCAGAAAATAAACATGTGTCAGCTTAGGAGGAGCAAAAAGGATGCCAGAATGAAAAACGTGGATTTTCGGGGCCGGAATGACGGGCGGAGGGGAAAACGACTCAGAATGGTACAGCGCTGCACTTTAATAATGCAGCGCTGTGCCAGAAGTATTACCAGACTTCGCTGGCGATTTGCGTCACCAGGCGCACTTTGTCCCACTGTTGGGTTTCGCTCAGGGTGTTGCCCTCTTCAGTGGAGGCAAAACCGCACTGCGGGCTTAAGCAAATCTGCTCTTTCGCGACATATTTTGCCGCCTCTTCCAGACGCGCCTTCACGCCCTGCGGGTTTTCCAGCTCGCCATTTTTGGTGGTGATAAGCCCCAGCACTACCTGCTGTTTACCCGGACGGATAAAACGTAATGGCGCAAAGTCACCACTGCGGTCGTTATCATACTCCAGGAAGAAGGCATCGACGTTGACCGAACCAAACAGCACTTCAGCCACCGGCTCGTAACCGCCTTCAGAAATCCAGGTTGAACGGAAATTACCGCGACAAACATGCAGGCCGATGATCAGGTCGTCTGGTTTTCCTTCCAGCGCTTTATTCAGCACGCGGGCATAGGTACGCGCCAGATCGTCAGCATCATCCCCACGCTCGCGGATCTGACGACGCTGATCGTCAGAGCAGAGATACGCCCAGACGGTGTCATCCAGTTGCAGATAGCGACAACCTGCGGCATAGAACGCCTGGATCGCATCGCGCCAGGTGGTCGCCAGGTCGTCAAAATAGGCATCCAGATCCGGGTAGACCGTTGCGTCGATATCTTTGCGACCGCCACGGAAATGCAGCACGCTTGGGCTTGGAATGGTCATCTTCGGCTGCGCATTTCCACTGATACTCTTCAGGTAGCGGAAATCAGCCAGCATTGGATGGTCGCCAAAGCCCAGCTTGCCGGTGACACGCACGCCGTGGGCTTTGGTCTGTACCCCGTTGAACTGGATCCCCTGCTGAGAATCATAACGCTCAACGCCCTGCAACCCGTCGAAGAAATCGAAATGCCACCAGGCGCGACGAAACTCCCCGTCGGTGACCACATGCAGGCCGCAGGCACACTGCTGTTCGACAACATGGCGGATAGCCTCATCCTCAACAGCGCGAAGCTGCCCGGCATCAATCTCACCGCTGGAAAACTTCAGACGAGCCTGTTTGATGGCATCCGGGCGTAAAAAACTGCCTACTACATCGGCGCGGTACGGGGCGTGTTGTCGCTGCATGGAAATCTCCTGTTTCTGCCGGCAGATAATTGCCAACAGTGATAATTCATCTCTTGAACTTTTAGACTTCTGGATGTCTAAATGTCCAAAAAAGATGTCATACCCGCCGCGTCACGACAAACGAGAAAATTTCACGTGTGTTGAAAAAAATTCATCTTCAGCCAGGTAAGGATGAAATTTGCCCGGCAAAGTCGAAGTTTTCATCCTGCCAGCCGGTGATCCCGCCCAGCATGATTTTTACCGGCAACCCCAGACGGGCGAGCTTCAGCGCAGCTCTGTCGGCACCGTTACAGTGCGGACCGGCACAATAGACCACAAAGACCGTGTCTTCTGGCCACTGCGCCATGCGCTCCGCCGTGATCTGACTCCAGGGCAGATGAACGGCGCCCGGAACATGACGACGGGCAAACTGCTCGGGTTTACCCACCACGTGCAGCAAAACAAAATCCTGATCGTTATTGGTCATGGCGTAATGCACATCGGCGCAGTCGGTTTCCACGCTCAGGCGGCGCAGAAAATGGGCAACGGCCTCCTGTGGCTCGGCAGCCGGAAATTCCGTAACATAACTCATGAACCTTTCTCCTCTATGGCGTTTGTGTTAACACTACTCTATCCACAAATTCACCTACTGAATGCGTCCACTCATGCCAGAAAACCGCAAAAAGATGACAACGTTAAGACAGCTTTCCCCGCCGCAGGTTGTCGTGCTGGCCTATGACGGGCTGTGCACTTTTGAGTTTGGTGTAGCGGTTGAAGTCTTCGGGCTTCCGCGCCCTGAAATGGGTGACGACTGGTATCGTTTTGCCGTGGCGGCGGTTGATGAGGGTGAGCTTCGTGCGACGGGCGGGATCCGCATTCTGGCCGACGGCGATCTCCGTTTGCTGGAACACGCCGACCTGATCGTGGTACCCGGCTGGCGCGGAATGGACTCGTCGGTACCGGAGGCCCTGTGCGACTCGCTGCGTCAGGCCAGCGCTCGGGGCTGCCAGGTGATGTCTATCTGCTCGGGTGTGTTCGTGCTGGCCGCCGCTGGATTACTCGGCGGACGTCGCGCCACCACCCACTGGCGCTATATTGAGACGCTTAAATCGCGTTTCCCGGCCATCGATGTGGTTGAAGACGTGCTGTATCAGGATGAGGGGGATATTCTGACCTCTGCCGGCAGCGCGGCGGGCATTGATTTATGCCTGCACGTGGTCCGCCGGGATTTCGGTATGGAAGCGGCGAATCGCGTTGCCCGCCGTCTTGTCATTCCGCCTCATCGGGATGGCTCGCAGACACAGCAGTTGAGCCGCCCGGTGGCGCAACTACGGGAAAGCCAGCGTTTTGGGCAGTTGTTTGATTTTCTTCATCAGCATCTGGCGCAGCCACACAGCGTCGATTCCCTCTCCCGGCGCGTGGGCATGAGCCAGCGCACCTTTCTGCGCCGCTTTAAGGACGCAACGGGCACAACACCCACGCGCTGGTTGCTGAACGAAAGACTGCTGCGGGCGAAAGATTATCTGGAAAACAGCCGCTTAAGCATCGACAGCATTGCCGAACAAACCGGGTTTGGACAAGCGGCTACGTTGCGCCACCATTTCCGCCAGCATTTCGCACTTTCACCGGCGCAGTATCGCAAACAGTTCGCCCTTTCATCTGAACGGCCCTGATGGCGGACAGGCAAAAAAAAACCGCCATTGAATGGCGGTAAATGCTTGCATGGATAGATTTGTATTTAGGTATCAACATCCTCGCCATTCCATGACGGGTTGTGTACTGCGATCACCCTATCACGGGTCGTCTCAACAAATGCTAAACAACGCAATGAACCTGTTTAACGATCAGGACTGGGTGGCTTCCGCGTCTTTGGTATTGATTTGCAGATACTTCATCAACCCCTGATTTGCGCTCTGTTTTGCATCGTCGTTGATGGCTTCAAGATAAAAAGAGCGTGATACATCGTAAGGGGCCTGTTCAGCCGAATAGACCGCAAACTGGAAGCTTTTTCCGCGTTTTTGATTCAGGCAATCCATCTCCCAGCGCTTATCGTCAATCTGGATGCTGGTGCAGGACACTTTGCCGTAGTCGCTAGTCAGATATGAACCCACTCGGGATTCGGCAGATTCCATAAAATCAGGTTTGTTATTATAGGCATAACTGACACACGCTGTTGCCGCTACAGCGATGACCGCAATAGCCACAGAGAGTAATTTTTTCATTTTGGAAGATCCCATTCCTAAGCCACAAAAAAGCCATTATATAAGATTTATCCTGAACTCACAGTTATCTTTATTTACCAAAAATGGCTGGTTTTTAGATTTATATTGTCACCAGGCCGCCATACCAGATTCTGTCGACGCTGTTGTTCAATTAACCGCCTATATCCAGAATTATACCAGGTATATTTTTCGGATTATTTCCCGCCTTCTCTGGGAGTTTTCCAAATATCCAGGCCGATTCCTAATCTCAGGACACATCCACATTTCCTCCATTTTTCAATGCTCAAATCTGCATCGTCAAACAAAAGAGAAAGGAAACTTTAAAATGAAAAAAATCGCTACACTTACTGCGGTCATCGCGCTGGGCCTGTCGTCTTACGCGTTTGCGGATAATAAGCCACCCGTGCCGTTTGAAAAGCAATCAACTGAGCACAATCAAAAACAACCTCCACGTGATGGCAAACAACCTCAGCATGAGGGCAAAGATACGCAGCACAAAATGAATGGCGATAAGTCTGAGCATCGTGGCGATAAACCACAACACGACGGGAAACGCCCACAGCATAATGACGGCAAACAGCCGCCAAAAGACGGTAAGAAGCCATTACCGCCGCAAGATAAGCGTAATTAATATACAGGGGCGTTATGCCCCTGTTTTATTTCCGGTTACCACAGAAACTGACAATCCCTTTGCGTGAATTTGAATAGTTGAATAATAACTCAATAAAACTATCTGCATCATAGCCGTGAAATGTAATTCAGCGGTGAAATAATGTTTAGAAAAGGGTTATCGGCAATCATGTTGATCTGCGCATTATTTTCGGGTCAGTTGATGGCAGGACACAAAGGGCACACCTTTTTATGGGTGAAGAATGTCGATCATCAGCTTCGTCATGAAGCCGACAGCGACGAATTACGCGCTATAGCAGAGGAATCTGCGGAGGGCTTGCGCGAACACCATCACTGGCAGAAATCGCGCAAACCCGAAACCCACTTCCGGTGATTAACTGCCTTTACGTTTTGGCAGGGTTTTCATCAGATCTTCAGGGCTGACAGAGGCAACAATGCTGCCCGGCTGCGGCATTTTGAAGATGTGGTTTTTCATCTTACCAATCACGTGCATTTCGCACGGACGGCAGTCAAATTTCAGCGTCAACACCTCATCCCCGTTCACCAGCTGCATTGGGGTCGCTTTCCAGCTTTTAATATTGCCCTTCGCCTGTTTCGGACACAGGTTAAACGCAAAGCGCAGACAGTGCTTGGTGATCATCACCGGGACATCGCCCTTCTCTTCATGCGCTTCATACGCCGCGTCAATCAGCTGCACGCCATAGCGATGATAGAACTCGCGCGCCTTATGGTTGTAGACGTTTGCGAGGAAGGATAAATGCGAGTCAGGATAAACCGGCGCAGGCACAGAAACGGCTTTGCGGCTGCCGCGCGGATAGTTAGCCAGGCGCGCCTCATCGAGCATTTCAGCCGTTTCGCGACGGAACTGATTCAGCAAGCTATTTGGCACAAACAGCGCATCCGGCAGGTTAACGTCGATATTGCGCGCGTAATAAAGGGTTTGCCCCAGCTTCGCCACCCCCTCCTTCAGGTTGTTCAGCGCTTTTTCCGCGTTGTTAGCAACCTCGAACTGACCATCAAGCGTATGGGTCACACTAATGCCATCTTCGCTGGTCATGGTCAGAATCAGCTGTTCTTCCCAGCCGCCCAGCTCAATATCCACCGCAATCCGGCGCTCGCTGGACGTTTTCAGTAACGCCTGCTGCCAGTTGTGGTCAAGGTTACGGTTAAGTGCCGCATTGGGGCGTGCTTTATAGAGATCGGCTGGCATCTCATTTGGCCAGACGCGATAACGATTTTCACCGGTTTTTTCAACCGTGTTGGCGCGGAATCCTACCACTTCACGCTTGATCATCACGTTCAGGCCATCGCCGTTCGCCAGCGGCTCGGTCACTTCCACGTCCAGGTGATCTTTGGCCACTTTCAGCACTTCGCCTACCGGCAAGCCCACAAACTTCGGTGAATCGAATGCACCAATGTCACCTTTACGCGCATTCACGAAGTAATCGGTACTGCCGCGGTGGAAGGTTTTATCGGTCGATGGGATAAAGAAGTGCTCGGTACGCCCGGCTGACGCGCGCGCCAGGTCACCGCGATCTTCAATAATGGCATCCAGCATTTGACGATAGTGCGCAGTGATGTTTTTCACGTAGCTCATGTCTTTGTAACGTCCTTCAATCTTGAAGGAGCGCACACCGGCGTCGATCAGCGCGCCCAGGTTGGCTGTCTGATCGTTATCTTTCATGGAAAGCAGGTGTTTTTCAAAGGCCACCACGCGGCCCTGATCGTCTTTCAGGGTGTACGGCAGACGGCACGCCTGAGAGCAATCACCACGGTTGGCGCTGCGTCCGGTCTGGGCGTGGGAGATATTGCACTGCCCGGAATAGGCAACGCACAATGCGCCGTGGATAAAGAACTCGATGGTAGCGTCAGTGGCCTGGTGGATATCGCGGATCTGGTTCAGGTTAAGCTCACGCGCCAGCACTATCTGAGAGAAACCGACGTCGGAGAGGAACTTCGCCTTTTCTACGGTGCGGATATCGCACTGGGTACTGGCGTGCAGCTCAATCGGCGGAATATCCAGCTCGAGTACACCCATGTCCTGGACGATCAGCGCATCAACGCCAGTCTGGTACAGGTCAGTGATCAGACGCTGCGCAGGCTCCAGCTCATCATCATGAAGAATGGTGTTCAGGGTCACGAACACTTTCGCACCAAAGCGATGGGCGAACGGCACCAGCTCGGCAATATCGCTCAGGCTGTTGCTGGCGTTATGGCGGGCACCGAAGCCAGGGCCACCAATGTAGACGGCATCGGCACCATGAAGGATCGCTTCACGGGCAATGGCGGCATCACGGGCCGGGCTTAAAAGTTCAAGATGATGGGATTGCAGGCGCATACTTCGTCGTTATCCGTTATGGTCAAAATGGCGGCTATTGTAGTCAGAAGTATGCGTCAGCGAAACAGTTTTGCGTACCTTCAGCGGGGATAATGAATCAGTGAATGAAAGTGCACCGTCAGAGCGCTGCTGTTACGGTACGCATGGGGTTTATCGCCAGCAAAACGTACGCCAGAATCAGCCTGAAACGTGCGCCACTCACCGTCGATATGCATATCAAGCTCGCCGCTTATCACCACCACATGTTCAATGACACCCGCTTCGTGCGGCGTGGATTCACTCATCGCGCCGGGTGCAAGGGTTATTGAGAAATGATCGTATTTCAACACCTCGTCCCAGGGGAATAACGGTTTAACCACCATCGCCTGCTGCTGCGGATCAAACACCGCTTCCGGGTTGGCCTGCGGCGTGATGAAGGCGGAAAAAGGAACGTTAAGTCCGGTCGCTATTTTCCAGAGCGTCGAAACCGTGGGGCTGGATTCGTTGCGCTCGATTTGTCCAAGCATCGCTTTCGACACGCCCGTCTCTTCTGCAAGCTTTGACAGGCTCCACCCGCGTGTCTGGCGCAGGGTTTTCAGTGTGGATGCAAGATGTTGAGTAATGTCCATAAATCCTCCCGTTGGCGCAAAGTGTAACACTTGTACGCTATAGCGCACAGTGTTACATTGCTTCGGACGCTATAACGCACAATGGAGTTTTTATGCGCAGTTCAACACCTCTCTTCCCCGCCATTCTGGCCGGTTTTGTTGCCGTGCTGGTAGGCTATGCCAGCTCAGCGGCAATTATCTGGCAGGCCGCTGCTGCCGCGGGGGCGAACGCCCAGCAGATTGCTGGCTGGATGACGGCACTCGGCCTTGGAATGGGTGTCACTACCCTTGCGCTCTCCTGGTGGTATAAAGCGCCAGTGCTCACCGCCTGGTCCACGCCGGGTGCCGCCCTGCTGGCCACTAGCCTGCATGGCGTAACCCTGGCAGAAACGATCGGTATTTTTATTTTTGCCAACGCACTCATCCTGCTGTGCGGGCTGACCGGGCTGTTTGCCCGGCTGATGAAGCTTATTCCGCACTCCCTGGCGGCGGCTATGCTGGCCGGGGTACTGCTGCGCTTCGGCCTTCAGGCCTTCAGCCATCTCGACGGTCATTTTCTGCTGTGCGGCAGTATGCTGGCGGCGTGGTTAATTGCCAAAGCGTTTGCGCCGCGCTACGCCATTGTGGCCACCCTGTTGGTTGGCGGGGTCGTTGCCTGGGCTGGTGGTGACGTTGCCACGGATAAAATCACCCTTTCGGTGGTTATGCCGCAATTTATCGCCCCCACATTTACCTTTACCAGTCTGGTCAGCATCGGTTTGCCGTTTTTCCTGGTGACCATGGCCTCGCAGAATGCCCCCGGCTTTGCCACCATGAAAGCCTCCGGTTATCCGCTGGCGGTGTCGCCGCTCATCATCATCACCGGCGGGATTGCCTTGTTGTTTTCACCGTTCGGGGTCTATTCCATCTGTATCGCGGCAATCACCGCCGCCATTTGCCAGAGTCCTGATGCACACCCGGATGCCGGTAAACGCTGGATTGCCGCCGCTGCTGCGGGCATTTTCTATCTTCTGGCGGGCGTGTTTGGCGGCTCCATTACCGGGCTGATGGCCGCCCTACCGCTGAGCTGGATCCAGACACTGGCCGGGCTGGCACTGCTGGGCACCATCAGTGGAAGTTTGTATCAGGCACTGAATAACGAAGCGGAGCGTGACGCGGCGATTGTCACTTTCCTGATGACCGCCAGCGGGGTAACGATTCTGGGAATGGGTTCTGCGTTCTGGGGGCTGGTTGCTGGCGGGATTTGCTACAGCGTGTTTCTACGCGCTCGCCGCACGTAACTGAGAGGGCGTCATGCCCATTACGCTGCGAAAGCGGTTGCTGAAGTGGCTGGCAGAGTTAAAGCCGCAGGCCAGCGCAATATCGGTCAGCGGCTGGTTGCTCTGCGTGACCAGTACTCTGGCTTTTTCCATCCGACGCAGCATCACGTACTGATGCGGCGCTTGCTGCATTGACTGGCGGAACATGCGGGCAAAGTGGTACTCACTGAGCGCGGCCTGAGCGGCCAGTTCAGCCAGTGTGAGCGGTTGCGCGAGGTTTTCTTCAATAAATGCCAGAACGTTTCGCAGTACAAATGGCGACAATCCCCCCGTAACCATCGGCAGTTTCCACTGTACGTTGGCGTAGTTTTGCAGCAGATGCGTCAGCAACATCGTCGATGCCGTGCTCAGGGTGAGCTGATTGGCTTTTTGCTGCCAGTCGCAGCCGAGCAAAAACTGGCGATACAGCGCGGTAATTTTCGGATCGCTGCCAAAGATTTTTTCATCAAGCGTCAGGGATAACGGGCGCTTATCCCAGATTTTCTCGCCGATATCACGCAAATGTTCATCGGTACAGTAGAGATGAACAAACGACAGGTCATCGCGGATATCCCAGGTGGATTCACTCTCTTTAGGCATCAGGCAGAAACGATCCGGGCCACCGCCATTCTTCCAGCCACCCGGCGTTTTTTGATAACTCTCATAGCCGTCAGCAACGTACAGGCTAAGGGTATGGTGATCGCTCTTAACGGTGATGGTGTCGTGCTTGTTGTACCACGCAGCCAGTTGAATACCGGAGTTGAGCGCAACGGTTTCCCGGAGCACCGCGTTCTGTTGGCGTAGCGTTTCAAAGGTTTCGTAAGCGTGGGACATAACCATTAACACGTCATTAATCAGAGTATCAGTCTAAGAATTGTTGCCCCCTGTTGCCAGTGCCCTGACGATAAAAAAGCGCAAGAATTTGCAAGTCCACCGCAAGCGGGTGAAAGCGTGTCAGGCTGACAACCGCCACACTGAGGTTTTCCGCGGTTTGAGAAGAGAGAAAACATGAACGCACTGTTGTACGGGCTGGTGGTGGTTATCTGGGGAACCACCTGGATTGCGATTTTTCTGCAACAAGGGCCTGTCGCGGCCCCCGTGTCCATTTTTTGGCGCTTTGCCGTTGCCTGCGCCATCATGATGATTGTCCTGGTCGCCCTTCGTCGTCTGCGCAAACTGTCATTGCGTGACCATTTATTCTGCATCATTCAGGGCTGCTGCGTGTTCTGCTTCAACTTCTGGTGCTTTTACACCGCGGCGGCGCACATCAACACCGGGCTTGAGTCTGTCATTTTCAGCATGGCCGTGCTGTATAACGCCATCAACAGTTTTATCTTCTTCGGCCAGCGTCCACCGGCACGCTTCTGGACTGCAGCAGCTCTGGGGTTAATCGGTATTATCACCCTCTTCTGGGACGACCTGCTGGCAAGTGGCTGGAGCGCCTCACTGCTGACGGGGATTGGCCTTTCCGCGCTGGGGACTTATGGGTTCTCACTGGGGAATATGATCAGTATACGTCACCAGCGAAACGGGCTGGAAACCATGACCACCAACGCCTGGGCGATGCTCTACG
Organism: Enterobacter soli ATCC BAA-2102; assembly: GCF_001654845.1. Taxonomy (GTDB): domain Bacteria; phylum Pseudomonadota; class Gammaproteobacteria; order Enterobacterales; family Enterobacteriaceae; genus Enterobacter; species Enterobacter soli. Next base: position 42,441 of record NZ_LXES01000045.1, on the reverse strand, counting down.
GGACGCTGGTGATGGGCTGTATAGCCCTTATCCGGGGAGACAGCTTTGTACCTGAGTGGACGGTAAGCTATATCGGCGCACTGCTTTATCTGGCGCTGTTTGGTTCGGTGATTGCGTTTGGTGCTTATTTTACGCTGGTGGGACGGATCGGCGCGGGAAAAGCGGCTTACAGCACGCTCCTGTTTCCGCTGGTCGCGTTGTCTATCTCAACCGTTTACGAAGGCTACGTGTGGCATATGAACGGGATTGTTGGGCTGTTGCTGATTCTGGGTGGGAACATGGTGATGTTTACCAAACCAGAAACCTGGTTCAGGCGTCTGCGTACGGCATAAAAAAACGGCCTGCATCATGCAGGCCGTCATCAGTACTATTTCATTGGTTTTTTCACATCAAACATGGTGGCATCGGTTGCCATGTCATCCACAACCTGTTTCAGCGTTGCGAAGCCCATTGGCGTATTTTCGTTTGCCAGCTCTTTACCTTCACCTTTACGAACGACTTTCATGACCGGTTTTCCGGTTTTCGCATCGATCAACTCACCTTCGAAGTACAGGTGGGTGTCCATAGTACGGTGTCCAGACGCCATCTGCGTACCTGCAACCACCAGCGCCACTGGCACCACTTCATAGAACTGCAAGCCTTCCTGTTTAGAGGTGACACCCGTAATGGCACCACGGAAAATCAGGCTACGTGGCCCTGGCGTAGCGACGATCGGTTTACGTTGACCAATCGCGGTTTTCATTTTGTTGTTGGTGTAGCTCAGCAGTTCATCCAGTGTTTTTTGACCAATTTGGGTCGTAGGTTTTGGCACCGGATAATAGGTAATTGGGTTCCAGACAATACTGTCATAGTTGGCTTCATTGTAAGACGGGTCAACCCAACGCAGGGTTGGTTTACCTGTCGCAGAGGTCGTCTGCTGCAAGCCAGAATAATCTTTTAAAAAGCCGGAGTATTGCTCAGGAGCGGCGACTTTTGAAGAACAGCCCGCCACCGCCAACAGACCAGTTAGCACTGCAACTTTAAAAAAAGTGTGAGTACGCATGATGGTATTCCATGTTATCTGCAAGTATGCATTTGAAGTTATAGCAAAAGTCAGGGGGAGTTGTTGTGGCAAAAAATGATGCAGAGAGCACAAATTGCGAAAAGACTGCCCGGACGCAATCCGGGCAGTGAAAATTACTCCTTAATATCCACTTGCCAGAACAGATGTTTGCCAAATGGATCGATTTCGTAGCCTGTGACTTCTTTGCGTACCGGCTCAAAAATGGTTGAGTGGGCAATCATGACGGCGGGCATTTGATCGTGCATCATCTGCTGCGCCTCTTTGTATAACGCCACGCGTTTATCGTGATCGGTTATCGATTTAGCTTCGGCAATAATTTTATCAAATGGCTTATAACACCATTTCGCCGAATTTGACCCGCCGTTGGCAGAAGTACAGGTAAACAGCGGGCCAAAGAAGTTATCCGGGTCGCCCGTTGCCGTTGTCCAGCCCATCAGCGCCGCCTGGTGTTCACCGCCCTTCACTCGTTTGAGGTATTCACCCCACTCGTAGGTGACAATTTTGGTTTGCACGCCAATCTTCGCCCAGTCGGCCTGAATCATCTCGGCCATGCGCTTAGCGTTCGGGTTATACGGCCGCTGAACCGGCATCGCCCACAAATCAATGCTGATACCGTTGGCAAATCCGGCCTCTTTGAGCAGGGCTTTGGCTTTTTCAGGAGAGTAGTCGTAATCCTTCAGCTCGCTGTCGGCACTCCAGACACCCGGCGGCAACAGATTCTTCGCCGCGGTTCCGGTACCGTGGAACACGGCATCGATAATTGCCGGTTTGTTGATGGCAATCGCCAGCGCCTGACGAACCTTCACGTTATCCAGCGGCGGCTTTTGAGTATTAAACGCCAGGAATCCGGTGTTAAGCCCCGCCTTGCTCATCAGGTTGATATCTTTGTTGGCCTTCATGCGCGGCAGATCGGCCGGGTTCGGGAACGGCATTACCTGGCACTCATTTTTCTCGATTTTGGCAAAACGCACCGAGGCATCCGGGGTAATGGTAAAGACCAGACGATCGAGTTTCGATTTACCCTGCCAGTAATCCGGGAAGGCGGTAAACAGAATGCGGGAATCCTTCTGATACTGCGCCAGTCGGAACGGGCCGGTGCCAATCGGCTCCATATCGACCTTCTCTGGCGTCCCGGCTTTGAGCATCGCATCGGCATATTCAGCCGACAGGATCGAGGCAAAATACCAGGCCAGGTCGGCCACAAACGGGGCTTCCGGGTGCGCCAGGGTAAAGCGCACCGTATGGTCATCCACCCTGTCGATGGCGGTGATCAGGCTGCCAAACTCCAGACTTTCGAAGTTGGAATAGCTGCCATTAGAGACATTATGATAAGGGTGATTGACGTCTTTCTGGCGCATGAACGAGAAAATGACGTCATCAGCGTTAAAGTCGCGCGTTGGCGTAAAGGATTTATTGCTCTGGAATTTGACCCCTTTGCGCAGATGGAAGGTATAGACCTTGCCGTCTTCACTCACATCCCAGCTTTCTGCCAGGCTCGGCACCAGCTCGGTAGTGCCGGGTTTAAAGTCTACCAGGCGGTTATAGACCGGTACGGCGCTGGCATCCACACTGGTGCCAGACGTATACAACTGAGGATTGAAGTTCTCCGGCGATCCTTCGGAGCAATACACCAGCGTTTTTGCACTAACGGCGGAACTGGCCGTCAGGGCTGCAAGCGCCAGCGTTAACATGGTGAGTTTGCTTTTCATCTTTTTTCCTGTCTTTTTAATTCGACGGCTAATTAATTCTTTTGCCATTTCATAAATAACATTAAAGTGACATTGCAAACACCTGATAATACAAAATAAGAAGGAATCACTATGGCTTCAGAGCTCTCCAGACAATTAACCCATCGTTTTTTCCGCTATCTCGCCATCACCAGCCAAAGCGATCCTAAAGTCAAAACACTGCCTTCCACACGGGGGCAGCATGACATGGCGCGTGAACTGGCAAAAGAGCTGGCACAGATGGGTTTAGAGGATATCGTCATCGATGAGTTCGCGACCGTAACCGCCGTTAAAAAAGGCAATGTGGCAGGCGCACCGCGTATTGGTTTTATTACGCATATCGACACGGTCGACGTGGGTTTATCACCGAATATTCATCCACAAATATTAACGTTTACCGGAGAAGACCTCTGTCTGAATAAAGAGAAAGACGTCTGGCTACGCGTCAAAGAGCACCCGGAAATTCTGTCTTATCCTAATGAAGAGATTATTTTCAGCGATGGAACCAGCGTATTAGGCGCAGATAATAAATCTGCCGTAACCGTGGTGATGACAGTGCTGGAAAATCTGAAAGCGGAACATCAGCACGGCGATATTGTGGTGGCGTTTGTACCGGATGAAGAGATTGGCCTGAATGGCGCAAAAGCGCTGGATCTTAAGCGTTTCGACGTTGACTTTGCCTGGACCATCGACTGCTGTGAAATCGGGGAAATTGTTTACGAGAACTTCAACGCCGCGGCGGCAGAAATCCGCTTTACCGGTGTCACCGCACACCCGATGTCTGCCAAAGGTGTACTGGTAAATCCGTTACTGATGGCAACCGACTTCATCAGCCATTTTGACCGTCAGCAAACGCCCGAGTGCACCGAAGGCCGTGAAGGTTATATCTGGTTTAATGGTATTCAGGCCGGGCAAAACGAAGCCATTCTGAAGGCAAACATTCGCGATTTTGATAAAGACAACTTCGCCGCGCGTAAGCAGCAGATTGCCGATGTGGTGGCAGTGATTGCCGCACAGCACCCTACCGCAAAAGTGGAATACCGCATTGAGGACACCTACAGCAATATCAGCAATGCGATTGGCGAAGACCGCCGCGCCATTGACCTGATGTTTGCCGCGATGGAGTCACTCGGGATCACACCAAAACCAACACCAATGCGCGGTGGCACAGACGGCGCGGCGCTCTCTGCAAAAGGGCTGCTCACCCCGAACTTCTTCACCGGCGCTCATAACTTCCACTCAAAGTTTGAGTTTTTACCGTTGTCGTCGTTCGAGGCGTCTTACAAAACAGCCCTGCAAATTTGTCTGCTGGCCGCTCGTTAAGCCGGTTTACGCGCCAGCATAGTGGCAAAACGCAGCTTGATGCGATTACCGTTGGCGTCGGTGCGGTGCAGTTCACCCACCTCTTCGTTGTATTTGAGCAACTCCCAGCCTTCATAGTAGTTGCTCAGTTCACCGCTTTTGAACGCGAACGGGAAACCAACGGTGCACGGATAATCGGCGGTATCCATCGCCGCAACGATCAGGTTATAGCCGCCCGGTTTAGTACAGCGCTGCATATTGGCGATAAGACCAGGGATGGTTTTCGCTTCCAGGAACATCAGCACCACGGTTGAGAGAATAAAATCGTACTCGCCGTCAAAACTCAGGCTGTTGAGGTCTTTGATCTCCGCCTGCAAATTGACAATCCCTTCCGCCGCTTTGATGCGTTCGATATTGTCGATGCTCATTGGATTTTTATCCCACGCCGTCACATCGTAGCCGTTGGCTGCAAGATAAAGGCTGTTACGCCCATTTCCGCAGCCCAGATCCAGGGTTTTACCCGGCTTGACGATATCTGCGCTATACAGCACCTCTGAGTGCGTGCGGGTCAGACCATATTTATCGGTGAAGTAGTTCTCATCAACAGTCATTGTTTTTCCTCAGGAAGCATAAGCAGTGCCTTATCAGTGCGCACCAGAAGTTTGCCCTGCATCAGCAAGATAAACGTACGAACCAACAGCATCGCAATGATGATGTTAGTGAAAATAAACAGCGGGACAGCAATCGCGTGGAAGAAGCCCGACGGGCTGCTCTGCCCCAGGTGTAATCCGGTGGTCGCCAGCGCCGAAACGCCGAACGAGAAGCTCCAGAAAGAGGCATTAAACGGCTGCGACAAATACCACGGCATCAGGCGCAGCATAAACAGCAGCTGCAACAGCCCGTAACCAAACAGCATTTTGGCAAAGGTATCGGTCTCCCCACCGTTCACGCTAAACCAGGCGCTACAGGCCACCAGCGCCGGGGCTAGCTGAATACCGAGAGAAGTTCGCAGCGCGGAAGGTAACTCTCCGGCGCTGCGCAGTCGTTGCAGGATAACCGGCTCCAGGCTGAGCCACGAAAAGACCCCAGCCCCCAGGAACACTAAACCGGCATCGGTAAACCCAAGCGCGCCACAGGCCATCGCGCTGATAAAATTGTTGGCGACCGTTGGCAGGTAAAGCCCTGGCGTGGTGGCCTCTTCAGGGTGTTTACCCCGCCATAAACCGGCGCTCTGCCAGGCTGAGTAGCTCAACTGCATCACCACGCCGACGCCGAACAGCACCAGCGATATGGGGCGAAACCAGGGAACAAAACCAATTGATACCAGCATGGTGGTTGCCGGAAACAGGCTGACAAAACTGCTCATCACCGGGTGGCGCATCTCCTTCAGCACGCTGTGCGGAAAGCGAATGGCGCGGGTAATAAATGCCAGCGTCAGCAAAAACCAGATACATACCGCCAGCCCGACAAGAATATCGCCCGGCCAGCGCGTCACTGGCCAGAGAGTGCTGGCATAGCGCCAGGCAAACCCCATACCAATCGTCCCCAGCACCATACCGAAGTAACCCGAGGGTAAGTTAAGGACCTGTTGAGTTCTGTTACTTTTACGCATTTATTTTAAATTATAAAATGTATTTTAAATGCCATTTTATGAGGTTTCCGCGGTAAGCGCCAGCATTTCGAAAAGCCTAAACTTTGCTACGTTTAGTTAAGACGCATATCAGGGATATTAGGATGAAAAAGTATCGGCTTGGCGACGAAATCCGCCTCTGGCACTGGCAAAACGGCGAGAGCAAAACCACAACGCCCTTGCGGCAGATAATCGCAACCACTGATTTTAGCGATATCGTCAGCGGGACAAAAGGCGGATGGGTCGAAGATGAGAGCGCACTCGCCCACGAGGGCTACTGCTGGATCTACGACGAAAACAGCGTGGTCTTTGGCCGCGCCAGCGTACTCGGCAATGCGCGGATAACCCAGCCCTGCGTAATAAGCCATAATGCCTGGATTGGCGGTGACTGCTGGGTGGATGGCGCGCAAATCAGTCATGGTGCCCGGATAAGTGACAACGTCACCGTTCAGCACTCTGATATTCGTGGCGAATGTCACATTTTTGGCAATGCCCGCGTCCTTCATCACAGCCAGATCATCGCGGCAAAAGGGTTAACTCCCGACAACGATCAGATTTTACAGATTTACGGTAACGCCACCGTGAGCCAGTCCCGGGTGGTTCATCAGGCGCAAATCTACGGAGACGCCCTGGTGAACTTTGCCTTCATCGAGCATCGCGCCGAAGTGTTCGAAAACGCCATTCTGGAAGGCAATGACCTGAATAACGTCTGGGTGTGCGATTGCGCAAAAGTGTACGGCAATGCTCGCCTGATTGCCGGAAAAGACGACGATGCCATCCCCACGCTGCGCTACAGCTCACAGGTGGCGGAAAACGCCGTCATCGAAGGCAACTGCGTGATAAAACATCATGTGCTTATCGGCGGCCAGGCGTGGTTACGGGGCGGCCCTATCCTGATAGATGACAAAGTGGTGATCCAGGGGCGAGTACGTATCAGCGGAGATGTGCTGATCGAGCATCGAATAGAGATAACCGATGATGCCGTGATCGAAGCCTTTGCCGGGGAAAACATCCACCTGCGCGGCGAAAAGGTGATCAACGGCAATCAGCGTATTACCCGTACACCTCTGCTGGGCGCGCTATAGCGGGAATAATCTGGCGTAGCTGTTTACATCGTCAAAGCGGCCGTTCAGGTATTCCGCCTCTCGCAGGCAGCCTTCAAGCGTAAAACCATTTCGAACCGCGACATTATTGCTGCCGGCATTGTCTACCCGGCACTTAAGCACAAAGCGGCGGACTTCGCCCCGGCTGGTGTAATAGTGCATAAACGCCTGTAACGCCTGAGAAATAATCCCCTGCTTCTGGTGATGCTCATCCAGCCAGTAACCGATGTAACCCGTTTTATTGGCCGGCTCGATGGCATTAAACGACAGCACGCCCACCATAATATCGTCCTGAAAAATAAGGAACATTTTGGCATAGCCGCGCGCGTGCAGCATCTGGTTGCTCTGCACGTTACGGCGGGTGTCGTCTTCAGTCCCCACGTGCTGCGCCCAGTCGAATGCGGTTTGCAGAAAGGCTTGATTTTTGATGACGAGATTGTGCAACTCGGCGGTATAGCGCTCTTCAACGGCACGAAGCTCAATGTGTTGTGATACAGGGATGATTTCAGATGTCATAATGCCTCATGTTAACCCATGTTACTCTTTAAACAAGAATGCCTTCTCACGCTGCTGAGCTTTGTTATCCTGATGGCTTCTTGCTCAAGTGCATATAAACTTGCAGAGCAAACCTTAAAGTAATCATTACCGGTGAACGGCTCAGAGTGAGAGTAACTACGTTCATTATTTACCGAAGAACACCCCACGGAATGCAGGCAAGTTGAACTTGTAGGATCCAGTTTATCGCTTACTTCACTTCTTTTAAGCAGATTTAAAACATAGCCTTCAGGATTGGCATTCAGCCAGTTTTTATATTGCACTTCACTGTTTTCAAGTTCTTCACTGTGAAAACGCAAAACGGATGCACTCTGCTCAGTAATATATTTCATCGCAGCCAGCAGATAGGAGGCTTTAAAAGTTACATCCTGGTAGTCTTTAGCCAACAAACTTTCACTTTCTTCAAACCGCTCAACAAATGCTGCAACTTCTTTGGGATCGATACGGCTGGTATTATCTTTCCCATTTCGAACAAACAGCTTTTGCTCTTCAATATAAAGAGTGAAAGGAACATTCCTTGAGCCAGTGAACAGCTCAACGGGTTGGGAAAAATACTCCAACATTAAATGGTAAAAATCTTTATAAGCCATGGTTATGTCTCCCTCACCATTTACTATTCGTGAAATGCGTGGCTATTTTGTTGCTCATCATAAACGACTTCAGGCTCATCTTCAGGGAAACAACGGAACGAATCCTGCCATTCGCCTTTCACCAATCCACCCGATTCAAGGTCAAAGGGCACACACCATAGCGATAAATCTTCGTCGAAACGGAACACCGGCAATGGCGTAGCAAAGTACTGATGACGCGGATAAATCAGCATCATAGTGCCTTTCCCATGAAGATACTTTTGCCCATAGGCGAACATCTGATACAGATCCGGCTGGCTGATTTCATACTTCCTCAGACCATCATCAGCTCTGCTATCTAATAGTTTCCATTTAGCATCCATCACCACCGTCTGCCCGCCAGTGATAAGAAAGTCAGGTTTCAGCATGAACCATCTCTGAGATGACTTTTCGCCAACTGGAACATGTTCTAACAGGCACTGGCTCTTAGTCTGCTCAATAAGCTGGTAATCGTGATGCAACGCCCCCGCCAGACCGTACCCTACCCAGCCCTCATATAACTTCTCCATAGGGAACAACAAAGAAATGCCCTGATGCGAGCCATATTGAAAATCTGGATTCATCTGTTCAAGAATGAGCTGGCACCACGGTTTTATAGCGCGATAGCCAAAGAGATATTTACCGTCACTCCACTGCCTCATTGATTGCGTTGTACTGCCAGAGATCGGCACTATGCCATCCAGTTGGTGGCTAAGTGAATTTGCCTGCCTCCAGCTCTGCCCTTGTCTGGTCATTTTGAGAGTCCAGTCTAAAGCAGTCCGTAGCAGACGGTTTTCAATACGCTGAGGGGAGAACTCAGCATAGCGCACATGGAATTGAGTGCCTCTGCCCGGAGGCATTCTCATTTGCGCAGAGACATCCAATTGACCACGGATGAACGCACTATGTTCATCCTCAATGAGGTGATAATCGAAACGCAGTCCTTTGCGAACTAAATCAGCAAGATGCCGCAGGAACTCACTGATTATCCATTCATGCAGAGGTTGGTCACTGCGTTGTAATACCGCCTGGCTCGCCTCACGGGGTGTAATCCCGAAAGAGGCGCTGAGCATTCGGCGTAAAAGCTGACGCAAAGGGACTATCTCAGCTGGAACGTCAAGAGTGGTTTTTGGCAGAATTTCAATTGACTCGCCAGTCGGGGATTGCAGATAACCGACATAGCTTCCCAAACGCAAAAAACGCCTCCCTTCCCGGCTGAGAATTTGAGAGGTACCACTCCACTGTTGTTGCAATTGCTCAAGCCAGGAAAATGTTGCTTCAGAGACAATCCCCAAATCCATACTGGCTGGTTGAGTGTTATCACTGCTCAGCAGAGCATATTCCCGAACCTGAATCATCATGCGACAATCCCCTGATAAGCTTCTGCCATCGCAAATGCATGTTCGTTGATACGAAAACGCCTGTCAGACAAACTATCTGCAATATCTTTCGGGAATAGCGCAGAAAACGACGGTAATTGTGCTGACTGTTGCAACAAAATAAATCGGTTTTCTTTCGCTTTCACTGAATCATTAAGCACCCAACCGATACGCTCATAATCATCAAAGAAATACTCTCTCAGCAATGGAATGATTTTATCGTGGAAGATGCTGGCAAGACAGGCTTCGCGGTCGGCGTTACTGTCTAATTTCTTTAGTGGCATGAAGTAAGCGTGACCAATCATATGCTCACTATCCAGCAACGCTTCAATACGCTGATTAATGCGCGTCAACAACGTTTCGACATCAACGCCAAACGCAGTGACCCCAGCTAACAGTTCCGGTCGCGCAGGCATTTCGGTAAAGCTAAAGCGTCGTCTTAGTGCCAGGTCCATTTGTATCAGGGATTTATCCGCGGTATTCATTGTCCCAATGACATAAACATTCCCGGGCACCGAAAACAGTTGTTTAGAATACGGCAGGACTAAGGAGCGGGCATCTTCGGCTCCCAATCGTTTATCGGATTCCAGCAGAGTAATCAATTCACCAAAGATACGGGCAATATTCCCCCTGTTTATCTCATCGATAATGAGCACGTGCGGCAACGCTTGATTATCACTTGTTTCAACCGGGGACAATAGCTGAGACAATTTCGCCCTATCAATTGAAGTATCCCTCAACTCATATAACGTCATCTGTGAAAGTGATTTTAAAAAAAGTTGCTCTTTCGGTAAGCTCGGTGAATAGGTTCGCAACCAGTTGACCTTACGCATTTGATGAAAGCCTACGCGTTCATCATTTGGCAGATATTGATAATCCCCGGCGATCTCGGCAATGGCCCTGAACTTATGATTACCATCGGAAACAATAACCAGGTCACCATTACGCATGATGTTTTTAAACATATTGACCGCAGTCAGCATGTATTCACTTCTCTCAACCTGGCCTTCATTCGATTCGTCTAAGCGTAATCGGACATCCGCTGGAGTCGTGCAGCCACTAAAATCAAGATTATCTCCCCAACCCAATAGAATATAATTGTTCGCAAGGCACTCATCGAAAATATAATCTTCACCGTCAAGAGTATTTCCAAGAGACATTTTCCAGATTCGTCTCCCATTCAAAGACAATGACTGGGTTGCACTACCACTTGTTTTAACTTCAGCATTCAGGCACAACTGCTTAAAAATGCCATCCATAACGTCATAGCGAAGCGTACCCGAGCTTTCATCCGTCGTCGCACGAATACCCTCGATAAAGTCTTCATACGAGAAGCTCTGATGGAAAGTGGTAAACATGATGCGCTGCTTTTCTACCAGCATCTGATACCGCTGCTTTACCTTTTCCCGTAAGTCATTGCCATGATGTTCACGCGTAGCCTGTTGATACCACGCATTATCCGCAATTTTGACTGCCATTTCGGTTGTCGTGTAGGTTTTACCTGTTCCTGGCGGTCCGAAGAGAATCTGGTTTAAGGGATACATTAACGATTGATCCTTGTTTTCGTTGTCTCTTTTTAGTGCGGATTGGGGATTCGAAGAGGGCTGAGCTCCCAACAAAACCACCAGGGCCTGTAGCGCTTCGACTGATTCAACATCAGCCGCAAAACCATACTGGGACGTACCATTATCTTTCGGGTAACGGCGGTAGCTGGTGCTTTTAACTTTTTCCCAAAGACAGTGGATACCCTCAATGCGATCAATTTCCGCCTTTAAGGCAAGGGTGTCTGGTGCAAGTACCAATGGGCTCTTGTTAACGACGCCGTCCCGACTGCGTTTGACATACAGATACTTTCCATTCCCGAGCGGATGCTCGGATGCATAGCTTGGCTCGAATTTTCCATTCTCAAGCCGGTAACCCAATTCATTCAACGCATGGTATATCTCGAGCGAATTCAGCATTTCCTACACCACTCCTTGATGAAAAAGCAGTACAAATGCGAACATAGGCGAAATCATGATTTATGACTGTTAATCGCCCGGCAGCGTTACGCTTACCGGGCGCAGTTCAACTCGACTAGCGCATAACCCGGTCGTCAACGTAATTACGTTTATCCGGTGCTGGCGGGAAGTACTGGTAGAGCCAGGTTTCACTGATGGCATCGCCCTGGCAGCGCAGGAACATCCGCATATCCACTGGCTCCGTTGAGTCGGACGTCGGATACCAGTCAAACAGAATGCGATAGCCATCGAACGGCTCAACGTAGAGGATCTCAATCTGCTTAGCTTCACCATTTGAAAGCGTAATCACAGGTTCAATCCCCTTCGGCGCCGCGGCTTTCAGATCGCCACCGACAAAATCAATGGCAAAGCGACGCGCCCAGGTTTTCGGGTAGTTTTCACCCGGTGCCCAGCCTTCAGGGAACCCACCCATGCCGGTGCGGGTCGCGAAAACGTTGGCCAGCGGCGAGCGCACCGGAGGCTGTGCGCTCCAGTACAGGCGATATTTGAAGTCCAGCTCATCGCCCGCTTCCACCGGTTTTTCTGGCTGCCAGAAGCAGACCACGTTATCCAGGGTTTCACCGGTTGTCGGGATCTCCATCAGGCCAACCGCGCCCTTACCCCAGTTGTTACGCGGCTCTACCCACAGGCTTGGGCGTTTGTTATACCAACCCATGATGTCCTGATAGTGCGAGAAATCGCGGTCAAGCTGGAGCAGACCGAACCCTTTCGGGTTTTTATCCATGTAGGCATTGAACTGCAATTTCTGCGGGTTGTTCAGAGGACGGCAGATCCATTCGCCATTGCCCCGCCACATCGCCAGACGGTCGGAGTCATGGATTTGCGGGTGAATGGTATCGCACATGCGACGTTCGTTATTCCCGCAGCTGAACATACTGGTCATCGGGGCGATGCCAAGCTGTTTGATGTCTTTACGCGCATAGAGGTGGTTTTCTACGTCCATGATCACCTGGCTTTTCTCGCAGTGGATCACAAACTTGTAGGCACCGGTAACGCTTGGGCTGTCCAGCAGCGTATAGACGGTAAAGGTGGTATCGCCAGGCTTGACGGTTTCAAACCAGAACGAGGTGAAATCCGGGAACTCTTCCGGCGTATCCGTAAAGGTATCCACCGCCAGACCACGGGCTGAAAGACCATACTGGTAGGTATCGTCTACAGCGCGGAAATAGCTCGCGCCGAGGAACGAAACGATATCGCGGCGTGCCAGCTCTGGCGCTTTAAAGGCGCGGAAGCCCGCAAAGCCGAGATCGCTCTGCCCTTGCAGCTGTTTAGTGTCGACGTCCGTCTCGTTGTAGCTGAACAGCTCCGGACGGAAGTGGATCTCACGCGCCTGAGATGTCGACGGATCGAGCGAGAACATGCGCACACGGCGGCGGAAACCCATCCCCATATGGAAAAACTGCACGTCAAGCTGACGGCCTTCAATATTGTTCCACAGCGACTGCTTTTCATCGTAGCGAATGGCGTTATACGCCTGCGGGGTCATGGTCGCCAGCGTTTCCGGCAGCGGACGCGGTGCGCCACCCCACGGGGTTTTTGCCAGGTCATGTGCCATGGATTGCAGTACGGAGTAGTCAAAACGTCGGCTCTGACCGTCAGCAATGTCAGAGTCAGCAGCGAATGCCGCCTTAGAAAACAGTGAAGCAAGGCCTGATGTGCCGCTCAGGGCGGCCATTGCCAGCGAACCTTTTAAAAAACGTCTGCGATTCATGCCTGGAAAAACGTCCTTATGGTCGTGTGAATGTGTTTCGCGCGCGGCGAAATGACGGCAAGAAAGAACGCACAGCCTAAACAAAAACGGTTAAGAATCCAATTGTTGCCGGGTGATTATATGAGCAAAGTGAGAAATATTTTCTGTCGACCAGAACAGCCTGAAAAAGGCGTAAAGAAAGGTAACGTCACTGGACACACAAGGCGGCAGGTCTGAGGAGCAAATAAGCGTGGCAGGAAGAAAAATGCCCCGGCTGGACATCGACAGTCGGGGCAAAGCGAGGCGGTTATTTTACGCTGACATCGATACCCGGGAAGTACTTATCAGCGAGTTTAGCGATCGTGCCATCAGCACGTACTTTATCAATTGCGGCATTAAGCTGCTTCTGGGTGGCCTCATCCCCCTTACGCAATCCAAAACCGATACCACTGCCCAGGATAGTGTCGTCAGACACCGGTTTGCCGATAAAACCAAACCCTTTCCCCTGGGGCTTGCTCAGGAAACCTGCCTGCCCGGCCGCGGACATGACTAACGAGGCATCGATACGGCCATTCAGCAAATCTCCCCACGCCATGTTCTGATCTTTATAAGACACCACGGTGACACCCTGCTTTTCCCAGTGCTCTTTGGCGTATGTTTCCTGGATAGATCCCTGCAACACCCCGATGGTTTTACCTTTCAGCCCTTCAGGCGTTGCTTCTACCGCCGTGCCCGCTTTCCCCACCAGCTGTGACGGAATGCGGTAAATCGGCTGCGTAAAATCAATGCTCTTGCGGCGTTGTTCGGTGATGTTCATGGCAGAGTTAATGGCATCAAATTTCTTCGCCACCAGGCCCGGGATCAACGCATCAAACGAGGTTTCAACCCAGGTACATTTCAGCGCTGCCGCTTTACAGATGGCATTGCCCAGCTCAACGTCAAAGCCTTCAAGCTCGCCTGAGGCATTGCGGCTTTCAAACGGTGGATACTCTGCTTCCAGCCCGTAACGCAGCTCTGTGGCGGCAAAAGAAGAGAACGAACACAGCAATCCCATGCCGACAACTAACGCGCGTAATTTCATGTAAAACTCCTTAGCGTGGTTTAACCCGACACAGGGCCTGGGCACCTGCCCGTAACGTTGCCTCATCTTTCGCAAAAGAGAGACGGATCAATTTATTATCTGTGCCATCCGCATAAAACGCCGACAGCGGAATGGTTGCAACACCGCACTCGGTAATCAACCGCTTCACCATGTCACTGTCGCTTTCATCGCTAAAATGGCTGTAATCGGCCAGCAGGAAGAATGAACCGGCGCTTGGCAGCAAGCGGAACGGTGATTCTGCAAGCAGCGATTGCAGCAGGTCGCGTTTGCGCTGATAAAACGCGGCCAGCGACAGCCAGGTTTGCGGATCGGTCATGTGTTCTGCAAACGCGTGCTGCATTGGGGTATCGGCAGAAAACATTAAAAATTGATGGACCTTGCAGATCTCTTCCATCAGCACCGCCGGTGCAACACAGTAACCGACGCGCCATCCGGTGACGTGATAGGTTTTTCCGAAGGATGAAATAATGACGCTTCGCTCCGCCAGCTGCGGGTGTGTGGCCATCCCGTGATGCGGCTCGCCATCAAAGACGACGTGTTCGTACACTTCGTCAGACAAAATAATGATATCGGTATTGCGTGTGACCGCCGCCAGCTGTTGCAGGTCGTTCGCAGAGAAGACCTGCCCGCTCGGGTTATGCGGGGTGTTAACGATGATCATCCGCGTTTTCGGGGTGATGGCAGCACGGACTTCATCCCAGTTCACGGCAAAATCAGGTACGGTCAGTTTGATGGCAACAGGGGTTGCTCCCTGCAAACGCACGATAGGCGCGTAGCTATCAAACGACGGCTCAAAGTAGATAACCTCGTCACCCGGATGCACCAGCCCACTTATCGCCGAGTACAGTCCTTCGCTGGCGCTGGCCGTGACCAGCACTTCGCTACCGGGGTCATATTGCGTGCCGTAAAGCGTCGAGATTTTATCGGCAATCCGCTCTTTCAGCGTCTGAAGGCCGGTCATCGCCGCATACTGGTTTTGCCCGGCTTCCATGGCGCGGGTGACACCGGCGACCAGTTTAGGGTCACAGGAAAAATTCGGTGCGCCCTGAGAAAGGTTGATGGCGTTATGTTGTGCGGATAGCTGGCCAATAACGGTAAAAATCGTGGTGCCAACATCAGGCAGTTTGGACCGGGTTTGCACCGGAGTTCTCAAAGTCATCATCTTTCCTTTCTCATAAAGATTGCATAACTATTCAAACAATAAGTCGGTTGTGGCGACAAACGAATTGTTGTCATAATAGCCATGAGAAAAATGCATACCTGAGGTGTTCTATGTCGCGCCGTTACTTCCCGCTCAATGCCGTTGACGCATTTTTGAAAACGGCCCGTCACCTGAATCTTACCCATGCGGCAAAAGAGCTGTGCCTGACCCAGGGCGCGGTAAGCCGTAAAATTGCGGCGCTTGAAGCCTGGTTCGGCTTTCCACTTTTTGAGCGTCATGCCCGCGGACTGCGGCTTTCCCCCCAGGGAAGCGCCCTGCTTCCCGAACTGCAATCCGCCTTTGAGCATCTGCTGACCGTAGCTGAGCAGGCTCGCGCGCAGCAAACCGTGGTGCGACTGAAAGCGCCAACCTGCGCGATGCGCTGGCTGATCCCGCGCTTGTTACAGGTTGAGCGCGAGCAGCCCGAACTGCAAATCGCGCTTACCACCACCACCGATCACAACGTCAATTTCAAAACCGAATCCTACGATGCCGCCATTGTCTTCGGCACGCACATGAGCGCAGGCGATCTGCTGTTTGAAGAAGCGCTAACGCCGGTTCTCAGCCCGTTACGCGCGGGAGCAGAGCTGGAGTCGTTAACTTTCCTGCACCCCACTCGCGACAAAACGGACTGGTCGCTGTGGCTGGCAAAACAGGCGCTTTCCCCCAAAGCCATGCTCAAAAATCAACACTTCGATACGATGGATCTGGCCATCACCGCTGCCATTCAGGGGCTTGGGATCGCCATTGCAGATGAAACGCTGGTGGAAGAGGATATCCGCGCGGGACGGCTGACGCGGCCTTTTGAGACGAGCATTAAAACCGGTGCGAGCTATCGGCTGGTGTTACGCGAGTCCCATAGCCAGGATAACGGACTCGCTGCGTTTCGCTCCTGCCTGCTCAGTCAAGACTGACGTGGTGCTTCATGACCCGTTTGAAGAGACTCATGCGGGCACGCATAAAGCGGTTCTCAAGCCTGAATCCTGCATGTTTATTCACTCCAATCCGTAACAGCACATCCCGACCTTTACGGCAGGCTGGCCAGTGGGTCGGTCCCTGAAGCGTGTCCCGGCTGCTACTGGCTTGATGAGCGAAATTCACCCAGTAGTCAGCTACCTGAGCAGAAAACTGCATATCGCGGGAATTAACATAGTGGCGGGATGGCTCAACCTGCCCCAGCGTATCGAACACGTAAGGCACTTCGTTACCGTGCCAGGCACCGTTGATATAGGTGGCGTGTTCCGCTTCGGCAACATAGTCAAACCAGTACCGCCAGCACGGGGCCCCCACACGCTGCTGCGCCTGCATCACCACGAATCCCATGGTGGTAAATGCCATATCACGGCAAACCTGTCTGCCCAGCTCCTCGTCCCCTTTGACGCCCGGATACAGCAGTTTAATTAACCCGAGGCCGAACCGGCGTTCACGGCGCAGCTTCTGAATTTGCCCGGCAAGGTCGATCCCAAACACCGCCATCACGCTTGCTTCATCGCTGTTTGATCCAATCATCACCGGAACGGGATGCTGGCGGGCGGCGAAGAACACATCGAGCATTGCTTCCGGGAGAACACAATCGCCGACTACAGGTGCCGGGGCGATATTCAGCGGTGAGGTCAGCGGCCAGAACGCCTCGGGGGGAATTGCGCGCAGCTGTTCCGCCGTCGCATTTTCAAAACCGAAATGGGCCGCCAGGGCTTCGCCTTTTTGCAGCGCCTGTGCGCGCGGCGTGTCCGGTAAGGTGTAGCCGCTCTGCACAATCGCTTTATGGAAAAGCCCGCCAGCCAGCGGAGAGGCCAGCAGCGACAGCACGCTCCGCGCGCCGGCAGACTCACCAAACAGGGTTATCGAATTCGGATCGCCGCCAAAGGCCGCAATGTTGTCCCGCACCCAGTTCAGCGCGGCTATCTGGTCCAGCAGGGCAAAATTGTGCACCACCTGTTCCTCTTCCCCGGCAAGGGCCGGATGGGCGAAGAAGCCCAGATGACCAAGGCGATAATTGAGGGTCACCACTACCACATCACGCCTGGCCAGTGCTTTACCGTTATAGGGCGGAAGCCCGCCAGCACCAATGGTAAAACCACCGCCGTGCAACCAGACCATCACCGGCAGCGGCGTGGTACGCGCAACCGGCGACCAGACATTAAGATAGAGACAATCTTCAGAGAACTGACCCGGATCGCCACCGCCCAGCTCCTGACAATACTCGCTGTTTTGCCAGCTTGATGCCGAAAACACCGTAGCAGAGCGCAACCCTTCCCAGGCGGCGGGTGGTTGCGGAGAACGCCAGCGCCACGCACCTACAGGCGGAGCGGCGTAAGGAATACCGCTCCACACGTGTACATCATCATCGGTAAAACCAGCAAGTGCGCCCTGGCGCGTTTCAA
This sequence comes from Enterobacter soli ATCC BAA-2102, assembly GCF_001654845.1. GTDB lineage: Bacteria > Pseudomonadota > Gammaproteobacteria > Enterobacterales > Enterobacteriaceae > Enterobacter > Enterobacter soli. Next base: position 24,676 of record NZ_LXES01000045.1, on the reverse strand, counting down.
CCACAGGGGCGGAGGGATTTTGCATACCAACCTTCTTTTTCCGTCACATCCCCGCAGAGTACCGTTTTCAGAGCAAACCGCAACGGTGTTTACTGCGCGCTTCCGCCTCCTGATACAGCGTAAATTCGTCATATACCGTACAACCGAGCGCGGCTTCAAACGCATCGCGGCTGGCGTTACCGTGGCTGCGCGCCTGGGTTTCATTCCCCAGATTGGACTGGAATATTCCTGCCGCACTCACGGGCAGGAAATCTTCGTAGGTAATCGGCTGCGCGACCACCCATCCCCGTTCGATCAGCGGCTGCGGATCGTCACCCGGTCGGAACGCCTGGCGATGCGCTTCCCCCGCGGGGGTGAGACGGTAGCGGAAATAAGCCAGCTCCTGACGACGCAGGAACATTTCGCTATCCGGGAAGGCGCTGAAAACCTCTTGCAGGTGCAACTGGTGTGTCAGATTGTCTTTCCCGGTACCGGCCTGCCCCAGAAGACTGTCGTACAGCTCACGGCCTTTCGGCGTCAGCGCCACACCACGCTGCTCGATTTCACCAAAGCGGGCAGTATGGGTTCCCAGATGTTCACCGGAAAAAAGCACCGGCTCTTCCAGCGCCTTGAAACTGGTCTGACGCAGTAAAATCGGCACTTCGCGGCGCGGCGGCCCTTCAATCAGGATTTTAGGTTCAATGCCATATTTCGGCATCAACTCCTGGGCGCGGTCGATATCCAGCGTACGAGGCGTAAGGTGGTTGATATGGCAGCCCGGGAAACAGACCACATCGGCAATCAGCCGGTGTTCATTGCTCAGCGCAAGATACGTTTCCTGATCAACCGTGGCATGGCGATGCCAGCGGAAGGTTTCAATCGCCTCTTTCACAAACTCGCGTGCCTGCGACTCTGTAAAGCCCCCTTCTGACTCATGCAGTTCAATCAACGCCAGACAGCGCGGGGTAAAGATATTCCGGCTCGCCAGAATTTGCGCGGCACGTTCCCGCAGCGCGACGTTTTCAATCAGCTCCAGTCGCAGCAGAGAGGTAAAAATACGAAACGGATTTCGGGACAACGCCTCATCATCAATCGGCCGAAACGCCGTTGAATGGACGGGTACGCCCGCCTGAGAAAGGTCGTAATAGCTGACCGGGAACATCCCCATAATCGCAAACATCCGGCGCAGCGTGGAGAGCTCAAGCGCTGTGCCAACGCGGATCGCACCGTGCCGTTCAACGTTCAGGCGCGCCAGTTCATCTGCGTTCGCCAGTTGTTCATGTAACAGGGGATTATTTTCCAGAACGGCCAGGTTAACGTCGGCAACCAGTTCAAGTAACGTGCCGTACTGCGGAACTTCCTGCTGGTACATCGCCGACATAGCCTGCGAAAAGTGTTCCCGAATATCATCAGCCGTGATGGTGTTCGCCATGATGTCATGCCTCCAGTGAATATTACCTGGAGTGTAGAGAAGCCCGTTCTGGTTGGCGGGAAGAATTTACAAATTGTGATCCAGGCAGATGAGTGGTTAAAGGCTGTACTTTCGGGTGTGAATTCAGGTTATTGCGTGCGGGAGTGAAAATGGGTCAGTTGAAAAACAGCTTGTAACTCAAATAGATCAAATGTTAAAAATATTTTGCTATCAGGTTATCAAAATTAAACAACTTAACTTGTCACCCGCATCGCTCTGTTTTTAACATCGCCTATGGAAAAAAATGGTCTGTTCAGTCAGCGCATACGCTTGCGCCATTTGCATACATTTGTGGCCGTCGCTCAACAGGGAACGCTGGGGCGAGCGGCTGAAACCCTTAACCTAAGTCAGCCCGCACTGTCGAAAACACTCAACGAGCTGGAACAACTTACCGGAACCCGGCTGTTCGACAGAGGACGCCTGGGCGCACAGCTCACGCTCGTGGGCGAGCAATTCCTGACTCACGCAGTGAAAGTGCTGGATGCCCTCAACACCGCAGGCCAGGCGTTAAACCGTAAAGACGATCACACCAGCGAAATTGTTCGCGTGGGCGCTCTGCCAACGGCGGCGCTGGGCATTCTGCCTGCCGTTATTGGCCAGTTTCACAAGCAGCAAAAGCACACCACGATTCAGGTTGCGACCATGAATAACACCATGCTGCTGGCAGGACTCAAATCTGGCGAACTGGATCTGGGGATCGGCCGGATGTCCGACCCGGAACTGATGACGGGCCTTAACTATGAACTGTTGTTCCTGGAATCGCTCAAGCTGGTGGTTCGGCCGAACCACCCGTTGTTGCAGGATACCGTCACCTTAAGCCGCGTGATGGAGTGGCCGGTGGTGGTGTCACCAAAAGGTACAGTTCCGCGTCAGAACGCCGAAGCGTTGTTACAGTTACAGGGCTGCACTCTGCCAACCGGCTGTATCGAAACCCTGTCGGCCTCACTTTCACGCCAGCTGACGGTCGACTTCGACTATGTGTGGTTTGTGCCTTCAGGTGCAGTAAAAGACGATTTACGCCACGGCACGCTTACGGCGCTGCCAGTCACATCGCCAGGCGCGGGAGAGCCAATTGGCATTCTTACCCGCGTTGATATCCCGCTTTCAACAGGCACACAGACGCTGCTCAGCGCCATCCGCAAGTCAATGCCTGCCTGATTCTCCCTTTGTACCCTTTCCTTTCACCCGCCGTCACGGCGGGTTTGTTCTATTCTCTAATCAAATAATGCGAAATCTTTCATTAACAATTGCGTAAAACAATTTAACAGTTTTATCATAGCCGCGAATTCACCAAATGGTTCGCAGACTATTTGTTACCTGTGAATTCATGCGCTACTTAAGCAATCAGAAGCGTAGAAACCATCATAACCCTCGTCTTTATTTACCCATTTGGTACAGATGCCGCACAGCACAGACCTGAAAAGACGAGAGTATTTAAGGAGACAGAAATGGCATTTGGCAGCGCGCCGCGCGGGTTACCTCGTATCCTGCAGTGGCTCCTTGCCGGATTGATGGCACTCATCGGTCTGGCAGTCGGCGGCTTGGGCTTCAAGCTCGCCACAGTAGGCGGAAGTTGGTACTTCCTGATAATGGGCGTGGTAATGCTGATTGCCGCAGGCCTGATTTTCACCAACCGCAGCAGCGGTATTGTGCTTTACGCCATCGCGTTTATTGCGTCACTGTTCTGGGCCGTCAGCGATGCGGGCTGGGATTTCTGGCCGCTCTTCTCGCGCCTCTTCACCTTCGCGGTGCTGGCGTTCCTGTGCGCGATTGTCTGGCCTTTCCTGCGCGCCGCAAACAGCAATGCGCCCGTCAGAAAATGCGCGCCATTTGGCATCGCTGCGGTGCTTGCCGTTGCCATGCTGGCAAGCTTTGGCTGGATGTTTAAACCGCAGACGCTGGTTACCGCCAACGAGCCGGTTCCGGTTAAACCTGTCGCCCCTGGCGAGCAGCAAAAAAACTGGGAGCACTGGGGTAACACCACCCATGGTGACCGCTTTGCCGCACTGGATCAGATCAACAAACAGAACATCGGCGATCTGAAAGTCGCCTGGGTTGCCCATACGGGCGATATCCCGCAGAGCAACGGCTCCGGTGCTGAAGATCAGAATACCCCTCTCCAGGTTGGCGACACGCTATATGTCTGTACCCCGTACAGCAAAGTGCTGGCGCTGGATGTAGATTCCGGTAAAGAAAAATGGCGCTACGATTCCAAAGCCACCGCGCCAAACTGGCAACGTTGCCGTGGTCTGGGTTATTTTGAAGATCACGATAATGTGACAACGTCACAGGCAGAAACACAGCCTGCGGCCTGCTCCCGTCGTCTGTTCCTGCCAACCACCGATGCGCGTCTGATTGCTATCAACGCCGACAACGGCAAAGTCTGTGAAGACTTTGGCGACCACGGTATTGTTGACCTGAGCGTGGGTATGGGTGATATCAAACCGGGTTACTACCAGCAAACCTCTACGCCACTTGTGGCGGGTAATGTGGTGGTGGTCGGTGGACGCGTGGCCGATAACTTCTCCACGGGCGAACCGCCGGGAGTGGTGCGCGCTTATGACGTTCACACCGGTAAACTGGCATGGGCATGGGATCCGGGTAATCCGAACCTGACCGGCCTGCCGCCGGAAGGCCAGACCTACACGCGCGGTACGCCGAACGTCTGGTCTGCGATGTCTTACGACGCAAAACTGAACCTTATCTATCTGCCAACCGGTAACGCCACACCAGATTTCTGGGCGGGTGAACGTACCGCGCTGGATGATAAATACAGCTCGTCTATCGTCGCCGTCGATGCAACCACCGGCCAGGTGCGCTGGCACTTCCAGACCACACACCACGACCTGTGGGACTTCGACCTGCCATCTCAGCCGCTGCTGTATGACCTGCCAGACGGTAAAGGCGGCACCACGCCTGTGCTGGTTCAGACCAGTAAACAGGGCATGATCTTCATGCTCAACCGCGAAACGGGTAAACCTGTTGCGAAGGTTGAAGAGCGTCCGGTTCCTGCCGGCAATGTGGAAGGCGAACGTTACTCCCCGACTCAGCCGTACTCCGTAGGGATGCCGATGATCGGCAACCAGACGCTGACGGAATCCGACATGTGGGGTGCCACACCGGTCGACATGCTGCTGTGCCGTATCCAGTTTAAAGAGATGCGTCATCAGGGAGTCTTCACCCCACCGGGTCTTGACCGTTCATTGCAGTTCCCGGGCTCGCTGGGTGGCATGAACTGGGGTAGCGTTTCCGTTGACCCAAACAACAGCCTGATGTTCGTGAATGATATGCGCCTGGGCCTGGCGAACTACATGGTTCCGCGTGCAAACGTGGCGAAAAACGCCAGCGGTATTGAAATGGGTATCGTGCCAATGGACGGTACACCGTTCGGCGCTATGCGTGAGCGTTTCCTGTCCCCGCTGGGTATTCCGTGCCAGAAACCACCGTTTGGTACCATGTCCGCGGTGGATCTGAAAACCGGTAAGCTGGTGTGGCAGGTTCCGGTCGGCACCGTGGAAGACACCGGTCCGCTGGGGATCCGTATGCACATGCCTATCCCAATCGGGATGCCTACGCTGGGAGCATCGCTCTCTACACAGTCTGGCCTGCTGTTCTTTGCCGGTACCCAGGACTTCTACCTGCGTGCGTTTGATACCGCAACCGGGAAAGAGATCTGGAAAGACCGTCTGCCAGTTGGCAGCCAGTCTGGCCCGATGACCTACGTGTCACCGAAAACCGGCAAGCAGTACGTCATCATTAACGCAGGTGGCGCACGTCAGTCACCGGATCGGGGTGATTACATCATCGCGTATGCGTTGCCGGATAAACAGTAAGACATGAAAAAAGGGACCAAATGGTCCCTTTTTTTGCCCGGTGGCGACTCAGAACGTTTCCCAGTTATCCCCGGATACAGCAGCAGCGGGACGCAATGGCGCGCTTTTAACAGCGGGCGAAGACGCTACCGAACGGCTTGCCGTTGCTCCGTTCAGACGAAACGCGCCAACAGCCTCGGTCAGACGTGCGCCCTGTTCTTCCAGAGACGCTGCCGCCGCAGAGGCTTCTTCCACCAGCGAGGCGTTCTGCTGGGTCACTTTATCCATCTCAGAGATAGCCTGGCTCACCTGCACAATGCCACGGCTTTGCTCATCGGACGCCGCTGCAATTTCCAGCATGATGTCGGTGACGCGCTTAACGGCTTCAACGATTTCATTCATGGTGTTACCTGCGGCAACCACTTCGCCAGAGCCCTGGTCAATCAGCGACACGGATTCGTTGATCAGGCTTTCAATCTCTTTCGCCGCGTTCGCACTGCGGCTTGCCAGCGTACGGACTTCACTCGCCACCACCGCAAAACCGCGACCCTGCTCACCGGCACGCGCGGCTTCTACTGCGGCGTTCAGCGCCAGGATATTGGTCTGGAAAGCGATGCTGTTAATCACTGCGGTGATTTCAGAGATTTTCTTCGAGCTGGTAGAGATATTACCCATGGTTTTCACCACGCCGGACACCATCTGGCCGCCACGGCTGGCTTTACCGGAGGCATCTTCCGCCAGTTTGCTGGCATGGTGGGCGTTATCGGCGTTCTGCTTCACGGTAGCGGTCAGCTCCTCCATGCTGGCTGCCGTCTGCTCAATGGCTGCCGCCTGCTGCTCGGTGCGTGAAGAGAGATCGGTGTTACCGGCAGAAATCTCGCTGGTACCGCGATAGATCTCTTCCGCCCCCTGGCGAACCGTGCCCACGGTCGTCACCAGCGAGTGCTGCATGGTTTGCAGGTCACGCGTCAGGCGGCCAATTTCGCTGCGTCCAGTGGCGTCGTCCGGCATCGTCAGGTCGCCTTTGGCGATATTTTCAATGCGCTTAGCGGCACGCTGAAGCGGATTAATCACCGTACGACGCAGCACGATAAATGTCATCGCCGTCAGCACCAGCGCCAGCGCAAAGGCGCCGACCATAAACATCAGCCCCAGCTGCGTGCGGGTGTGCGCCTGCGCCGTCAGCGCATTTGCTCGGTCGGTACGGATTTTAATCGCCTTCATCAGCACGTCGTTATACCCGTCATCCAGCGGACGTGCGGTTTCGTTTTCGTGGTTGATAATGGCCTCAAACATACCGTTTTTGGCATATTTCAGCATCGGCTGGAGGCCAGCGATGTAGGCGTCGTAACGCGCTTTCAGATCCGCGTCCAGGGCTTCATCTGCCGGCGTGCGAACCGCGCGATTCATATACGAAGCAAAACTTTCCTGGGATTGCTTAATCCGCGTTTCAGCTTCGTGGATGTTCTGCTTCATCGCATCCATTTCAGCGATACGGCTCGCCGCACCCGCGTGGATCATATTGATACGGGCAGTGCGTAAGTGGTTTGAACTGTTCGATAACCCCAGACGTACCTGGATTTCGGATGTGACATCCTGCTGATCGGTGTCAGCTTTTAACAGGAAGTAACCCGCCAGACCGGAGCTCAAGGCAAACAGAAGAATAATGCCACCGAGAATGGAGGAAAACAGCGGAACCAGCCTGATGTGATGCAAGAAGCTCAGCTTGTGCTGCGCCTGCATCGAAGTTGTGTTGTCCATGACCGTCGACTCTCTTATAGGTAAGATGCGTAAAAACACGCCTGTAAAATAGTCATCGGCACTGCGGGGAATTAGATTACGGCTAAAATCGCCAGCCAGGTCACAGTTTAGAGAAGATTATTAAAGAAATGCCAGCGGTAAAAACCGCTGGCAGAATAATTAGTTGTCGCCGAAATGGATGACGGTACGAATGGATTTACCTTCGTGCATCAGGTCAAACGCTTCGTTGATTTGCTCTAACGGCAGACGGTGGGTAATGAACGGATCAAGCTGAATTTTTCCGCTCATGGCATCTTCAACCATACCCGGCAGTTGAGTACGGCCTTTTACGCCACCGAACGCAGAACCACGCCATACGCGCCCCGTCACCAGCTGGAATGGACGAGTGCGGATCTCCTGACCTGCACCGGCCACACCAATGATGATGCTTTCGCCCCAGCCTTTATGACAGCATTCAAGCGCAGAACGCATTACGTTAACGTTACCGATACATTCGAAGCTGAAATCAACACCGCCGTCGGTCAGCTCAACAATCACGTCCTGAACCGGCTTTTCGTAATCTTTCGGGTTCACGAAATCGGTCGCGCCCATTTCACCGGCCAACTTGAATTTTTCCGGGTTGGTATCCACCGCAATGATACGACCGGCTTTTGCCTGCACCGCACCCTGGATAACCGCCAGACCAATACCGCCCAGGCCGAACACCGCCACGGTGTCACCCTCTTTCACTTTCGCCGTATTGTGAACCGCACCGATACCGGTGGTCACACCGCAACCCAGCAGACACACTTTATCCAGCGGCGCCTGCGGGTTTACTTTTGCCAGAGAAATTTCGGCGCACACGGTGTATTCGCTGAAGGTACTGGTGCCCATGTAGTGATAAATTGGCTCGCCGTTGTAAGAGAAACGGGTTGTTCCATCTGGCATCAGCCCTTTACCCTGGGTGGCACGCACGGCCTGGCAGAGGTTGGTTTTGCCGGATTTACAGAACTTACACTCGCCACATTCTGCGGTGTACAGCGGAATCACATGATCGCCCGGTTTCAGGCTGGTAACCCCTTCGCCCACTTCAACCACAACCCCGCCGCCTTCGTGGCCGAGCACCGCCGGGAATACGCCTTCCGGGTCGTCACCTGACAAGGTGAATGCATCCGTATGGCACACGCCGGTGTGAGTGATTTTGATTAAGACTTCGCCTTTCTTCGGCGGTGCAACGTCAATTTCGACGATTTTCAACGGCTGGCCGGGGCCAAATGCGACAGCAGCGCGAGATTTCATAATGTCTTTCCCTTGTTGTGAGGTCTGTGGGTTTATTTTAGATAAGAGCGCAGTAAATGGCCGACTTCTGCCATTCTGACTGCCCGCTGGTCAGGGGTTGTCTCCCCCGTCACCAGCTCATCTTTGAGGTGAATTTCGACCATTTCCCCCATCAGACCATTTGCAGCACCGCGCACGGCGGCGATTTGTTGCAGGATGGCCAGACAGGGTTCGCCGGATTCCAGCGCGCGTTCCAGGGCGTCAACCTGCCCACGGATGCGCCGGACGCGAGTGAGGATTCGTTTTTTATCTGCGGGTGAATGCGGCATACGCCCTCCTGATACTATAGGGGGGTATTGTATCGTGTAATGCAACTTTATGTAAATCGTTTTCCAGTTTTATAGTGACTTGAGCGCAACTAATTCATTTTCATGAATTTTTTCACCCTTGATCGTTTTAACCGATCGATAAGCCAGTATCGATCGATGATATCCATTTTAAATGGATGGTTATATTTTGTATTCTTTATAAAGTTTATGCGGCAGATGCCTTAAGGGTCTGAAACCTCATATTGCCACCATATTTCATGCATTCCGCTCAATAAATAGTGGTGTTTTTTTGCACCCAAAATTTGAGGTGAAATCACCAGTTAAATCATACTAAAAATATGAATATAAGGGATTAAAAGTGAAGAGAGTAGCGATATACAGAAACCAGCTATTTAAATCATCAGAGACATTTATTGTTAATCAGGCTCTTTCCATTAAAAAATTCAAAGTAGAGTTTGTCGGCAGAGAAACAATAAACACCTCACCATCCCCTCTCTTTGATGTCACCACTTCAGCAGCGGATAAATTTCAGGGAATGCACCAGGCAGTGACTATGTCACCAGGAAAATTATTACGTTTGACCAAAGAGAATCCTCCTGACATTGTTCACGCACATTTCGCCATAGATGGGCTCTATGCTCTGCAATACGCGAAAAAACTTGATGTCCCCCTGTTCACCACGCTTCATGGTTTCGATGTCACTATATGTAGAAAGAACCTCCTTTTGTCAAAGTCACCATCATGGATTAATTATGCCCTCTTTCAGAACCGGTTAAAAAGGGACGGTAAAATGTTCATATGTGTTTCCGACTACATAAGATGTAAGGCTTTAGAGGCAGGGTTTAAAGAAGCAAAAACACTCACGCACAGAATAGGAATTGATACTGAGAAGTACCAAACTAATGGTCTGGAGAAAACCAGTAGAACTATTATCCATATTGGCAGGCTTGTGGAAAAAAAAGGGACTGAAGTACTAATTGATGCAATAAACGTCATCAAGCACAAGCTTAATGGCTATCAGTTACATATTATCGGCGATGGACCTTTGAGGAACTATCTGGCTGCAAAAATCAAAATTCTTAAACTGAGTGAACACATCAAACTCCTTGGTGAAATGTCTCACTGTGCCGTGATAGAAAAAATAAAAAACGCTTCCATAGCAGTTGTCCCAAGTGTGCAAGCAAAATCTGGTGATTGCGAAGGTTTACCCACTGTGATCATGGAAGCCGCTGCATTTTCTTTACCCGTCATCGGAACATTTCATGCAGGTATACCCGAAGCCATTATTGATGGCACAACCGGATATCTTGTAGAAGAAAGGGATCCGGTCAGTCTCGCACACAGAATTTTGCATCTTATCGAATCAGAAAAATTACAACAAACTATGGGGGCTGCTGGGCGAGAACTCATTGAAAGAGAATTCAATCTTTCCGTTCAGACTGCAAAGTTAGAAAAAATGTATGAAGCATTTTTATAACAGGCATAACAGGAATCTACAGATTGCGATCTTTTTTGAACACCGAACGGACCAAATGACCCATGGCTCTTCTTTTTAAAACTCATCAATACGGGGCATCTTCAATCTCTGCGGCTCTGTTGCTCAGGGTCGCTTGCTGATGCGATGCGCACCAAACCAGTGGTACTTGAATACTTTCAACCCTGAATTGTCCACGTTCAGTAATCGCTAAACCCCGTATCGTCAGTATTCACTTTCCAGCAAAATGCTGTAATATGCGACTTATTGCGATATTTTGCAGGATTAACCGCAGATGCATAAAACCGCTCGTCAGAAATACTTGCTTGATATCATTAGTGAACATGGTCAGGTCAGTATCAGCGACCTCGTTGAAAAGTTGCAGGTTTCTGCGGACACCGTTCGCCGGGATCTTACAGACCTTGAGAATCAAGGGCTGGCGCAGAAGAACCACGGTGGCGCTATTGCGCTCGATCTCTCGGCGATGAACCGCAAGGGCAGGAATACGTTACTGCCCAAAACCAAGCAGCAGCTTGGTAAAAAGGTCGCAGAGAGCGTGCCCGCAGGCTCAACTCTGTTTCTTGATGCGGGAAGTACGGTAATGGCCGTCGCCACCTTTCTTCAGGGACCACTGAAAGTCATCACCACTTCGCTGGATATCGCCCAGCACTTCAGCGATCGCGCAGACATTGAACTCATTCTGCTCGGGGGCCAGTGGGACCAGAAACAGCGCCTGTTTGCCGGCAGCGCCACCCTTTCGATACTGTCACGCTATCGTGCGGATATCGCCATTCTTGGCGCCTGCGCCATCCATCCTCAGCTGGGTTTGAGTGCCAGCAAAGAAGCCGATGCCGACGTAAAACGGGCCATGCTGGCAGCCAGCCGTGAGCACTGGATCGTTGCCGATCACCTGAAACTCAACCACTGCGAGCCCTATCTGGTGTCCGGGTTAGCCGACATTCATCAATTGTTCTTAGATCGTCCCTGGGCTGAGCTTGGGGACAACAGCGCACTGCAAGTCACTATTGCAGATGCTTAATAACGTGGAGATGGTCATGAATAAAGTTGTCGCTCGAAACGGTAAGACAATCAACATTGCGCTGATCGGCTATGGGTTCGTGGGTAAAACCTTCCACGCGCCGCTGATCCAGTCCGTCGATGGCCTGAAGCTGGCGGTTGTCTCTTCCCGCGACGAAGAAAAGGTCAAACGCGATATCCCGGATGCCATCGTGGTGGCCACGCCTGAAGAAGCTATTCAGCACCCGGATGTTGATCTGGTGGTGATCGCCTCTCCTAACGCCACTCACGCGCCGCTGGCAACGCTTGCCCTGAACAGTGGTAAGCATGTGGTGGTGGATAAACCCTTTACCCTCGATATGCAGGAAGCGCGCGATCTGATCGCACTGGCAGAGGAAAAACAGTTACTGCTGTCAGTCTTCCATAACCGCCGCTGGGACAGCGATTTCCTCGGTATTAAGCAGGTTATCGAGCAGGGTAAAATCGGCAAAGTAAAGCATTTTGAGTCTCATATCGACCGATTCCGCCCGGAAGTTCGCGTGCGCTGGAGAGAACAAAACGTGCCTGGCAGCGGCCTGTGGTTTGATATCGGGCCACACCTGATTGACCAGACGTTGCAGCTGTTTGGCCTGCCGCAGTCCGTGCAGGGCAATATTGCCACCCTTCGCGCTGGTGCGGAAATTAATGACTGGGCGCACGTGGTCTTAAATTACCCGGAACATAAAGTGGTTCTGCATTGCAGTATGCTGGTTGCCGGCGGCACGTCGCGCTTTACGGTTCACGGTGATAAAGCCAGCGTGGTTAAAGCCAGAATCGACCAGCAGGAAGCGCAGCTTCTGGCAGGCGTCATCCCTGGCAGCGAGACCTGGGGTGAAGACAGCGACAGCATGGTGCTGTTTGATGCCAACGGTGAGTCGCACACGGTTAACACACCAAAAGGCGATCAGCGTCAGTATTACATCAACGTGCGCAATGCCCTGAACGGTGAAATCGAGAACCCGGTTCACCCGGTTGAAGCGCTGGCGGTGATGGCCGTGCTGGAAGCTGCTGTCACCTCTTCCGAAACCGGCACCACGCAGCCGCTGGCATTAACCGCGGGCGAGCGGGCTCACCTGCAAAAATAATCCCTGCGGTAACCTGCGGTTTTCCGCAGGTTACCCTCACCGCGGAAGCGGTTTACCGGCGGTTTCTTTCGCCCGCATTACCGTCAGGAAAGTGACTAACGCAGCGGCAATGACGTACCCGGCAGGAGAAAATGGATTGCCGGAGGTCTTCATCAGATACACCGAAAACCAGGGTGTGAACCCACCCAGTACCGCCACCACAATATTTCCGGCCAACGCTATCCCACCAAAACGCACGCGGGTTGGAAAGAGCTCCGCCATTGCCGCACTGCTCGCACCATCAAACGCCGCAATAAAGACCCCAAGGATCAGCATTGCCATCATCGCAGACGCTATCTCCCCGCGCGCCATCAGCATCATGGCTGGCAGGGTAAAAACGATTAATCCACCACATCCCACCAGCATCAATGGTTTACGCCCCACACGGTCGGATAACCAGCCCATCAGCGGCACCAGAAGGACAATCGCAAATAACCCCAGAGTGGTTATCGCGTAGGCATCCCGCTGCGAATAGGCCATTGCACCCGAAAGATAGTGAGGAACAAAGGTTTGCAGCGTCCAGTGCCCCACCGCCTTGATGACCATAAAGCCGGTACAGAACAGCAGTGCACTCCGTGAGTAGGTCACCACAGAATGAAGGGGTGCTGCGTCGGTTTTGCCGCTTTTCAGCGCTGCCAGAAATTCAGGAGAGTCCTGAAGGTAATTGCGCAGATACAGGCCAATGATCCCGAGCGGGCCGGCTACCAGAAATGGAATGCGCCAACCCCAGTCATTCATTGCGCGTTCACCCAGCACAGCCGTCAGGAGGAACACCAGTCCGGAGCCTGCGACAAACGCCAAAAACCCGAAGCTGTCTATCCAACTGGTGAAATAGCCGCGGCGATGAGCTGGCGCGTATTCGGCCAGAAATGTGGTCGCCCCCGCGCTTTCACCGCCAACGGCAAAGCCCTGCACCAGGCGGATGAGCACCAGTAAAATGGTGGCGCTTATCCCCAGTTGCGACCAGGTGGGTAAAATCCCCATCGCGAAGGTAGAACCCGAGGTGAGCAAAATGACCATGGCCAGCACTTTCTGCCGGCCGATACGATCCCCGAGCGAGCCGAAAAACAGCCCGCCAAGCGGGCGCATAATGAACCCTGCGCCAAACACCGCAAATGATGAGAGCAACGCGACACCCGGGCTATCGGTATGAAAAAACTGCATCCCAATAATCCCCGCCAGCGTGCCGTACAGGCCAACATCAAACCATTCGACAAAATGGCCGATACCGGTCGCGAGGAGTACCTTGCGCGGTTTACCCACAACGGGTGTCACTGACGTTTCTTCGGCATCATGCGCAGCAGCGTATTGTCTTTCCAGAAATAGTGGTGCGCCAACGCCGCCAGGGCGTGAATAGCGATCAGGAAATACCCGAGGTTTGCCAGAATGGAATGCCACTCTTTAAGCGAGTCTACCAGGTCAAAATTCGCTTCTGCCGCGTGCGGCATCACCAGCCCGAAGGCATACCAGTCGTTGCCACGGAAATACATCATGGTCAGGCCAATAACCGGCAGCGCCATAAACAGCAGGTACACCGCCAGATGCCCGAGGTGGGATAACCCGATGATCATGGCCCTGGGTTTTGGCTGGATTGGCGGCGCCGGATGTTTAAGGCGTACCAGCAGACGCGCGCACATCAGTACCAGAATCGAGATCCCGCAGGAGACGTGGATCATGTTGATTGCTGGACGGGCGGTTCGCGGGAAAAAGCCCCTGAACTCCATGGCGCAATAGGCCACAATGACCAACATAAACACCAGCCAGTGAATGCCAATTTGCAGGCCCGTATATTTAGTGCGCATATGATTTCCTGAGATAAAACGAAATTACGGCCAACATAACCAGCTTTACTTAAAAATTCATTAACTTTTCTGTATGGTTTTTCAAATGCTTCGCGACGCATGACATATCTTTAATTGCCTGCGCGGGTTTCATGGTCTAAGCCTGGATGAGTTCAGACTGTCGCTTCGACAGATTCACCAGGAGAAAACCATGAGTAAAATTGGTATTAACGGATTTGGTCGCATTGGACGTCTTGTATTGCGTCGCCTTCTCGAAACCCAGGACAGCAACACCGTGGTCGCCATTAATGACCTCACCTCTCCCAAAGTTCTGGCCTATCTGCTCAAGCATGATTCTAACTACGGTGGTTTTCCGTGGAGCGTGGATTTCACGGAAGACTCGCTGATTGTCGACGGGAAATCTATTTCGGTGTATGCCGAAAAAGAGGCGCAGCATATTCCGTGGAAGGCTGCGGGCGTGGATCTCGTCGTGGAATGCACCGGTTTTTATACCTCAGAAGAGAAATCAAAAGCGCACCTGAATGCGGGCGCTAAAAAAGTGCTGATTTCTGCCCCTGCGGGCGAGATGAAAACCATTGTGTTCAACGTCAACGACGACACCATCACTGCCAGCGATACCATTATTTCCGTGGCATCCTGCACCACCAACTGCCTGGCGCCGATGGCGAAAGCGCTCCACGATGCATTCGGCATTAAAGTGGGGACGATGACCACTATTCACGCCTACACCGGGACACAAGCGCTGGTCGATGGCCCGCGCGGTAAAGACCTTCGCGCCTCACGCGCGGCGGCGGAAAATATCATCCCGCATACCACGGGTGCCGCCAAAGCGATTGGGCTGGTGATCCCGGCCCTGAGCGGCAAGCTGAAAGGCCACGCCCAGCGCGTGCCGGTCAAAACTGGCTCTGTTACCGAACTGGTGTCCATTCTGGATAAAAAGGTCACGGTAGAAGAGATCCACCAGGCGCTGAAACAGGCCACGAAGGATAACGACTCGTTTGGCTACACCGATGAAGAGATCGTCTCATCCGATGTTATCGGTTCACATTTTGGTTCAGTGTTTGACGCGACCCAGACGGAAGTGACGGATGCAGGGGATGTGCAGCTGGTGAAAACCGTTGCCTGGTATGACAACGAATATGGCTTCGTCACCCAACTGGTACGCACGCTGGATAAATACGCCGCGCTGTAAAATAAAACCCCCTCTTCGCAAAGAGGGGGTTTTCACTTATGACTGCAAATAAACCACCTGAGTTTGCAGGTACTCGTTCAGACCATGTTTCCCGTCGGCCCCACCAATCCCGGACTTACGCCAGCCCGCGTGGAAGCCCTGCATTGCTTCAAAGTTTTCGCGGTTGATATAGGTTTCGCCAAACTTCAGCCCTTTGATGGCTTTCATCGCCACGTTCAAATCCTGCGTATAAACAGAAGACGTCAGTCCGTAATCGCTGTCGTTGGCCATCTTCAGCGCCTCTTCCAGGGTGTCGAAGACCACTACGGGCAGCACCGGGCCGAAGGTTTCTTCGTGCATGATGGTCATCTCCTGACGGACATCCAGCAGCAGCGTTGGCGGGTAGTAATAGCCTTTGCCCTCAACCGCTTTACCGCCAAGCACCACTTTTGCTCCTTCCTGCACCGCACGCGCCACCTTTTGCTCCACACGCTCAAGCGCGGCGGCATTAATCAGCGGCCCCATCGCAATATCATTGCGTTCGGCCGGGTTGCCAAACTGCACAGCTTTCATCGCCTCGCCCAGACGGTTCACAAAGCGGTCGTAAATGCCCTTTTGCACATAAACACGCTCGGCGCAGTTACACACCTGCCCGGTGTTAATCACGCGTGAATCCACAATCGCCTTCACCGCCAGCTCCAGGTTCGCATCGTCCATCACGATAGCCGGCGCTTTACCGCCCAGCTCCAGGCCAACCTTAGTGATGTTTTTCGCGGCGGCGGCCATGATTTTCTCACCGGCACCGACGCTGCCGGTCATGCTCACCATCGCCACTTTCGGGTTGCCTGCCAGCTCCTGGCCCACGGTTTCACCGCGCCCCAGCACGAGGTTAAACACCCCTTTCGGCAGGCCGATTTCATCCACAATTTTGGCAAAGGCAATGGCGTTATTCGGGGTGAACTCGCTCGGTTTGATAACGATCGTGTTGCCGGTCAGCAGCGCTGGCGCGAGCTTGCGGGCAATCAGGAAGAACGGGAAGTTCCACGGCAGAATGCCGGTGGTCACGCCAAGCGCGCGTTTGAAGACCAGGATATTCTCGCCGGGTCTGTCGCTCTGGATGATTTCCCCTTCGTAGCGACGCGCCCACTCGGCCATGTAGTCGATATAGTCGGCAGTAAACGCCACCTCAACCTCAGCCAGTTGCTGAATTTTGCCGCCTTCGGCAACAATTAAGGCGCTAATTTCACTGGCACGCTCGCGAATACCTGCCGAAATTTTTCGCAGCCAGTTGGCTCGCTGAATCGCAGGCAGTGCTTCCCAGTCAGCCTGGGCGCGGTCGGCGGCATCGATAGCTTTACGCGCGTCTTCAGCGCGACCATCGGGAATACGGGAAATGACCTCTTCGGTTGCCGGGTTGATCACATCAATCCAGGCATCACCCTGCCAGGCAACAAACTGACCATCAATATACATCGGATGTTGTACGGGTACTGTCATGACCTGCTCCTGTAATTACACTGTTTTTGACAAGTAAATTTATTGTTAAAAACTACAATCACAGTGCAGCATTCCTACCCTATCGCGCTGTTTTTGTGAGATATCTCATAAAAGAATCGCGTCAGCAGATTTTTATAATTACAAATTGGCAACATAAATTGCCCGTTTGCGGAAAACCCTGCGCAAACGGGCATAAGGTTAGATAAGCGAGCGGCTGGTCAGGGCGTCGGTCAGAATGGTGTCACGGCGTAACGTCTCCCATGCCCTGAGTACCGCATAAGGGAAATCAACGTGCGCGATAAAGTCACGTCCGGCAGGGCCATATCCGTTGGCATCATCAAATAGCCGGGGCAGCTCTCCCAGTACCAGCGACAAATAGCGGTCGACAGGCCACACGCCTTCGCCACCACCGCTGAATACCAGCCCCTTATCGCTGTTTTGCAGCTGCGGGATAAATCCCGGGTGGCTAATCCATTGCGGAGAAACCGGCTCATCGCGGCAGACGCGGGCAAAGGTCGCCATTGTGCGTCGTTGCATCGTCGGATCCTGAACCACCAGCACATGCTCAGCCAGAGGGAGCTGCTGCTTCATCATATTCCAGCTAAAGCGGGCATTTTCGCCACAGTTAGTTGACTGATCGTCAACCCGGATATTCTCACGCGGAACCTGCCAGAACTGGCGCGCCACATCAGCGAGGATGGTGGCTTCCGCCCTGCCCGTGGTGGCAATAGTGTGGTAGCGAGGGTGATGCGCAATCCCGGCATACAGAAACGACGTGGAATGGCCGATCCCACCGCTAATTAACAACGGGACATTTATTGCCGCGGCAAACCGACAGGCAGCATCAATGGTCGGGATGACCGCATTTCCCGCCAGCACCACAAAATCAACGTTCTGCGCCGCTTCGCGCGTTCCGACATCATCCTGCGCCAGCCATTCACCCACGGTGTTGACTGCGGCCAGTGTGTCGTCCGGCAAACACGGAAAGATCGCCCGATTCATTGTGTACTCCTTATGCGCTTTTCTGTTCAGGGTAGCGGTTTTTTCCTGACAAAACAGAGGAGCACTCTGAAAGCAGGGACAGCAAAACTCACTCGATCTGTCATCTTTCTGAAATAACCAGAAACATCCAAAAATCGGCGGGTTGCACCTGCATTTTATGCTTTTAGTGACAATGTATACAAAAGATCATGCCACTCATGTTGCTAATAAAAGCACCAGGCGCTGCTTATTTCGCCGTGATCTGACCAGTGTCAGACCCTCACCGCTTGCCAAATTCAACATCCAACTCTAAGTTGCTTAACAATTTCACAACCTTTTACTTTCTACAGGTTGCACCTGAAGCGCGCCAGGTGACACCTCTTTCATCATCTACTTGGCGGGGTTAGTAGTCATGACACAACATGAAAGTACGACGACAGTATTACGAAAAAACAAAAAAGTCTTAATCGCGAGCCTCACCGGCAGTGCCATTGAATGGTTTGACTATTTTCTCTACGGCACGGCAGCCGCACTGGTGTTTAACAAGATCTTCTTCCCGATGGTCGACCCGGTCATTGGATTGATTCTTTCCTATCTTTCATTCTCATTAACCTTTTTCATCCGCCCTATTGGCGGCGTTATCTTCGCCCACATCGGGGACCGTATCGGGCGTAAAAAGACACTGGTGTTAACCCTGTCGCTAATGGGAGGTGCAACCGTGATGATTGGCCTGCTGCCGACCTACGAGATGATTGGCATGTGGGCGCCTGCTCTGCTGATCCTGATGCGTATTATTCAGGGGATGGGGATCGGCGGCGAATGGGGTGGCGCGCTGTTGCTGGCTTACGAATATGCACCGGAAAAACGCAAAGGTTTCTTCGGCAGTATTCCGCAGGCAGGCGTGACCATCGGAATGCTGATGGCGACCTTTATCGTGTCGCTGATGACACTGTTCAGCGAAGAGGATTTCCTCTCCTGGGGCTGGCGTATTCCGTTCCTGTTAAGCTCCGTGCTGGTGCTGATTGGCCTGTGGATCCGTAAAGATATCGACGAAACGCCTGATTTTAAAAAGGTGAAAAAATCGGGCCAGGTTGCCAAAGCGCCGCTGCGCGAGACGCTGAAACACCACTGGCGCGAAGTGCTGATCGCCGCCGGACTGAAGGTTGTCGAGACGGCACCGTTCTATATTTTCTCCACCTTCGTGGTCAGCTACGCCACCACCACCCTGACCTTCCAGAAATCTCAGGCTCTGGAGGCAGTCACGCTGGGCGCACTGGTGGCAACCATCATGATCCCGCTAATGGGGCTGTTGTCTGACAAAATTGGTCGTCAGCGGATGTATGCGGTGAGCGTCTTTATCCTCGGCTTGTTTATCGTGCCGTGGTTTATGTTACTCAACACCGGCACAACCTGGGGCATTGTGACTGCCACAGTTATCGCCTTTGGCGTGTTGTGGGCACCGGTGACCGCCGTGCTGGGCACCCTGTGTTCTGAAATTTTCAGTGCCAACGTCCGCTACACGGGTATAACGCTGGGTTATCAGTTAGGTGCTGCGCTGGCGGGTGGTACTGCCCCGCTGATCGCCACCGGTCTGCTGGCGAAATACGATGGTGACTGGGTGCCAGTGGCCTGGTATCTGGCTGTCACCGTAGTGATTTCATTGATTGCAATCTTCTGTGCCAGCCGCGTGAAACGTGGCCCGTCTATCCAGGCGCAACCCAACGAGATGTGATCCTCAGGCGGCCCCTCTCGCGGGCCGCTCTTTTTCCTTACCCGCCCAATCAACAAACAATTAACATACGATAATCATATTCACTTGAATTATGATTTGCGTCAGACGTAGAATCATTAGCCCACTAACTATTCAACTTTTCCAAAGGTAAACGAAGTTATGCGCCTGCCTCAACGCGATCCTTATGCTCCTCGCGAGTGGCAGCCACACGAGAAACCCGCCCTGCTGGGTTCACCCTCTACGCCGATCCACAGCACGCCCCGGCGTATTGCTTATGGTGTTGTCGGTTTACTGGTCTGTTTGACCGGGGCTCTGGGAAATGCGGTTGTCACTGCCAACTTGCAGAACTTACAAGGTACGTTTGCCGCCTGGTCGACCGAAATCGCCTGGCTGCCGGCCGTGTACGTCATGACCAATGTTTCCATCAACCTGCTGCTGGTGAAATTTCGCCAACAGTACGGTCTGCGGGCGTTTACCGAAGGGTTTCTGGTGCTGTATGTGCTGGTGACATTTTTCCACCTGTTTGTGAACGACCTCAGCTCTGCGCTAATGGTGCGCGCCGCGCACGGCATGGTGGCTGCCGCGCTCAGTTCTCTGGGGATTTACTACCAGATCCAGGCCTGGCCCGCGAAGCATCGCCTGAAAGCGCTGACCATCGGCATCACCGGCTCGTCACTCGCCATCCCGATTGCCCGCCTCTTCTCTACCGAGCTGCTACAGCTGGATGAGTGGCGCGGTCTCTATTTCTTCGAGCTTGGCCTGGCGCTGATATCCCTGGCCTGCGTGATGGCGCTGAAACTCCCGCCAGGCGATCGCAAAAAGGTCTTTGAAAAAAAGGATTTTATTACCTTTATCCTGCTTGCTCCGGGGATGGCGTTGCTGTGTGCCGTGCTCTCTTTAGGCCGTCTCGACTGGTGGTTTGAAGCGCCGTGGATCGGCTGGTCGCTGGCGTTGTCGCTGGTGCTTATTGTGTCAGCGATCGTTTTCGAACATAACCGCAGCAACCCTTTGCTCAACACCCGCTGGCTCTCGAGCGGCAGTATTGTTCGCCTGGGGCTGATTATGCTGCTGATCCGCATTGTGCTGGCGGAACAGAACACTGGGGTGATCGGCTGGCTCCAGTACGTCGGTCTGCAAAACGAACAGATGACGCATCTGGCATGGTCCATTTTTGCCGGGATCGGATGTGGGATTGCTGCCAGTTGCCTGACAATCAAGCCCACTAAGCTTGCCTGGCCGATTATCACCTCGCTGGTGCTGATGATAGTCGCGTCTTTACTGGACAGCCAGTCCACTAATCTTACCCGCCCGGATCAGCTGATGCTGAGCCAGTTCCTTTTAGGCTTTGGCAGCGCATTTTTCCTGGCACCGGCGATGCTGGCGGGAATTGGCGGCGTAATTGCCGACCCGCGTAATCTGGTCAGTTTTTCGGTGCTGTTCGGCATGAGTCAGAACATCGGTGGCTTGTTAGGCTCCGCCATTCTGGGGACCTTCCAGACCTGGCGCGAGAAATATCACTCCAGCCTGCTTGCCGACCAGCTCACTACACTTAACCCACTGGTCAACGACCGTATTCAGGCTTACAGCCAGTTGTACCAAAGCCAAATCGGCGACAGCGCCTTACTGGGCACACAGGCGATTACCCAACTTCAGACGGTCACAACGCTTGAGGCAAACATTCTGGCGTACAACGACACTTACCTGCTCACGGCGAGCATTGCCGCCGCCACGCTGGTGTGGATTTTATGGCGCTTGTTGCGCCTGCGCATCACCGCCCGTATGGCATTGAAAAAAGCCACTGGTAACAAATAATTGAGATAAACAAATGATGTTTCTGGAGATGTTATGAGTCAGCAGGATGCCGCCAGCGGGCAGGCGAATACCCGCAAAAATGTGCGCATTGTTTCTGTTTTTACCGCGGCGGCCATCGGCATCGTCGGGGTTTTGGTTATCCTGTATGCCTGGCAGTTGCCGCCATTTACGCGCAGCTCGCAGTTTACCGATAACGCCTACGTGCGCGGCCAGACAACCTTTATCAGCCCGCAGGTGAACGGCTATATCACCGAAGTGAAGGTACAGGACTTTGTGCAGGTCAAAAAAGGCGACCTGCTGTTGCAAATTGATGACCGCATTTATCGCCAGCGCGTGCATCAGGCGCAGGCACAGCTGGCGATGAAAATTGCCGCGCTGAATAACAACCTGCAACAGCGTAAAAGCGCCGAGGCGGTGATTGCACGTAACGATGCGGCGCTGAAAAACGCCCGCGCCCAGAGCCTGAAGACCCAGGCAGATTTAAAGCGCGTGAAGGATTTAACGGCAGACGGCTCGCTCTCCATTCGTGAACGCGATGCCGCGCTGGCGAGCGCTGCACAAGGCAGTGCGGATATCGACCAGGCAAAAGCAACGCTTGAGATGTCGCGTCAGGATTTGCAGACGGTGATCGTCAATCGCGGATCGCTGGAAGCCGATGTCGAGAACGCCAAAGCCGCCCTTGAGCTGGCGCAAATCGACCTGCAAAACACTCGCATCGTCGCCCCGCGCGACGGGCAGCTTGGGCAAATCGCCGTGCGCCTGGGGGCCTATGTCACCGCAGGCACGCACCTCACCACGCTGGTTCCGCCGCAGCACTGGGTGATTGCCAACATCAAAGAGACGCAGCTGGCGAACCTTCGTGTTGGGCAATCGGTGAAATTCACCGTCGATGCCTTAAACGGCAAGGCCTATCAGGGCCGGGTTGAAAGCATCTCTCCGGCTACGGGTGTCGAATTCAGCGCCATTACGCCGGATAACGCCACGGGTAACTTTGTGAAGATTGCCCAGCGTATTCCGGTGCGCATCGAGGTACTCGGCAAACCTGAAGAGTCGGCGTTATTACGCCCAGGGATGTCCGTGCAGGTGACCATCGACACCCGGGAGGCGAAACAATGACGCTTCGCCCGATTGCAGGTTTGCTGCTGGCTTTACTGCTGGCAGGCTGCCAGTCCGTAGATGTCGCCCCGGCCAAATCGTCACTGCACATCCCTTCCCAGTGGCGTGCTGAAGCCGGCCCCGCCAGCCCGGCGGAGCAGCTCTGGTGGCGCAATTTTCACGACAGTCATCTGAACCGCTATGTCGATGAAGCACTGAAGAATAACAGTGATGTATTAATTGCCCGCGAGCGCATTAACGAATATCAGGCGCGCGTCTACGCAGCCGACGGTAGCCTGTTCCCGTCGCTGGATGCCGGTGTGACCGGTGCGCGGGCGCGTTCGCAGTCTGCCGCGACCGGGCTGCCCATCTACAGCACGCTGTATAAAGGTAGCCTCACTGCCAGTTATGATGTGGATCTCTG
Organism: Enterobacter soli ATCC BAA-2102; assembly: GCF_001654845.1. Lineage (GTDB taxonomy): Bacteria > Pseudomonadota > Gammaproteobacteria > Enterobacterales > Enterobacteriaceae > Enterobacter > Enterobacter soli. The sequence continues at coordinate 1,899 of NZ_LXES01000045.1, read as the reverse complement.
GGGAGTGAATCGCAGTACCGCCAGAGCAGCTGAAGCCTCTCTTGAGGCACAAAAAGCGGCGGCCGCCGCAGCCGACCTGACCGTGGCCTCGTCGGTGGCATCGGGTTATGTCACCCTGTTGTCTCTTGATGAACAGCTTCGCGTGACTGAAGACACGCTGAAATCCCGTGAACAGGCCTTTAAACTGGCAACCCGACAGTATCAGACAGGCTACAGCTCGCGGCTGGAGTTGATGCAGTCGGATTCGGAGCTACGCTCGACGCGGGCGCAGGTCCCGCTTTTGCAGCACCAGATTGCGCAGCAGGAAAACGCCCTGAGCCTGTTGCTTGGCAGTAACCCTGGCAGCGTGGCGCGCAGCGAGAATTTTGAATCTCTTACGCCGCTGCACTTGCCCTCACAACTGCCCTCAACATTACTCAACCGCCGTCCGGACATTGTGGAGGCCGAACGACAGCTTCTTGCTTCCGACGCCACTCTTGCCGCCTCACGTGCCAGCCTGCTGCCGTCGATCAACCTGACGGCCAGCGGATCGATTCAGGATCGTACATTATCCGGCCTGCTGGATAACCCACTGCAACTCTGGAGCGTGGGCGGCAGTATTCTGGCCCCTATCCTTAACCGCCAGGCGCTGAATGCCCAGGTTGATATTTCCCAGTCGCAGCGCAACCAGGCGCTGTACGGCTATGAACAGACGGTGCGTAACGCCTTTCGCGAGGTGAACGACAGTCTGGATGCGATTACGCGCTATCAGGAACAGTTGACAGAGCTTCAGGCGCAGCAGGATGTGGCGCAGGAAACGTTACGGATCGCGCAAAACCGCTATAACAACGGCTATTCTTCCTATCTGGATGTGCTGGATGCTCAGCGAACGTTGTTCTCGGTACAAACGAGTGTGGTGCAGGTAAAAAATAACCTGCTGCTGGCGCAGATAGATTTGTATAAAGCGCTGGGCGGCGGATGGGTCAGTGCCTGAAAACCTGCCCGGTGGCGCTTTGCTTACCGGGCCTACATATCGCCCCGTAGACCGGGCCAACCGGTGATTACCCCTCAGGAGTCAATCTATGCAACAACAGTGGTCTGCCGTAGATAATTTCATGATTTCTTGTCTTATCCCTCAGGACGACGTGCTCCAGCAGGTACTTGTAAACAATAAACGCGCTGGTCTACCGGAACATGATGTCGCCGCCAATCAGGGACAACTTCTGGCGCTGTTTGTCCGTATGACGCAGGCAAGGCGTGTTCTGGAAATCGGCACTCTGGGTGCATACAGTTCAATCTGGATGGCGCGCGCCCTGCCAGCTGACGGGCAGCTCATCACCCTGGAAGCAGACCCGACACATGCCGATGTCGCCCGACAGAATATTCATCTGGCAGGTCTGGACACGCGTATCACCTTGATTGAAGGCCCTGCGCTGACATCACTTGAAAAGCTGGGTGATGTTCTGCCGTTTGATCTGATCTTTATTGATGCCGACAAGCCAAATAACCCGGGTTATCTGGAGTGGGCGCTGCACTATTCCCGCCCGGGCACGTTGATTATCGGCGATAACGTGGTACGCGACGGCGAAGTGATTAACGGGCAAAGCGACGACGCGCGTGTACAGGGTGTGCGACGGTTTATTGAGATGATTGGGGATAACCCACGTTTAACCGCCACCGCGTTGCAAACGGTGGGGGTTAAGGGGTGGGATGGGTTTACGCTGGCGATGGTGAATGGGTGAAGGTCTGTGCGGCCTGATACCCTCACCCCGGCCCTCTCCCTGTGGGAGAGGGTTGGGGTGAGGGGGAACATACAGCTCAGGTGGTCATTCCGTTCACTTTACGTTCCTTGCTACTCTGTCACCCCATAACACGTGAACGTGCCAGGGTGGCTCACCGCCACCACCCTGGCGACCCGGG
>NZ_LXES01000044.1 GCF_001654845.1 Enterobacter soli ATCC BAA-2102 | reverse complement strand
CGCTGAATAAAGACAAACATTACTGGGGAACCCTTAGTCCACAGGGAGAGAGTGAAACACGTTTTAACCTGAAATCTGCTGCATCGCCTGCAAAATACGCTTATCCGAGATCGGATACGGCGTACCCAGTTGCTGAGCGAAGAAGCTAACGCGTAATTCCTCAATCATCCAGCGGATCGCCTGAACGTCTTCATCGTCACGGCGGGCTGGCGGCAGTTTGTTGAGCCACTGCTGCCAGGCCTGCTGTACGCTTTCCACTTTCAGCATTTGCGCGCGGTCGCGATGCGGATCCACTGCCAGCTTCTCAAGGCGTTTTTCAATCGCCAGCAGATAGCGCAGCGTGTCTCCCAGACGCTTAAAGCCGTTGCCCGTAACAAAACCACGGTACACCAGCCCCGCCATCTGAGCTTTTACGTCCGACAACCCCAGTGCCATAGTCATATCCACGCGCCCTTTCAGGCGTTTGTTGATATTGAACACGGCCGTCAGGATCTGCTCTACCTGTTTGGCGATGTCGACCACGGTGTCATTCAACTCTGCGCGCACTTTATCGTGCAGTTTCGCAAACGCCTCTTCCGTCCACACCGGGCCGCCCGCCTCGTCGATAAGCTTGTCCACACCGCAGGAGATGCAGTCGTCAATCAGATCCAGCACCTTACCGTATGGGTTAAAGTAGAGCCCCAGCTTGGCTTTGTTCGGCAGTTTTTCGTGCAGATACTTAATCGGCGACGGAATGTTTAACAGCAGCAGGCGGCGTAAACCACGCCACATCATTTGCTGCTGCTCAAGCGGATTATCAAACAGCTTAATCGCGACACTGTCACGTTCATCCACCAGCGCAGGCCAGGCCTTCACCTTGTAATTTCCGCGTTTCTGCTCGTAGCTTTCCGGCAGTTGACCAAAGCTCCAGATATGCAGCCCGCTCTGCTCGATACCGTCATCGGCTACGGCAGACAGGGTTTCCTGCACCTTGCCTTTGAGCGCATCTTTCAGCTCCGTCAGGGAACGCCCTTCCTGAAGCTTTTTGTTTTTATCGTCCACCACGCGGAAGCTGATTTTCAGGTGATCGGGCACCTGATCCCAGTTCCAGTCGTCGCGGTCGATGGTCGTGCCGGTCATACGTCGGAATTCACGTTCCAGCGATTCCAGCAGCGGCAGCTCAAGCGGCGTAACACGGCCCAAAAATGCCTCGGCATAGTTCGGTGCCGGAACAAAATTACGGCGCACCGGTTTTGGCAGCGACTTAATCAGGGCAATCACCAGCTCACGACGCAGGCCGGGGATCTGCCACTCAAAACCACTTTCATCCACCTGGTTTAACAGCGGCAGCGGGATATGTACCGTCACACCGTCGGCGTCCGCCCCTGGCTCAAACTGGTAGGTCAAACGCAGTTTCAGGTTGCCCTGATGCCAGAAGTTCGGATAGTCCAGCTTGCTGACCGACTCCGCCCCTTCTTTGATCAACATGCTCTTTTCAAAGTTGAGCAGGTCTGGCGTCTCTTTACTGGCTTTCTTCCACCAGCTGTCGAAGTGACGCGCAGAAATCACGTCGTGGCTGATGCGCTGGTCATAAAATTCGAACAACGCATCGTCATCCACCAGAATGTCGCGGCGGCGGGATTTATGTTCAAGCTCTTCCACTTCAGCGCGCAGTTTCAGGTTGTCGCGGAAGAACGCGTGGCGCGTCTGCCAGTCGCCTTCAACCAGCGCATGACGAATAAACAGCTCGCGGCACAGCGCCGGGTCAATCTGGCTGTAGTTAACCTTACGTGCCGCCACGACCGGCAGGCCATAAACGGTCACTTTTTCGGTCGCCATGACCGCGCCCTGCGCGCGCTCCCAGTGCGGTTCGCTGTAGGAGCGCTTCAGCAGGTGCTGGGCAACCGGCTCAACCCATTCTGGATCGATGCGAGCAGCAATACGCCCCCACAGGCGGCTGGTTTCCACCAGTTCGGCCACCATGGTCCACTTCGGCGGTTTTTTGAATAAACCCGAGCCAGGGAAGATGGAGAAACGGGCGTTACGCGCACCGGTAAATTCCTGCTTATCGGCGTCTTTCATCCCGATATGGGACAGCAGGCCCGTCAGCAGTGAAATATGAATTTCGCGGTACTCAGCCGGCTCGCTGTTCACCGGGATACCCAGCTCTTTCACCACCTGGCGCAGCTGGGTGTAGATATCCTGCCACTCACGTACGCGCAGATAGTTAAGGAAATCAACCCGGCACTGACGACGGAACTGATTAGATGACAGTGCTTTCTGTTGCTCGCCCAGATAGTTCCACAGGTTCACAAAGGCGAGGAAATCAGACTCTTTGTCGTGGAAACGGCGGTGTTTCTCATCGGATGCCTGCTGCTTATCCATCGGACGCTCGCGCGGATCCTGAATGGAGAGCGCCGAGGTGATAATCATCGCTTCACGCACGCAGCCATGTTTTTGCGCTTCCAGCACCATACGTGCCAGGCGCGGGTCAACAGGCAACTGGCTGAGCTGACGCCCCTGCGGGGTCAGTTTATACGCCGTAGCCTGTTCGTCAGTGGTGATGGCACCTAACTCTTCCAGCAGGCGCACGCCGTCCTGAATGTTGCGTTTATCCGGCGCTTCCACAAACGGGAACGCGGCAATATCGCCCAGCCCTAACGCGGTCATTTGGAGAATGACGGACGCCAGGTTGGTACGCAGGATCTCCGGGTCGGTAAACTCCGGGCGCGAGAGGAAATCGTCTTCAGAATAAAGACGAATACAGATCCCTTCCGATACACGGCCGCAACGCCCTTTACGCTGATTCGCAGAGGCCTGGGAAACCGGTTCAATCGGCAGGCGCTGCACTTTCGTGCGGTAGCTGTAGCGACTGATACGCGCCGTACCCGGGTCGATAACGTATTTAATGCCAGGCACGGTCAGTGACGTTTCCGCCACGTTGGTTGCCAGCACGATGCGACGCCCGCTGTGGGCCTGGAATACGCGGTTTTGCTCGCTGTTCGACAGACGGGCATACAGCGGCAGGATCTCGGTGTGGCGCAGGTCACGCTTGCTTAGCGCGTCGGCGGTATCACGGATTTCGCGCTCGCCGCTCATAAAGATCAGGATATCGCCCGCGCTTTCGTTCCCCAGCTCATCGACGGCATCGAAAATAGCCTGCAACTGGTCGCGTTCGGTATCATCCGCCTCTTCAACAATCGGGCGATAACGCACTTCCACCGGGAAAGTACGGCCAGAGACTTCGATAATCGGCGCATTGTTGAAATGCTTCGAGAAACGTTCCGGATCGATGGTCGCGGAAGTAATGATGATTTTCAGATCCGGGCGGCGCGGCAGCAACTCTTTCAGATAACCGAGCAGGAAGTCGATATTCAGGCTGCGTTCATGCGCTTCATCGATGATGATGGTGTCGTACTGCATCAGCAGACGATCCTGCTGGATTTCCGCCAGCAGAATACCGTCAGTCATCAGCTTCACCATGGTGTTGTCGCTGACGTGATCGCTGAATCGCACCTTGTAACCGATGCAACCGCCCGGCTCCGTTTGCAGCTCTTCGGCAATACGGTTCGCCACGGTACGCGCCGCCAGACGACGCGGCTGCGTATGGCCAATCAGCCCTTTCACCCCACGCCCCAGCTCCATACAGATTTTTGGCAGCTGCGTGGTTTTCCCTGAACCCGTTTCCCCGGCGACGATCACGACCTGATTGTCACGGACAGCGTTGAGGATGTCCTGTTTCTTCTGGCTGACAGGGAGGTTTTCCGGGTATGTGATCCCCGGACGCGCGGCTTCACGCAGCACAACTTTCCCTGCGGCCTGTTCAATCTCTTGCGCCATCTCCTGGTAAATGGCCTGCTGTGCATCAGGATTTTTAACCTTCTTCACGCCATGCAGACGGCGGGCAAAACGCTGTTTGTCCCGCAGCATCAGGGAATCGAGCTGTTGCAGGAGCATCGGGAAGGATAATTTTTGTTGTTCTGTCATAGCGTTAACGGGCAGTGCTCTGCCTGGTAAAATCTCATTTTAATGATTGGTATAGATTACCACATCGCGGCTTTGGTCGCCTTATTCAAAAAAATCGAACATAGGATTCGATATATTGCGCTATCCCTGCGACAGGATTGTGAATAGAGTGTCAACAAGCAACGGGGCAACCCCCTTCAATCAAATGCACAACAGGAATCACCCATGAGCAAAGTATTAGTTTTGAAATCCAGTATTCTGGCAGGGTACTCTCAGTCTGGTCAGCTGTCCGACTATTTCGTTGAACAGTGGCGTGAACAGCATTCCGCTGACGAAATCACCGTGCGTGACCTGGCGGCTAACCCGATCCCTGTGCTGGACGGTGAACTGGTTGGCGCACTGCGTCCGAGCGATGCTCAGTTGACTCCACGTCAGCAGGAAGCGCTGGCGCTGTCTGATGAGCTGATTGCTGAACTGCAAGCTCACGACGTTATCGTGATCAACGCCCCAATGTACAACTTCAACATCCCAACCCAGCTGAAGAACTACTTCGACCTGGTGGCGCGTGCTGGCGTAACCTTCCGTTACACCGAAAAAGGCCCTGAAGGTCTGGTGAAAGGCAAACGTGCGGTTGTGCTGACCAGCCGTGGTGGTATCCATAAAGATACCGCAACTGACCTGGTGACCCCATACCTGAGCGTTTTCCTGGGCTTCATCGGTATCACCGACGTGAACTTCGTGTTCGCTGAAGGTATCGCTTACGGTCCGGAAGTGGCGACCAAAGCACAGTCTGACGCGAAAGCCGCCATCGACGGTTTCGTAGCAGCATAAGATTTAGCCCTCTCACCGCCAGGTGGGAGGGTTTTTATTTTCCCCCGTATTTCGCTATCATCCGCTCCCACTCTTAAGCCGGGTAGCCTGATGTCTGTCATTGTCGATAATTTTATAGCGCCACCTTGTCTCGATGAGATAGAGATCCTCTGGCAGGACGAGCACATTGTACTTATCAATAAACCTCCCGGTTTGCTTAGCCTTTCAGGTAAAAATCCGCAGAACCTCGATTCCGTCCATTACCGGCTGGTAAAAATTTTCCCTGGCTGCACGCTGGTGCATCGCCTGGATTTCGGCACATCAGGATTAATGGTGATCGCCCGCAATAAAGCCATCAACGCGGCGCTTTGCAACCAGTTCAGCCAGCGTGCCGTCAGCAAGGTGTATACCGCCCTGCTTTGCGGGCATATGGAAGACGATGAAGGGGTAATCGATGCGCCGATTGCCAAAGATCCGGCGCTGTTCCCACTGATGTCGATTTGCGCTGTCACCGGCAAACCGGCCCGCTCCCGATATCGGGTTATCGCGCGTTTTTATCAGGGTACGGAACTGCCGTTAACGCGGGTTGAGCTTATCCCGGAAACCGGGCGCACCCACCAGCTGCGCATTCACTGCCAGCAGACAGGACACCCTATTTTAGGCTGTGATTTGTACGGAGGACTTACATTGCCAGGCACTGAAAGTACCGCGAGGCTGATGCTACACGCCAGTGGACTGGATTTTGTTCATCCGGTCACCGGGGAATTGATAAAGGCGCGTAACGCCAGCCCGTTTTAGATAAGGCTTACCACATCAAATCGTCAGGGACTTTGAAATCTGCATACGGATCGTCTTCATCTTCCGCTTCCTGACTCAACGCGCTGTTCAGCACAATGCTGTCCGCATCACGCTGGGCAATTTTATCGGCGACAACCGCCGGGATAATCGCGTATTCACAGTCACCGTTGGCGTTGATCACCAGGCGCGCAATGGCGAGGCGGCCGTTAATCAGCTGCGCCTGGGTTTGCTTATCCACCTCAATCTTTTTGATCAGATTGCCGTCGGTAAAGTTAAAGGTGATATTGCCTCTTGAGACTGAAATTCGGTTCATTTCAATCAACTGCTTGACCTGAGCTTTAAACTCTTTCGCTAAAACAGCCTGTTTCTGCTGCTCGCTCAACTGCTTATCACGCTCGATCTGCGCTTTTTTGTTCTCTTCTACCGCTTCTCTCGCCTCGCGAGCCTGAACGCGTGATTTTTTTGCCGTGCGCTGGACTTTGGCCATTTTCTTGCTGGTCACTAAGCCCGCTTTCAGCATCTGCTCTTGTAAGGTGAGTTTTGTCATGTTCGTTTCTAAACCGGTTGGAGAATTTCGGGAGATTATACAGGGGATCGGTCAGCGAGTGCCACGTCGGAGGCGTTGATCGGAGGCGTGGATGGCCAAAAACCGGCCAGCAGAACTTGTTCAGGAGATCACAGCAAATGAAAAATCATCAATAATGCACCATATATCACTGCAGTGCTAAGCAGACACATTAAACATGTCCCCAGAACTTTTTGGTTTTTTAAATAAGATTGCTGATCCAGCTTCTCTCTTATCGTTCCTTTTCCAGCTTTATGATTCATTCCGTTATTCATAGCCTGCTTCAACAATAGTTTAAGAGGAACATAAAACACACCAGACCCCACGCGTTATCACACTCTGTTAAACAGCATGATAATATATTTTTGAATTGTTAAAAGTTAATTCTGGTGATATTTTTATACGTTTAAATAAGCCAGTCAAAAAAGACAATCCAAATAAATGACGTCTCCAGCGATCCATTAACCACATAAACAACAACACCTGTCACTTAATTCCAGTGTAAAAAACTGGTGCGCTCACTCGTCAAAAATCTTAACCCCAGGTTATTACTTAAGCGGTGTGATTTTCACGCCTGACGATCTGCAAAAGAGACAACGTGCGCAGGCTGGCATCACGCTTATTCTCCTTCTTTCCATTCTGGGATATATTATGAACCCCACTCTTTTTAGCAGGTAACATTGGCAATGGCTTTGATCCCCAAAAACTACGCGCGGCTGGAAAGCGGCTATCGTGAAAAAGCGCTTAAAATCTACCCTTGGGTATGCGGGCGTTGTTCGCGGGAGTTTGTCTATTCAAACCTGCGCGAACTGACGGTGCACCACATCGATCACGACCATACCAACAATCCAGAAGACGGCAGTAACTGGGAGCTGTTGTGTCTGTTTTGCCACGACCACGAACACTCTAAGTACACCGAAGCTGACCAGTACGGCACCACCGTTGTGGCGGGTGAAGACGCGCAAAAAGATGTCGGCGAGGCAACCTATAATCCCTTCGCTGATTTAAAGGCGATGCTCAATAAGAAAAAATAATATCGCGTGTTGCGTTCGTCGGCCCATCCTGGGGGGAGAGGAAAATAGAACTCCCTGCCGGGCCGTTCCGGTAGCCACATCCCGTTGGTGCAGCCAGCTCAACGGGACGAGATCCCGCATTATCCCGCCTCAATACTGCTTTACCTTCATACTTTTTAAATAATTGAATAATCCCCTCAGCGAAAGTTTAAAGGCGGCATGTTTTTTGTTTGTGCTATCTCGACATCCCTCAGACCATGGTCTAATGTGATGAATAGTAGAATTTTATTGTAGCTGTGGATGCTTCTCGTGCGTTTTGGGTTGGTTGGAAAAAAACATATCGATGTTTAATTAACGCCATTAAACGAGTAAAAAAAGACAGATAACAATATGAAAATTTATAACTCACGCTATAGTAAGTTGATAAAACTACTGGATTTTTTTACGGTCAACATTCTGGTTTTTACCTATTTAACGTATTTTTATACTGACCCCACCACGGCCAGCGCGCTGCTGGGCATCATCTTTTCATTGGTATTTATTCGTATTAATGAATATTTTCATCTTTACACCGGAGAACTGAAAGGTCGTTATTTTACTAAGTCACTGGCTCTCATTTTAAGCGTCTCCCTGAGCAGTATTGTCTCGTTTTTATTTTTCGCAATTGCCGAAAAACTTATCAATAAGCAACCCGTGGAGAATTTTATCCTGCTGGCCGAGAGTCTGGCAAAATGTTCGGTGTTTATATTTTTAATTGTATTCCTGGTCCGTGTAATCAGTTCTTATTATCTCTTTAACTCGCCGTTACGCGTTGCGATCCTTGGCATTACACCAGCGGGCCTGGCCATTAAAAACGCGCTACAAAAAGAGTATTCGCAGCGTGGCTTCACCATTACCTATTTTGAAGACCGCAACAACCAGCGCGAAAGCGCGCTTACCGGCATCGAACGTCACGGCACCCGCAGCGATCTGCTGGCTCTGGCGAAAGCAGGCGAAATCGACGAAATTTATATTGCGCTGCCCATGGTCGCCCGCCAGCGCATCAAGCAGTTTCTCAACGAATTCTCGGACACGACCGTGGATGTGTTTCTGGTGCCGGATCTGTTCTCATACAGCCCGCATATTTCCCAGCTACGCATGTTCGGTAACCTGCAAACCATCAGTATCTTCACCTCCCCGTTTGACGGCGAAGGGGCCATCATCAAGTACATCGAAGATATGATCCTTGGGTTCTTCTTTACCCTGATCAGCCTGCCGGTCATGATCCTGGTGGCTATTGGTATCAAAGTCACCTCCCCCGGCCCGATTCTGTTTAAACAGACCCGCTATGGCCTGAACGGTAAGCAAATCGAGGTGTGGAAATTCAGAACCATGCGGGTAATGGAGAATAGCACCATCGTGACGCAGGCAACCCGCAACGATCCGCGAATTACCCGGTTTGGTGCATTTTTACGTAAAACCTCACTCGATGAGCTACCACAGTTTTTCAACGTCCTTCAGGGACGGATGTCGATTGTCGGCCCACGCCCGCACGCGGTGGCGCATAACGAGCAGTATCGCGTACTGGTCGAAAACTACATGATTCGCCATAAGGTAAAACCGGGGATAACAGGGCTGGCGCAAATCAACGGTTTCCGTGGCGAAACCGATACGCTGGATAAAATGGCAAAGCGCATTCAGTTCGACCTGGACTATATCCAGTCGTGGTCGCTGTTCCTCGATCTTAAAATCATAATTTTGACCTTCTTACGGGGCTTTGTGGGAAAAAATGCGTTCTAGGTTCGCTATCCTGGCCGGTCTGCTCTCTGTGCCTTACGCACATGCCGACCTCCAGGCAAAACCGCACACCGGTATCGCTGGCATCGATTTCGAGAGCCAGTTGGGCTATGACATTGGCTACGATGATAACGTGACCTGGCAGCACGACAGCCAGGATGCCATAGGCTCAAGCTACCAGAACATTAAACCTGTTGTGAAAGCGATGGGCGAACGCCAGGACGATCGGTACTTGCTGATGTACTCCGGTGATTATCGTTACTACGACAACGATAGTGCGGATAATCGCAACAACCATTATTTCATGTTCAACGGGAGCTGGCGCTTTGGTGACATGCATGGACTGGCGCTTGACCTGGAAGAAACGCTGAGTCATGAAGAGCGCGGACGCGATACCACCGAAGGCTTTTTGCCCGCTCAATTTAAAGAATTTGGCATCGATAAGCCTATCGGCACCCGCTTTTTCAACAGCGAGTTACGCTACAGCTACGGTGCGCCAGAGGGTCGCGGGAAGGCAGAACTTGCGCTACAGCATAAGCAACTGCGTTTTCGCGATATCAACAGCATCAAAGATGCCAGTGATGACTTCGGCTACTACATGCGCGATCAGGAGTGGCATGAAGACAGCCTGGTGGCCGACGTGTTCGACCAGAAAGCAAAAACGCTCCGCTACCGCTACAGCTTTATTACTAATCAGCGGCGTTACGAGCTCAATGAGCTGAAAGACAGCAATGAATATTACCTGCTGTTCGGTATGAAAAACCGGCTGACGGGGAAAACGGAGATCAACGCTAACATTGCCTGGCTGTACAAAGAGTTTAACCATAACCCGAATTCGCAGGGTTTTAACGGCCTGAACTGGGATATTACCGCTGACTGGGCGCCGCTCGAGCAAGTTAACGTTAACCTGCACAGCTCGCAGCGAATTAAAGACCCAACCGATTCTGGCGGATATATTCTGGTATCGACGACAGGCATTGGTTACGAACATCACTGGGTGGTGGATCGTTTTTCAACCTTGATCGATTATTCCTATATTACCGAAGACTATAAGCACCAGAGTGATAAGCGAAAAGATACGTCAAACCTGGTGTCGTTGACCTTTAACTATGATTTTCGTCCATCCATTAACTTTAAGCTGAAGCTGCAATGGAACACCATGCACTCCAATAAAGATACGGATACTTTTTATATTGGCCCGGACTACACACATGCAGTTGACCGCACCCTGGGCTATGACGATTCGGCCATTATTTTTATGACGCAGGTACAAATATGACCTTTTTAAACAGGAATCTGGCGATGCTTCCGCTGCTGGCGCTGCTGCTGGCGGGATGCTCAACCCCGCAGCAGACCATCAAAACACAGCCGAATACCGTTTACCTGCTGGACCATGGCGATGAAGTCAATATTAACGTTTCCGGCGAGCAGGATATGTCCATGCGGGTAAAAATCGATAACAGCGGCAACATTAATTACCCGTTTATTGGCGTGATGCAACTTAAAGGCAAGTCTCCTGAACAGGTCAGTAAAGAGATTGCTGATAAGCTGCGCGGTAACTACCTGAAAAATCCGATGGTCACCGTAAGCGTCGCCGAATACCGCAAAGTGTACCTGTTGGGTGAAGTGAAAAAACCGGATGGCTACGCCTGGGAGCCAGGCTTAACGGCGGAAAAAGCCATTGCGCTGGCGGGTGGTTTTACCGATCGCGCTGATCGAAAGGATATTCAAGTTAGACAGTCTGGCAGCGGGCAGCTGCTGAACAACGTCGCCGCAGACTCCGCCATCCAGGCTGGAGATACCATCATTATTGGCATGAGCTTCTTCTAATATGGCAATTTCACTGGTAGAAAACGGAAAAAAGAAAGAAGGCTTTATCGACTTCACGCCTTATTTCAACAAAATTAAGCACAAGCTTATCTGGTGCCTGGTGGTGGTGATCGTTGCCGCCGTCGCGGCATTTATGTTGACTCGCTTAATGTCCTCGAGCTATACGGCGACGGCAACCGTACTGTTTAAAGCGCAGTCATCGGATATCACTACCCTGCCACGCCTGGATAATTACGACTCCACGCGCAACGATTACTACGAAACCAAATATGCATTAATGGGTTCGCGCGTGGTACTCGATGCCGCGGTACGTCAATTAAAGCTGTATGAGGATCCCGAGTTTAACGAGGGCGATAAACAGGATGAAGCCGGGCGCATTGATAACGCGGTGCAGGCGCTACAAAAGAAACTGACTATTTCTGGCGTGCGATCCACCCAACTGGTTTCCGTTTCCGTGGAAGCCAAATCAGCGCAAAAAGCCGCGGATATCGCCAACGGCGTTGCCCAGGCCTTTATTGATTACAGTTTGCAGCAGAAAAAAAACGCCCTGCTTCAGGCGCAAAGCGCGAACGAAAAAATAAAGGACGATCTGAAAAGCCAAATGGATCAGCAAAAGGCAGCTATCGATACCTTCCTCAGGCAAAATGGGTTGCTGACTTTCCGCGGCGTGGATGGTTATGAAACCGAACGCATGGGGATCGCGATAAACCGCCTGGCCGATGCAACCCAGCGCCGCCTGAAAGCACAGACCGAGTGGGACAAAGTCCGCCAGCAGCAAGGCAAACCGATTGAGCAGATTATCTCTCTGCCCGAAATATCTGGTCATCCACAGATTCAGGATCTGCGCATTGCCATGATCCAGACGCGCCGTGAGCTTTCCGATGCGGCGGAACACTATGGGCCGCAGCATCCGAAGTATCTCCAGGCCCAGGCGCAAATGAAGGCGGTGAGCGCCCAGCTCGGTCAGGTGTTGGGTGAGCTGTCAAACGGCCTGCGCCAGCAGTATCAAATCGCGCTCGACGATGAGCAGCACTATCAGCAAATGCTCGACGAGCAAAAAGCAAACTTCCAGGCCCTCGGTGCCAGGCGTGATCAGTACAACACCATGACCACCGCGCTGAACAAAACCGAAGAGCTGTATAAGTCGCTGTACCAGCGCGCCAGTGAGCAAAAGCTGTCGGAGAATCTCTCGATGCCGGATGAGGTGATTTACGATGCTGCCGTTCCACCGGATCGCCCGTCAAAACCACAGCGCGGCCTGCTTATTGTGATGGTTACCCTGATGGCGCTGGCGCTGTACATCATGTACCTGATCGTCAGTACCGCGATGGACAAAACCGTGAATAGCCTCAGCGAACTGAAAGCGAAAGCCGCTCTCGACGCCAGCGGTGAATTCCCGCAGCTGCAGAATGTGGAAAGTGCGAAACAGATTTTCCACAACGTCCAGTATGCCGACATGATCCACAGCCTGCGCCTGGCGTTGCTTAATCGCCGGGATAAGCCGGCGACCATTCTGGTGACCTCGGTCCAGCCCCGGTTCGGCAGCTCACTTATCGCCGAACTGCTGGCCAGCTCCGCCAGTAAGGCACGTAAAACGCTGCTTATCGATCTCGATTATCTGGCCTCTAAAGGGTTATCCGCGAAATATCCGCAGCAGAAACTGGGCTTCAGCCAGTTACTGAACGGCACCGCCACCGCAGAACAGGCGATCGTTAAACTGGATGACCAGCTGGACTTCCTGGCGCGCGGCGAGCTGAACGACTCTTCCTTGCTGCTGCTGACGTCCGAACGTTTACCTGCCCTGCTGGCAACGCTGCACCAGACGTACGATACGCTGGTTATTGATACGCCTGCACTGAGCCTGGCGCAGGATAGCCTGCTGCTGGCGGCGCAGAGCGACATTAACCTGCTGGTGGTAAAAGCTGGCGAGCAGGCGGCGCGTGTTCGTGAGGCGGTGCTTCGTTTTAAACGCGCTGGTGATGCACCGGTCACGCTCCTGCTCAACCAGGTGAAAGAAGAGAACCTGGAAACGCAGGAAGGGAAACGTCTGCTCGATCGTGAAATGCACGAACTTATTTCACCGAAATAGCGATTATGAATCTCATCAGGAGCATTTCATCCATCGCCAGTTCGTCAGTGCTTTCGCAGCTGATCGGCGCCTTTTCGGTCTGGCTTATCTCGCATCGTTACGGGATGGCGGAGGTCGGCCATTACGCCATGATCTACAGCAATGTGCTGATCGGCGCGCAGGTGTGCATGTTTGCCTCCCAGCTGCTGATCCCCCGTCAGGAGGATCACCAGTTAGGGCAAAACGTGGTGTTTTGTGTGTTACAGAGCCTGGTGATGGCTATCCCCTGGGCGGTGATCACCGGGCTTATCTTTAACCTGAATATTGCCTTTCTCTATTTGCTGACTTTCGGCTATGCGCTGGTACTGGTTGCCGAAAACCTGTCGCTGCGCGGCGGGAATTACCCGTTCCTGACCTTCCAGCGTATCGCCGTGTCGCTGGTTGTGGCTGTCGCCCTGCTGGTGATGCCCAACCCGATGCTGTTCTATCTGGCGTGGATGGCCGGCATTTTGTTGCTGATAAGTGGCTGTCTGATCCGCCTGTTTGACTTCCGCAGCCTGACGCTGAGCAACTTTTCACTGAGCACTAACGCCCGCTTCTTGCGCGAACACTGGCAGCATATCAGCCGCGTTGGCAGCGCCGAGGTACTGGCGATGGCCAGCAACAACCTGCCGACCATGCTGATTAACATCTGGTTCTCGCCGCTGGTCGCCGGGTATTTCTCGGTGGTCAGCCGTTTCTGTTTATCGCCGGTGATGATCATTGGCAACGCGGTGCGTAACTCCATTTTCTCTAAATGGTCGATGGATTTTCGTCACAACACCTTTAACTACCCGGAATATAAAAAGGTGCGCCTGATGCTGATGGGGGCATCGGTGGTGTGTATTCTCGGCATCTGGATTTTCTATCCGCTGGTGATGCGTCTGGGCTTTAGCCAGGAGTGGCTGAACTCGATCCCGACGTCGCGCTATATGCTGCCCTATCTGTTTGCTGCACTGGCGGTCAGCCCGTTGACGGTCATTGAGCTGATTTTCGGCTCCCGGCGCTACTTCCTGCGCATCCAGATTGAGCAGATGCTGATTATTGCCATCGCCTTTATCGCCCTGCCGAAATTTGGCGTGGGCTATCAAATCGCGCTGTTGACCTTCTCGGTGCTGACCAGCGTGCGCTACCTGTTCATTCTCATCAAAATGAACCAGCGGGCAAAATCACTCTGGGTACAGGAGCAGAAAATATGCAGCTAAATACCGGCCGCTACCTTGAAGCCTATGCTCTGATAACTCTGGTTTTCTGCGGCACGGTCCAGTACTTCACCGGCGTGGCGGCGATCCTGTGGCTGCCCTTCTTTATGGTGCTGGTCATGGCGGTATTACTGCTGATGCAAAACCGTCCGCAGCCGTTGACGCTCACCGGGCGCGAAAAGGTGATACTGGCGCTGTACCTGACGTTTATTTTCCTCGGACTTGTCTCTACGGTGCTGCAATCGGGCATCGTGACCACCATCGTCGGTTTTAAAAACGAGCTGGCGCTGTCGTTGCTGATGCTTTGTATGTTACTTGGCATGGTTCGCGAATCGCAGCTGCACAGGCTGACTCAGCTGTTCTACTGGATCTTCTACGTGCAGATCCCGGTCGCGATTTATCAGGTGATTTTTGTCGTTCCCCAGCGCGTGGCGCTTCGTGGTGAGGATGAGAAGTGGGATTCGGTGGTCGGCACGTTCGGCGGCGACCCGATGGGCGGCGGCAACACCGCGGCAATGGGATCGTTCTGCCTGCTGATCATGCTACTGAAGCTATCGGAGTATAAGCACGGGATCTGCTCGTTAAAATCGCTGGTGATCCACATTGCGCTGGGCTTCTTCCTTTGCGTGGTCGGCGAAGTGAAATTCATTATCCTGCTGTCGCCCTTCCTGCTGGCGCTGCTGTGGATCCTGCCCGGCTATGTGCGTGGGGTCAGTGCCGTCAGCCTGCGCTCGCTGCTGATTATCGCCGTTGGGATGACGCTGTTAATTTTTATCGCCATTACCGTTCTGGCATCGAATTATTCAGCGGCCTTTGGCGGGGATCCTACCCGCAGCGCGCTTTCGGTGTTTATTGATTCACTGAGTTATATTTTTGATGCCAACTACATCATGCCGAGCGGCGAGCTGGGGCGCTTCACCACCGTCTTCTTCTGGCTCCAGCATAACGATCTTTTCGGCCCGGGTGGGATGCTGTTCGGCTACGGTCTTAACGCCACGAACAGCGGCAGTACAGTTTCACCGGGGTATATCGGCGCCTGGTATCACCTGATCCTCGACTCCACAGCCTTAAGCATGTTGCTGTGGGAAGTGGGCATTATTGGCATCATTCTGTTTATCTGCATGATTGGCGCCGTGCTCGTGGCGACGCGGCCAAAAGAGACCTTTTCCCGTCAGGAGCTTAATCGTGAAGATCTCCAGTTGCTCAGCTCGGCACCGGCGTACTATGTCTTTGTCATCGGCTGCCTGCTCAGCCTGCCGTACAGCCAGATCCTGATGATTGTCCCCATGTTACAGTTTTTATTATGGGTGGCCCTCGGGGCGCTTATCGTCATCCACCGTACTATCCGTCTGAACTCCGGTAACGAACATGAATAAAACACCCTCTATTACCGTCAGCATTAAGACCCTGAATGAAGCGCAGGGCATTGAGAAAACGATCGACAGCGTCCGCAAGCAACTGCAACCCTATCCGCATCAAATCATTGTTGCCGACAGCCTCTCGACAGATAACACGAGGGATCTCGCGTTAGGTAAAGACGTGATGGTGGTGTGCCTGGATAACATCAGCGATCGCAGTTGCGGTATCGGCCACCAGCTCGGCTGGCTGTATAGTGAAGGCGATTACCTGCTGCTGCTGGATGGCGATATGGAGCTTGAACCGGGCTTTCTTGATACCGCTGTCGAATTTCTGGAAACCCATCCTGAATACGCAGGAGTGGCCGGTAGCGTTGAGATGGATGATGCCTCTAACTACGAGTTCAAATCACGCAAGCAGCGCCTGCACCTGATTTACCCGCACGGCGATACTGACCATTTAGGCGGAGGCGGACTGTATCGCCGTTCAGCCATCGAAAAAGTCGGCTACCTGACCAACCTGAACCTGCACGCCTACGAAGAGGCCGAGCTGGGCATCCGCCTGGGAGCAGCTGGCTACAAGCTGCACCGCCTGGATGTGCCCTATTTTAGCCACACGTCCTACACCATGCCGACTTTCAAAATGCTGATCTACCGCTGGAAGAACCGTTTCCTGTGTGCGCCAGGTGAACTGCTGCGCGGCTGCTGGGGCAAAGCCCATTTCCCGGCTGCGCTGCGCATTGTGCGTAATGAGCTGGTTTTCACCCTGTACCTGCTGATTTTGCTGGTCTGTCTGCTGACTTTTAACGCCAGGGTTATCGCCATTGCGCTGTTGCCACTGCTGGCGTTTATCGCTCTGAAAACAGCCAAAAACCGATCCCTTCGCGACGGCGTGCAGAGCGTTATCAACTTATTTATGTTTTCAGCGGGGATGTTGCGCGGGATGGCTCGTGCAGTCCGTGACCCGATGCAACGCCCGGCGGTGACCGTGTTTAATCCAAAGCATATCGATACTGAAAATGAAAATTCTCTTCGTTAACAAGTTCTTCTTTATCAAAGGAGGCGCGGAAACTGTTTATTTCCAGGAGCGGGATGCCATGCTGCGATCCGGCTACCAGGTCGTCGACTTCAGCATGAAGCACGTGGAAAATAAACCGTCGCCGTGGGAAGAATTTTTCGTCCAGAATGTCGATTACCATGACAGTCACGGTGTGATGGGCCGGGTCAGGGCCGGGGTGGATTTTATCTATAATTCGCAGGCCTGTGCGAAGCTCAACACGTTGCTGCTGCGCGAGCGGCCGGATATTGTGCATTTTCATAATATCTATCATCAGATAACGCCCGCCGTCATTGGCGTGGCTAAGCGCTTTGGCTGTAAAACGGTACTGACCGCACACGATTACAAAATCGTCTGCCCCTCCTACACCATGCTGCGCGACGGCCACGTCTGCGAAGAGTGCCTGACCGGGTCAGTCATCAACGCGTTCCGCCATCGCTGCCAGCAAGGCGATACCTTTAAAAGCCTGCTGCTGTCGCTGGAAGCCTACTGGCAGAAGTTCGCCAGAAACTACGCCATGCTCGATTGCATCATCGCGCCGAGCGAATTTATGCGCCAGACGCTGCTGCGTAAGCTTCCCCACACCCGCATCGACGTTATCGTTAACGGTATTGACGCCAGCACCACCGTGCCTGGCGACTCGGCGGGCGACTATTTCCTCTATATCGGCCGCCTGAGCCGGGAAAAAGGCGTGTCGACCCTTGCCCAGGCGCAGCAGAAAATGACCCAGAAAATGCCGCTGAAAATCGTCGGCGATGGCCCGCTTGGTAAAGATCTGCGCGCCCGCTTCAGTGGCCCGGAATTCCTCGGGTATATGAAACACGGCGAGGCGCTGAACAACCTCATTCGCGAGGCCCGTGCGGTCATTGTCCCTTCCGAATATTACGAAAACTGCTCAATGTCGGTACTGGAAGCCATGGCCTTTGGCCGCCCGGTGATCGGCGGCAACATTGGCGGTATTCCGGAACAGATCCGTGACAACGTCGATGGTTATCTGGTGGAGCCTGGCAATAGCGACGCGCTTGCTCAGCTGATGGACCAACTGGCAGCGGACCCGCAACGGGCGCGTGACATGGGGATGAGTGCCCGCCAGCGTCTGGAAGAAAAATACGATCTTGCCCGTCATATGCAGGTACTACAGGCGCTTTATCAGCAACTTGTGGGAGTGACAACATGAAAACCAACGTGACGGTGCTGGGCACCCGCGGCATTCCCAATATTCAGGGCGGTGTCGAAACCCACTGCCAGAATCTGTACCCGGAAATCTATCGTCTGGGCAACGCCGAGATCTGCGTGCTGGCCCGGTCGCCGTACGTGAACTATCGCCGCAGTGAATATAAAGGTGTTAAACTCAAGAGCTTATGGGCACCGAAAAGCCGTAAGTTCGAGGCCATCGTGCACTCAACCCTGGCGGCGCTCAGCACCTTATTTGACGGCTCCCGCGTGGTTCATGTTCACGCCATCGGCCCCGGACTGGTGGTGCCGCTGCTGCGCCTGCTGGGGAAACGCGTTGTGTTTACTCATCACGGCCCGGATTATGACCGGCAGAAATGGGGAAAAGTCAGTAAAGGGATGCTGCGGCTGGGCGAAAAATGGGCGGTAACCTACGCCAATGAAGTGATCGTCATATCCGAAGTCATCAACAATCTGATTAAGCGCAAACATGGCCGACATAATGCCCACGTTATCTATAACGGTGTCCGCCAGACCGCGCTGCCATCCGCGGAAGAACAGGCGACGATCCTTCAAAGGCACGCCCTTAAGCCGGGTCAGTATATTGTTGCTGTGGCACGCTTTGTGGAAGAGAAAGGCTTGCACGACCTGATAGCCGCCTATGCTGCGGCGGGTTGTGCGACGCCACTGGTGCTGATTGGCGATGCCGACCACGCCGATGAGTACAGCGAACGGCTAAAGAAACAGGCCTTCAGCACGCCGAACATCTTTATGACCGGTTTTGTTAGCGGCCCGACGCTGCATACGTTGTTCTCACAGGCCGGGTTATTCGTCCTGCCCTCCTACCATGAAGGCTTGCCAATCGCCCTGCTGGAGGCCATGTCGTGGTCGTTGCCGGTCATTGTCAGCGATATTCCGGCCAACCTCGAAATTGGCCTGCCGCGCACGGACTATTTCCCGGTCGGTAATGTTCCGGCCCTGACGCAGAAGCTTCAGCAGTGGGTCGGAGGAGAGAAAGCGGATTACAGCCAGTTTCTGCCAAAGTACCGCTGGCCGGAAATTGCCGCTCAAACCGCTCAAGTGTATCAGCGCCTAACGTAAACGGGTAACACGTGTCAAAATCTACAGCAGAACTGGTTATCGAACGCTTCTATGCCTCACTTGATCAGGAGGTCGAAACCTCATTAACCCCGGAACAGAAGCGCGGAATTGAGCAGGCGCTGATCCATACCAATCTGGCGACGCGCCACCGGCTCGATTTTCGCCATAGTTTCCCTTTCCTCCACCGCCGCTATTTCGTGGTGTTTCTCTTTGGCCGGGATCTGCGCAAGGTATCGCGCGAAAGCACACTGGTTGGGCGCATCTTCACTACACTGATCATTACCCTCGCGGTGTTGTTCTGCCTGCTGTCGGTTATGCTGGCACTCTATATGCTGAAATCGGCACTGGGCATCGATGTCTTCACCAATTTCCACGTTGGGATCTGGACGTGGTTTATGGACCTTCATGACAAAATGACAAGGTGAAATAAAATGCCGATGTCGTCTCTGCGTAAAGCGCCATTGTTTCGTGCACTGCTGCTGGCGGGTTTGCTGATGTCAGGCCCTGCGGGTGCTGTCACCACGGTGGTTTCACCTCTGGCCTTCGACGGCCTGTTGACCAATCCGGGCATGGGTGTTGCCAGTTTTCATGACGGCTATGGTCAAAAACCTACTCTTGCGCAGTATCCCGACACCGGCTTTGAATACGAGCGTTTTTACTGGAGCGAGCTGGAGCCACAGGAAGGGGTTTATAATTTCGCCCTCATCGACAACGCTTTCGCCGTTGCCGCCAGACACCAGCCGGCGATGAACGTCGGTCTGCGCTTTATGGCGCTTGATGAACCGCTAACCGGGTCGAAAATCCCCGCATGGCTGATTACCAAAGGCATTAAAGGACAGTGGGTTGAGAACCATAAAACCTTCGTGCCGGATCTCAGCGACCCCACCTTCATCGCCTACGCACAGAAACTGATCGGCGCCATGGGTAAACGCTACGATGGAAACCCGGAGCTGGCATTTATTGATATCGGCATGGTCGGTTCGTGGGGGGAATGGCACAACTCTAACTTTCCTGACGTACCGAAATTGCTGGATAAATACACGCCCGCGCAGCTCAATCGTTATGTCGATATGCATTTTGATAGCTTCCCGAAAACCCCGAAAGTGATGCTCATTAGCGGCGGTGACTCGCTGGCATGGGCCAGCCGCCGGGGTGCTGGCTGGCGCGCGGACTGCTGGGGCGACTGGCGTAATTTCTCAACCGAGTGGAGCCACATGCGCGATGATTACCCGCAGCGTCTGGCTGCCGCGCAGGCCGCCGAGCCGGGCTTTAACGACAGCTGGAAACGAGCGCCGGTTAGCCTTGAGATTTGCGGCTATATGACCGAATGGCAAACCGTGCAGCACTATACCCGCGCAGAAGTCCAGGCGACCTTCGATTGGGCGTTGCAGCAGCACGCCAGTACGCTGAATATCAAATCGCGACCGATCCCCACGGAATACCGCGACATTGTTGATAAAGCCTTACTGCGCATTGGCTATCGCTATCGGGTGAATAAGCTGACGTTTGATACCCCGCTTCAGATTGGGCAACCGCTGACGCTGACCGTTAACTGGCGTAATGACGGCGTTGCACCGGCGTATCTTGCTTATCCGGTGCAGTGGCGCGTGGTTAATGCCGCAGGCACAACCGTTCTGAAGCAGAAAACGCCGGATGATATCCGCCGCTGGTTGCCGGGCGATATTCAAAGCCGCGTGGTGCTGGCGCTGCCTGCCTCCCTGCCCGCCGGCAATTATTCGCTGCAAACGGCAATCACCGATGCCCAGGGCGCACCGCGAGTCCAGCTTGCTAACAAAGGGAAAACCACTGATGGCTGGTATCAGATGGCCACTTTTGCTATCAGGTAAGTCAACAGAAAGTCGATGAGGTGAGGATATTCCCAGAGTCTGTCTGTTCATACCATTCAATTTACGGGGGTGGCACCGAGTGAGCTATGCTGTTGTTTATTCTGTATACAGCCAACAATAGCCATATTAAAATCATGGATTACTTAACTCAAATGGAGATTGTGGTTATGGCTATTCCGGCTTATTTATGGCTTAAAGACGATGGAGGCGCAGATATCAATGGTTCTGTCGACGTTCAGGATCGAGAAGGTAGTATTGAGATTCATAGTTTTGCCCACGGCCTGCATCTGCCCACGGACAACATGACGGGTAAAATTACAGGTAACCGAGTTCATAGCGCAATGACGTTCGAAAAGGAGTTCGATTCATCAAGTCCCTACCTTTATAAGGCTGTCGCAAAAGGCCAAACGCTAGATAGTGCCGAATTTAAGTGGTACCACATTAACGATGCAGGACAGGAGGTTGAATACTTCAACATGCTGCTGGAAGGCGTCAAAGTCGTATCGATCTGCCCGTTGATGCATAACTGCAAAAATGCTGGGTTTCTTCCCCGCATATTCAGGTTTTGAGGGCAGATACAGGAACAACCCGGACTCAGTGAGTATACCGAGCAAAGGCCCGTTACCTTCCGGAAAATATTACATTGTCAGCCGTCCCAGTGGAGGGCTCAGGACGATGATACAGGACTGGGCTGCAACGAAATATAGTGGTTCAGACCGTTCCATCTGGTTCGCACTCTATCGCGATGACGGGAAAATTGACGACTGGACTTTTATTGATCTCGTCGAGCGAGGACACTTCAGGTTACATCCCGCGGGATACATGGGAGTTAGCGAAGGTTGTATCACGTTACCCAGCCCTTCACATTTTGCAATTTTACGGGAAGCTTTATTGAGAACGCCTACAATGCAGGTCACAGCTGCTTTGACGGCTTACGGAACGGTACAGGTTTACTGATGAAGGCGATCCATATTGCCCTATTGTGGGCAGCATCATTCCTGGTTTATGCGGTTATTCTGATCCTGATGTATGCTTTCGTACCTCAAGGCAAACTTTTCGCATTTTACAGTGATTTCTCTGGCCCGGTTCCCGGCGCCGAATGGGACAGCATTATTAGCAATGTCATCATTCTGGGAAGCGCAGCAATAACTTTCCTGCTTGTATGGGCAGTTGCGTTTATTTTTTTAAAAAAACGGAAAGGCTGAAACACCACTGACCCGGTCACGCTGGCCGGGTCCCTCTTCCCTCCCAGGTCATTTTTCGCAGCAATACACGCAGCTATGAACCCATGCTCAGGATAAACGTTCGCAGTTTAACTGTTCCTGATAACCGTTGCGTATCTCGCCTGCGACATAAGGCTGAGGTTTACCAAACAGATATCCTTGTGCAAAATCGCAGCCCAGCGCCTGAAGACTCTCCAGCTGTTCCTGCGTTTCAACACCTTCGGCAATAGCCTTCATATTCAGTGATTTGGCCATGCCTGTAATCAGTTTGATAATGTTAATGGCGTCTTCCTGAGTGGAAAGCGTATGGACAAAAGACTTGTCTATCTTGATCTTATCAAAGGCAATTCGACTCAGTCGCGAAAGTGAAGAGTATCCCGTACCAAAATCATCGATGGAGATTTTCACCCCCAGAGATCTAAGCTTGCTAAGGGTATTCATCGGCGTCGTGCTCTCCGTAAAGAGAGAGGACTCAGTCACTTCCAGTTCAAGGCGTTCATTCGGAAGTCCTGTTTCTTTCAGGATGGACAGCACCACGCTGGCAAAAGTTTTGCTGCTAAGCTGAACAGGCGAGACATTGACTGAAATTTTCGCCGGAACCGCCCAGGTCGCGGCTTCCCGACAGGCCATTTCGAGCACCGATTTCCCCATCTCGTTGATCATGCCTGTTTTTTCAGCGACCGGAATAAAGCTATCCGGTGACAGAATCCCCTTCAGTGGATGTATCCAGCGAATAAGGGCTTCATAGCTGTAAATTTCCCGGCTAAATGAATCAACAATAGGCTGATAGTAAACCACGAACTCTTTGTTCACGATTGCCATGGCCATATCATGTTCGAGGGTTCTGCTTTCTTGCAGTTTGTCTAACATGCGCTGGCGGAAGACTTTTATCTTTCCTGAACCTTCATTTTTGGCTTCATAAAGCGCCAGATCGGCAAATTTATACAGAAAGTCAGATCGGCGTTCCGTGTCTGAAATAACAATACCCACACAGGTGGTGATATTAATAATAGTGTTATAAATCGTGTACGGCTGATTGATAAATTCGCAGATTTTTTGAGCGCGGGAAACCGCCTGGCTTTCTGTCAGGCCACTCGAAAGAAATGCAAACTCATCCCCACCTAAGCGGTAAAGCGTATCTGTAGCAAGGCTCATCGACTCCAGACGGTGGGAGATCTGGCGTAATAAAATATCACCAGCATCGTGCCCGTACGTATCGTTGACCTCTTTGAATCGATCTAAATCAAACAACATGACAACCACAGACTGATTATCTTTTTTCGCCACTTCGATGGTTTTAGTTAAATTTTCCCAGAAGAAATGGCGGTTATTCATCTCGGTGAGAGAGTCGTGGTAGACGTCATACTCCAGTTTTGTGTTCTGGATTTGCAGTTTTTCTTTCGATTTCTGCAACTCTTCGGCAAGGCTTTTAACCTGAAGATGCGCCTTCAGAATATTTCTGTTTTGGTAGAATATCAGCACGCCTAATATCGCACTGAGTATTATTAGCAGTACCGACGTCGCCGAATAAATATAGTACAGCGTTTGAATATTGTGGTTCGCATTATTAATCGAGTTAACATCTTTATCTAATGCACCAGATGAGAGACGGCTTAGCGGCGAGTCAAGCTCATGCATGACTTTCAGGTACTCTTTGATGTCCGAACGGTTCATTTTCTCAAGATGAACATCCAGATATTCAAGCGTACTTTGCAGTTGTAAAGCCAGTTCACGATGCTCTTTATTGCTGTCTATATAATGCCCTAAATCGCCGCCTTTCATTAAATCACTCTGGCTGAGCATAATGTCGAGACGCAGGCGTACGTCATCGAGGTCCATCGTATCCACAAAAGTGTAAAGACCAAGCCATGACTCAAAACGGTAATATTCTGACACCAGCTGGGCAGCAGACCATGAGTCGGTGTAGCGACTCAGCGTCTGCAACTCTTGTTGCCTTTCATGCACAAGGAACGATATATACCCTGTAGATATAAAAAGGGAAAATATGATGCCAGCCAGTATTCTGTTCATGATTCTCCTCTGAACTCTTACTCAATACTCATACGGCTGACCTGCCATGCTGAACGTGAATAATAAATCTGATTATTCAGCTCAGGCAAACTGTCATAGGGATACACAATGAAGAACGGACCTTTATCACGGACACGCATATATTCCCCATTGATTTTGAAAGCAAGGATCACATTGTAATTCTTGAAATCACTGAGAGGGATAACGGTAGTATAGTCATTGAGCGCGGTGACTTTAACAACAGTCCCTTTCGCCCCAACATAATCCATGAGCTTTTGCATGGAAATACCCGTAAAAGTCGTACGCCCATTATACCAGGGTGACGTAGTCTGGAAGCTGACCACGCCCAGTTTCTCAAGGGTAGCGATATCAAAAACGGCTTTGCCGTTTTCATTGGTATTTTCTATTTTACCGGACATGGTTAAAAGGACTTTACCGGTAGGTTTGGTAAGTTCACCAGCCCAGACCTGAGTGCCGACTACCAGGCTTAACAACATGACAATTAAACGCATTCTAACCTCACCTATCTACCGGATGTTAAAGGATTATAATTTAGATATCATGCCTTTAGTATATGCTGCCTGGCTAATCTTGTTGCAATAAGTTCAACAACATTTTAACCGAGTAGAATCAATGAGTTATAACATGTCATTTTTTAAATATTAATTAATAAATGTCGGCACTGTTATTTGATGTACGATTAATCCTAGTGTTTCTGTACAAAAAACAAGCCACCAGTTTAGGTAGTACAATGATGGTCTACTAATTTGAAGGTTTATTAACTTGTGCAGCCTCCGGGGCGTTACGAGTCACTGCTGCCGTTTAATTAATAACTAACCCTGCATATCAAAGCCGGATTTTTGAAAATCCCGATAAACGTCCAGGTTGGTAAAGGCCGGGAACTGTGCTTTTTGTGCAGCCGATAGTACGGCCTCGCAATAGGCTTTATTGCCGTTGCTGGTTGATATGCTTAACGCCGTTCCATCTTTGGCAAACGCCAGATGCAGCCGGCATTTCTTCCCTTTCCAGCGTTGCGGATCATCAATTTTGGCATTGACTGCATCTCTGATTGCCCGCGCCTGCGCCCCCCATTGATCGTTGTCATCCCAGCGGCCAGAACCGCAACTACCCGTTGCCGTGGTCTTATGACATCCTGACGGGTGTAACGGTGCGCACCCTGTTGCCATGCTGGCTACTACGGCCAGCATCACGATTGTCTTCACCCTTGTACTCGAACTAAGCCTTTTCATCCCCTTTCCCTTATTTCTGCGCAATCGCCGCGCTGAAGCAATCTTCATCTACCGTCAGGCTGGCAATTTAGTGACGTTTGGGTTATTTGCTATTTTCTCCCGTTATTGCGTTGAATGGATCTCATCAGCCAGCATGTGCATTTGCGCTTTCAGCCAGTTCGTCACGCCTCGCTTACCGCTGCGTTTATGTGAATAAATCTTCACTTCAAACGGGCGGATTGCGAACGGCAGCTGGAAAATCCGGATATCCGTTGCCGGAACCAGCTTCTCAGCGGCATATCGCGGGATTGCCATCAGCAGATCGCTCTGGGCAACGATAAACGGCGCGCTGAGCATCGACGGGGTTTTGATAGCAATTTGCCGGGTATGCCCCATCTGCTCGAGCTGTAGATCCAGAACGCCCTGCTTTTCATTCCATGGCGTCACCACCAGATGGCGGGCGGCGAGATAATCCTCCAGCGTCAGTTGTGTCCGGCTGGTATTACTAATGACGACATACTCATCTTCAAACCAGCTTATCTCATCCAGTTCCGGGTGGCGGATATCATCCGACGTGCTGAACCCAAGCGCCAGGTCCACTTCCCCCGCCAGTAGTTCCGTTAGTGCCGGGCTATGCGGCAAATAGCATAACTCCAGGCGCAAACCTGGCGCCTCATGCTGCAACTTGTGCATCAGCGCCGGGAAAATACAAAACGCGGTGAAATCGGTAATCGCAATTTGTAATGACTCCGTGCTCACAGAGGCTTCAAATTCCGGCTGTGGCGTCAGCTCGTGATTGAGGAATTTCAGTGTCGATGCAATCGCAGGCGCAAGCTGGGTGGCATACACACTGGGGCACATGCGATGGCCTTCCCGATAAAATAACGGATCGTTGAGGGTAATACGCAGACGCGACAGCGCATGGCTCAGCGCCGATGTGCTCATCGCCAGTTCATCCGCGGCCAGCCGCACAGAGCTGTGGCGGTAAATCGCGTCAAAAACAGGAAGAAGGTTTAAATCAAGACGCCTCAGAGTTGGATGCATAATATTCATCATTTGTTGATTTCATTGCACTTAATTCTTCTGACGATAACCCTTATGCTTAACCCCATCAACATAAAGCAGAACAAACAGGAAAACTCATGAGCATCACAATTCGTCAGGCCCGCCCGGAAGATGCAACCGCAATCTACGATATGATTTATGAGCTGGCCGTGTACGAAAAGGCACCGCAAGAGGTTGTCACCACGCCAGACGAGATCCGGGAAACACTTTTCGCCGCAGGCAGTAAAACCGAAGCGCTGATCGCTGAGAGTGAAGGTAAAGCCGTGGGATATGCCGTGTTCTTCACCAGCTATTCAACATGGCTTGGTCGTAACGGTATTTATATGGAAGATTTGTATGTTTCCCCGGATTATCGAGGCCAGGGCGCGGGAATCGCGTTACTGAAAAACATCGCGCAATGTGCGGTACAGCGCCAGTGTGGCCGCCTGGAATGGAGTGTTCTGGACTGGAACCAGCCAGCCATTGATTTCTATCTGAGCATCGGCGCGCTGCCGCAATCTGAATGGGTTCGCTATCGCCTTGATGGCGAAGCATTGCTCAAATTTGCAGGGTAAATACATCCCCCTCTGACTCACCCACTGAATCGGCGGGCCTGCTACCATAGCGTTCATGTACGGGCACACAAAACGGTGCCCGGTACTCCGCGGGTTACTTTAATCAGACGCTTCAGCAAGTAATGCAGCCTGCACCGCAGGCCGCGCATGGATCCCTGCCATGTAGGCTGATAGCACGGGCCAACCTTGCAGGTCGATGGCGAAGAATTTACACCAACCCAGCACCGTGAAAAGGTAGGCATCAGCAACACTGAACGCCGAACCCATCAGATAGGTTTTACCGTTGAGTTGATCCTCAAGAAAATTGAACCGCCGGAACAGCTTTTCGCGATAAATCAATTTGACCTCGTCGGGCAGCGAGGAATTGAATAACAGCGCCGAGCCCGCATGTATCTCGCTGGTAATAAAGTTAAGCCATTCCTGGAGACGTACCCGATCCCAGGAGCCTGCTCGCGGAGCCAGCCCGCTTTCCGCTTTAAGATCTGCAAGATACTGCACAATCGCCGGACCTTCTGTGAGTACCTCTCCATCGTCAAGTTCAAGTGCTGCGACATAACCTTTAGGATTAATGGTCAGGAAATCGCGACCGTCAGCGGTGCGCTTACTCCGGTTGTCCACTTTAACCAGTACAAACTCAAGCTCCAGTTCGCGCAACACAATGTGTGGTGAAAGTGAGCAGGTATCAGGGGCGTAATAGAGTCTCATGGTGTCTCCTTTGAATTGAATGTTTTTTAACGATGCTTAATACGTTTCTGAAACACTCTGCTTAATGAGAATCTTGCTGTAAAATTAATTGTTCATAATTTAACTATTAGCTGAGCTACTGATACTCATGATGAATCTTTTGCACTGGCGCTTACTGGTTGCAGTCGCGGATGCCAACAATATTTCGCGCGCCGCGGAGGAAATTGGCATGACGCAATCAGGTGCCAGCCAGGCTATCGCCCAGCTGGAGGCTTCCCTTGGGTTTTCTGTCTTTACACGTGAGCGGCGGAATATTGGCGTCACAGCCCTCGGCGAGCAGGTTGTCGCACATGCAAGGAGCATGATATTGCAGCTGAATGCGATCCGTTTGCTGGCAGACGAGAACCGGGAGCTAAACAGCGGACGCATTCGCCTGGCCAGTTTTCCCTCAGTAACCGCCACATTTTTGCCCAGATTATTGCGGGACTTTAAACGTCTCTATCCCGGTATTGAGGTGGTGATCCTGGAAGGCACGGACGAGGAAGTTGAGGTGTGGCTGGCGCAAGACACGGTTGAACTTGGGGTCGTCATGAACCCTGCGCCTGGGCGCGCAAAGGTTGTTTTAGGAAAAGATGCCTGGGTCGCGGTAATGCCGGCTCGCCATCCTCTGGCAGGTTTCGCAAAAACATCCGGCATAACGCTAGAAGAACTGGCAGACCAGCCCTTTATTCTTGCCACCGGAGGGTGTTTAGTGAATGGGCAAAGCCTGATGGAAAATGCTGGCTTACAGTTAACTGACGTGCGCGTAAAAGTTCGCGATTGGGTCAGTGCCTGCTTGCTGGCTGGAGAAGGTATGGGCGTCGCACTTGTCCCTGAATCAGCCCTGCCGGAGACGTTGCACGGTCTGTGTGTCGTCCCCCTTGCCCCTGCCCTGTATCGTGAATTTGGACTGGTTTGTTCGCCGTCGGGAAATGCATCTGCTGCGACGCAGGCGCTACTCAACGGTCTGGGTAAATGAGGTTTACGACTTGGCATGGTTGAGCAGAGAATCAGCGCGGGTTGCGTCGGAGACGTTGACGTTTAAAACCGCTGACCGTTTGCTGTTTACAGTTCAAGTGCGGCAAGAACGGCGGCTTCCATTTTCTCCGGCGTGGTGAACGGGGCAAAACGCTTAAGTGGTTTACCATCGCGCCCGATCAGGAACTTAGTGAAGTTCCACTTGATTCGCCCGCCCAGCACACCGGGTAATTCGTTTTTCAGATACCGAAACACCGGATGGGCCGCGGTTCCGTTGACCTCGACTTTCTCGAACATCAGGAAGCTCACACCGTAGTTGATGTGGCAGGTCTGCGCGATGTCATCGGCATTGCCGGGCTCCTGTTTGCCGAACTGGTTACAGGGGAAACCCAGTACCACCAGCCCCTGGGCAGCGTATTTCTTGTAGAGCGTTTCAAGGCCGGCATATTGCGGCGTAAAGCCACACTGGCTGGCGGTATTCACGACCAGAACGACCTTGCCCGCGTAGTCGGCCATTGGAATCAGCTGGCCGCCCAGACTGGTGGCTGAAAATTGATGGAAGGTGGTCATATCGGGCTCCTCAAAGCAGAATCCGTTCGAAATCGACTTGGCAACTTAGCGTGTTGCTGTCAGAGCAGGTCTGAAATAGTGTGTGTTACATCTTTGCAAAGTCGAACGAAAAGAACAACAACCCCTCACCCTTTGACCCTCTCTTTTGGGCTAACCACTATAAAGTGGGTTGTGCGTGTTTCCCACGCAACGAAACAACGAGATAACTCAATTTTGTCATTCACAGGGAATTCATTAATACCCTTATCGATTCTTCATACAAATATGAGGTGACGCTCATTTTATAAATCTGGCGAGTCATATCCTGTGAATAATTCTCAGGAGGTAAAAATATGAAAAAGCTTCTGATATGTTGTTTGTTTGGCAACACAGCAAATTCTCTCGCCAAAAAGATACAGTTACTGGCAGAAAACAAGGGGCATCCTCTCATTGTGGGTGCGGTGGGTCTGGATAATTTTGCCAGCGTGGCGCCCGCTTTCGACGGATTTCTCATTGCCCCGCATATTCAGTATAAGGCCGCTGAGATTAAAGCAACCGTTGGAGACGCTCGTCCTATTGCTGTGATTGAAAGCCTGGCCTATGCCTCACTCGATGCGGAAAAAGTTTTAGCGTTTGTGATGGCACAGATGCCAGAACTGGCGGCCTGACACCCAAGGCCGTAGGGAACATTGAAATTGCGTCATAACGTTATGATATAAAAATAAAAAGGGAGCAGTGTTTACTGTTCCCTTTCTTTTATTCGTCAATCGATTATTTCAGCGAGTTGACGGCCTGTAAAATGACGTTTGCCACGGCATCTGGCTGAGAGATATGGGGTTTTCTGACGTCGAATAACATTGCATCAACCCGCTGAACCCACAGCGAAGTGCGGACCTGAAGACGTCAAAGTGCTTTCTGCTGACTTCAGAAGTTTAACGCCGCCTGCCCCATCACGTTGCATTGAATGATCACTTGTGATGAAGTCGTGAGGCTTTTGCGGGATAACGCACTGGCTTACAAACCCAGATCAGATAAGCCCGGATGATCGTCAGGACGACGCCCCAGCGGCCAGAAGAACTTGCGCTCGCTTTCTTTGATAGGCATGTCATTGATACATGCGAAACGACGCTTCATCAGGCCGTCGGCCTCAAATTCCCAGTTTTCGTTACCGTAAGAGCGGAACCAGTTACCTGAGTCATCATGCCACTCGTATGCGTAACGGACGGCAATGCGGTTTCCGCCAAACGCCCACAGCTCTTTGATGAGGCGGTACTCAAGCTCTTTTTTCCACTTACGGGCGAGGAACCCTTCAGCTTCTTCACGATTATTTGCAAATTCAGCACGGTTACGCCATTTGGTATCCAGCGAGTAAGCCAGCGCAACTTTTGCCGCGTCGCGGGAATTCCAGCCATCTTCAGCCAGACGGACTTTCTCGATAGCGGTTTCCAGTGTAAATGGCGGAAGCGGCGGGCGTACTTGTGTATCAGTCATGGTATAACCCCAGTCATTTTCGGTTTACAGGTAATAGAAATTTTCGTTACTCAGGCCCCGGCAGAGGCCCGTTCCAGCAAAATTTTTGCAACGTCCCGGGCGTCGTCAGCGGCGTTCCGATCGCCCATCACATATGTCGTGGTAATCGCCCCCTCCACGAGCACCAGCAGTTGCCTGGCCAGAACATCGGGGCGTTCGATATTTAACTGCCCGCAGAGTTCTCGCGCGTAATCCAGCAGTTTCTGCTTATGCATTTTCGCAATCTGGCGAACGGGATCGTCCGGATCTCCCACCTCCCCGGCAGTGTTGATAAAGGCACAGCCCCGGAAGCCTTCAGACTCAAACCAGCTTTTCAGAACCGTAAACATGTTCAGAATGCGCTCCTGAGGCGTTTCGCCTTTATCAGACTCGCTTTTAAACCACTGCATCCACCGTTCGTCACGCTCATTCAACGCGGCAGATGCCACGTCCTCTTTGTTCGCGAAATGGCGATAAATACTCTTCCTTGCGACGCCGGAACTCTTCACCAGAAGATCCATGCCCATGGCGTGGATTCCGTTCTGGTAGATAAGCTGTTCAGCGGTGGCGAGGATTTTTTCTCGTGTATCACTTGGCTTCTTGTTCATGCGCTAAAGGTAGAACGATCGTTCTACCTGGTCAAGCGCTTGTTTTGCAGAATGTTGATAACGACGGGATAAAAATTAAAAAAAATATTTAAATCAATCTGTTGAAAGGGTGAGATTTTACTTCCTGGAATTAACTTTGCGGGTATTAAGCACGTTATCAGGTGATAATCTGTCTCCAGTCAACCTGCCTGACTGACCCATGGACAATGTCCACTCCTGGCACAAAGCGGAATGCCTGGAGTGCCACAAGGTCTGCTGTGAGCGAGGAGCGGGCCTTCTGCTTGCAACCGATGCCCATGGCTAGCAGTGTTAAAGAAGCTACAGGAGA
Source organism: Enterobacter soli ATCC BAA-2102 (assembly GCF_001654845.1). Classification (GTDB taxonomy): domain Bacteria; phylum Pseudomonadota; class Gammaproteobacteria; order Enterobacterales; family Enterobacteriaceae; genus Enterobacter; species Enterobacter soli. Next base: position 46,260 of record NZ_LXES01000044.1, on the reverse strand, counting down.
AAGGCAAATATTGTTCGGAGGGTAACGCACTGATGCATAAACTCAGCATTATCCCTTCTGGGATTGCAGTACGAAACGTTATATAGTGAAATATATAACGCAATTCACACATGAAGAAGATAATTGATGAACCTATATATGTTTTATATCGGTGGTAACGCTGGCAAATCCAATATTGAGGTGCATGATATTCAGTTTGTCGCTGCAAACAAACCAGAAGACGCTTGGCCCGTCCTTCGCGATGTATGGTTTGGCGATAAAGATAAAATCCATATCGACGGTTATAGCCGTATCACCTGGGCTGATGGTTATTCCATCACTCTTTCCACTGAGCCCTCTCGTTCAGCGAACAAGTTATTTTTCGTCAATGCGGGCGGCTACAGGTCTGATACGCTTGCTGAGTTACACGAGTTCGATTTATTTGTGGCCGAAAATGCCCAACAGGCCAAAATAAAAGCATTAAAGACACTGCTATGTGCTACGGCCCATCAGCATAAAGATAACCTGAAGGATGTAGACGATTGCCTACTACTTGAAAAAATTGGTGAGTTTTTTATTAATTTGATTCCATGCGATTCAGGAAGTCGTGATCAACCAGAATGGCAAGGTTATCAACCGATAGGTGTCTGACACCATAAACATAAACCCGGCGGACGTCCGCTCCTGGCACGGAGCGGACTTACCTAAAACAGTAGCTACAACAGATAACCCTACAAAGGTTACATTATGTTTTTTGGGGCAGAGGAAATGCAAATGAACAGCTATGTAATCTTCATCAAAGGCGATGAGTCCAAAGTAATAATAAAGAAGCAATTGACGCGTGATATTTCTAAGAACCTGAAAGCTAATGGTTTTACCCGATATCCTTATACAATAGATGCAGAAAACGAAAAAAATGCACTGCAAATACTAAACAAACAAGGTCAGGAACACTTGAACACGCTTTCTGAATTCTCAGGGAATATCTTTTTCTACTGTGCTGTTTTAGTGATTAGCCTGGTCGTGGCACTTATTTTATCTCGGTAAATGTTTTTAATAATTCATGCTATAAGTATCCCTGCAAACTAGCCATGGTTATTAGAGTTCAAATCTATCTCATCGGGTGGGCTTATAGCATGGCTATGGATTTCCCCTGCCACCGGAATAGCTATTTCATCAACTGAACAACCTTACCATACGATCCAACTCATCTTCTCTTACCGCTTTTGAAAGATAATAACCTTGAAAGTTTTTAATACCTAAATCGACGAGTTTATCAAATTTTTCTTTGCTATCGACACCTTCTGCTATGCAGTCTCTTCCCGTTATATCGCTATAAAACTGCATCGCTTTAATAAGATTATAATCATTGTCATTGGCAACAAAGTTATCCACGATATCTCGGTCGAGTTTCAGCCCATCAAAATGAATGTGACGCACGGGAAACATAGTATAATGGCTTGAAAAGCAGTCATCCAAAAATAGTCGACAGCCAGTATTACGCAAGCGCTGCATCGTTTTGGCGATCGCGCTATCTTTCGTAACATCAATGGATTCAGCAAACTCAAACACCAGTTTTTCTGACCACAGCGATTTAGACAACATTTCAGTGGCTTTTTTTGCCATACCTGGCAGCGAATTACCGGAGGCAAGTTGCGGAGGAATATTCACCGAAAAATAGTACTTCCCATTGTATTTATTAATACCTGATATAGCCGCATGGATAACCAACGCGGTGAGTTTAAGCCAGATTTCAACATTTGAAATATCACGTAAAAAACTTGCTGGTTTCAGGATCTTTCCATTTTTATTCCAGCGCAAAAGAATTTCAAAGCCTACAACCTTTTTATAGCGATCGGTAATAACTTGATACGCCGGGAATATTTCTTTGTTAAGTAAGGCATTAAAAATCGCCATTTCATGGCTGGATAGTATATTTTTTTCATTTTTCCGGGTTATAACGTTTTCCATTCTGGTGGCTGTAAGATCGCTCAACCACAGCTGAATTTGATGTAATTTTTTTAAGCCTTCCTTTCTATGGGTATAAATTGTTTTATCCGACAAGCCTGTTACTTCACACTGTTTTTTCACAGTCATGCCACGATAGCAATTGAGCAAAATATCCAACTCTCGCTTCGTTAACCCTTTCAATATATTTTTAGAGGTGAGTCCAGAATACGTCTCGCACAATGGACGAGAGCAATTTTTTACCGCAAGTGAGTTATCGTTAATACACGCCATAATGTCCGAAATATTGGCTACCCGGATCATGGATAATTTGAGTTTATTGTCCAGAAGGCTTCCAAGCGTACGCAGCAGCCAGCTGTCCGGTATTTCCCCGTAAAGCGTGACGCGTTTTAATACCGGCAGTTCATTGAGAACCGAAGCAAGCTTCTTGAGGCTCTCAAGGAGGTTAACAATGTCTCTCCCAAGAAAAACAGAAATCACACTACATTGATTTAAAATGATATTTTCAATATCATGGCGGCTAACCTCCTCACCATCAAACTGGATATGAGACGCCTTTACGCCCTGCTCTTCAAGTAACAGGCTGTATCCCTGGAATGTGAAACCGCAGGCTGATATGACAAACTCTTGCTCATAACGAGCAGCACTTTTGCAAATATTATTATGGGCCATAACCTGCTCCCTGGTAAAAGAACACGATTTCTCATGCAGAATAAAACCGTCGATTTACGAATACTACAACGCTGAAGTTAACCCGTTATAATAAATAATGTTACAGCACTCCCAACAGTTTATAAACAGTAATTAACGTTATGAGACAGAACATCTTTGCGTTAATCAACCCCAGCACCTATACGCAGCATAAATATAATAATCCTTTCAAATAACGACGGTAAATATTTCATTATCGATGTATAATAATGGGCCGAACAGAAGACGGATTATTTCACTTCATCAGTTCGTTAAAATAAGAGAGAAACGCTATGGATAATCACATCTCATCCAGGGCTTTGCTACATCGAAGGGAAGTTATTAAGAGCAACCCACGATTTAGCGAAGCAATAATAGAGCACTACACCATTAATGACACCATCTACAAAAAACAACCTTTGTTTTATAAAACAATGCTACAGGAATCTCGTTTCAATATTATTCTCTCAATGTGTTGTTTTATATTCGGCAATCAAGCCGAATCGGTTTCAGAGATAAAGGAGTTATGCTCGCGATACAAAATCGCCAGTCCTAACAGTGTTATCGCAATCATCACATTACTTCGAACGACGGGACGCATTAAGACCTGGCGATGTACAGAAGATAGACGAAAAACAATTATCGAACCAACGCAAAAAGGATTAGATGAACTTAAACGCTATATGTCTGGCGCGTTTTCGCCCGTGAATATTTTATACCCAGCATTTAATATAAACGTTAACATGTTAGATAATGATTTATTGAGGAATAATTTCTTCCGCCGTGCAGCAGAATATCTTTTTCGCGGTGTAACGTTCAAAAAGATTTTACCTGAGGTAGGTTTGTTTATTGATAAAGATGGAGGCCGTATGATTATGTTGTATCTTTACCTACAAGCTATTAAAAACAAAACAGCACACGGCGCCACAATTGATTATTCATCGAGCACACTTGCAAAAGAGTTTTTTGTCTCACGTATTCATGTCAATCGGATAATCAAATCGGCACAAGAGATGGGTTATCTTAAAGCTCGGGGTGATGGTCGTATGTCGATCTACCCGGCATTTATTGAGCTTGTTGAAAATTATTCCGGGTTATATTTTGCTTATGTGACTCATTACATCAACTTTGTTCCCAAAGAAAAACGTCCAGTCACTAGCATGATACCCACTGTATAACAACAATGGCGTTCGGTTAACTGAACGCCATTTTTTTTATCTTTCCCTCAATGCCTCTTTCGCTTTGTTCAACGGTTTCAGCAGGTAATCAATAATGGTTTTGCTCCCCGTTTTGATATCAACGGTGGCTATCATGCCCGGGAACACCGGGAATTCCTTGCCCTGCCTATTGGTCAGATGGTTGCTGTCGGTGCGAATGTAAACGCGATAGTAGTAAACATCCCTTTTCACCTCATCCTGAAGGGTATCCGGTGAAATCATCGTCACTTCCCCTTCCAGCCCGCCGTAGATTGAGTAGTCATAGGCCGTAATTTTGACCATCGCTTTTTGCCCGGGATGGATAAAGGCCACATCGCGAGGCGAGATTTTCGCTTCAATCACCATCTGGTCATCAAGCGGTACCAGACTCATCAGTTTGCCGTTGGGAGGAATGACCCCGCCCACCGTGGTGACATCAATATCTTTGACTATCCCGCGGACCGGCGCGTTAAAGGTCAGGCGAGTCAGAGAATCTTCACGCCCTTTCATGACCGAGCGCTGTGCTTCCATTTCTGCGTTCGCTTTCGCCAGTTCTTCACGGGCGCGAACGTAGTACTGGTTTTTCATCTCGGTGATTTTGCTCTCTAGCTCATTTTTTTGGCGTTCAAGGCGTAAGACTTCGACCTTACTGGCCGCTCCCTGCGTCACCAGCGGACGCGTTAATGCCAGTTCACGCTGCACAAGATCCGCTCCCTGGCGTAAACCCGCCAGCCCTTTTTCAAGACTTTCTCGACGTGACTGAAAAAGCGCAGTTTCCTGTTTGACCAGCTCAACGTCGTCATCCAGTTCTGCCGGGAATTTGAGTTCCGTGTCGTTCACCTCAGCATTCAGACGCGCGGCCGTCGCCATTGCAGCATTTAATCGAGACTCACTCTCCAGCACGCTGGACTCGGTTTTCGTCCGGTCCAGTTGGGCAAGCTGTTGACCACGCTCCACGATATCGCCTTCGCGCACCATCAGACTGTGGATAATCCCCCCTTCCAGGGACTGGATCACCTGCTCGTGGGAGGACGGGATCACCTTCCCGCTGCCGGTGGTCACTTCATCGAGATCGAACAGGCTCGCCCAGGTGATAAAGACCACCAGCAGAGCAAACAGGGACCATGCCACCAGCGTGGCGCGCGGCAGGCGCGGCTCTTTGAGACGGCTGTTAAAGCGGGAGAAATCATTCATGCCACGCTCTCCTTTTTCATGGTGACGGTACGCTGCGGAGCTTTCTGCGGCGCCATGCCGTGCTGGCTCAGGATGGCGTCACGCGGGCCATCCATCACCACTTTGCCGTTTTCCAGGACGATGATGCGGTCAACCAGGTCCAGAATCGGCAGACGATGCGTCGCCACCACCAGCGTCCGGCGCTTGCCGAGCCACTGGTGAAGATGCTGGATAAATTGCTTCTCACTAACCTCATCCAGCCAGGCAGTGGGTTCATCCAGCAGCAGAATGTTTGGTGACGTGATCAACGCGCGCGCCAGCAATAACGCCTGACGCTGCCCGCCGGATAACCCTGCACCACCTTCGTTGATGATGTAGTTCAGCCCCATTTTCTGCTTACGCACAAACTCCAGTGCGCCGCTGTTGACCAGCGCCTGATGAATTTCCTCGTCTGTCGCCAACGGGTTGCCCATCAGGATGTTGTCGCGTACGGAGCCAAAGAACAGCCGCGCCTGCTGGCTGAGCAACTGCATATCGCGACGTACGTCCGCCGGGTCCAGATGATTCAGCGCGATATCATCCAGCAAAATGCTGCCCTGCTGCGGCTCCTGCATTCCCGCCAGCAGGTGCAGTAAGGTGCTTTTTCCCGAACCATTTCGCCCGAGCACCGCCACGCGCTCCCCGGCTCGAATGTGCAGTTTGCTGATGTTCAGCACGGTGAGTTTCTCTTCTTCGTCGTAATAAAACCCGACGTCGTCGAGCTGGTAATCACCACGCAGGTGGGCTTTGTGCACCTTTTTGCCATGCTGTGGGTCGTCTATCGGGCGCTGCATCAGATCGTCCAGCCCCTTGCGGGCCACCTTTGCCGACTGCCAGCGGGAGAGCACGCCGGAAATCTGCGAAAGGGGCGCGATGGTGCGGGACGCCAGAATGGAGGTTCCCACCAGCGCACCGGTGGTCATGTCGCCGCTGATGACCAGATAACAACCCACCAGCAGTACCACCGCGTAGACGATGGACTGCACTTCCTGAGTCCAGGTCAGCAGTAACCCCGTCAACCAGCGCTGCTTCATGCCGACGCTGGCGGCAACATCATTGGTGTTATTCCACTGGTTCTGAAAACGCTGTTCGGCACGCATCAGCTTGATGTCTTCCAGGCCCTGCACCGCTTCCACCAGCGTGGCGTTACGAATCGCCGATTCACGCATCCCTTCACTGGAGAGTTTTCCCAGCGGGCGCTGCACCAGCAGGCCAGGAATAAGCAGTAGCGGCACGGCCAGCAGTACCACCAACACCAGCGGGCCACCAATCATCCACAAAATAAAGACGAACAGCAGGAAGAACGGCAGATCGGATATGGCGGCAATAGTGGTGGAGGTGATCAGCTCCCGCACCGACTCCAGCTCCCGGATCTGAGCGATAAACGACCCGGTCGATTTCGACCGTGCACCGTTTTTAATCCTCAGAGCATGGGCAAATACGCGCTCGGAAATACGCAGGTCGGCACGTTTACCCACCACGTCCGAAATATGCACCCGCATCATGCGCATAATGAATTCAAAAACGATGGCAATCATCACGCCGCCAAACAGCACCCATAGCGTAGCCTCCGACTGCGAGGGCACTACCCTGTCATACACCTGCATGGAAAAAACCATGCCGGAGAGCGCCAGCACATTGGCGACCAGCGCCACCAGCATAATGTCGCTATAGCGGCGCCAGTCCTTCAGCGCCAGCTGCCAGAACCAGTTTTTCTCATAGGGTTTAATGTAATCATCCACGCGCGCATCCGGTGTGGACTCCAGCGGACGCAATACCATCAGCCCTTTTAACCGCGAACCAAGTTCCTCACGCGTCAGCGTCGTTTCCAGGCCTCCGTCGCCGCTAAACTGCAGGCTGACGTTCCCTTCGTTGTCCATACGGTTGATGACCGCGATTTGCCCGCCGATGAACTCCGCCAGCAGCGGCAAACGCCACGGATCGAGCGATACAGCTTCAGCCGTCACCATACGCATCCCCAGCCCAAGCTGGCGCGCCATCTCCTCCAGCACCAGCTGGCGGGGAGACTGACTTTCATGGTTAATCGTGACCCGAACATGCTCCGCCGAAAAATCCAGCCGATAGTGCTTCGCGATAATGAGCATGCCCTGCAACCAGGGTTCGTACTGTGGATGTGTCTTCATAATGCTACGTCCTGTTCAGGGCGATGATTTCGCACTGAAATGATACCCTTGCGCAATGATTAGAAATCGAACATTCTCTAAACGAGCCCGCAAAGTAATCTTGTGAAATATAGGGTTATGGCTATGCATGTAAAGAAACGCAAAAAGCCGCGAGGATCGCTCCCCGCGGCGTTGTTTTACGCAATTAACAGCTGATGATTCGCCAGCAGCGTTGCCAGGTCCGTCTGCACACCGTTCAGCGTCACCAGCGTGGTTGGGGAGAACTGACCGCCGGTGCCGTCCAGATCAACCTGGATCTCGGTGTTGCTGCCGTTCTGCACCACACGGATGTAATCGGCGATGTTGCCTGCGCTGCTGTCCAGTGTTGCGACGCCGTTCACGTAGCTCGCCGAGCCGGTGCCGGTATAGCCGCTGTCGGAAAGCAGGTCGCGCAGATCGATACGGTCCGTATCCGCGGTCCCTTCCCAGGTGCCGACGGTAAAACCGTTCACCACATCGCTGCCGTTGCCGCCCGTCGCGTCAGACGCGTTGATCAGCTTATAGAGCAACGTATCGTGACCGCCGCTGCCGATGTTGAAGGTGTCGTTCCCGCCCCGACCTTCGAACTGGTTATCACCGCTGTTGCCGGTAATCACGTCGTCGTAGTCAGAGCCGTTAATCCCTTCAATATTCAGCAAGCGCGTGGTACCGAACCCGGTGTTCTGCGCCGTTGAGAGGCGCAAATCAACGGTTATGCCGGAGGTGGCATTGCGGTAATCCACTACGTCCATACCGCCGGTATTGCTCCAGGTGTCGTAGTCGGAATGGGTATTCCAGCCGCCGGAGCCGTTATAGGTATAGGTGCCATCCTCTGCGATAAAGGTGTCGTTATACCCGGTACCGGTAATGGTTCCGCTGTGACCACCGGTGGCCGCTTCGGCGGTGAGGACATAGCCCTCTTTGCCGTTGCCCGCGTCCAGACCGGTCCAGGTGACGTTATCCGACACCCCGTTGGTGATCTTCACGATCTCCGCCGAGTAGGTTTCGCTCGGGTCCAGCCCGTAGAAACTCACCAGCGCAGAAGTATCGTTCGACCCGATACCAGACTGGGCGTTGATGATCTGCGAGGCCACCAGCACGCCCGCGGCGTTATACAGATTGACCGTGTTGCCGTAGTAGGCATTGATGCCTTCGCTATCGACGATATGCAGATGCATCGCGGTGCCGTCGTCAATGGTTTTGCTGTTTTGCACCAGCACCACCTTGCCGTTTTGCTGAGATACCAGCAGATCCTGCGCACCGTCCCAGTTGTAGTCCACCGCGGCCACGCCGGTGACGTTCGCCAGACCGGACGCCAGCTGGCTTGAGGTCCAGGTTGAGCCATAGCCGTTGTTGGTAAACAGCGTCGCCGTCTGGGAGCTGCCGTAGGTGTTGAGCTTGATGATGTCCATCTGCCCGTCACCGTTCCAGTCTACCGCCACCGACAGATAGCCCGCCGAGGCGTTAGAGGCTTCCACCGCGCTCTTGGTGGTGGAAAGCTGCCCGGTACCATCGTTGTAGTAAATCACCCCGCCGTTGTTGTTGTAGCTGCTGCCGAGGTACAGATCCATGTAGCCATCGCCGTTAAAGTCCGCCCACGTCATGGAGGCAGCCGTGGTGGTATTCGAGGCGTTGGCCACAAACACGTTGGTCAGGTTCTGGCCAATAGAGAGCGTACCGTTACCGTTGTTGTTAATAACAGTGAGCGAGTACGCCCCGCTGCGGTTGGTATGCTGCACGATATCCACGGTGCCGTCGTTGTTCAGGTCGACGCCGGAAATTTCACGCCCGGAATCGAACTGACCATAGAATCCACCTTCCCCGCCGGTGCCATCCGGCGACAGAACGCCGTTGTTATTCACCAGATAGGTCAGGGAGTCCATACCGGCATCGCCGTAGGCCAGATCCAGATAGCCATCGCCGGTCTTGTCATAGGCAATCACACCGCCGTACCAGATGGTGGTCCCCATTGCCAACTGGCTGGCAGTGTAGTTGCTGCCATCGTAGGTCCACATCACCTGAGTAGAGCCCGAGTAGGTGTTCTCAGTGGCGAAAATATCCTGGGTGCCGTTACGGTCAAAGTCAGCGGCAGTCTGGCTCACCACGTAGTAGCTACGTGTGTTAGTTAACGTATTCCCGGCATAGGTTGAATCATCGCTGCTGGAATAAGACTGTCCGTTAGCAATGATATTCCACAGACCGCTGCTGTTCATGCCGAGGGTCATGGTTGAGTTGTTGCTATTCCCCGCCGTGGTGGCCCAGTCGGTATTCACCGACGTGGTGTCGATCACCAGGCTGCCGGTTGCCGTGCCGGTGGTGTTACCGTTGCCCGCGCTGCTCTTCACCTGCGCGGTTACGCCATAGCTCGCCACGCTCAGGGTATCGCTGTCCGGGATCTGCAGATACCAGGTATTGTGATCAGGGTCGACGACCACCGCGCCGCCGGTCTGCGACGTATAGGTTTTCCCGTTCACAATCACCACCAGATATTCCCCGTTCACCAGGTCCGCTGACACCGTGCCGTTGATAATTGGCGTGGTATCCGAGGTGGTCTGGGCGGCAATCGTCGCCGTGGTGGTCGGGATGCTGGTATCGACGTTCAGCACAAAGCCATCCGATTCCGTGTAGTTACCGGCTTTGTCGGTGACGCGCAGAATGTAGGTATGATTCCCGTCAAGCAGGCCGTTGTCCTGATAGGACCAGCTTGCGCTGCCGTTCATTGTGACCTGGCCCAGCAAGAGCCCATCCCGGTAAAGCTGTACGATTTCGCCGTCTTCCGGAGCGCGGTTAAGCGTACCGTTGATCAGCGGCGAGGTATCGTCCGTCGCGACTGACGCGCCGTACGTGCCCGTACGTTCACCTTCCCCGTCGGTATAGCTGACAACCGTTCCCACCGTGTCAGGCGGTGTGGTATCGACCGTCACCACCTGCGATGAGGTCGAACCTACGTTGCCAGCCTGGTCGATGATACGCACCTGGTAGGTGTAATCCCCGTCCGCCAGATCGCGGGTATCGGTGTAGCTCCAGCGCTGGTTGGTGACGGTAGTGTCAATCCAGGTATTGCCGCCGTCGAGGCTGATTTGCACGCGCTCGTCGCTGGCCAGCGCACTGCCCAACGAGCCGTTGATCGTCAGCGTGGTGTCCATGGTGATGAAATCACTCCCGGACTGCCCGGTGTCTTCGCTGATGCTGTCAATGGTGATACCGTACTGCGGCGCCTGGGTATCCACCGTCACGTCCTGCGTGGTGGTGGCCCCGACGTTGCCCGCCTGATCGACAACCCTCACCTGGTAGCTGTAGCTGCCGTCGGTCAGGGTACGGGCGTCGCTGTAGCGCCACTGGGTACCGCTTACCGTCGCGTAAACCCAGGTGGTACCGCCATCCATGCTCACCTGCACATACTCGCCCGCGCCAAGCTCAGCCCCAAGCGTCCCGTTCAGGGTGTACGAGGTTGAACTGGTCAGGAAGTCGTTGTTATCGAAGCCGGTATCGACGGTAATGTTATCCACGGTCACCGTAATTGCGGCATCCGGCGCGACCGTATCGACCGTCACCTGCTGATGGGCGCTTGACCCCACATTGCCCGCCGTATCCACCACGCGAACGTAGTAGTCATAGGTCTGGTTACCCAGCGTACGGCCATCTACGTAGTACCAGCTGTTGCCGGTGACGATCACGTTCTGCCAGGTGACCCCGCCGTCGATGCTGATCTGGGCATATTCGCCGTCGGCCAGCGTTGCACCGAGCGAGCCGTGCAGCGTCAGGGAAGTATCATTGGTGATAAAGTCGCTGCTGCTCAGGCCGGTATCGTCGCTGATACTGTCGATAGCGATCGTTTTGCTGGCGTCCGGTACAACGGTATCAATGGTGACCACCTGGCTGGTGGTGGCGCTGATATTCCCCGCGTCGTCAATCACCCGCAGCTGATAGTTATAGTCACCGTCGGCCAGCGTACGGCCATCGACATACGTCCAGCTCAGGCCGCTGACGCTCACGTCGGTCCAGGTTGCGCCGCCGTCCAGACTGATCTGAGCGTGGTCGCCGCTGCCCAGGGCCGCGCCGAGCGTCCCTTTCAGGCTGATCTGATTGTCGCTGGTAATGAAGTCACTGTCGGACAGTCCGGTATCCTGCGAGATGGAATCCACGGTAATAGTCGTCGCCGCAGGCTTCGTCAGATCAATTACCACGTCCTGGCTGTCCGTTGCCCCGACGTTACCCGCGTTATCGATAACGCGCACCTGGTACTGGTACGTACCATCCGTCAGGGTACGGCCATCGGAGTAACGCCATGTGGTTCCGGTCACGGTCAGGTCAATCCAGGTCGTCCCGCCGTCGAAGCTGATCTGCGCCTTCTCGTTATTGCCGAGCTGCGCGGTCAGCGAGCCGTTGACCACCACCTGAGCATCGTTGGTGATGAAATCACTCGCGCTCAGGCCGGTGTCATTTTGCAGCGAATCAATGCTGATGCCCATTGATGGAGCGGTCAGATCGACGGTGACGGTGTGATCGTCGCTGGCGCTGTTACCGATGGTATTGCTCACCTGGGCGTTAATCACATAGGAACCGCCGTCTGCCAGCGCGGTGACGTCTGCGCTGCCGACGGTGTAGCTCCAGCTGCCGTCGCTCTGCACGGTCGCCGTGTAGGTTTTGCCGTTCAGCGTAATGGTCACCGTCTGGCCCGCCGGCGCGTCGGTGGTGCCGCTGACAACCAGCGGCGTGCCGTGTTCAGCCGCACTGACGATGTCATCTTCGGCGAAGGTATTAATGGCGATCGTCGGGACATCACCGTTGAGTGTCACGTCGTGCGTGGCGCTGCCCGGATTACCCGCCTTATCGTTCACCGTCGCGGTGAGGGTGTAATCCCCGTCGGTCAGGCCAAGGAAATCACGACCCGGCACGAAGACGGACCATGTACCGTCCGCGGCCACGGTCGCCTGATAGCTATGACCGTTAAAGGCCACGGTGACCGTCTGCCCTTGCTCTGCGGTAGTCGTGCCGCTGATGGTCTGGCCCGCCAGTTGCTCGGCGTTGTTGACGATATCGTCATCGGCCACGGTGCTGATGGTGACGGTTGGCGCGACGGTATCGACCGTTAAGGTATGTGTCGTCTGGCCATTGTTACCGGCTTTATCGTTGACCGAGGCGGTAACCGTCAACGCGCCTTCGCTCAGCGCAGCCAGGTCTGCCGCCGGAACCTCCAGCGTCCAGGTACCGTCATTCGCAACGGTTGTGGTGTAGGTTTTGCCACCCAGCGTGACGGTCACCGTTTGTCCTGCTTCCGCGCTGGAAGAGCCGTGCACGGTCAGCGGCTGCTGCGCTTCTGCTGCATTCAGGACATCGTCGCCCGACAGCGTATTCACACTGATCACCGGCGCGGTGGTATCCACGCTGATGCTGTGAGTCGCCGAGGCGCTGTTGCCCGCGCTGTCCTGCGCAGAGACAGAGACCTGATAGCTCGCGCCATCGGCCAGCGCGCCCACGTCGGCGGCCGGTACGGTGGTCGTCCAGGTGCCGTCGCTCTGAATGGTAGCCGTATAGCTCTTACCGTTCAGGGTGACAGTGACCTGCGTACCGCTGGCGAACTGCGCACTTGAGCCGTTGATGACCAGCGAAGCGCCCGCTTCTGCCGCATTGATCACGTCATCGCCACTGAGAGTGTTGACGGTCAGCGCCACGGAGGCCGTGTTCACCACGACATCGTGGGTCTGAGTGCTACTGTTGCCCGCGCTGTCGGTGAGGGTCGCGCTGATGGTCACGGTGCCGTCGGTCAGGGCAGAAATGTCGCTGGCAGGAACGCCCACGCTCCAGTTGCCGCTGGCATCCACGGTGGTGGTGTACTGGTTCGAACCTATGGTGACGATCAGCTTATCGCCAACGCTGGCGCCGGTTGCGGTGCCACTTACGATCTGCGCCTGCCCATGCTCCACGCTGTTGATGACGTCATCGCCCGCCACGACGTTAAAGCTGATAGTCGGCGGCGTGGTATCAAGCGTAATCGCTTTCCCCGCGTTGCCCGGGTTACCCGCGGCGTCACTCACGCTAACCTGCACGGTGTAGCCGTTATCCGCCAGAGCGGACAGATCGGTGGCTGGCACGTTAACGCTCCAGACGCCGCCCTGCTGAACCAGTGCAGTGTAACTGTTCCCGCCAAGCGTTACGGTCACCGTCTGACCGACTTCAGCCGTAGTGGTGCCGGAAATGGCCACGCCCGCAGCCGCTTCGCTGCTGTTGATCACGTTGTCGCCGGCTACCGTGTCAATCGTCACGGTTGGCGCCGTGGCATCCACACTGTACTCCCGGCCCGCAGACGCGCTGTTGCCGTTCACATTGGTCACGCTCACCTGTACGCTGGCGTCGCCGTCTTTCAGACCCGCAAGATCCGAGGAAGGCACGGTCGCTGTCCAGTTGCCGTCGGCATCGACTTTCGCGGTGTAAGACTTGCCGCCAAAGGTGATGGTCACGGTCTGGTTTTCTTCCACATTGGACGTGCTGCCGGAAAGCACCAGATCCGTGCCTTTCTCCGCCGCGTTAATCACGTCGTCGGTGGCGATGGCATCGATGCTGATGGCAACGGTCGCCAGATCGACGGTGACATCGTGATTGATGGATACCGGGTTACCCGCAGTGCTCTGGCCAGCCACGGTGACGGTCACCGTGCCTGCGGCCAGGGCGCCTACGTCTGCCGCCGGGATCGCTGCGCTCCAGGAGCCGTCTGCCAGTACCGACGCGGCATAGGTTTTGCCATTGACGGTCACGGTGAGCGTAGTGCCTGCCGCAAGCCCGTCACTTGAACCAGTGACAATCAGGTTCTGACCATGCTCAATGCTGTTGATCACATCATCGCCCGCCACGGTATCCACGCGCAGCCCCGGGAGGTTAGCGTCGATAGTGACATCGCGCTCGCCCGTACCCGTGTTGCCATGGCCATTAGTGACGGTTGCTGACACGGTCAAATCGCCGTTGCCCAGCGCCGTCAGGACTGACTCCGGCACGTTGACGGACCAGGTCAGATCGCTCTGCACCGTTGCGGTGTAATCATTTCCGCCGATAGAAACCGTCACGGTATTGCCCGCTTCAGCATTCGCTACTGTGCCGCTGATGACCTGGCCCGCGGCCACTTCGGCCGCGTTGATGACATTATCGCCCGCCACGGTGTTGATGGTGACGCTCGGCAGCGCGGTGTCGACCAGCAGGTTCGCGGTGTTGCTCACGCTGTTACCCACGCCGTTGGTGGCCGTCGCGCTCAGGGTGTAGTTAGCTTCCCCCAGCCCCGCCAGATCCGCCGCCGGAACCGTCAGGCTCCAGCTGCCGTCTGCCGCGGTTGTCGCTGTGTACTGCTTGCCGTTCAGAGTCACGGTGACGACGGTGCCTTCCGCCAGGTTGGCGCTGATGCCGCTAACGCTCAGATCCTGGCCTTTCTCCACCGCGTTCAGCACGTTATCGCCGCTGATGGCGTTAAAGCCCACGGACGGCAGACCGGTGTCCACGGTCACGTTATGCGTGCCGCTGCCGGTGTTGCCCGCCGCATCGGTGACTGACACAGTAACGGTCACGGTGCCGTCGCTGAGGCCGGAAATCACGCTGGCCGGTACGCCCACGCTCCAGTTGCCCGCTGCGTCCAGCACGGTGGTGTAGGTCTGGCCGCCGATAGTGACGGTGACTTTGTCTCCCGCCGCCGCGCCGGTCGCGGAGCCGCTGACAATCTGCGCCTGAGAATGCTCGGCCACGTTAATGACGTCATCGCCCGCCACGGTGTTGATGGTCACCGCAGGAACGGTCACGTCTACCGTCAGGTTGTGGTCAACGGACGCCGGGTTACCCGCTTTATCGCTCACGCTTGCGGTCACGGTAACGCTGCCGTCGCCGAGTGCTGCCAAATCTGCGGCCGGAACGTCCAGCGTCCAGCTGCCGTTGGTGCCTACGGTTGTGGTGTAGTCCTTACCGTTCAGCGACACGGTCACCGTCTGGCCCGCTTCCGCGGTGCTGGTGCCGGAAACCGTCAGGTCAGACTGCACTTCCGCGGCGTTCAGGATGTCGTCAGAAGCAATAGTGTTGATGGTCACAGACGGCGCGGTAGCATCCACGCTGTACTCGCGGCCCGCAGAGGCGCTGTTGCCGTTCACGTTGGTGACGCTCACCTGCACGCTGGCGTCGCCATCCTTCAGGCCAGCCAGATCCGCAGACGGCACGGTATAAGTCCAGTTACCGCTGTCATCTACGGTGGTGGTATAGATTTTACCGTTCAGGCTCAGGGTCACGGTCTGCCCGGCTTCCACGTTGGTGGTCGCGCCGGACAACACCAGATCCGCCCCTTTCTCCGCCGCGTTGATCACATCGTCGGTGGCGATGGCATCAATGCTGATGGCAACGGTCGCCAGATCCACCGTTACATCGTGGCTGATGGTGATCGGGTTACCTGCCGCGCTGTCGCCGGTGACGCTGATTTTCACGGTGCCTTCCGGCCACGCGCTCACGTCCGCTGACGGAACGGCCGCGCTCCAGGTGCCGTCTGCCAGTACCGTTGCCGCGTAGTCTTTACCATTGATGGTAACCGTCAGCGCCGTGCCGGTTGTCAGCCCGTCGCTGGAGCCTGAAACGATCAGGTTCTGCGCGTGCTCGATGCTGTTGACCACGTTGTCGCCCGCCACGGTATTCACGCGCAGGCCCGGCAGGTTGGCATCGATAGCGATCTCGTGCTCACCGGTACCGGTGTTACCGTGGCCGTTGGTGACGGTTGCGGTCACGCTCAGACTGCCGTTGCCGAGTGCGGTCAGTACGTCAGATGGGACGTTTACGGTCCAGGTGAGATCGCTCTGCACGGTTGCGGTGTAGCTGTTGCCGCCGATAGACACCGTCACGGTGTTGCCCGCTTCAGCATTCGCCACGGTACCGCTCAGGGTCTGCCCCGCCGCCACTTCCGCCGCGTTAATAACGTTATCGCCCGCCACGGTGTTGATGGTGACGGTCGGCAGCGCGGTGTCGACCAGCAGGTTCGCGGTGTTGCTCACGCTGTTACCCACGCCGTTGGTGGCCGTCGCGCTCAGGGTGTAGCTGGCTTCACCGAGGCCTGCCAGATCTGCCGCCGGAACCGTCAGGCTCCAGCTTCCGTCTGCCGCCGTTGTGGCCGTATAGTTTTTACCGTTCAGGATCACAGTCACCACCGTGCCTTCCGCAAGGTTGGCGCTGGTGCCACTGACGTTCAGATCCTGACCTTTCTCCACTGCGTTCAGCACGTTATCGCCGCTGATGGCGTTAAAGCCCACGGACGGCAGACCAGTGTCCACGGTCACGTTATGCGTGCCGCTGCCGGTGTTGCCCGCCGCATCGGTCACGCTGACGCTGACCGTCACGGTGCCGTCGCTGAGGCCGGAAATCACGCTCGCCGGTACGCCCACGGACCAGTTACCCGCCGCGTCCAGTACGGTGGTGTAAGACTGGCCGCCAACGGTGACGGTAACTTTATCGCCCGCTGCCGCGCCGGTGGCGGAGCCACTGATAATCTGGGCCTGAGCGTGTTCAGCCACGTTAATGACGTCATCGCCCGCCACGGTGTTGATGGTCACCGCAGGTACGGTGACGTCCACCGTCAGGTTGTGATCAACAGACGCAGGGTTACCCGCTTTATCGCTGACGCTTGCGGTCACGGTGACGCTGCCGTCAGTTAATCCGGCCAGATCCGCCGCCGGGACGTTCAGCGTCCAGATGCCGTTTGCAGCAACCGTCGCGGTATAGTCTTTACCGTTCAGGCTCACGGTCACCGTCTGGCCCGCTTCGGCGGTGCTGGTGCCGGACACCGCGAGGTCAGCCTGCGCTTCCGTGGCGTTCAGGATGTCGTCAGAAGCAATGGTGTTGATGGTCACGGATGGCGCGGTGGCATCCACGCTGTACTCACGGCCCGCAGAGGCGCTGTTGCCGTTGGTGTTGGTCACGCTCACCTGTACGCTGGCGTCGCCGTCCTTCAGGCTCGTCAGGTCAGCAGATGGGACGGTCGCTGTCCATTTTCCGTCTGCATCCACGGTCGCGGTGTAGCTCTTACCGCCAAAGGTGATGTTGACGGTATGATTCTCTTCCACATTGGTGGTGGTACCCGAAAGCACCAAATCCACGCCCTTCTCGGCGGCGTTAATCACATCATCAGACGCAATGGCATCAATGCTAATGGCAACGGTCGCCAGATCCACCGTCACGTTGTGATCGATAGAGACCGGGTTCCCGGCGCTGCTCTGGCCTGCAACGGTGACGGTAACTGTACCTGCCGCCAGGGCACTTACGTCCGCAGAAGGGATAGCGGCACTCCATGTACCATCAGCCAGTACGGTTGCCGGATAGGTTTTGCCGTTGACGGTGACGGTCAGCGCGGTACCTGCGTTCAGGCCATCGCTGGAGCCGGTGATGATCAGGTTTTGCGTATGCTCGATGCTGTTAATGACATCATCGCCCGCCACGGTGTCCACGCGCAGTCCCGGCAGGTTGGCGTCGATAGTGATGTCGCGCTCGCCCGTTCCGGAATTGCCCACGTCGTTGGTAACGCTGGCTAACACAGTCAAATCACCGTTACCCAGCGCGGTCAGAACGTCGGACGGCACGTTAATCGACCAGGTCAGATCGCTCTGCACCGTTGCGGTGTAGCTGTTGCCGCCAATCGTAACGGTCACGGTATTACCTGCTTGCGCATTCACCACCGTACCGCTGATGGTTTGGCCTGCGGCCAGTTCGGCGGCATTGATCACATCGTCGCCCGCGACGGAGTTGATGGTTACGCCCGGCAATACGGACTCTACATTCACGGTATGTGACGCGCTGGTGCTGTTGCCAATGCTATCCGTTGCAGACGCCGTGACGGTGTAAAGCGCTTCGCCCAGTTGACCGACCTGATCCGCAGTAACGGTGGTTGTCCACTGCCCGTTGGTATCGACGGTGGCGCTGTAGGCTTTACCGTTAAGCATCACGGTCACGACTGCGCCCGCAGCCAGACCAGAAGCAGTACCGGAAATGGTCAGATCCTGCGTTTTCTCGGTGTTGTTGATCACATCGTCACCGGACACGGTGTCGATGGTCAGCACCGGAGCGGTCAGGTTGACTTCAACCTCATGCGTCGTACTGTTGCTGTTTCCTGCTTTGTCGGTCAGTGCTGCGGTGATGGTGTAATCCCCGGCGGTCAGTGCATTGACATCCGCCGCAGGCACACCCACGCTCCAGTTGCCGGAGGCATCCAGGGTGGCGGTGTAAGATTTGTTATTGATGGTGACGGTCACCACATCGCCCGCCGCCGCACCGGTCACGGAGCCGGTGACGATCAGCGCCTGCGCGTGCTCAGCGCTGTTGATCACGTCGTCGTCGGAAACGGTGTTAATGGTCAGTTGCGGCACCGTGGTATCAACCAACACATCGCGATCCGCCGAGGCCGGGTTGCCCGCTTTATCGGATACGGCTGCGCTGATAGTGTAGTTACCGTCGGCAATCGTACCCAGATTTGCAGACGGTACGGTGACGCTCCAGCCACCGCCAGACTGCACGGTAGTGGTGTAGTCCACGCCGTTCAGCGTCACGGTCACGGTCTGTCCGGTTTCGGCATTCGTCACGCCGTTGATGACCAGATCCTGCTGCGCTTCGGCGGCGTTGATGATGTTGTTATCGCTGACAATCTCGATAGACACCGTCGGCGCGGTGGCATCCACGCTGTATTCGCGGCCTGCCGACGCGCTGTTACCGTTCACGTTGGTCACGCTGACCTGCACGCTGGCATCGCCATCTTTCAGTCCGGCCAGATCCGCAGACGGCACGGTCGTCGTCCAGTTGCCATCGGCATCCACGGTCGCGGTGTAGGACTTACCGCCGAAGGTGATGGTGACGGTCTGGTTCTCTTCCACGTTGGTCGTGGAGCCCGAAAGCACCAGGTCCGCACCCTTTTCCACGGCGTTAATGACGTCGTCGGTGGCAATGGCGTCAATGCTGATCGCCACCGTCGCCAGATCGACTTTCACGTCATGGCTGATGGAAACCGGGTTACCTGCCGTGCTCTCGCCTTCCACGGATACGGAGATCGTGCCTGCGTTCAGCGCGCTCACGTCTGCCGCAGGAATAGCTGCACTCCATGTCCCGTCCGCCAGCACCGTTGCCGCGTAGGTTTTGCCGTTGATGGTCACGGTTAACACCGCGCCGGTTGCCAGACCCTCGCTGGTCCCGGTAATGATCAGGTTCTGGCTATGTTCGATGCTGTTGATAACATCATCGCCCGCCACGGTATCCACGCGCAGGCCCGGCAGGTTGGCATCAATCGTGATGTCGCGCTCGCCGACGCCAGTATTACCGTGGCCGTTGGTGACGCTGGCTGTCACGGTCAGTTCGCCGTTACCGATGGCGGTTAAGACATCAGACGCTACATTGACCGACCAGCTCAGATCGTCCTGAACCGTCGCCGTATAGGTGTTGCCACCGATATTAATCGTGACAGTGTCACCAATCGCGGCGCCGTTCACTTTACCGCTGAGAGTTTGTCCGGAAGCCACTTCCGCCGCATTAATCACATCATCAGTGGCGACAGGGTTAATGGTCACCAAAGGCAGTGCGCTATCAACCAGTACGTTGTGGCTGGTGCTCGCGCTGTTGCCTGCGGTATCGGTCACACTTGCCGTCACAATGTAGCTGGCTTCACCCAGCGCCGAGACGTTTGTCGCGGGAACGGTGACGCTCCAGTTACCGCTGGCATCGGTGGTGGCAGTGTAGTTGATGCCGTTCAGCGTCACGGTGATGGCGGTCCCGTCCGGCTGATTGCTGGTGCCGGAGAGGATGACATCCTCACCTTTTTCAGTGGCGTTGATCACGTCATCGTCCGCAAGGGTATTGATAGCAATCACCGGTGCGGTCAGGGAGACGTCAAACTCATGCGTCGCGGTGCTGCTGTTACCCGCTTTATCGGTGAGGGTCGCCGTGATGATCTGCTCACCATTGACCAGCGCACCCACGTCTGCCGCCGGAACGCCCACGCTCCAGCGGCCGGAGCTGTCCAGCATTGCGGTGTAGTCTTTGCCGTTCAGGGTTACGGTGATGACATCACCTGCCTGAGCGCCGCTCACGTTACCCGAGACGATCAGCGCCTGGCCGTGCTCGGCAATATTGACGATGTCATCACTCGCCACGATGTTAAAGCTGATCTGCGGCACAGTGGTGTCAACCAGCACGGACGCCCCCGCGCTGGCTGGGTTACCCGCTTTATCGGATACCGTCGCCGTGACCGTCGCGTTGCCGTCGGTGATCCCCGCCAGATCCGCGGCCGGTACGTCCAGCGTCCAGCTGCCGTTCGCCTGCACCTGCGTCGTGTACTCATGGCCGTTAAAGGTCACAGTGACCGTCTGACCGGCTTCGGCAGTGGACGTGCCGCTCAGGGTCAGATCCTGCGCCGCCTCGGCTGCGTTCAGCATATTGTCGGTGCTGATGGTGTTAATGGTCACCGCTGGTGCGGTGGTATCCACGCTGTATTCCTGCGCTGCCGAGGCCGAGTTGCCGTTCACGTTGGTCACGCTGACCTGCACGCTGGCGTCGCCCTCTTTCAGTCCGGCCAGATCCGCAGAAGGCACAGTCGCCGTCCAGTTGCCGTCGGCATCGACCGTGGTGGTATAGGTTTTACCCGCGAAGGTAATGGTGACGGTCTGACCCGCTTCAACGTTAGAGGAACTGCCGGAGAGCACCAGATCCTGGCCTTTTTCTGCCGCATTGAGCACGTTGTCATCGGTCACACTGTTGATGCTAATCGCCACCGTGGCGAGATCGACATCCACGACGGTGCCAATGTTCACCGGGTTGCCGGAGGCATCATGCGCGCTGGCGCTGATGGTGAGCGAGCCGTCTGCCCACTGGGACACGTCCGCCGCAGGAACCGCAGCCTGCCAGGAGCCGTCCGCCAGGATCGTAGCGGAATACTCTTTGCCGTTAATGGTCACGGTGACGATGCTGCCCGCCGCCAGATCGGTGCTGGTACCGGACACAATCAGGTTCTGCGCGTGTTCAATGACGTTAATCACGTCGTCACCGGCTACGGTATCGATACGCAGGCCTGGCAGCTGGGCGTCAATGGCGAAGTCCAGGGAAGAAGAACCGGTATTGCCGTGCGCGTTGGTAACGCTGGCCGAGACGATCAGGTCGCCGTTACCGAGCGCGGTTAACTGGCTTTCGGTTAACGGCAGGCTCCAGGTGAGATCGTCCTGTACGATGACGGTATAGGTCTGGCCGCCGAGGGTAATCGTGACGGTATCGCCCGCGGCCGCGTTACTGACTTTACCGGTCAGGGTTTGCCCTGCCGCCACTTCTGCCGCGTTGACGATGTTGTCGCCTGCGAGCGTATTGATGGTGACTACCGGCAGCGAACTGTCCACCAGCACATCGTGCGTGGCAGAGGCGCTGTTGCCCACATTGTCGGTGACACTCGCCGTCACGGTATAACTTGCTTCGCCCAGCGCGCTAACCGCAGACGCAGGCACGGTGACACTCCAGCCGCCGCTGGCGTCGGTGGTGGCGATGTAGTTAATGCCGTTCAGGGTCACGGTGATGATGGTCCCTTCCGGCTGGTTGCTGGTCCCGGAAAGCAGCAGTTCTTCGCCTTTTTCAGTGGCGTTGATCACGTCATCCGCCGCCAGGGTATTAATACCGATTTCCGGGGTCATGGTGTTCACCACCACGTCCAGGGTGTTGCTGCCAGTATTACCGGACTGGTCGGTCACAGAGACGTTAATGGTCAAGGTACCGTCAGCCAGTCCCTGTACAACAGACGCAGGCAGTCCAAGGCTCCAGTTACCCGCAGCATCCACCACCGTGGTGTAATCCACACTATTGATGGTGATGGTGACCAAATCACCTGCAGCCGCCCCGGTGACGGAGCCACTCAGGATCTGCGCCTGAGAATGGGCGATTTGGTTGACGGTGTTGGTGTCGGTGACAAAGTCGTTGATGGTCACCTGCGGTACGGTGGCATCCACCAGACCCACGCGATCCGCGCTGCTGCTATTGCCCGCCACGTCACTGACGGTTGCTGTCACGGTGACGGTGCCATCAGCCAGCGCACCTACGTCAGCGGCCGGTACGTTCAAGTTCCAGGTTCCGTCCGTCTGGACGGTGGTCTGGTAAGATTTACCGTTCAGCGTCACGGTGACGGTCTGTCCCGCCTGGGCATTACTGCTGCCGCTGACGACCAGATCCTGCTGCGCTTCCGCCGCATTGATGATGTTATCGGACGTCAGGTTGTCCAGCGTGATAGTCGGTGGCAGCGTATCGACAGTGACAACGCGCGAAGCCTCTGCGCTATTGCCGTTGACATTGGTGACGCTCACGCTCACCTGCGCACGTCCGTCAATCAGCGTTTCCATGGCGCTGGCCGGAACGGTCAGGCTCCAGGAACCATCCTGCTGCACCTGTGCGGTAAAGGTTTGCCCGGCAAATTTAACCACCACGGTCTGACCGGCTTCCACGCCCTGCGTCTGACCCGACAGCGTAACATCCGCGCCTTTTTCGGCCGCGTTCAGCATGTCATCGCTGCTAATGGTATCAATGGTGACCGCTACGGCGTTCAGATCCAGTTCGATAGGGTGTTGCGCGGAAACGGTATTGCCCCACGCGTCCTGCGCGCTGACGTTCACCGTAATAGACCCTGCCGTCCAGGCCTGAAGATCGGATGCAGGAACGCCAATTTGCCAGTTGCCGCTGGCGTTTACCACGGCGGCATAGTCAACGTTGTTAATGGTGACGGTAATCTGTGTGCCTTCAGCCAGATGGGTACTGGAGCCGGTCACGGTCAGATCCTGCTGCTGTTCAATGGCGTTGATCACGTCATCGCCAGAAATCGTGTTAACGCGCAATCCAGGCAGCTCGGCATTGATATTGATGTCACGCTCGCCGGTGCCGGTATTGCCGTGCGCATTGGTGACCGAGGCGCTGAAGGTCAGATCTCCGTCGCCAAACGACTGAAGATCAGCGGATGGGATTTTCACGCTCCAGGTCAGATCGCTTCCGACTGTCGCGGTGTAGCTTTTGCCCCCCACGGAGACCGAGACGGTATCGCCCGCCACCGCGCCGGTGACGCGTCCGCTGAGAGTTTGATCAACCGCCGCTTCCGCGTTATTGACCAGATTATCGCCCGCAAAGGTGTTGATGATGACCTGCGGCAGCACGGTATCGACCAGCAGACTGGCCTCGGCCGAGCCGCTGTTGCCTGCGCTGTCCGTGCCGCTCACGCTGACGGTGTAAAGCGTGTTCGCCAGATTCAGTACGTCGGAAACCGGCACCTGAACGGACCAGATACCGTTTTCGACCGTAGCCTGATAATTAACGTTGTTCAGCGTCACGGTGATGGCGCTGCCGTTTGGCAGATTGCTGGTCCCGCTCAGGCTCAGCGGCTGCATTGCCTCCTGCGCATTCAGGACGTTATCCTGGCTGATGGCGTCAATAGTGAATTCCGGTGGATTGCCGCTGAGCGTAATGCCGTGGGTGGCGCTGCCGGTATTACCCGCCGCATCGGTCACGGAGACGGAAATACTGTGGCTACCTTCACCCAGTGTGCTCAACACGGACGCAGGTACGCCCACGCTCCAGCTGCCGTCCGCCTGCACCACGCCGGTGAAGGTCTGACCGCCAAGGGTAACCGTGACCACATCGCCCGCCGCCGCCCCGCTCGCCTTGCCGGAAATAATCTGAGCCTGCCCCTGCTCGTCGGTGTTGAGGATATTGTCGTCGGCTACGGTATTGATCGTCACCACCGGGGCAACGGTATCAACGGTGAATTCAGCGCTGGTTGATGCGCCATTACCCGCTTTATCACTGACGTTCACGGTTAACGTGTGATTCCCATTCGCCAGAGACTGCACCTCGCTGGCAGGCAGCGTCACGGACCAGGTCCCATCGTTGCCGACCGTGGCGGTGTGGTTTTTACCGTTCAGCGTCACGGTGACAATCTGGCCCGCTTCTGCGTCGGTTTTACCGGTCAGCGTGAGCGCTTGATTGTGTTCAGCGGCGTTGATGATGTTGTCCTGAGCGATCGTATCGATGGACAGCGTTGGCGCAACGGTGTCGACACCAATCGTCTGGCTGCCGCTCACGGTATTTCCCGCCGCATCTTTACCGCTGACGTTGACCGTCCAGGTGCCATCGGCCAGCGCCTGCGCATCGGCGGCAGGCACCGTCACGCTCCACGCGCCGTTTTCGCCCACCTCTGCGGTATAGGTTTTGCCGTTCAGCGATACGGTCAGTTCCGTTCCCTGCGCCAGGTTTTTGCTGGTGCCGGAAAGCGTAAAGCCCGCAGATTGTTCGCTGGCGTTAATCACGTTGTCGACAGCCGTGGTGGCGAGCGTCACGGTGGCATCGGCCGTTGAGACGGTCACGGTGATGCTGCCCGCAGACGTGGTTTTACTGCCGTCGATTTGCACGACAGACCAGGTATGTTCCCCGTCCGTCTGGGTCGGGAGTTTTACGGTCCAGGTGCCGTCCGTACCCACCATCGTGCTGGCAATGGTGCTGCCGCTGCTGTCTTTAACCTGAATGGTCGCGCCGGGTTGCCCGGTACCGCTAAAGGTTGGGGTGTTATCATCCGTGACCTCTTTTGCACTCAGCACCCCCTGCTTATCACCCGCTTTATCCGTCAGTAAAAATGTCGGCGTAGCGCTTTCTACTTCTTTCGTATTATCAATAACTTTCGTTTTGGTTTCACCATCACCACCGTTAGCCAGCAGGGCACCGATCGCGCCGCCTCCTAACGCTGCACCAGCAATCCAGCCCCACGGCGCATCGCTTAAAACACTTCCCTGCTCCAGGAAAGGTTCAATGCTGCTAATGGGTGTGGCCTGCGCGGATAATTCGGTAACAGCAACGCCTGACGCTTCCCCGGTATCGGCAAAAGAAATATGAGTGAGTTCCTGATTATCGTTAAATACCAGTTCTGACTGGTTATGGGTTTCAGGATCTTCAACAAAATAGTTATTGCAGCGAATAACGCTGCCATCTTTCATATAAATGAGGAGATCTTTACCCTGGCGGACATAACGTACCACGTCCTGCGCAGAACCCTGGATTTCAATCACGCTCGGTGACGAAATAGAGACCGACAGATTTCCCTCGCCAGTTAATTTCGTTTTCTCCGCCGTTTTGCGAATGATCACATCAACAACTTTTACGTTACTCATATTCTTCTCCTTGCAGGTGTACGGATTCCTGTGGATATGTCCACCAGATGGATGTAGCTATCCCTGGGAAAAATCACCCATTATTGTCAGACTTATTTCGCACCGGCAGGTGCGTGTTTTTTTAACTTAAATCAGGTAATTTAGCGGCAACATTTTTCTCGACTCCGATAATCGGCATTAAATTATCAACCGCGGAAGCATAATTAATCGCCGAACTCCAGGCGTCATATTCAGCCATTATTTTCGCTGAGGTGGCAGCCCAGACATCCTGTTCAACGCTGAGCAAATCGTTAATGCTGCGTTTGCTCAGCGTATATTCATTTTTGTAGACATCGCGGGCACGTAATGCGCTTTCCAGCTGAAGCCGTCCAGCTTCCATTCTCCCGCGAGCGCCAGTCCAGTCAGCCTGCGCAACAGAGGCCTTTTGCAATACGTCGAATCGCGCCTGGTCAACCTGAGAGGATGCCATCGCCCGTGCGCCTTCTGCCTGGCGCACGCGTGCCGATACTGCGCCGCCCTGATACAGCGGTGCATCAATATTGAGTTGAATTTGGTCATCCCAGTATGAGCGATTGTCTGACTCATAACGGGTACGCCCCCCTTTCAGGCTTAAGGTCGGCCAGTGCTGAGACTTCGCCGTTTCCACGCCATACTGTGCTGAACGTTCCATGTTCTGCGCGGCCATCACCACAGGGATGACGGAGTAATCAATGCGATTAAGTGAATCCGGCTCAACGGCCAACGACTCGGGCACGGGAGCGTAGTTTTCAGCCTGCATACCCGTTAATACCCCAAGTCGAGCGCGAGCACTGTTCAGGGCAGCGTTGTATTGCTCTACCGTTGCCTGCATCCCGGCGATACGCGTCTGGGTCTGAAGTTCATCAGACGTGGAACTCACCCCGGCATCCGCACGCAGCTTTGCCAGCTGCGCGACGTTTTTGAGCGCCTGCACATTCTCTTTCGCGGCCTGCAATAGATCGCTGTAGCGCTTAACCTCTACATAGCTGAGGGCCGTTTTTTCTGCGACGTCAGAGAGCGTGCTCATTAACTGATAGCGGTAACTGTCGCGTTGAGCAGAAGACTGGCTGATGCTGTTATTGGTTTTGCCAAAATCATAAATCAGCTGCGTCAGGCTCAAACCCCATGCGGCCGAATTACGCAGCGAGCCGCTGGAATCCGTGGTTTGGCTGTGCCCCGTACTGCCGTTTAATGATATTTGCGGCATCCAGCCGCTGCGCGCTTCATCTATTTGCGCCTGGCCAATGCCCAACTGTGCAGCCTGAGAGCTCACGGAGGGATCGCGATCGATTGCAAAAAGAATACTTTCTTTTAAGGTGGTTCCGGCAATCGGCGCAATACCCGCCAGGCTGCTATTGGCACAAGCCGTGTTCACCGCCAATGTAATAAAGGCTACAGCGACTGACATTCTGAATAACATGTAATTTTGCAATATAGTCATTTTACCCCCCCTGACTCTGAGTGCTGACGAACAACCACCCCCAAATAGGTAGTGATAAATAGACAAATATTTGTCTCTCCATTTTGGCTAAATTTAAGATGAAATTGCCCCACCCCATTTCAAGTGAGAATGAGAGTCAACCAGATAACAATTTAAATTAGGAGTTTACTTATTTTTTTTAACTCGTTAGCAGCATAACAAAATGATTAAAATGTCACTACACCCACAATGTTAATAAGGTGTTGCAAATAAGAAAATTTATAAGGTTTCTGTACAATAGGGGAAAAATAGACTTTCAAATGAAACAAATAAAGCTATTGTTATTTAAGTAAAATTCATAAAACAGGAGCTGTACATTTTTGGGTTAATTTCATCGCGCGTCATACACAAAGATTTTCAAATAAGCGTCAATTTAGGTAACTTGCAACATAATAATTTTATTTTTCACTGGACAAAATTCAAATGACGTAATTATGCTCCAACCTAAAAATGAAAAGCAGACGGTTATTCTTATATAAATCCATAATCCGGTTAGTTAAACCAATAAAACATACACAAAAATCAATAACACTGCATTCATACCTTAAAACAGATTATTAACTCCACATTGATAACGCTAACAAACTATGCTCGCATAATGGTTACCCTGATCGCTGTGGAACATCACGCCCACGGACTTACCGTGAGTTTTTCATGGTGAGTCTGCTGTCCGGTGAAAGCGACATTGCCCAACCCACTGGTTTTCTTGCGAACGACTCGTTCATCCGCCTACATCAAACACCCTCTGCATTTAAGATAATACCAAAAACAGTAATGATAATTATTTGCATTCTTGTGGTATGTTGAATGCGCTTATAACAAGACATATTTCTCATGGCGGAAGGTAAGACGCAGTACGTGGGGAATAACCTGTGGCTGCATTGAGATGCAGCATCAATACAGTTTATGGAGATAAGATGAGACGAATTTCAGTCCGAACAATGCTGTTGGCTTCCACTATTGCGATATCAACCGCCACAACGGCATACGCCGATAGCCAATGGGTAGCAGCCAGCACGACCTTTCCGGGAAGTATCCGTGCCGGATCACGGGAAGTTCCTGTTAAACCCGGAGATAAAACGGTTATAACCATTAAGAGCCTGCAAGCGGGGGCGACCGTCACCATGCTGAATGGTACTGAAGTCCTGACACCGAAACCACTGACCGCCGACGAGAAGGGAAACCTCACTATTCCGCTAAACGTTCCGGCTGATGCTGCTACAGGCCTTCATCCACTCACTGTGATCACGCAGAATCCCGCGAGCGTTTCGCAGGTTATGCTGAAATTATCCCAGGTTGTTCCCCCGAAAAACACCGAGGTTTTCAGGCTGCAAACCGTTCCCGTCGGTGAGCGGGCTTATCAGTCGGCAATTTCGGCCGACGGGAAGCTGTTCGTGACCTCTGCACGCGGCCCAAAGGATGGTAGCCGCCTGATGAGACTGAACGCCGCAACGCTGGCTGTCGAAGCAGAGGCTACGCTGCCTAAAGACAAAAAAGGTGAGCAGATTGGTGTCTTCGGCGTCGGTGTTGATAATGCCCATCATCATGTCTGGACGACGAACACGCTTGCCGAGACGGTGACCGTTTATGACGCCAGGACCCTTTCCGTTGTGAAAGTCTTTCCCGAGGGATCTGTCGCACATCCACGCGATGTGATTGTTGATGAAGCCCACAATCGGGCCTATGTCAGCGCGGCATTGACCGGTTTTATCGAGGTATATGACACAAAAACGCTGGAACACATCGGTCAACTGGAGTTCGTGGTGGAGCGCGGAAAAAACCTGTTTAACAATACCGATCTTGCCCTCGACAGTGCTGGTGGGAAACTCTATGGCGTCAGCCGCGATACGCCATGGGTAGGTTGGATTGATCTTAAAACGGGCAAGAGCACGACGGTGAAAGTACCTGAAGCGCAAGGCGCAACCGACATCGCTCGCGATCCGAAGACCGGCCGTCTTTACGTCGTTTCCCAGGAGACGAACAATGTCGTGGTTCTCGATGCGCAAGGCAAGGTCATCGCTGATACTTACATTGGTGCCGGGGGCGTATCTGTCGTCTGGGATCCTGTGACGTCGCAGGTTTTCGCCGCCACCCGTGCAGGCGGGACCGTAGCTGTTCTGGACAAGGACGGTAAACTGGTCGCAAATATCCCGATGGATGAAACGCCAAACCACCTGACCGCCGCGCCTGATGGCGCCGTTTATCTGGTGTCCATGTATGGAACTGCCGGGGATAAAGCTCAAACAGGTTCAGTGACAAAAATCACGTCTAAAAAATAGCGACATGAGCCCGCTACGTTATTCGCGGGCAGACCGGCTGACATTATGATTAACCCCTGCCACCTATGTGGTGGGGGTATGTACCCGGATTATCTGACCGAGTTACGGTTGAAGTACAGTATACAGAAGCGCTGCCATGCCCCAGAAGGCATGAAATCAAATTAGTCCTGCCCTTCTTCTTTACCGTAGTAAAGCTGACCGATTTTGATAAGAGAACGGCCCTGGGATTTGCGGTGCAGGTTGCTGTCACGCAGTGAATAAACGCAACCGCAGTACTCCTGCTGATAGAACTGCTCGCGTTTGCTGATTTCAATCATGCGGGACGAACCGCCCTGCTTGCGCCAGTTATAATCCCAGTACACCATGCCCGGATAATGCGCGGCAGCTCGCTGTCCGCACTCGTTGATTTGCTGCATATTCTTCCAGCGCGAAATGCCCAGCGAACTGCTGATCACGCTGAAACCATTTTCAGCGGCGTACAGCGCAGTCCGCTCAAAACGCATGTCAAAACACATGGTGCAGCGGATACCACGCTCGGGTTCCCATTCCATGCCTTTGGCGCGCTCAAACCAGTTGTCCGTGTCGTAATCTGCGTCGATAAACGGTACGCCGTGTTGTTCAGCAAAGCGAATATTCTCATCCTTACGAATCAAATACTCTTTCTGAGGATGAATGTTCGGGTTGTAGAAGAAGATGGTGTATTCGATTCCTGAGGCCTGGATCGCCTCCATCACTTCACCAGAACAGGGAGCACAGCAAGAGTGCAGCAGCAGTTTGTCTGCCCCGTCAGGGAGTTCCAGTTTAGGGCGTTTGAAATCAGCAACGGTCATAAATATATTCGTTTGAGTAATGAGACTTGCAAGTAGTGTAGCATCAGAGCAGAGCTATCAGGAATAGCGGTACAAACCGAGCAATGTCTGTTCCTGGCACCAGGCCAACTGCCGGATTGGATAGCTTTGCTATCGCACCATTTTACTCACAGCACAAAGCGAACCTCAAAATAACAAACGGGTGCCCTCATCCCGCCGACTTAGGACGTAAATTCTCATCAAACTCCAGCCGTTTACGGCCAGGCTCTTCCTCACGCAGCGGCTCTACCTGGTGCATGGTCAGCTTACAGCGTTCAACCAGAACCTGATATTCTCGTGTTCCCTGCATTTTCCACTCAATTTCCTGAGCACTGAGTTCACGTATCGCTTTCGCCGGGCTGCCAATAATCAAATGGTTTGCTGGCATCTCCGCTTTTGCTTTCACAAACGCCGCGGCGCCCACGATACTGTTTTCGCCGATCACGGCCCCGTCCATCACCACCGCGTTCATGCCCACCAGCGCGTTACGTCGGATGACGCAGCCATGCAAAATGGCGCTGTGGCCGATATGCCCGTCCTCTTCCACCACGGTGTCTTGTTCCGGGAAGCCGTGCATCACGCAGTTATCCTGGATATTGGCCCCATCTTTCACCACGATACGGCCAAAATCCCCGCGCAGGCTGGCATTCGGGCCAACGTACACACCTTTGCCCAGAATCACATCGCCAATCAGCACGGCGGTCGGATGAACATAACTCTCTTCAGGCACCACCGGCGTCAGGCCGTCAATTTGATAAACAGGCATCCCCACTCCTTATGCGATATTCAGGCCACCAAAGCGTTGATAATAGAGCGTGCCAGGCACAGGCAATTCGCCTACCGAGGTTTCACCTTTCTCGCTGACAAACGCCAACGCCCCCGGCGCTACGCGCTGGTAGATATTAATGCACAACTGTCTTGCGCTTTGTCCTGCCCAGTGCGCCGGGAGCAACTCCTCCGGCAGCAGCGGATCTTTAAGCACCACACGACGATAAAAGTGAATCAGTAACAGCTGGATCTGGAAGCAACGTTCCGGCGTCAGCTCTTCCGGCGCGGCCTCTTTTAGCAGCGGTAGCAACGGGCGGAATGAGTCGATAAACGCCTCGTACATCGTATTCTGTTCTGTTAGCTGCCAGCACTCCTCCACGCGCGAGCGCAGAGCCGCCCGGGAAAGCGCCAGCGGTGAATGCGCTTCAAAAAAGATAACGTTTTCCGCTACGCCCGCGTCATGCAGCAACGACTGCACATCGGCCAGATGCTGTGAGGGAGACGCCATCAGGCTCGGGGCCAGCGTGCCAAATCCCTGCCAGATCAGCTGTTTTTTCACATCAGCAAGGGTGGTTTTGTCCAGCCCTTCAGACAATAACAACAGCCATTTACCGTCCCAGGCGGGCAGCTCGGCACGGTAGATTTTATTTTCCGCGCGACGGGTCAGCCTCAACCCTTTATCGCTCAGGCGGTAAAAACTGCGACGCCCGATGCGGGACACATCCAGCCAGCCCTCTTTGTTGAGGCGAAACAGCGCGGTACGCACAAATCGTTCGCCAAAGCCCATCCCTTCGAGCAGTGCGGCAAGGCTTCCAAGCCAAATCTCGCCACCGCGATGGGAAAGCGCATCACCATAAAGGGAAGAAATAAGCGAAGTACCACTGATGGGAACCGAGCTAACAGCGTGCTGGATAAAGGCGTCGAGTTTATTCATGTGATTCATTCTGTTGTGATTTTTTTCCTGGATGAATCATAGCACAGTTTTAAAGCACCCCTCTCTCCCCAGGAAAGAGGGGTTACGGTTAGCCGTTGGCGGCCACTTTACGCAGGTCGAACACGCGACAGGCTTTGCCTTCGGAGCGCGGAATACTGCCACAGTTCACGATAGTGACGTCCGTTGAGATCCCCACCATCGACTTAATTCGGTGGCGCAGATTATGGCACACCTGGCAGCGCTGTTCGTGGGTCAACGTCAGGCTGCTCTCTTTCAGCTCGACCTTCACAGAAAGCGAATCAAGATGACCACGACGATTCACCTCCAGCTGGTAGTGCGGAGACAAGTGCTCAAACTTGACGATCTCCTCTTCCAGTTGCGATGGGAAGACGTTTACGCCACGGATAATCAGCATATCGTCGCTGCGACCGCTGATCCGGTCCATACGGCGCATAGTGCGCGCCGTACCGGGCAGCAGACGAGTCAGGTCGCGGGTACGATAGCGGATCACCGGCAATGCTTCTTTGGTGAGCGTGGTGAACAGCAGTTCGCCCAGCTCGCCATCTTCCAGCGGGGTGCCATCGTTCGGGTTAACAATTTCAGGGTAGAAATGATCTTCCCAGATTGTCGGGCCATCGGCGGTTTCAATGCATTCCATCGCCACGCCCGGGCCCATCACCTCTGACAGACCGTAAATATCCAGCGCGGTAATGCCCAGACGTTTTTCGATTTCGCGGCGCATGGCCTGCGTCCACGGCTCGGCACCAAACACGCCCACGCGCAGGGAACACTGGCTGGCATCGCCACCCATCTGGCGCTCCAGCTCTTCAATCAGATTAAGACAATAAGACGGCGTCACCATGATCATGTCCGGCTGGAAATCACGGATAAGCTGCGCCTGTTTTTCAGTCTGGCCGCCGGACATCGGGATCACCGTGGCCCCTAAACGTTCTGCGCCATAGTGTGCGCCCAGCCCGCCGGTAAACAGCCCGTAACCGTAGGCCACGTGGATTTTATCTTTCGCGCTGCCACCGGCAGCACGCAGGGAGCGGGCGACAATGTTGGCCCAGGTATCAATGTCATTCTGGGTGTAACCCACCACCGTCGGTTTGCCGGTCGTGCCGGAGGAGGCGTGGATACGCACCACCTGCTCCATCGGTACGGCAAAGGTATCGAACGGGTAGTTATCGCGAAGATCCTGTTTCGTGGTGCACGGGAATTTACGGATATCCGCCAGCTCTTTGAAATCGTCAGGGTGAACGCCCGCCGCATCAAACTTGCGTTTGTACATTGGCACGTTGTGATAAGCATGGTTCAGCGTCCATTTCATGCGCTCAGTCTGTAACGCCTTTAACTCATCAATGGACGCGGTTTCGATCGGATCAAGCTTTGTATTAGTTGTCATTGTAGGGTACTCACATTGTTTTTCGCTCAAACACGCTCAAGGATCATGGCAATGCCCTGACCCACACCGATGCACATCGTACAAAGCGCATAGCGCCCGTTGCGTCGGTGCAATTCGTTGCTCGCTGCCAGCGCCAGTCTGGCACCGCTCATTCCGAGCGGGTGGCCTAACGCAATCGCGCCCCCGTTCGGGTTAACATGCGCGGCATCATCTGGTAAGCCCAGTTGACGCAACACACCCAGCGCCTGCGAAGCAAAAGCTTCGTTAAGCTCAATGACATCCATATCGTTAATACTTAGCCCCGCACGCTCCAGCACTTTACGGGTCGCCGGAACCGGCCCTAACCCCATCAGGCGCGGTTCAACGCCTGCCGTTGCCATTGCCACAATACGCGTGCGTGGCACTAAACCTTGTGCCAGCGCCATTTGCTCGCTGGCGATAATCAACGCTGCTGCGCCGTCGTTCACGCCAGAAGCGTTCCCCGCCGTGACCACACCATTTTTACGAAACGGCGTTTTCAGCGCAGCCAGCTGCTCCAGGGTTGTCTCGCGAGGATGCTCATCAACGCTGATCTCCGTTACCGTCCCTTTTTTGCCCGCCACCAGCACTGGCACAATTTCCTGAGCCAGAATGCCGTTCTGTTGAGCCTGCGCCGTGCGCTGCTGGCTACGCAGTGCGAAGGCATCCTGGTCGGCACGGCTAATATTTAACAATTCAGCTACATTCTCCGCCGTTTCCGGCATACTGTCAGTTCCGAATTGCTGATGCATGAGCGGATTCACAAATCGCCAGCCGATGGTGGTATCAAACATCTCCGCCTGACGCTGAAATGCCGATGTCGCTTTGCCCATCACAAAGGGCGCACGGGACATTGACTCCACACCGCCGGCAATCAGCAGATCGCCGTCGCCTGCTTTAATCGAGCGTGCTGCAAAGCCAATGGCATCCAGCCCGGAGCCGCACAGGCGGTTAATCGTAGTACCAGACACCGTTTGCGGCAGCCCGGCCAGCAGCGCGGACATACGCGCCACGTTGCGGTTGTCTTCCCCGGCCTGATTCGCGCAGCCGAAAATCACATCGTCTATGCGTTCTGCGTCCAGCTGCGGGTAGCGCGCCAGCAATGCACTCAGTGGCACCGCACCTAAATCATCAGCACGGACACCCGACAACACACCGCCATAACGCCCCACCGGGGTACGAACACCGTCACAAATAAATGCATCACGCATCAGGCTTCTCCTGTCACACTGCCGCCAATGCGGTGAGATTTCCCGCGAAAGAGAGCGACCGTTTTTTGTTGTTGGTTTTGGATTTCAATGTCGTACACGCCGGTCAGTTTGCCCTGATGCTTAACCCGCGCGATGGCAGTCAGCTTGTCCCCGGCAAATCCCGGACGCAGAAAGTCGATGGAGCAGCCCGACGCCACCGCCGCCAGCCCCTGGCTGTTGCAGGCGTAGGCGAATGCAGTATCTGCCAGCGAGAACAGCTGGCCGCCGTGGCAGGTTTTATGGCCGTTAAGCATCTGCGGGGTGATGGTCATCGTCACCACCGCGTACCCTTCGTCCATTTCGATAATGTCGATACCCAGCGCCTGCGCGCAGGCATCCTGTTCATACATCGTGCGGGCGTTGTGCCAGGCGTTATGACTCATAGCTACTCTCCAGAAGCGCACGCTGGCGCAGCAGTGAACAGGGGCGATAGCGTTCCTCGCCATAGTGGCGTTGCAGGTTTTCCAGCAGCGCTAACAGACGTTGCCAGCCCAGACGTTCACCCCAGGCAATCGGCCCACAGGGGTAATTCACGCCAAGGCGCATAGCGGTATCGATGTCTTTCTCGCTGGCGACCCCTTTTTGCAGGGCGTCCAGCGCTTCGTTGGCAATCATCGCCACCGTGCGCCAGATGAGCAGGCCAGGGTAATCTGCAATCTGTACCACCCGTTTTCCCTGCTGCTGCAGCCAGAAAATGGCTTTTTGTGTCGCCGAATGCGGGTTACTGGCGGCCGCAGCGATCACCGCCACGTCGCCTTCCATCCGGTCGACCACCACCACCGGGCTGTTTAAGCGTAGCGCCAGTGCCTGGGCGGTCTCCCCCTGGGTTTCAATCAGCAACAGCTCATCAATTTCGGTGACACCGTCACTTCTTCGCTGCGTGTTCATCGGGCTATAACTGTCGCTGACGGCATCGAGCCACTTCACCTGGGGTTTATTGCCGTTCCAGTCGTACACGCCCTTCCCGCTTTTTTTACCCAGACGCCCGGCCAGCACCAGCTCTTGCTGGACCAGCGAAGGCAGGAAACGACGTTCCTGCCAGAAGGCGTTGAACACTGAACAGGTCACGGCAAAATTGACGTCCTGACCAATCATGTCGGTCAGCTCCAGCGGCCCCATCGGGAATCCGCCGCCTTCGCGTAACGCGGCATCGATGACTTCGGGCGCGGCGACCTGTTCTTCCAGTGCGCGCCAGGCTTCTGAATAGAACGGACGCGCCACACGGTTA
This sequence comes from Enterobacter soli ATCC BAA-2102, assembly GCF_001654845.1. GTDB lineage: Bacteria > Pseudomonadota > Gammaproteobacteria > Enterobacterales > Enterobacteriaceae > Enterobacter > Enterobacter soli. The sequence continues at coordinate 10,661 of NZ_LXES01000044.1, read as the reverse complement.
ACGATAAAGCCCGGCGTGGACTGGCAGCGCACAGGCTGTTTGCCCCAGTTTGTTGCCAGCTCACACAGTTCGTCCGCCACTTCCGGAGATGTCGCCAGCCCGCTGACCACTTCGACCAGCTTCATCACCGGGGCCGGGTTGAAAAAGTGCAGCCCGGCCACGCGTTCAGGATGACGAATATCTGCCGCAATCGCGGTAACGGAAATGGACGAGGTATTACTGGTCAGCAGCGTCTGCGGCTGGCAAATTTCGGCCAGTTGAGCAAACAGCGCCTTTTTCACGTCCAGGCGTTCGGATGCGGCTTCAATCACCAGATCCGCCGCAGCAAGCGCGTTAATGTCGGTTACCGGAATGAGCCGCGCGAGGATCTGATCGCTGGCATCCGCAGACAGTTTTCCGCGTGTCACGCGGGAGGCCAGGCGCTGACGGATACCGTCAATGGCGCGCGAAATGGCGGCTGCGGCGATGTCGTAAATCAGGACCTGATGGCCGTGGCTGGCCGCCACTTCGGCGATCCCGGCGCCCATCGTGCCGCTGCCAATCACGGCAACAGTGCGAATATTCATCACCATCTTATTTCCCCGTGAAGTTCGGCGTACGTTTTGCCAGGAAAGCGCTCACGCCTTCGCGATAGTCATCGCTGCGTCCGGCCAGACGCTGGTAATCACGCTCCAGGTCGAGCTGCGCATCCAGCGTATTGGTTTCAGCGGCGTTGATGGCCTGCTTGATAAGCCCCAGGCCAAAGGTCGGCTGGGAAGCAAAGTGCAGCGCCATCTGTTGGGCGGTGCTGGAGAGTTGCTCGTCATCCACCACCTGCCAGATCATCCCCCACGCCTGCGCCTGCTCGGCACTCAGTTTGTCACCGAGCAGTGCCAGCCCCATGGCACGGGCGCGTCCTGCAACGCGTGGCAGCAGCCAGGTACCGCCGCAGTCCGGCACTAAGCCAAGTTTACTGAAGGCCATGACGAAATTCGCAGAACGCGCGGCAATCACCATATCGCAGCCCAGCGCCAGGGTTGCACCTGCGCCCGCCGCCACGCCGTTTACCGCGGCGATAACCGGTTTTGGCAGTTTCGCCAGGCGGCGTACCAGCGGGTTGTAGAAGGTTTCCACGGACATCCCCAGATCCGGTGCCGGGCCGTTCGGGTCAACGTTGCGGTCGTTAAGATCCTGCCCGGCGCAAAACCCGCGCCCCGCTCCGGTTATCAGCAAACAGCGGATGGTGTCATCACGCTCGGCCTGTTTCAGGCATTCGGAAAGCTGCTGATGCATGACATCGTTAAAGCTGTTTAAACGCTCCGGACGATTGAGCGTAATGGTCATTACGCCTTGCTCTACTTGACTCAGAATAAATTCCACAATTAGCGTCCTTTAAAGTCGGGGGTGCGTTTTTGTAAGAAAGCCTCGATACCTTCACGGCGATCGTCAGTGGCTGAAAGTAGCGTAAACAGCTGTCGCTCTTGCGCCAGCCCGGCCTGTAGCGGCACTTCCTGAGACTGGCGCAGCGCCTGTTTCGCAGCCTGTAGCGCCAGCGGCGAGTGGCGAACCATCAGCGCCGCCTGCTTCAGGGCATATTCGAGCGTCAGCGGCGCAGGGAAGATATCGCTCACCAGCCCGGCGTGTTGCGCCTGCTGCGCGGTAATGCTTTCACCGGTCAGCACCATTTTGCTGGCAAGCGATTTCCCCACGCTGCGAATAAGGCGCTGCGTACCGCCAGCACCTGGCATAATGCCGAGGGTGATTTCCGGCAGCCCGAATCGGGCGTTATCACCGGCGATAACCACATCGCACAACAGCGCAAGCTCACAGCCCGCGCCCAGCGCAAAGCCGTTAACGGCGGCAATCAGCGGTTTAGGAAAGGCGTTGATTCGCGCCCACAGCTGGGGGCGAATGTCATTCAGCGTGGCGGGCAGATCTTTTTCCGCCATTTCGTTGAGATCGGCGCCTGCGGCAAAGCAGCCCTCACTGCCGTAAATCACGCAGGCTGAGATACCGCTATCTACCGCCGCGGCTTCCAGTTCAGTGGCCAACTGGGTCAACAGCGCATTGTTCAGGGCATTGCGCGCGGCCGGGCGGTTGAGCGTGAGCTGCAACACACGGCCATGACGGGTGACAATCAGTTCGCTCATGCCATCCCCTTCGCATCAAAGTCGACAATCACATCGGCGGTTAACGGCAGCGCCTGGCAGCTCAGCACATATCCAGCAGCCAGTTCGTCCGGCTCAAGGCTGTAGTTGGTTGCCATATCCACTTGGCCGCGTACCACTTTGCATTTGCAGGTGGCGCATACGCCGCCTTTGCAGGCGTACGGCAGGTCAGCGCCCTGACGCAGGGCCGCATCCAGAATGCTTTCGTCGTCGGCGGTCAGGGTGATTTCGCGGTCACGGCCATCCTGACGCACGGTGACTTTTTGCCCCTGCGCCTGCACGCTGACGGTACGTTTCACGCCAGAGCCAGGAGTATTAAAACGTTCAAGGTGGATGGTTTTTTCCGGCATCCCCAGCGCTATTAACGTTGCTTCCGCATCGTCCATCATCGCCGACGGGCCGCAGATAAAAGCTTCGTCATACTGACGGAAATTGATCAGGGTCTTTGCCAGCGCCTGAAGTTTTTCGCCATCAATACGCCCGTGCAGCAAATCGCTGTCGAGGGTTTCCTGGCTGAAGATGCATACCAGTTGCAGGCGCTGCGGGTACTTGTCTTTCAGGTCAGCCAGCGCCTGACGGAACATCATGCTCTGGCTACTGCGGTTACCGTAAATCAGGGTGAATTGGCTGTTTGGCTCGGTGGTTAGTGTGGCGGACAGGATCGCCAGCATCGGGGTGATCCCGGAGCCCGCTGCGATAGCCAGATAGTGGCCTTCACGTTCGGCCTGCGGCTGATAGCCAAAGTGCCCCTGCGGAACCATGACCTCCAGCGCCATGCCCTGCTTGATCTCATCCCGGGCGTAGCGTGAAAAACGCCCACCTTCGATGGCTTTCACTGCCACGCTGATTTCGCCAGGTGTCACGCTACGACAGATAGAGTAGCAGCGGCGCAGTTCATCACCGCCAAGCGTGGCTTTAAGGGTCAGGTGTTGCCCCGGACGAAAGCGATAAGCCTCCTGCAATGCCTGTGGGACCGCAAAGGTAATGGTCACCGCATCGCGGGTTTCGGGTTCTACTTTTGCCACAGTTAAGGAGTGAAACGTTGTCATGGCAACCTCAAATACATTTGAAATAGTCGAAAGGTTCACGGCAGCTATTGCAGCGATAAAGCGCCTTGCAAGCTGTTGAACCAAATTCACTGATAAGCGAGGTATCGGTGCTGGCACAGCGCGGGCAACTAACTTCAGCCGGTGCATGAGCGTGGCAGCTGTGGCCGACGGGCGGGCTGATGCCATATTCACGCAGACGCTCGCGGGCATCGGCGGTCATCCAGTCTGTGGTCCAGGCAGGCTCAAGCTGCAACACGATATGCACAGGGGTAAAACCGTGCGCCGTCATCGTTTCGCGAATAGCACCCAGCAGGTGTTCCGTTGCCGGGCAGCCCGAATAGGTTGGCGTAAAGCCAATCACCCAGCCTTCGCCCAGCGCGGTAACGTTGCGAACCATCCCTAAGTCGGTGATGGTCAGAACCGGCACTTCCGGGTCCGGGATCTGGCTTAACAGCGACCAGATTTGCGGGATTTCCGCAGGTGCAATCTCGACGAAACGTTGCATAACCGCTCTCCTTACCACTGCTGACCCGGGTAGACGCGCTGGAGATATTGCATCTCTGCCAGCATCGGCCCCAGGTGTTCGGTGTGCAGCCCTTTCTTGCCGCCGGTGCGATACGCCACTTCTACTGGCACGTGCAGTTCGGCTTCGTGTAATCCGGCAAACACTTCGCTTTCCCAGCCCTGACGCAGTTCGCGCGGGTCGACGGCGATACCTTCTTCAATCAGCGCCAGTTCGACGTCATCGGCTTCAAACAGCTCTGCCGTAAAGCGCCACAGGTTGTCTACCGCCTGCTGCATCCGCTGCGCGGACACGTCCGTGCCAGCGCCCAGACGCACCACCCAGCCACGGCTAAAGCGCAGGTGATAACGCGCTTCTTTGATCGCTTTCGCGGCAATAGCGGCCAGTTGGCGATCGCGGCTCTGGGTTAACCGGCTGAACAGCTCTACGTGCCAGGCATCCATAAAGTACTGGCGGGCAATGGTGTCGGCGAAGTTGCCGTTCGGCTGTTCCACCAGCAGCAGGTTGTGAAACTGGCGTTCATCGCGGCCAAAGGCCAGCGTGTCTTCATCGCCGTGGCCTTCCAGCTCAGCCGCGTAGGTCAGGAAATTACGCGCCTGTCCAAGCACATCCAGGCCGATGTTGGCCAGCGCCAGGTCAATTTCCAGCTCTGGCGCGTGGCCGCACCAGGCGCCAAGACGCTGTGAAAGCACCAGGCCGTTGTCGCCCAGACGCAGGGCATATGCAGTTGTTGTTTTCATCCCTGACCTCACATGTGCTCGATGCCATCAGGGATGGTGTAAAACGTCGGGTGGCGGTAGACCTTGCTTTCCGCCGGGTCGAAGAACTCACCGCTCTCTTCAGGCTGTGAAGCCACGATCTCGCTCGCCTTCACCACCCAGATGGAACAGCCTTCGCTGCGACGGGTGTAAGCATCGCGTGCATTTTCCAGCGCCATGCGATCGTCGGCAGCGTGAAGGCTACCCACATGACGGTGAGACAACCCTTGTTTGGAGCGCACAAAAACTTCGTATAACGGCCAGTAGACATTGCTCATTGTTGTTTCCTCTTATGCGACCTGACGGGTGCGCTGTTTTTCTGCGTGCACCAGTGCGGCTTCGCGCACCCACGCCCCGTCTTCCCAGGCTTTTCGCTTTGCGGCCAGGCGTTCGTGGTTACACACGCCTCGCCCGTTAATCACGTCTTCAAATTCGTGCCAGTCAATTTCACCGAAGCGGTAATGACCGCTCTCTTCGTCGAAACGCAGGTCAGCATCCGGTACGGTCATGCCCAGCATTTCCACCTGCGGTACGGTGTTATCAACAAAACGCTGGCGCAGCTCGTCGTTGCCAAAGCGTTTGATTTTCCAGGCCAGGCTGCGGGCGCTGTTTGGCGAGTTGTCATCGTTTGGCCCGAACATCATTAATGCCGGCCACCAGAAACGATTGATCGCGTCCTGCAACATCTGACGCTGGGATTCACTGCCCTGCGCCAGCGCCATGCAGGCTTCAAAGCCCTGACGCTGGTGGAAGCTCTCTTCTTTACAGATTTTCACCATCGCACGGGCATAAGGGCCATATGAGGTACGGCACAGGGCCACCTGGTTCACGATGGCGGCACCGTCCACCAGCCAGCCGATCACGCCGATATCGGCCCAGCTCAGCGTCGGGTAGTTAAAGATGGAGGAGTACTTCATCTGACCGTCGAGCATCTTCTGGTAGATGTCTTCCCGCGCGCAGCCCAGCGTTTCCGCCGCACTGTAGAGATATAAACCGTGTCCGGCTTCGTCCTGCACTTTCGCCAGCAGAATCGCTTTGCGTCTCAGCGTCGGGGCGCGGGTGATCCAGTTCCCCTCAGGAAGCATCCCGACAATTTCAGAGTGCGCATGTTGCCCAATCTGGCGGATCAGCGTCTTGCGGTAGGCATCAGGCATCCAGTCCTGTGGCTCGATGGCCGTCTCCTGCGCTATGCGCTGCTCAAAGCGTTGTTCTTGTGTCACATCATCACCCTTATGATTCGTTAACTGGTTACATTAAGTGAAATGGTGAATCACTTCGTTTCTTAAAAGTTACACAAAGGTTAAATATAACCCCAAGAAGTGTTTGTGTAATTTGTGACATCGCTCGCAAGGCTTTTCAAACCTGGTGGGGGCGCACAGAAGAATGGACGGGCGTTTCGTCAGGCCAGATCACAATGTTAACAATTCATTAAAACATCGCTTGATTTTTATGATTCACGATCAAAGTATTTATAGTGAAATCACGTAACACTTGGAGATAAGAAATGCAGCAGTTAGCCAGCTTCTTGTCCGGCACCTGGCAGTCTGGCCGGGGCCGTGAGCGCCATATTCATCATGCCATTAGCGGCGAAGCACTGTGGGAAGTGACCAGCGAGGGTCTGGATATGGCGGCGGCTCGCCGCTATGCCATTGAGCACGGCGGTGAATCACTTCACGCCATGACCTTTATTGAACGCGCTGCCATGCTGAAAGCGGTGGCAAAACACCTGCTGAGCCAGAAAGCCGCATTCTATGCGCTGTCGGCACAAACCGGGGCAACCAAAGCCGATAGCTGGGTCGATATCGAAGGCGGGATCGGCACCCTCTTCACCTACGCAAGCCTTGGCAGCCGCGAACTGCCGGACGACACACTTTGGCCGGAAGACGAACTGATCCCGCTGTCAAAAGAAGGCGGGTTTGCCGCACGCCACGTCTTAACGTCCAAATCCGGTGTGGCGGTACACATTAACGCCTTTAACTTCCCCTGCTGGGGAATGCTGGAAAAACTGGCGCCGACCTGGCTTGCCGGGATGCCCGCCATTATCAAACCCGCCACTGCTACCGCGCAGGTAACGCAGGCGATGGTGAAATCTATCATCGACAGCGGCCTGGTACCGGATGGGGCAATCAGCCTGATTTGCGGCGGTGCCGGGGATCTGCTGAGCCAGCTCGACAGCCAGGATGTGGTGACATTTACCGGCTCCGCCAGTACCGGCCAGAGCCTGCGCGTGCACCCGAACATTGTCGCCAACTCCATTCCATTCACCATGGAAGCAGACTCACTGAATTGCTGCGTGCTGGGCGATGATGTGACGCCGGAACAGCCCGAGTTTTCGCTGTTTATCCGCGAAGTGGTGCGAGAAATGACCGCCAAAGCCGGGCAGAAATGTACCGCCATTCGCCGCATCATTGTGCCGCAAAGCCAGGTGGATGCCGTAAGCCAGGCGCTGATTGCCCGCCTGGAAAAAGTGGTGATGGGCGACCCGGCGCAGGAAGGGGTGAAAATGGGCGCGCTGGTCAACCACGAACAGCGCGCAGATGTGCAGGAAAAAGTGGATCTGCTGGTTGCCGCAGGCTGCCAGGTTCGCCTGGGAGGTAAAGCAGATATGCAGGCGGCAGGCGCGTTCTTCCCGCCAACCCTGCTCTTCTGCCCGCAGCCGGATGAAAGCCCTGCGGTGCATTCCACCGAGGCATTTGGTCCGGTTGCCACGCTGATGCCCTACCGCACCGCCGACCACGCCATGCAGCTTGCCCGCGCCGGTGGCGGCAGCCTGGCCGGGACGCTGGTGACGGCAGATTTAGCGATCGCCCGCCAGTTTATTGCCGGGGCCGCGCGCGCTCACGGGCGCATTCAGATCCTCAACGAAGAGTCTGCCAAAGAGTCTACCGGGCACGGTTCTCCGCTGCCGCAACTGGTTCACGGCGGCCCAGGACGCGCGGGTGGCGGTGAAGAGCTGGGCGGCTTGCGGGCGGTAAAACATTACCTGCAACGCACAGCCATTCAGGGCAGCCCGTCGATGCTGGCGGCGATCGGCAAACAGTGGGTGCGTGGCGCACAGGTGCAGGAGGACCGGGTTCATCCGTTCCGCAAATACTTCGAGGAGTTACAGCCAGGCGATAGCCTGCTGACACCGCGCCGTACCCTGACGGAAGCCGATATCGTCAACTTTGCCTGCCTGAGCGGCGATCATTTTTACGCTCACATGGACAAGATTGGCGCGGCGGAATCTATCTTCGGCGAACGCGTGGTCCACGGTTATTTCCTGATTTCCGCCGCGGCGGGTCTGTTTGTGGATGCGGGTGTGGGGCCGGTGATTGCCAACTACGGCATGGAAAACCTGCGCTTTATCGAGCCGGTCAAACCGGGCGACACCATTCAGGTTCGCCTGACCTGCAAACGCAAAACGCTGAAAAAACAACGTGCCGCCGATGAGAAACCGACAGGCGTGGTGGAATGGGCGGTTGAGATCTTCAACCAGCATCAGCAAGCCGTTGCCCTCTATTCCATTTTGACGCTGGTCGCGCGCCAGCAAGGCGATTTTGCAGAGTAAGACGTTACGCGCTTTGACCGGGGATGTGATTTACCCCCGGTCTTTTTTTAACCTGGCAAGACTGACAAATAACCTGGCAGATGCAGGCAAACGCTTTTCACACAGCCCTGCCAGGATAACGCTGGCACAACACAAAAAACACAACAAAACAAAATGAGGTCAACGATGGGAAGCAACTCTTCTTTTTCTGCCCGTAAAACGGCACTGGCCATGGCAGTTGCTCTGATTTGCGCCTGGCAAACCCCTGTTTTCGCCCACGGCAGTGAGGCGCACATGGTTCCGATGGACAAAACGCTTCAGGAGTTTGGCGCGGATGTCCAATGGGATGATTATGCGCAGATGTTCACCATCGCCAAAGACGGTGCATTTGTGAAGGTCAAGCCAGGTGCGAAAACGGCTATCGTCAACGGCAAAACCCTGAAATTGCAGGTGCCAGTGGTGATGAAGGGCAAAAAAGCCTTTATCTCTGATACCTTCATCAACGATGTTTTCCAGTCCGGCCTCGACCAGACCTTCCAGGTAGAGAAACGCCCTCACCCGTTGAATGCGTTATCTGCTGATGAAATTAAGCAAGCCGTAGAAATCGTTAAATCCTCTGCGGATTTTAAACCGAATACCCGCTTCACCCAGATTGCGCTGGCCGAGCCGGAAAAAGCCAAAGTCTGGGACTTTGTGCTGAACGGCACGGCGGTGGATTCCCCTCGCCAGGCCCAAGTCACGATGCTTGACGGTAAACACGTCATTGAAAGCCTGGTTGATCTGAAAGACAAAAAAGTGCTGCGCTGGGAGCCTATCAAGGATGCACACGGTATGGTGCTGCTTGATGACTTCACCGCCGTACAGCAGATTATCAATGACAGCCCGGAATACGTTGAAGCGCTGAAAAAGCACGGCGTAACCGATCCGAAGAAAGTGATCACCACCCCGCTGACCGTCGGCTATTTTGACGGCAAAGACGGCTTAAAACAGGAAGACCGCCTGCTGAAAGTGGTGAGCTACCTCGATACCGGTGACGGTAACTACTGGGCGCACCCGATTGAAAACCTGGTCGCCGTTGTCGACCTGGAACAGAAGAAAATCCAGAAAATCGAAGAAGGTGCCGTGGTGCCGGTCCCATTGGCGCCACGCCCGTATGATGGCCGCGACCGTATAGAGACGCCGAAAAAACCGCTCGAGATTATTGAGCCAGAAGGCAAGAACTACACCATTACCGGTGACATGGTGCACTGGCAGAACTGGGACTTCCATTTGAGTCTGGATTCCCGTGTAGGGCCTGTTATCTCTACTGTGACCTACAACGATAACGGCAAAAAACGCCAGATCATGTACGAAGGTTCGCTGGGCGGAATGATTGTGCCTTACGGCGACCCGGACGTGGGCTGGTACTTCAAAGCGTATCTGGATTCCGGCGACTACGGTATGGGCACCCTGACCTCTCCGCTGGTGCGCGGCAAAGACGTTCCGTCTAACGCCGTATTGCTGAATGAAACCATCCCGGACTACACCGGTGCACCGATGGAAATCCCACGCGCCATCGCCATTTTTGAGCGCTACGCGGGCCCTGAGTACAAGCATCAGGAAATGGGTCAGCCGAACGTCAGTACCGAACGCCGTGAACTGGTCGTGCGCTGGGTCAGTACCGTGGGTAACTACGACTATATCTTTGACTGGGTGTTCCACGAAAACGGCACCATCGGTATTGATGCCGGTGCAACCGGGATTGAAGCGGTGAAAGGCGTGCTGGCGAAAACCATGCATGATGCCACCGCCAAAGACGACACCAAATACGGCACGCTGATCGACCATAACATCGTCGGCACCACCCACCAGCATATCTATAACTTCCGTCTGGATATGGATGTGGATGGCACCAACAACAGTCTGGTGGCAATGGATCCTGAAGTGAAGCCAAACACAGCAGGTGGCCCACGTACCAGTACCATGCAGATTAACCAGTACAATATTGATACCGAACAGCAGGCCGCGCAGAAGTTTGACCCGGGCACCATCCGTCTGCTGAGCAATACCAGCAAAGAGAACCGCATGGGTAACCCGGTGTCGTACCAGATTATCCCGTATGCAGGCGGTACTCACCCGGTTGCCACCGGGGCGAAATTTGCACCGGATGAGTGGATTTACCATCGCCTGAGCTTTATGGACAAACAGCTGTGGGTCACGCGTTACCATCCGAACGAGATGTATCCGGAAGGGAAATTCCCGAACCGTTCCACCCACGACACAGGTCTGGGTCAGTACAGCAAGGATAACGAGTCGCTGAACAATGAGGATGATGTGGTCTGGATGACGACGGGGACAACCCACGTTGCCCGTGCCGAAGAGTGGCCAATCATGCCAACGGAGTGGGTTCACACCCTGCTGAAACCGTGGAACTTCTTCGACGAGACACCAACCCTCGGCAAGAAAAAAGACGATAAGTAACCTCAGACAAGCCGGGCACCATGCCTAATGCTTGTCTGTTAAGCGCGGTGGAAGGTTCCGTTCACCTTAATACCCGCAGGAAATAATTCGTTCAGAACACGTGAACGGGATAAGGGAGCCACCGCGGCTCCCTTATCAATCCCCGCGGCCCGCAACGAAATCGGTGCTTCGCACTGCGCTCACCTCCCGACCTTC
>NZ_LXES01000043.1 GCF_001654845.1 Enterobacter soli ATCC BAA-2102 | reverse complement strand
GAGGGAACCGCGAAGCGGCGATTTTCATGGCCGGGAGACGGGATTGTTAAGGGGGCGCGATAGCCCCCTTAACACGTTCACCGCAGCGGATTATACAGGTAGCATGAAAGTCTGAGTGAACGGAACGATGCCACTAAAATAACAGAGTGGCTTAATATCGCTTAACTGACTGACATTAGGGCACCAAACCCGGCTTTTTTGTTTCTTTTCCATTCAGTCAGTTGCCGAACGCATTCCCCCGATTATAGTTATTCTTGTCTTCTTTTTTTTATCTCTTGCTACACGGTCAAACCGGGTACTATTCCGCAATATTTAGATAACCTTGAATTCAGACTTAGCATTGTGACACCGTAACGTATAAACGAGCGGTACTGCCCGCCCGCTATTTTCACTTTCTCCCTTTGGATGGGGACACTGGCCGCTATGGAAAAAAGACAAAACACAACGCCCGATCTTGCCACCTGGCCTACGCGTAAATCGATGGTGCGTCACGGCCTGGCAATGAACCTGCCGTGGCTGGCATTTGTGAACGTGAGCTTCGCGCTCATGCTCCTGCTGCGCAATGTATTGTTTGGTGATGTCGACACTCTGCTTCGAACGACGCAACATCTGGCGCTGATGGTGGACACCTCAATGCTGGGGATCATCATTATTTCGGCGGCCCTGCTGATCATGGCCTGGCGACATATCGCCGGGATCAGCATTGTGTTGTTTATTTGCAGCTTGCTGTGGGCACTCTGCGGGTATCTGTTAATCGCCATCGTGCAGCTTCCTCACGCGTGGCCCATCTTCGTTGTGCTGCTTTTAGCCGGCATGACGGCACTCTATTTTTACCCTTCAGGGCTGTTGGCTTTTGTCATACCGCTGTGGCTTAGCCTGCCCGTTTCGAGTATCGCCCTGAACCAGGGCGTTAACCTACGCTTTGCCGTCATCTGGCTTGTGTTTACCCTTATCCTGATCTGCGGGCGCTATATCCTGTTGAGCTGGTTCGAAGAGGCCTGGCGGCGTAACCAGCAGAACCAGCGTTTAATTCTGCGGCTCGACGCGCTGGCGCATCTGGATGCCTTAACCCAGACGGCAAACCGGCGGGCGATGGAAACTGTGCTGGAGAACGCGGTTGATCAGAACAAAGCCTTCTCACTGATTATGCTCGATGTCGATTATTTTAAGCTTTATAACGACACTTACGGCCACCAGGCCGGTGATGACTGCCTGACGCGCGTGGCGCAGGTGTTGAAAAAATCGGTGCGTACGCCGCACGATGTTGTGTCTCGTTATGGTGGCGAGGAGTTTGTGGTGATCCTGTTCGACTGCCCTGAAAACATGGCAGAACAGGTTGCAGTACGCGTTCAGGACGGGCTACGTGCGGCGGCAATCCCGCACAGTGCTTCGAAAGTGAGCGGCGTGGTTACCGTCAGCATGGGCATTGCGGCCATGGAGGAGGGTCTGGCCGGGACGGAGATTATCGCCCGCGCCGACGCGGCGCTGTACCGGGCGAAAGAGGCAGGGCGGGACCGGTGGGCGCATTAAAAAATGCCGGGTGGCGGCTACGCCTTACCCGGCCAACAAAACCTAAAAAAGTTTATTAATACCGCACACATACCGACTTCGTCTCACACCAGCCATCCAGCCAGTCCGGGCCGAAATCGCGCCCGGTGCCCGACTGCTTCATGCCGCCAAACGGCAGGTTAGCGTCGATAAGCGTATGGCTGTTCACCCACACGGTGCCTGCCTGGAGTCGGTCGGTGTACTCCAGCGCTTTACTCATATTCTGAGTCCAGACGCTTGCCGTCAGCCCGTATTCCGTATCGTTCGCCAGCTGTAATGCCTCTTCACCATCAGCCACGCGGACCAGGTTAACCACCGGGCCAAACACCTCTTCACGCGTCAGGCGCAGGCCCGCATCCGGGTTCACCACAAGCGTTGGCGATACATAATAGCCTTGCCCATCCGGTCCACGGTTACCGGTGATAAGCTCCGCATTGCGCGACTTCGCTTCATCAAGGAATGTCTGAACTTTGTCGCAGTGAGCACGTGACACCAGCGGGTTAATAAACGCCTGTTGCGACATACCCGGGCCAACGCTCAGGGATTTAACCGCCTGCTCAAAACCGCTCACCAGGGTGTCGAACAGTGGTGCTTCAATATAAATACGCGAGCTTGCCGCACACACCTGCCCCTGGTTGAGGAAGCTGCCGGTTATCAGCCCTTCAATCACCCAGGCCGGGTCGGCATCTTTCAGGACGATGGCCGGATTTTTACCGCCCAGCTCCAGGGTCACGCCCGTCAGCGTATCTGCGGCGGTGCGGGCAATCTGTTTGCCCGTCGCCGTGGAGCCGGTAAAGCTGACTTTGGCAATATGCGGATGAGAGGTTAACGCCGCGCCACACACGGCTCCGCTGCCGGTCACCACGTTAAACACGCCATCAGGAATGCCCGCTTCGCTTGCCAGCTCCGCCACACGCAGCATGGTCAGCGGCGTGGTTTCGGACGGTTTGATCACAATCGAGCACCCTGCCGCCAGCGCTGGCATCACTTTCCACATGCCAATCATCAGCGGGAAGTTCCACGGCACAATCCCGGCAACCACACCCACCGGCTCTTTGCGCGTCCAGGCCTGATAGCGCGCGCCCTGTGGCAACGGAATAGAAAGGTCGAGCGTTTTGCCCGCAATTTTAGTGGTCAGCCCGGCGGTATAGCGCATCCAGTTCAGGGTACATCCCACTTCAAAGGCGCGGGAAATGTTGATGGATTTGCCCTGCTCCAGGGTTTCAAGCTGTGCCAGCTCCTCGCTGTGTTGTTCGACCAAATCGGCAAAACGCAGCAGGATACGCTCGCGTTCGGCAGGCAGTTTTCCTGCCCAGCTGCGGGCCACAAAGGCACGCCAGCCGGACATCACCGCGCGATCGACATCCGCTACGCTGGCATCGGCGGTTGAGGCAATGACTTCACCGGTTGCCGGGTTAAACACGTTCAGGCGTTTTTCACTGTCGGACGCAGCCTGACGGCCTTCAATCCACAGTCCATGATGTCTATCTAAAAACTGCTGTACGCCTGGCAGGACTGCGACCTGTGATTCAGACATAGGGTACTCCTTCGTTATTATTCGCAGGGTGTCATTGCAGTCTAAGAGGCGTTTTGCATTCCCGCTTTTGTCTCTGTGACATTCGCTTTGCCACCTGTGACAGGCTCCGCAAAACATGATAATTCCCGCTTATACCACTGTTCCCGGTGAGTGTTCTTTCCTATAGTCAGCCTCATGGCTCTGACAAAATGCAACACAAATGCAACAATGCGAAAACATTGAAAGTGCAGCGAGATAAACGATGGCGTGTGCAAGCGAGCAGGAAAAGTATCAGCAGTGGCTGGCGCAAATTAACCAGGTGTGTGGGCGTTTTGACGCTCGCCCGTTAGAGGGTGAGTTCATTGGCGAACTGGAAACCAGCTATGCCCGTAGCCTGAAATTAAGCACTGTTACCGCCGGTGGTGTGAACCTGTTTCGTACCCGTCAGGAGATTAAAAACGGCAACGATGCCTGGTTTTATACCGTATTTCAGCTTGAAGGCAGTGCTGAACTGGAACAGGACGATCGCCGCTCCATTCTTAACACGGGTGATATCACCCTGATTGATGCTTCACGCCCCTGCTCGATTTACTGGCAGGAAAAATCCCGCCAGATTTCGCTGCTCGTTCCCCGTCAGATTATTGAGCAACAGTGCCGTTTCCAGGAGGTTAGCTGTGCGCTTACCCTGTCGCGCAGCCTGCCAACGGTGCAGCTGAGCCATCGCCTGTTGCAGGAGAGCATGGGCAACGCCGACCTGAGCGATTTAGAAAGTGAGGCGGCGCTGGAAGCCATGGTTTGCCTGCTGCGCCCGGCATTTCAGCAGCGCGAATCGGTCCAGCCACGCAAAGAGCGTCAGTTCCAGAACGTATTGTCCCTGATTGACGACCATATTCAGTCTGAAGCTTTACGCCCGGAATGGATCGCCACTGAAAGCGGGATGTCGGTGCGCAGTCTGTACCGGATGTTTGCCGATAAAGGGCTGGTGGTGGCGCAGTATATTAAAAACCGCCGTCTTGACCTGTGCGCGCAGGTGTTACGTGCCGCCAGCGATGATGAAAAGCTGGCGGGGATTGGCTATAGCTGGGGATTTGCTGACCATAGCCACTTTTCAACGGCGTTTAAGCAGCGTTTTGGCGTGTCGCCTGGCGAGTATCGTAAGCGTTGCCGCTAACTACTTTTTCAGCCATTTACCGTTAATGCCCTTCACGTATTCACCCGGCTGCGCCCGGGCAACCAGCTTTTGACCGGCCATTTTCGCCACTTCATCCACCGGCAGGTTGTTGCTGTCGGCCAGTTTCTGATAGCTTTCAGTCCGCGCGGCATTGATTTGATTCACCAGCGCCAGGGTTTCTGCATCCTGACGCAGTGGAGCGATATAGCCGCTCAGCGTTTCACCCACGCGCCCCTGCGCCCGCGCCTCATTCAGGGTGAGTGTTGCAGCCTGCACGTTCATGCCCAGCGCCAGTAAAATAAGAGCTAATGTTCGTTTCATGGCGTCCTCAGAACAGATCGCTGCGCGATTTCAGCAAAGTTTCGACGTCTTTATCGACCTTGATATGGATCTCATGCTCAATTTTCACGTTCATATTGATGGTAATTGGCTCTTTTGGCGCCGCAACTTCAATACGCGGCGTACAGCCTGTCAGCAACGCGACAACGGCCACGGTGAGTACACCTGCCATCTTTTTCATTGTTGTTCCTCACTTTCCTTGCCTGTCGAACTGCGGCTGGTATTCGGTAATGCCGCGTGTTGCTCAAACCATGTTTGCAGATTGTCCCCAAAACGCAGACTGCGCCAGAGGGTAAAGACGTTCTCGTCATGGGTGTAATTAAGGTGGACGGTACTGCTTTTCCCGTCCACACGGCTGGTTCCACTGATCGTGGCCTGCATGGTTAATTCACCCAGATTATCTAAATTGATTCTCGTCCACGAGCGCGAAATTTCCATATAACGGAGCCAGTTAATTGCCGCCCCCGCAACCATATTATCGTTCACAATGGCATCGGCCGTATCTTTGTCGATACGCAGCGTCATCGGGCCGGGGTTGGTTAACCAGCCGTCCTTGATTATCCATTTTTCGTTGTCCAGCCAGAAAGGCAACGCCCCGCTTACCGGGCCGGACATCGCAAACTGCTTCGGGTTTACCGCGCTGATAAGTTCGCTGGAGGAAATATTATTCACCCGCAGCAGAGCCGGATCGTGCTGCGGCATTCGCAGTTGTTGCATGGTGATTTTGCCACCAAGCGCGTCGACGCTGACGTTGGTTAACAGCAGTGGATTGTCTTCGCTCCACGGGTAGTCACCCTGCAAATCCGCCGTGATATTACGCGCAGTGATCAGGTTAACCACTTCACCAATTCTTAACGTGACCGGCCCGCGAGTGCCAAGTGACCAGGTGCCTTCGCTAAAGCGGAACGGCAGCACAAAATCGACGCCGTTGATCTGATTGTCCGGCATCCAGGCGCTGCCGGATTTCAGTACCCCATGCCCGCCGGCTTCAAAGCCTTGCCCCGCGGCGGCAGAGAACGCCACCTGCGCATAGAGATTGCCGTCACGCAGCGTCATTTTCCAGTCTGGCGGAAGAAGCGGCTGGAACACGGTGAGGGACTGTTTCGGCCACCAGGCCTGACCGCGCAGGCGTTCACCATCCCAGCGACCATTCACCTGCACGGGGCCAATTGCCCCTGCATGCAGCGATCCTTTGTACTGGAAAATCGTCGGGTCGTTGCCCTCCACGCTAAAGGTCAGCACCGATGGCGGAAGCACGCTGCCGCCGGAAAACGTGGTTTGTCCGGCATTCAGCGACAGCGCGCCGCTGAACTGAGGGTTAGCCGGATCGCGTAACCAGCGCACCGGTTTATCCAGCACCAGACGCGGCGTGGTGACCAGCATCGTTCCATACTGAAGTTTGTCGAATCCCGTCGACAAATCGGTAAGCTCGATAACGTTATCGCGCCATTCCCCTTTACCGGCTACATCCCAGCGCGCGTTCATTGGCGTGAAGTTCCCTTTCCCCCAGTAGCGCCAGCGCCACAGGCCGTTATCGGGCAGGAAGTCATTGGCCTGGCCATCCAGATGCAGTTCAAAATCCCCCATTTCATTTTCGTGGGCGCGCAAAATGGCCTGTAAACGGCCGTCTACGCCCTTCTGGGTGAGTTTGACACCGGCTAATGGCCAGCGAATTTCATCAATATTCAGGGAGTTAATTACCCGCCCACGTGAACGCAGTAACGCCCCGGGTTCGAACGCCAGCTGCGGGTCGCTCAGGCTTCCGGTCAGTTTTGCCGGCAGCATGGCGTAGAGGATCAGATCGTTTTGTTTGGCTTCACCGCTCAGGTGCAGCGGCATATCGCTGTTTTCCATACTGAGCTTACCCGGCCCGATGATCAGCACGGCGTTACCTTTGCCCGCATCGCCCTTCGTCAGCACGTTAAGGCGGCCTGAGAGAGTGGCCTTCTCCAGCCCCTGCTGCCAGTTATCGATATTCAGACCAATGCGCCCGCTCAGCGGCATCCCGGAGAGGAGCCAGTTCCAGCGACCATCGCTGATGGACAGCTGCTGCGACGTAATTGTCCACGGCAGGTCGAGAAGCGGGTCGGGGTTATCGCGCGACATCACAACCAGCTGCCCCTGGTTTTGTTCCCAGTCCAGGTCTGCGTCCACCAGCGAGGAAAGCTGCGGCACATTAAAGGTTGCTACCGCATGGCCTTTCACCGGCACGCCGTCAGGCACCAGGGGTAAGGTGAATTCACCCACCAGCGACACAGGCTGCGGGTAATCCGGCAGATGAGCCTCAAACTGGCTGATGGTCAGCGTTTGCCCGCGCAGTTTGCCCTGCAGGTTGACCTGCTCGCCCTTATAGCTCAGCTCCTGTACGGCTGGCGTTAGCGACGCCTTGAGCTCACCCTGCCATTGCTGCCAGGGAGAGAGCGTCAGCCGGTGGACACTAATCCAGGTATTGGGGAGCAGCGCTTGCCACTGCGCCAGCGTTTTGGGCGCGGCCGTTGACGGCGCGGTTTGCGGTAATTTGCTCAGACAGGCGGTATTGAGATCCAGCGCGCCGATATCCAGCTTCCAGCGGCTCGGATGTGACAGTGTCGCGTTTTCGACTCTGGCAATTTCACAGTCTTCAACCAGATAACGAAGATCCGGAATAACGATCGAATGCCGGGTCAGGCGGGGGCTGGTTTCAAAGGCGATACGTGTACCCACAGGTAGCCAGACTCCGGCAAGCGTGGGCACCCACTGGGCGAGCGTCATCAGCAGCGTCAGCGGCAAAAGTATCATCAGCAGTAGAAGCGCGAGCGCGGCTTTGTATTTACCCTTCATGGGCAGTTAATATCCTGATTTATCGAAAAAAATAAGCCGACAGTGCCGATCATTGTCGCATGTTTCGCCAGTCAGTTGAAGAGAACGCCACTCTTTAGGATAGATGCACCTTCGGGCTTAGGTAAAATTATTAATACGTAACAAATCGACAATATGCCTGTTATTCAATTTGTTAGTTTATGCCTGGTGCTGGTTCCCGTGTGAAGAGTCGCCTGTGGGGGGGTAAACCCTGCTGAGGGTATTGTTTAATCATTGCTGGTGATAATCCCTGTACAAATTATCAACGAAAGAAAACCCTGTCGTTTGAATCCCCTGGGGTTATTGCCCACAGATGCTCTAGAATTATCCATAGAACTTATTGAATTCAATAATATTTTATAAATTGTAAGATTATTTTAATCATGCTAACGTGAATGCAAAATCACTGGAGAAAGTCTTATGAAACTCGCGGTATATAGCACAAAGCAGTACGACAAAAAGTATCTGCAACATGTTAACGAGGCTTACGGATTCGAACTTGAATTTTTCGACTTTCTGCTGAATGAAAAAACGGCCAAAACAGCTAACGGTTGTGAAGGCGTCTGTATCTTTGTGAATGACGACGGTAGCCGCCCGGTTCTGGAAGAGCTGAAAAGGCATGGCGTGAAGTATATCGCCCTGCGCTGCGCGGGCTTTAACAACGTGGATCTTGATGCCGCGAAGGAGTTGGGTCTGAAGGTCGTTCGCGTTCCGGCTTACTCCCCGGAAGCCGTTGCTGAACACGCTATCGGGATGATGATGTCGCTGAACCGTCGTATTCACCGCGCTTATCAACGTACCCGTGATGCAAACTTCTCTCTGGAAGGCCTGACCGGTTTCACCATGTACGGCAAAACCGCTGGCGTGATTGGTACCGGTAAAATCGGTGTTGCTGCTCTGCGCATTCTGAAAGGCTTTGGGATGCGTCTGCTGGCATTTGATCCGTACCCAAGTGCAGCCGCGCTGGAGCTGGGCGTGGAATATGTCGATCTGCCAACGCTCTTTTCACAGTCTGACGTGATTTCCCTGCACTGTCCGCTGACGCCGGAAAACTATCACCTGCTTAACCAGACAGCGTTTGACCAGATGAAAGACGGCGTGATGATCATCAACACCAGCCGTGGTGGTCTGATTGACTCGCAGGCGGCTATCGAAGCGTTGAAAACCCAGAAGATTGGCGCACTGGGCATGGACGTTTACGAGAACGAACGCGATCTGTTCTTTGAAGACAAGTCTAACGACGTTATTCAGGATGACGTGTTCCGTCGTCTGTCCGCCTGTCATAACGTGTTGTTCACCGGGCACCAGGCGTTCCTGACTGCCGAGGCGCTGATCAGCATTTCAGAAACCACGCTGGGAAATTTGCAGCAGCTGGAAAAGGGTGAAGTCTGTTCGAACGAACTGGCTTAAGTTTGCGATGCCAGTTGGCGATAGCGTGAAACAAACAAACGGCAACCTATGGGTTGTAATGCCAGTCAGTTAAGCGGTATGAAGCCACTCTGTTATTTTAGTGGCATCGTTCCGTTCACTCAGACTTTCCTGCTACCT
>NZ_LXES01000042.1 GCF_001654845.1 Enterobacter soli ATCC BAA-2102 | reverse complement strand
TGGCCAGAGGCGAATCGAGACAGGACAAAATTGCCGGGAGCAATTTTGAACAACGCTTGCGTTGGCCCCGAAGGGGCGAGTCCCAGGGATGGGACGAGTAATCTCGAGTTGAGCCGACCGCAGGCAGAGGGTCGGGAGGTGAGCGCAGTGCGAAGCACCGATTTCCTGGCGGGCCGCGGGGATTGATAAGGGGGCCGCGGCGGCTCCCTTATCCCGTTCACGTGTTCTGAACGCGGCTATTAAGGTGAACGGAACACTCCACCGTGCTTAGCTGACAAGCATTACAACCTATGAGTTGCCGTTTTACTGTATGCCCCTGACATTTCCCCTGCTTCCAGGCTCACTAAAAAGTTAAAGAAATTCCTCAGCTTGTCGATTTACAGCAATACTGCATTTTACTTAGCACGAGGAATAAATGTTAAAAGCACTGGCAACGATCTATGTCATCGGGTTCTTTGTTGTTGGGCTTTTTCTGACGTTTACATCAGAAATGACAGCCTATGAATCAATGGATATCGCAGCAGAGTGGCCTTACAGGCTTTATAAGTATGTTGACCTGTATTTGACGATGAAAGAATACAGTCAGGAGACAACGTTTGGTAAATAACCGGCAGTCAGCTATAGCCCTGACGAACAGGTTCATAATGCGCTCTCTCTACCCAGAAAAATAGACGAACACGCACGGCCCCTCTCCCCAAACAGGAGAGGGAGCGGATTGTGATCGTCTTTTTTGTAGTGTTCCCTCACCCCTTAACTCAACCCGCGATTCTTCAACATCGGTTCAATCTTCGGATTGTGCCCACGCCAGTCACGGTATAACGCTTCCAGGTCACTGCTGTTTCCGCGCGACAAAATCGCATCGCGGAATATCTGCCCGTTCTCACGCGTTAACCCGCCCTGCTCAACAAACCACTGATAGCCATCGTCCGCCAACATTTGCGTCCACAGATACGCATAATAGCCAGCCGCGTAGCCGCCGCCGAAGATATGGGCGAAATAGCTGCTGCGATAGCGCGGTGGAACAGCAGGAAGATCCAGGCCTTCTTTTTTGAGTGCAGCAGCTTCAAACGCATCAACATCGTCCACCGGTTCCGCGATCCCGTGCCAGTTCATGTCGAGCAGCGCAGCACTGAGCAGCTCCGTCATGTCGTAGCCTTTATTGAACTGGGTGGCGTTAAGCATCTTGTCCCGCAGCGCCTCCGGCATGGGTTCGCCCGTTTCGTAATGCCGCGCATAATGGGCAAACACCTGCGGATGGCTGGCCCAGTGCTCGTTAATTTGCGACGGGAACTCCACAAAATCACGCGGTGTATTGGTGCCAGAAAGCGTGGCGTACCGTTGGCTGGCAAACAGACCATGCAGAGTATGACCAAATTCATGGAACAGCGTGACCACGTCATCCCAGGAGATCAGCGCTGTCTGCCCGTTAGCCGGTTTTTGATAATTGCAGACGTTATAAATGACCGGACGTGCGGCAAATTCGTAAGACTGCTCCACGAAATTGCCCATCCAGGCCCCACCGCCTTTTGAGTCACGGGCAAAGAAATCACCGTAGAACAACGCCATCCCTTCGCCCGTGTGGTCGAAAATTTCCCACACGCGAACATCCGGGTGATACGCAGGAATATCAAAACGTTCGACGAAGCTAATGCCAAACAGCTGGCTGGCGGCCCAGAACACGCCGTCTTGCAGGACAGTATTGAGCGCAAAGTAAGGTTTAATCTGCGACTCATCCAGGGCGTATTTCCCCAAACGCACGCGCTCTGCATAAAGCGACCAGTCCCAGGCCTGTGCGGTGAATCCGCCCTGCTCGTCGTCGATCACTTTCTGGATATCCGCCAGTTCTTGCTCTGCCCGGCCACGTGCCGCCGGGACAATGCCGCGCATAAACGTCAGCGCTGCCTCCGGCGTTTTGGCCATTTGGTCGGCGGTGCTCCAGCTTGCGTAACTGTCGAACCCTAACAGTTGAGCCTGACGTGCACGTAGCGCCGACAGACGACGTATGATCTCGCGGGTATCATTTTCATCACCCTTTTGCGTGCGCAGCCAGCCGGCGTTGAACAGGTTTTCACGCGTCTGTCGATTTTCAAGTGTTGAAAGCGCAGGCTGTTGCGTGGTGTTAAGCAACGGAATAAGCCAGCGATCGTTCAGCCCCTTTTCCGCCGCTGCCTGGGCGGCAGTGGCAATCTCATCGGCACTAAGCCCTTCCAGTTGGTGAACATAATCCACCACCAGCCCACCCGTTTTATCCGCCGCCAGCAGACGCTGGTTAAACTGGCTTGTCAGAGAGGCTGACTCGGTGTTCAGGGATTTCAGTTCAGCTTTTTCGTCAGCATTCAGTCGCGCACCCGCCAACACAAAATGCTGATGGGTTTCTTCCACCAGGCGGCGGGATTCGGCATCCAGCGTTGCCCTTTCCTGCCAGACGGCCTCGACGCGGGAAAAGAGCGTTTCGTTCAGCCAGATATCGTTGGCAAGCCCTGCGAGCTCGGTTGAAAACGCCTCGTCCAGCTCCTGTAAATAATCATTGGTATGCGCGGACGTCATGGCGAAAAACACGCTATTGACGCGCGACAGCATGGCACCGCTTTTTTCCAGCGCCAGCACGGTGTTGGTGAAATCAGGCGCAGTGGTTTGCGCGCTGATGGCATCAATGTCAGCGCGCTTTTGGCGCATGGCTTCATCAAATGCCGGACGGTAGTGGCTATCGTTAATTACATCGAATCGCGGAGCCTGGTAAGGTAAGAGGCTGATTTCAAAAAAAGGATTGCTGACCGACATCGTTGACTCCTGAGAACGGGATATCCCCCCAGAGTAGGTCAGCCGCTCCCCGCCTGCAATCCTGACATAGAAAAGTTGCCTTAACGCGCTCCCTGAGAGCGTGCTATGGTAGTAAAACATAAAAAGCGTTGAGGAACAGTGAGATGATTATTTTAGTTACCGGGGCGACGGCAGGTTTTGGTGAAAGCATCACGCGCCGCTTTGTTGCCAACGGCCATAAAGTGATTGCGACCGGGCGCCGTCAGGAACGTTTGCAGGAGCTGAAAGACGAGCTCGGCGACAGCATCCTGACTGCGCAACTGGATGTCCGCAACCGTGCGGCGATCGAAGAGATGATTGCCAACCTGCCTGCTGAATGGCGTGCCATTGACGTGCTGGTCAACAATGCTGGTCTGGCGCTGGGTCTGGAGCCTGCGCACAAAGCCAGCGTTGAAGACTGGGAAAACATGATCGACACCAACAACAAAGGTCTGGTATACATGACGCGCGCAGTTCTGCCTGGAATGGTTGAACGTAATCGCGGCCATGTGATTAACATCGGGTCCACCGCAGGCAGTTGGCCTTACGCGGGCGGCAACGTCTATGGCGCAACCAAAGCTTTTGTTCGCCAGTTCAGCCTCAACCTGCGCACCGACCTGCACGGCACGGCAATTCGCGTGACGGATATCGAGCCGGGCCTGGTAGGCGGCACTGAATTCTCCAACGTGCGTTTCAAAGGCGATGATAACAAAGCGGACAAAACCTATGAGAACGCCAATGCGTTAACGCCGGAAGACGTTACCGAAGCGGTGTGGTGGGTGGCGACGCTGCCAAAACACGTCAACATCAATACCGTTGAAATGATGCCGGTTAGCCAGAGCTTTGCCGGGCTGAGCGTGCATCGCGGTTAATCCGCTCCCTACCCGGCCTGCGGGCCGGGTCTGTGATGGCCGGCAAAAGAATGGTAGTATGTTCGCGTTAACTCTCTGAGAAATCACAACCCATGGCCGCTGAATCGCAACTCAACCCTACCCAGCCTGTTAATCAGCAAATCTATCGCATTTTGCGACGTGACATTGTGCATTGCCTGATCCCGCCGGGAACGCCTCTTTCTGAAAAAGAAGTGTCGGTGCGTTTCGACGTTTCTCGTCAGCCCGTTCGCGAAGCCTTTATTAAACTCGCCGAAAACGGTTTAATTCAGATCCGTCCTCAGCGCGGCAGCTATGTAAATAAGATTTCACTTTCCCAGGTCCGTAACGGCTGCTTTGTACGCCAGGCCATCGAGTGCGCCGTCGCTCGCCGTGCCGCTTCGCTTATCGACGACAATCAGTGTTACCTGCTGGAACAAAACCTGCATCAGCAACGCATTGCTATCGATCGCAAGCAGCTAAATGACTTTTTCCAGCTTGACGATGAATTCCATCAAAAACTGGCGCAAATTGCCGATTGCCAGCTTGCGTGGGACACCATCGAGAATATCAAAGCCACCATCGACCGTGTGCGCTATATGAGCCTGGATCACGTCTCGCCGCCGGAAATGCTGCTCCGTCAGCACCATGATATTTTTAAGGCGCTGGAAAAACGCGATCCTGATGGTGTGGAGAAAGCGATGACGCTGCATTTGCAAGAAATCAGCGAATCCGTGCAGTTAATTCGACAGGAAAATAGCGACTGGTTTAGCGAAGACTAATTTATGCCGCATCCCACGACTATCGGGGGACGCGGCGGTGTTATTAGCGAACCACTAATACCGGGATTCTGGCGTACCGTAATATCGATTCCGCATTTGAGCCAAGCAAGTGCGTGGTAATGCTTGGATTTTTCGAACCGATAACAATGATGTCATATTCGCCCTCTTTACTCATGGCGATAATTTCATCACGCACGTTACCAAAACGTACCGTGCAATGGATATTCTCTGGCGCAATATCAAATAAGCGTTTTAATTCGCTCATCTTTTTTTCTGACTCATTCGTCATATATTCTTCAAACTTCTTGATATCCGCGTTGAAGCCGCGCAGAAGAGAACGACTGCTGCTGGGCAGGATGTTCACCAGCGTGATCGCTGCCCCTTCTTCCTTCGCCAGATTAGCTGCATGGCGAACCGCTTTATCGCTCAAATCCATTTCAAACACATCAACAGGCATCAAAATGTTTTTATACATAAGCCTGGCTCCTTATTCCGCTGAAGAGTTATTTTCTGAATACAGAGTGACATTCACCCTATAAACAAACCTTAAACGGTCACATGCAGAAACTATCAATAAAAGAAAATAACTGTCCGCTTTGTAAATACCTGTCGGGTTACGTCAACCCCTACGAAAATTGAGAAAAAAGTGTGAGTTTGATCAAAAACAAAAAAATGCGTGGCTGACAGGCGTATTTATAGTGCTCCGAAAGCGGCAAGAGATGAATATCGCCGTATCGGCTAAGCAAGAGAGGAGAAAATACCATGATGACTTACGATCGTAACCGCAACGCAATTACCACTGGCAGCCGTGTAATGATCAACGGCACAGGCCGCACCGGCATTATTAAAGCGATTCACAGCAACGGCCTGGATGCCGCACACGTGCGTCGTAGCAAAACGGTTGAAGTGGAAGGATGCGAAGGGAAATTTGAACCGATTGAACTGATTCGCCTTGGTATGCACTAAAACGTGCGGAACATGCCGCCGCGAACGGCGGCATGTGATGGATTACAACTGCCCGGCGTATGCTTCAACCGTGGCTTTCGCGCCGTTCGCCAGTAATGACTGATAGGCTTTCTTCACCGCATCAACAAAGACAGGCTCCTGCGGCAATTCCTTACCGAAAATGGCTTCAATGCCCAGCAGCGCTTTCACTCGGCTTTCACCTTCGGCACTGCCCTTCACTGCGGCCTGAATCACCGCTAACTGCGGATCGCTGACTTCAATGGCGTTACCCTGCTCATCCACGCCACCGACATAGCGCATCCAGCCTGCCACACCCAGCGCCAGCAGAGGGAAACTACGCTGATGCACCAGATGCCAGCGCACAGAATCCAGCATCCTTTGTGGCAGTTTCTGGCTACCGTCCATCGCAATTTGCCAGGTACGGTGGCGCAACGCCGGGTTGCTGTAGCGTGCAATCAGCAGGTCGGCATAATGTGCCAGATCAACCCCTTTTACTTTCAAAGTCGGCGCCTGTTCTTTCAGCATCAGCGCATGTGCTGCCCGGCGATAGTGGGCATCTTCCATGCAGTCGTTGATGTGCTGATAACCGGCCAGATAGCCGAGATACGCCAGGAATGAGTGGCTACCGTTCAGCATCCGCAACTTCATTTCTTCAAACGGGATGACGTCTGCAACCAGTTCTGCACCGGCTTTCTCCCACTGCGGGCGGCCAGCAACAAAGTTGTCTTCGATGACCCACTGACGGAACGGTTCGCAGGCCACACCTGCCGGGTCACGTACGCCGGTCAGTTGCTCAATTTTATCCAGCGTTTCAGCCGTTACCGCCGGAACAATACGATCCACCATGGTGGACGGGAATGTGACGTTTGCTTCAATCCACTCCGCCAGTTCGCTATCCAGTGCGCGGGCAAATGCGCAGGTGACATTGCGCATCACATGGCCGTTTTCAGGCATGTTATCGCAGGACATCACCGTAAAGGCAGGTAGTCCCGCCGCTTTACGGCGTGCCAGCGCTTCAACAATCACGCCAGGTGCGGATTTAGGCTGATGAGGGTTTTGCAGGTCAGCAACGATAAACGGATTGTCGAGCATCAATTGCCCGGTTGCCGGAGAATGGCAGTATCCTTTCTCCGTAATGGTCAGCGACACAATCGCGACCTGAGGTTCGCACATCGCCGCCAGCACGGTCTCCAGACCATCAACCTGAACATGCAACGCCCTGTTCACCACGCCTACCACGCGTGAGGTCCACGCATCGGCAGACATTTCAGCCACGGTGTAGAGATTATCCTGAGCTTTGAGGTCGGCAATTTGCTGCTCGCCACCAATCAGGTTAACTTCGCAGTAACCCCAGTCGCTACCCTGTTCAGCGGCAAGGATATCGGTATACACCGCCTGGTGCGCACGATGGAAGGCACCAAACCCTAAATGAACAATGCGCGTCTTCAGGCTGTCGCGATCGTACTGAGGAAGCGTAGCTTTCGCCTTTAATAACCGGTTTTCCATGATTGAGACTCGTTGTCGTAAATGAAAAATGTAACCCCGCAGCAGCAAGATCATCACCGCTGCGGATTTGCTGACTACACCAACTAGAATGGCAGTGCGTATAATTTTGGATGAGCCATAACCATACTGAATGCACCGGGCCGAATATTGATTTACATTAACTTTGGTCTAATTGGTGTGATATAAAAATTAAGTTGTGTGACATCTAAGGCAGAAGTTATAAACCACCCAGCCAACGCTGGGTGGTGTTTGCTGAAGGGTTATTGCCATTCAAAAGCGGTCATTTAAAACTCATGACTGCACCCCGTAGTTATGCGCTTTCACTTTTAACGCGTTAGCCTCTGCGGCATCTTCGGCTTCGCTCAAATCCCGGTCGCACACTTCCGGCATTAAAATTGCGGACAACAAGCCTATCAGTGAGTACACCACCATCATCACCACAATAGGCCACCAGGAACCGGTCATGTTGCAGAAGATCCCCGCCAGCACCGGACCAAAGCCAACCGCCACCAGGCCACCCGCCTCTTTCGAAATAGCCATACGGGTAAAGCGGTTACGCGAGCCGAACATTTCCGCCATGGTGATGTTTTCCAGCGCGAACAGCCCCAGTACGGCGAAGTTGTGGATAATAATGATGCAGAGCATTACCACACCCGGAGTGTAGGTTTTGTCGACGATGATCGACAGCATCGGGTACGCCAGAATGATGGCCGAGATGTTAAGAACAATGTAAGGCAGACGACGCCCGATTTTGTCCGACAGCCAGCCCAGCAACGGAATGGTGATGAACCCCAGAATGGAACTGATCATCAGCGCATCGGTTGGAATGCTTTTATTAAACAGCAGCGTCTGCACCAGATAGCCCGCCAGGAAGGTCTGAATCAGACCAGAGTTACCCGCCTGACCAAAACGCAGACCGGTCGCCAGCCAGAAGGATTTGCTTTTGAACATCGCGCCCAGCGTCGTTTCCTGCTCAGGGACCGGCGCCGCGTTGTCTTCATCATTTACCTTCTCAAAGACCGGGCTTTCTTTCAGGTTCATTCGCAGCCAGATAGCAAAGATCATCACCACCACGCTTGCCAGGAAAGGAATACGCCAGCCCCATGCCACCAGCTCTTCACGATCGAGAACAAAGAACATCAACGCCCAGATAGCCGTCGCGCTCAGCGTTCCGCAGTTAGTCCCCATCGCCACCAGTGAAGAGATAATGCCGCGCTTACCTTTCGGCGCATACTCGGCAAGCATGGTGCCCGCACCAGAGATTTCTGCCCCGGCGCCAAGCCCCTGGATAATACGTAATGTGACGAGCAGAACCGGGGCAAAGATGCCAATCTGCGCGTAGGTGGGTAATACACCAATCAGGGTGGTACAGATCCCCATCATCGTGATGGTGATGAACAGCACTTTTTTACGACCGATTCTGTCGCCCATTCTGCCGAAAATAAACGCCCCGACGATGCGCGCAATATAGCCTGCACCGTAGGTTCCCATTGCCAGGATCAATGCCATCGCAGCGGATTGTTCCGGGAAAAAGATCTCATGGAAGACAAGGGCGGCACCCAGCGAATACAGCTGAAAATCCATAAACTCGAGCGCGGTGCCAAGCCAGCCGGAAACAGCGGCTTTCACCAGATCCGAGGTCGTTCTTTGAGGTTGTGTCTGAGTCATAATGGCTATCTCTGAAAGGTAAGATGCGTACCACGTAGAGCCTGTCTGCGCAGGCTCTTAACCGCACTCATTGTTATTGGTCGAATGTGAGCAAAACCTTGCAGCACTGCCGCTGGTCTTTCTCAAACAGTTCAATGGCGTCTGTTACGTGGTGATAGTCAAAGGTATGAGTAACCAGTTTTTCCGGGTCGATAAGCCCTTTTTCCAGCCACTCAATAACAACCGGGAATTTGTGTGCATTCAGGCGCGACGAGAAAATCGACAGCTCTTTGCCGGTAATGCCCTGCTGCACAATCTGGCTCGGTTCACTGGAGAACCCCATCAGGACAATGCGGGCTGCCGGTGCAGCCAGGTTGATAGCCTCCTGTAGAATGGATGGATGACACGCGGCATCAATAATCAGCGTGGGTTTGATGTCTTTTTCTTCCAGTACGGACTGCACGGAGCGCTCTACGTTGTTGAATACCCAATCCGCGCCGCTACGTTCGGCCATCGCCAGGCGTTCATCGATCCTGTCGACGACGATGACTTGCTTCACCTTGTAAACCCCTTTCAGGGCCTGCACGGTGACAAGCCCCATCGGGCCTGCGCCGAAGATCAAGGCCACATCCTGCTCCGTGGGTTTAGCCTGCCCGGTCACGTTCGCCGCAATGGTAAAAGGTTCGACCATTACCGCATGTTTATCGGGGATGGCATCGGGAATAACCCACGCATTTTTTGCCGGTACCACGGCGTACTCACTGAAGCCGCCGTCACGGTGCACGCCCAGCACCACAAGGGATGCACAGACGTTTGGTTTACCGACTGAGCACTGATAGCAGTGACCACAGCTAATGACCGGGTCAACCGACACGCGCTGTCCAACACGTGAGGCATCAATCCCCTCACCCACGGCATCAATCACGCCAAAGAACTCATGGCCGATCACTCGCGGATATTTGGCGAAGGGGTTGTGGCCGCGATAGATATGACTATCTGAACCACAGATCCCGGCAAGTTTGATTTTGACGCGGACTTCACCAGCTGCGGGAGCCGGGAGCGTGCGCTCTTCAATCACCAGTTCATTCGGTTTTTGAATCACTACGCTTTTCATTGTTCGCTCCTCTTTTACCAGTTCCACAGCGTGCCATCTTCAAGACGTGCCACCGGCAGGTAGGCCGGATCGTACGGATATTTCGCTGCCAGTTTTTCGTCGAACTCGATGCCCAGCCCTGGCTTTTCGCCCGGGTGCATATAGCCGTTATCAAAGCTCCAGTTATGCGGGAAGACTTCGAGCATCTGTTCGGAATAGCCCATATATTCCTGCACGCCAAAATTCGGCACCCACAGGTCGAAGTGCAGCGCGGCCGCGTGGCATATCGGTGACAAATCGGACGGGCCATGCGAGCCAGTGCGCACCTGATACAGCGAGGCGAAATCAGCAATTCGACGCATCCCCGTGATCCCACCCGCATGGGTGATGGTGGTACGGATGTAGTCGATTAGCTGCTCTTCGATGAGCTGTTTGCAATCCCAGATGCTGTTGAACACTTCACCCACCGCAATCGGGGTAACGGTGTGCTGGCGAATCAGGCGGAAGCACTCCTGATTTTCCGCAGGGGTTGGGTCTTCCATCCAGAACATGCGGAATTCTTCGATGCTCTTGCCAAAACGCGCCGCTTCAATTGGCGTCAGGCGGTGGTGCATGTCGTGCAGCAGGTGTTCATTGAAGCCATACTTGCTACGCACGGCATCAAACAATTTCGGCGTAAAATCGAGATATTTTTCCGTTGACCACAACTGCTCTTCCGGCCAGCTGCCCTTGGTGGCAGGCTCGTAGGCCAGCCCTTTCCCTTTAGACATACCGTAAGTGGTTTTCATTCCCGGCACGCCGCACTGGACGCGAATGGCTTTGAAGCCCATCTCTTTGTGACGCGCATAGTCTTCCAGCACATCATCAATGGTGTGGCCCGTGGTATGGCAATACACCATAACCCCTTCACGGGATGCGCCGCCAAGCAGCTGGTATAACGGCATATTGGCCGCTTTCGCTTTGATGTCCCACAGCGCCATATCAACGGCAGAAATCGCCGACATGGTGACCGGCCCGCGACGCCAGTAGGCACCTTTATAAAAGAACTGCCAGATATCTTCGATTCGGTGGGCATCGCGGCCAATCAGCTGCGGGCAGAGATGATCTTTCAGGTAAGAGGCAACGGACAGCTCACGCCCGTTAAGCGTGGCATCACCCAGACCGACAATTCCGTCATCGGTGGTGATTTTAAGGGTGACAAAGTTGCGCCCCGGACAGGTCACAAATACTTCAGCCCCGACAATCTTCATAATCCAGTTCCTTACATCGCTCGTTGTGATGCAGGAAATTTACTCAACTACACTACTACCATACAAGTATAATGATCATGAAATAAGCGCCTGGTCACAAAATTGGGGCACTTAGGTGCGCCCCCATCCGGCTACGATGATCAGCATTCCGCACAGCGCAACCAGCGCGCCAGCCCAGTCATACAGGCTCAGTTTTACGCCATCCACAACCCGCAGCCACAGCAGCGCAGTGCAAACATACACGCCACCGTAGGCCGCATAGACCCGGCCACTGGCGGCGGGATGCAACGTCAACAGCCAGACAAACAGGGCCAGCGCTATCCCGGCGGGAACCAGCAGGAATACCGAAGCCCCCTTTTTCAGCCAGAGCCAG
Organism: Enterobacter soli ATCC BAA-2102; assembly: GCF_001654845.1. Lineage (GTDB taxonomy): Bacteria > Pseudomonadota > Gammaproteobacteria > Enterobacterales > Enterobacteriaceae > Enterobacter > Enterobacter soli. Next base: position 75,595 of record NZ_LXES01000042.1, on the reverse strand, counting down.
GGTAAGAAACAACCGATGATTTCACACAGTGCGGTGGCAAAAAAAAGCAGCGTTGTTTTGATCATATCGAACATCTTGTGAGGATTGATTTAGACATCATACGCGATAATCTCCTTTACTTTTCCATACCTGCCGCACGGGTATGCCGCCCTTTTGGATTGGTGTAGAATCCGGGTTGGGTATAACGCTTATCTGCACCCATTAAAAAGGAAACGCGATGACTACATTAAGCAAACGCCTTTGTCTGTCAGCGATGCTCGCGCTGTCAACGTTCGCCTTCGCCGCTACGGCATCAGCCGAAACCAGCAAGCTCGTTATCGAGTCTGGTGATAGCGCGCAAAGCCGTCAGAACGCTGCTATGGACAAAGAACAATGGAATGACACCCGCAATCTTCGCCAGAAGGTAAACAAGCGGGCTGAAAAAGAGTGGGACAAAGAAGATGTCGCCTTTGATGCGCGTGACAAATGCCAGCAAAGTGCGAACGTCAACGCCTACTGGGAGCCTAACACGCTGCGCTGCCTGGATCGCCGTACCGGCCGCACCGTTGCCCCCTGATTTCGCGGAGTCACTATGGCCGATATGTTAGCCGTTAAACTTCGTCCGCTGGAACGCGAGGATCTGCGCTTCGTCCACCAGCTCGATAACAATGCCAGCGTGATGCGCTACTGGTTTGAAGAGCCTTACGAGGCGTTTGTTGAGCTGTCAGATCTTTACGATAAGCACATTCACGATCAGAGTGAGCGTCGCTTTGTGGTGGAGTGTGAAGGCGAAAAAGCCGGTCTGGTCGAACTGGTTGAAATCAACCACGTTCACCGTCGGGCGGAATTTCAGATCATTATTTCGCCAGAGCACCAGGGCAAAGGTCTGGCGTCACGGGCGGCGAAGCTGGCGATGGATTACGGGTTTAACGTCCTGAATCTCTACAAGCTGTATCTTATCGTCGATAAAGAGAACGAAAAAGCGATCCATATCTACCGCAAACTGGGCTTTATGGTGGAAGGCGAACTGATTCATGAATTCTTTATCAATGGTGAGTACCGCAACACCATTCGCATGTGCATCTTCCAGCATCAGCACCTGGCCGGACACAAAGCCTCTCCGGCAAGCCTGCTAAAACCAACCGCGCAATAACCTGCGCGGTTTTCATTTTCATCAATAGTAATCAATGCTGTTCTTGATGGTGTACTTGCGTTCAACGGCCGGTTTTACGCTGTCGTCGGTGATCAACAATTGGCAGGTAACCGGGTTGTTATGACGATCGTAATCGCAGCTCTGTTTTACGTGCCCGAGCGGTTTGTCGTTCAGCAGGCTGATGGCCGTGTAGTCCAGTTTTTTACGCACATCTTTTGACGGCGTGGCCTGAACAGACAAATGTTGCTCGCCGGATACCGTGGTTTTTCCCAGCGGATACCCTTCTGCATCATAGCGATACTTCACTTCCATCTCTTTGCCGTGCGCGGCCACCACAAATCCGTTGTCGTCGGTATCCCAGGTTACCCCTGCCGCAGGCAGTTCTGCCAGCTGACATTTGCCCTGCAACTTCACATTACGCTGCTGCGTTTCCGCGTCAAGGTAGTAGTTGGCATCCAGTACCAGTGCGACACCGGTATTGGCCTCCAGGTCGTGTAATTCCAGCGTATCAAAGCACCCTTCTGTTGATACGGTTCCTGTTACCCGTTTCGAGACTTCGCCCTTATCGTTGAGCAACGTCTGGGTAAAGTCTTTTACCGGCCCGCGCAGGGGATCAAAATCAAACTCATTCGAGAAACTGGCCATCTCCGGCGAAAAAGACAACGGCGCAGAGGCGTTATCGCACCCCACCAGCGCCGTAGCCAGAAGCGTCATCACTGCGTATTTCTTCACATTATTTACCGATACAGGGAGATAATTCCCAATCATATTAGCAAATACATATGTTTACGCGAACCCTGCTAAAATTATTCTACACACAGAGAAGAGAGAAGGAGCTACAGATGAAACGGTTACCCTGGATTACCGCCCTGCTGTTGATGAGTGTTTCCCCGGCCATTCTGGCTGCGCCGGACTCCTGCGAGCGAATTAAAAGCGACATCCAGCAGAAGATTATTAACAACGGCGTGCCTGAAACCGGCTTTACGCTGAACATCGTGCCGAACGATCAGGCCGACCAGCCGGATGCGCAGGTCGTTGGGCATTGTGCCAACGACACCTTCAAAATTTTGTACATCCGCACAGGAAGCGGTGCGGCAGCGGGCACTCAGGACAGCACACAAGGTGAGCCGCAGTGATTTTTATCCAATTTCGCCGCAACAATACCCGTTGATTTGATGAGGATTAATATTTAGTACCTCCAAATAAGTAAAACTCACCCATCATTAGCCCGGTTGTAATAACGGGTGTAAATAGTTCCCATTACAATGATGGAGTGAGTCATGTCCGAGGCAGATATCCACGGCGGGATTAGCCGTCGAACGCTGGTTAAATCCACCGCAATTGGCTCACTGGCGCTTGCCGCCGGTGGGCTTTCATTACCTTTCGGTTTAAAAAGCGCAGCCGCCGCGGTGAAAGATGCCGTGTCGCCCGCTGAAGATAAAGTGGTCTGGGGAGCCTGCTCCGTAAACTGTGGTAGCCGGTGTGCGCTACGCCTGCACGTCCGCGATAACGAAGTGTATTGGGTAGAAACCGATAACACCGGCGACGATATTTACGGTAATCATCAGGTTCGCGCCTGCCTTCGTGGACGCTCAATCCGTCGTCGTATCAACCACCCGGATCGCCTTAACTACCCGATGAAACGCGTGGGGAAACGCGGTGAGGGCAAATTTGAGCGCATCAGCTGGGATGAAGCCCTGGATACCCTTACCGCCAGCCTGAAAGGGGTGGTGGAAAAGTATGGTAATGAAGCGGTGTACATCAACTACTCCTCCGGCATTGTCGGCGGCAATATCACCCGCTCCTCCCCTTATGCCTCGCTGGTGGCGCGTCTGATGAACTGCTACGGCGGTTTCCTGAGCCATTACGGCACCTACAGTACGGCTCAAATTGCCTGCGCAATGCCTTACACCTATGGCAGCAACGACGGCAACAGTACCTCTGATATCGAAAACACCAAACTGGTGGTGATGTTCGGCAATAATCCGGCGGAAACGCGCATGAGCGGCGGCGGGATCACTTACTATCTGGAACAGGCCCGTGAGCGTTCCAATGCCCGCATGATCGTTATCGATCCGCGCTACACTGACACCGCCGCCGGACGCGAAGACGAGTGGATACCGATTCGTCCAGGCACCGATGCCGCACTGGTCGCCGGGATTGCGTGGGTACTGATCGACGAAAATCTGGTTGACCAGCCGTTCCTGGATAAATACTGCGTAGGCTATGACGAAAAAACGCTGCCGGAAGGCGCGCCAGCTAACGGCCACTACAAAGCCTACATCCTCGGCCAGGGCGATGATGCCACCGCCAAAACGCCGGAATGGGCGTCGCGGATTACGGGTATTCCCGCCGACCGAATCATCAAGCTTGCCCGTGAAATCGGCTCAGTGAAACCGGCGTATATCTGCCAGGGATGGGGCCCACAGCGTCAGGCAAACGGTGAGCAAACCTCACGTGCTATTGCCATGCTGCCAATTCTGACCGGCAACGTGGGGATCAACGGCGGCAACAGCGGCGCTCGCGAATCCACCTACACCATCACCATCGAACGTATGCCGCTGCCGGACAACCCGGTGAAAACGCAGATCTCCTGCTTTAGCTGGACGGACGCCATCGTGCGTGGCCCAGAAATGACAGCGCTCCGCGACGGCGTGCGTGGCAAAGATAAGCTCGATGTGCCGATTAAATTTATCTGGAACTATGCCGGGAATACCATCACCAACCAGCATTCCGATATCAATAAAACCCATGACATTTTGCAGGACGAAAACAAATGCGAAATGATCGTCGTGATCGACAACTTCATGACCTCGTCCGCGAAGTACGCCGACATCGTGTTGCCAGACCTGATGACCGTAGAGCAGGAAGACATTATTCCTAACGACTACGCCGGTAACATGGGTTACCTGATATTCCTTCAGCCGGTGACCGCACCGAAATTCGAACGTAAACCGATCTACTGGATCATGAGCGAAGTCGCTAAACGACTCGGCCCGGATATTTACCAGCAGTTTACTGAAGGGCGCACTCAGGAGCAGTGGTTACAGTATCTGTACGCCAAAATGCTGGAAAAAGATGCCAAACTGCCTTCGTATGATGAGCTGAAAAAGATGGGCATTTATAAGCGCAAAGATCCTGCCGGGCACTTTGTCGCCTACAAGAAATTCCGCGATGATCCTGCGGCGAACCCGCTCAAAACCCCTTCCGGTAAGATTGAGATTTACTCCAGCGCGCTGGCGAAAATCGCCTCGACCTGGGAGCTGGAAAAAGACGAAACCATCACCCCGCTGCCGGTGTATGCCTCCACATTTGACGGATGGGATGCACCAGAACGCAGCACCTACCCGCTGCAACTGTTCGGCTTCCACTTTAAAGCCCGTACCCACTCCAGCTATGGCAACGTCGACGTACTAAAAGCGGCGTGCCGTCAGGAAGTCTGGCTGAACCCGGTCGATGCCGCGCAACGCGGGATTAAAAACGGCGATATGGTGCGTGTATTCAACAGCCGTGGTGAGCTACGCATTCCGGTCAAAGTGACACCGCGCATCATGCCGGGCGTAAGCGCCATGGGCCAGGGGGCGTGGCACGATGCCAACATGAATGGCGATCGAATCGACCACGGCTCTTGCATCAACACGCTGACCACGCATCGCCCTTCTCCGCTGGCGAAAGGTAACCCACAACACACCAACCTGGTGCAGATCGAGAAGGTATAAGGAGTAACCGATGACAACCCAGTATGGATTTTTTATTGATTCCAGCCGCTGCACCGGTTGCAAGACCTGCGAACTGGCCTGTAAGGATTACAAAGATTTAACTCCGGATGTCAGCTTCCGCCGTATTTACGAATACGCCGGCGGCGACTGGCAGGAGGATAACGGCGTCTGGCACCAGAACGTGTTTGCCTACTATCTGTCGATTGCGTGTAACCACTGTGAAGATCCGGCCTGCACCAAAGTGTGCCCGAGTGGCGCGATGCACAAACGTGACGACGGTTTTGTGGTGGTGGATGAAGATGTCTGCATCGGCTGCCGTTACTGCCACATGGCCTGTCCGTATGGCGCACCGCAGTACAACGCCGCCAAAGGCCACATGACTAAGTGCGACGGCTGCCACACCCGCGTGGCGGACGGCAAAAAGCCAATCTGCGTGGAGTCCTGCCCGCTGCGTGCGCTGGACTTTGGCCCGATTGAAGAGCTGCGCCAAAAGCACGGCCAGCTTGCGGCAGTAGCACCCCTGCCGTCTGCGCACTTCACGAAGCCGAGCATTGTTATTAAACCTAACGCCAACAGCCGTCCGACGGGTGACACCACCGGCTACCTGGCAAATCCGAAGGAGGTGTGAGATGGGAAGTGGATGGCATGAATGGCCGCTGGTGATCTTCACCGTCTTTGGGCAGTGCGTAGCCGGTGCGTTAATTGTCAGTGGATTTGCCTGGTTCAAAGAGGAAGACGCGGCTGCAAAAGCGCGCATTGTGCGCAGCATGTTCTTTTTATGGGTTGTGATGGGGATTGGCTTTATCGCCTCTGTGCTGCATCTGGGTTCTCCGATGCGCGCCTTTAACTCGCTTAACCGCGTCGGCGCTTCCGCGCTTAGTAACGAAATCGCGGCCGGCTCGGTGTTCTTTGCCGTTGGCGGGTTCTGGTGGCTGGTGTCTGTCATCGGTAAAATGCCCCCGGCACTGGGCAAAATCTGGCTGGTGGTGAGCCAGATCCTCGGGCTGGTTTTTGTCTGGGCGATGACCCGGGTGTATCAGATAGATACCGTCCCCACCTGGTACACCGGCTACACCACACTGGCATTTTTCCTGACGTTAGTTCTCGGCGGCCCGCTGTTTGCCGCATTGCTGCTGCGCGCAGCCAGAGCACCCTTTAAGGGTTCTGCCGCCGCGGGGCTGAGCGTCCTGGCCCTGCTGGCAAGCGTGGGAGTGATTGTGTTGCAAAGTAACGAATTAGCCACGATCCACAGCTCAGTCCAGCAGGCCAGCGCCCTGCTGCCGGAGTATGGTACATGGCAAATCTGGCGTATCCTGTTAGTAACAGCCGGTTTAGGTTGCTGGCTGTGCCCGCTTAATCGCCGCCAGGAGCCCAAAACGCTCGGCCTGTTCGCAGGGATCGTGCTGGTGGTATTCGGTGAGCTGATTGGTCGCGGGCTGTTTTATGGCCTGCACATGACCGCAGGTATGGCGATTGCCGGTTAATACACGCGTGCGGGGCAACCCGCGCGTGCGCAAGGAATGTCGTAATGAATGAATTATCACAACGCGAGTCTTTCGCTTTCAGCGCCCGGGTTCTGGGTGCATTGTTTGGTTTTGCCCCAGACAGTGAACAGGCAGCACCGCTGGTGAGTGCGCTCACCACCAGCGACTGGTATCAGGACTGGCCTTACGCGCATCAGTCGCTGGCGAGTATCGCGCAGACGTTTAAAACCCCTGCCGATGAGCCGTTAACAGAGGCCTGGCAGCGCCTGTTTATTGGCCCTTATGCGCTCCCGGCTCCGCCGTGGGGTTCCGTCTGGCTGGATCGTGAGTCTGTGTTATTCGGTGAATCCACCCTGGCACTGCGCCAGTGGATGCGTGAAAACGCGATAGCTTTCGAGATGCAGCAAAACGAGCCAGAAGATCACATCGCGACGTTACTGATGCTGGCGGCCTGGCTTGCGGAGAATGGACGTGACGCGGAATGCGACCAACTGCTGGCCTGGCATCTTCTGCCGTGGAGCCATCGCTTCCTCTCGGTGCTTATCGACAACGCCGGCCACCCTTTCTACGTTGCGCTTGGCAAACTGGCACAGTTAACGCTGGCTGACTGGCAATCCACATTGCTAATCCCGGTCGCAGAAAAGCCGCTTTACCGCTAATACCCCGCAGCCAGTGTTTCCACTGGCTGCTCTTTTTCGCCTCTTACTCTTTACTGTTGGCAAGCCACGTGCGCCACCCGCCAAACTCCGTGATGTCCCGCGCATTCTGCAATCCATACTCTTCGCAGATAAACCCGGTGACCCAGCGCCCATCCTCCAGCTCGATTTTGCCTAACCCCAGAGGGGCAGGAATACCGGCCAGAAACGATCCGACTTCGCTGTGCGGCATGTCCCACACTTCAACCGCGATAGCGGCCCCCTGCTCCCGGATACGCACCATGCCAGGCCGCTTACCATCCGCCAGCGCATACAGCTGGTAATGTGGCGCACTGCGTGTAGCTTTCAGCAAGGTTGCGCCACGCTGACGCAGCTGATAATTCAGTGCCAGTCCATCAAGATGCGCGCCGCAAACCACAATGGCCATTTTGTCGTGGGTTGCACAGGTTGCCGGGGCTTCAGTGCGCATTTCACGCCCGCCAGGCAAGGCCAACGGCTGAGTGCGTTGTAAGGCATCGGCAAGGCTCAGTAAATACTGATCTGTAAAGGCGCGGCCAAACAGCGTCACGCCGGAAGGCAGTCCATTCGCCATAACACCCGCCGGGACCGCAACCGCCGCGTAGTCGAGCAGGTTCATAAAGTTGGTGTATACCCCAAGGTCGGAGTTGCGTTTCACCGGCTCTTCTGCCAGCTCCGCCAGGGTCACAGGCCGTGGATAGGTTGGGGTTAACACACATGACACCCCGGCCAGAATGGCATCACACTGCATTTTGTAATGCTGCAATTTGTACTGGGCATCAAACGCCGCCACCGCATCCGTTGACGGTGCCTTTTGCAGGACATCGCGGATCACCGGCAGCACGGCATCCGGTTGATCCTCAATCAGTTTACCCGCCACGTGGTAACGCTCTGCCACCCACGGGCCGTCGTATAGCAGCTTTGCCGCGGCCAGGAACGGCGAGAAATCGATGGTTTCCGGCACGCCGCCGAGTGCCATCAGGCGCGTTTTGGCGGCATTAAATAGCGCTTCACTTTCCGCACATCCCAGGAATTCCAGGGTGTCGGGGATGCCAAAGCGGAATCCCGGTTCTGGCGCGCCAAAGGCCTGAATACCATTCCAGGATGGGTTAGCGCGGCTGTACGCATCACGTGGGTCTTGCACCGCCGTCAGCGCCAGCAAGCGGCTGGCTTCTGCGGCGGTAGCGGTAAAGAAGGTTACGCAGTCCAGGGTGCGACAGGCTGGCACCACGCCAGCCGTTGAAATTAACCCTTTGGTGGCTTTCAGCCCCACCAGGTTATTCAGCGAGGCCGGAACGCGGCCGCTGCCCGCGGTGTCCGTGCCAAGGGCGAAACTCGTTATTCCCAGTGCCACCGCCAGGGATGATCCGGCGCTGGAGCCACCCGACGGATAATCCGCATGAACGCTGTTGCGGCACAAGCCATACGGCGAACGGGTGCCGTTTAACCCGGTGGCAAACTGATCAAGATTGGTCTTTCCGAGCGGTACGGCACCTAACGCAATCAGCTGCGCGACAATGGTCGCATCGTCTTTCGCCTGATAGGCAAACGCCGGGCAGGCAGCGGTGGTGTCAATCCCCGCCAGATCGATGTTGTCCTTGATAGCAAAGGGAATGCCGTAGAGCGGTAACGACGCAGGATCAGCCTCTTCCAGTGCGGCGAGGTACGGCTCCAGCTCGGCTGACGTCAGGACATAAATAAAGGCGTTAAACTCCGGGTTTAACGCAAGCGCACGTTCACGCAGTGTGGTGATGACTTCTCGCGGCGTGTAACGCCCTTCGCTGTAGACCTGAGCCAGAAAATCAAGACGTAAATCAAACGGATGCATCATGCTGTTTTCTCCAGAACGACCACACACTGCCCCGCGCGAACCGATGATCCCGGCTGCACGCGCACCTGGCTGACCACACCGTCCCGCGTGGCGAGCAGCGGGATCTCCATTTTCATGGATTCAAGCACCACCAGAACATCGCCTTCCCGCACCGGCTTGCCGACTTCAACGTTCACCTGCCACAGGTTGCCCGACACCGGGCTATCAACCCCTTCCTGCCCGGGTTTGAGCGGCGCATCGTCCCCCTCATCCACCAGCACATCACTGCTGTCGAAATGGGCCTGACCATTGGCAATCCAGCGTTCACGCTCGGCGTCAAACGCCCCCTGCTGATGGGTGCGAAACGCGGCAATTTCTTCGGCTTCATCAGTAAGGAACTGCTGATATTCCGCCAGCTTCAGGGTGGTGTGCTCGATACGCAGCGGGTAACGTCCCAGCGGGAAATCGCGCCGGATGGTCAGTAGCTCGTCGGCAGAAACAGGATAGAAACGGATCTGGTCGAAGAAGCGCAGCAGCCAGGGCTTACCGCCGAAGTCTTCAACCGCGTGATAGCGATTCCACATCTGCAACGTGCGCCCGACGAACTGATACCCGCCAGGCCCTTCCATCCCGTAAACGCACAGATATGCCCCGCCGATACCCACCGAGTTTTCCGCCGTCCAGGTGCGCGCCGGGTTGTACTTGGTGGTCACCAGCCGATGACGCGGGTCGAGCGGCGTGGCCACCGGTGCGCCGAGGTAAACATCCCCCAGCCCCATCACCAGATAGCTGGCATCAAACACCGTTTTGTAGACCTGATCGATATTCGCCAGGTCGTTAATACGGCGAATAAACTCCAGGTTGCTCGGGCACCACGGCGCATCACGACGCACGGTGGTCATATATTTATCGATAGCCTTCTGGCAGGCAGGATCGTCCCATGACAGCGGCAGCCAGACGGTACGCGAAGGCACATCCAGATCCTCGCGCTCGCAGACGCTTTGCCACAAACCAGCAACCACATCCAGCAGGCTCGCCAGGCTCAAAGCCTCTGGCTGATAGTGAACCTGCAACGAACGAATACCCGGCGTCAGATCGATAACCCCATTAAGTTCATGACTCTCCAGGGCCTGCATCAGCGCATGAGCGCGAAAACGCAGCACCAGATCCAGCTCCGGCTCGCCAATCTCCAGCAACAGGTGTGTATCACCAGAAAGCCTGGCAACAAGGCGTTTATCCGCATGGCCCTGTTCCAGAACAATGGGTGACGCAAGTTCTGCGGGTTGCCACACCACATCCTGCGGATGGAGGCTGTTTATTTGCGCCTCCTGCGCCTGCGCCAGCTGCCGCGCAGTGGTAATATCCACCGGCACAAAGCGCACTTTATCCCCTGCTTTCAACTGCCCGACGGCATGTAGATCGGCTTCAATGATAGTGACCGGGCACACAAATCCGCCCAGGCTTGGGCCATCCGGGCCGAGGATCACCGGCATGTCGCCCGTAAAATCGACCGCGCCAATGGCGTAGGGGTTATCGTGAATGTTCGACGGATGCAGCCCCGCTTCGCCGCCGCTTTCTCGCACCCATTCCGGTTTCGGTCCAATCAGGCGCACCCCGGTACGGCTGGAGTTGAAATGCACTTCCCACTCGGTCGCGAAAAAGGTCGCCACATAAGCCGGGGTAAAATATTCCGGTGCGCCGTGCGGCCCGTAAATCACCCGCAGTTCACGCACGGCCGCAAACGTGGTGCGCAGCGCCTGGGGTAAAACGGCCTCACTGCCCGCAGTGGCAAGCGGCGTAAGGTGCAGTACATCCCCGGTTCGCAGCGCGCGCCCGGCGTGCCCGCCAAACTGGCCCAGAGTGAAGGTACTTTTGCTGCCCAGATAATCCGGCACGTTAAACCCGCCGCGCAGGCACAGATAACTGCGCACGCCGTCACCACGAATATCGCCCATGCGTAGCGTCATCCCGGCACGCACCGTAAAGACACTGTTGTTTTCCAGCGGCTCACCGTCCAGCGTCAGGTCTATTTCTGCCCCGGTGACGACCAGCTGCGCGTCACAGTTGAATTTCAGCGTAGGGCCGCTGAGGGTGATTTCCAGCGCGGCAGCGCGATCATCATTCCCTAGCAGACGGTTGCCCAGACGCAGGGCGCGGCTGTCCATTGGCCCGGAGGGCGGCACGCCCACGGCCCAGTACCCCACACGCCCGGGATAATCCTGAACGGTGGTTTGTGTCCCGGCGCTAAGGACTTCCAGGGTGGACGCCTGATAGGTCAGCCCTTCCAGGCAACGCGTCCAGGGTTCGCCGCAGGCAAACGGCGTGAAGGTCAAAATCTGTCGCAGGTAGCTGCGGTTCGTCTCCACGCCGTAGAGCCGCGTTTCACCAAGTGCTGCGTGCAGCGCGCGAATGGCCTCATCTCTTGTCGGCTCCCATGCGATAATCTTTGCCAGCATCGGGTCAAAAAACGGCGGCACCTCACAACCGGATTCCACCCAACGGTCGATACGCAACGTGGTGCGGTTATCTTTCGGAAAAACCACTTCGGTCAGCAGGCCCGGCGAAGGCTGAAACTGACGGCCGGGGTCTTCCGCATACACACGCGCCTGAATGGCGTGCCCGCTGGCGGTAAGGCTTTCGCGCAGCGCGGCCAGAGGTGGCAAATCCCCGGCGGCAAGGGTAATCATCCAGCGCACCAGGTCGACACCCCAGACCTGCTCGGTCACGCCGTGCTCCACCTGCAAACGGGTATTCACTTCGAGGAAATAAAAGCGTGCGGCATCGCTGTCGTAGACGAACTCAACCGTGCCTGCACTGCGATAATTCACCGCTTTGCCAAGCTTTATGGCCGCCTCACATAATGCGCTTTCCATGCCCGCAGGCAGGTTTGGTGCGGGGGTTTCTTCCAGCACTTTCTGGTTACGGCGCTGCACCGAACAGTCCCGCACACCGAGGGCAATCACCTCGCCCTTGCCGTCACCAAACAGCTGCACTTCAAGATGGCGTGCCCGCTCGATGTACTTCTCAATAAACACGCCCGCATCGCTGAAGTTGTTTTTACCCAGGCGCACCACGGCATCAAACGCCTCGCTGAGTTCGGCGGCGGAATAGCACACACGCATCCCGATACCACCGCCACCGGCTGTGCTTTTCAGCATTACCGGGTATCCCACGCTTTCAGCAGCCTGGAGCGCCTCGCCGACATCCGCCAGCAGCTCTGTGCCCTCCAGCATCGGTACGCCATGCGCTTTTGCCAGCGCACGGGCGGTGTGTTTCAGGCCAAACAGACGAAGCTGTTCCGGCGTGGGGCCCACAAAGGCGATCCCTGCGGCTTCACAGGCTTCGGCAAAGGCGGCATTTTCCGAGAGAAAACCGTAGCCCGGATGAATAGCCTGTGCGCCGCTGGCTTTCGCCGCCGCGATGATTTTATCGGTGACCAGGTAAGTATTCGCGGCCGGGCCCTCGCCCAGGCTCAGAGCTTCATCGGCTTCACGAATGTGCAAACTGCTGATATCGGCTTCAGAATAAACGGCCACGCCGCTCACGCTCATGGTGCGCAGCGTACGAAGAATGCGGCAGGCAATGGCCCCGCGGTTAGCGATCAAGAGTTTAGTAAACATAGTTAAGACTCAATCGGGGCGGGTCGTCCCGCCGAAAATCGGCTCGCCGCATGGTCGTCCATGGGGAAAAAGCAATTACGGCAGGATGCGTCCGGCACGTACTTCAAACAGGCGATAAATCATCTTTCGCAGGCGCTGCCAGCGCCCTGGTGTCAGTTCCATACCAGCACCTCGGCAGGCGTCGGGTTCCAGCCGTTGCAGGGGTTGTTGAGCTGCGGACAGTTGGAAATCAGCACAATGACGTTGCACTCCGCGCGCAGCTCAACGTATTTCCCCGGCGCGGAAATGCCGTCTTCGAAGGTTAATCCGCCCTGCGGGGTAACCGGCACGTTCATAAAGAAGTTGATGTTGGCGCCAATATCGCGCTTTTGCAGGCGGCCATCATGCAGGCAGGCGCACAGGAAATTGTCGCGGCAGCTGTGCATATGGCGCTTGTCGAGGGAGTAACGCACGGTGTTACTTTCCTGAGCGCAGGCGCCTCCGAGGGTGTCGTGACGTCCGCAGGTATCGGCAACGATGGTCAGCAGCGGGTTACCGAGGTTGGAGTACAGCACGCTGCCGGTGGTGAGATAGGCATTATTCTGGCGGCGCAGCGTGCGCTGGGCATCGTAGCGTTCGCGCGGGCTGTCGGCGTTGTAAAACAGCGTGTCGACGGCCTGGTTACCTTCCAGATCGAGCAGGCGCAGGGTCTGCCCTTTTTTCACTTCGAACAGGTAAGGTTCGCCCGCCGGGATCACATGGCGGAAGCTGGCGTGTTGGGCGTTTTTTTCGCTGGCAACGGTCATTTGCGGCTCCTTACAGGGCAAAAAGTTGAGTGTTGGTGAAGGCGCGGTCATTTTCCGGGCGCGTAAGCAGCGCGTGAATGGCCGCCTCCTCGTCCTGCGCCTGTCGCCAGCTCAGCGCAACCGGGCGCGGTGCATACTCGGTGGAAGGATCCATCGGATGCTGTAACGCCGTCATCACCACCAGCACGTCCATCGGCGCGAACAGTTCGACATAACTGCCGGGCTGCGAATGGCCGCTGTGGAAGCTGAACTGGCCGTTGTTGTCCACTGACACCTTGCTGAAGAAGTTCACCACCATCAGCAGGTCTTCCAGGTTGAGATCCCACTTGCCCATCTCTACCAGCAGGTTGTCCGTGCCGTTACGGAAGAAGCCGTTACGTAATTCCTGATAACGTCCCTGACCATATTTTTCCGCCACTTCAGCCGCGTTGAGCACGCCGCCAAACGGATCATGCCAGCCGCAGGTATCGGCGGTGATCCCCGCCAGCACACGCCCCATATCGGAATAGAAGCAGTGTCCCGCCGTCAGGCGCGCGGTGTGCTGGCCTTTCAGGGTGTCAGGCAGGTTCAGGCGTTCACTTTTTTGGTGGGCGTTGAGCATCATCAGGCTGACGTTTGCCCCACCGTCGATGTCTGTCATGCGCAGGATCTGTCCGCGTTTGAGGATAAAAGAGAGATGGCCGCCACCGGGCAGGATCTCTTCGCGTAATGTTGTTGTATTCACAGGATTAACCCCTTAATGCGTAAACGTTATCTTGTGCAGTACCGCTCAGCGCGGAAAGGCGCGTCTCGTTGAGCGGGATGTCGTAAGTAATGCGCGCGCCGTAGGCGTTAGGTGCCTGTGGGTCAAGGCGCACTTTGTCGAACACCAGCAAACGGGTGCCAAGGTTGAAGCCTTCAGAAAGATCGTGCGTGACCATAAAGACCGTCATGCGGGTTTCCCCCCACAGTTGCAGCAGCAAGGCGTGCATGTCTTTACGAATTCCCGGGTCAAGCGCGCCGAAAGGTTCATCAAGCAACAACACGCGTGGCTGCATAATGAAGGCCTGGGCAATGGCCAGACGCTGCTGCATCCCGCCGGAGAGCTGCGCGGGATATTTGTGCAACGCGTGGCCAAGACCCACTTTTTCCAGCATCTGTGTTGCCCGTTCCCGCGCCGCGCGCTTTTTCGCGCCAAACAGCCGTCCGAACAGCGGTGATTGCGGCAGTTCAAGACCGATGGCAACGTTATCCAGTACGCTGAGGTGCGGAAAAACGGAGTAATGCTGAAACACCACGCCACGGCTGCTGTCCGGCTCGGCGGTCAGCACGTTGCCGTCCAGCGTGATGGAGCCCCGGCTTGGGGATTCCTGGCCCAGCAACAGGCGTAAGAATGTCGATTTACCGCAGCCGGACGCCCCCACCATCGAGCAGAACTCCCCCTCTTTCACCGTTAAATTCAGGTTCTCCAGCACCACGTGGTCGCCGTACTCCTGCCAGATATTGTTGATGGTGATAAAACTCATGCTTTTCCTCCTTCCGCCCACGGGAAACAGGTCTTGTGAAGCTTGCGCAGCGCCAGATCCATCAGCCATGCCAGCAGCGTGATCCACAGGACATAAGGGATGATGACGTCCATGGCCATATAGCGGCGCACGAGGAAAATACGGTAGCCAAGCCCGGCGGTTGACGAGATTGCCTCCGCCGAAATCAGGAACAGCCACGCCGAGCCCAGCAGCAGACGCAGCGAGGTCAAGAGGCGGGACAGCAGCTGCGGCAGCACCACCCGCAGCACCAGCGTCCAGCTGTTTGCCCCCAGCGTCTGGGCTTTGATCAGGATCTCCGGCGGGATTTCACAGGCGCGATGTTCAAGGTCACGAGCCAGCATCGGGGTGATGCCGATAACAATCAGCATCACTTTTGATAGCTCGTCCAGCCCGAAAACGATAAACAGCACCGGTAAAATCGCCAGCGGTGGGATCATCGACAACACCGTCATCAGCGGTGACAGCGAGGCCCGCCACAGCGGGAATACGCCGGAGGTGATGCCAATGCACAGGCCAATCAGCGACGCGATCGCCAGCCCTGTCAGCAGACGGGCCAGGCTCACCAGGGTATCCACCCAGAACAGGTACTCGCCGCTGCGTTTATCCGGGCTAAACGCCATCCGTGAAAGTGCATCCAGCATCTGTTGCAGGCCGGGCAAAAGTTTGTCCTGCGGGTTGGCTTCCAGCCGTACTGCGGAGCCAAAAAAGTAGGCGGCCAGCAGCAGGACGAAAGGCAACATCACAAGCATCAGCCTCATGCCCGAGGTGGGATGGCGGTTAATTTGTCGCATGGCGAACTCCGTCAGTTATCACAGCTTGCCGGCAGCGGCCATTTTCACGAAGCTGTCGTCAAAGCGCAGTTTCACGTTATTCGCATCACCCTGAATGACATTGCCCGGGAAACTCATGCCGATAAAATCAGCACTCTGCGCCCCATCGCCCAACAGCCCTTTCTCGAAGGAGAATGACGCCACGCGCTGCATGGTTTTCGCCAGGTCTGGCGAGGTGACAAAGGCGATGTTGTCCTGCGGGGTGTAGAACAGGTGCGTCGTTTTCAGCTGCGCCTGATAACCCGCCAGATCGGTGCCTGAGGCAGCGGCCATCGCGTTCAGGGCGTTTGCGTCCTGCGCTTTCATCAGCCCCATCATTTCGTACCATGCGCCGGTCAATGCTTTGCCCAGCGACGGGTTGTCTTTCAGGGTTTCACTGTTGACGACCATCATGTCGATGAGCTCGCCCGGTACCTGAGAGGAGCTAAAGACTTCAGTGGTTTTCGGTGTGGCTTTGATAACGGAAAGCTGCGGGTTCCAGGCCACGGCGGCCTGCACGCTTGCCGTGCCAAACGCCGAGACGATATCCGCATCAGAGGTATTCACCACGGTGACGTCTTTCTCGGCCAGCCCGGCTTTTTCCAGGCCGCGCACCAGCAGGTAGTGGGAAACGGACAGCTCCGGCAGGTAGACCTTCATCCCTTTCAGGTCCTTGAGGGTTTTGCCCTCACCTTTCATCACTACGCCGTCGTTGCCTTCCGAGTAGCTGCCGAGGATCAACGCAGTGGTATCGACCCCGCCCGCCGCCGGGATGGTCAGCGCGTCCATGTTGGTCATGGTGCAGCCGTCGAACTGGCCTGCGGTGTACTGGTTGATGGATTCGATATAGTCGTTGAGTTGTACGACATTGATTTTGATGCCGTATTTACTGGCCCATTTATCGATGATTTTGCTACTGCTGATGGTGCCCCAGGGCATCCAGCCGGCGTAGATGGTCCAGCAGACGTTGAATTCTTTTTTAACAGCAGCAAACGTGGGGAGACTGACCAGCATCGCCAGCGACAGTACAAGAGAGCGGAGTAATGGCGTTTTCTTCATTCTTGACCTCTGAGTGGCACAAAATTAGGGGGCAGCGCGACACCGTTGGTGCTGCTGTCTCCCGGGTTTTTGTCCCGCCGTGTAACCTCTCAGAGGTCGCCAGCTCTTGGACCAGCCATTCACCGAAGTGAACCGGAACCCTAGCCAGCTATTGTTCAAATTGTGTGGTGCTGCCCTTCAGTGAAAGAGATTGCAAAGGCTATGCCAGAATTTTTTATGTTTTTTATTAATCACTTAGAAATTAATACGGGTTGAGTTTCACTGTTTTGGGGAGGCGCGCGCAGGTGGTGCACTGTGGTGGGGCGTTGAGGCAGTTCTGGTTTCGGGGAGAGATTTCTCGCCAGCATCTCACCCCAGCGCTTCAAGATTCAACTTAACAGCCTTTAACATCCTTTTGCGGATCCAGCCGCTTCCCGCCCGTATTGCGAGCCAGTAGGCAGCCATTTTTAGCTGAGTCGCTCTGTCAGGACAATAGATGAAGGTTTCTGTACTGAGTTCATGCTGGTCTGTCGTCAGTTCCGATGCCTGATAGCGCAGTAAAAGCTTTGCGCTACCCGGCGCGATCGGCGCCTGAAAAGCGCGGGCATCCGGCACATCTTCCAGACCGAAATCCGCACGCCAGAACTGCCCTCTTAAGCCATAGCAGAGCTCAGTTGCAGAACTTTTCAACAGGGTAAAACTGTGCAACCCAAAGTCACTGGTCGCACGAGCTTGCTGGTTAGGCATAAATTTCTGCGGAATTTTCCGCAACGACATTAATCGCCGGATAACGGCGTCTTGCTGGACGTCAAATTGTGCAATTAACGGCAGAATAATTTCAGGACTCGTAGTGTGTATGATGGTGCGATGTTTTTCATGGAACTGAAACTGGGGTAAGAAGACCGGCGCATCCTGCCATTCAGCAAGCGCTTTGCGGGTAATGAATCCTGGGTTTAGCATTTGTCTTCCTGGTCATCCTTTCAACCCAGCCAGATTAACAGATACACCACCCCACGCAATTACCAGGAAAATGGAGTACTGGGGAATGCATCAATTGAATATTTGCAGTTTTACAATTCCAGTTTCGCGCGTCGCACACCGTTGATCAGCCCCCCAGCCAATCAAGATGAAGTACGTCTTTATCAAGCCAACCTTTGTAGGCGTATCATTGTATGTTTTGCCGGGAAATCGACAATATTAAGAACAGCGCAGACATTAGCCATTCTCTGACATTCACTAAGCCACATTTCAAACGTCATACCAGAAGGGAGATAAAACATAGAACGTAAATCCACTTCATCTGGATTTGGACGGCCTATAATTGTGATATGATTAGCATAATCATGAAGATGTAAACCCGCTTTGTTTAGAAAGTACTGCCGCCCATTATCGAAGGTAAAAACAGTACTATTGAAAAGTTGCGTGACTATTAATTTGTGATGACGGAATTCAGTTGTTTTTATCATTTACGGTATAACTCATTCCCTTATGAATAATGATATAATCAAGATTATCACAAGCAACTGCCATTGAATTTAAATACTTTTTGACCTCAGTAACGTGATTACACACTTTTCCACTGCTGAGTATAATTCCTTGCACCCGATTCATTTGCTCCTGGAGCTCTGGTGTAATGAACCGGGTAGCATTGCTACTACCCGCCACCAGTACTAATAACAGTACAAGATATTTCATCTACCACATCACAGATATATTATTTATACAGATCATTGAATACCCGACATACCAAACTACAGAATTAGCTTTGGCATTTGTTGTACTTTATGCCCTCTAACTCGTTCAGGCGTAATTGTGCCCTTTCACGGGCAGAATCTTTAGCCATGCCATTTCCGATCCCAAAGTCCCCCAAAAAGCCAAATACAGTACGTGCATCAAATTCACCTATCCGCTCAATCTCGCCCTGTTGAGCGTGTACCTTTGCGATTTCAGTCTTCACGTCCTGGCAAGTGAATAAAGCGTTTTCCTCACCGGTGACGGCGGCAGCCTGTGGGTACTGCTTAGTTGCACAACCACTCGTTGCCATCGCCAGTACTGCCAATGTGATAATTTTTTTCATTTAAATAGGCATCTCATTACTAAGTGGAAATAAAGTTCTGAAGAATAATAAACCGTACTTTTCTCTTGTAGATAACGGCCAGGCCTATGCCATAAAACAAGAATTACGTTTATGCCCCTATCCCAATAAAAGAATAACCTGATTTTTACCTTAGAATACTAATGGTGATAACAATACTGAAGGAGGCAATATGTTGTTTAAGACCGATAACATTATTAAGAGATCATGACCACATGCCTAAAGAGCCGCCGCCATTATTAACGCCCCCGTTAGTTTGATAATAATAGCCCGCGAAATTCTGTAACAGAAGTAATATTTATTGATACAACATTAGCACCACTAATTAAACCCAGGTATTACAAGGGTATCTCTCCCTGTCTTGTTACTTTGTGACTACCTTACGGAATTCATCAAAATTATCATTTACCGTTTCAGCTTTATACCGTTCAAAGTACTGTAACGCGGGACGGTGCTGATCCCGACCGTCCGCCAGATAGAACGACTCGCCCTTGTACGCTGCGTTAAAGCAGGTATGGCAGGCCCCTAACCCGGGTTTGGTTCACCCTCACCGGCTGAGTCACCCTCACTCACACTCTCTTTGCTTTGGATGAACCGAAGTGCCAGATAGAGGTCTGGCGCCAGAATCATGTCATCATCGTTCATTGTTGGCCGACTTTCTTTAAACCAACGTGTTAATTCTGTTTTCCTGCCCGCAAGGATTAACGTGATCTGTCGGCCTTTCAGATCGCGCTTTAATTCATTTATGGTGGCCAGGACGCTTATATCTGAATAGGTGAAGCAAGCAACGGCATCAATGACCACCCATTTAGTTTGTAATGTTGTACCATCAACTAAGTTTAATACCCGACGTTTAAAATAAGCCGCGTTAAAATAAGTCAACGGGGAGTTAAATCGATACATCAGAACACCAGGGACCATTTTAATATCGGTTGTATTACCTAAGGAGTGAATCATTCCATTTTCGTCGGTTCCCAGTAAATGTTCAGAGGGACGAAAGACGGTACGCAGGAACTGTAACAGACCAAGCAACACCGCGAGCCCGATCCCCTGGATAACGCCGATAATTAAAACACAGCCAAACGTGAAGAAGGCAAGGCGAAATGCCTGTTTATTTCTTCGTCTCAGATTCCATAGCCCGCGTAAATCAATCAATGACCAGGATGCATACATTAAAACAATGCCTAATGCAGAGACTGGAATAAACTGTAATGGCTGAGTGAAAAAAACGATCACGATACCGATGAGTAAGGCTGCGACAATGGAAACCAGCTGGCTTTTTCCCCCTGTTGAATCATTAACTGCGGTTCGGGAATCGGCGCCACTGATAGCAAAACCCTGAGATAATCCAGACATCAGATTCGCAATACCCAGAGCCCTGAACTCCGCATCAGCATTAATGTCATAGCCGTTTTTCGCGGCGAAACTGCGAGCGGTCAGCATCAGACTGACAAAACTGACCAACGCCAGGTTCAGCGCAGGGATCACTAAATCACGCATCGGGCCTGGCTGGAATGTCGCCCAGTTAACGACGGGTAAACCCGGCTGAAAACCGTCTCCTCCAATAGTGGCAATCCCATAATTTTGTGCATGGGTTCCCCATACCAGTGCCGTTGTTATCACAATGGCAATTAGCGGTGCAGGCCAGTGGCCGCGATACGTTTTGATAACCATTAAAATAGCTAACGTTAAAAGTGATAGCCCAAAGGTTAATAAATGGCTGTCCGCAATTCGACCTGGCAAGGCCATTATTTTCTCAATAACCTGCGCCTCATTAAGCGAGATCCCCAAGACCTTGCCTAATTGCCCGACAATAATCGTCACGGCGACACCATTAAGCAAACCCGTAAGAATGGGATGAGAAAGCAAGTCGGCAAGCGCACCGAGGCGAAATTTACTGGCAAGCAGGCACCATCCGCCCATCATCAATGTCATGATGATCGTCAGTTGCCAGTGCAGTTCGGGATTTCCTGCTGATAGGGGAAACACGACGGCCGCAATCACCGCGCAGGTTGTTGCATCAGGGCCAACAATGAGCTGACGTGAAGAACCAAACAGTGCATAAGCTATCATCGGTAAAACGCAGGAATAAAGCCCTACGATGGCCCCAACCCCCGCCAATTCAGCGTAAGCAATAGCAACGGGTAGTGCGACAGCCGCAACAGATAACCCGGCTTTAACATCATGTTTTAGCCAGCTTTTATCGTAGGCTAATAAATTCTGCAAACCAGGCATGTAATTTAATAATAATTTCCCGAACACGTTATTCTCCGGATGTTGTTCTTACCCACGCGATGTTGGCACACTTCTGAGTGAGGTTCTGGTTTTCAAATGCTTCCGGAATGCGAAAGTCGCTGCTCAGGCCATAATGACACTGCAACCAACTTATTATTCTGACTGGTGTTAAACATAGTTCAAAAACCACTACTTAGCTGGAGTGGACTTTTTGGTAGTTGTCAGCGGGGAGGTATTTCAGCAGAATGAAATCGCCTTTAATACTGACCACGAGTTGTACACAAAAGTAAGGATGCAGGAGATCGCGCTATGCGTACTCATCAACTGAACAAGCCCCGCAAACTGTATCGCCGCGAGAACACGACGACGCGGCACCATTCTTCTAATCCGGGTGCGGAGTATCGCTGGGAGCGCAATCGTAAAAAGGTCAGTGATGAACTGCTGGCAACGCGCGAGACAATGCACAGCGAGCAAAAGCGTGGCCGGGACTACACGCCTTTGTTTTACTTTCTGATCAAACAGATTGGTCAGCCGTGGGATGACATATTTAGCGAAGTATGTGGACGCCTTGATACCACAGAGCCCGTATTCTGGCTGGTGGCACTACATGAACATCAGCAACAGGATTTAGTCCGCATTGGTGAAAGCAGTTTTTATCCGGGTCTGTTTGTTGATGAGAATGGAATTCTGCAACAGGTAAACCCGTCAATTAGCGGGAAGGACGTTGTGGTGACTTGCCGCTGTTGCACACACACTTATATGGGTGAACCTGTACCCTCGATGGATTGAGTCACGACCCCTGTTCTGCCAGGAGCGTGCGTCATCAACCCTGAGAGCGGCACTCATAG
The DNA here is from genome assembly GCF_001654845.1 of Enterobacter soli ATCC BAA-2102. Taxonomy (GTDB): domain Bacteria; phylum Pseudomonadota; class Gammaproteobacteria; order Enterobacterales; family Enterobacteriaceae; genus Enterobacter; species Enterobacter soli. The sequence continues at coordinate 53,820 of NZ_LXES01000042.1, read as the reverse complement.
CGCACCTTCAGGCCAGTTAACTTGTCCGCTTCGTGCCAGAAGCAGACATTGATGATCCCCATGATGTCATCGTCTCGATCAGTTTCTGCGATGAGGTTTAAATCCCTTTTGTAGAGTTGCAACTGGGCAACGTCCTTATATGCAAGCCCAGTGTCGGATGCACAGAGAAGAACATTTAGCTAACTTAAGTAAGAAATCCCCGGTGACTCAAACAAAAGTTTCATTGCGTTATTTTCATGACGATGTATTCAATATCGTCTCTGGAAGGTGGTGAGTGATCCACTGAGCAGTGAATACTGTACCCCTCTAGTAGAGCATCCAGCCCATCGGAAGTGCGCTTGTCAAAAAATACCAGTAACTTTTCTCTTACCTGTTCCAGCCAGTTCAGTAATATCCTTCCCGGATCACCACCTCGTCCAGAAAACGCATACAGTTCATAGCAAAGCAAAAGATTGCGCCGAGAAGCCCATCCTTCGCCGCAAATATGATCCACAACCGCTTTTACGGCGTCTTCACGACTTGTACAACGGTCCATTTTTTCGGCAAAACAAGCAAACATCTCATCGGCAAATTTGGCGAAGGATTCGCAAAGAAATGTTGTTCGATCTGTGAAGTGATAGGTCATAGATCCCAGAGGAACATCTGCTGCTGAGGCAACTCTTCGCAATGATGTTTCAGCAACTCCGTATTCGGCAATAACATCCAGTGCAATATCAAGAATTCTCTCACGTCTGTCTGGATCAAAGCGCCGCGGCGCGCGTTTCGTCTTCATCTTTATTCCTCAAAAGCAATGCAATACATATTGCTATGTACAGATGTACATAGCAATATGTACAAACGTACACATCGTTGTGTACAATCGTACGTATCGGCAAATCATCAGACATGGAGTACACATGAAAGAGCTGTATCGAATCCGAAGAGGCCTGTTTTGTTGTTTTCTGATCCTCGGATTTTCTATGGCGTCATGGATTGTAAGAACGCCCTCAATTCGTGATGTGCTTAATGCATCAACCGGGGAAATGGGCCTGATCCTCTTTGGTTTTTCAGTGGGTTCAATGACCGGCATTCTTATGGCGGGAAATGTCGCCTGGCGCATGGGAACACCCAAAACGATATTGTCAGGTCTTCTACTCGCCCTTGCGGGCCTGGCTGTTTTGGCGGGAGGAACGGTTCAGCTTTCGTCCTGGATTGCTGGATGCGGACTTGGCATGGTGGGGTTTGGCATGGCTATGTCTGAGGTAGCAGTGAATATCCAGGGAGTACAGGTTGAAAGAGGCCTGAAAAAACCAGTACTGCCCTCACTACATGGATGTTACAGCCTGGGCACGGCAGCCGGGGCCGTGTGCGGACTTGGTCTCGTTGGCTGGCAGATACCCGTTGGCTGGCACATGCTGGTGACCAGTATTATCCTTCTGCCCGCAGTATTTTACGTCTACGCTTCGGTACAAATATCTGCAGGCTCCCTTGACGACTCCAGCACTAAACGTATCAGCGTCGTGTCACTCATACGTTCCGATCCACGAATTCTGCTGGCTGGACTTATTGTGCTTTCAGTGGCACTGGCTGAAGGTGCAGCTAATGACTGGCTTCCATTACTGATCGTGGACACACATTCAGTCCCTGAGCAGATGGGTTCTCTAATTTTTGTTGCCTTCGCCTTAACAATGACTATTGGACGTTTCTCCGGTACCGCAATTCTGGACCGTTATGGACCTGCTATCGTCATTCGTACATGCGGCATCATCGGTGCTTTGGGGATTCTGGGTGTTATTTTTTCTCCTAACCTTTGGATTGCTGGCGTGGCTGTTGTTTTTTGGGCAATGGGGGCTGCACTGGGTTTCCCCGTAGCTATGTCAGCCGGAGCGGCAAGCGGCAATTATCCTGCAATGAGAGTCAGTATTCTCGCCACCGTAGGGTATACCGCATTTCTTGTTGGCCCTCCTCTACTGGGATTCATTGGTGAGCATGCTGGTTTGAGAATGTCCATGGTCCTGGTTGTAAGTATGCTGATTTTCCCGATCATGTTTGCAAGAGTTCTACATAAGCCTGTTGAACCAATTATCAATAATTAATTATCTGTACATACCCCCCGATATTTGTGTGAGGACGCATAATGAGTGTGAAAGTAATTGCTGTAGATATGGACGGGACTTTTCTTGATCACAACAGCGAATATGACCGAGTTCGCTTTAAGAAACAGTACAATGAACTAAAGAAACGTGGTATTCGGTTTGTTGTGGCTAGTGGTAATCAGTATTATCAACTTGCTTCTTTTTTTCCGGATATATGCGACGAAATTTCATTTGTAGCAGAGAATGGTGCATTTGTACTCGAAGCAGGTGAGAAAATATTTAATGGGGAACTAGATGCCAAAAGCGTAAAAAAAATAAATGGCATACTGGAGAACTATGGTGGTATTGATTTCGTTGTCTGCGGGTTGCGAAGTGCGTGGGTAAAAAGAGGAGCATCGGAGGAATTCCTTGAGATAATGAGAAAGTATTATCATTGTCTTCAGATCGTAGATGATTATGATGAAATAGACGATGTTATTTTCAAATATGCACTTAGCCTTGATGATGAGGCTATTCCAGCGCTTTTCAGGAGTCTGGTTGCTCAGCTAGGTGGGACTATGACACCCGTCACCAGTGGACATGGTTTCATGGATTTGATTATTCCAGGCACTCACAAGGCGAGTGGCATTCAGCGACTTCTGAACAAGTGGAAAGTGCACCATGATGAGGTTGCTGCTTTTGGCGATAGTGGAAACGATATTGAAATGCTGGCAATGACGAAATATTCATTTGCGATGGAAAATGCAACAAATGCAGTTAAAAATGTTTCTGCATATATAATCCCTCCCAACACGCAAAATGGCGTCCTTAAGATTATCGATGATATTCTGGAGGGTAATAAGCCATTCTGATTTTCAACTCCCTCGATTGATATATCAAACCCGGTTAAAGAGAATTTCTTTTTCCGGGGTTTAACAAATGCTATGTCAAACGTGATTTGCATACATAAACCTGAAAATAAGAAAGCGGTACCTGGCGCATTATCGATATAGATTGTCGTTACATCGATTGGATGACAACCTGTTTAACAGCAATATAGATATTTCTAATCTGATTTGAGACATATCTAATGACGACTTCTTTTGATCAAGGCAAAACAAAAGACAGTATCCAGCATTCCTCCTCCGAAATGACTGTATTGGGTGAAAATAATTCACTGTTGTCCAGAGCAAAACTGTCGACCCGACTTGCATTCTTCATGGGAGGATTTGGTATAGCATGCTGGGCTCCCATGGTTCCTTTCGCCCAACAACGACTCCAGGCTGATTCTTCTTTGCTGGGAAGCATACTTCTTTGTCTCGGACTTGGTGCGTTACTTGGCATGCCAGCATGTGGTGGGCTGGTCGCAAGAAAAGGCCCCAGGATTGCAGTCATCTCAGGGGCTGCTGGGCTGATCATCGCCTTGCCACTACTCGCTAGTGTGACGAGCCCCTTGTTAATGGCTCTAAGTTTGTTGCTTCTTGGGGCATCCGTTGGTGCTGTGGATGTTGCAGCGAATATCCATGGTACCGAAGTGCAGAATGCAGCAGGAACTCCCCTGATGTCTGGGTTTCATGGCCTTTACAGTATTGGTGGACTGTGCGGAGCCAGTGGGATGACCCTGGCAATTGCAGCAGGCCTGAGTGTCACCATGGCCGCATGTGTTGCTTCTGGTTTGATCTTTATTGCAGTCATCATTGCAGCATCCAGATTTCTTACTATCAATATGGACGTTCATCACCCTGTTATTGTTATTCCACGAGGCATTGTCATCGTGATTGGTTTCCTCTTGTTCACCATTTTTATGGCTGAGGGTGCAATATTGGACTGGGGGGGGATCCTTCTGACCCAGATTAAAGGTGTTGATGTTTCCATTTCTGGCTCTGGCTTTAACAATCAGCAGGCTTGTCGGGGATGCCATGGTTTCCCGCTTTAACAGTCGTACTGTGCTTATTGCAGGTATATCTCTGACAGCGACGGGGATAGTCATTGCGACAATTGGAACACACTTTGTTGCTGTTTTCGGGGGGATTGCAATAGCTGGTCTTGCTGCAGGAAATGTCGTTCCGATCCTCCTGACACTCTCAGGACAGCAAAAAACTATGCCAGCAACAATTGCCATTGCCGCTACCAGTACACTTGGCTACATGGGGATCCTCATAGGTCCAGCGCTGATTGGCTACATTTCACATTATACTGGACTGGAACTCTGCCTTATTCTTCTTGGCGTCCTTACTTTTTCCACTATTTTTATGGTCACTCCTGTGTATGCCAGTTTGAGTAAGAAGTGATGGGATTAACTCCATATTTCTATGTTCATCAATACAGATGGTTAAACTCTGGTTTTTGACTGTTAACTAAATTTTTCTGAATCGCCTTATTTTGAATATTTTATTTCCAACTTTAGAAGGGTAAAGCGATGGTGGATTTTTTCAGACCAATTGATTATGAGGTGGATAATTATTCCCCTGTTGTTGGTCGGGTTGATTTTTCAGAGCCGGAGTTGGTTCCTGAGCATTGTCACGAAAGACATCAACTTAGCTACGCCATATCTGGTGTCTTACATATTACGACGCATGCTGGCGAATGGGTATTGCCACCCAGCCGTGCGTTGTGGATTAAAGCAGGAACACCGCATTCATCAGAGGTTAAAAGACAAGCACAAATCAGGACTCTCTATATTGATTCTACTGTTTATCCTTCTCCCGGAGAAAATGAATGTCTGGCACTTGAAGTGACACCATTGGTTCGCGAACTTATACTGGCCTGTGCTGCGCTTCCCTGGAAAAGACCAACGGATTCCGCGGAAAACCGGCTTGGGCAATGCCTTGTCGACCAATTGCAGGTTCTTAGTTCTGCTCCTGTAAATATCCCAATGCCCTCAGATATGCGGGCACTACGGGTTGTGAAAATTTTGCAGCAAGATCCCGGCAATAAGCAAACTCTCAGAGAACTGGCGCTTCATGCTGGAGCCAGCTCACGTACTATTGAGCGGATTTTTAACACCCAGACAATGATGAGTTTCAGGTCGTGGCGTACGCGCAATCGCCTGATATGCGCGGTTGAGAGACTGGCATATGGTGAAAGCGTCGCTAATGTTGCGCTAGATGTTGGTTATGAATCGGCCTCCAGCTTCGTTTACGCATTCCGTTGCCTTTTTGGAACAACACCCTCGAAGTATTTTCAGATTTCACAATCTGCATGACTTTTATCGTAAACAATTAATTCAAAAGATAATGCTTCGTAGAATGAATGTCCGCTCTTCGCTCAAAGCGGACGTTCATCTGATTCTGTCCGCTCTGTGCCATGAGCAGACAGGGATGCGTAGCACCATGGATTACACGTCGCGGGATTTCTCTAATCTGATATCCGTGCCATCGATGTTCTTTTTTTTAACCCAGCCGAGTTGCATATAGAATTGCGCCGCACGACTATTTTTATCCGTTTCCAGCCAGGCCGTTTCATGGTGTTTAAATAATTCATGCTCGGCTAGCTCGACAAGGCGACGGCCAATACCCCTGCCCTGATATTCCGGCAAAACAAACGCCGCAAATAGACAGCCTTCATCCGGCAAAATCATCGAGAAGCCAATGACGTTGTCGTTTAGGATGGCAACCCATGCACATTGGCTCTGCTCAATCATATCGGCAACGGCGCTTTCGGTAATTCCTATCAGTCGCATTTCTTCACGGCTCAAATGATTCTCGGTAACCGACGTTCTGACGTCGAAAATACTATTAACATCAGAAGGTTGAGCTGTTCTTATAAAGATTGTCATAGGGCTTAATCCATACAGGGCAAAGATACATATTGAGAATATGCTCGCAACCTCCTTATTCAGGAGGCGGTATCAGGCATGATTTTTCTCCACCAGTCTGGTTTCATATCCTGAAACGAGTGGGACTGGGGCGAAAATATAAGGCATTCGTTGTGATCAAAAACACCGCTGAGTAAAGCCGTCATCGGAGCGTCATCGATAGCACCCATTGAGCTACCACAGCGGGGGCAGAACGCTCTGGATGACGTCTCAGATGAGCGATACAGAGAAGGTATGCCCCCTTCACCAGTCCACTCAACATCCGCCGAGTGGAATTCAAGCCATACCGCGGTCTGACAACCAGAATGTTTCTGGCATATATCGCAGGAGCAGGAATGAGTGGAAACAGGGTTAATTGCTGTGAATCGGATCAATCCACATAAGCATCCGCCTGACAATTTTATATCCATATGAGTTGATACCTTATCAACGCTCAGAGAATGACACCGATAGCATCTTCCTCTTCGAACCCGGAACGGTCCGCGTTTACCCGCGAAGCCATGGGGTTATTGTAAGCCCTGTAAGCAACCCTTCAGGGCTAAGCAGACGCGTAACGGTTTGCCCCCAGGGCTCAGTGCGATTAGCCACCAGCAGGCGGTACCCCTTCTCACTCAGGATACGGGTAGCAGCATCGAGATCCTGAACCTCATATTCAATCCATCCCTGCGGTATGGGGTATTCGGTTGTCCATTGCTCCGTGCCAAAACATGAATTTGCGGCCTGTGGTAACGGCCAGACAGCAAAATGCTTAACGCCCTTCAGCCTGTTTTCCGATAGCAGATAATCGCAGTTACCCTCCATTGGCTTAAGCGGCAAACCGAGTACCTGTACATAAAACTCGGAACTGTCTTCAGCGTTCTGCGAGATGGGCCCAAACCCAGCGACAAACAAGACGTCAATTTCCGGTAAATTCTGCGACATACCTGCTTCCTTGATTCTCTGAAATTGAATCCTGAATGTATCCTACGGCTCACGGAATCACCACGCCCAATATTGGCATTTGAGTGCCCTGTAAGCGGCAACAATAACGTTCGCTTCTCGCTCTCAGCGGAACTTCCGCTCAGGTAGTTCGTCCGTACCTTGTGAGAAGCGGGCATTAATAGCTCATGAATCACCGCGAGTAAGCCTGCATTGAAATAGAAACGCCTGATGACATTCCACCAGGCGTTATTCCACGTCAAAAATACCCTTTGAGCCTATACGTCGCAGTATCTATATCTGGTTATTTCGGGTTTCTTCTTTGGCTTCCACCTCACGATACCAACGCGGGTGATGTTTCTTCGCCCAACGACGACTCACCTTACCTTCAATCATTCCTTTAATTGACCCTTTCACCCAGAAAGCCATATAGATGTGAATGAGGATGGCGTGGATCAATACAATCGCCGCCGTCGCATGCACGAGTAAGCTCCAGCGGATGAGTTTTATCGGGAAATAGTGAGCAAAGTACGGACGCCAGATAATAAAACCGGTCACCAGCAGGACAAATATCATGCTCATGATGCTCCAGAACATCATCTTCTGGCCGGCGTTATATTTGCCGACATCCGCCACCTTATGTTCGTTGCCCTTCAGAACTTCCACAATACCTTTAATCCAGGGGAGATCCTGTTTATCGGGAATATTGTGATGCACAAAACGGGCAAACATAAACATCAGCACGAAAAAGATCACCACCCCAAAGAAAGGATGCAGAATGCGCCCCATCTGCGGTGTACCAAAGGTTTCCGTCAGCCACTGTAATGTCGGGAAGAAAAGCGCAATGCCGGATAATGACACCAGGAAGAAGAAAATCACTACCGTCCAGTGACAGGCGCGATCGATAAATTTCGTGCGCAAGATCATCTTACTTTTACTCATGATCGTTCTCCTCTTCCTCGTCATCGCTCTCCTTGTTTGGCCCTATTCCCACATAGTGGTAAATCAGCCCGGCAAAGGTAGCAATAAACCCGGCAGCAGACAGCGGCTTGAGGATGCCTTTCCACAGGTTAACGGGCAGATCGATTTTAGGGTCGTTCGGCAGATTGTGGTAAAGCGCCGGTCTGTCGGCGTGATGCAGGACGTACATCACATGCGTTCCGCCCACGCCCTCCGGGTTGTAGAGCCCGGCATTACTGTAACCCCGCGTTTTTAGCTCCGTTACGCGCGTTCTGGCGACTTCCAGCATCTCTGCTTTGGTACCAAAGTGAATCGCCCCGGTCGGACAGGTTTTCACACAGGCAGGTTCCTGCCCCACGCTGATACGATCAACGCACAGGGTGCATTTGTAAACGCGGTTATCGTCCGGGTTCAGGCGTGGAATATTGAACGGGCACCCGGCAATACAGTATCCGCAGCCAATGCAGTGCTCAGACTGGAAATCGACAATCCCATTGGCATACTGAATAATCGCTCCGGCGGACGGACAGGCTTTCAGACAACCCGGATCGGCGCAGTGCATACAGCCATCTTTGCGAATGAGCCACTCCAGCTTGCCATTGCTGGCGGTTTCGCTAAAGCGCATCACCGTCCAGGATTTGGCGCTGAGATCGGTTGGGTTGTCATAGACACCGACACATTCACCCACGTTATCGCGAATGTCATTCCATTCGGCGCAGGCCACCTGACACCCTTTACAACCGATGCAGGTCGAGACGTCGATAAGTTTCGCCACCTCCTGCTTGTAGTTACGCGCCTGCGGTGGCGGAGTCAGATCGTTGGTGGCGGAACGTTTGATAATATCCTGTGATTCCATTGACATAATTCGCTTCCTTACGCCTTCTCAATGTTGACTAAAAACGCCTTAAACTCTGGCGTGTTTGAGTTGGCGTCACCCACGGACGGCGTCAATGTATTGGCCAGGAACCCTTTTCGAGTAGCACCCTCAAAACCCCAGTGGCACGGAATACCGATGGTCGGCACGGCTTTTCCGGCGACGTTCAGGGTTTGCAGACGCGCGGTCACCACTGCTTTAGCTTTGATAAAGCCACGACGGGAGGAGACTTTCACCCAGTCGCCCGCGTTGATGCCTTTTTCCTGCGCCAGCTGCTCGCCAATTTCAACAAACTGCTGCGGCTGGGCGATGGCGTTGAGTCGCGCATGTTTGGTCCAGTGGCGGAACAGTTCGGTAATCGAGTAAGTCGTGCCGACATACGGGAAGTCTCTCGCCTCACCGAGCATCGCTTTATCGCTTTCATAAAGGCGCACCACCGGGCTGTGGATCACATTCGGGTGCAATGGGTTAGTGCCAATCGGGCTTTCCATTGGTTCGTAATGTTCCGGGAACGGGCCGTCCGCCAGTTTGTTGAGGGCGAACAGATGGCCCAGACCATCGGGCAGCATGATAAATGGCCCCACTTTGTCTTCCGGCGCCGAAGTCGGCGGGAAGTCCGGCACATCGAAGCCCTGCCATTTTTTACCGTTCCACTGCATCAACGGACGAGTTGCATCCCACGGTTTCCCCTGTGCATCCGCTGATGCGCGGTTATAGAGAATGCGACGATTGAGCGGCCACGCCCACGACCAGTTGTTTACCGCACCGAGACCAGACGGATCCGCGTTATCGCGATTCGCCATCTGATTGCCCTGCTCGGTCCAGCTACCGGCGTAAATCCAGCACAGGCTGCTGGTCGAACCGTCAGCGCGCAGATGGGCAAACGAGCTAAGTTGCTGCCCCGCTTTCGCCAGCAATGTACCGTCTTTATCATGAACATCTTTCCAGGCACGACCGTTGGCCTCGCGCGCCAGCTCTTCCGGCTGAGGGTCGAGCGGGTCGGCGTAGCGCCAGTCGATAGCCATCAGCGGCTCAGGCGCAACGCCCCCTTCCTGGCGGTAAAGTTCACGCAGACGCAGGAAAAGTTGAGCAAGAATTTTGCTGTCGTGCAGCGCTTCTCCCGGTGGTGTAGCAGCAGAATAGTGCCACTGCAACCAGCGGGAAGAGTTAGCTACCGAACCATTTTCTTCAGCAAAGCAGGAGGTCGGCAGGCGGAACACTTCGGTCTGGATTTTGCTACTGTCTACATCGTTCATTTCATCGTGGTTTTGCCAGAAACTGGCGGTTTCGGTGGCCAGCGGATCCATTACCACCATAAACTTCAGCTTAGAGAATGCTTCAACGGCTTTGTTTTTATTCGGGAATGACGCCAGCGCGTTAAAGCCCTGCACCAGTAGACCATTGAACTGACCATCGACCATCATGTCGACCTGGCTGAGAACGTCGTATTTTTTGTCCCACTTCGGCAGATAATCGAAGCCCCACTGGTTTTCTTCCGTGGCGGCATCGCCATAAAAGCCTTTAAGCAGGCTGACCATAAACGCAGGGGTGTTCTGCCAAAAATTCACCTGCCCCGGGATCGTTGTTTTCGGTGTCGCCTGTTCAAGCAGCATTTGCAGGGTGGTCTGTTTTTCACTCGGCAGTGGCAGATAACCCGGCAGTGAGCCATCGAGCAAACCGAGGTCGGTATAGCCCTGAACGTTTGAGTGACCACGCAGGGCGTTAATCCCTCCGCCCATCATGCCGATATTGCCCAGCAGGAGCTGGATAATCGCGGCGGTACGGATGATCTGCGCACCGTTGGTGTGGTGCGTCCAGCCCAGCGCGTAGAGTATCGATGCCGTTTTATTGGTGGCGGCGGTTTCCGCCAGCGTCTGCGCGACGCGCAGGAATTCTCCGCGTGGTGTGCCGCAGACGGTTTCGACCATTTCCGGCGTATAGCGGCTGACGTGCGTTTTCAGCAGATTAAAGACACAACGCGGGTGACTCAACGTTTCATCACGTTTAACCTGGCCGTCTTCGCCCAGCTCATAGGCCCAACTGCTGCGATCGTACTGGCGAGTGACGTCATCGTAGCCGCTGAACAAACCGTCATCGAAACGGTAATCTTCACGTACAATCAGACTGGCATTGGTGAACTCACGCACGTACTGATGCTGAATTTTGTCATTCGCTAACAGATAGTTGACCATGCCGGAAAGGAACGCGACATCGCTGCCGGGGCGAATCGGCGCATACTGATCGGCAACGGCAGCGGAGCGGTTGAAGCGCGGATCAACCACCACCAGCTTCGCGCCACGATTTTTCTTCGCTTCGATAACCCATTTAAAACCGACCGGGTGCGCTTCTGCGGCGTTGCCACCCATAATCAGAATGACGTCGGCATTGCGGATATCAATCCAGTTGTTGGTCATCGCACCGCGCCCAAAGCTCGGAGCCAGTGCGGATACGGTCGGCCCATGGCACAGCCGTGCCTGGTTTTCTACGGCGACCATTCCCAGGCCACGAGCAAATTTATTGTCGATAACCCCGGTTTCGTTACTGGCGGCAGAAGAGCACAGCATACTGGTCGTCGCCCAGCGGTTAACCGTGACACCCTGCTGGTTTTTCACCTCAAAGTTGGCGTCACGATCCTCTTTCATCAGGCGCGCAATGCGCGTAAATGCGTCTTCCCAGCTAATACGCTGCCACTTGGTGCTGCCCGGGGCGCGATATTCCGGGTAATGCAGGCGGCTTTCACTGTTGATGAAATCCACCACGCCTGCACCTTTCGGACACAGTGAGCCGCGGCTGACCGGATGGTCCGCATCGCCCTCTACGTGATAAATACTTTCGCTGACGTTTTTTGCGTTATCGCCGAGGCTATACAGGAGCATTCCGCACCCGACAGAGCAATATGTGCAGTTGTTACGCGTCTCTTTGGCTTTTAAGAGTTTGTATTGACGAGTTTCCGCGTGAACGGAAAATGAGGATAGAAATCCGAGAGAGGCAACAGTTGTTCCTGCCATACCACCCGCGCAGATTCGGAAGAATTGCCTCCGATTAAGCTCCATGTAACCTCCAGCTTAAACTTAAGACTTGAAAAGGAACGGGTATTATCGTCATATGCACGACATAAAACCACTATCCTTTTGTGGTTATAGGGAGGCTACCTCGTTGCAGTTACCCACGTCGAAGAACAGACGTCTGTGAAGCGCTTTACCTGTTACCCGGCAGCTAAACAGCGCACGCTTAAAACGGTGTTGATCTTTCGCAGTGAACATTTTAGTTTCACAAAACCAGTCTTTCTCAACTCAAGTTAAGGATAACCATGCTTTGTCGAATGATTGTTGTATTGACAGGGATACTGAATTTAACAAGTTGCGTGGTGGCGGATATGGATTCAACAAACCATACCTCGGTCCCCTGGATACAGGTCTTTCAAAAAGTGGATTCGACAGGACAAACCAATAGTCATGAACGGAAAGAGGCGCTTTATAGTTGCGGCGTTGATCGACGTGAAAATCTCGACGACAAAAATTGGGGGTTAAATACTGTTTATAAAAATCAGACTATTGAAGAAATGATGGACAGAAAAGACAGAGTTATCTCCTGCATGAAAAGTAAAGGCTATCAGGTTTATGGTTTCGAACAGTGCGGGCCGTTAAAAGCGCCCAGCGGGTTATGCCCAAATTAATACGCTCCTCACTCCGGGCGTGCTCATGCCCCATCAGTTTTGAGCCAGAAGCGGAAGTTACTAACAACAATCAGTGTTAATAATTAGGGTATGGGTCAGCGTGAAAAAGCGTCGGGAAGCACCCACAGTACATTAGCGTATCATGCACAGTTTTTCGTCCCACACTCTACGTCCTGGAATAGTGGCTCCGGTAGTATTGGCGGCGTCGAGTCTTCATAGCGCAGCCAGTTCTGCCACTGATTATGAATCCTTAATTCAATCAGAGTTATTTCACGTTCAGCAGCTTTAACTCCCCGAATGGTGCCTCCTTGCCACTCTACACCAGTAGCATGTGATGCCGCATCAATCAGAATATCCCATGCCTTATTTTCTGCCTCAAAGGCATTAAGGGTCTGCTCATCCTGTGTTGCCAAAATACGCTGACGTGATGCGCTTACATACTTCGCTTCGACAGACTTAACTGCATCACGTTTTGTGCCCATACAATCATTCATATCAATAGTGGTCTGCCGGGGATTATTAGGGCAAGCTATCTCAAAAGTTTCAGCATTATCCTTCAGCACACTACTCGGCAGCGGAACCTCGGCATAAGCGTATAAACCGTATCCTAATAAAATAGCTAGCGGTATCAGACGATAGTGTAGTGGTGACATATTGGGAAGTTATTAAAGATTATTGATAAATCGACAGTAACACATCTCGAACATAAAGTTCATCCTGCTAGCTTGTCCGCTCCGTGTCAGACTGTTCCGGAGCGGTTCAGCTCAGAAACCGGATGAGATAAAGTATCCAGTTTCGGTTCCCGTACTATTTGGCCCCCCAATATGGCGGGTGAGATGGTCAGTTCCAGTATTCGTATTTCGTCGTCATGACGGCTTTATGTTTGTCCGCATATTGTTTACCCGTCCGATCGACGGGGACGATCATAATATCCATATTGGCGCGTGTGCATTCTCCATGCAAATTCCACTCCTCACACGTGGTCAGGTTCTTTTCGATAGTGAAATACGTCTGGGTCTTGCTCAAGGACAGGTCACGGCCCTCGTTATCATAAGCATACTCTTCTATGGTTGAGGGAGACTGGGTTTTGATCAGGCGATCATTACCATCATAGCTGTATACAATCGTATAGTTGTTTATCGCCATACTTCCTTTGTTTACCGCCCTTGCCAGCAACCCTGATGAATTGAAAACGTAGTCTATTGCGCCCACAGTGGTTTTGTCTTTATCTCCTGCTTTTGTGGCCGCGATAATCGAACGATTAGCCGCGTGGCTGATGAATCCCTTATTGTTTAGCTGGTACAGTCCTTCCAGAGTCTGCCGATAGAGTTGTGTGGTCTTCTGACTGTCGTTATCGGTTATGACTCCGTTTGCATCCATCTGAATGCGCCAGCCAAATTCCGTTCTGTTCAGCTGGACTTCATTGGTAGCCGTGAAAACATTTTTTGTCGGGCCTGTTGAGATTTTGACCTCTTTTATACTGCTGCCAATGAGCTCACCGCATTGCGTAAAGTGGCTTTGAGCCGATGCGCGGAGATAACCATCAGGGCTATCAATAGTCATTTCAACCGATTTGGGGATTTCTGTTCTTGTCTGCTGGCTCAGGAGGATGAAGTTGTTCAGTTTGTTTTTAGCGAAGGTTTCCGCTGTGCATTGTGCTGCATAAGTCTGGAAAGTGCAGAGGGATAAGAGAGTAATAAACAGGTTTTTATTATTGAATGGCATTATTTGTTGTCCTCAGGAACCGATCAATTATCTGAATGTACTATTTAACTTGCCTGGGAAAGGTTTATTTCTTGGGCTCGGTTGAACTCCGGCATCGTCTCATCGGTATGGAGTGGCGAAATAAACTGTGCCTTTAAATCAAATAATCGGTTCTTTTTCCCACACCTGATGAAACAATGCGCGATTCCAGTCCGGCTTGAGCCGACCACGCCGTTTAAGGCGCTCACCATTATATATTGGGTGTTCGGCGGGCCACTGCGCTTTGCCGAAACAATCCTGAATGTATCCTACGGCTCACGGAATCACCACACCCAAGATTGGTATTTGAGTGCCCTATAAGCGGCAATAATTATGTTCGCTTCTCGATCGAAGCGGATCTACTGCTTAGTTAGCTCGTCCGCTCCGTGCCATGAGCGGACGTTGCTAGTTTTGACCAGAAAATTGCTCAGTTATCTTTGATCAACTGAGATACACAAGACAAATTACGGAACTTGTTCTGCCAGGGCATGCCGTAGCCTATCAGCAGATCATCATTCTCCATTTCATAAGCGTAATAACAGCGCGCAGGAATGGATATGCGGCCGGGTTTTACGAAAAGCACGGCAACCGAGACTGACTGTGGGTTATATTTTTCGTTAAGGTGTTCAACAAGCCGTTTCATTGTCCCCCCGGATTCGATCGCGTCATCGATAACAATCACATTTCGTCCTTCAATGCCGATGTTATTATGGAAGACAATCTCTGACGCGTTATTGCGCTCTCCAGGTGTGTGCGGGCAAGAAATATAATCCATTTCAACATCAAATTTCAGCTTTCTGGTTAAGTCAGCGGTGAGGAATATCCCTCCTGGTGTAACGGTAATAATCACCGCATCACTGAAGTCAGAATTAAGCCTGTCGGCAACAAGATTGACACCTTCCGCGATTGCGGATTCGTTGAGTATGATTTTTCCTGCATACGAATGATTCATTTTAGTCACTCTCCTTTACTGAATCTATTTTGACACTCTGGCGGGCCCCCACCGGCTATAGCCCTGTCCGGAATATCACGGGTCACAACGCTCCCTGCGGCAATAACAACATCATTGCCGATCTTCACTCCCGGAAGAATGACCGATTCACCTCCAACCCAGACGCGGTCGCCGATTGGTTTCCTCTGAATTCAACGTATCATCGGCGGGCGATGCTTCGTGAAAATATCAGCTCAATCGCTTCGTGCCTCTTTGAAATAGAGAACAAGCATTGCTGATAATGCGTTATGTTTATGAGTCTCAAACCACGCGGAACTGAGTTTTTCCAGGTTCACAGCGTATTGCTCAAGTCTTTTCATACATACTGGCGCACACATTTTTCCCGCTCTCCCGATCAACATGGTCAAAAGATACCTGCCCGGTACATCACACGTGTATGATATTCACAGACCCACTATGCTTCATTGTGTACACTTATGCAATTTTACGTTTATTTTGAGAGTATAGAATGATTGATTATGACGCCCTGCCTGAACAGAGGCAGGAAGTGATTTACCAGATTCTGCAGCAGACCGGTCGGGTGATTGGCGCTGATATTGCCCGCCAGCTGGGCGTGTCTGAACACACGATACGCAGAGATTTGCAGGCGATGGTCCGCAAGGGGATGTGTAAAAAGGTCTACGGGGGGGCTGTCAGCCAGTTCAAACAATCCGCAAGCTTTGAAACGCGGGTTATGCACAGCATTGAGGAAAAGTCAGGGGTGGCAAGGCGTTGTGCGGAACTGATCAGACCCGGAACCTGTATCTTTATAGATGGGGGGTCGACGTATCTTGCTATGGTCAGCTTCATTCCTGAGGATTACGATCTCACTATCGTGACAAATTCCCCACAAATAGCAGCGGCCCTGAGCGGACGCAAGCAGGGGGAAGTTATTATGCTGGGCGGAAAACTCAATTCACAGACCGGAAGCATTCTGGGGTCAGAGCCGCTTAATCACGTCAGGGAGATGTTGTTTGATCAGATGTTTATCGGCGTCTGCGGATTAGACCTTCAGGCAGGGCTGACGGCTGTTTACTATGAGGATGCCTGCTTCAAAAAAGAAGTGATGCGCCAGAGCAATGAGGTTATCGCCGCTGTCATTGCGGATAAAATGCCTCAGGTCGCCCGGTATAAAGTCGCTTCATGTGAGGATCTTGATGTCGTCGTGGCAAGCAGCCAAACGGATACAAGCTCTCTTGCGCATACAAATATACGGCTGGAAATTGCAGGCTGATATGCACCCAATCTTCGGGAAGGCATGTGTTAAGCCTTCCCTTTCATTCCCGTCAGGATTGTAGTGCAAGCAGGCGGTTGATGGTTTCCATTACCGCACTGTCATCGTTGGTTCCGGTGACAAAACGCGCCGCGTGCTTTACCTCTTCAAAAGCGTTTCGCATGGCAAAGCTATATTCTGCCTGGGCCAGAAGCTCCAGATCGTTGTAGCCGTCACCAAAGGCCATTGTTTCTGCCGGACTGACATTCAGGATTTCCTGAAGTTTTTGTACGGTGCTTCCCTTGTGCACGCCATAACCGGCAATATCGATCCATGAGGCTTCAGACACTACGATGTACACATCATCCTCAAACGGACTCAAGTGCGGGCGAGTTTGCGGGCAATTTCCTTCCTCATCAAAAACAGTGATTTTGACAAAATCACTGTCGACCCTGTTAAAGTCCACGGTCTCTAGCATGCGGGCATAGGAGCGTCTGACTTTATCCTTTAGATGCTGGGGAACATCAGAGCGAACAATCGCGCCTTCCGGAGTACAGGCAATAATGACATGCGTGGAGCTCACTTCCTCTAGCGTGTTAATGATTGCCTTGCCTGTCGCATTATCTATCAGTGACTGAAAGGCAAAATTACCCTTATGTTTGATGCGTGTAGCGCTATCGCCCACTATCCAGATGTCTTTACTTAATTCCCCGAAAAGCTCTTCCACCCGCTCGCATTGCTTGCCGGTACATGCAGCAAAATGCACCCCGTTGGACAACATATTCGCCCACGTTTTGGCAAATAAATCACGGTCATAGTCCCCATGGCTGTTTAAAAATGTGCCATCAAGATCCGTAATAATCAGTTTTATCATGCTTCCTCCTGACTGCCTGGTCATCAATAGTCGTTTTGAACACATAAATCTGAGCGCTTAAACGTTACGTAAATCAAAGTATCACTGCATGATAGATCATGCAGAGTTATGTTTACTTGTGTTCATTTTATTGATGAGTAAGCAAGAGATAATGGCCGCTTCTCGCTCAAAGCCGGCCGTGCTGTGCCTGGAAGCGGATTTGTGCCACCGCGGGACGTTCAAATCGTCAACGGGTGTCTATAGTTAATCTATCGTCCCTTCGCTAATACACTCACATCATGCTCTTTTCTTTCAGAACGTATTTTCACGGGCGCATGCGTTTGCTGGTTGCTATTTTGGCCGGAGTCATCTGCTTTTTAGCCCTTCCCCCCGAGCAGGGATATCTGCAACGGTTGCTGATAGGCTGGAATGTGCTGGCGTGGCTATATTTGTTCTTTCTGTGGTTTCGTATGTTACGCACTGATGTGAAGGATATTCCGCATATTGCCAGAATGCAGGATGAGAGCGCGGGGCTGGTGCTGGGCATGATGATTCTCGGCTGCCTGGTCAGTATCCTGGCGATCCTGATTGAGCTGACCTCACTAAAGCACCTCACCGGAACACCGCGCGTGCTGCATCTGCTGTTGACCGGCACCACGCTGGCGGTTTCCTGGGCCTTATTGCCCACTTCATTTGCCATGCATTACGCTCACCACCATTACTTACACCGAAGTAAAAACGTCACGCCGATGATCTTTCCGGAAAAACCGGAAGAACCCGGTTACTGGGATTTCCTCTATTTTTCCTTCACCATCGCTGTGGCGTCACAAACCGCCGATGTGGCGACCGGTACCACCGACATGCGACAAATTACGTTGCTCCAGTCCGTGATTTCTTTTGTATTCAATCTGGCGATCCTTGGTCTGTCGGTGAACGTCGGCGCCGGGCTTCTGAGCTGAACTTCCGCAGAAGGTGGCTCATGGTGACGGTAAACTCCTCGCATCGCGCGTTCGCGTGAAAAGAATATGATGCTCGATCACGAATGCCGCAGATTGCTTCAAAATAATTACCGTATTTGTTATATTGTTGTTTATTGCTTATTCACCTCTGCGGTGCCAAAAAGAACAAGATTCACCGCAACCCAGGACAGAAAAATGTTAGATTACCGCTTCCCGACAGCTTTGCAGATGGTTCTCAGCGTAGCGATGGCGGAGCAATTGGGTGAACGTTCGACGAGTGCAATTCTGGCCTACGGCCTGGAAGCGAATCCGAGCTTCATCCGCAAATTGATGGTTCCGCTCACGCGTGACGGCATTATCGTCTCAACGCTTGGCCGTAACGGCTCAATTCATCTTGGTCGCCCGCCGGAAGAGATCACCCTGCGCGACATCTACCTTTCCGTTATCGAAGATAAAAAGCTGTGGGCGTCGCGCCCTGATGTACCGCCCCGCTGTGTGGTCAGCGCTAACGCCTGCTGGTACTTTAAATCGATTTCTGAAGAAGCTGAGCAGGCGTCGTTAGAGGTATTAGCCCGCCATACTGTGGCAAGCGCCCTGGAAGCGGTCAAAAACGCCGACAGCAGCGGATGTGATCCGCTCCCCGAGCTTATGGCTCAGTATCAAAAATCCTCTTAACGCTTTCCTTGTTACGAAAAAAAACCGCCTTCATTGTGAAGGCGGTTTTTTATTATCTGCGACGTTCCTACGCAGGCAGAACTTCTCTTGCCACTTTGCCGCGCGTCACGAATTTACGCAGCGTCACGTAGAACACCGGCGTCAGGAACAGACCAAACAACGTCACGCCCAGCATCCCGGAGAATACGGTGATCCCGGTAACGCCGCGCACTTCTGCCCCCGCGCCGTGGCCAAGGATCAGTGGAATGGTCCCGGCAATAAAGGCGATGGAGGTCATCACAATCGGACGTAAACGCAGGCGGCAGGCCTCCAGCGCGGCTTCCATAATGCCTTTTCCCTGAATTTCCAGCTCGCGGGCAAACTCCACGATAAGGATCGCGTTTTTACACGCCAGCCCCATCAGCACCACCAGCCCCACCTGCACGAACACGTTGTTATCGCCACCAGTCAGCCAGACGCCAAACAGCGCGGACAGCATGGTCATCGGAACGATCAGGATCACCGCCAGCGGCAGCGTCCAGCTTTCATACAGCGCCGCCAGCACCAGGAACGCCAGCAGCACCGCAACCGGGAAGACGATCAGCGCCGTATTACCCTGCGTGGCCTGCTGGAAGCTCAGGTCCGTCCATTCAATATTCATCCCGTTTGGCAGGATTTGTTTAGACATCGCATCCAGCTGCGTCATCGCCTGAGCGGACGAGAGCACGCGCGGGTCGGCATCGCCAATCAGATCCGCTGCCGGGTAGCCATTGTAGCGGATAACCGGATCCGGCCCGTAGGTGGTCGTGATTTTCACCATGCTGCCAATCGGCACCATTTCGCCCTGGTTATTACGGGTGCGTAAATTCGCAATATCTTCCACGCTGTCGCGGAACGGCCCGTCGGCCTGGGCCATCACGCGCCAGGTACGCCCGAACTGGTTGAAATCATTCACGTACGACGAACCCAGATAAGTTTGCAGCGTACCGAAGAGATCGGTCAGCGATACGCCCTGCGCTTTCGCCTTATCACGGTCAACCTGTACGTCCAGCTGCGGAACGTTAGCCTGATAGGTTGAGATCGGGAAATGCATCCCCGGCGTCTGCATAATCGCACCGGACATGGTGTTCACCGCGTTTTGCAGCGCACCATAGCCCAGGCCCGCGCGATCCTGAATGTACAGGGAATAACCCGACCCCTGACCCAGCCCTAAAATCGGCGGCGGCAGGATGGAGAAGCCAAAGCCCTCCTGAATTTGCGCAATTTTGGCGTTGATCTCAGCGTTAATTTCCGCCGCAGTATGTTTACGCTGATCGAACGGTTTCAGGCCAAAGAAGACTGTCCCGGTGTTCGGCGTGTTGGTGAACTGCAACGCATTCAGCCCCGGAAACGCGACCGCATAGTCCACGCCTTCAGTATTCATCCCGATTTCGCTCATTTTGCGGATCACCGCATCGGTGCGCGCCAGAGATGAACCTTCCGGCATTTTCACGCCGCCAATCAGGTACAGCTTATCCTGCGTCGGAATAAACCCGCCGGGTACCGCTTTAAACATCACGCCTGCCGCGCAAAGCAGCAGCAGATACACGGCAAACACCGCGCCGCGTCGCCCGAGCGTTTTCCCCACCAGCCCCTGATAGCCGTTCGAGCTGCGATGGAAAAAGCGGTTAAACGGACGGAAGATCCAGCCGAACAGACGATCGATAAGCCGGGTCGGAAAATCTTTCGGCGCGCCGTGTGGTTTTAACAGCAGTGCCGCCAGCGCCGGAGAGAGCGTCAGCGAGTTAATGGCGGAAATCACCGTTGAAATCGCAATCGTCACCGCAAACTGCTTGTAGAATTGACCGGTAACGCCGGAGAGAAACGCCATCGGCACAAACACCGCGCACAGCACCAACGCAATCGCGATGATCGGCCCGGACACTTCTCGCATCGCCTGATGCGCCGCCGCAAGCGGTGCAAGACCCTCTTCGATATTTCGCTCGACGTTCTCCACCACCACGATGGCGTCATCCACCACGATACCAATGGCGAGAACCAGCCCGAACAGGCTCAGGGTATTCAGTGAAAAGCCCAGCAGGTAGAGAATACTGAAAGTCCCCACCACGGATACCGGCACCGCGATCAGCGGAATGATCGACGCGCGCCAGGTTTGCAGGAACAGAATCACCACCAGCACGACCAGCACCACCGCTTCCAGTAGCGTTTGCACGACCGCACGGATGGAGTCGCGCACAAACACCGTCGGATCGTAAGGTGCGGCCCACTTCATGTCTGCCGGGAAGCGCGTGGACAGTTCATCCATTTTAGCGCGCACCGCGTTAGACAAATCGATGGCGTTCGCCCCCGGAGACTGGAAGATACCAATCCCGACCGCGTCTTTATTGTTCAGCTGGGAACGCAGCGCATAGCTGCCGGAGCCCATTTCGATACGTGCCACGTCACGCAGGCGGACAACCGATCCGTCCTGCGCCGTTTTCAGCACAATATTGCCGAACTCCTCTTCGGTATGCAGGCGGCCCTGGGCGTTAATAGAAATCAGGAAATCGCTCTCTTTCGGCAGTGGCTCAGCACCAAGCTGCCCGGCAGAAACCTGCACGTTCTGCTCTTGCATCGCCGTGACCACATCCGAAGCGGTCAACCCGCGTGACGCCACCTTGTTGGGATCCAGCCAGATGCGCATCGCGTATTCACCCGAGCCGAAAATCTGGATCTGACCGACACCGGGCAGACGCGCCAGCTCATCCTTCACTTTCAGCGTGGCGTAGTTGCGCATATACAGGGAGTCGTATTTCCCGTTGGGCGAAAACAGATGCACCACCAGCGTCAGCGTCGGCGACTGTTTCTGGGTGGTAATGCCCAGACGTCGCACATCCTCCGGCAGGCGCGCTTCAGCCTGCGCGACCCGGTTTTGCACCTGAACCTGCGCCTGATCCGGGTCGGTTCCTGGACGGAAGGTTACGGTGGTCACCAGCACGCCGTCAGAGCCCGCAACGGATTTCATGTACATCATGTTTTCAACGCCGTTGATCGCCTCTTCCAGTGGCGTCGCCACGGTCTCGGCAATCACTTTCGGGTTGGCGCCCGGGTACTCCGCGCGTACCTGCACGCTTGGCGGCACGACGTCAGGATATTCGCTCACCGGCAACAGCGGGATGGCGATCAACCCTGTGATAAAAATCAGAATCGACAGTACGGCGGCAAAAATCGGCCTGTCGATGAAAAAACGGGAAAAGTCCATGGGTTGGATTCTCAGGTAAGGGATCAGTTAAGGGCGGCGTTGGCGGTCATGGCAACGGTTTTCGCGTTAACCGGCATCCCCGGCATAAACACTTTTTGCAATCCCTCGACGATGACTTTATCGCCAGGATTTAGCCCCAGCCGCACGATGCGTAAACCGTCGGCCAGACGCCCTGGCGTAATGTCGCGACGCTGCGCCTTCCCCTCTTTATCCACGATATACACGTATTTACGATCCTGATCGGTCAGCACGGCTTTGTCGTCGATAAGCGTGGCTTTGAATTCCGCACTGCCCGGCAGGCGTACGCGGGCAAACAGACCCGGCGTGAACTGCCGCTGCGCGTTATCCAGCAGCGCGCGCATACGGATCGTGCCGGTACTTGGCGTGAGCTGATTATCAAGGAAGTCCACTTTGCCCTGATGGGGATAACCCTCTTCGCCCGTCAGGCCAATCTCAACGGGAAGCGCCATGTGATTACTGGACGCCCCTTGCCCGCTGCGGGCCAGATTTTGATAGTGAAGGTAGGTCGACTCATCCACGTCAAAGTAAACGTAAACCGTTTTCTGCGAGACCAGCGTGGTGAGCACGCTGGCAGTGTCGCCCGCAGTGACCAGGTTGCCGCTGGTGATCAGCGCACGGCTGGCACGGCCGTCGATAGGTGCGGTGACTTTGGTGAAATCCAGGTTGAGCTGTGCGGCATCAACCGCTGCCTGTGCGGCGCGAATATCGGCCTGCGCCTGAGTGGCGGCCGAACGACGCTGCTCCCACTCTTCACGGGAAACCACGTTGGTATTGACCAGTTTATCGGTACGGTTTGCCTCACTTTGCGCCAGGCTGGCCTGGGTTTTGGCTCTCGCCAGGTTCGCCTGTGCCTGTTCCAGCGCCGCACGATAGGTTCGGTCATCAATGGTGAACAGCACCTCGCCCTTTTTCACTTCCTGGCCGTCGGCATAATTCACTTTATCGATATAACCGGAAACGCGTGGACGCAGCTGAACGCTTTCCACCGCTTCAATCCGGCCGTTAAAACTATCCCACTGGCTAATAGATTTCACGACCACGTCAGCGGCACTGACAGTGGGCGCAGGTGGCGCGGCGTTTTGCGCGACGCTGTTATCACATCCGACGAGCAGCAGGGAGAGCAACATCGCTCCCAGCGCGCTCGGATAAACGTTACCCCAGGTTTTTTGCAGGCTCATTATTTTTATTCCGGTATTGGTAGCCGCCGGGCAAGACGCTGCGGGAGACGCCGCGCCACTTCCTTTGTCCGGTAGCTGGCTTAAGGCCATTTGTGCCGTTCATCGCCACAAAACTGTAACAGTTGCGAATACACTATTCGCGGCGATTGTAGGAAGGCGCTTAATTAAGTGCAAGAATAATTGTTGCACTTTATGTGCTATTTGTATCGATGTGAAAAGACCCATTTCGGGCTTGGATTTAAATGCAACAATAAAACTTGCAATTAACGTAAAAACACGCCACCTTTAAATGCAACAAACAAAGATACTTTTAGATATACTGCTTGGGGTAACCAGATGAACACTGGCGCATTTATGCATGATTTACTTGACTGGATCGACAACAACCTGGATAGCCGTCTTGATATTGAGTCCGTCGCCAGGCGATCCGGCTACTCGAAATGGCACCTCCAGCGCCTGTTCAAGGAACATACAGGCTATCCCCTCGCGGGGTATATTCGCGCGCAAAAGCTGCAAAAATCGGTTGAGCGCTTAACCCGCAGCGATGAACCCATTCTGAACGTGGCGATCGCACTGGGCTTTGACTCCCAACAGTCCTTCAACCGCAGCTTTAAGCGTCAGTATGGTCAGGCACCTGGGGCATGGCGGCGCAGTTTAGGTGGCCCACAAGCGCAGCAACTACGCCAGTAATCCAGGGTGTGCCGGGTAACTTACTCAGGAATCATCACCCGCAATCGACGGAAATGCTCTTTCGTATGCTGGCAATAAAATTGTCACGGATGACATCCTCCTTGCTTGTGTCCCACGCGATGCCCACCTTCCAGCTTATCGACTCCCCCGTTAACGGGATAATCACCAGTTCCGGCGGCGCGATATGTGTAACGCTGGTGGGCAGAATGGCAACACCGATACCCGCAATCACCATCGCGACGATAGTCTGGATATCGTCAGTCAGTTGAGTTGATGAGATGAAAAGATCGTTGTCGTGCAGATAACGGTCGATCTGCGTATTTAAACCCCGTCCTCGCTCATCATAAAGGCGTAACAAGGGACGTTTTGCTAGCCACTGTGCAGCAGACATTTTCGCAGACGTTGCGGGCGCCACCAGAACCAGCCGATCGGTAAATAACGGCAGGTATTCAAGCGCCACAGGGGCTGGAACCCTGACAAAACCGACCTGAAGCTCATCATTTTGCAAAAGCTCGTACTGCTGGAATGAGGGAAGATCCGTCAATGACATCTCTACGCCAGGATAGTCGCGGCGAAAGTCAGCAATACAGCGTGGTGCCAGATAAAAGCTTGAGAGACCGAACCCAACGGCGATATGCCCCTCCATTCCTTTTGATACCCACTCAGCATGTTGCATGAATGACTGGGTTTGCCTGACCACTTTTTCAGCCTCTGGCAGCAAACGCCTGCCAGAGGCCGTCAGTATTGCGCCGTGACGACCACGTGAAAAAAGAGACATATTCACCTGGGATTCGAGGAGATTAATCTGTTTGGTCAGTGCCGGTTGCGAGATAAACAACGCCCGCGCCGCATCGGCATAATTTCCTTTTTCAGCCAGTATCAAAAAGGCTTTGAGCAAACGGATGTTCAATTTTACATTCCAGATGGTTATCGAAATCAGAAATCATTTGATTATACAGTTATTGGTTATCGTTATGTAATTCAGTTTCGATGACAACTGGAGACACATCATGAACGAATCTCAATCCTTAAAGGCGGCAACCGTGCAGTTTCAGCACCAGGCCAATAACAAAAAACACAACCTGCTGATCATGGAGAAATTTATTGAACAGGCGGCGCTTGAGCAGGTGAAAATCCTCACGTTCCCTGAAATGTGTATCACCGGGTATTGGCACGTACCCAAACTCACCGCAACTGAGGTGTCTGCTCTGGCAGAGTCGATTGCTGATAGCCCTTCCCTGACGTTAATTCGCGCTCTGGCGATAAAACATCAAATGCTGATTGGCGCCGGTCTTATTGAAAGGGCCGACGATGGCCGCCTTTATAATGCCTATGTTGCCTGTATGCCGGACGGCTCAATGCATACGCATCGTAAACTCCATGCTTTTGAACATCCGGCCATCAGCAGCGGGGACAGCTTTACCGTTTTTGATACCCCCTGGGGAGTGAAAGTCGGTATCCTGATTTGCTGGGACAATAATCTGGTCGAAAATGTGCGCGCAACGGCGCTGCTGGGGGCAGATATTCTTCTCGCGCCGCATCAAACAGGCGGTACCGATTCCCGCAGCCCTCACGCGATGAAGCGTATTCCGCTGGCACTCTGGGAAGAACGGGAAACGCGCAAGGATGAAATTACAGCTGCATTCAAAGGGGCAAGCGGTCGGGAATGGCTCATGCGCTGGCTGCCTGCCCGTGCCCATGACAACGGATTATTTCTTCTTTTCAGCAACGGTGTCGGTGCAGATGATGACGAAGTGCGCACAGGGAATGCCATGATCCTCGACCCTTATGGAAGGATCATTGTTGAAACCTGGGCAGCGGAAGATGCTATGGTGAGCGCTGAACTGGATTTAAGCCTGCTCGCAATGAGCACCGGACGCCGCTGGATCCATGGTCGTCGCCCTGATTTATACCAGATACTGACACAGCCGCAGGGCTATGAACGTGATGCGATCAGTGCGCGGTTTTCGAATGTGATCCCTGCTCGCCGGGAGTGAATGGATTTTTTAGCTGCAACATAACCCTGGGATTGTTATACTGTTTATAATTACAGTGTGAGGTGCGCATAATGGCTGTTGAAACAAAATTCGTTGTCGTAAGAAAAGGTGAAGAGAAAATGACATTTGCCAGTAAGAAAGAGGCTGACGCTTACGACAAACTGCTCGATATGGCAGACGCGTTCACCGACTGGCTGCTGCAAAGCGGAATGCAGATGGATGAAACGCAGGCTGAAAATCTTGGCCTGTATCTCGCCGAGCAGAAAGAGACCGTGCAGCATATCCTGCGTACCAGCAAACTTCCCGAGCTTAATGCTCCAGTTGCAGCGGATAAAACAGAATCCGATGCGGCTGACTCGAAAAAAATCAAAGCCGTAAAAGCGGCCTGATTGTCAGAAAAACCATCCCCTGCCCTGGGCCGTAAGCAGATAGCTGCTTACGGCCTTTTTGTTGGGAGAGACGGCAGCGTTAGAACCCTGCATTATTGATTTCGTTTCACTTCGTATTGCAAGCACACTACGCCCGACGGGAACACGTTACTCTTCACCAGCATGAGTGAGGTTCTGTCTTTTACGTTTTTGAACAAGGGAATACCGTGCCCCAGCAGCACCGGATTGACGAACAGCCAGTACTCATCGATAAGGTTTTCCGCCATCAGCGAGTGAGTCGCTGAGGGACTGCCAAATATTAAGATTTCGCTGCCCGCGTTATGCTTAAGCTTGCTGATTTCGTCGCTTAAATTGCCACTGATGATTTGCGTATTAGGGTGATCTTTTTGCAACAGCGTTTTCGACAACACCACTTTGCTGGCTGATTTATACCAACGCGAATGCGCATGGTCATGCGGGCTGGCGTCAGGCTTATCGGCAGCCGTTGGCCAGTACGATTCCATCATCTGGTAGGTGTTGCGGCCATACAAAGCGGTGTCGGTCTGCTGAATTCGCTGCTCCACGTATTCAAACAAATCAGGGCTGATGCTTATCCAGTCCAGGCCCGCCGGGCCCTCGGCGGTAGAAGCGACAAAACCATCCAGCGACACATGAACAAACGATACGAGTTTTCTCATGATTTTCTCCAGGGCCATCTTGATACCTGACCGGTGAGGGCTGTTTAACGGGCTTTTCGGGTGAACTGTTGCTCAGTAATGGTACTCCCCCACTGATCGCCTTCCCATTCTTTGGACAATTCAAATCCAAATGATTCGTACAACCGCCTTGCCGCCTTAAGCTTATTAAACGTCCATAACTGGACTGACGAGAACTTTTGCTCATCACAAAATTTCATCGCCTCGGCAATGAGTTTTCTGCCCACCCCGCTGCCGCGACATCCATCGTCAAGGATAAACCAACGCAGATGTGCCTCATTATTTCCCAGGTCTTCCCCGTCAATCGCAACGGAGCCAACGACGCGATCGTTCACCATTGCCAGCCAGATCTGATTACAGGGCTTATCCAGGCGGTCAGAAAAATCAACAAGACCTGCGGCAACCTTCCTTTCAAAAAATGAACCGAAGTGATGCTCTCGGGCGTAATAGCTGCCATGCATTTCAGTAATTCGGCCAATCATACCGGGATGATATCCCGTGACTATGTTGACGCTGTTTCGCACTTTGCCTTCGCCGTTTTCGCGGCTGGCTTTCAGCGCGCTGGCATAAGAAGAAAGGCCTTGTGATACGGTGTCCTGGGTAAAGGGATCCAGTTTCCCGAGTGCTGCTGCGACCCGTTCGTCAGCATAAGTATTAATGTTCCGCACGGTCTCTCTGCCCTTCCCTGTGAGGCTTAGCAGCTTCGTCCTCGCATCTTCGGCGGATGGGGTTTCTTCGAGTTCTCCGGCTTTGACAAGTTTAGCAAGCATCCGGCTGACGCTGGATTTCTCTAGCCCCAGAATCTGAACCAATTGCGCGGCAGTCATTGACCCATGCGCGTCAACTTCCAGCATGGAGTGAACGGCTGAGGGGGGATAGTCCGTTGTCGCCAGATTTTGGTTCATAAACCCCAGCTCTCGCACCATTAAGCGCGATGCCGCACGTATCGTTTGTATGTTCTTTAGTTCAGAAATCATCTGTATTGCCCTGCAATAATAGTTGTACTATACAACCATTATTGCAGAGAACGTGTCAATCACTTCATGTCTGCTTCGTGCCAGGTTGATTTTTGGTGTTAGCCCGCCGCCCTTTTTGGCAAACGGTTAAAACGATCTGACCATGGCTGAAACGACAATCCCGGCGGAGATAGCAATCAAAGGTCTTTTAAAAACTAACATCACGACTGCCGTGGTCAATAATGCCAACTGAGCGCCTTTGTCGCCTGTGAGGGCAACGGGGGCTAATATCGCCACAAGAACCGAGCCTGACATACCCTGAATAAAGGCTTTTATGCGGTGATTAAAAGGAACAAAAGACATAATCCAGACGCCGCCCCACCGGGTAGCGAGTGTCACCAGCGCCATCACTAAAATAATTATCAGTGGTCCCGCACCTACCGTCTCAATACTCATTTTTTCTCTCTCATGATAATTCCAGTAATACCTCCGGCGAGGGCTCCGGCGATCACATGACTATTTTCTGGTAACCATTTAAACGCTAGCAGCGAAGCACCGGCCGCTACGGCCCAGATAATAAACATCCTCAGGTTTCTTTCCCCTTCGAACACCATAGAAAGGAGAAAACACCCCATGACCATATCCAGACCAAAGCTTTTGGGATCCTGTATAGCACTCCCGAGATAAAGTCCTGCAATGGTACCGACTCCCCAAAAAAGCCATAACGCGAGACCGCCGCCAAAAAGTAATCCCAGCCCCGCTCTTCCCCGGCTGAATGCCTGAATGGACATAGCCCAGTTAGCATCGGATACGACCATCATGATCCCGTAGCGTTTCGCAGGGGTTAACGATCGCAACCACGGGTATAAGGTGGCCCCCATTAACAAATGTCGGGCATTAATGGCAAAAACGGTGGCGATGAGCGTGACGACGGGCACGTGAGACGTCCAAAGTTCTAACGCGGCAAACTGCGCATAACCGGCAAAAACCAGCACACTCATCATTGTCGCCGACATCTGGTCCATCCCTTTCTGTGATGCGGCCAGGCCAAAGGCAGCACCAAAAATAGCGACAAACAGAGAAACCGGGATAAGTTGCCGAAAACCCGCCCATACCAGTGAATGACTAAGTTGAGATAATTCGGGCTCGTGATACGTCATCGGTGACCTCATGATCGTTCAAACGGTGAAAGCGATGAGCGCCACTATGGCAGTATTGTTGAATCGATAAAAACGCATAATAATAGATGTTACTATTTGATAATCGAATGCAAGGATCACCGGTGCATTATCAAGATCTCCAGATGGACTGGCTCAAATGTTTTGTTGCGGT
The DNA here is from genome assembly GCF_001654845.1 of Enterobacter soli ATCC BAA-2102. Taxonomy (GTDB): domain Bacteria; phylum Pseudomonadota; class Gammaproteobacteria; order Enterobacterales; family Enterobacteriaceae; genus Enterobacter; species Enterobacter soli. Next base: position 24,609 of record NZ_LXES01000042.1, on the reverse strand, counting down.
AGTGGATGCAGGATCGCTTTCGGCTGCATCACCTGAGGTCCATCGCTCACAGTCTGCGGTCAGTATGCAGCTTAAAAAGCTGGAATCTGCATTAGGGTGTCAGCTTTTGCTGCGCGGCCCACGGCAGCATCAACTCACCTCTGAAGGACAAAAACTGCTGGGGTATGCCCGAAGGATGCTCGACCTTCATGCTGAAGCGCAGGCGGCATTCCACGGTAAGGAGCTAACGGGGCGTATTCGCCTGGGTGTCCCGGATGACTATGCAGCAAAATACCTGACACCTGCTCTGAAGAGATTTGCCCCAAACTTTGGGTCAGTCGAGATCGAACTGAGTTGCGAGCAGTCAACGTCATTAATTCCTCGCGTTGAGGCCGGCGATCTTGATTTGGCGCTGGTCTCCAGGGAACATCCTGGTCAGGGAGCGTTATTATTTTATGAACCGATGGTGTGGGTCGGTTCTCCACAGTTTGAAGTCTGGAGGCGCGACCCATTACCCATTGCGGTGTATGAAAGCACAAGCCTTGCTAAGCGTAGTGCTATCAACGCATTAGCCCTACAGGGGCGGAGATATAAGGTGGTGTATAACAGCTCCAGCCTGTCAGGGCAGATCACAGCAGTGGAAAGTGGCCTGGCTGTTGCGGTTCTGACCCAGTGCAGCGTACCGCCTCACCTGCACGTTCTTGGCAGCGAACATCTTTTGGGCCCCCTTGAACCGATGGAAGTCGCATTGTTCAGAAGCCGTGCTTCTCAGGGGTCTTCTGCTGTGGATAGTTTGTATGATTTGCTACTGCGAACGTTACGGGTCAGAAAGGTGTAACGGTGAGACGATTTTTAGATGTATCAACGTCTGCACCTTGCTCACAGTGGATAGAGACCAACAAGGCGAAATTTCCAATTGTAATGATAACTATTCTCATATTAATATGGCCGCGTGATAATTAACTTTTGATACACTTCGCATGTCTGACCGCGCCACTACCACTGCCTCATTAACGCTCGAGTCGCTTTATGGCTCACATCACGGCTGGCTGAAAAGCTGGCTGATGCACAAGCTCCGGTCTGCTTTTGATGCAGATGACATTGCCCAGGACACTTTTCTGCGGGTAATGGGCAGCGACACGCTCTCGACAATCCGCGATCCTCGCTCATTCCTGTGCACTATCGCCAAACGCGTGATGGTCGATTTATTCCGCCGAAACGCGCTGGAAAAAACGTATCTGGAGATGCTGGCGCTTATGCCGGAGGAGATGGCACCTTCTCCCGAAGAACGCGAAAGCCAGCTCGAAACCCTGCAACTCATCGACACCATGCTTGACGGGCTAAGCGGAAAAACACGCGAAGCGTTTCTGCTTTCGCAACTGGATGGTCTGAAATACAGCGAGATCGCGCTGCAACTGGGTGTTTCCGTCAGCTCGGTGAAAAAGTATGTGGCGAAGGCTATCGAACATTGTCTGCTGTTTCGTCTGGAGCACGGCCTGTGAACGCGTCTATCACCGATTCTCGCCGCCAGGCATTGCGCTCGGCCTCACACTGGTATGCCGTATTGAGCGGCGAGCGCGTCAGTCCACAGCAGGAGGCGCGCTGGCAACAATGGTATGAAGAGGACAAGGATCATCAGTGGGCCTGGCAACAGGTTGAAAATCTGCGCAGCCAGCTCAGCCACGTACCGGCCGATGTCGCCAGCCGGGCGCTGCACGATACACGCCTTACCCGTCGTCACGTGATGAAAGGGTTGCTGTTGCTGCTCGGCGTGGGCGGCGGCTGGCAGATCTGGCAATCTGAAACCGGTGAAGGTCTGCGTGCAGACTACCGCACGGCCAAAGGCGCAGTCAGTCATCAGCGGCTGGAAGATGGCTCGCGGCTGACGCTTAACACCCAAAGCGCAGCTGACGTTCGTTTTGATGCGCATCAGCGCGCTGTCCACCTCTGGTACGGCGAAATTGCCATTACCACCGCAAAAGACACTCAGTCGCGACCTTTCCGCGTGATGACCCGCCAGGGCCAACTCACCGCGTTAGGCACAGAATTTACCGTCTACCAGCAGGACAACATCACTCGCGTTGCCGTTCAACGACACGCTGTTGAAGTCTTACTGGCAAGCCATCCGCAGGAAAAACGTATTGTAAACGCTGGCGAGAGTCTGGAGTTTAGCGCGTCGGAATTTGGTGCGATAACCCCAACAGATGATGAAAGCACCACCTGGACGCAGGGTGTTCTGAGCTTTAGTGATAAACCGCTCGGTGAAGTGATCGCCGCGCTCAGCCGCTATCGCAACGGCGTGCTGCGCTGTGATCCGGCGGTGGCCGGGCTGCGCCTGAGCGGGACCTTCCCGCTGAACAATACTGATGCCATCCTGAATGTTATCGCTCAGACTCTTCCAGTTAAAATTCAGTCGGTTACGCGATACTGGGTAAATATCTCAGCATTGTAAGAAAAATAATTCTCATTTCCATTGTCCCTTTTCCCCTTCTCGTTCGACTCATAGATGAACACAACAAAAATGATGATGGAGAAGGTATGACGCCTTTACGCGTTTTTCGAAAAACAACACCTTTGGTTAACGCCATTCGCCTGAGCCTGCTGCCGCTGGCCGGGCTGTCTTTATCCGCCTTCGCAGCACAGGTTGATATCGCACCGGGTTCGCTCGACAAAGCCCTTAACCAGTATGCCGCGCAAAGCGGAATTACTCTGTCGGTTGACGCCAGCCTGACGCGCGGCAAACAGAGTGACGGTCTTCACGGTGACTACGACATCGAAACCGGCCTGCAACATCTGCTGAACGGTAGCGGCCTGCAGGTGAAACCGCTGGGGAATAACAGCTGGACGCTGGAGCACGCCCCCACACCGAAAGAAGATGTCCTGACCGTGGTGGGAGACTGGTTAGGAGAAGCGCGCGAGAACGATGTATTCGAACACGCTGGCGCGCGTGACGTTATCCGCCGTGAGGATTTCGCCAAAACCGGCGCGACGACCATGCGCGATGTGCTAAACCGCATCCCTGGCGTCACTGCCCCGGAAAATAACGGCACCGGCAGTCACGATCTGGCGATGAACTTTGGTATTCGTGGCCTGAACCCGCGCCTCGCCAGCCGTTCAACCGTGCTGATGGACGGTATTCCCGTGCCGTTTGCCCCTTACGGCCAGCCGCAGCTTTCACTGGCGCCCGTCTCGCTCGGAAATATGGACGCCATCGACGTGGTACGTGGCGGTGGTGCGGTGCGTTACGGACCTCAGAGCGTGGGCGGCGTGGTGAACTTTGTCACCCGCGCCATTCCACAAGACTTCGGTATCGAAGCCGGCGTGGAAGGCCAGCTCAGCCCAACGTCCTCACAAAATAACCCAAAAGAGACGCACAATCTGATGGTGGGCGGCACGGCGGATAACGGTTTTGGTACCGCCCTGCTTTACTCCGGCACCCGCGGCAGCGACTGGCGCGAGCACAGCGCGACGCGCATCGACGACCTGATGCTGAAAAGCAAATATGCGCCGAACGAAGTGCATACCTTCAACAGCCTGCTGCAATACTACGACGGTGAAGCCGACATGCCCGGAGGCCTGTCTCGCGCGGATTACAACGCCGACCGCTGGCAGTCCACGCGCCCTTACGATCGCTTCTGGGGGCGTCGCAAGCTGGCAAGCCTCGGCTATCAGTTCCAGCCGGACACTCAGCATAAATTCAATATTCAGGGCTTCTACACCGAAACCCTGCGCAGCGGCTACCTGGAACAGGGCAAACGCATCACCCTTTCACCGCGTAACTACTGGGTACGCGGCATTGAACCGCGCTACAGCCAGAGCTTTATGCTTGGCTCTTCCGCGCACGAAGTCGGCGTGGGGTATCGCTATGTGAGCGAGTCGACGCATGAAATGCGTTATTACACCGCCACCAGCAGCGGGCAGTTGCCGTCCAACTCCAGCCCTTACGATCGCGACACCCGTTCCGGTACCGAAGCGCACGCCTGGTATCTGGATGACAAAATCGACGTAGGCAACTGGACGATCACACCGGGTATGCGCTTTGAACATATCGAGTCATACCAGAACAATGCCATCAAAGGCACGCATGAGGAAGTGAGCTATAACGCCCCACTTCCGGCGCTCAACGTGCTCTATCACCTTACTGACAGCTGGAATCTTTATGCAAATACCGAAGGCTCGTTCGGCACCGTACAGTACAGCCAAATTGGCAAGGCTGTGCAAAGCGGCAATGTGGAACCGGAAAAAGCGCGAACCTGGGAACTCGGAACCCGATACGACGATGGCGCGCTGACGGCAGAAATGGGGCTGTTCCTGATTAACTTTAATAATCAGTACGACTCCAACCAGACCAACGACACCGTTACCGCACGGGGTAAAACGCGCCATACCGGGCTGGAAACCCAGGCCCGCTATGACCTCGGCACGCTGACACCCACGCTGGACAATGTTTCGGTCTACGCAAGCTATGCGTATGTGAACGCCGAGATCCGCGAGAAAGGCGACACCTACGGCAACCAGGTGCCGTTCTCGCCGAAACACAAAGGCACATTGGGCGTGGACTATAAACCGGGCAGCTGGACGTTCAACCTGAACAGCGATTTCCAGTCCAGCCAGTTTGCGGATAACGCCAACACCGTTAAAGAGAGTGCCGACGGCAGCACCGGCCGCATCCCGGGCTTCATGCTCTGGGGCGCACGCGTCGCCTATGACTTTGGTCCGCAGATGGCAGACCTGAACCTTGCGTTCGGCGTGAAAAACATCTTCGACCAGGCGTACTTCACCCGCTCTTACGACGACAACAACAAAGGCATCTACGCAGGCCAGCCGCGCACGCTGTATATGCAGGGGTCGTTGAAGTTCTAATTCACACCGATTTCGTAGGCCGGGTAAGCGCAACGCCACCCGGCTTTCAGGAGCACCGATGTTCACATTTATCCGCACACTTTTCGCCGCTCTGCTGCTGGTCACCAGCCACGCTTTTGCCGCCACGGTTCAGGACGAACATGGCACCTTTACGCTTGATAAAACGCCACAGCGGATAGTGGTACTGGAGCTGTCATTCGCGGACGCGCTGGCTGCTGTCGATGTCAGTCCTGTCGGTATTGCCGACGATAACGATGCCACGCGCATTCTTCCCGAAGTTCGCGCACATCTGAAACCCTGGCAGTCTGTCGGCACGCGTGCGCAGCCGAGTTTAGAAGCCATCAGCGCGCTGAAACCGGATCTGATCATTGCCGACAGCAGCCGTCATGCGGGTATTTTCAGCGCCTTACAGCAAATAGCACCGGTTCTGCTGCTGAAATCTCGCAATGAAACCTACGCTGAAAATCTTCAGTCTGCGGCCATCATTGGCGAGATTGTGGGCAAAAAGGCACAGATGCAGTCACGCCTGGCGCAACACAAACAACAGATGTCAGCGTGGGCCAGCCAGTTGCCACAAGGCACGCTGGTGTTGTTTGGTACGTCCCGGGAGCAGCAGTTCAACCTGCACACGCAGGGGACCTGGACCGGTGGCGTCCTGACCTCTCTGGGGCTGAAGGTACCTGCGGCGATGGCGGGTGCGTCTATGCCGTCCATCGGCCTGGAACAGCTGCTGGCGCTCAATCCTGCATGGCTGCTGGTCGCACATTATCGCGAAGAGAGCATCGTGAAACGCTGGCAGCAAGACCCGCTGTGGCAGATGTTAACGGCTGTGCAAAAACAGCAGACGGCGTCGGTCGACAGTAACGCCTGGGCGCGGATGCGCGGCATTTTTGCGGCCGAACGTATTGCCAGCGACACGGTAAAAATCTTTCATCAACAGCCTTTATCCGATGTGAAATGACAGTTCTCAGACATCCGGCGTTGCAATGGGGGCTGCCCCTTGCCGCGCTTATCGCAATTTTCTGGCTGAGTCTGTTTTGCTACTCGGCCATTCCTGTTTCTGGTGTTGAGGCTATTCGCGCCCTGCTGCCGGGTCATGCGCCGACGCTTCCACAAGCGCTGGTGCAAAACCTACGTCTGCCGCGAAGCCTGGTCGCCATTCTGATCGGCGCAAGCCTGGCTCTCGCGGGCACGTTGCTGCAAACCCTGACGCATAATTCAATGGCCTCCCCTTCGCTGCTCGGCATTAACAGCGGCGCGGCGCTGGCTATGGCGCTCACCAGCGCCATCAGCCCTGTGCCCGTTTCGGGTTATTCCATCTCCTTTATCGCCGCCTGTGGCGGCGGCATAAGCTGGCTGCTGGTGATGACCGCAGGCGGCGGATTTCGCCATGCCCAGGACAGAAACAAACTGATCCTCGCGGGTATCGCTTTCTCGGCTTTTTGCATGGCTCTGACCCGCATCACCCTGCTGCTGACGGAAGATCACGCCTACGGCATTTTTTACTGGCTCGCAGGGGGCGTATCTCACGCACGCTGGCAGGAGTTCTGGCAGCTTTTCCCGGTGGTGGCGGTTGCTGTACCGGTGGTGTTGCTGCTGGCCAATCAACTGAACCTGCTTAACGTCAGCGACAGCACCGCCCGCACGCTGGGGGTGAATCTGCCGAAGCTGCGTTTGATCATCAACATTCTGGTGCTGCTTCTGGTCGGTACCTGCGTCAGCGTGGCTGGCCCGGTGGCGTTTATCGGCCTGCTGATGCCGCATCTGGCTCGCTTCTGGGTAGGATTCGACCAGCGCAAGGTCCTGCCGATGAGCATATTGATGGGCGCCACGCTGATGCTGGTGGCGGATGTTCTGGCCCGCGCGCTGGCCTTCCCTGGCGAATTACCCGCGGGGGCCGTGGTGGCTCTGATTGGTGCGCCCTGCTTTGTCTGGCTGGTCAGGAGGCGTGGATGAAAATTACGCTAGTCATTTTCATCGCCCTCGCACTGGCAGGATTTTCGCTGCTGTCGCTGCAAATGGGGGTGATCTCCGTTCCCTGGCGCGCCCTGCTGACCGACTGGCAGGCCGGACGTGAGTATCATTACGTGTTAACGGCTTACCGCCTGCCGCGACTGCTGCTGGCGCTGTTTGTCGGTGCAGCCCTCGCGGTTGCAGGCGTTCTGGTACAGGGGATAGTGCGTAACCCTCTGGCGTCGCCGGATATTCTCGGCGTAAACCATGCCGCCAGCCTTGCCTCTGTGGGCGCACTGCTTCTCTTACCGTCACTGCCGGTGATTGTCCTGCCGCTGCTGGCCTTTGCCGGTGGCATGGCGGGCCTGATCCTGCTGCGAATGCTGGCGAACACCAGCCAGCCGATGAAGCTGGCACTCACGGGTGTCGCGCTGTCTGCCTGCTGGGCCAGCCTGACGGACTGGCTGATGCTCTCGCGCCCGCAGGATGTGAACAGCGCCCTGCTGTGGCTGACCGGCAGCTTATGGGGCCGTGACTGGAGCTTTGTGAAGATTGCCGTCCCGCTGCTGATGTTGTTTCTGCCGCTGAGCCTGGTTTTTTGCCGCGATCTCGACCTTCTGGCACTGGGCGATGCACGCGCCACCACGCTCGGTGTGGCAGTTTCGCGTACCCGGTTCCGAGGTTTGCTACTGGCTGTCGCCATGACATCGACTGGCGTAGCCGTCTGCGGCCCAATTAGCTTTATTGGTCTTGTGGTGCCGCATATGGTGCGAAGTATCACCGGTGGACGTCACCGCTGGCTGCTGCCCGTTTCGGCGCTGGCAGGTGCGTTGCTGTTGGTGGTTGCCGATCTGCTGGCGCGAATTATTCATCCCCCGCTGGAGCTTCCGGCTGGCGTGCTGACCGCCATTATCGGTGCGCCGTGGTTTGTCTGGCTGCTTGTGAGAATGCGATAAATGACATTACGAACTGAAAATCTGACGGTCAAGTACGGTACGAACACAGTGCTTGACGGCATTTCGCTCGTACTGCCAGCGGGGAAGATTACCGCCCTGCTCGGCCCAAATGGTTGTGGGAAATCGACGCTGTTAAACTGTTTTTCGCGGCTGTTAACGCCACAGTCCGGCAGCGTATTTCTCGACAATAATCCGATCAACGCACTCTCATCGCGCCAGCTGGCTCGCAGGCTGGCTCTGCTGCCACAGCACCATTTAACGCCAGAGGGGATCACCGTCCGGGAGCTGGTTTCGTACGGTCGCAACCCGTGGTTGTCACTCTGGGGGCGCCTTTCCGCTGAAGACAATGCGCGGGTCAATGCCGCCATGAGCCAGACCCGGATCCATCATCTTGCCGAACGTCGGTTAACCGAACTTTCCGGCGGTCAGCGCCAGCGCGCCTTTCTGGCGATGGTCCTGGCCCAGAATACCTCCGTCGCACTCCTCGATGAGCCAACCACCTATCTCGATATCAATCACCAGGTGGAACTGATGCGGTTGATGGGCGAACTCCGGGATCGGGGGAAAACGGTGGTCGCAGTGCTGCACGACCTTAATCAGGCCAGCCGGTACTGCGATCATCTGGTAGTCATGGCGAACGGACAGGTTATGGCGCAAGGCACGCCAGAAGAGGTGATGAACCCTGGATTGCTGAGAACCGTATTCAGCGTAGAAACGGAGATACACCCCGAGCCAGTATCTGGCAGGCCGATGTGTGTTGTGAGGTAGATGGTGCAGGCCGTAATTCAGCCATTAACATGCCAGACAGGTTCAGTCCCCCATGGTCTGTCTGGCACGATGATGACGATATCAGACTAAATCACTGATAATTTTCACTCTGATGCCTTCTGTTTTATTTCAGCATAGCGGGCTGCCAGTTGTTTCAGATGCATCTCCAGTTGAGACTGCGCTGCGGCAGATAAAGGGTCTCCAGCGGGGTTTCCTGACAATACACGCAGTTGCTCTTCCGCCGGAATGGACTGGTTAAAAGACTGTCGGATGGAAAATACAACGGACTTCAGTTCGCTGACCGTCATGTATTTGCCCTTCTGCTCATCAAGTCCGTTCAGGCGGTCACTCAGTTTTTGTAACGTTGTCATCCCCTGATACCAGCCATTGAGTTGTTCTGTGGGTAGTGCGGAAGCATGAAGTTGTTGCTGCCACTGTTGAACCAGGGGCTTAGCCTGTTCCGGCCACAGCATCAGTGCCTGTTCTGTTAGTTTTCGGCTGTAAGTAATATTCCAGTCAGGCGGCAATTTCTCCAGTCGGGCAAGCTGCTGCTGGGTTTGTGTAATTACGGTTTGTGATAATGGCGACTGCTGACGCAACACATCCAGCTGTTCAGGGGTGAGTGTCGCAGGTAACGGTGTCAGAGATGCGGCAAGCTGAGTTTCTAACGGATCAGGCCGGTGAAGAAACAGCCAGCCCCACACGGCAAGGGGGCCGATCACCAGCATGGTACCCATGCCGGCAACAAAGGATTTCCACTTTTTTACCGGCGCGGGCAGTGCCGTCAGCACGTCCACGTTCGTTTGCTGTTCCTGCTGCGCAACGTACACCCACTTCATGGCGTTGCCTGGCGTATCGTCAGGCGTACTACTGGCGCGGGCGCCTGACGAGATCCCGACACCATGTATTTCGGTAGCAGGCAACACGTTACCCGACTGAATGGTCGCCCCGGAGCGGGTTACGTCATCGAGGTTTTCCAATCTGACAGCACTGTTGTGCATCAAAGTACGCAACGTATCGAGCTGACTGAGATGCTTAAGCTCCAGGCGCTGCAGCACCTCTCCCAGCCCCGTAAGTAACTGTTCTGCCCGGTACAACTGGCTAAGGTCGTTGTAATTGAGCGGAAGCGAGCGCATCCGTTGCTGCAGGCGCTGACTCAGACTGCTGAGGATTTCCATGCGGGCATGGACGGGCTGCGGCCAAAGTACGCCCCACTGATGGCTAATCAGAGCCTCGAGTATCGCCAGCCCTTCATTGAGCCCGACTAAGCCGGCCAGCTGCGTCCGCGCCAGCGTATACCAGGCCGCTGTCTGTAGCTCCACCCCGTTCTGCTCAAACAGTGAAAGACAGCGTTTTTCGACAGACTGCCAGTTCACATCCGGACGCGCCGGATGGGCCAGCTTACTCAGTTCATCACGCAGGGCGTCATAATCCGGCAGCGTGCGCGGATCGCCACCGGTTTTTATTTTACGTGGAATAATGTCATTCATGACCCGTTGTCCATTAGGTATATCAGGAATTGTTGAACGTTGACGTTTATGCAGCGTCGCTTTCTGCATATTCAGAGGGGATGGGTACTGCAATACCCGCAGCTATGGCAGAAGCCTCAGGATCAAACTGAAAAATGTGCTTTCATCAAAACCCTGTCCAGGGCGGGATAACGCACCGGACGGAGCAAAGGTCCAGGCACTCACGGTACCTGACCGCATGAATAAACGCCCCAGTGACGTCACATGCCCTCCATCATGGAAGGTCGTCTCCACGCCCCCGGTCACGCTTTGTCCGTACAAAAAAACTGGCGTAAATTTTACAAACCGGCCATCAACACGCAGAACAATACCGGCAATCTCAAAAGCCCCGCACCCCACCAGCAGATCTGTAACAGAGACGGTTAACATCTCCACGTTCAGTCCGGAGCCCTCCAGCCACGCGTCCATCTGCTCCTGAAGTTGCGTCATTCGCAGGCGAAACTCTGCAATATCAGCCTGAGTCTTGCTGACAGATGAAGCCGGAGCAGGTTGTCTGGCTTGCAGTTTTTTGAGGAACTGTGATTTTACTGACATGATGTTATCTGACCTCACAGACGGGTAGTCGTGTCTAGATACTGCTGTTGCCTGAGATGCCTCAACAGGACACGTCCTTCGGGCATAAACTCGGTGCCGTAACGCACGAGGCCAATCCCCTTAAGCTCAGCATCAATGGCATAACGCAGCTCGCCCGGGACACTCTGCTCCAGCAGGACAACGGCTATTTTTTTCAGTCGCGGCTCATATCTGAGCAGAACAGCCGACAACGTGCCCATTAACTCATGGGCGGTACCTGGCATACCCTGAAGGATTTTGGTCATATCCGGTAGCCCGAAGTCCGGCAGATGCGCCAGCGTACCGGCGCGGCAGTTGAGGATACGTTGCATGTTATCGAGCACGGACAGAATCACCTGGTTCTGTTCGCTGACCTGATGGAGAGCAAGGCCGCCGGTGAAGTTGCCGGTCAGCATTTCATACAGGGAAGGAGTGTTATGTCTCTGGGGCATCAGTCGTCCTTGAGCGGTTGCAGCGTCAGATGATTGTTACCGGCTTCCAGAATGCGCGGCGTATCCGGGTCAAGGTCTTCGCGCCCTATCACCAGCTTCCAGGTGTTGTTGACCATATCCGGGTGACGGAACAGCCCCACCACTGCCACAAACTGTGTATCGGCCTCCATCGGCATATTCAGGTTCGCATCACCACCCGGCTTCACCACCACATCACGGCTCGCCAGCAGGTCAGCTTTCAGAATGGTCTCCCCATCTTTCAGCAACTGCGGGTAGACCGTTTTGTCGAAGGTTTTGCGGTCTTTCAGCTGGTAGATTCGAATCATTACCGGCTCGGACAGTGAATGATTCTCGCGGGAATCGGTGTTTAGCGCTTCACGCGCCGTGAAGTCCAGGTGCAGCACCTTAATCTTTTTGTAGAACACGGCGTTAAATGCCGATTTAGTGCCATCGGTGATGCCCTGCGTCACCCCGCACCCCACCAGGCTGAATGCCAGCAGGGGTAACAGCCAGCGCGCTGTTTTAGTTAAACTTGTACGTAACACGTCGGTTTCCTTGTTGTGGTGTCGCAGGCTCCAGCCCGGCGTAGTAACCCAATTCGGTGGTAAAGGTCTGTGGAATATCCTCGGGGAGGTCTTCGTCTTCTGCGCCCAGCACACCATTCATGCCGAGCCAGAAAGGGCCGTCGCCAAGCGGCGGAGCGGCCAGCAGGCGGGTTCGGGCGGTCAGGGTGATTTTGGCCTTGAATCGCCAACCGAGGTAGACCCGTAGCATCACCAGAAAGTCCTGATAAAGCAGGCTATCCGGTTTCCAGCCCTGTGATTCTTGCTCGTTATCGGTGAACAGGGCAATCAGCAACTGGCTGTTGGCATCCATTGCTTCGTCACCCAGTGGCGTATTGCCGTCCAGGAGGAATTCATCGTCACCGTAAAAACCCAGGGGTCGACTGACCTCCACCGGACGCAGACAGTAAGGACTGACCCTGACGGTGGTCTCTGGGGCCAGCAGACTCACCAGGGCCTGCATCCCCTCCTGGGTTTTCCCGGGCTGCTGTAGCACACCCAGCAGCGACAGAAAGCGCGACACCGGGGTGGCAATGTGGTTTGCCGTACCGGGAATACCCAGCCCCACCAGGCCAAGCAGCGACTGTGAAATGCTATCGGTGCCGCCGGGTTCAAACGTAGCCGGATAAGAGTATTTACGCCAGATGCGGTAAAACTGCGTCAGGATGCGGTGGCTGAAGATATCGAGGAAACTCTGCAACGCCTCGTGCCCTTCCCGGCGCTGGGAGATGTCGTCGAGATAGGCGGTCGGCAGCGGCGAATCCACACCGTACATCCCCATAAAGGTGGTGCGTACTACCGGCGGCTTGCCGTCATCCTCTTCGTCATATTCCACCGCTTTCAGCTCGCTCGCTGGAAAGCCCATCCCGGGGTGCGGCGCAAAGCGCACCGGGTCGTCACCAGGATGGCTAGTTGAGCCCATCAGCGGCCGGTCCGGATTCAGTTTCTCCAGCAGTTGGCAGAAACGGTAAAAATTTATACGGTTAAGATCAGCTTCCAGCCGCGGGGTCAGCCGGGAATACGGCGATTGTGCTTCTCTTCCCATTCCAGGCGTTCTCCGGTCGGTTGCAGGATGATAATCAGGCGGTTAAACAGATAGATATCGGTGTATAGCGCAAAGAAGCGACTCAGCATTTCACCAAACAGGCAGATATCCCCACGTCCGGCAAAGCCGTGACTATCGAGCGTCACCTCAATCTGCACGCCGCGCACCAGGTAGCCCTGCTCAAAGCGCTCGGTTTCGCTGTGCTTTACGTCGATAATCGCTTCCAGACGGCGGCGGTTCATCTCGCTATCAGTCCACTCATACAGCGCCAGGGTGCCTCGAAGCACGTCAGCGTTGTCCATCATCGACAGAAAACTGCTGCCAAGGTGGCTCAGCACGCGCCAGTGGAAGCGATCCTGATCCGGCGGGTAACAGGGTAATGTCGGCGCACAAAGGTTGCGCACGGCAATACTGGCTGAGGTCGTTTTCATCACCGTATCCAGCACTGTGCTTTGTAGCGCGCGACGTGGCAGCTGGCCGTTAGTGCCGGTGAGCATCAGCGACAGGCTTTCATTTTCCGGTACCGTGTGGCTATCAAACGCTTCTCCACCAAGGATAAGCCAGGTGTTATGCAGCCCGGATGGACCCCGTCGCACGCGGGTGTGGTAGTAATATTCCGGGGCCTCATGGCGCATCATTCCACCCTTGTGGCGGAAGCTCGAGAACGGCACGTAGGTATGCTGGCTTGATGACATTACCGAATCGACCGCATATATCTCGGTATGGCCATCCTGCACCCGCATCGGGCGCAACATGTATTCGGTTTGCAGGGAGTTGAGCGTCAGCGGGTCAGACTCCAGCGGGAACAGGTTAATCACCGGTACGCAGTTCAGGCGCAGATGCTTTTCGGTAAAGCTGAAGTCATGCTCCCAGCGATCCGCCAGTACCACGTCGATTTCAAACCAGGGGAGCTCAGCCGGGAAGGCCACGCTCTCCAGACCACGCAGGCCCGTAAACATGAACTTCTCGCGGAAGGTGAAATACTCCAGCAGCAGCTGATAGCCGCTAAAGCTGCTGCTTCCCTTCGGCCACAGGTCATCGTCATCGCCAAAACCCAGCGCAGTGAAATATCCGTCGAGCGGCTTTCTGTCCGTGTCACCCGGCATACGCAGCCAGAGGCGCGCAGTGTTCATGGTAAAGGCTTCATGCATGGCGCAGGCCAGCGGCGCGTCGGCATTGAAGTAGAACGGGATTTGACTGAGATCGACACGGCTCCAGTCGGCAAGGTGGCTGCAGTTAAACCGCAGGCTGATAACCGAACGCCCGTCAGAGTCGGTCGACAGGCGAGCGTGTTCCAGCGACAGCGGCTGAAGGGTGATCTCTTTGGTAGTGGTGTAGCGGCAACGCGTGCCCTTCTCCCCTATCGGACGCGAGTTTACCTCAAAGCCTTTGACGATACGCATCTGCTCTTTCATTTCGCGCCAGTCAGGGGTGAATTCCACCACCGACATCGACGGAATGGTGCGCAGGTAATGCGGCCACAGTAAGCTCACCAGCCCTTCGGTCAGTTCCGGGAGGTCGTCGTCAAGCTTCTCCCGCAGGCGGCCCATCAGGAAAGCAAAGCCTTCGAACAGGCGCTCTACGTACGGGTCGCGCGCCCCCGCTTTATCGAGATTGAGCATTGCCGCCTGCTCGGGGTGAGCGCGGGCGAACTCTTCGCCAGCTTCCAGCAGGTATCGCATTTCGGCGTCGTAATAACGCAGGGTTAAGTCATCCATAAAAAACCTGAATATATGAATTTTAAAAGTAGGCCAGGCGTTTTTACCCGCACAGCACCGCACTGCTTGCCGGGTCGAGCGCAATCAGACCGGCCAGAAGCTGGTCCATCTCCGGCTGAAGGCGTGATTTATCGGTTTCGCTGCGTGTTGCTTTCATACGCAGTAGTCTAAGGCGACGGGATTTCACTTCAAATAACAGCGCCGGTGTCCACTGCGTGAGGGTGATTGACTGCGCGGCACTATCGAGCTCACCCAGCAAATGCAGCGCCAGTTCATTTTTACCCTTCTGCTCGGCCACGCGGGCCATCAGCAAACGCAGCAGCCATTTTTCTTTTGTGGAGTCGGTGCCCGGACGCGTCTGCAGCCAGTGGAGTGTGGCATCCAGACCTTCGCTGTCTGCTTTCTCCAGCGCTTCAGGTTCAAGCGCCAGAATATCGTTGTCACCCGTGCTGATAGCACTAACTGGTTCATCCCGCCAACAGGGCATATCGTCCAGCACGCTCTGATTTATCCAGTTGAGCGTGATCTCATCGGCAAACGGCGTTCCGTCATTAAAGGCCAGCGTTTCAAGCCCGGTGAGGCGTCGCAGCAGCCCTTTCAGGTCGGCGATGATGATGTCGGCCAGCACATCTTGCCCCAGTTTCACCAGCGCCTGGTGGATATACCACTGCAAATCCAGCCAGAGGTGATTAGCGCCACGCGAGAAAGTGCTGTCCGCTTGCTCCAGTATCTCCAGCCAGCTCTGCTGCAGATACAACCGTTTGAGCATGGCCCGCTGGTCAGCCCGCGGTGGTTCGATACGCGTTTTCCCTTCGGCATCCGGTGCAGGGATCACTCTCAGCGTGTCATGACGCAGGCTTTTCATCAGCCGGTGTGCAGCAAGCCAGCCATCGGGCTGCTCACGCAGAAATCCCGTCAGAATACGGGCCTGGGCCAGCAAATCCTGACCGGAGGTAATGCGGCTCAGAACCGGCGTATCTGACTCGGCCGTATGCGTGGAGGCCTGTGACTGCACCTTATTACCTGCGTTCTGCGGTACTACGGCATCCACACCACCGGCCTTCATCAGGCGAGACTCCAGCCCGCTGTACAGGGTATTCAGCTCTGGCCGCGATGCTTCCGGCTCTGTCTCCAGACTGGTATTGATGAGCAGTAAGGCCCCGGTGGTACGCTGTGCACCCTCTCGTACGACCTCCGGGAACAGTGACAGACTGTCCAGAACACGGGTACCGGCGAGCCATTCCAGCGCAGCCTTGCGGCTGCGGTCCCGCTGCGGGTGAAGCTGCATGCCGTAGCGCTGCAGTAATCCCGCCAGCAGTTCAAGTCCTTCGGCAAAGCCGGCTTCGCCATCCTGGTGGAGGCGCGCCCAGCAGTAGTAGGTAGCAATCCGGATGTCTTTGGCCGTGGTTGTCAGCAGTTTTTCGGCAAGCGTACAGATCAGTCCGGTATCAATGCCGGAGAGCTTATTGACCTCTTCGCGGATGCGCTGAAAATCATCGTCATATCCCGGGTCTTCCCCGGTCGGACTGGCAGCGCTTACCGGAGTAAGCCAGGGCTGCCAGTTATCCGTGCGCGTCTGCGCCTGTTCCCGAAGCTGAGCATGGTCAGCCTGACAGGCGGCAACCAAATTCTGCAGTGTGCTCATTACTCGACTCCCTCCATGTCATTGTTTTCCGTATTAGCCATCAGCGCCTGAGCGGTGGCCGCGCTGTCGACACTGAAAATTTGATCCGGCAGCGTAAAACCGCGCAGATCCAGCAGCGCGAGCGGACCGTTTCCAAGCTGCGAACGCAGTACCCACTGCAGGGTACGACCATCCGGGGCAGTGAAGCTCATCATCCACTGGCTGCGGTCAAGCTGCTGTCGCTTGCCCTGATCCAGCCAGCGAATAAAGCCCCAGGTGCCGCTGTAATCGCCGAACAGGCGCGCGCCCGCACTGGTTGAAGTCCAGGTAAGCATGGTGCCCGGCTTGTAGGTATCCCCCGGCCAGCGGAAGGACTGCCAGTCAGCCATCTGGTTGAAATAATGTAGCTGCTGTCCGTCAATCGTCAGTTGGGTTTCCACCACCTGCGCTGCCGGGCGGGCTTGTAGCTCGAAGCTAATCCCCTGGCTGCCGTCGGTGAAGAGGATGTCGGACAGCTGACTCAGTTGGTTAACCGCCCGCAGGAAGGCTGGGTTGAACGTCAGCCCCTGGCTGTGGGCGCTATCCGGCACCCACTGGCTGCCCTCTTTGTGCAACACGCCGTTTAACTCCGTGGTCAGGAACCTGTCGATGCGCCCGCTGTCCTTACGAATAAACTCTGCCAACATGGGTAAAGAGGCATCGCTTTTGCCTGCCGCGAACGGGAATCGGCCGTCAAAGGCCGTACGCCAGTTCGCCACCACCGAGCGACTCCAGCGGTCATTGAGGCTGGCCGCAGAGGGCTGTAAAACCGTTTCCCAGGCCTGGGTCAGCGGCTGTACGAACATCGTGCGGCCAAATCCGCTCCACTCTTCACCGAGGCTTGCCGCCACCAGGCTGCCGTACTGCTGAGTATCGGTCAGATCGACGCTCTTGCCCTGAAACACGGTCTGGGCGAGGGTCTGCATCATCTCCTGTGGATCAGAAGCACTTGCCACCTGCTGCAGGCGTAAACGCACGCGGGTGATGCGGGTCAGGTAGGTTTGCAGACTCAGCGAGCTATCCGCAGACATAACGCTGCTGGCTTTGTTTTTACCCATCAACGTCAGCAACGGACCGAAGGTGTCATCCAACGGCCCCTGCGGCCCGGCGGCGGTTTGATCGATAGCGGGCTTGTCTTTGTTGCCGATAAGATCTTTTGCCGACTTGATGAGCGAATCAGACAGCCCTTCCGTCTGCTGCCCGGTCTGCCCCTGCCACGCCAGGGTGTTCATCAGGGCAATCATCGGCGACTGGCGCACGTCGCTCATCAGCGTCAGCTGGTCGGTCACGTCCGCAATATTCTGCACCGGGTTCCACTGCAGGCTGTTGAGGACGTTCAGCCAGCTTCCGGCAAAATCGATGAAATAGCGCTGGGTGAGGCGGGCTTTCAATGCGTCCGGCGAGAGATCGGCAGAAATGGCTTTGCGGCTATCGCTCAGCACCCAGTCAATTTCATCGCGGCGGGAGTTTGCAGCCTTTTCGATAGCCTGCTGAATGCCGCCTTCCCAGGCCTGACGGGTGAACATCCCCGGAACCACTTCATCAGTGGTGAACAGGCGGCGGGCGTCAGTACCGCTGGTCATGTCCTCTAGTGATACATCGGCAAAGTTACGGCGCACCGATTTAAGCATGTTTTCATACAGCGTGCTTTCCGCGTTTCGGCGGCCTATCTGCTGCAACAGCACCTGACGACTCTGGCTGACCAGTTGCGCGTCAGGCGTAATTTTCCACTGCGGCTGTTTTGGTAATTCTGAGATATAGAACGCCCATAAATCCGGCGACAGGCTCTGCCACAGGCCAGTTGAGATGGCCATGCGCGTCGGCTGTACGGTTTTCAGGGTTTGAGCGTAAAACGCGCCGTCGACTTTATCCGGGCGGGCCATCATCAACCAGGCCTTCAGCTGTCCATAGCCGGGCTTCGCAAGCTGAGCACGCCGATCGCTGTTTGGTTCTGAATTAGCCAGCGCATGGAGTTTTTGAGTCAGTGCAGCATTAGCCGGATCGCGGATCAGGCGATTGTTTGCCACGCCGTACCACGGCAGCATCGCGTCGAGCAGTTGCTTATTATGATCAAGCCCAAAACGTTGATACCAGGGGGTGCCCTTCTGAATATGGTTTTGCAAGCGACCGGCGTCGTTTCGCAGATCGTGCAGCGCCGTCAGCTGGTAATCGGAGACCGAAGCATGATCCACTAAATCATGCGCTTTACTTGCCACAAAGGAAATCTGGCTGTAGTTCAGGATAAAGGAAAGCAGCATGCCCGCGCCCCAGATGCCGATCGCCCCCATTAGCCCCCAAGCCAGCATCTGTTCCCAGGCCATACCGACACGATGACCACGTACGCGGGTGCAGTCGTCAACCACCCCCTGCCAGGCCACCGGCAGAGTCAGGGAATGGCGCTGAGATTCCGGAACATATTTCTCAGCGCTGGCTGTTCCCCCTGACGTATCAGCAGGTTTATTCTCCGGCAAACTGAACATCAGGCCGCGCAGCGGAACGCGCTGTTGGGAAACAGAAAGCCATGGCAGAAGTTGCTGAGCCCAGCGGGCGATGCCGCCGTCTTTCAGGTGCTGACTCAGACGCAGCAGGAAGTCGTGGCTGTTGTTCTCTGCGACCTGACTCACCCCCTGCATCCGCAGGGTCGGCAGCATAATTTCAAGCTGGCGAGTAATATCGTCAGGCTTAGCACGCAGCGGGAAAGTAGCCCCCACCGTCTGTTCAGTACGTTTTGCCTGCGGCCAGTCGCTGTCGCACAGCTGCCACAAATAAACCGGGACGGAATAGCGCAGCAGCTCGCTGATTTTTTCCAGGCCGCGCAGATCGCTATCACTCATCTGCGGCGTAATACTCTGTCCCTCGCCTATTACGCGCACGATGCCGTCCAGAGGACGACCACGTCGCAGCTTGCGCAGGGCGGTATATTTTTTTTCGTCGGGTTCAGCGGTCAGGCTGCCGCCATAAATCAAGACCGTGCGGTTTCCTTCCAGCCACTGACGGGCTTGTAGGTTGGGCACCAACTGAGCGATGGCGTTCTCATCGCCTGTAACTAACAGCAGACGGACTTTACGTCGCCAGAAGAGGTTATAGCGGCGACGGAGATGGCTGCTGATGTCCGCCTTGAGCGGCAGCGGGTGCGTCCTTTTCTTTTTGACCGGTCTGGAAGAAGCCTCCCCAATCACTTTATCCCGAATCATTAAATGAAAAGCGATAAACCCCAGCACCAGTAAGCAGAGCGACACTCCCCAGACAACAAAACAGGCCGTCATGATTCGACGTATCACGTCCCATTCTGTGGAGAGATCCTCCCCCCAATACCACCACAGCAACCCACCTGCCAGCACAAGCAGCGTGACAGTAGCAACAAACAACACCGCCGTGGCAAGCACAGAAAATTCAGCGGGTTTATTTTCCTTCACCATAAGGTTTAATAATTCCAAGTGCGAGAGTGTGTAGAGGATCTTTGGCTATCCAGCCGCAGGGTTCTTGATAATTTTTTGCGTAAAGGGCCGCCAGAACCAGCACGATGAGCATTTCCATATCGCCGGGGTTCCCCCAGTTGAGGTCCTGAACGTGATGGGTCACATTCCAGCCACTTTGCGCCAGGGCGGGCAGCGCTGGCTGTGAAAACAACAGACAGGCGTCAGGCGGCTTTTCGAGTTCGCTTTGCTGTTCCGCTCGCTCGCAGACTGCGGTTAAAACCTCTTTCCCGGCGATATCGTAAACCTCTCCCCGGGTGAGGCTGACCAGCCCTTTCCGCGCGACCAGACACAGTGCAGCAGACTCACCGGCAGGCTGCGCAGAATCAAACGAGGCCGCTATCGAATGACACCCGGCGACCAGAATGGCCTCTGTTTCAGGCAACGTTTGCGCCGTTGCGGCAAGTGCAGACAGCGTCTCTTCGCCTTGCCATGTCTCCGGTTTTTCAGGAAGTGCTACGCCCGGAAATGAAACCTGCATTTGGGTACAGAATGCACGCCAGGCATCCAGAGAACCCTGCCAGTAGCAGCGCCATAAGTGTGGGAGAGAGGCATCTGCGCGTTGCGTCTGCCATTGCAGCACCAGCATTTTTGCCAGCAAAGCCTCGCGTTCAGCCACCGTATCGACCAGCGTTCGACCGATACGCAGCGCTTTCCCGCTCGACTCATTTTTTATCTCAGGAACCCGATGCTCCCGCTTTAGCAGCCGCAGCCAGTGTGGCGTATCGGTTCCGGCCGGTCCCAGCAGTACCATTTCACTAAGCGCGAAGCGGTGTTGATGCTGCTGCCACCAGGCCTGCTGCCGCTGTTCAACCAGTTGTTCATAATACCGGGCGTTATGGGCCGAAGCCCGGTAATACAGCAGGCGTAGTAACCAGAGCACGCCCATCAGAACTACCGCGCCAGCCATTCCTTTTATCACCAGCCCGGCACCGCTCCCGGCAGGATGAAGCAGCGCGCCGCCGCCCCCACACAACAACACCATCAGCGCACCCGCTGACAGCCATCGTTTGCCATCAGGAGGACGCGCAACCCGGTAGGGTGGATACTCCGGTAACGGCCTCACAGCTCAATGCCGCAATCGGGAAAGGAACTCACCAGCGTGCAGCCACAGGCACAACGGTGGCCGTGCAGCGCCACTGGCTGTCCGTCCACTTCCGATAACGAACTGCCTTCGCTGATGACCGTCATGCCATGTTTATTGCACTTCACCGCATCGCCTTTGCAGGCAATCCCTTTCCCGAAGCAAAGATAATGCCCGCCCAGCACTTTCCCGCCGTACTCCCGCAGGGTATCGCCCTCGCGTATCACTGCTTTCATCCTTCATCCCTCCCTGAATCAGGCCGTTACGGTCGCCTTAAGATTTTCCGCCCAGTTGGACTCAATTATCGATTTTGCCAGCGCCAGCCTCTGCTCGCTGATGACCTGCGTTTGCTGTGCAACCACCGTGCCTGGCTCCATCGTTGGCGCCTGCAGCTGTGCGGCATCAGGCAGCATCGGCAGCGGTTTGCCGGAAAGCAGATCGATGGCCTGTGTTTCGAAATAAACGGCCCCCACGGTACCGGCAAGCCCCGCGAGTTTGCCCTTCGCGCTTTTCTGTTTGATGATAACGGCCGCGCCTGCGGCAAGGGTCGCGACCCCCACCACCGCCCCGGCAATCATCAACGGCGTCATTGGCTTACTGCTGCAGTTGCCGAAATAGATCATCCGGTAGAGGAAATAGCTGCCCCAGGGTTCGCGGGAGCCGAAGGCGTTGTGCATAAACCACGCACGGGAGTCATGGACCTGATCGTCAAACAGCGCCCGCACCAGCCCGGAAGGCTGCGTGGCGTTACTCGCTTCGCCGGCCGCCGGGAAAAGCACTTCTTTGCGATCGTCTCCGGCGGTTTTTATTTTCAGCCACTCGCCGTACTCATTGTCGTTATTCAGCAGGAAGATGGCGTTACTCATTGAATCAACAGCAGTAAACAGCCAGTTACCGGTACCCGACCGGGAGAGGCCGCTGTAATCTTCCCTGAACTCCTCGGCGGCCTGGCGCAGCTGGGTTTGCCCCAGCGCGGCGTCGAAATCCTTCGGGCCCGGCGGGAGCATCAGGAATCCCTCTTCCGCAGTATGCGCGGCTTTCATGTCCCGCCGAGTATCATCAACCTTTTTCTGTGCTTCTTTCCTGTCTTCCTCAGACTGCTTTCTGACCAGTGGATCGCTGTCTTTATCCAGCCCGTTTGCCGCCGAATCGACATAGAAGCGCTGGGTCTTGTAGGTTCCCCCGGCATAGCGGTTGATACGCCACGCGGTGATCCAGCCCAGTTGATTTTCAAGGGCTTTCTCCAGGCTTACCGGCGCTCGCGGCGGATCGTATTTTGCGGCTTGTTCGGGGGGGATGGGTTTATCTAGAGCTGTCTGACCGAGGGTTATTTCGCGCCAGGCATTAAAACGATTTATGAGTATTGAGTCTGTAAAAAATTCATCTAAAAGATCTGGAGACATTCTTCTCCAATTATCTTTTTTTAAATCTGAAGGTAAGCATTCTTCAGGTACCTTGAATGGAGCACCTTTGGAAAAAGCAGCACTGAATAAATCATTAAGGACTATCTGAGATAATAAAAGACCATCATCAGACCCATTTGCCTTTCCCTGATCCCCTGGCGGGTACCCTCCCCCAAGGTCCGAGTGCATACCTGGATAAACTACCTCCTCGCTGTTCGCCGGATACTTACCATCCGGACGGCGGATCGAATCCAGCGGGAAGCACAGCCGTTGCTCGTGGGAAGAGACCAGATGGACGCACTTTTTAATCAACCCGCCGTAGATCTTCTCTGCCGGCAGCTCCTGGGTCCCGTCCGCCCAGCCCATATGCCCTTCAGCCACCGGGGCGATATGCGCTACCCCCACCGAGGCCACCGTATCCAGCAGGCCAAGAAACTCCACGCTGAGCGGAATTTTCAGCCCCCCTACCGCCAGACACTGCTCGGGCTTGTCCTTTCCCTCTTCAGGCTTTGGTAACAGTTCGCTGAGCCAGCGGACAAAGGCCCGCGCCGCCGCTGCCCCGCGCGAAAAGCCGTACACGTACAGTTTAATCCCCAACAGCTTCGACTTTCCGGGATCGACAGGTACCAGGGCCTTTTGCAGGTCTGGTGCCATATCCTTTAGCAGGCTCTGGAAGGTTTCAAAACGGTTAGCGCTGCCGGTCAGCCCAAAAGACGCCATAGAGGTCGCCATTTTGTCCACCGCCGTCCAGCTCGCACTGTTCGACAGACTCTTCTTAGTTGTCGTCCGCTTCAGGGCATCGATAATCCGCAGCAGGCCCCAGTTGATTCTGTCCTCCCCGTGGGTTGCTGCCGCCAGCCCCATCATGCTGAAATCCAGATCGTTCACCTCGGGAAAAGGCGTCCCGACTCCGGGAATATAATATTTGTAGTACTTATCTTCACCGCTACCATCCGCATCCAGCAATCCTTCACCTTTAGTGACTCCCCCGGCTGCTCCCTGCCCGATGGTGGCGCGAAACAGACGGGCAATATTGGTGGGGTGCTTCGGGTCGGCAATATATAAGTCGTGATTGAGGTTATTACCGGTACCGTCAAAAAACAGGCTGATATGCAAAGTTTTACAGCAGGGAGGCTCCACGCGTCGCCCGGCGGCCAGGCACAGCTCCTGCCTGTAGGCAAGCTCGTGGCTGTCCTGCTGCGCGCAGTTTGCGCCAGCCAGCGCAGCCTGGGTGGGTAAACGCCCCTGAGCCGGAAATGCCGGCGGGAACCATGCCAGATCGGTGATTATTTCGGACATACTTTTGGCTCCGGCATCTTGAGAGGCTCTTTAATCGGGTGTTCAGGATGGCCATAGTTGGCACAACTGGTCGTCACTTTCACCTCATCACAGGGCAGAAAATGCACCGTGATCCCGCAGATTTCCTGCCCTGTATAGTCCGGCACCGGTACCACCGCGCTGTGCTGCTTATTCTGAGCCTTAATTTTATCTCGCCATTCTCTGTATTTTTTTGAATCAGCGAATCCTGGAAACCCTTTTGTTGATGCTTCGCCACTTTCCCAGTCCACCCTCACCGTCATTCCGGGCCGCCATTTCGCCGGCACGCCATAGCAGCAGCCGCCGCCGCCGCCCTGCCAGGGACCAATAGCATCAATCCCCGACTGACCGTCGACGCTGAAATGGTTGATTGCCCATTTGGTGTGGTTGATTGCCTCTATGGTTCCCCCACCACCCCGGCTTTCCGCGTTCGCCGTCGGCTGGCTACAGCCCGCCAGCAGCAGGGCCCCCAGTGCCACGAGGTAATGTCGTATTTTCATTTTGCATTCCTTTCATGAATTAACAGGTTACGTCCGCCTTGCTTAGCCATGACTTTCCGGGATGGCATGGCTAAGCATTACTGGAAGGAAAAAACGTCAAACGGTGATTAGCGCCTGCCGGTAGGCCAGCTCGTGGCTGTCCTGCTGTGCGCAGTTTGCGCCAGCCAGCGCAGCCTGAGTGGGTAAACGCCCCTGAGCCGGAAACGCTGGCGGGAACCACGCCAGATCGGTGATTATTTCGGACATACTTTTGGCTCCGGCATCTGCAGCGGTTCATTGATTGGATAACCCGGCCGGCCGGGGCTCACACAGCTGGTGGTCACCTTCACCTCATCACATGGCATAAAGTGCACCGTGATCCCGCAGGTTTTTTGCCCCGTATAGTCCGGCACCGGTACCACCGCGCTGTGCTGCTTATTCTGGGCCTTCATTTTTTTTTCCCAGGCCAGATACTTGGCATCGTCACCAAAACCTGGGAAACCATCCATATCTCCGACTCCCGTTTCCCAGTCGATTTTGACCGTCATACCCGGTCGCCATTTCGCCGGCACACCGTAGCAGCAGCCACCACCACCGCCCTGATACGGCCCGATAATATCAATCCCCGACTGACCGTCGACGCTGAAATGATTGATTGCCCATTTGGTGTGGTTGATGGCGACAATAACCCCACCACCGCCACTTCGGGTTTCAGCGTTCGCCGTCGGCTGGCTACAGCCCGCCAGCAGCAGGGCACCCAGAACCACGAGGTAATGTCGTATTTTCATTTTGCATTCCTTTTATGAACT
>NZ_LXES01000041.1 GCF_001654845.1 Enterobacter soli ATCC BAA-2102 | reverse complement strand
AACCACGAGGTAATGTCGTATTTTCATTTTGCATTCCTTTTATGAACTAACAGGTTACGTCCGCCTTGCTTAGCCATGACTTTCCGGGATGACATGGCTAAGCATTACTGAAAGGAAAAAACGTCAAACGGTGATTAGCGCCTGCCGGTAGGCCAGCTCGTGGCTGTCCTACTGCGCGCAGTTTGCGCCAGCCAGCGCAGCCTGAGTGGGTAAACGCCCCTGAGCCGGAAATGCCGGCGGGAACCACGCCAGATCGGTGATTATTTCGGACATACTTTTGACTCCGGCATCTGCAGCGGCTCATTGATTGGATAACCCGGCCGGCCGGGGCTCACACAGCTGGTGGTCACTTTCACCTCATCACAGGGCATAAAGTGCACCGTGATCCCGCAGGTTTTTTGCCCCGTATAGTCCGGTACTGGTACCACCGTGCTGTGTTGCCGATTATTAGCACTCATTTTTTTTTCCCAGGCCCGATACTTAGCTGTATCCGCAAACCCAGGAAAACCTTTCATTGAGGCTTCTCCACTTTCCCAGTCCACCCTTACAGTCAAACCCGGTCGCCATTTCGCTGGCACACCATAGCAGCAGCCACCACCCCCGCCCTGATACGGCCCGATAGCATCAATACCCGACTGACCGTCGACGCTGAAATGATTGATTGCCCATTTGGTGTGGTTGATGGCGACAATAACCCCACCACCGCCACTTCGGGTTTCAGCCTTCACCGTCGGCTGGCTACAGCCCGCCAGCAGCAGGGCACCCAGTACCACGAGGTAATGTCGTATTTTCATTTTGCATTCCTTTTATGAATTAACAGGTTACGTCCGCCTTGCTTAGCCATGACTTTCCGGGATGGCATGGCTAAGCATTACTGAAAGGAAAAAACGTCAAACGGTGATTAGCTCCTGCCGGTAGGCCAGCTCGTGGTTGTCCTGCTGCGCGCAGTTTGCACCAGCCAGCGCAACCTGGGTGGGTAAACGCCCCTGAGCCGGAAACGCCGGCGGGAACCACGCCAGATCGGTGATTATTTCGGACATACTTTTGGCTCCGGCATCTTAAGAGGCTCTTTGATCGGGTGTTCAGGGTGGCCATAGTTGGCACAGCTGGTCGTCACTTTCACCTCATCGCAGGGCAGAAAATGCACCGTGATCCCACAGATTTCCTGTCCCGTATAGTCCGGCACCGGTACCACGATGCTATGCTGCTTATTCTGGGCCTTCATTTTTTTTTCCCAGGCCTTATATTTTTCCCAGTCAGCAAAGCCTGGAAAACCCTTTGAGCCACCCACCCCCGTTTCCCAGTCCACCCTTACAGCCAAATCCGGCCGCCATTTCGCCGGCACACCATAGCAGCAGCCACCACCCCCGCCTTGATACGGCCCGATAATATCAATCCCCGACTGACCGTCGACGCTGAAATGGTTGATTGCCCATTTGGTGTGGTTGATTGCCTCTATGGTTCCCCCACCCCCCCGGCTTTCCGCGTTCGCCGTCGGCTGGCTACAGCCCGCCAGCAGCAGGGCACCCAG
>NZ_LXES01000040.1 GCF_001654845.1 Enterobacter soli ATCC BAA-2102 | reverse complement strand
TACCACGAGGTAATGTCGTATTTTCATTTTGCATTCCTTGTATGGCTGCTCCTCCCGAAGGCGAGCAGCCTCATGATCCCACTTTCAGGCTTCTGCTGAAGACTGTCCGATCAGGGTCCCAATCACCCAATCCTCGCGCTCTTTATCCACTATCATCCCTTTGGCGGTGGCGGAAAGCATACCGTTGAAGCAGGCAGTAAACCGTTCATCCTGCGAGATAAATCCAGCATCAGGAACATCCCGGTGGCGAAGCATCAGCTTGACATCGCAGATGCACATCAGGGCTTCAAACTGGCTATCACATAAAGCGATGTTCTGACACTTCTCGTTGATTGCGGGCTGTGCACCCTGCCCCATCAGCAATCCCGGCTTCTCGTCAAGATCCAGCCAGCTCCAGAACAGTGCCGGACGCTGCAGCTGGGCCTGCTGATCCAGCTCCAGAATATGAGAAAAGAGGTAAGGGAAAATACGGGCATCAAAGTATCTGAACAGCCCTGCACGTCCCTCATGTGTCGCATCGGTGCAGGCAGTTAACCATTCAGCCAGCGTAGCGAAAGGCCAGGGAGAACAGAGCACCAACAGCGGGGCTGTCTTTTGTACTTTCTGAGCCAGCTCAATAAACCACTGCTTCTGCAGAGGATCGTTTAAAGCGATCCTGATCAACAGCGGAGACTCTTCAGGCAGGGCATCTTCCGGCAAGCCCTGATAGAGAGACTGCCATACCAGAGGTGGTGAAAAATCACTCAGCACAGGGATGACGGAAAAATCGATACCACACTGGTCGAGAATAAAATCAAGGTGAGTCATTTTTATATCAGCGCAGGTTTGCTGAAGCAGATTCACCCAGTCAGTGATATGGGTCGTGCTCACTTATGCCCCCCTTGGCACAAAGCCCTGTGCCAGCCGCTGCGCCTTTTTCAGACACTCTTTGCATACTGACGAAGGCAATTCTGGCAGCGGATAATCCTCACTCGCCGGGCCCTGTAATTTGTGCTGCCCTTTCAGGCTTAACAGGCCTGGGCCATGCACGTTGATTTCGCCCTGTGGTGTGAGCTTGATGTAAGCGCCACCGCAGGCAAGCGTGATCCCATTCTTTGCCGTCAGTTGCAGGTGCCCTTGGGTAGACTGCACCGTGACATCCTTCATTGATGTGAGCGACAGCGTATCCGCGTGAGATTCCACCGCCAGCGGGCCTTTGGCAGAGACCAGGCGAATGCCTTCCTGATGCGCCATCACCGAAATGGCCTGTTTGGCATTGACCGAATAGCGCTGTGCCGTGTTGAGATTAACTTCACCCAGGCTTTGCAGGTACAGACCTTTCCCTGTATGCACCACTGCCGTTTCGGGTGTGACGGCGGCAATACCTTTCGGCGCAGACATCAACAAAGTCGGTTCTTTGAGTACGCTGGCTCCTGAAACAAGCGCCTGAAGGGGTTGTGTATCCGGTGCAAAGTTTTGGTGGGTCCTTGCAAGCTCCTCCCATTCTGCAACCTGATTTACCGCACCTTTCAACAGGCTAATCGCTTGCTCCATCGCCAGAACGTCGCCCTGCGCCTTTGCTTGTCCGTCCGCCGAGATAAATATCCCTTTCTGTGCCCGAATCGCGCCCCAACTGTCCGTGCGCAGTTCAAAACCCTCACCGCGCTTCTGCTTCTCGCTGTCGACCAGATGCCCGAGATTCAGCTGACTCTTGCCGCCGTACTCCGTGCTGATCTTAATATGCTCTTTCCCGCGCTCGTCATCGAGGCGGATTTTGTTGTTTGCTGGCGTACGCAGGACGTTGCGCTTGTAGTTCTGAATGGTGACATGGTCGCCGTGGGCCGAGTCGTGCAGCACACCGGAGATGTACGGCCTGTCCGGATTACCATCCTCAAAGCCAATCGCCACTTCGGTGCCCGCCAGCAGCGGCAGGTGCAGGCCGTAGGTGTCACCGGCGTACGGTCGGGACTGACGCACCCACAGGCTTTCGAACCCGGTCTCCCAGTTATCACGGTCGAACAGCATGTTGACGCGGTAGCGGCCGTCTTTATCGATATGCCCGTAGGTATCGTTTTCAGTAGTGCTGGTAACGCGCGCGGGCAGCGTGCCTGCCATCACCGGGCGTAAGCCTGGCTCCGGACGAAAACTAAAATCAGTGCTGTCCGGTATCCCCTCAAAATGCACACCAAAATCTTCATCACGCCTTGCGTGAGTGTGCATACGGGTAATAACAACGCCCTGACTGAACACCTCTGCCACTTCATAGCCGCCGGTGACTTTCAACTGCATCCCCGGGGCCAGCGTCGGACAGCTGGTGATGGCCTGCGCCTTCGTCTGGCCATTCAGGTAGCGCTCATGGTGTATGCGAGCGTAAAACGCACCGGACTCCGGGGCTGGGTTGCGGTCATACGCACTTCCTTGTATCAGATAGTTATCCGCATAGTGATAAGCATCGCCGTAGGTGGTGATATCCCCACGGGTTGCGTCCACCAGGGTGTTCATGTCATCCGTCGCCTGCCGATAGTTGTAATCACGGGTGCTAACCTGCTTCTGCACCACGTTGTGGTGGCACTCCATGCCCCAGACTGAATCCACGCCCTTTGAATGCTGGCCGGACGGCGGCACAGATGGCAGGGTCAGACCTTTCTCGTAACCCTGCTGGCTGTCGTAAAACTCCACCACGTCGATGTTCAGACGTGTGTCGGTGGTAAAGCGGAACCAGATACCGACTTCACCCAGCAGGCGGGTAATAAAGTGCAGGTCGTCCTCGCCGTACTGCATCACCTGCTCTCGGCGCGGGTACTCTTTTGCAAGAGAGAACAGAAAATCCTGGCCGCGCATGCTGTGGCGCTCGCGCAGGATTTTTTCCACGATTTGTGGGACCGATATGTCCTGATAAATGGCGTTCTGGTGCGAACGGTCAAGCAGCGCCAGGCGGGGCTGCAACGTCAGCGCGTAATGAGTTTCATCCTTTGAGGTGTTGAGACGTTCAAAGCCACTCACCACCCCCTGAAGAGTACGCACAGCCTGCTGAATTTTGATGCCGTAACCCTGATCAACCGGAGCCTGCAACGTCAGGGAGGCCGCCTTCATCAGCATCATTTCTTTGCTGATGGCATGGTCAGAGCTTGTGAATTCAATACGGTAGCTGAACGGCGTGCTCAGGGCTTCATCGCCTTCAAACGCCAGCACATCGAGTTCTGCTTCACATTCCTTCACCGACAGCTGGTGATGGTTGTGACTGAATCTGATCGGGAGATGACTGCTCATACGTGCACTCCTTGTGTACGGTCAAACTCCAGCCCGATACCCTCTTCCTCACTCCAGCTAAGGCAAAGCGACTGTGGTTTCTGTCTGGCGGCCATATGGGTCAGCAGCTGCTGGCTCAGCACCGGCAGAATTTGTTGATTAAGCAGACTGTCAACGTTGCGTGCGCCGGTATCCGGCAGCAGGCAGGCGGCGGTTAGCGCGTCATACAGGCTTTCATCTATCTGCGTGGTCAGGCCGTAGTGACGGTGCAGGCGTTTGCTGACCTGTGACAGCTTCATTTCGACAATAGTGCGCATAGCCGCTTCCACCAGCGGGCGGTAAATCACGGTCTGGAAACGAGCCAGCAGTGCCGGCTGGAAGTGGTCGCGTAAAATCGGGCGCAGCAGTTCGTGCAGATCGCCTTCGGTAGCCTCCGGCTGTTCGTCCAGCAGCTGCATCAGGTGGTCGCTGCCGAGGTTGGAGGTCATCAGGATAACGGTGTTGCGAAAGTCGATTTCGCGCCCTTCGCCGTCGCGCATAAAGCCGCGGTCGAAAACCTGGTAGAACAGGTTCATTACGTCACGGTGCGCCTTTTCCACTTCATCGAGCAGCACCACGCTGTACGGGCGCTTGCGCACGGCCTCGGTGAGAATGCCGCCCTGGCCGTAACCGACATAGCCCGGAGGCGAGCCTTTCAGCTGCGACACGGTGTGCGGCTCCTGGTACTCGGACAGGTTAATGGTAATCAGCGATTTTTCACCGCCGTACAGCACGTCCGCCAGCGCCAGCGCGGTTTCGGTCTTACCTACACCACTCGGACCGACAAGCAGGAACACGCCCTGCGGCCCGTTTTCGGAAGTGAGGCCGGTTTTCGCCGCGCGAAGACGCTGCGCAATAGCGTTAAGGGAAACATCCTGCCCGACCACACGTTTGCCAATTTCGTTTTCCAGGCTCAGCAGTTCGGTCTGTTCGTTTTTCATCAGCGAAGACAGCGGCACGCCGGTCCAGTCGGCGATAACATTCGCGACCATACGGGTGTCCACATCCGCCTGAACCAGCACGTCGCCCTGTTGTGCCTGTTCGAGTTGCTGCTGCAGCTCGGAAATCTCAGCCTGCTGGCTGATGTCCTGTCGGCTGGCCATCAGCTGCTGTACCAGCGCCTTTTCGTGGCTGAAACGCGCTTCCTGCTCCTCGATACGCGCTTCCAGTTCAGTCCGCTGCTGCCCAATGGCCCCAAGGCGATCACCATGGCGGTTGCTGCCAGCGGCGATATCTTCGAGTAACGCCTGCTCTTCCAGTGCCAGTGCGGTCAGTTGTGCTTTCAGGCGCACAATTTGTTCTGGCACCGTATCGAGACTCATACGCACACGTGCGGCCGCGGTATCCAGCAGGTCAACGGCCTTGTCAGGCAGCTGGCGTCCCGTCAGGTAACGACGGGACAGCGTAACGGCCGCACGCACCGCATCGTCAGTGATGTGTACGTTGTGGTGTTCGGCATAGCGGGATTTGAGGCCACGCAGCATCAGGCACGCAGTGTCATCATCCGGCTCGTCCACCTTCACCATCTGGAAGCGACGTTCCAGCGCGGCATCGCGCTCGAAATACTGTTTGTACTCGCTCCAGGTGGTCGCGGCAATGGTGCGCAGTTCGCCGCGGGCGAGTGCTGGTTTCAGCAGGTTGGCCGCATCCGCGCCGCCCGCCTGGTTACCTGCACCAATAATGGTGTGGGCTTCGTCGATAAACAGCAGAATCGGCACCGGTGACTGCTGCACCGCGTCGATAACGTTTTTGAGGCGCTGCTCGAACTCGCCTTTCACCCCTGCGCCAGCCTGCAACAAGCCGAGATCAAGGGTGCGCAGGATGACCGGTTTGAGGGACTCAGGCACATTGCCCTCGGCAATACGCAGCGCCAGGCCTTCGACCAGCGCGGTTTTACCGACGCCTGGCTCACCGACCAGGATTGGGTTGTTCTTACGACGGCGCGAGAGAATATCCACCATCTGGCGGATTTCGGTATCACGACCGAACACAGGATCAATCTTGCCCTCTTTCGCTTTGGCGGTGACATCGAGGGTGAATTTATCCAGCGCGTTCTGTAGCGCCGGGTTCAGTTCGCCCTCTTTCAGCTCTGCACCAACCGGACGGCCAACAAACTCCACCTCACTGCCGTGAACCTGGGCCAGTTCAGCCTCAAACTGCATCTCCGGGCGTTCATCAGACTGAGCATCCAGCAGCGGGCGTAGTCGGGAAAGCTGACTCATCCCGAGCGTCAACAGTGGCCACAGCCCGTCGCAGTGAGCAAGTCGTGGGTTTTCCGTCAGCGCCATCAGCAGGTGCTGGCTTCGGATACTTTCCTCTCCGGCAAGTGAGGCCTGCATCCAGGCTTCCTGCATCAGTTTCTGAATATCTGCGGACAGTTGCGGGCGGCTGCGTACCGAACGCGGTTGATTATCCAGCCAGCCGAGCAACGCCTGCCACAGCGTGTCCATATCCCACTCGTAGCGACGTGCCAGCACCGTCAGGTCACCTTCCCCCTGTTCGAGCAACTTCAGCAGCCAGTGCTCCGGCAAAATTTCCGCATGGGCACGGGTCTGGCAGAGCGAAGCCGCCCCTTCCATCGCACGAGCACAGTAAGGGTTCAGACGTCGCAACAGGATGGCTGGATTTTCCATGAATCTCTCTCTTTGTCGGTTCCTGGACACGCTACCGCCCATCGCTGTTTCCCGGAATGGGGTCCAAAGCGCATAAGGTCGGGCTGGCAGTTTGTGGGTTTCTTTGCTGAAAGCCCGTTTCAGACAGGCACTCAGCAAAAAACTGCGGACAGGAAACCCCGTCCGCATCGGGCTTAGGCGGTGGCGCGTTCGTTCCAGGAATCGGAATGAATGATGTTGCCGTCTTTGTAGGTCCAGGTGATTTTTTCGTAACGCAGTTCAATGCGCTCAAGGTGGTTGTGCTTCTCTTTAGAAGGATCCTTGATGTCATACATTTCAGGATTCACTTTCACCACTTTCACGTTTTCCAGTTTGGTGTTGAAGTACTCCACTTCCTGGCCCGCGTCGTTGATTTTGTACCACTTGAATTCCGCAGACTTGAGGGTCTGACCGGTGGTCACCGCCTTGTACAGGTACGGACTGGACGAGTCGATTTCCTTGGTGAACAGGAACGGGGTGTGGATACGGGTACCGGTCAGTTTGCCGGTGTTGTTGTCAGTCGGGATGTACAGGTTATGCTGCTGTGCCACCACTTCGATGCTGCCTTCACGATCCTGAACGTCCACAGAACCTTTAATGTCCGCGCCGCCGTCGTCTTTCAGCCAAAGATAAACAGGAATTGCCATGGAATTACTCTCCATTGTGTTGTGATACGCCATCATCCTGCGATGACGTCTGGGTGTGGCCCGGTATCTGACAGGCATTGGCCTGCGGTACCAGACTGATTTCGACACGGCGGTTGAGCGCACGCCCATCCGGGGTGTCATTGGTTGCGATCGGGCGGCTCTCGCCATAGCCCTGTACCGCAAAACAGCTTTCCGGCACATCACCGGTATCTCGCATCCAGTCACGCACCGCTTCGGCACGTTTCAGGGACAGCGTCTGGTTCAGTTGCGGATTGCCGGTGTTATCGGTATGCCCGGACACGACAATCAGCCAGCCCGGTTTCGCTTTGATGCCGACCAGTGAATTCACCAGCATTTTGGTCGAGCCCGCCTTCAGCACGGATTTGCCGGAATCGAACAGCGACATGCTGTCAAGGCGGATAATTTTCGGTACCGGTTTCGACTGTGGTTCAGGCGGCGGCGGTGGCGGCACATACGAACGGATCGCATCCAGCACAGGCATTCGCAGACGCTCCCCCTGATACAGACCGAGACCCATCCGCGCCGGTACACCATTGCGTGCCTGGTCATCCAGCTCTGCCGCGTCGTCATGCAGGACAGCAACGGCATCGGCTTTTGGGCCGAAATCATGCATCGGGATACGGTCATAGCGGGCAATATCGAAGCTCACACGCTGCAGCAACTGGTAATTGTTCCAGCCACTACTCAGTAGCGCCGCAATCGCCGCCAACGTGAAAATCCCGAGAGCACAACGGAAGGCTCGTCCACGCGGCGTCATGCCTCGCCCTTCAGGCAGCAGCGGCAGGATAAAATCCGGGAAGGGGGAGATAACCGTACTGTCCGTTCCTACCGGCTGCCAGCCCGCTACCTGCTGCATCGCAGTGTGACGGGAAAGCCACGCAGTCCAGGCAGATGTAGCCAGGCTTCCGGCAAGGATCGGTCCCATGCCCCACAGCACCGCGCCAGGAGCAATGACAGGAACGTCGGGGTTCTCATCCATAAAGACAGCCTGGACATGCTGATGGAACCAGCTCATCAGGCTGTTCATCAGCACCTGTTGCTGCACCGCCAGCGTTCCGCCGGTGGTGACCCATGCAGCGATTGAACTCGGCGCTGAAGACTCACGCCAGACCCTCACACCTTCCCCCGGAATAGCTGCCTGCCAGAGCAGGTCATTCGTCATCGCGCTGCCAACCTGGCCATTCAGAACCAGCGGCACAGAATGACCCGTTTCTTTACGCAGTTGACTGATTTGCCAGCGCAGGGCGAGCAGACGACGGGTAAGCCGCTCGCTGTCGGCGTGTTTCTGCGGACAGACGCTGACCATCACCGACAGCTGGCGACCCCAGTCAGGTCGCAACCACAGTACCTGGCGGGCTGCCTGCACCAGATCCTGATGATCCTCCACGCGGATCCAGCAGCCCTGTGTGACCGTAAGCACCGATGACTGCTGCATACATGCCAGCGGCAGATCGCCACAGACCAGCACCACGGGCTGACGGTAGGTGGCTTCCGGGAGGTCATCCAGGCACAGGGTGACGTCATGCTCCGCACGACGACTGGCGACAGTCCAGAACGCCAGGATTAGCCCCAGAACGGTAAGCAGAATAAGCACAGAAACCAGTCGGGATACCGGCAGGAACCCCAGGCAGACCACTGCACTCAGCAGGGCGGCCCACAGCGCAAGCCCGCGCTGTTGTGCAGGACTCATTTCACGGCTCCCGGTAGCAGGGTCAGCAGCGTCTGATCCAGCCAGTGATCCAGTCCCCACCAGAGTGCGACGAGCACCATCACGCTCAGGCCAATACGCACGGGCCATGACGCCAGCCAGCCGCCCATTCCACGCCCGGCACGGCTTTCTGCCAGTACCGGGTGAGTCTGCGGATAGCTGAACGGCGTGACATGTTCACTGAGCGCGTTGGCGAGTTTTTGGCGCTCCGGATCGTTCAGCGAGCGAAAACTGCCGAGGAACCCCAGCATCATGACCCGCTGAAAGCAGGTGACAACAGCGTGGTCAGGCGCCGGTTCACGCAGCACATCACGCATTCGATCGCACAGCGTATCACCGGCATCCATGGTGCCGAGGAAATGTCCCTGTAGGGGAATGTCATACCATTGCACACAAGCGTCATCCTCCACACCACGACCTTTGACCGCTTCATCAAGCAGTGCACACTGGGCAGTGAGAATATGCTGGCAACTGGCTTCATCGAGTTCGCTCGCTTTCAGCTCACGCTGCACGCACTCAACATCAGCAATGCAGCGCTCCCACAGCGTGCGCCCTTCTCCATCCTGAAACGTCGGACCGTGACGCAGGCTGATCACCTGCAGCCAGGTGTCCTGCAACAGGGCATCAATATCAATCGACGCGGCCACGCCGCGTTTGCGCTCACTCATGTTCTCAGTACCGCAAAGAGTTCAAGTTCCGGCTCGCCGAGCATCCCCGGCACGTAAAACATACAGGTGCCGCTCTGAAGCATTTCGGTTGCCAGAGGATGAGAGACATCGAGGCTGAAATACTGGTTTTCCAGACGCAGTGGAATGGCGGCCGGCACATGGCGCAGCGGCGTCAGAGGCACCCCCACCCGTGATGAATTGACGATACTCCTGACATGATCGGGGCTGCCGACCTTGCACTGGCGCGGGACCTGCTCCTGAAGTTGCGCCACCGGAATCGATGAACGTATGGAAAGGTAGTAATCTGCCCCTTTACGCAGACGTGGGTCATGCAGACGAGCCTGCCAGAAGTGCAGCCGCGCATCATGCTCAAGCTCAATAGCGACCACCCGCGACGGCAGGCTGGCTTCCAGCAGGTCGCCCAGTAATTCAAACAACGGCGGGAAGACATTATTCAGTTGCTCATGTTGCCAGACCGGAATAGCACTCACCTGGTGTTCCAGTGAGAAGGTCAGCAGGCTGCCCGCAAGGCGTGCCAACTCCGGATACAGACGCTCAGGCGGACTTTGCGGGTGGCGCAGGAACTGTCCGAGCACGGGTTCTGCGCTGTTTAGGGCATTGAGCAACCAGAACAGTGACACATCAGCCACGGCAAAATCGGCCATGCGTTCGTTACTTTCACGACGCATGGCCATCAGGCGGCTCAGACGGGCACGCAGCTGTGTCATCAGCTGTTCCAACTGGGTCACCAGCCAGCGACTGCCCTGGATGGTAAGGAGCGGGGGGAGAAATGTTTCATCCAGTAACCACGTCCCCTGCGAATCCTGCTGCAGGCGGGCGACCGGGCAGGTCAGGTAATCGCTGTTATTCTGATGTGCAAACCGCAACGTCAACTCCGGGCGCATTACAGCAATCTGACGGGTATCTTCTCCGAAGGTATTGCGGACATCCCGCCAGCGCTGACGGAAACGTACCGGGCGTTCAGCCACCTCATCGGGTTTAAGGCAGTTGCCGCCATTCGCCCGAAGCAACGGAAGGGCCAGGACCACCACCACTTCCTGCGATTCGCCCTCAAGCGCCAGCACCGGCGGCAGGTCGTCAGCATTATCCGTGTCGATAAGCGTGCCATCGGGAAAACGGATGTGCAGATGACGGGCCTGCAGGCGGCCCATTTTCAGTGCATCCGGTTCGAAAATGGCCTCAATCATTCCCCAGGGATGGGAGAGACCCAGTCGGGCAATGCATTCCGCAGACCAGGCCGCATACGCGGCCTGTTGCTGGAAGTGCTGGGGAGAGACCATCACGCCCCTACCCCATAACGGTTGTTCCGTTTTCATTGGCTTCCTGCCTTAGCTTATGATTTCGCCTTCGGCATCTGAGAGACCAGTGACAGATTGACGTCCATCCCTTCCACCTGGAAGTGCGGGATCGCATACAGTTTCACACGGAAGAATCCCGGGTTGTCTTCGATGTCTTCCACCACCACTTTGGCGTCGCGCAGTGGGTGAGAGGCCTGCAACTCATCGCCCGGGTCGGTCATTTCCGTCACCAGACTGCGAACCCAGGTGTTCAGCTCCAGCTCCAGCAGGCGACGATCTTTAGTGGTACCGATGTTTTCACGCTGAATCAGCTTCAGGTAGTGTGCAATACGTGACAGCAGGAAGATGTAGGGAAGACGCGCATTGATACGGCTGTTGGCCGTTGCATCGGCGGTATCATACAGGGCTGGTTTCTGGGTCGAGTTTGCCGAGAAAAAGCAGGCGTAGTCGCGGTTTTTGTAGTACGACAGGGGAATGAAGCCCAGGTTGGCAAATTCAAATTCGCGGGTTTCCGGGATCATCACTTCACTCGGGATTTTTACCTGATTACCGGTACCCAGATCGTACAGATGGATAGGCAAATCCTGGACGGCACCACCGGCCTGCGGGCCACGGATTTGTACACACCAGCCGTTATTGATAAAGCTCTTCACCATGTTGGATGCAAAGGCAAATGAGGCGTTGGTCCACAGGTATTTGTCATGATCCGGACCTTTCACTTCTTCGACATAATTGAAGCTACGCACCGGTACGGTGTCCGGGCCATACGGCAGACGACCCAACACTCGCGGCATCAC
Organism: Enterobacter soli ATCC BAA-2102; assembly: GCF_001654845.1. Classification (GTDB taxonomy): domain Bacteria; phylum Pseudomonadota; class Gammaproteobacteria; order Enterobacterales; family Enterobacteriaceae; genus Enterobacter; species Enterobacter soli. The sequence continues at coordinate 353,262 of NZ_LXES01000040.1, read as the reverse complement.
CAGACCGATATAACGGGCATCGTCCGTCTCACGGAAAGATTTCCACTTGATGTATTCCGCACGGTCAAAATAGTTACCGATATCCTTGATGGCCGCCACATCCTCCATTGAGTCCTTCAGGAAGAATTTCGGGCCGGCAGAGCCGATAAACGGCATGTGCGCTGCGGCAGACACTTTAGAGATATTGCGCAACAACGCGACATCCTGCGCAGACGCATCAAACTCATAGGCCGAAATCAGCGCGGCGATCGGCTCTCCCCCCGGGGTGTCATACTCATCGATATAGGTATGTTTATACAGTCCACTCTGGATGATTTCCGGGCTGTCTTCGAAGTCCTGACGCAGGTCTTCTTTGGACATGTCCAGCAGCTCAATCTTCACGTTCTGGCGGAAATCGGTTTTGTCGACCAGCGATTTCACGCCACGCCACAGACTTTCTACCGCCTGGAATTCTTCACTGTGCATGACCGCATCCAGCTGACGGCTAATCTGATAGTCCAACTCCGCGATATGGTGATCAATCAGCGTTTTATCGAGTTTTTCAATTTTGGAGCCCGATTTTGTCAGGCACTCAAGGAACACCTGCATCCCCGCCGTTAAACGTTCATCTGCAGTCGCATCCGACATCGCCTGTGCATCCTGCCAGATATCCAGCGCACTCAGCTCGGACACCGGGTTCAGGTTGATTTTTTCAAACAGGGACGCATAAACGCCACCTGCTGCAGGACGTTCCAGCACCACACTCTCACCACCCGCAGCATTTTCATTTTTTACAGACATCAGCATCTTCCTTATTAATCCGTTAAATCATCGTGACCGTTATGGCTGTTTCGGGGCCAGGGCAGACAGCTCTGAGCGAAGTTCTGCGCTTAACGCAGGGTCGAGCAGAATCTTTTCCAGTTCCTTACGGAAAGCCTGGTTATCAAGCAGGTTCGCTTTTAAATCACGAAGCAGATTGCGCATGGAAAGCATGGCCTTCAGCTGAGGTATTTGCCGGGAGACCTGTTCAGGAGTGAAATCCTTCATGCTCTGGAAAGTCAGACTGATATTGTCTTCGCTGCCGTCATCAGCAAGTGTGTTTTTAACGGTCAGGTTTACGTCTGGGGAATAATCGGAAAGCACTGCGTCAAAGTTGTTTTTATTCAGAGTAACTTTTTTACGCTCTGATAATGGTGCGGACTCGCGACCGTTACTGAAGTCACCTGCCACCAGTAATTTCAGGGGAAGTTCCGTTTTCTTGCTGGCTCCCCCTGTATGCAGGTCAAGTTTTAGATTAATACGTGCCTTCGGTACTTCATTCTGGAAACTGTCAGCCATCTCATCATCCCTCGGTTTATCGCTGTGTATCATTTTCACGCTACATTTCTTTACCGGCGATAATAGAATAATGATCGTCACAAGATCAAATTTACAGATCTTTAATCCGCTATAAGAAAATACTTAAGAATTTTCTTCCAATTGTTAATGGTAATTTGTCCTGACACACCAGCAAATTGAACTACTGGCAATACAATAAACAAACATTTATATCGAAAGAGTTAAAACAAACGCTAAATTGTTAACAAATCGATCTTGAATTGACTCAAATCAATACGTAAGAACAGAAAATACTCATCCGTTATGAAGTTATGGCTTGAGGATTAAAAGGGATAAAAGATATTGGGGGCGCTGCGCTTGCCCGGCCTACATTTTCAACGTATCGATCACCGCTCTCAGCGCGGGCGACACGTTGCGGTGCGGGTAGTAAAGGAACAGCCCTTCCATGCGCAGGCTGTAGCGTAACAACACCCGGATAAGCGTTCCGCGCTCAAGGTCGTCCGCCACCAGCTCTACCGGCACATAAGCCAGCCCCAGACCCAGCCGTGCGGCTTCAGCTTCCATATAACTGTCGGATAACGCCCACTGTCCTTCTGGCCGATGGGTAATGATTTTCTCGTCCTGCACCAGTTCCCAATGGTAAAGACTGCCGTCGGCAAGCTGGTAAGCAATACAGGGGTGAGTCGTCAGTTCGGAAGGCGTTTGCGGGAAACCGTAGCGGCGAAAGTGCTCCGGCGTGCCCACCACCGCCATCTCCATGTCGGGCGTGATACGCACCGCGATCATTCCCTGCCCCACTTCCGGCCCCAGCCGCACGCCCGCATCGAACCGCTCGGCGATGATGTCGACAAAGCGGCTCTCGTTCATTAGCTCCAGCCGGATATCCGGGTAGCGCTGCTTAAATACCGCCAGTTTCGGCAGCAGACATTTGTCGATAGCGTGCTGGCTGGCATTAATGCGCACCGTACCAGAGGGTGTCTCGCGAAAATGTGCCAGGGTGGCAAGGCCGTTATCGAGCGCATCAAATCCCGATTCAGTGGTGCGATAAAGCTGCTCGCCAGCCTGAGTCAGGGACAGTTTTCGTGTGGTACGCACCAGCAACTGAACGCCCAACCGCGCTTCCAGTTCGCGCACCGAACGGCTGATCCCGGATTGTGCCAGCCCAAGCCGTTGCGCGGCTGCCGTAAAGCTCCCTTCCCGCACCACCTGCATAAACAGGTACAGCTCATTGTAGTTTTCTCGCTTCGCCATCCCACACCCAGATTTATAACAAAATGATATTAATCCTAGCAGTTTTAGCCCTCTAATCAGCACTATTTCTGCTAACTATAATGGCCGCATCACAACAACACACGGTACCGCTTATGAAAATATTCACTCAAAAACTATCAGTTGCGATGCTGCTCTGCGCATCATTAAGTGGAGTTACGACAATGAGTTATGCAGAAACCACCAACCCCAACGCCCCCGTTTCAATGGTGAGCACCTGGGACAAAACCTTCGCCGAAAGTGACAAGGTCGACCATCGCAAGGTGTCATTCCAGAACCGCTACGGGATAACCCTGGTGGGAGATTTGTATCTTCCAAAAGATCGTGGCGACCGCAAACTGGCGGCAATTGCCGTCAGCGGGCCGTTTGGCGCGGTTAAGGAGCAGTCCAGCGGCCTGTACGCGCAGACTCTGGCTGAAAACGGATTTGTGACCCTGGCGTTCGACCCGTCCTATACGGGTGAAAGCGGCGGTCAGCCACGCAACGTTGCCTCCCCGGACATCAACACCGAAGACTTTAGTGCGGCGGTAGATTTCCTCGGTATTCAGAAAGAGGTGGACCGGAACCGTATCGGTATACTCGGCATCTGCGGCTGGGGCGGTATGGCGCTCAACGCGGCATCCATGGACACCCGCGTGAAAGCGGTCGCCACCAGCGTAATGTATGACATGAGCCGCGCCATGGGTCACGGTGTAGGAGATGGGAAAGATCGTTACACCACCGCGGACCGCCATGCCGTATTGCAGTATCTGAACGAGCAGCGCTGGAAAGATGCCGAAAGCGGTACCTTCGCCCATGCAGGCCATGACATTTATGTCGATGAGAACGGTAAGGTAACTGCTGCCGACCGTATCCTGCCGGAGTCATTACCTGCAAACCCGCATCCGGTGCTGAAAGAGTTCTTTGATTACTACCGGATGCCGCGTGGCTACCATGCGCGTTCCGTCAACTCAACCGGCGCATGGACGGCGACCACGCCGTTATCTTTTATGAACATGCCGCTGCTGAGTTATGCCAAAGAGATAACCATCCCGACGCTTATCGTCACCGGTGAGAAAGCGCACTCCCGCTATTTTGCCGAAGATGCGTTTAACGCCGTGGGCAGTAAACAGAAAGAACTGGTGATTGTCCCGGGCGCAAACCATGTTGATCTCTACGACAACGTTGCCGGAAAAATTCCGTTTGCCCGCTTTGAGCAGTTCTTCAAAACCAGCCTGAAATAACCTGCTACGCCACCCGTTTTTACGGGTGGCTCTTTGTGAAATCTGACTATGTCCACACTGAACCACACCTCATCAGCAAACGCTGAGCCTGCGCACTGGGGCGGTATTTTTGCCATGACCCTGTGCGTGTTCGTCCTGATCGCTTCGGAATTTATGCCCGTCAGCCTGCTCACCTCCATCGCCCGGGATCTGGGGGTGACTGAGGGGCTCGCAGGTCAGGGCATTGCCATCTCCGGTGCGCTGGCGGTGCTGACCAGCCTGAGCCTTTCTCAACTTGCCGGGAAAATGAATCGCAAATACCTGCTGCTGGGCATGACAATACTGATGGCGATATCAGGGACCATTATTGCCTGCGCGACGGGCTATCTGGTGTATATGGCTGGCCGTGCGCTCATCGGCATCGCGATCGGCGGATTCTGGTCGATGTCCGCCGCAACGGCGCTCCGTCTTGTGCCGCAACATCAGGTATCCCGCGCGCTGGCCATCTTCAACGGCGGTAACGCGCTGGCAACGGTCATTGCCGCCCCGCTTGGCAGCTATCTCGGTGCGACCATTGGCTGGCGCGGTGCCTTTCTGTGTCTGGTACCTGTCGCCATCGTCGCCGTTATCTGGCAGTGTTTTAGCCTGCCTGACATGAAGAGTCATCAGAGCCCACGCGGAAGTGTGTTTCGCCTGTTCCGCCAGCGTGTGGTTCGCACAGGACTGCTGGCCTGTGGCCTGTTCTTTATGGGACAGTTTGCGTTATTTACCTATATCCGCCCGTTCCTGGAAAACGTCACCCGTGTCAGCCCTTCCGGCTTATCGCTGGTTTTGCTCGCCATCGGTATGGCGGGTTTTATGGGTACGCTGATCGTTGCCCGGGTTCTGAACGCCGCGTTTTACCCGACGTTAATGGCGATCCCGCTTCTGATGGCAGCCATTGCTGGCGCGTTAATCCTGGCCGGACACAGCGTGTGGATAGTGACGGTGCTCTCCGCCGTTTGGGGGATGCTGGCAACGGCGGCGCCAACAGGCTGGTGGACATGGCTTGCCCGCACGCTTCCCGATGACGCAGAGGCAGGCGGCGGGCTGATGGTTGCCGTGATCCAGCTCTGCATTGCGCTGGGCTCAACGGTGGGCGGCATGGTGTTTGACCATTCTGGCTGGCAGAGCACCTTTGCAATGAGCGCCCTGTTACTACTGAGCGCCGTTGTACTGACCTTTTTCACGTCACGGCCATGTGCATAAAATACTGCAACATATTCGTGAAGGATCCGTCAATTTGACCTTCCCGTTGTACTCTGCCATTTCTGGTAGCTTTGCGGCAAAAACGCAATCTGGCCTATTGTTTGAATTAATTCATCCCCTAAAGGACACCTGCATCATGCTCAAGATCCTCGGCAAAACGACGTCGATAAACGTTCGCAAAGTACTCTGGACCTGTGAAGAAGCCGGCCTGGACTATCAACAGGAAGATTTCGGCATCGGTTTTGCCTCAACGGAAACTAAAGAATTTCGCGCCCTGAACCCGAACGCGATGGTGCCGGTGCTGATTGATGAAGATTTTGTATTATGGGAATCCAACTCCATTTGCCGCTATCTGGCGCGCAAAGCCGGGCGCGATGATCTGCTCCCTGCTGAGCCAAAAGCCTGCGCGAATGTCGAACACTGGATGGACTGGCAAGCCACGGAATTCAACAACGCCTGGCGCTACGTCTTCCCGGCGCTGGCGCGCAAGAACCCGGACTATAACGATCCAGAACGTATTGCTGCGGGCATTAAAGAGTGGAACCACTGCATTGGCATCCTTGAACAACAGCTCCAGCGCACAGGGGCGTGGGCAGCGGGCGATAGTTTTACCCTTGCGGACATCGTGCTGGGATTGTCGGTAAACCGCTGGAAAATGACGCCGTTCGAGCACCCTTCTGTCCCGGCCATCGATGCCTGGTTTGCGCGCCTTAACCAGCGTCCGGCATTTTTACGCCACGGCAATAACGGGATGGTGTAATTCTAATGCGCCGTCTTCTGATTGCCGCAAATCAGTCCGGAGACGGCCCGCGCTCCAGGAAGGTAGAGAGCGCGATATAACTGCGCACGGAACGCACGCCGTCAACACTCTGAATTTCCATCAGGAAGTTCTCCAGCGATTCGGTATCGGCAGCCCGCACCTTAATCAGCACGCAGCCATCCCCGGCGACAGTATGCAGCTCTTCAACCTCTTTTCGGCTGGTGAACTGGAGCAGATCCCGGGTGGCTTTATAGGTACTGGTGTCGATGACCAGAAAGGTCAGTAACGTCCTGCCAAGCTTGCAGCCATCCAGCACCGCAACCGTGTTTTTAATTACCCCGTCGCGTTTCAGGCGCTTCACACGGTCGTGAACCGCCGGGGCTGAAAGATGAACAATTTCGCTCAGCTCGACGTAACTCCGCCCGGCATCTTCCGCCAGCGCGCCTAATATTTTTCGGTCAATCGCATCAAGATCCGCCGGTTTGTGTCTCACGGGCTTAATGCCATCTTTTTCTTTATCAACGTCACCCATACAGCCTCGATTGCAGAATAAAAATATGAATATACTCGATTCTACTTAATAGCATTCATCCTGCAATCATTACCGGAGTTAACATGCCTGTCGCACTTTTCGCCCTCGCCATCGGCGCATTCGGGATCGGTCTTACCGAATTCGTTATCGCGGGGATCCTCCCACAAATCGCCGCTGAATTTGCTGTCAGCATTCCCGCTGCCGGGCAAATGGCCACCTCCTACGCGCTCGGCGTGTTTATCGGTGCGCCGCTGCTGACCATTGTGGGTTCACGCGTTCCGCGTAAAACCATGCTGATGGGCCTGGCGCTCATATTCACGCTCGGCAACATCATCACCGCACTCGCCCCGACGCTGTCCCTTGCCGTGACGGGCCGGATAATCACCTCCTTCAACCACGGTGCTTTTTTTGGTATCGGCTCGATTATTGCGGCTTCGCTGGTTGCGCCAGGGCGTCAGGCCAGCGCTATTGCCTTTATGTTTTCCGGGCTGACGCTGGCCAATCTGGTGGGTGTCCCGGTGGGAACCTGGCTTGCTCAGACATTCAGCTGGCGTTTGGTTTTCTGGGTGATTGCCGGGATTGGTCTGGTCACTATTGCCAGCATTGCCCTGCTGGTGCCGCGCATCGAGAAAGGTAAGCCGATCGCCCTTAAAACGGAGCTGCGGGCGTTTGTTGATCCTCAGGTATTGCTGGTGATGGGCATTACCGTGTTCGGGCCAGCCGCTTTTTTCACCTCCATTACCTACATCGCGCCGATGATGGTCGAAGAAGCCGGTTTTTCTGCCGGTGGCGTCGCCTGGCTGATGGTCCTGTTTGGCCTTGGGCTGGCAGTCGGAAACTGGATCGGTGGACGCTTTGCGGACCGTTCGCTGTTTGGCACCCTTTTCGTCACCCTCGCCGCTCAGGGAATTGTCCTGATGGTGTTCTGGGCGGGCGTCGATAACCCGATTGTCGCGGCAGGCTCTGTATTCCTGATGGCGGCCTTCGGTTTTGCGACAGTGTCACCGATTCAGAAACTGGTGATGGATCGCGCAAGCCATGCCGGTGCCCCCACAATGGCGGCATCCGTTAATATCGGCATGTTCAACCTTGGGAATGCGCTGGGTGCCTGGGCGGGCGGTGCCGCCATCGCGGCCGGTTTTGGCCTGGCATCACCCAACTGGGCTGGCGCTATCCTGTCGGTTATTGCGCTCGGGCTTGCGCTGATTGCATGGCAGAGTGCGCGCAAAGAATATGCCTTACAGGTGGAATAAACACCGTTCGCTGTTAAATCAACTGCCCCAGTAAACGTTGCATATTATCGTCGCAGGAGATCTCGTCAGGCCGGTTCGTGATACTGGCGGCCAGGTTCAGCAGAGCCTGTTTGTTCTCCTCGAGTTGCTTCTGCATCGTCTCAATTTCCGCAATACGTGTGTTCAGGGACTGGATCAGTCCCTCATGATCCCACTGTTTTTGCGGCTGGGGCAGAAAGCGGCGAATTTGCTCAAGTGAAAAACCGGTGCGCTGTGCGTTGTCGATAATCTTCAGCAGATTTGCCGCTTGCGAAGAATAGGTGCGATACCCGTTGCCTTGTCGCGAAGGTCTCGGAAGCAGGCCTTCCGCTTCGTAAAAACGAATACGCGATGGCGTAATTCCCGTCATTTTTGCCAGCTCGCCAATTTTCATTTCATCCGCTCTTGCCTGTTGACCTTAAAGTTCACTTTAAACTTATACTTTTTGCACGGTCAACTGACGATCGCGATATAAGTTTTCACTGAGGAGCTGAAATGCAAACCATTCTGGGTGCCAGCGGGCAAATTGCCCGCGAACTGGCCCGCGAGTTAAAGCGCAATTACACCGATGACCTGCGACTGGTCAGCCGTCATCCGCAGAAAGTTAACGACAGCGACATGACGTTTGCCGCCGATCTGCTTGATGCGCAGCAAACCCGGAACGCGGTGAAAGGTAGCGATACGGTCTATTTTGCCGCGGGTTTGCCGCCCGACTCCGCCCTGTGGGAGCGACAGTTCCCGGCCATGCTGATAAATGTGCTTGAAGCCACCCGAATGGCCGGGGCGAAATTCGTCTATTTTGACAATACCTATATGTACCCCCAGAGCAACGCACCGCAAACCGAAGAGACGCGCTTTGCCCCGCGCGGGCGAAAAGGAAAAGTGCGGGCTGCGATGGCTGACAAGGTGCTTGATGAGATGAAACGTGCAGAAATCCCCGTTCTCATCGGCCGTGCGCCCGAGTTCTACGGGCCCGGTAAGACGCAAAGCTTCACCAATGCGCTGATCCTCGACAAGCTCAAAAGCGGCAAACAGCCGCGTGTTCCGGTACGTGACGATAAACTCCGCACGCTCATATGGACACCTGACGCCAGCCGCGCGCTGGCCGTTCTGGGCAATACGCCCGACGCCTACGGACAGAGCTGGCATTTGCCCTGCTGCGATGACCGTCTCACCTACCAGCAGTTTGTCACGCTTGCCTGTGACATCTTCGGCCAGCAGGCGGATTACAGCGTCATCAGCAAACTGACATTTACTGCGGCGGGGTTAGTGTCGAAGGGCGCCCGTGAAATTCGTGAACTGCTGCCGAGGTATGAATTTGATAACCTGTTTGAGTCAGCAAAATTTAAACAGCGCTTTCCCGATTTTGCCGTCACTAGCTACCGCGAAGGGCTGGAGAAAATCTGGCAAGAATGGAATAAGTCCGGCACGTTGTAAGGTAAAACGCGTCGCCCGCACACCGGGCGCGCGGCCTGAAATGTGACGGTGTCACATTTCATTTTCGTCTTTAGGACTATTCTGCCTCTCCCATAGCCAGCCCTTACCCCCTCTGGCCTGACACAAGGTTTACTCATTAATCATAGGGTTACTGATTTTCCCCCTTCGCTGGAACCCTTCCCGGTCACTTGCTATAGCTCAACTACCCCTGCCAAAACATGGCATAACAACAGGCAACCGGTGGTTGCTATAACGCATGAGCACAGGGAGACACACCGCAATGCACGCGTCATTACTAAAACGTTCTCTGCTTTTTATCGCCGCCATTATCGCAATACTTGCCCTTCTGACCTGGGGCATCGGGCTTGAGACAATCAAAGCGCGCCAGGTCGATTTGATCTACCTCGGGCAGCAGCACCTGATACTGGTTTTCTCGTCGATGTTCTTCGCACTGTTGATCGGCATCCCAAGCGGGATCTTGCTGAGCCGCCCCGCAGCACGCGGGGTAGCCGAATACGTGATGCAAATTTTTAACGTCGGCAATACCCTGCCGCCACTGGCCGTGCTGGCACTGGCGATGGTGGTGATCGGCATTGGCGATAAACCCGCCGTTATCGCGCTGTTCCTGGCGTCACTGTTGCCGATTGTGCGTAACACCTACGCCGGATTGTGCTCGGTGCCGGCCTCCTTGCTGGAAGCCGCTAACGGCATCGGGATGACCCGGTGGCAACGTCTGCTTCAGGTCGAGATCCCTAACGCCTGGCCGGTGATGCTCTCCGGTATTCGTATTGCCACAGCGATCAACGTCGGTACGGCGCCGCTGGCCTTCCTGATTGGTGCCAGCAGCTACGGCGAGCTGATCTTCCCCGGCATCTACCTTAACGACTTCCCGACGCTGATCCTGGGCGCGGTGGCGACCGCACTCTTCGCCCTGATTCTGGATACCTTACTGGCCGCGCTGGGCCGCGTGATGAGCCCGCATCTCGCTCAATAACAATAACAAGGAGCTTTTATGAGATTACTTTCCGGCCTCACGGCCCTCTGTGCTGCGGCGCTGTTCTCCAGCCAGACGTTCGCCGCCCCGCTGATTCTGGCGACCAAGAGTTTTACCGAGCAGCACATTTTGTCGGCTATGACGGTGCAATACCTGCAAAAGAAAGGTTTTCAGGTGCAGCCGCAAACCAATATTGCGACGGTGATTTCCCGTAACGCGATGATCAATAAACAGATTGATATGACCTGGGAGTACACCGGTACGTCCCTCATCATCTTTAACCACATCAACAAACGCATGTCACCGCAGGAGTCTTACGAGACGGTAAAACGCCTGGATGCGAAGCACGGTCTGGTCTGGCTCAAACCGGCGAATATGAACAACACCTATGCCTTCGCCATGCAACGCAAGCGTGCCGAGGCCGAGCACATCAATACCTTGTCGGAGCTGGTGGCGAAGATTGAGCAGATCCGCAAAACCGATCCGGACAACAACTGGCTGCTGGGTTTAGACCTGGAATTTGCCGGGCGCAGCGACGGGATGAAACCCCTCCAGGCGGCGTACAACATGACGCTGGATCGCCCGCAAATCCGCCAGATGGACCCGGGGCTGGTTTATAACGCCGTTCGCGATGGCTTTGTCGATGCCGGGCTGATTTACACCACCGACGGGCGCGTGAAGGGTTTTGACCTGAAGGTACTGGAAGACGATAAAGGTTTCTTCCCGAGCTACGCGGTCACTCCGGTGGTACGCAAAGACACGCTGGAGGCCAATCCCGGGCTGGAAGAGGCGCTGGATACCCTTTCTGGCCAGCTCAACAACGACGTTATCACCGAACTGAATAAAAAAGTGGATATCGATCATCAGTCACCGCAGCAGGTCGCCCGTGATTTCCTGCGTAGCAAGCAGATGCTGTAGGAGGCGCTATGGATACCGTTCATTACATCCTTGATAACTGGAGCTACCTGTTAACCCTGACGCTACAGCACCTGTGGCTGGTGGCGCTCGCCGTTGGTTTAGCCATCATCACGGGCGTGCCGCTGGGTATTTTGATTGTCCGCCATAAATGGCTGGCCACGCCCGTACTCGGTATTGCCACGCTTGTGCTGACCATTCCGTCGATTGCCCTGTTCGGCCTGATGATCCCGCTCTTTTCGCTGATCGGTCAGGGTATTGGTGCCCTGCCCGCCATTACGGCGGTGTTCCTCTACTCGTTACTGCCGATTGTGCGCAACACCCATACCGCGCTCGACAGCCTGCCGCCGGGCTTGCGGGAAGCAGGACGCGGCATCGGTATGACCTTCTGGCAGCGTCTGCGCTGGGTCGAAATTCCGATGGCGCTGCCGGTGATTTTCGGCGGGATCCGCACCGCCGTGGTGATGAACATTGGGGTCATGGCGATTGCCGCCGTCATCGGCGCGGGCGGGCTGGGCCTGCTGCTGCTTAACGGCATTGGCGGCAGCGATATCCGAATGTTGATTGCGGGCGCACTGATGATTTGTCTTTTAGCCATTGTGCTCGACTGGTTGCTGCATCGCCTCCAGGTCGTGCTGACTCCGAAGGGGATTCGATAATGATAAAACTGGAAAACCTCAGCAAACACTTTTCACAGAAACAAGGGCAGACCGTGAAGGCTGTCGACAACGTCAACCTGAACGTTCCTGAAGGGGAAATGTGCGTCCTGCTTGGCCCTTCCGGGTGCGGGAAAACCACCACCCTGAAGATGATTAATCGCCTGATCGCCCCGAGCAGCGGGACGATCCTCATCAACGGCGAAGACACCAGCGGGATGGATACCGTCACCCTGCGCCGCAACATTGGTTACGTCATCCAGCAGATCGGTCTGTTCCCGAATATGACCATTGAAGAGAACATTACCGTGGTGCCGCGCATGTTGGGCTGGGACAAAGCGCGCTGCAAAACCCGCGCGCAAGAGCTGATGGACATGGTGGCAATGGATCCGCATAAGTTCCTGAACCGCTATCCGCGTGAAATGTCCGGCGGGCAACAGCAGCGTATCGGCGTGATACGCGCTCTGGCGGCAGATCCGCCGGTGCTCCTGATGGATGAACCGTTCGGCGCCGTCGACCCGATTAACCGTGAGGTGATCCAGAATCAGTTCCTGGAGATGCAGCGTAAGCTGAAAAAGACGGTCATGCTGGTGAGCCATGATATCGATGAAGCGCTTAAGCTTGGCGACCGGATCGCCGTCTTCCGTCAGGGGCGGATTGTTCAGTGCGCCAGCCCGGACGAACTGCTGGCAAAACCGGCGAATGAGTTTGTCGGCTCGTTTGTCGGGCAGGACAGAACCCTGAAGCGCCTGCTGCTGGTTTCTGCCGGTGATGTAACCGATCAGCAGCCCACCATCACGGCGCGTGAAGCAACACCACTGCCAGAGGCCTTTGCCACAATGGATGACAACGATATTCGTGCCATTACCGTGGTGGATGACCAGGGCAAACCGCTGGGCTTTGTGAAGCGCCGTGAAGCGCGGAACGCCAGCGGAACGTGCCGGGATATCCTGCACCCGTTCCGCATGACCGGCAAAGCCGAAGATAACCTGCGCGTGGTGTTGTCCCGTCTGTACGAGAGCAACGCCAGCTGGATGCCGATCGTCGATGAAGATGGGCGCTATAACGGCGAAATTTCTCAGGATTACATTGCGGAATATCTGAGCTCAGGCCGCACACGTCGGGCGCTGAATATTTCTAGCGAGAGCTAATACCAGGCCGGGCAATGCCCGGCTTTTTTTCGCACGCATACCTTTTGCTAACCTCGCGATTTCCCATCACAATATTGTATCTATCCCGTTTACGCGTGCCCCATGCAACGTCTTCATACTTATCCCGACATTCGCGCCATGTTTCGCCGGCTCCTGATTGCCACCCTGACAGGCGTGCTGGCCGCGCTGGCCGTGGCCGTTTTTCGCCACGCGATGTTCCTGCTCGAATGGCTGTTTCTGGGTAATCAGAGCGGCAGCCTGGTGAATGCTGCGGGCGAACTTTCCCCCTGGCGACGGGCACTCACGCCGGCACTGGGTGGGCTGGCGGCAGGATTACTGCTCTGGGGATGGCAACGGCTGACCGCGCAACGTCCTCAGGCGCCTACCGATTACATGGAAGCCCTCGAAACGGGTGACGGGCAATTCGACTACGGCGCCAGCCTTGTTAAATCGCTGGCATCATTGCTGGTGGTATCCAGCGGCAGCGCCATCGGCCGTGAAGGCGCGATGATCCTGCTCGCGGCGCTTGCCGCATCGTTTTTTGCCCAACGCTTCACCCCGAAATCAGAATGGAAATTGTGGATTGCCTGCGGTGCCGCCGCCGGGATGGCCAGCGCCTACCACGCGCCACTGGCCGGAAGCCTGTTCATCGCCGAGATTTTGTTTGGCACGCTGATGCTGGCCTCGCTTGGCCCGGTGGTGATTGCGGCCGTGGTAGCGTTGCTCACCACACGCCTGCTCAGCCCGGGCGCCAGCACGCTCTATGAGGTGCATCTTAGCGACACGCTGACCGCCGTTGATTATGCGCTCATGCTGGGGATGGGGCTGCTGGCCGGTGTGTGTGGCCCGTTGCTGATGTGGCTGATGGACGCAAGCCACGCTCTTTTTCTGCGGCTCAAGCTCTCGCCGCCGTTCCAGCTTGCGCTTGGCGGCCTGATTGTCGGGTTGTTGTCGCTCCTGACACCAAAAGTCTGGGGCAATGGCTACAGCGTGGTACAGGCGTTTCTGCTCTCCCCGCCGTTGCTGACGGTGATTGCCGGGGTCTTTATCTGTAAATTGCTGGCGGTGCTGGCAAGCAGCGGTTCGGGCGCGCCGGGCGGGGTGTTCACCCCGACGCTGTTCGTCGGTATGGCGACAGGAATGCTGTTTGCGCAGATCTTCGCGCTGTGGTTCCCTGGTTCGGAAACCGCTATTTTGCTGGGGCTGGCGGGAATGGCAACGCTGCTGGCGGCCACCACACATGCGCCGATCATGTCGGCGCTGATGGTCTGTGAAATGACCGGGCAGTATTCGCTGTTGCCCGGTTTACTGGTTGCGTGTGTGATTGCCTCGGTGCTGTCGAGGACGTTACGCCACGACTCTATCTACGGACAACACGCTACCGAGCGCGGAGAGATTGATATACTGCGATAGCTCGCGCTGTTCGGCACGGGGCAGATAAGGCAGCTCGCCAACTAATGGCCCCGGCAGTTTTTTGCTCAGCACATCGATAATTTCAGCGTAATGCGCCAGCCCCGGGTTGATGCGGTTTGCCACCCACCCCACTAATGGCAGGCCGTCATTGGCAATCGCCTGCGCTGTCAACAACGCATGGTTGATGCACCCTTCCTGAATGCCCACCACCATAATGACCGGCAGTTGTTCCTGAACAACCCATTCTGACAGCGGACGCAAATCGTTCATCAGGCTGCGCCAGCCGCCCGTCCCCTCGACAACAACGTGGTCAACCTTTTCGCTCAGGTTTGCCAGGCCGTCTGACAACAGGGTGTAATTGATAAGGCCGCTGTGCGCCACGCTGCTTTCATCTTCGCTTAACGCGATAGGATTTACGGCGTGATACGGCAATTCCAGCGTTGAGACACTTTGCAGGACCAGCGCATCTTTATTACGCAGTCCTTCAGGCGTCTCTTTACTGCCTTTTGCGACCGGTTTGTACCCTGCAACACATTTACCGTTTGCCGCCAGGGCTTGCAGCAAAGCGCGGGACACAACGGTCTTTCCGACAGAGGTATCAGTACCCGTTACAAAGAAACGCTTAAGCATGACTCATCCCACCTCTTGGTGATGCTTCTAAAATATAAACCAGGTAAATAATTCAGTGGGGGGAAGTCTACGGGATGCATACGCTATCCGGCTTGAGATAGCGCAATTTTTCTTACATCTGTGGAAATGAGTTAGCCCTGGAGCAAGCGAATCAGTAACGAACCGTTGTACATGGCATCTTTTACCAGCGCCGCACCGGCCATGGTTCCCTGATTAGAGAACTGGGTGCTTTCAACCACGATATTCTTACTGTACGCCGGGAGCGACTGCTGACGAATGCAATCGGAGATAGCCGGGAAAAGGATTTCCGCCGCCTGGCTGAGCGGTGAGCCAATCAATATCTTTTGCGGATTAAACAAATTCACCATGATGGCGAGAATACGGCCGACGTTATTGCCGACACCGGTGATGATATCTTTTGCCAGCAGATCGCCCTGCCTCGCCGCCGCACACAGGGCATCCACCGTTAACGGCTGACCATGCAGCGTTGAACTCATCGACTGGCTCAGCCGCACCTGCGCCAGCTCCAGCACGCTTTCAACGCTGGCGATGGTTTCCAGGCACCCGTGGTTACCGCAGTAGCAGCGCTTACCATAAGGGTCGACCTGGGTATGGCCAATTTCCACCAGGCTGCTGCTTCCGGCATGAAGCAGGCGGCCGTCGGTGATAACCCCGGCGCCCACGTTATGATCGATAACCACCTGAATAACATCGCGTGCGCCGCGGGATGCACCAAACAGCGCCTCTGCCATCGTCCAGGCACTGATATCGTGCTGAATGTAGACCGGCACGCCGGTGTGGTTTTCCAGTACTTCGCCAAGCGGCATCTCTTTGACACCATCGTAAAACGGCATCCGGTGCACAATGCCGTTTTCCGTATCGATAATACCTGGCATGGTAATGGCAATCGCCGTCAGACGCTCAAGGCGCTGCTGATGGCGAATAAAGAACTGATCAATATGCGTGAGAATAGCGTCCAGGAGGGACTGATCGATATCGAGCGGCAACTCCAGACGGTCTTCAACCACCAGCTTGCTGCTCAGATCGCGCAGAGCGAGGAAAATTTCGCCGCGGCTGATTCGCAGCGACAGGTAGTGCCACGCCTCAGTTTCCACCACCAGCCCTACCGCAGGGCGGCCACGGCTGCCCGGCTCCTGAATTTCGGTCTCCTGAACCAGGTGTGCTTCCAGCATTTCACGAACAATTTTGGTAATACTGGCAGGTGCCAGTTGTGCCAGGCGCGAGAGATCGATACGCGAAACCGGACCAAGCTGATCAATCAGGCGATAAACCGCGCCAGCGTTGGTCTGCTTAATCTGATCAATATGCCCTGGCTGACTATCAGCAACCACCTCGTACTCCCTTATTTTCGAGCTTCGAAATAAACTGTGGGCTATGGTGAAGCACTTCAATGGTGCTCGTCAAATATTTACTTAGCCATGTGATTTACTGCACATTTTTACCCACTTTCCCTATACATTTCGCCCCCGTGACGCCGT
This sequence comes from Enterobacter soli ATCC BAA-2102, assembly GCF_001654845.1. Taxonomy (GTDB): domain Bacteria; phylum Pseudomonadota; class Gammaproteobacteria; order Enterobacterales; family Enterobacteriaceae; genus Enterobacter; species Enterobacter soli. Next base: position 336,968 of record NZ_LXES01000040.1, on the reverse strand, counting down.
CATCAGCTGCGTTTTGAAACGCTGTGCCGCATGACTGAGTTCCCGGTGTTTCGACCATACCAGCCACATCTCAGAAATGGCATCTTTTTCCTCAATGGCCACCCAGCGCATTTCACGCAACTGTACCCGCTTAAATGAGGCCGGAAGGATTGAAACGCCAAGCCCGGCGGCCACCAGGCCAATAATAGTCATTGCCTCGCCCACTTCTTGCGTCATTGTCGGGGTAAGACCGTAACGACGCATCAGCCCCAGGATGTCGTCATACAGCCCGGTGCCCACCTGCGGGTCGAAAAAGACGAACGGCTCTTTTGCCAGTTCCGCTAGCGAAACCGTGGGGCGTGAGGCCAGCGGGTGGTCATGCGGGATCATCGCCATCAACGGCTCGCGCAGGATAACCTGCCACTCAAGCGAGTCCGGCAACTGAGTATTTCGCATCAGGCCCAGATCGAGCGAGCCTTCATTTAGCGGGGCAATTTGTTCGCGGGTGTTGATTTCACGGGTCTGGAGATGGACATCCGGAAAATGACGGCGAAACGACGACAGCGTGGCCGATACCGCGCTGATAAACGGGGCCGATGAGGTAAAACCGATACGCAGTTCGCCGGCCTCCCCCAGGTAGAGCCGTTCTGCTCTGGCGGCAGCGTCATCGACCATGCTCAGGATTTGACGGCTGTCGACAAGAAACTGTTTCCCCGCCGCCGTCAGGCTCACGCTGCGGTTAGTCCGTGCCAGTAAACGTGCCCCCACCTGCTGCTCCAGGATCTGAATTTGCTGGCTTAACGGTGGCTGAGAGATGTTCAGACGGGCGGCAGCACGACCAAAATGCAGCTCTTCTGCCACGGCAATAAAGTAGCGCAGGTGACGCAGTTCGATATTCATATCTTTAAAGTATCATTTGAGATTATTAATATATTAGACAGAATATTTACATTTTCCTACCCTGAACATGTGGTCATACCCGTCACCAGCCAATCACGGGGATGTTTAAGCAAGGAAACTGTGTGAGTCGTACAACAACCATTGATATCGCGCCGGCAAGCGACATCGATGATTTACCCCCAGCATCACAGCCGGTTCAGTTCATTAAACGTGGTACTCCTCAATTTATGCGCGTCACGCTGGCGCTCTTCTCAGCAGGATTGGCAACCTTTGCTCTGCTGTATTGCGTTCAGCCTATTCTGCCGGTTTTGTCCCATGAATTTGGCGTATCCCCTGCCAGCAGCAGTATTTCACTCTCTATTTCTACCGGAATGCTGGCGATCGGTTTGTTGTTTACCGGGCCACTTTCAGATGCCATTGGCCGCAAGCAGGTCATGGTAACGGCATTAATGCTGGCCTCCGTCTGTACGCTGCTCTCAACTATGATGACAAGCTGGCACGGCATCCTGGTGATGCGCGCCCTGATTGGGTTATCGCTTAGCGGAGTCGCTGCGGTCGGGATGACTTACCTTAGCGAAGAGATCCACCCCAGTTTTGTCGCCTTCTCAATGGGGCTGTATATCAGCGGGAACTCGATCGGGGGAATGAGCGGACGCCTGCTGAGCGGGGTGTTCACGGACATCTTTAACTGGCGTATTGCGCTGGCGGTCATTGGCTGCTTTGCCCTGGCCTCTGCGCTGATGTTCTGGAAAATTCTGCCGGAATCACGCCATTTCCGCCCGACATCCCTGCGCCCGAAAACGCTGTTTATCAACTTCCGTCTGCACTGGCGCGATAAAGGGCTTCCGCGGCTGTTCCTGACCGGCTTCCTGTTGATGGGTTCGTTCGTGACCCTGTTCAACTACATTGGTTATCGGTTGATGCTCTCTCCGTGGCATCTTAGCCAGGCGGTGGTCGGCCTGCTCTCTGTTGCCTATCTCACCGGTACCTGGAGCTCACCGAAAGCCGGGGCGATGACCGCACGCTTTGGCCGTGGCCCGGTCATGCTGGTCTCAACAGGCGTGATGCTGCTCGGGCTGCTGATGACGCTGTTCTCTTCGCTGTGGCTGATTTTCGCCGGGATGTTGCTCTTCTCCGCAGGCTTTTTCGCCGCGCATTCGGTTGCCAGCAGCTGGATTGGTCCACGCGCTCGTCGCGCCAAAGGGCAGGCCTCTTCGCTGTACTTGTTCAGCTATTATCTGGGATCCAGTATCGCCGGGACGCTCGGTGGCGTATTCTGGCATAACTACGGCTGGAACGGCGTGGGCGGGTTTATTGCGCTAATGCTGTGTATGGCGTTGCTGGTGGGGAATAGCCTTCATCGGCGTTTGAAGTAATTTTCCTCAATGACCCCGTATAACCGATTATGCGGGGTTTATCTTTTCCAGATAAATTTTACTTAATTCAAAGTTAAGTATAATCAACGCATTATAGCCATTCCGTGCATATACCCTTCATATCCTCTTTCCTTAATCTTATCTTCTTTAATGGCATAAAGAAGGATTTTGAAATGGCTATTCCAGGCAATATGTGGCTGTACGATGATGGCGGTGCGCTTATCAAAGGCGGTTGTGATGTGCAGCATAGGGAATACAGCATTGAGTTCAAAGGGTTTCACCATAATCTTTCGACGCCAACCGATAACCTGACAGGTAAACCTACTGGTAAACGTATCCACTCTCCGATGATGATTGTAAAGGAGTTCGATTACGCATCTCCCTATCTCTATAAAGCCGTCGCCACTGGTCAGGCTCTACAAAAAGCCGAACTCAAGTTCTACAAGATTAATGACGCGGGTCAGGAAGCTGAATACTTCAATATTCTTCTGGAAGGCGTGCGGATAGTTTCGGTTTCACCCGCCATGGCCGCTCCCGGCGACAACAATAATAATCACCTCGAAACGGTTGAATTGCGTTACGAGAAAATTACTTGGAAGCATAACGACGGCAATATTATTTTCTCTGACGCATGGAATGAACGGGCGACGGCTTAACTGGGGTATTGGTATGGATACGACCGAAGAGATTAACGGAACCTACTTCTACAGAGGCCATTCAAACGTCACTCCGGGTGAGTTACTCGAGATCATTTTTCTGGAGGAATTCTGTATGGAATTAGGGATAGATGCCGTTTCAGGTGCGGCAATTTTGGGTGGGCAACCGTGGCTAGGTACTCGGGCAAAACCTGAAGGAGCGACCCTGGGGACAAGTGTTGTTTCAAAGTACGCTCGGATAATTTTACGCGACGCACGTCTCCCCTTCGGGATTAAAGTTACAACTCCAGTCGGGATCAGGATGCAGCCAACCAACAAACTTGCAGCAGTCATTGGCCGCTACATCCCCTGGCTGGGATGGGCCACACTTGCACTGACTCTTCGTCGAGTTTCAACACGAACGCAAGAAAAATACAATTTGATCGCACGACCAAAAGATCGCATACAGTGGACATCTTTCTAATGACCATCATAGATGACGTATTAGTAATGTTTCGCGAAGAAATTCCAGGCTATCTGGATAACGACTGGAAAGAAGTTCCTCTGGAACTAGATTCTGATTTATTTGGCTCTCCAGGTGATGACTTCGAGGATGCATTAAACCGGTATGAGAAAGAGTTTAATGTGGATTTGTCCGGTGTGAATTGGTCTCGTTATTTCCCCTGGCAGAATACACCTTTATTAAAGCGCTGGTTCAAGTTGAAGCGGGAAGAAGTAGAAGCAACGCGCATCCCGTTGACCGTAAGAATGTTTGCAGAGTCCGCAAAAGCAGGCAAATGGCTTTACGACTGAACTGACGAGGGGCTTCACGCCCCTCGTATCAAAAATGCATTAATCATCTAAAAATCACGTTAAACTCCCAGGACACATCCAACCGAACGAGAACAATAACTATGCAAAAAAATGTTGCTTATCAGGAACTCACCCGCACTTTCCAGCGTCTCTCCCGCTTCTCACATCTCTCCTCCATCGCCAGTTGGGATATGTTTACCATGATGCCGCCAGGCGGTAGCGCTGCCCGGGGTGAAGCCCTGGCTGAAATGAGCGTCTTGCAGCACCAGATCCTGACAGACAAGAAAGTGGGTGACTGGCTGGCCGCAGCGCAAAGCGAAGATTTGAATGACGTAGAACAGGCAAACCTGCGTGAAATGACGCGCCACTATCAGCAGGCGTCCCTGCTGCCTGAATCGCTGGTGGAAGCGAAGTCTCTGGCGGGCAGCAAATGTGAGCACGCCTGGCGTTCGCAACGTCCAGCAAATGACTGGCAGGGTTTTTCTGCAAACCTTAAGGACGTGGTCAGGCTGAGCCGGGAAGAAGCCCGCCTGCGTGCAGAGGAAAAAGGCTGCTCACCTTACGATGCCCTGCTGGATATTTTTGAGCCGGATATGACCAGCGCCCGCCTGGACGTGCTGTTTGCTGACATGAAATCCTGGCTGCCAGACCTGCTGGCGAAGGTGGTGGAAAAACAGTCCCAACAATCGTTTGTCCCGCCGCAAGGCCCCTTCGCGACCGCCGACCAACGTGAACTGGGTCTGGAAGCCATGAAAATGCTCGGCTTCGATTTTAACGCCGGTCGTCTGGACGTTAGCGCTCACCCGTTCTGCGGCGGCGTGCCAGAAGATGTACGTATCACCACTCGCTATGACGAAGACGAACTGCTGAGCGCGCTGTTTGGCGTGGTTCACGAAACCGGTCATGCCCGCTATGAGCAAAACCTGCCGCGTGCCTGGGCGGGCCAACCCATCGCGCAAGCTCGCTCCACGGCAATCCACGAATCCCAGAGTCTGTTCTTTGAAATGCAGCTTGGACGCAGTAACGCGTTTCTGAAACATCTGCTCCCTGCCGTACATGCCCGTTTTGGCAGCCAGGCCGCCTTTAGCGAAGAGAACTTTATTGCCTGGAACCAGCGCGTGAAACCTGGCTACATTCGTGTCGATGCCGATGAAGTGAGTTATCCGGCGCATGTTGTGCTGCGCTATGAGATTGAACGCGCACTGATTAATGGTGAGATTGAAGTTGATGATATCCCGGCCCTGTGGGATGAGAAAATGCAGGCCTGGCTTGGGTTGTCCACCAAAGACAACTACCGCAATGGCTGTATGCAGGACATCCACTGGACCGACGGTGGCTTTGGTTACTTCCCGTCTTACACCCTCGGGGCAATGTACGCCGCACAGCTCTTCCACGCCGCGAAAACCGCGCTGCCAGGGCTTCAGGCGTCTGTTGCAGACGGCGATTTTTCTGCCCTGTTTGACTGGCTGCGCCAGAATATCTGGCAGCATGGCAGCCGCTTTAGCACCTCGCAGTTAATTACCCAGGCGACCGGGGAAGATCTGAATATCCGTTATTTCCGTGAACACCTGACCGCGCGTTATCTGTAATGCATTCTGCCGGAGTTCACTCCGGCAATTTCCTATCCCTTTACGCACTAAGAATATGATTTTGTGCATATCCTGACGCTTGCGCTTAATGCCATAATTCTTTTTCTGGCTCAGAAATAAACCGTTATCAGGCCAGGCATAAAAAATAAATAAAGGGATGAATGATGAAAGGCAAAATGAAAACGATGGCCTTAGCCATGCTGTGTGCGACGAGTCTGAGTGCCTTCGCCGCCACGGATAACACGCCAAAAGAAGCGTACGACGATATTACACACTCTCTGGCTGACCTCCAGCCCATCACGTTTCAGGCTCCCGCCGAAAAGTACAAGCTGCTGGTGTTTATTGATAACCAGTGCATCTACTGTAGCAATGTGGTGAAAAACGTTAAGCAATATACGGATGCCGGTTTGACGATGTCGTTTGTGACCGTCGCCCCCGACTCTATTCGTGATTCTGTGATTGAAGATATGGGGCGCGTCTGGTGTTCCGCCGATAAGGTGAAAAGCCTGCAAAAAGCGATGACCGGTTTTTTACCCGATAACGACGCGACTCCGGCCTGTTCTGCGCTGGTCGAGCGGCAATCAGCGCTGGCCGCAAGACTGGGTATCCGCATCACGCCAATCATGGTGGTGATCGAACCTGAATCACGTTCAATTATAGGCAGCCAGCCACCTGCGGCCATTCTTGCCGCCCTGAAGAAATAAGCCTCGGGGTGTACGAACAGGCGCGCGCTGCCTTGTTCGTACACCTTGTACCTGCCGTTGTACATTACGTTACACGCCGATACCAATCACTCACGGAAACCTCGGGTTTACAGGGATATAGTTCTTTCAACGGCCCCGCAGTGGGGTTAAATGAAAAACCAAATTCGAGGGTATGAGAATGAATAAAGTATTAGCTCTGGTTGTTGCCGCTGCTATGGGTCTGTCTTCTGCTGCATTTGCTGCTGAAACTACTGCAACTCCTGCACCAGCTGCTGCTCCGGCTGCAACTACCACCGCAGCGCCAGCTAAAGCGGTTCACCACAAGAAACATCATAAAGCCGCTGTGAAAAAAGAAGCAGCAGCTCCAGCAACCGCAGCGCCAACTGAACAGAAAGCGCAGGCTGCTAAAAAACACCACAAAAAAGCCGCTAAACCAGCGGTAGAGCAGAAAGCTCAGGCTGCTAAAAAGCATCACAAAAAAGCCGCTAAACCAGCGGTAGAGCAGAAAGCTCAGGCTGCTAAAAAGCACCACAAAAAAGCCGCTAAACCGGCTGTAGAGCAGAAAGCTCAGGCTGCTAAAAAGCATCACAAAAAAGCAGTAAAACACGAAGCTGCTAAACCAGCTGCACAGCCAGCTGCGTAAGAGTACAAGCTTAACCGTGCCCTTCGGGGCACGTTGGTAAACCGGCGCTGAACCGGAAAGGTCCAGCGCCGTTTTTTTATCCGGAGGGCGTATGCTGCGACGCTATCGGTTTGAGCTCATTCTTATTCTGCTTATTTTATGCGCGCTCATCGCAAGCCACTTTTATCTTTCCTGAATGTAGCACGCTGATTTTACTCCCACTTTAACGCCGTCCCGTCTATAGTATTTTCATAGGGTTCACTTTTAATAATCATAATTACCCCCACCAGAGTGTGATATGCGTAAATCTGTAGTGTTGTTACTGGGAACGTTTACTCTTTTTTCTGGCTTTTCACATGCGGATGATGGTGGCGATGACACCATGAGCGCCAAAGATGTAAAGACGCTTTTTTTTGGTCATGACGATCGTACGCGTGTTGCCAACCCTACTCAGCCCCCGTGGGATGCTATTGGCCAGCTGGAAACCGCCAGCGGCAACTTATGTACTGCCACCTTAATTACCCCTCAGCTTGCATTGACCGCAGGCCACTGTCTGTTAACACCGCCAAACGGCAAACCGGATAAAGCCGTTGCGCTGCGCTTTGTGTCGCAAAAAGGAGTGTGGCGCTATGAGATCCACGGAATTGAAGGCCGGGTCGACCCGTCGCTGGGCAAGCGCCTGAAACCGGATGGTGATGGCTGGATTGTGCCACCAGCTGCGGCGTCCTGGGATTTTGGTCTGGTGGTGTTACGTTATCCGCCGTCTGGCATTACGCCCCTGCCGCTGTTTGACGGTGATAAAGCTGCACTGACTGCCGCGCTGAAGGCCGCCGACCGCAAAGTGACACAATCGGGTTACCCTGTTGATCACCTGGATTCGCTGTACACCCATTCAGACTGCATTGTCACGGGCTGGGCGCAAAACAGCGTCTTGTCGCATCAGTGCGATACCTTACCGGGCGATAGCGGTTCGCCGCTGATGCTGAAAACAGACAACGGCTGGCAGCTGATTGGCGTTCAAAGCTCTGCGCCTGCCGCTAAAGACAGATGGCGTGCCGATAACCGCGCGTTGTCCGTTACCGGTTTTCGCGACAGACTCGAAGCGCTGGCGCAGCAGTAAGTCAGCACTGTCTGACCTGACGTAATTCAATAATTGCCTCAATCGGCATCGGCTGGCTGAACCAGAATCCCTGCAACTGATCGCAGCCAGCCAGCCGTAAGAGTTTCATCTGTTTTTCGTTTTCCACACCTTCCGCCACCACCGCCATCCCCAGAGCGTTAGCGATTCGCACCGTACCACTCACCAGCGCGGCGGCCTGTTCGTCGTTATCCACCAGCCCGGCCAGCGATTTGTCTATTTTGATGGTGTCAAAATTGAAACGGCGCAGATAGCCGATACTTGAATACCCCGTGCCAAAATCATCCAGTGCAACCGCCGTACCCAGCGCTTTCAGGTTAACTATTGCTGAACGCGCACGCTCCGGGTTTTCCAGGACGTAGGTTTCCGTCACTTCAAGCTGGAGTCGGTTCGCCGGGAAATGGGTGATATCCAGCACGTTGGCAACCTTATCTTCAAACTCAGGATCGCGGAACTGCGCCGGAGAGATATTGACGGATAATTTTAAATCACCAAAAGGCTCCAGATCGCTACAGGCCCGGTGCAGGACAAACTGGCCGAGCTTATAAATCAGGCCACTGGTTTCAGCAATCGTAATAAAGGCATCCGGGCCAAGTTCCCCTTGCGGGCGGCGTGGCCAGCGCACCAGCGCTTCGACGCTGGTCATTTTCTGGCTCCGCGCATCAATAATCGGCTGATACCAGACATCAAATTCATCGCGTTCAAGCCCGCCACGGATCTGGTCTTCAAGTGCCAGCTGCCGTTCCCGCGCGCTGTTGAGCTCTGCATCGTAGTGGGTGACCCGCCCTTTTCCAGTCATTTTGGCGTGATACATGGCAATATCGGCCCGACGGAACAGCTCGGAGCTGGTGCACTCAATCAGGGTTCCACTGGCGATCCCGATGCTGGCGCTGATATGGATGGTGCGATCCCCCAGGCGAATCGGGGCATTCAGGAAGTCGAGCACCGCCCCGGCAAACGCTGACGCCTGCGCCTCTGAGCGATCGCCGCCAATGGTCATGGCAAACTCATCGCCTCCCATACGCGCCAGCATCCCGCCAGGCGGGACTCGTTCACGCAGGGTTTTTGCAATGGCGATGATGAGATCATCACCCACGCTGTGGCCATAGATATCGTTCACATCTTTAAAGCCATCAAGATCGATAAACACCACGCTTTTCACGTCAATATCACCGCGCAGGCTGACCTGCTCCAGCGCTTCTATCAACGCGCGTCGGTTGGGTAAGTGGCTCAGCCAGTCCGTTCGTGCCACCAGCCGGGCCTGACTTTCCCCCCGGGCAAGCTTATACAGCCCCACACTACTCACCAGAATAAACAGTAAAATCAGGGCGGCGGCCAGAATGACGATTTGCGTGATGTCTGACGAGGCCGCCCTCGCCGCCTGCGCCCCCGGCAACCTCGCCTGCCAGTTGAGATAGCCCAAAAGCTCCCCGGCCGAACTGTTAAGCGGCATACTCATATCGTTGATTTTATTGGGCGTATAGTTGAGGCGGTCTATCTGAAACGTTGCCCCCAGATCGGACAAAATCTGGGGATTAAGATGACGGGTAATGACCAGATAACGCCGCATATCACCACTGACCTGGAGCGGCCCTACCATCGGGCGCACAAGCCCGATACCGATAAACGCCACGCCGTTGCGGGTACGGGTGATCCCGGCGTAAATATTCTTGTCTGAGGGTAATGCGCTGCGGTGCTCATCAATCAGCGCTTTCAGGCCTGAGCCAAAAAATGAGAGATCCTTTTCCGTAAAAGGCTGGCTCCGAAATGACCCCCACAGCACATTGAAATGTTCATCCAGTACAAATGTGCCGTCGTAGAGATTATTGATTTTAAACCCCGCGCCCCAGGTGCTATACAGCCATTCGGTATCCAGCTTAGGGCTATAAAGCTCACGCACGGCATCGTCCCAGACGGCATTATCGATCACCAGCGATGAGACACGATTAACGGAGGTCTGGATCGCCCCCTGAACCGAAAGCACGGTGCGGTGTTCATCAATTTCATTGGTTTTGGTGCTGATAAGATGAAGAGACAGGTAAAGCAACGCGACGACAGACACGATTAAGCCGATCCCCGCCATGAATATCATGACGAACAGCGTTTTTGCGGTGGGGATATTGCGCCAGCTTAAGGTGAGATGCATCAGCCATCCTCTTCAAAGTCATGCTTTTATAAGAGTAATACAGGCAGCGGATTTCGCTGCCTGTAAACGCTGGCTGTATTCGTCAGGCGAGTTTGATCATCACCATGCCTGCCAGCAATAGTGCCAACCCTATCCAGCCTTTGTTATTTAAACGCTGGCCGAAAAGGATCCAGCCGGCAGCAAGCGTTGCGGCGATACCAAACCCGCCCCACAACGCATAGGCCACAGACAAATCGATGCCTTTTACCGCCTGCGACAGCGCACTGAACGCGCCCAGTACGGCGGCAATGGACATCAGGCCGTAAAACTTACGGCGAAAACCATCGGAAAACTTCAGAAAGACGTTAGCCACAATTTCCAGCACAATGGCGAACGCCAGCCAGGCCGCGTGGATCCATTCAAACTGCTGCATGGGCCTTCTCCTTCTGCTGTTTTGTCGGTTTACGTGTACCCGATTTAATCAGCACAATCCCGGCAACCAGGGTCGTCAGTCCGGCAATTTTCATGGTTGATAATGCTTCGTCAAATAACATGACGCTGAACAGCGTAATCAACAAAATACCGACACCTTCCCACAATGCATAGGCCACACCCAGCGCGATTTTCTTTACCGCAAAGGACAGAAAAATATAGGAAAGTGTAATCATCACCAGCATTAAAATAAATCCGGTGTTACCATCACTGACACTTGCCCATTTCATAGACAAGGTACCGGTAATTTCAGCGACGATAGCCAGAGCTAATAAAATCCAGTAAAACATGTTCTTCTCCTGCTTGAGAATATAATCCATCGTGGCTCGCCTCAGACGGCAAACCAAAAAAATATGAAATTAAATCAGACAGCTAAGCGCATAGCGCCAGCTCAGGCAGAAGACGTGACTATAGTGCGGTGCGCCAGTGTTGCTCACCAGACAGAAGGCAGAGGGAGGTAGAAAATACAGCGGTGTTTTTTGAAATGTACGTCCTGAACAAATTGTCCATAAAATTACAATTATCCGCGATCTTGCTTCTCGTCTTTGCGGATGAAAATTGTCCTCGGTAGTTGAACACGCCTGATTTGTACCATAAGCCAGGAATTTACTCAAAGTCTTTTCATTTCTTTACCCACCCTGTTTGACCTTGGTTAGTTTATTGAATCGGCATTCGCATCTATTATAAATAAAAGAATTATTTCAGGAATTTCCATGGCTAAACCCATCATTACCCTGAACGGGCTTAAAATTGTCATCATGCTGGGCATGTTGGTGATCATTCTGACGGGCGTCCGTTTTGCGGCGGACATCATTGTGCCCTTTATTCTCGCGCTTTTTATTGCCGTAATCCTCAACCCGCTGGTTCAGCGCATGGTCCGGCTCCGCATCCCCCGCGTGCTGGCCATTACGCTTCTGATTGGCATCATCATTGTCGCCATGGTGCTGCTGGTGGCGTATCTCGGAACCTCCCTGAACGAGCTGGCACGTACGCTGCCTAAATACCGTTCATCACTGGTGATCCCGCTGCTGCAAATTGAGCCCTGGCTGCAACGTGCAGGTATTGAGGTGTCGGTTGAGGAACTACTGAAGTATATCGATCCCAATGCGGCCATGACCCTTGTCACCAGCCTGCTGGCGCAGCTTTCGAATGCCATGACGTCTATTTTCCTGCTGTTTTTGACGGTGGTTTTTATGCTGTTTGAAGTGCCGCAACTGCCAGCAAAACTGCAACAGATAATGATCCGTCCGGTGGAAGGCATGGGGGCTATCCAACGCGCGCTGGACAGCGTTTCGCACTATCTGGTGCTGAAAACAGCCATTAGTCTGATCACGGGGCTGGTTGTCTGGGGGATGCTCGTCGCGCTGGATGTCCGTTTTGCGTTTGTATGGGGGCTGCTGGCCTTTGCGCTTAACTATATTCCCAATATCGGCTCTGTACTGGCGGCTATTCCGCCCATCCTTCAGGTGCTGGTCTTCAGCGGGCTTTATGATGCGCTCATTTTACTGGCGGCCTATCTGGTGATTAACCTGGTCTTCGGCAACATACTGGAACCCCGAATGATGGGGCGCGGACTTGGGCTTTCCACCCTGGTGGTATTTTTGTCCCTGATTTTCTGGGGCTGGCTGCTCGGTCCGGTCGGTATGTTGCTTTCCGTACCGCTGACCATCATCGTGAAAATTGGTCTGGAGCAAACGGCGGGTGGGCAAAGCATCGCCATATTGCTCAGCGACATGAGCAATAAGTAAGCGTGGCCCCTGCCTGTCAGGGGCTTACAGGTTCATATCCAGCAGCGGTTTACTGACTCTTCCGGCCTGGCGGTAGCGCTGTAGCGCCGCCTGCCATTGCGTCAGAGGATAAACCGTGACATCGCTGTACTGACTTGCACACAGCATCGGCCAGATGTGCCGGAATTCCGCCTGCCACGCCTCCACACTCAGCGCATCAAGGTGATTGCGAATATGGAACCACTCCACGCGTGGAAGCGCCCGGCGCTGCCGGAACGTTTGCCCGCTGAGTAGGCCATAACAGACAAATATCCCCTCTTCGGGCATCAGGCTCAGAAGCGTTTCTGCCAGGCTGCCGCCCGTGGCATCGTACACCACGTCCGCACGCGCGGCGACGGCGGTCACCATCGCCGTATTACCTTGTTCTATCGGGATAATGCCCATCGCAGCTAGCCGTTCGCCATGAACAGGCGAGCGGTGAATACCGTATACCTCTTCCGCTCCGACACTGCGCGCCCACTGCCCAAGCAAAATGGCGCAATCCGAACCTGCTGCCGTTAGCAGCACCCGTTTCCCCTGCGGTGGATAGAGATTCAACATCATCCTGGCGGCCAGCGGGTTAATGTATGCCCGCGCGGCAAGGTGCGAGTGAACCTCGTCCGGTACCGGGATTGCATATTCCGCCGGGCAATCAACATACTGTTGCCAGGTACCTTGCCCCCGCAGCGGTAGCACGCGCTTGCCCAGAAGATGCGCGAACGCGGCAGGCGCTTCAGTCACTTCGCCAACCCCTTCATAACCCGCCACCGCCGGTAATGGCGTGCGGTGACGATAAGCACCGGTAATGGGGATAAGGTCGGAGGCATTGACCGGAGAATAGCGCATACGCACCCGAAGTTCGCCTGGCTTCAGTGCACCAGGCGCAGTGAGTTCAGGTTGCAGTACGGACGCAGGTTCGCCAAAACGGCGATACCAGAGAGCGAGGTTATTCATTGCGATCCCGGCCAATAGAGTCAGGCGGCAAAGCTTAGCGCTTCTGCTCTGGCAGATCACGAAAACATTCCTGAACAGCCCTCATTTCCTTATATGAGCTCTGCATTTTTTGTCATATTCAGTGACTACCGTACCACCGGCAAATCCGCATACTTTGTCGTATAAGACGGGGAGAGCATCTCACGTTTCATCGACCAGGCTTTCTCGCTCCCCTGCCCGGCAAACCAGACTTTCCCTTTCCCGGAATGGTTAAGCCTGTCTATCGCCTCCATCAACGCCATGCTATTGGCTCGCGGGCGGTTGTCATCGAACAAATTAAGCTGTGCGACCCCGCTACTGAAAAAGTCGGCCAGCATCACCCCTGCTTTCATATAGCGATATCCATCAAGCCATATCCGCTCTAACGCTTGCGTGGCGGCGCGGATGATATCGCGTGAGTCGTTGCTCGGCGTCATCAGGGTGACAGAAGCCTGATTGCCGTAATACACCTCATTATCCGCATGAGGACTGGTCCGCAGAAATACGCTGATGAAGCGACAATACTGGCGCTCGCCACGCAGTTTTTCCGCTGCGCGTTCGGCGTAAGCGCAAATCGCCTGATGCATCTCTACGTATTGCGTAATGCGGTGCCCAAAAGAGCGGCTACAGATGATTTGCTGCTTCGTGGGGGTAAATTCCTCCAGGCTAAGGCAACGCTCGCCGCGAAGTTCACGAACCGTGCGCTCCAGAACCACATTGAAATGCTTTCTTATTACCCACGAAGAGCTGTCGGCCAGCTCAAGCGCCGTGGTAATGCCCATCGCATTTAGCTTTTTGGTGATCCGCCGCCCAACCCCCCATACCTCTTCCACCGGCACTGCGCCCAGCAGCTTGCGCTGACGATCGTGGTCTGACAAATCAACAACGCCGCCCGTGCTGCGCCATTTCTTCGCCGCATAGTTCGCAAGCTTTGCCAGCGTTTTCGTCTGCGCAATCCCCACGCCCACCGTCAGCCCGGTATTTTTCAGTACCTGGTTGCGCATCTGATGCCCGAAAATATCCAGTGGCATACAGCTGTCGATGCCCGAGACATTCACGAACGCCTCATCAATGGAATAGATCTCTATCGCCGGGGAAAGATCGGTTAACGTCTGCATCACGCGGCTGCTGAGATCGGCATACAGCGCGTAATTCGAGCTAAACACGTAGACCCGCGACGGATAGCGTTTCTCTTTAAATTTAAAGTACGGCTCGCCCATTTTGATCCCCAGTTGCTTTGCCTCGCGTGAAAGCGAAATAATGCAGCCATCGTTATTGGACACCACCACAATGGGCTTTCCCTGAAGGTCGGGACGAAAAACCGTCTCACAGGACGCGTAAAAGCTGTTGACGTCAACAAGTGCGAACATGGTTATGCATTTCCGGATCACCCACGCGATGGCTTTTTACCCCGCCCGACTGTTTATGTGTTTTCAGCGTATGCGTCACCACGCCGAAGATTTGCAGCTCCTCTTCGGAGTGAAACGTAATAGGCTGATAGCGGGTATTGTGGGGAAGCAATCTTAAGACCGGCCGGGTTTGTAGCTCTTTTACCGTAAACTCTCCGTCCACCGCCGCCACGACAATGTCGCCATGTCCCGCCGTTAACGAACGATCGACCACCAGCAGATCGCCATCGCCGATCCCGGCCCCGATCATGGAATCCCCGCTGACTTTCACAAAATACGTTGCGCTGGGGTGTTTTACCGCCAGCTTATTCAGGTCGATACGGTCTTCAACGTAATCCTGTGCAGGGCTTGGGAAACCACAGGCAACGCGCTCCAGAAACAGCGGTAATTCCATGTCCTGCCGGGGATAATACGAAAAGAGAGTGCTCATAATTACCTTTCCTGCCATATACTGTATATAAATACAGTATTACGGGTTATGGGTAAGGATCAAGGCACTTTCCGGGAGATCGCGCAAACACGTTGATGTTTGGAGGGATTTAATTCTGCACCTCACCCGGCCGGTTACTCCACCATGACTTTCACGTTAGGTTTGGATAACAAGATTTTTATCAGCCCGGTGAACGGAACAGGCTTAAAGAAGTAGTACCCCTGCTGGAAGACAATATTATTCCGGTTGAGGTAATCAAGCTGCGCTTTGGTTTCCACGCCTTCGGCGACAATACTTATCGAGAGCTTACGCGCCAGATCCAGCACGCAATCCAGGATCCGGGTGGATTCCTCATGCTCATTGACCCGGCTGACAAAGCTATGGTCAATCTTGATGTAATCGATATGCAGATCGTGCAGATAAGAGAGCCCTGAATACCCGGTTCCGAAGTCATCCAGCGCGATGGCAAAACCATTTTCGTGCAGCGCATTCAGGGTATGGACCAGGCGTTCGTCAATATCCAGCGGTTCACGCTCTGTGACTTCAACCACCAGGTTTAAATCTTTGCGCTCAAAGCGGCTTTTGTAGTCCAGGCACTCATCCACAAAGGTGGGCATGGCAATATGGGATGCGCTGAAGTTAATCCCCACATGAAAACCTTCCGGCAGCTTGCTGGAAATGGCGTTCATCTGCATGACCACCTGTGCCATCAGGCTGCGCGTCAGCGGCACTATCAGGCCGGATTTTTCAGCAAGCGGGATAAACGAGGCCGGGGAAATATAGCCCGCTTTCGGGTGTTTCCATCTCGCCAGTACCTCCACGCCCCGCAGGGTGCCCTCACGGCCATTAACAACGGGCTGATAAAACGGGATGATCTCCCCCTTTGCGATGGCGCGCTGTAGCGATTCTTCAGGCGGCGTACTTTTATTCAGATACTTATACAGGGCGTAAGCGCCAAGACAGGCGATCAGCAGTAAAAAAAGCAGGATGCCCGCCCCCTGGCTTACCAGCCTCTGCACGCTGAATAACGGAGGATAGTTGTACTCGATACTGTAGGGGTAATTTTTGGCGTCAAGCCGCCCGACATGCTTACCTTTATCGTTTACCGGTGTAGCATCACCAGACAGGCCAAGCACGGTGTCGCCGACCCTTAACCGGTAACTGATGCCTTTTATCGAAATACCCAGGGCGTCGCGGATATGGCGATCGCTGACCGTGATCCCAATACGGCTGCCATCAGATACCGTCTGGTACAGCAGTACGGGCAAACCATTTACCGCCTCTTTTGCTGGCAGCAGCATCAACGGCGAATCAGGTAATATCATCACGTTAACCAGCAGCACACGGTTATCCGGCAGGGATGAACACACAATTTGCCCATGCGTGAGAATAAAAATAGTCCTGAGATGAGGTTGTAGCGCCGCCTCGGTGCCCAGCCGGTATTGCCCTTCCTCATCACAGCCTGCCGCGGCGACATTCATCGCTATCCGGGTGGAACGCTGCGCTTCACCCAGGATCGTATTCATATTCTTTACGACAAACTTCGCCCCCGTCATGCTGTCGGCCCGTGCGGAATACCAGAGTTGGGTATTCAGAATAAAAATACCCATGATAAACAGGGCCAGAGCGGCAGCAACAGGGACAAGAATATGGCGCATTAACGTCTCCTGGGCACAAGTGAGTACGATGACGCTGACGGCATTTACGGCGCTTAATGGTGTAAGTACAAAGAGCATGGTCGACAAAAGAAAAAATAACCATGCTCCCTCAATCAGTTCTCCAAAAATTGTTTAGCAGGTGAACGCTTTATCCTTCGCCAGGAAGAAAGGCCGTAAATAAGCAACGGCACTGGAAAGCGGGATCACATCCGCGCTCAGTTCAATCTTAATCACGTCCTTAAGATAACGCTTACGGGTTTCAATTCTTGCCCATAGCTCAGGGTAAGCGCGTTTGATCTCGTCCTGGAGCGCGAAATCCGCCAGCGCAACGCTCTCCTCGGCGCTGGTGCCGGTATAACCCGGTACTGACGGAATAATATCAATCTGCAAAATCATTCCGCTTTTCAGGGTTTGCATCGAATGTTTATAAATGGGCGATGACATCCACTCTTCATCGGCGCTGAGATGCCCGGGATTCAGGTGCCAGCCATATTTTTCTTTTGGCAGGACGGACTCCATCAGGGAATACATCTCCCCGCCTTCCATGCCAATTCTGATATTTTCAAGCCAGGTCACTACGCCCGCAAAATACGGTTTTGCCACGCGTTCAAGATAATCTTTCTGTGTATCGGGCAACTCACTTTCGCTGGCAATCACAAAACCGGTACGGCTGGATAATCCACCTTTAAACCCGGTGGTCATGGACAGCGGCTGGCCTCTTTGCAGCGGTTTATGCGTGGGATAAAGATTGGCTTTTTCAAAACGCTGGCCCGATGCGGCAATGGTCACCACCGTATTGTACTGCCCTTCCGCCGTCAGATACGCCCCTAACGCTGCCTCACTCATTCCCGGCTCCACCGCGTTCATGGCATTCAGGATGCAGTTCGACGCCAGATTCGCACCATATTCATAATGGGCGATTTCATTGGCATTGTTGGTTGTCCGCGCGCCGTTGTCTCCGTCAATAAACAGATGCGCGGCATTTTCAGACACCGCCCCGGCAGAGAGACTGTTTTTAATGGCATCGACAATAAACCAGGGTAAATCGAAAAGCTGTTTATTATCCACCTGGCCAGACGTAAACATTTTCCAGCCCACAACCCCCACGCGGTGCATATCGCCCAGGCCCGACTCGGCGAATAACACCTCGAGCGGTTTTTCGTTATCCATTGGCTGATTCGGTAATGAGAAATACGGGCTGTGTTTAAGCGTGACCGGAATACGGGAATGGGCGGCCATTTTCAGGTTTTCATTACCGAGAATAACGGTTGCGGCGCCATCTTTCGCCAGCACCAGCAGCCCCTCTTCAAAGCGGGGAATAAATCCTGTCAGGTATTCAAAGTTACTGCCGTGCTCTTTGTCGGCATAAATAATGAGGGCGTCGTACCCCTCAGCGGCCATTCGTGCCAGAAGCTTATCTTTACGCTCCTGCATAGTGGCATCGGTCAGGGGAACGGGCGCGACGCCCGAAAATTGGTGTGGAGCAACCGTCGTCTGAAGCTGAAGCGCACTAAAATCCATGTGTTTGACCTCACATTCTGATGGGGAACCCTCGCGTCATCATCAGGCCAGCAGCTCGGTAATACAGTCCGAACTGAGTTGTACCAGCCCTTTCACGCCATAGTGATATCCCGTTTTATCATGCCGGATACGGATCTCGCGAATATGCTGGTCAGGGGTGTTATCAAGCATATCCTGTACCCGCGGTAATACCTCGTCGCCGTAATCCTCAAACAGCTCACCGGTAGCAATCGCCAGTTTGATGTTATGGATCGGCGCAGTACAACAGATAGCAAAATAGAGCGCCCGGGCCGTCGTTTGTACGGTTTCGGCTTTATTCTCTTCTTTCACATTAAAGGCTTGTTCAATGCCACCTTCATAAGGCAGATGGACAATTTCAGGGTAAAAACCGTTTTCGCCAAGTCCCGGCTCGCCGTTGGTGCAGTAACCATACCCCAGGCTGCCAAAACCGGGCATAAATGCCACATAGGACAGCCCCGGCGAACGCTTCGCCAGCAGATAGTTGGTGCAATGGGCAATATTGTAAATCCGGGTGGTGATACCGACATGTTCCTGAATACGCGCCATCAGGTTAACGTTAGTGTCGGTAAATAACGGGCAATAACGCACCACGCCGGTGAAATGTTCAATACCGCCCTGCAATGCCACGCTGACGACGTTAATGCGGGATTGCGCAATCCCCGCCGCCTCGCAAAGCGCCTTAATGCCTTGCGCAATCAGCATGACCAGCTCGTCTGGTGTCATGGACTCCGGCAGCGAAAATTGATGGCTGGCCAGCGCATCACGCTGGGTATTGTAGTCATTCAGCGTGCCCTGAAAACTGCCCTTACGCAGCATGATATTCACGCTGAAGGCACAACCGCCCTTCACGGCCAGCAACTGCTGTGGGCGGCCAAAGGTAATATCTTTAATTTCCCGCTCCTCTATCAGCCCTTCCTGCAAAAGCTGCGAGGTCAGTTTGGTGATATAGGCTTTGGTCACACCCACCCGGCGGGTCATTTCCGCGCGAGACTCATGCTCGCTGTGCAAAATATTGAGGATCTGCTTTTTATAGTCCATGTCGTTTCGCCTCCGCCCGACCGGTTTCGTCCTGTGCGCGCATCATAACATCTCTCGTTTTCTGTTCATCCAGCCGGTAAAACCGCAGGATACCTGCCGTCAGGAACAGGCAACAGGCTGGTAACCAGATATACAGCACTCTGAATGCCGGAAGCTGTTCCGGCATTGCCGCCGTCGCATTGTCCGGCTGATAGCCAAACCAGGCCAGAATGTAGCCCATCAGCGCCCCGCCCACGGCCATGCCCGCTTTGGTGGAAAACAGCATCCCACCGCCAATCATGCCGTTAATGCGCACACCGAAACGATAAAAACCGTAGTCAGCAACATCGGCGACGCTTGCCCACAGGATCACCGCAATCAGCTCGGCCATCAGGGTGGCAGAGACAAAGAGCCACAGATGCGGCCAGACGGCGCTGGCTGGTGTAAAGCCCATCGCCAGCGTGATGACCGCGCTGGCAAGCTGGCTGTATACCAGCAGCGGGATGCGTTTTATGCGCCCGTGCCGCAGCAGATACCCGGTCACCAGCGGGGCGACAATACCGGCCACCGAGGCGGCCGTCAGCATCAGGCTTAAAAAGGTGGCGGGCATCTGGAGCACATACTTCACAAAATAGGCGGCCGCACCAAACTTTAGCGTATTCATCACCATAACAACGGCCTGAGCAGCAAACAGAATCAGGGCCTGGTCATTTTGCAGCAGGTGGCGAAACTGCTCACGTACCCCGATCGTCGGCACGCTTTGCGGGGGAACGCGCTCCTGGGTATTGAAATAACAAATCAGCACCAGCAGCGTGGACAGCACGCCAATGCCGCACATCACCGCCCGGTATCCCAGGATGTCGTTATCAAACAGCGCAATAAGTACCGGAACGAACAGCGAACAGAGCAGATAAGCCAGTTTGGCAAGCGGGAAGCGGATCGCGTTGATTTGAATGCGTTCGTCGCTATCCACTGACATCGCCCCGAGGAGCGACACATATGGCACCACCACCAGACTGAAACTGAGCACCAGCGCCATGTACGTCACATAGGCGTAAACGATACGCCCTGTCGCGCTCAGTTCCGGTGAGAAAAAGACGGCGGCACAGCTCAGACCATAAGGAAGGGCAAACCAGAGTAGCCAGGGGCGATAACGCCCGCGCGGGGAACGGGTTCGGTCGGCCAGCAGGCCAATCAGGGGGTCGCCAATGGCATCGATAAAACGCGCCAGCAGAAACAGGCTGCCCATTGCCACCGGGCTAAGCCGAAACACATCGGTGTAGTAAATGGACAGGAACATCATCGTCATGCCCATAAAGATATTCGCTGAGGTATCTCCCAGCCCGTAGCAGAACTTCTCTCGCAGAGTGATGGCGGGTGCAAGAGCGGTTTTCATCATGGGTTCACCGACAATATTAACGATAACGCGAAATCGGGTGCCCACCGGCACCCGACATCACTAATACCCGAATTAATTGACGGAAACAATAATACGACGATAAGAGGTTAACGACGGTTTGCCGTTATCCGTGACGGCCAGGATCAGGTGTTCCGTTCCGGTACGCAGGGCTTTCACTTGCACGCTCTGTTTGCCATTTTCACCCAGGGTCAGCACCGCTGGCGCATTGAGATTGTCTTCCCCGCGACGCCCCTGAACGTCTTTGACCGCCACCGGCTGCGAGCTTGCTGAACCTGCTTCCGGATACAGGAACCAGTTATAGCTGAGCTTATCGCCGTCAGGATCTTTGCCGCCTGCGGCATCGACCGTCAGCGTGTCTCCGGCTTTCGCCTTAAGATAAACCACCTGCTGTCCCGCCTGACCGTTCACCACGACTTCCGGGTTGTGATTGGCATGAGCGTAGTCTTTGATGCCCCACTCCATACGGGCAGCAAAATCATGCTGGAAAGCTTCGCGCCAGCGCCAGATGGTCGCCTGATTCGAGGTGTATTGTTTCCCGTCTTTGCCGATCACCGTATCGGCGGCATTCGGGTTGCCCGGATAGAAGTCACCGCCGCTGCTCCAGATAGGGTGCGTTTCATGCTGCGGCTGGCGCACAATGTAACGCCCTCCCCAGCCGCCCCAGCCCGGGTTTCGTTCGCTGTTTAAACCATTACGGATAAGGCCGAGGAACGACGGCGTATCCCCTTCCATAATGAACATGTACTTCAGGTAGCCTTTACCCATTGGCCCTTTGCCGCGGATATTTTCATCCAGCCAGTGCTGGGACACGGTCGTAAAATCGGCACCTGGCGCATTACGGTAATACTGGTCGCCGCTGATACCAGTCCAGGTCGCACGCGCGTAATCTTCGCCATTCTGGCTGGACGGATCGACGATCCAGGTCATTTCCGGGTAATGTTCACGGATCCAGAACCCGGCATCATCCTGATCGGAAATGGAATACGCCACCAGGTTGCGGGTCAGCGACTGAACAACATCAGCAGGATGTTTTTTAGCGAGATCCTGGAGTGCCTGCGCAAGTGTATTCGCCCCGCCCCACAGGGTAATAAACAGCGGGTGATCTGCATCGGTACTTTTCTCAATGGCTTTCACCAGCAGATCGGAACCGGCGGTGTTTTTACCTTCACCGGTTGCCGCCATACCGTAGCTGGCGAGGCCCGGTGCCACCACAGACTGAAGCTGAGATACCGTCGGGAACCCGGCCGCATGTTTCAGCAGGTTCGGTTGCACTTCACCATAGTGACCCACAACAAGGTCAATCATATCGGTGTGCACTTTTTCGCGCTGCCAGGTGGAGGTGGTCGCCACCAGCCCCTCAACGTTCATCTCATTTGAGTACAGTAAAAAACGCGTCAGGGACATCTGATCGTCGGGTTCATTACCGATGTCAGTCAGGACAAAGACGCGCGGTTTTTCCTGATAAGGCAGCACTTTACCGGCCGCTTGCGCGATCGCCGTTTCTGCCCCAATGGCCAGCGGAGCGGCAAATGCCATGACCCCTGCCATTGCCAGCAATACCCCTTTCGCGACCTTATTGATTTGTTGGTTCACCATGTTGTTCTCACTTTTTTGCTATAGACCGAATGCCTTCAACATAGTTAACACAGGAAACAAAGTAAAAAAGAAAAGATCGATTCTGTGATGACAGCGGAATTTTTAGCGCCACCAGAGCCGGCGCTAAAAAGCCACTTCACAAGCACTTAACGATCACTTTTTGGTGACTTAAATCAAAAGAAATAAAATATTGAAGGTAACTAAAGAATCACTGTGTATTGACTTAAAAAATACTCTGGAGCATATTTCATAGCACGAATTAACAAAAAAATTTTGGAGGACGTTTTCTATGCCATCCCGTGATTATCCGGACAAACGCACTGCTCGCGGTTTAGCAAAGGATGCTGCTCTGAAGATGTTAAGTGCCAGAGTAGAAACAGACTTAATGGAGTATGTCAGGATCACGGCGTATGAAACGCGCAAGAGCAAGCAGGAGATTGTGGCAGAAGCGTTAGCACTTCACCGGAAAAATCGCCGGGCAGAAGCCACCTCCGAACAGGCGTAAAAGTGTAAGACATGTTGCAATAAAAAAAGCCCGAAAGTTGCTTCGGGCCTTTTCGCGCTTACGCCACCAGCGCATTCAGCGTGTTGATTGCCTCAGCCGGCAGCACCAGATCCGCCGCAGCCAGGTTTTGCTGCAAATGCGCCACGGAAGAGGTCCCCGGGATCAGCAGAATATTCGGTGAACGTTGCAGCAACCAGGCCAGCGCCACCTGCATCGCCGTTGCCCCCAGCGAATCCGCAACCGCCTGAAGACCGGAAGATTGCAGTGGCGTAAAACCGCCCAGCGGGAAGAATGGCACCCAGGCAATCCCCTGCCGGGCAAGCGCATCCACCAGAGCATCATCCCCGCGATTCACAATGTTGTACATGTTCTGCACGCAGACCACCGACACCATTTTCTGCGCTTCGGCGACCTGAGCGGCGGTCACATTGCTCAACCCGATATGGCGAACCAGCCCCTGCTGTTGCAGTTCCGCGAGCGTGGTCAGCGGTTCGGTAATCGAGCCTTCAGCCGGACCGTGAGCGCTGAACATGATCCGCAGGTTCACCACGTCCAGTACATCCAGTTTGAGGTTACGCAGGTTATCATGCACCGCCTGCGTCAGCTCCTGGGCCGAAAATGCCGGGAGCCAGGCGGCGTCATCACCCCGCCGCGCCCCAATTTTAGTCACAATCGTAAGGTTATCCCGGTACGGATGAAGCGCCTCACGGATAAGCTGGTTAGTGATATGCGGGCCGTAAAAGTCACTGGTATCAATATGATCCACACCTGCTTCCACGGCTTCGCGCAGCACCGCCAGCGCGGCGTTTTTGTCCTTCGGCGGGCCGAATACGCCAGGCCCGGCAAGCTGCATCGCACCATAGCCGAGTCGTTTAACCGTACGCGTCCCGAGCGTGTACGTCCCGCTTTTCTCAATACTGCTCATGTCTACCTTCCTCATAAAAATGATCCGGATTTACAACAGGTTCCAGAATGGAACAATTAGTTAAGCAATAGTTAAATTAAAGTTTAGTTTCGTTGCGTCGATAGTATTTGGGCAACCCCTGCACCTATAACGGACGACCGCTATGCTGAAAAATCTGCACGTGATTACCGGTATTCTCTTTGCTCTCACCATATTCTGTCTGCTGCAAGTTGTCACGGGAGGCTTGTTCTACTCTGCCGTCAGCAACGATCGCCATAACTTCCAGAACTCGGGGATGCTCAATGCCCAGCAGGAAAGCCTGAGCGACAGCGTGAATACGTTGGTGAAAACCCGCGTAACCGTCACCCGTGTGGCGATCCGCTACCTGAAAAACCAGCGCGATCCCGCGTCCCTCGCCGCCATTAACAAACTTCTGGGTACGGCCAGTACGTCATTAGGCAACGCAGAAACCTATTACAGCGCCTGGCAGAAAATGCCGCAGGTTAGCGGACAAAACGCCGCGTTAACCGAAGAGATGCAGAAAGCCTGGAGCCAGATGCATGAAGTGATGCGCCTGTCGATTGAATATCTGCGTGACGATAACTATCAGGCTTATGGCGACCTGGATGCCCAACAGGCACAGGACAATATGGAAGCGGTCTATAACCGCTGGCGTGCTGAAAACAACACCTTGCTCAAAGCCGCTGCTGAAGAGAACCAGAGCAGCTTTACCCATATGCAGTGGACACTGGCGGCTATTTTCCTCGCCGTGGTTGCCGTGCTGGTGATTATCTGGCAGGGCCTGCAACACCTGCTGTTAAAACCGCTGAAGATCATTATGAACCATATTCGCACCATCGCAGGTGGCGATCTGACGCATAACATCACCCTGGGTAGCCGTAACGAAATGGGCCAGCTGGCGGTGGGTCTGCACGAAATGCAGCAGTCGCTGGTCAGCACGGTCAGCGCCGTACGCGGCAGTACCGACTCGATTTACACTGGCGCAGGTGAAATTGCCGCCGGGAGCAATGACCTGTCTGCCCGTACCGAGCAGCAGGCGGCCTCGCTGGAAGAAACCGCCGCCAGCATGGAAGAGTTAACCGCAACGGTGAAACAGAACTCCGATAACGCGCGTCAGGCCACGTTACTGGCGAAAAACGCCTCCGAAACTGCCGCGCGCGGTGGTCAGGTGGTGGATAACGTGGTGCGCACCATGACCGAGATTTCTGACAGTTCACAGCAAATTGCCCACATTACTGGCGTTATCGACAGCATTGCCTTCCAGACCAATATTCTGGCGCTCAACGCGGCGGTTGAAGCGGCACGTGCTGGCGAACAAGGACGTGGTTTTGCCGTAGTCGCCGGAGAAGTGCGCACCCTGGCCAGCCGCAGTGCGCAGGCGGCAAAAGAGATCAAAGGGCTTATCGAAAACTCCGTCAGCAGGGTCAACACCGGCTCTGAGCAGGTCAGCGAAGCTGGCGAAACCATGCGCGAGATCGTCGCCGCCGTCACCCGTGTGACCGACATTATGGGCGAAATTTCATCGGCTTCTGATGAACAAAGCCGGGGTATTGAGCAGGTCAGCCTCGCGGTTTCGCAGATGGACAGCGTGACGCAGCAAAACGCCGCCCTGGTACAGGAATCTGCAACCGCAGCCGCAGCGCTGGAAGATCAGTCCGAGCAGTTGCGCCAGGCCGTTGCCGCATTCCGTCTGAATGCCAAAGACCAGGCCGCGGCACCACGCCCGAAGAATGTGAAAACACCGCAGCTGTTACGCCCGGCAACCGCCACGGCAAGCGTGGCAGACGGCAACTGGGAAACCTTTTAAGGTATACGCGGGCGATGAGATCGCCCGCTATTTTACGTAGGCGCTAATATCCGGGACCTGTGCCAGCAGGAACGCGCACAGCGTCGCTATCCCCTGCTGTTTTGGGCTGTTTTCCGGCCAGACCAGATAATAGCCATCACCGGTGTTAATCGCCTGGCTAAATGGCATCACCAGTAACCCGTTTTCCAGCGCCGGAAGGCTTAGCGTTACATCCCCTACCGAAACGCCATGTCCACCAACGGCCGCCTGATTTCCCTGATCCAGGGTATCGAAAACCTTTCCTTTGCTGATATCCGGCATGGCCTCAGGCGAACACACTTTAAGCCAGCGCCGCCAGTCCCGGCGATCCGGTGACGGATGGATCAGCTCACAGGTCTGGAGACTGTCTCTGGCCTTATCCACCAGCCCTGGCGCGCAAACCGGGGCAAGCCATTCGTCAAACAGCAGCTGTGAACATGTCTGCTCCCCAAACTGGCCGTTGCCAAGCAAAATTGCGCAGTCGAACGGCTCCTGATGAAAATCGACTTTATCAACATCCATCCAGACGCTAGAAACACTCACCTCCGGTGTTGAGTATTTCTCAACAAATACCTTCATGGTATTCAGCAGCCAGTTCAGCGTCAGGGTTGAAGGCGCTTTTAAGCGCAGCGCGTGTCGGGTAGCCCGAAATGCGTCGCAGGCGCTCTCCAGAGTGGCGAACCCCTGCCTCAGCTGGCTGGCTAATGCGCGCCCGGCATCGGTCAGCTCTACAGCCGGTCCTTTGCGCACGAATAGCTGACACTGAAAACTCTCCTCCAGCGTGCGGATATGTCTGCTGACGGCGCCAGGCGTGACGTGCAGCGTTTGCGCGGCCCGGGTGAACGAACCATACAGGGCGGCGACATCAAATGCCCGTAGCGCATACAAAGGGGGAAGTGGTGATGGCATCGCATTGCTCATTGTGAGTTTAACTCACATTAAAGCGCAGGATTTTCCGTTTTTCAATGCAGCGAATTTTACCGACACTACCTGCCACTCTTCACAAAAGGAACCCCCTTCATGGCGATGTCGCTACTGGGTACATATCTGCTGGCGGTGGTGCTGTTGCTTATCACCCCCGGCCCTGTTATTGCGTTAGTCACCCACACCGCGGTACGGGACGGCTACAGACGTGCCTTTATTACGCTTGCCGGAACCAATCTGGCGTCTCTGGTTTTACTGACGATGGCGGTGATGATACTGGCGGGCATCGTGGATATTCACCCGTTAAGTCTGGCAGGGGTGGGTTTTATCGGCGCGCTGTTTATTGGCTGGATGGGGATTGGGATGCTGACACACCTGCAGCCCACAACGGCAACATCGGCGCGGCAAGGCGGCTTTCTTACCGGTTTTTTAACCGCTATCGCCAACCCAAAAGATATTCTCTTTTTTGTCGCTTTCTTCCCGCAGTTCGTGCCGGTTACGCGCAATTTTGCCCAGAGCATTACCCTGTTGACGCTCATCTGGATTGCGCTGGATCTCCTGATCCTCACCTTGTGGATCATTGCCGTCAGGCGCTACGTGTCGCTTCGCTACGAGCGCGCCATCCGGCTGGCAACCGCGCTGTTTATGCTTGTCGTCGCCATCTATGGCGCCGTGTGGAATGGCAATGCGATATGGGCAGCTTTCAGCGAGGGCTAGCGGCTGCGTTTGGCGTGTCGCTCCCGGTTGTCCAGTCTGGCTTCATCTGATTTTCGCAGCGCCACATAACAGGCGCCACTGCCGCCGTGGTGCGGCAGTGCAACGCAGAATGCCTGCACGGAATCGAACTCAGTCAGCCAGCGCGCCAGATAACTGCGCACCACATTCGGGTGCGACTGCTCTTCACGCCCTTTACCGTGGACAATCACCAGGTTGCGCAGCCCGTCACGTTCGGCCTGACGGATAAACGAAAACAGCATCTGACGGCACTGTTCAACAGGCTGGCGTAACAAATTGATGCTGGCCTGACGGGAATATTTACCGGAGCGGAGCTTATCAATCACCCCCTGCTGGACCCCTTCCCGCTGAAACGCCAAAGGTTCCGCAAGCGGGAGCAGCTCCAGAAACCCCAGCGTTAAGAAGTTATCGAGCTGTTCAGTATTCAGCGTCTGCCGGGTGCGGGTATTGCGGCTCGGCTGCCAGTGAATATCCGCACAACGCTTGAGTGACTGGACATCCTCCATGGCGTCAAGAAAAAGTGATTTGTCGTCAGGGTTCATGGCAATCCTCCGGCTACATCTGAGCCTGTACTATACCCGCGCCTGACAAGCGTCTCAACGACCTCTGCCTGGAAACTGCTCCGTGGAAATAAGATATATTTACCCGATGAATAAAATAATAGTGCAGCTAAAAAGTTAAATTTAACTTAACTAAAATTTAGCCACAATTAAATACCTGTATTTAAGTTAAATTTTTGTGAACTTGAGCAGCCTGAATACTACCATTTTGAAAAAAGTCTGTTATAACTTAATAAACCTGCCCCACGGATAAAACATGCGGGATTCGCGAAAGGAAACACTGCTGTGTGTACTATAGGGTCTGTTGATGTCGGCAGTCCCTGTTTTTTTATTTCATTCTGAAATTAATGCCCGGGCTTCTCGTCTGAATTGTGTAATTAACGATTCAGTCAATGGTGTCTGTCGGGAATCACGGCGCTGAATTAAATAATAAGCGGCTTTAGGTAATGATTCGACAACAGGCAGCATCACCAGACGGTGCGCCAGCAGCGGGTCACAGCCAAGTTCTTGTGGCAAAATGCTGATAAAATCACTCTGTGCAACCAGGCTAATACAGGACGAGAACGTTTCGCAGACAATACCAATACGCGGTATTTGCGAGCGGTGATGAAACACATCTTCCAGTTGCTTATAATAACTTCCCCGCGGCGTTGGCATCGTCCAGTTATAATGCAAAAGTTCGTTAATTGATTTTACCCCTATCGCCGGATGCCCTTCCCGGCAAAATATCGCAAAAGGTTTTTCAAATAATTTTTCAAACGTAAACTCATGGTCATACGGTCCCTGACAATAGGTATTAATGGTGAAGTCCAGTTCCCCCTGGCGTAATTCATTTATCATCGATACCAGTTGCCCTTCCATAATACGGACCTTCACCAGCGGGTGCTGCGCGTGAAAACGGGTAATCACCGCAGGCATCAGCGTACGTGAAATACTGGCGCCCATACCGATATTGATCTGCCCCGCCAGTTGCCCCTGCCGCTGACGAATGTCGTCCTGCGCCGCACGCAGCTCTTCCAGGATCAAATTAGCATGTTGATAGAAGCTCTCACCGCATTCGGTCAGCGCCACGCCTTTGCTGCGCCGGACAAAAAGTTGCGCGGCAATGCCCTCTTCCAGCTCCTTGATCGATTTGGTCAATGCCGGTTGTGAGAGGTTAAGCGCCCTGCTGGCACCGCGAATGCTGCCCTGGCGTGCCACTTCCACGAAGGCCCGAATCTGATGAAATTTAACCTGAAATGACATAGCCCGACCGATAACCGTTGTTTATCAGAGTAAAGAAATTGTCATCTACTTTAATGGAAATGGATGTGCGAGGGTAATTCCTGAACGGTTAAAACTGTGAAAAAACGGTTAGTGATAAGTAAAAACTATCACAGCGTGAAGCAGTTCACATATTTTAATGATGACAGGAAGAGATATGGACTCACTGGCACACGACATTCAGACATTAACCCCGCAACTGACCGCATGGCGTCGCGATTTCCACCACTTTGCTGAATCTGGCTGGGTGGAGTTTCGTACCGCAGCCAAAGTGGCGGAAATCTTAGACCGCCTGGGTTATGAGCTGGCGATGGGGCGTGATGTGGTTGACGCCGAAAGCCGCATGGGCCTGCCGGACGCACAGACGCTGGCAAAAGAATTTGCCCGTGCGCGCGAGCAAGGTGCGCCCGAGAAATGGCTCGCCGCCTTCGAAGGTGGATTCACCGGCATTGTCGCCACGCTGCGTACAGGGCGTCCGGGGCCGACACTCGCCTTTCGCGTGGATATGGATGCGCTGGATCTCAGCGAAGCGCTCGACGAAAGCCATCGCCCGTTCCGCGAGGGCTTTGCCTCCTGCAATCCGGGGATGATGCACGCCTGCGGCCATGACGGGCACACCACTATTGGCCTGGGGCTGGCTCAGGTGCTGAAACAACACGAAGCCCAGCTCAACGGCACCATCAGACTTATCTTCCAGCCTGCGGAAGAAGGCACGCGCGGGGCTCGCGCAATGGTGGCAGCAGGCGCGCTGGACGGTGTGGATTACTTTACCGCGGTCCATATTGGCACCGGTGTTCCTGCCGGGACGGTTATTTGCGGTAGCGATAACTTTATGGCAACCACCAAGTTTGACGTGCGCTTTACCGGCGTGGCGGCCCATGCGGGCGGAAAACCGGAGGAAGGCCGTAACGCACTGCTCGCCGCCGCTCAGGCCGCCCTTGCCCTGCACAGCATCGCCCCTCACAGCGAAGGCGCCTCACGCGTCAACGTGGGCGTCATGCAGGCCGGTAGCGGGCGTAACGTCGTTCCGGCCAGTGCCTTGCTGAAGGTGGAAACTCGTGGCGAAAGCGAGGCTATCAACCAGTACGTGTTCGAACGCGCGCAATCCGCGATCGCAGGTGCGGCGGCGCTGTATGGTGTGAGCGCAGAAACGCACCTCATGGGAGCGGCAACGTCCAGCACGCCATCTCCTGCGTGGGTGAATTACCTGCGCGAACAGGCGGGTCAGGTCACCGGCGTGCTTCATGCCATTGATAAGGTCAAAGCCCCGGCAGGATCTGAAGATGCCACCCTGATGATGGCCCGCGTGCAGCAGAACGGCGGCCTGGCTTCCTACATGGTGTTTGGCACCGATTTGAGCGCCGGGCATCACAACGAAAAATTCGACTTCGACGAGCGGATAATGAATGTGGCCGTCGAAACACTGGCGCGAACGGCGCTTAACTTCCCGTGGGCGCGAGGTGTGTGATGCAGGAAAACTACGCGTTTATCGCAGATGCCATCGACACGCGATGTCAGACATTCACCGATATTGCCGACGAAATCTGGGATCATCCCGAAACACGTTTTGAAGAGTTCTGGTCAGCCGAACGGCTCGCCTGCGCGCTGGAAGCCGAAGGTTTTAGCCTGACGCGCGAAGCCGGTGGTATTCCCAATGCATTTATTGCCAGCTTCGGCAGCGGCAAGCCGGTTATCGCGCTGCTGGGCGAATACGATGCTCTGGCGGGGCTGAGCCAGCAGGCGCACTGTGCCAGCGCGCAGTCGGCAACACCGGGCGAGAACGGCCACGGTTGCGGCCATAACCTGCTGGGTACGGCCGCAGTCGCAGGAGCCGTCGCTGTGAAAAGCTGGCTAGAGCAGCACGGCGGCAGCGGGACGGTGCGCTTTTACGGCTGCCCGGGTGAGGAAGGCGGTTCAGGCAAAACCTTTATGGTGCGTGAAGGGTTGTTCGATGACGTCGATGCGGCTGTCACCTGGCACCCGGAAGCCTTTGCCGGGATGTTTAACGTCAGCACGCTCGCCAATATTCAGGCCGCATGGCGTTTTCACGGCGTGGCGGCTCATGCCGCTAACTCCCCGCATCTGGGGCGTAGCGCGCTCGATGCCGTGACGCTGATGACCACCGGCACCAATTTCCTTAATGAACACATCATCGAGAAAGCGCGCGTACATTACGCCATCACCGATACCGGCGGTATTTCGCCAAACGTGGTGCAGGCGCAGGCCGAAGTGTTGTACCTGATCCGTGCCCCGGAAATGGCCGACGCGCAACAGATCTACGAGCGCATCGAAAAAATCGCCCAGGGTGCGGCCATGATGACGGAAACCACCGTTGAATGCCGTTTCGATAAAGCCTGCTCCAGCTACCTGCCAAACCGCACGCTCGAAGCAGCGATGTATCAGGCATTACAACATTACGGCACGCCAGCCTGGACAGAAAAAGAGCGCCAGTTCGCCAGTGAGATCCGCGCCACGCTGACCTCTAACGATCTGCAAAATAGCCTGAAAAATATCGCTGCGACCGGTGGTGAGGCGGGTAAAGCCTTTGCCCGGCGTCATCAGGAAACTCTGCTGGTCGATGAAGTCGCGCCGTATGCCATCACCGATAACGTGCTGGCAGGCTCGACGGACGTGGGCGATGTCAGCTGGAAAATGCCGGTCGCGCAGTGCTTTAGCCCCTGCTTTACCGTCGGTACGCCGCTGCACACCTGGCAACTGGTGGCTCAGGGACGCACCTCGATTGCCCATAAAGGGATGCTGCTGGCCGGAAAAGTCATGGGCGCAACCGCCCTGAATCTGCTTCTGGATGCTGCGCTGCTTCAAAAATGCCGTGACGAGTTTGAACAAAAAATAACAGAAAGACCGTACGAGTGTCCGATCCCTGCGGGCGTGACACCGTCACCTTTAAAATAAAAACACATAACACAACAACACAACAGTCCCGAGGAACGCCCATGAGTATGTCATCCATACCTTCGCATTCCCCAACCGGTAAGCTCTATGGCTGGGTTGAAAGGGTCGGCAATAAAGTGCCGCATCCTTTCCTGCTTTTTATCTATTTGATTGTGATTTTGATGGTGGCAACTGCCGCGTTGTCTGCCTTTGATGTGAGCGTGCGTAGCCCTGCTGATGGCAGCATGGTGGCGGTAAAAAACCTGCTGAGCGTCGAGGGGTTGCACTGGTTTTTACCCAACGTGATTAAAAACTTCAGCGGATTTGCACCGCTGGGGGCGATCCTGGCGCTGGTACTGGGTGCAGGTCTTGCCGAGCGCGTGGGGCTACTGCCCGCGCTGATGGTGAAAATGGCCTCCAACGTGAGCGCGCGTTACGCCAGCTATATGGTGCTGTTTATCGCCTTTTTCAGCCACATTTCGTCTGACGCCGCGCTGGTGATCATGCCGCCGATGGGGGCGCTGATTTTCCTGGCCGTGGGGCGTCATCCGGTGGCCGGACTGCTGGCGGCGATTGCTGGCGTGGGCTGCGGATTTACCGCCAATCTGCTGATTGTAACCACCGACGTGCTGCTTTCGGGGATCAGTACCGAAGCAGCGAAAACCATTGATACCGCAATGCACGTCAGCGTGATCGACAACTGGTACTTTATGGCCAGCTCAGTGATTGTGCTGACGATTGTCGGCGGGCTTATCACCGATAAGCTCATCGAGCCGCGTTTAGGGAAATGGGAAGGCCGCAGCGACGAAAAGCTCGAGACGCTCAGCAAAGAGCAGCAGTTCGGCCTGCGGGTGGCCGGGATTGTCTCGCTGGCGTTTATCGCCGTTGTGGCGCTGATGGTGATCCCGGAAAACGGCGTACTGCGCGATCCGGTCAAACACACCGTCCTGCCCTCGCCGTTTATTCAGGGCATTGTGCCGCTGATTATTCTGTTCTTCTTTATAGTGTCGATCGCCTATGGCATCGCTACCGGTAAAATCCGCAACCAGGCTGACCTGCCACAGCTGATGATTGAGCCGATGAAAGAGATGGCCGGTTTTATCGTGATGGTGTTCCCGCTGGCGCAGTTCGTGGCCATGTTCAACTGGAGCAACATGGGCAAATTCATGGCCGTGGGGTTGACGGATGCCCTTGAAGCGGCGGGGTTAAGTGGTATTCCGGCGTTTGTCGGTCTGGCCATTCTGTCGTCGCTGCTGTGTATGTTTATCGCCAGCGGCTCGGCAATCTGGTCGATTCTGGCACCCATCTTTGTGCCGATGTTTATGATGCTGGGGTTCCATCCGGCGTTTGCACAAATTCTGTTTCGCGTCGCCGATTCCTCCGTCATCCCGCTGGCCCCGGTGTCGCCGTTTGTCCCGCTGTTTTTAGGTTTCCTGCAACGCTATAAACCGGAAGCAAAACTGGGTACCTACTATTCGCTGGTCTTGCCCTATCCGCTTATCTTTTTAGGGGTATGGTTGGTGATGCTGGTGGCGTGGTATCTTGTCGGCCTGCCAATTGGACCGGGAATTTACCCAAGGCTGCACTAAAGGAGAGAGGATGCTGAGGTTACTCGAAGATAAAATTGCGACCCCGCTTGGGCCACTGTGGATCATTACCGACGAGGCGTTCAATCTGCGCGCCGTAGAGTGGGAAGAGCACAGCAACCGGATGGAGGAATTGCTTGAGATTCATTACCGCTCACAGGGCTATGAGCGCATCAGCGCCACCAACCCGGGCGGATTGAGTGATAAACTTGCAGCGTATTTCGAGGGCGATCTCAGCATTATTGACACTCTGCCTACCGCGACGGCGGGAACACCTTTTCAGCGTGAAGTCTGGCAGGCACTGCGCCAGATCCCCTGCGGGCATGTGATGCATTATGGTCAGCTCGCAGAGCAGTTAGGTCGTGCAGGCGCGGCGCGTGCGGTTGGGGCGGCTAATGGCTCCAACCCCGTCAGTATTGTCGTGCCCTGCCACCGCGTGATTGGACGCAACGGCACCATGACGGGCTATGCCGGTGGCGTGCAGCGCAAGGAGTGGTTGCTGCGCCATGAAGGCTATCTTTTACTGTAGTATCCAGGCTTTTAGTGCTTAATTTTCTTCCGGTTAGGTTAAAAATCCATAATCAAGCTGTGGAATTTCAAGAAGATGCCCGCACGATGTCGACTCTTGTCCTTATTGATGGTTTGCCAGGCTTACGTACTCTCCAAAAAGATGTTAAAATTGACCAATATCAATTAAGGCTTGAGCAAACCTATGATCCCGGAAAAGCGAATTATACGACGCATTCAGTCTGGCGGTTGTGCTATCCATTGCCAGGATTGCAGCATCAGCCAGCTCTGTATCCCGTTTACCCTGAATGAGCATGAACTTGATCAGCTTGATAATATTATCGAGCGCAAAAAGCCTATTCAGAAAGGGCAGACGCTGTTTAAAGCGGGAGACGAACTGAAATCGCTCTATGCTATCCGTTCTGGCACCATCAAGAGCTACACCATCACCGAACAAGGCGATGAGCAGATCACCGGCTTCCATCTGGCAGGCGACCTGGTCGGCTTTGACGCTATCGGTACCGGGCATCACCCGAGCTTTGCTCAGGCGCTCGAAACCTCAATGGTTTGCGAAATCCCATTTGAAACGCTGGATGACCTGTCAGGGAAAATGCCTAACCTGCGTCAGCAGATGATGCGTCTGATGAGCGGCGAGATTAAAGGCGATCAGGACATGATCCTGCTGCTTTCCAAAAAGAATGCAGAAGAGCGCCTGGCGGCATTTATCTATAACCTCTCCCGCCGTTTCGCGGAGCGCGGTTTCTCTCCACGTGAATTCCGTCTGACCATGACCCGTGGCGATATCGGTAACTACCTGGGCCTGACCGTTGAAACCATCAGTCGTCTGCTGGGTCGTTTCCAGAAAAGCGGAATGCTGGCGGTTAAAGGTAAGTACATCACCATAGAAAACGGTGAAGCGCTGGCGGTACTCGCCGGGCATTCCCGCAACGTAGCCTAGTTTCCCCCGCATAACTGCCACCCGATCGTGTCTCATTTTGAGTCCTCAATTGGGTGGCATTATTATTTGTTCTTCGGCAGGTCAGTAAACCAGGTCAGCGTCGCGGTCTGATACCGCGTGCTGTCTAGCAACGGCTTTGCCTCAAGCCAGCCATCATTATTTTCTCTCTGCCACGCGTCACCCCAGCTATTAACTACTTTCAACACATCCAGACAGTGATTGTTTTTATCGCATAGGGTTTTAAATCCGCTGATCACAACGGCATGGGCATTATTACAGGATTTACCTCTCATTTTTTTATCCATGCAAATACCGCTCAGAGCGATGGGCCTGCCGTCGTTAAGCACTGATTTAATGATAATCATTGCGTCAGCATAATTTCCTGAGAGAGGCGTTTTCTGTTTTGTCTGCCCCTCCTTTTTGTCCTCAACAGAATCAGGGTAAATTGACATTTTTACCTTGCCCATACTTTCAAATAGCACACTTGCAGACAGGCGATAGCACGCTTTCGGTACAACCAGTCCCCCTAAAAAACGATGGTAGGTTGATTCAGCCATCAGTTGAACCTGTTTTCGTTTATCGTCCGGTAACTGGGGGAATATGGCTTTAAGCTGAAGAAAGTCGGTCTGATGTGCCTTCAGGAAAGATTCAATGCAATCGGGGCAATCCAGGTCAACCTGACTGGCCTTTGGGTTGAGCGACACGTATATTTTACGAACGTCCTGCCACATCTCGTATTCCCGCATCGTTGCGGCATCGTCGGTAAAATTTGGCATCACCTTTTCTTTCGCGGCGCAGGATAAGCTTCCCCCCATACCAGTATCCAGGGCAACCACCTGCATGATCGTTGCCGAATTGCCACCTTCGTCTGGCATTATTTTATTTTTCTGGCCAGTGACTGCTTTTTGGTCAGCATTATCGTCATCGTGATAATCCATAAACTTCACGAGAGAAAACGGGGAAAATATCTGGTCTGGCTTATATTGCGTGCAATCTTCATGCAGTGCGCGGCAATTTTCAGCGGTGAGCATCACAGCCGAGACATAGGCATAACAAATGCCAATCGCCCCCTGCCCCGGTATTTTTGGCAAATTCGTAATCTCAACCCTGTCATACTCGGTCACAAATTGTGGCGGTGGCGACACGAACATCTTTAATGAAATTTCAGGGGCTGCGGCTCCGGCAGAACCCAATGCCAACAACCACACCATAATGATACATTTCATTTTATTCACTTTGTTCATTATTCAGGGTTCTTTACGAGTCGCGGCATGATCAGAACATAGCACATACACGAGCTGTCAGAGGTCATACGCCAGTTGGGGCCCGAATGCTTTAAAACGAGGAAACGCTTTTAAATCAGTATGCAACCTGATTACACGATATTTTTTCGTGATTTATTGATCTGGTAAAAGCTACCCCCCTGTTTCATTCAAGATATATAGGTTACTCTTTTAATTACAGACTGTGGTGACAGTAGTAAGGAGACCTGTATGGCAAAGTATCAAAACATGCTGGTGGCCATCGATCCTAATCAGGACGATCAACCGGCGTTACGACGTGCTGTGTATTTACATCAACGGATTGGTGGCAAAATCAAAGCGTTTTTGCCGATCTATGACTTCTCATATGAGATGACCACCCTTCTGTCGCCTGACGAGCGTACCGCTATGCGTCAGGGAGTGATCAGCCAACGAACCGCGTGGATCCGCGAACAGGCGAAATATTACCTGGAAGCGGGCGTTCCTATCGATATCAAAGTGGTCTGGCATAACCGGCCTTTCGAAGCCATTATCCAGGAAATTGTCAGCGGCGATCACGATCTGCTGCTGAAAATGGCGCACCAGCACGACAAACTGGAATCGGTGATCTTCACCCCAACCGACTGGCACTTACTGCGTAAATGCCCTTGCCCGGTGTGGATGGTGAAAGACCAGCCCTGGCCAGAGGGCGGTAAAGCGGTTGTGGCGGTGAACCTTGCCAGCGAAGAGGATTACCATAATTCGCTCAATGAAAAACTGGTAAAAGAAACCCTTGAGCTTGCCGATCAGGTTAACCATACCGAAGTTCATCTGGTGGGGGCTTATCCGGTCACACCCATCAACATCGCCATCGAATTACCTGAATTTGACCCAAGCGTTTACAACGATGCCATTCGTGGGCAGCACCTGCTGGCGATGAAAGCGCTGCGCCAGAAATTCGGCATCGATGAGAAAATGACTCACGTTGAAAAAGGTTTACCGGAAGAAGTCATTCCTGACCTGTCTGAACATCTTCAGGCCGGGATTGTGGTTCTGGGTACAATTGGTCGTACAGGTATTTCCGCTGCGTTCCTGGGGAATACCGCCGAACAGGTGATCGACCACCTGCGCTGCGACCTGCTGGTCATCAAACCGGATCAGTATCAAACACCGGTCGAGCTGGATGACCCGGAAGACGATTAAGCAGTAAAATGAAAAAAACCGTCGGGAAACCGGCGGTTTTTTTTTGCCGGGTGGCGGCTTCGCCTTACCCAGCCTACGGGTTTGGTAGGCCCGGTAAGCTTGCGTTACCGGGCTTTACCCTGTCAGAGCGCTTTCAGAATCGCATCCACGCTGGCTTTGGCGTCGCCAAACAGCATGTGGGTGTTCTCTTTGAAGAACAGCGGATTCTGAACGCCAGCGTAACCGGTGTTCATTGAGCGTTTGAAGACAATCACGTTCTGCGCCTTCCACACTTCCAGAACCGGCATCCCGGCAATTGGGCTACCCGGATCATCCTGCGCCGCCGGGTTGACGGTGTCGTTGGCGCCAATGACCAGTACCGTGTCGGTATCGGAGAAATCATCATTGATTTCATCCATTTCGAGCACGATGTCGTAAGGCACTTTCGCTTCCGCCAGCAGCACGTTCATGTGGCCTGGCAGACGACCGGCAACCGGATGAATACCAAAGCGAACCTTAATACCGCGCGCACGCAGCTTCTCGGTGATTTCCGCCACCGGATACTGGGCCTGTGCCACCGCCATGCCGTAGCCAGGGGTGATAATGACCGTGTGCGAGTTTTTCAGCATGTCTGCGGTATCTTCCGCAGAAATTTCACGATGCTCACCCACTTCTTCATCAGCACCGGAAGAAGAACCATCGGTCCCGAAACCGCCGGCAATTACGCTGAAGAAGGAACGGTTCATCGCCTTACACATGATGTAAGACAGGATCGCACCGGAAGAACCGACCAGCGCACCCGTT
Organism: Enterobacter soli ATCC BAA-2102; assembly: GCF_001654845.1. Classification (GTDB taxonomy): domain Bacteria; phylum Pseudomonadota; class Gammaproteobacteria; order Enterobacterales; family Enterobacteriaceae; genus Enterobacter; species Enterobacter soli. The sequence continues at coordinate 298,878 of NZ_LXES01000040.1, read as the reverse complement.
ACGATCAGCAAATCGTTGCTCAGCATAAAGCCTGCTGCTGCCGCTGCCCAACCGGAGTAGGAGTTCAGCATTGACACCACGACTGGCATATCTGCACCACCGATGGACGCCACCAGATGCCAGCCAAACGCCAGAGCAATGATGGTCATCACCAGCAGCGCCAGCACCTGCATCCCTACGCTTTCGGTGCGTACGAAGACAACCAGCAACACAAATGAGACCACCAGCGCAGCCAGGTTCAGCTTATGGCGGTTAGGCAGCATCAGCGGTTTAGAGGAGATCTTACCGCGCAGCTTACCAAACGCCACAATAGAGCCAGTGAAGGTTACCGCACCAATGAAGATGCCGAGGAACACTTCGGTCAGGTGGATATTGACCAGAATCGGCTCCATGCCAGGTTCGTGATACAGGTAGCTGTTGAAGCCCACCAGCACCGCAGCCAGGCCGACAAAGCTGTGCAGGATCGCAACCAGCTCTGGCATTTCGGTCATTTCAACACGTTTTGCCAGACGAATACCGATAGCACCACCGATAATCATCGCCACCAGGATCCACGCAACGTTGCCGGTGTCCGGCCCGAAGATGGTGGCAATCAGCGCAATCGCCATCCCGGCGATACCAAAGTTATTACCCTGCTGAGACGTTTCGTGTTTAGAAAGCCCCGCCAGACTGAAAATAAACAGGATCGCAGCAACAATGTATGCGGCTGTTACTAATCCTCCAGACATATGCTACCCCTTAGCCTTTACGAAACATTTTCAGCATTCGCTGAGTCACGGTGAAACCACCGAAAATATTAATGCTGGCGATCAGCACCGCAACAAAGCTCAGGAAGCTAACCCAGCCGCCGTGACCAATTTGCAGCAACGCCCCGACCACGATAATCCCGGAGATGGCGTTAGTGACCGACATCAGCGGCGTATGCAGCGCGTGCGATACGTTCCACACCACGTAGTAACCCACCACGCATGAGAGCGCAAAGACGGTGAAGTGTCCGAGGAACTCTTTCGGTGCGACATCAGCCAGCCAGCCAAAGAGAATAATCACCAGCGCCATGATGGCGTATTTACGCCACGGCGAGGCCGGTTTTGCCGGTTCTTTTGGCGCAGGGGCCGCTTTCGGTGCCGCCTGAGGCTGTGCCGATACCTGAATTGGCGGCGCAGGCCAGGTGACTTCACCTTCACGGACTACGGTAACGCCACGGACAACCACATCCTCAAAATCAACGGTGATATTGCCGTCTTTCTCTTTGCAGAGCAGTTTCAGCAGGTTAACGAGGTTGGTGCCGTACAGCTGAGAAGACTGGGTTGGCAGGCGACCCGGCAGGTCGGTATAACCGATCACTTTCACGCCGTTGGCCGTCGTGGTGACCTGGTTTGGCACGGTATATTCGCAGTTACCGCCGTTTTGCGCCGCCAGATCAACAATCACACTGCCCGACTTCATGGAATCAACCATTTCACGGGTGATCAGCTTCGGTGCTGGTTTACCAGGGATCAGCGCCGTGGTCACGATAATGTCGACATCTTTCGCCTGAGCGGCGAAGAGTTCCATTTCGGCTTTAATGAAGGCTTCTGACATCACCTTCGCATAACCATCACCACTGCCCGCTTCTTCCTTGAAATCCAGCTCAAGGAATTCGGCGCCCATACTTTGCACCTGCTCTTTTACTTCCGGGCGGGTATCAAATGCACGCACAATCGCGCCGAGGCTGTTTGCTGCACCAATGGCAGCCAGACCGGCAACACCCGCACCGATAACCATCACTTTCGCCGGAGGAACCTTGCCCGCAGCGGTGATTTGTCCGGTAAAGAAGCGACCAAACTCGTGAGCCGCCTCAACGATGGCGCGGTAGCCCGCAATGTTCGCCATTGAGCTCAATGCATCCAGAGACTGCGCACGCGAAATACGCGGCACGGAATCCATCGCCATTACGGTCACACCGCGCGCCGCCAGCTTTTCCATCAGTTCCGGGTTTTGTGCCGGCCAGATAAAGCTCACCACCGTCGTGCCCGGATTAAGCAGAGGGATTTCGCTCTCTTCCGGCGCATTCACTTTCAGAATGATCGGCGACTGCCAGACGTCTGCACCTTCTACTATTTCTGCGCCAGCCTGAATAAAGGCCTCGTCATCGAAACTCGCCAGCTTGCCCGCGCCGCTTTCAACCGCGACGGTAAAACCCAGTTTAAGCAGTTGCTCCACCGTTTTCGGTGTAGCCGCTACGCGGGTTTCATTGGCTAACCGTTCTTTTGGTACCCCAATACGCATAGTTTTCCCTTCCATCGGTTTTTGATGATGGTTTGTCGATAAATACCCGTGATTTGTATCAACTTTAGCCAGTTGTTAGCGTCGACACATGATTAACCCCGGAAAATAAAACAGTAACAAACTTTCTATAACCTACTGAAAATAGCGCCTGTGATCCACCGCCTGAAAACACTATTTCTTACTTTATTTGTGAAAAATAAGTGATCCGCATCGCTGACAGAGATATTTACCTTAAATTCACCGCCAGAACCGATAAATAGCGTAAGCGAAGCGACAAAAAGATGATATATCGCCATAAGAGAACAACTTATTAACATTAAATTAACTTGTAAAAGTCATATGCTTTATCAGTTTTGCTTGTCAAACGCGTGTTTTTTCAACATATCACTAAATGTTATCGAAAAGGGTCCTGCACTTCGCACGGGCTGTGAAAAATGCCGCAGACAGCGACGGGTTTTAAATGCCATAATCGAGGCCGTTTCAAATTAACAACAATACCAGTATATGGTTTGCGCAAGGCGAAGGATTATTTTTATGAAGCTTAAGAACACACTCCTGGCGTCCGCACTTCTTTCTGCGACCGCCCTGTCCGCGAATGCCGCGACAGAGTTAACGCCGGAGCAAGCGGCAGCGTTAAAACCTTTTGACCATACGGTCATTGTGGGTCGTTACAACTCAATTGGCGATGCCGTCGCCGCCGCAACAAAAGCCGCCGACAAAAACGGTGCGGCTTCCTTTTATGTTGTTGACCAGTCTGATTACGGTAACAGCGGCAACCAGCGCGTAACTATCGCGCTGTATAAAGACGATGCGCCAAAAGCTGACGCACCGAAAAACCGCGTCATTAACGGCATTGTCGAACTGCCAAAAGATCAGGCAATCGAACTGGAACCGTACGACACCGTTACCGTGCAGGGTTTCTATCGCAGCCAGCCTGAAGTAAACGACGCCATCACCAAAGCCGCTAAAGCAAAAGACGCTTACGCGTTCTACATTGTTCGTCAGGTTGATGCCAACCAGGGCGGCAACCAGCGCATCACCGCGTTCATCTATAAGCAAGATGCGAAAAAACGCGTTCTGCAAAGCCCGGATGCAATTCCAGCCAACTCTGACGCTGGCCGTGCTGCCATCGCGAAAGGCGGTGAAGAAGCGAAGAAAGTTGAGATCCCAGGCGTTGCAACGTCCGCAGCACCAAGTGCTGAAGTGGGTCGTTTCTTTGAAACGCAATCCACCAAGGGTGGTCGCTACTCTGTAACGCTGCCAGACGGCACTAAAATTGAAGAGCTGAACAACGCCACTGCTGCGCAGATGGTTCCGTTCGACAGCATCAAGTTTAGCGGTAACTACGGCAACATGACGGAAATCTCTTATCAGGTAGCGAAGCGTGCTGCTAAGAAAGGGGCGAAGTTCTACCACATCACCCGCCAGTGGCAGGAACGTGGTAACAACATCACCATCAGCGCTGACCTTTACAAGTAAGCAAGCCGTTGAACAAGGGCGGCGTAATGCCGCCTTTTTTGTTACTTTTTTTCGAATTTCCGCCCCACGTCATTGCATGACTTCGTGACACTCCGTAAAATCCCGCGCCTTAGTGTGATCCACCATTTTTATGCGCCTGTGCGAAATAATTATTCTGGATTTGGAACTTTCATAACAGGAAGCCAATGGAAAAGAAACTTGGCCTGAGTGCTTTGACTGCACTCGTTTTAAGCTCAATGCTGGGTGCGGGTGTATTCAGTTTGCCGCAAAATATGGCGGCCGTAGCAAGCCCTGCGGCGTTACTCATTGGCTGGGGCATCACCGGGGCCGGAATTTTGCTGCTGGCCTTTGCCATGCTGCTGTTAACCCGCATTCGCCCGGACCTCGACGGCGGGATTTTCACCTATGCGCGGGAAGGTTTCGGCGAACTGATTGGCTTCTGTTCAGCGTGGGGCTACTGGCTGTGCGCGGTTATCGCCAACGTCTCTTATCTGGTGATTGTCTTCTCTGCCCTGAGCTTCTTTACCGACACGCCAGAGTTGCGTTTATTCGGTGACGGCAATACCTGGCAATCGATTGTGGGTGCATCGGTACTGCTGTGGTTTGTGCACTGGCTGGTGCTGCGTGGTGTGCAAACCGCAGCAAGCATCAACCTGGTGGCAACACTCGCCAAACTGGTGCCGCTCGGCCTGTTTATCGTGCTGGCCTTTATCGCGTTCCGCCTGGATGTGTTTAAACTCGATTTCACCGGTATCGCGCTGGGCGTCCCGGTCTGGGAACAGGTGAAAAACACCATGCTGATCACCCTGTGGGTGTTCATTGGTGTTGAAGGCGCGGTGGTGGTTTCTGCCCGTGCACGCAATAAGCGCGACGTTGGCCGTGCCACGCTGCTCGCGGTTCTCGCCGCGCTGGGCGTGTATCTGCTGGTGACGTTACTTTCGCTCGGCGTCGTCGCGCGTCCTGAGCTGGCCGAAATGCGTAACCCGTCAATGGCCGGGCTGATGGTGAAAATGCTCGGTTCCTGGGGCGACGTGGTGATTGCGGCGGGTCTGATTGTGTCCGTGTGCGGTGCCTACCTGAGCTGGACTATCATGGCCGCCGAAGTGCCGTTCCTGGCCGCCACGCATAAAGCGTTCCCGCGTCTGTTTGCGCGCCAGAATAACAACAATGCGCCGTCGGCGTCGCTGTGGCTCACCAACATCAGCGTACAGGTCTGTCTGGTGCTGATCTGGCTCACAGGTTCTGACTATAACACCCTGCTGACCATCGCCTCTGAAATGATTCTGGTACCCTATTTCCTGGTCGGTGCGTATTTGTTAAAAATCTCTACCCGCCCGGCACACTATGCCGTGGGCGTAGGTGCCTGTATTTACGGACTATGGTTATTGTATGCTTCGGGGCCTATGCACCTGCTACTATCTGTGGTGTTATATGCGCCGGGTCTGCTGGTGTTTATCTACGCCCGCCGCACGCATCAGCTGGATAATGCGCTTAAGCGCCGTGAAATGGCGTTAATTGGATTACTACTGGTTGCTGCCGTACCAGCAACGTGGATGTTAATGGGATAGCATCGTCTTTCCCATTGTTGAACTGAAAGGAGACTACGATGGGAAATACACAGCAACGCCCTATTCTGATTACTGGTGGAGGCCGCCGTATCGGCCTCGCCATCGCCCATCATTTTCTCAACCTTCACCAGCCGGTGATCGTCAGCTATCGCAACGAATATCCTTCCATTGAAGGGCTACGCAAAGCCGGTGCCGTCTGTATTCAGGCCGATTTCTCAACCGACGAAGGCATTCTCGCTTTTGCTGAGAAAGTGAAATCCACCACCAGCGGGCTGCGGGCGCTTATCCATAACGCCAGCGCATGGCTTGCGGAAAAACCTGGCACGTCACTGAGCGATACGCTCTCTGGCATGTTGCAAATTCACGTTAACGCCCCTTATCTGCTTAACCACGCGCTGCTGGATCTGCTGCGCGGGCATGGGCACGCCGCGGCCGATATTATCCACTTCACCGATTACGTGGTGGAGCGCGGCAGCGACAAGCATATCGCCTACGCGGCCAGTAAAGCGGCGCTGGACAACATGACGCGCTCCTTTGCCCGCAAGCTGGCGCCAGAGGTTAAGGTTAATGCCATAGCCCCGGCGATGATTTTATTTAATGAAAGCGATGACGCGGAGTACCGTCAGCAGGCGCTGAATAAGTCGCTGATGAAAATCGCCCCCGGCGAGAAAGAGGTGATCGATCTTATCGATTATCTGCTGACCAGCTGCTACGTGACCGGCAGAACCTTCGCGGTGGATGGCGGCCGTCCGCTGCGTTAGTGGAAACGGCTCCAGAAGAAGATAAGCACCCAGGCGCTGAGGCTCCAGCAGACAACGGCTCCGCCCAGCGCCAGCGGTAAACGCAGAAACCCGGTGAAATACCACAGCGACAGCAGATAAAGAAAATACGGAATTATCGACCACATGCCGAAGACGATGGTGGTTCTCAGGGCTTCAGTGCCCCGCTCAGAGGCAACGATATAGTGTGCGATAAGCGCAAACGTCGGGAAAAGCGGAATCAGCCCGGCGATGTAATAGTTCTTCGTTTTCGCCAGAATACCAATCAGTAGCACCACCAGCGCACCCAACGCCGCTTTAATCACCAGCCCCATGTTTTTTCCTATAACAATCAAATAACAATGTGAACCAGAATAACGGAACTGACGTTAATTTTGAAAGATTAATGGAAGGTTAAGGTTGCGCGGTGTATGTTGGCTTTTTTCGCGATAACAGACGCTGTATGAATAAGATTGTTTATGTAGAAGATGAACCCGAAGTTGGGCAGTTGATCGCCGCTTATCTGGGTAAACATGATATGGACGTCATCGTCGAACCTCGTGGCGATCGTGCTGAAGAGGTTGTGATCCGCGAAAATCCCGATCTGGTGCTGCTGGATATCATGCTGCCGGGCAAAGATGGGATGACGGTGTGTCGCGACCTGCGCGCGCAGTGGGATGGCCCGATTGTGCTTCTCACCTCTCTGGACAGCGATATGAACCATATTTTGTCGCTGGAAATGGGGGCTAACGACTACATTCTGAAGACAACGCCTCCGGCGGTGCTCCTCGCGCGTTTACGGCTCCACCTTCGCCAGCGTGCAAGCGTTGAACGCGAAGCGCCGGCACCGTCACTGACGCCGCATAAAGCCATGCGCTTCGGTACGCTATCCATTGACCCGATTAACCGCCAGGTCCTGTTATCCGGTGAGCTGATTGCCCTCTCAACGGCAGATTTTGACCTGCTGTGGGAGCTGGCAACCCACGCGGGGCAGATCATGGACCGGGATGCTCTGCTGAAAAACCTGCGCGGTGTCAGCTACGATGGCATGGATCGCAGCGTGGATGTGGCCATTTCGCGCCTGCGCAAGAAACTGCTGGATAACGCCACTGAGCCATACCGTATCAAAACCGTGCGTAACAAGGGCTACCTTTTCGCCCCACACGCCTGGGAAACCTGATGACGTCGCCATCAAAATTACCACTACAGTAAGTGATGGTTGCATAAGCGTGTAGCTAGACAACAGCAGACATTTGGGGCCAGTTCAGCGCCCCTTTTAACCTCCCCATCATGTATTTCTCCCCCTATTTTCACCCCAGGACTTGCTACCGGTTTAATCGGATATCGATCACATTTACACCGCCCAAATATATCCATGCCATCTATAGGTGATATCATCCGTCGCGTTAAACACTGCAAATCTACCGAGGCTTTGATGCTGGAGAATGTAATCATCTGATAATCAGCTTTCCGACCCATTATGGCCGGACTGGTTATCAATGCGCCGAAAATGAATGTGAACACGTCTTCGTGTTCGCACATTAAGCTCATGATGATTATAAAGGTTTTCCAGTATGAATTTATCCCGTCAGGAACAGCGTACCCTGCACGTTCTCGCAAAAGGTGGGCACATCGTCCACGTCCGTAATTCTTCAGGCCGTATTACCGCAGTCGAATGCTATAGCCGTGAAGGCTTACTGCTTACCGACTGCTCTCTCGCCGTATTTAAAAAACTCAAAACGAAGAAACTCATTAAGTCCGTGAAGGGTCAGCCCTATCGAATTAATGCTTCCGGACTGTGCAACGTACGAGCCCAGGTCGACAACCGTTAGGAGAAGCGATGAAAGACTTAATAGATATCCCACGTATCTTTACCATTAGCGAAAGAGAACATCGTATCCATAACCCTTTTACACCTGAAAAGTACGCAACACTGGGACATGTTTTACGCATGAAATCAGGGACACGAATTCTCGATCTTGGCAGTGGCTCTGGTGAAATGCTTTGCACCTGGGCAAGAGACCATGGTGTTACCGGAACTGGCATAGACATGAGCCCGTTGTTTACCTCTCAGGCGATAACACGCGCCGAAGAACTCGGTGTAGCTAACCACGTACAATTCATTCATAACGATGCAGCGGGTTTTGTCTCGGAAGAAAAGTGCGATATAGCAGCTTGTGTAGGGGCGACATGGATCGCCGGCGGCGTGCCTGGAACAATAGCCCTGTTACAACAAAGCCTGAAACCTGAAGGGATGATACTTATTGGAGAACCCTTCTGGCGTGAGGTGCCGAAGACTGAAGCGGATGCGCAAGCATGCGGTGTAACATCTGTCACTGATTTTCTCACGCTTTCTGATCTGGTCGCCTCATTTGGGGAACTCGGTTATGACGTGGTAGAAATGGTGCTGGCCGACCAGGAAGGCTGGGACAGATATGAGGCCGCTAAGTGGATGACGATGCGGAGGTGGCTGGATGAAAATCCAGATGATGATTTTGCGTGCGACGTTCGTAATGAGCTAACGTTGTCGCCAACACGTCATGTCACCTGGACCCGTGAGTACTTTGGTTGGGGTGTTTTCGCATTGATGTCACGATAAAATGAGTCAGCCGGTATAGTTTCTCAACTATACCGGCACTGTGGGCGGATATATATCCCCCACAGTGGCCATGAAGGCAAAACCAGGTAGTTAACGTATTGATTTTTCGGTGAGACTTAATGAAAAAGCTGTTTGTGCAGTTTTATCTTCTGCTGTTTGTCTGCTTCCTGGTAATGACCATGCTGGTCGGACTGGTCTATAAATTCACCGCCGAACGTGCGGGCAGACAGTCGCTGGATGATTTGATGAAAAGCTCGCTCTATCTGATGCGCAGCGAATTACGCGAAATCCCGCCACACGACTGGGCGAAAACCTTAAAAGAGCTGGATCTGAATCTGTCCTTTGATCTGCGTATCGAGCCGATGAAGGATTTTGACTTAGAGCCACCGGCCATGCAGCGACTGCGCGACGGGGATATTGTCGCACTCGACGAAAAATACACCTTTATCCAGCGTATTCCTCGCAGCCATTATGTGCTGGCAGTGGGGCCGGTGCCCTATCTCTATTATCTGCATCAGATGCGGTTGCTGGATATGGCGCTGCTGGCGTTTATCGCCATTTCTCTGGCTTTCCCGGTCTTTATCTGGATGCGCCCACACTGGCAGGATATGCTGAAACTCGAATCCGCGGCGCAACGCTTTGGTGAAGGGCATCTGACCGAGCGCATCCATTTTGACAGCGGTTCCAGCTTTGATCGTCTGGGCATCGCGTTCAACCAGATGGCCGATAACATCAATGCGTTGATAGCCAGTAAGAAACAGCTGATCGACGGCATTGCCCACGAATTACGTACTCCGCTGGTGCGCCTGCGCTATCGGCTGGAAATGAGCGAAAATCTTACCGAGGCGGAGTCTCAGGCGCTTAACCGCGATATTGGCCAACTCGAAGCGCTGATTGAAGAGTTGCTGACCTACGCACGTCTCGACCGCCCGCAAAACGAACTGAATCTCAGCACCCCCGACCTTCCCGTCTGGCTGCAAACCCATATTGATGACGTGCAGAGCGTTAACCCGCAACGCGCACTGCTGACGACCATTACGCCCGGTGATTACGGCGCGCTGGATATGCGCCTGATGGAGCGTGTTCTCGATAACCTGATGAATAACGCCATGCGTTACAGTGAAAGTACGCTGCGCATCCGTTTAGATTTACAGGGCAGTCAGGCCAGTTTATCCGTTGAAGACGATGGGCCAGGTATTGCCCCGGATGAACGAGAAAAAGTCTTTGAGCCGTTTGTGCGCCTTGATCCAAGCCGCGACCGTGCAACAGGCGGCTGTGGGCTGGGGCTGGCCATTGTCTATTCTATCGCACAGGCGATGGGCGGTACGGTTCACTGTGGCGAGAGCGAACTGGGCGGTGCGCAGTTCTGCTTTAGCTGGCCTGTCTATCACAACATCACCCTTCCCGTTCCTGCCTGACATTAACCGCACGCTGGCCTGACCCGGCGTGCTGTGCTATATCATTAAGTATGTTGTAACTAACAAAGGGTAATCATGGCGACCTACGACCTTATCGAACGGCTAAACACTACATTTCGGGAAATGGAGCACGAGTTACTCACTCTGACCGAGCGTTTGCAGACCTGCCGCTTACTGGCGGCGCGCGTGTTTACCCTGCCGGAGGTTGGCAAAGGGGCTGAACACGACCCGCTCGACACCATCGAGGTGAAACAGCACATCGGTAAAGCCGCGCTGGAGCTCACCCTCCTTCACTATCGTCGCCTGTTTATCCAGCAGCAGTCAGAAAACCGCAGCAGCAAGGCTGCCGTCCGTTTGCCTGGGGTTATCTGCCTGCAAACCGATACCGCCACACGGGAAGCGCTGGAAACCCAGATTGCGCATATCAATGCCCTGAAAGCGGCGTTTGAGAAGATAGTCACTGAAGAGTCGGGGTTAGCCCCTGCCGCCCGTTTTGAATGGGTCCACCGCCAGTTGCCTGGGCTGATTACCCTGAATGCCTACCGGACCCTGACGGTACTACGCCAGCCTGCCACGCTGCGGTTTGGCTGGGCGAACAAGCACATCATCAAAAACTTCACCCGCGATGAGATCCTCGCCCAGCTTGAAAAGAGCCTGAAAGCCCCGCGCACGGTGGCTCCGTGGTCACGGGAGCAGTGGATTGAACGCCTGGAGCAGGAATATCACAGCATTGCGTCTTTACCGGCGGACACGCGCCTTAAGATAAAGCGCCCGGTAAAAGTGCAGCCTATCGCTCGCGTCTGGTATTCGGGACAACAAAAACAGGTGCAATACGCCTGCCCGACGCCGCTGATTGCACTTTATGATGCCGATCAGGGCGCGGTGGTACCGGATATTGGTGAACTGCTGAATTACGATGCCGAAAATGTTCAGCATCGTTATAAGCCTCAGGCGCAGCCGCTACAGCTGATCATTCCACGGCTGCACCTGTATGTGGCGGAGTGATTATTTCAGGCTGCCGACCATATCCTGCGGACGAACCCAGGTGTCGAACTCGGCTTCTGTCAGATAGCCGAGCGCCAGCGCCGAAGCCTTGAGCGTCAGCCCCTCTTTATGGGCTTTTTTAGCAATTTCAGCCGCTTTGTCGTAACCGATATGGGTATTGAGCGCGGTGACCAGCATCAACGACTCGTTCAGCAGCTGGCTGATACGATCGTGATTTGGCTCGATCCCCACCGCACAGTGCTCATTGAAACTTTCCATACCGTCTGCCAGCAGGCGAACCGATTGCAGCACGTTGTGGATGACCATCGGGCGGAAGACGTTCAGTTCAAAGTTACCGGATGCGCCCCCCATATTCACGGCCACATCGTTACCCAGCACCTGACAGCAGAGCATGGTCATGGCTTCGCACTGGGTCGGGTTCACTTTTCCTGGCATGATCGAGCTGCCCGGCTCATTCTCCGGGATGCTGATTTCGCCAATACCGCAACGCGGGCCAGAAGCAAGCCAGCGCACGTCGTTGGCAATTTTCATTAACGAGGCCGCCAGCCCTTTCAGTGCACCGTGGGTATGCACCAGTGCATCGCAGGTAGCGAGTGCCTCAAACTTGTTTGGCGCGGTGACAAACGGCTGTCCGGTGATATCCGCCAGCTCTTTGGCCACGCGTACCGCATACTCAGGATGCGTATTTAACCCGGTGCCAACCGCCGTGCCACCCAGCGCCAGCTCCGCCAGGTGCGGCAGGCTGTTATCAATGTGCTTAAGATTATGTTCGAGCATAGCAACCCAGCCGGAAATCTCCTGGCCGAGAGTCAACGGCGTGGCATCCTGAAGGTGTGTACGGCCAATTTTGACGATCGTACTGAACGCCTGCGATTTTTCGTTGAGGGTCTTTTTCAGTACATTCAGCTGCGGGATAAGTTGTTCTCGGATGGCGATCACCGCCGCCACGTGCATTGCCGTCGGGAAGACATCGTTAGAGCTTTGACTCTTGTTCACGTCATCGTTCGGGTGAACCTTGCGCTCCATGCCGCGCACGCCGCCCAGCAGTTCGCTTGCGCGGTTTGCCAGCACTTCGTTCATGTTCATGTTGCTTTGCGTGCCGGAGCCGGTCTGCCAGATGGCAAGAGGGAATTCTTCGGGGTGTTTACCTGCCAGCACCTCATCAGCCGCGTTGATGATGGCCGAGGCTTTTTCTGCCGCCAGCAGCCCTAAGTCCTGATTCACTTTGGCGGCAGCGCGTTTGGTCAGTGCCAGCGCCTGAATCAGCGAAACGGGCATTTTCTCTGTTGAGATGCGGAAATGCTCCAGCGAACGCTGGGTTTGTGCGCCCCATAGCTTATCGGCCGGGACGTCGATCGCGCCCATAGAATCTGTTTCGCGACGATGCGTTGTCATTACTTTCTCCTTGATAACAAAGATGGGATTACTCACATGCTTAAGAGATAAGTATTGATGGCTTCTGAATGACTGTATGGCGCTTTGTGCGCTCTTTAATGTGCCGGGTGGCGCTAACGCCACCCGGAATGTCACAGAACTACTTTACACAGGCCGAACACTGGGAAGACTGGATCTGTTTGAAGAAGTCATTGCCTTTATCATCCACCAGAATGAATGCCGGGAAATCTTCCACTTCAATTTTCCAGATAGCTTCCATACCCAGTTCCGGGTACTCCACGCACTCCAGGCTCTTGATGCTGCCCTGCGCCAGTACCGCTGCCGGGCCACCGATGCTGCCCAGGTAGAAGCCGCCGTGTTTATGGCAGGCATCCGTCACCTGCTGGCTACGGTTACCTTTCGCCAGCATGATCATGCTGCCGCCGTTGGCCTGCAACTGGTGAACGTAGGAATCCATTCGACCTGCGGTGGTTGGACCTAACGATCCGGAAGCATAACCTTCAGGCGTTTTGGCCGGGCCTGCGTAGTAAATCGGGTGATCTTTAACGTACTGCGGCAGACCTTCGCCATTGTCCAGGCGCTCTTTCAGTTTCGCATGGGCGATGTCACGTCCAACAATAATGGTGCCGTTCAGTGACAGACGGGTCGAAACCGGATACTGCGAAAGCTGCGCCAGGATCTCACTCATCGGGCGGTTCAGGTCAACGTGTACCGCTTCACCCTCGCCCGCTTTACGCAGTTCTTCCGGGATATATTTACCCGGGTTGTTTTCCAGTTTTTCGATCCAGACACCGTCGCGGTTGATCTTCGCTTTAATGTTGCGATCCGCAGAACAAGAAACCCCCATCCCTACCGGACAGGATGCACCGTGGCGCGGCAGGCGGATCACGCGGATATCGTGGGCGAAGTATTTGCCGCCAAACTGCGCGCCCAGCCCCAGGTTTTGCGCTTCCTGCAACAGTTCCTGCTCAAGCTGCACATCACGGAACGCCTGGCCGTGTTCGTTACCTTCCGTCGGCAGGCCGTCGTAGTATTTGGTCGAGGCGAGCTTAACGGTTTTCAGCGTGCTTTCAGCAGACGTCCCGCCAATCACAAATGCAATGTGATACGGCGGACATGCCGCAGTACCCAGCGTACGCATCTTCTCCACCAGGTAATTTTTCAGCTTGCCCGGCGAGAGCAGCGCTTTCGTTTCCTGATAGAGGTAGGTTTTGTTGGCAGAACCGCCACCTTTGGCGATGCACAGGAATTTGTACTCGTCGCCATCCACGCTGTAGAGATCGATCTGCGCAGGCAGGTTAGTGCCGGTATTGACCTCTTTGTACATATCCAGCGCCGCGTTTTGCGAATAACGCAGGTTGTCTTCGATATAGGTGTTATACACGCCGTGCGCCAGCGCCGCTTCGTCACCACCGCCGGTCCAGACACGCTGGCCTTTTTTACCGGTGATAATGGCCGTGCCGGTGTCCTGGCAGGTCGGCAGAATGCCTTTGGCGGCGATATCGGAGTTACGCAGGAATTGCAGTGCCACGTACTTGTCGTTTTCGCTGGCCTGTGGGTCGCTCAGGATATCGGCAACCTGCTGCTGATGTGCTGGACGGAGCATAAAGGAGGCATCATGAAACGCGTGTTGCGCCAGTAAGGTCAGCGCCTGCGGATCCACTTTAAGGATCTCCTGCCCTTCGAATTCAGAGACAGAAACATGATCGCGGGTTAACAGGTAATATTCGGTCTGATCCTTACTGAGGGGAAAAGGATCTTGATAATGAAAGGGTTTGTTCGACATTGTTCTCTCACTTACTGCTTCGGTCTGATTATTTGGGCAGGCGTTCCGCTGCCCGCTTAAAAGCGAGTTAGCCTATCCTACACAATTTTTTAACAAAAACTGAGACTAGTACGACTTTTTACATCCGAAGGTTACTTCCACACGGTTTATTGCTTTAATACCCGGAGTTAATTCCACCTTTTGAATCAGGGCTTGATAATGCAAAAACTCATCAACTCAGTGCAAAACTACGCCTGGGGAAGTAAAACTGCGTTAACGGATCTCTACGGTATCGCGAACCCCAACAACCTGCCGATGGCAGAGCTGTGGATGGGCGCTCACCCGAAGAGCAGCTCAAAAATTGAAGACGCCAGCGGTCAGACACGTTCCCTGCGTGACGTGATAGACGCCGATAAAGCGGCGTTGCTGGGCAGCAAGGTTGCCAGCCGTTTTGGCGAGCTGCCGTTCCTGTTTAAAGTGCTGTGTGCCGACCAGCCGCTTTCCATTCAGGTTCACCCGAACAAGAAAGCCTCTGAAATTGGCTTTGCGAAAGAGAACGCCGCGGGTATTCCACTGGATGCCGCAGAGCGTAACTACAAAGATCCTAACCACAAGCCTGAGCTGGTTTTTGCATTGACTCCGTTCCTGGCAATGAACGCATTCCGCGAATTCTCAGAGATTATTTCTCTGCTGCAACCTGTCGCAGGGGCGAATAAAGCCATCGCCCACTTCCTGCAAAATCCGGACGCTGAAGGGTTGAGCCAGCTGTTTGCCAGCCTGCTTAGCATGCAGGGCGAAGAAAAAGCGCACGCGATCGCGGTACTGAAAGCCACGCTGAATAGCCAGCAGGGCGAGCCGTGGGACACCATTCGCGTGATCGCAGAGTTTTACCCGGATGACAGCGGTCTGTTCTCCCCGCTGCTGCTGAACGTAGTGAAGCTTAATCCAGGCGAAGCGATGTTCCTGTTTGCTGAAACCC
The DNA here is from genome assembly GCF_001654845.1 of Enterobacter soli ATCC BAA-2102. Lineage (GTDB taxonomy): Bacteria > Pseudomonadota > Gammaproteobacteria > Enterobacterales > Enterobacteriaceae > Enterobacter > Enterobacter soli. Next base: position 283,644 of record NZ_LXES01000040.1, on the reverse strand, counting down.
CACACGCCTACCTGCAAGGTGTGGCACTGGAAGTGATGGCAAACTCCGATAACGTGCTGCGCGCTGGCCTGACGCCGAAGTACATCGATATCCCGGAACTGGTTGCTAACGTGAAGTTTGTCGCTAAACCTGCGGCAGAGCTGCTGACGCAGCCGGTGAAAAAAGGTGCGGAGCTGGACTTCCCGATCCCGGTGGACGATTTTGCGTTCTCTCTGCATGACCTGAGCCAGGCAGAAACCGCCATTGCCCAGGAGAGCGCGGCGATTCTGTTCTGCGTAGAAGGTGAAGCCGTTCTGCATAAAGACGCGCAGCGCCTGGTGCTGAAACCAGGGGAGTCTGCCTTTATTGCCGCCAATGAATCACCGATTAGCGTAAGCGGCACCGGCCGACTGGCGCGTGTTTTCAATAAGCTATAAGCACTTACTGAATTTTTTAACAACTCTTGCTAAGCTAGTTGAAGACTTTATATCACCGGGCGGTTTTTACCGCCTGGTTTCATTTTAGGGATAGTCGCAATGAAAAAATCGGTCGTAGCGGTTGGGGTTATTGTTGCATTAGGCGTGGTCTGGACAGGGGCATCCTGGTTCACCGGAAAACAGCTGGAAGGTCGTCTGGCTGAGATGGTGGCGCAGGCCAATAGCGAAATCAAACGTAGCGCGCCAGAAGCTGGCGTGGAACTGAGTTATCAAAACTATCAGCGCGGCGTGTTTACCAGCCATATGCAGCTGGTCGTCAAGCCGGTGGCAGGTAATGACACCGCGTGGCTGAAACCCGGCCAAAGCGTGGTACTGGACGAAGTCGTGAGCCACGGCCCCCTCCCGCTGGCACAGCTGGCCTCTTTCAATCTGATCCCGTCAATGGCGTCGGTAAAAACCGTTCTGGTGAATAACGACATCACGAAACCGCTGTTCGATATTGCGAAAAATACCTCGCCATTTGAGATTGATACCCGCATCGGTTATGCCGGAGACACCAGCTCAAATATTGTGCTGAAAGCGCTGAACTACGAAAACGGTAACGAGAAAGTGGCCTTCAGCGGCGGCCATTTCCAGCTGGACGCCGATCGTGACGGCAACGTCTTCACCCTGACCGGTGAAGCGCAGAGTGGCCTGGTGAATGCGGTTAACGAGTACGACCAGAAGGTTCAGCTCACGTTCAACAACCTGAAAGCTGACGGCAACAGCCGCATGACCAGCTTTGACGAGCGCATTGGCGATCAGAAAATCAGTCTGGAAAAGCTCGCCATCGCGGTTGAAGGTAAAGAGATGGGCGTGCTGGAAGGGATGGACCTGAACGGCAAAACCGATGTATCCAAAGACGGTAAGAGCATCAATACCCAACTGGATTACAGCCTGAAAAGCCTGAAGGTACAAAATCAGGATCTGGGTACCGGTAAACTGTCGCTGAAAATTGGCAACATTGACGGTGCCGCATGGCACGAGTTCAGCCAGAAATACAGCAAAGAGAGCCAGGCGCTGTTGACGGATGCCGCACTGAAACAAAACCCTGAAGTTTATCAGCAGCAGGCGATGGCAGTGCTGTTCAACAATCTGCCAATTCTGCTGAAAGGCGATCCGGTGATTACCATTGCGCCGCTGAGCTGGAAAAACAGCAAAGGTGAAACCAGCTTTAACCTATCGCTGTTCCTGAAAGATCCTTCCACCGCCACGGGTGAGCCACAGACGCTGGCCCAGGAAGTGGACCGCACCGTGAAATCGCTCGACAGCAAGCTGACGATTCCGATGGATATGGCCACCGAGCTGATGACCCAGGTCGCGAAGCTCGAAGGTTATGGTGATGAGGATGCCGGTAAGCTGGCGAACCAGCAGGTGAAAGGCCTGGCGGCGATGGGCCAAATGTTCCGCATCACCAAACTGGAAGACAACACCATTTCAACCAGCCTGCAATATGCAAACGGCCAGGTGACGCTCAACGGCGATAAAATGCCGCTGGAAGATTTTGTCGGAATGTTCGGGATGCCTGCGTTGGGAATGCCAGAACCGGCGGAACCAGCCGATCCGGCAGCGCCAGCAGCACCGGCTGTGCCGCAGCAATAATCGACATAAGCCCCTCGCGAGGGGCTTTTTTATGGCTGGAAATCAACACCCTGCTGCCAGCGATTTTCCCAGTGTGCCAGGTACTTCTGCGCCAGTTCAGGCGCATGGTGGATAACAATGACATTCTCGGAATTCAGATATTCGGCTGATTTCGCGAAGTTAAACGAGCCGGTTTCAACAGTGTCCCCATCAACAACGATCGTTTTGTCATGCTGAATGCGGTAGTGATTATCCGTGCGCAGCTTTACGCCGTTTTGAGTGATATAACGCATGGCCGCCAGGCTTTTGGCACTGGTGTTTCCCTCTTCATCAATCACCACCCGCACATCCACCCCGCGCTTTTGCGCGTCCACCAGCGCGGTCATCACATCAGGCGCGCTAAAAGAGAACGCCATCATACGAATCGACTTCTTCGCCTTATTGATGGTTTTAAGTACAAGCGCCTGCGCCCCGCCTTCAGGAGAGAATCCAACTTCGATATCGCTGGAGGCGTAAGAAACAAGCGGGATAAAGGTTAATGCCAGAAGAGTCGTGAGGATCCGCATGGGCAAGCCTGGTGAAAAAATGAGGTGGAGAATATGCCTTGTTTTGATGCGCACATGGTTGATCCGGATCACACTTTATTGCCGGGTGGCGGCTGCGCCTTACCCGGCCTACGAACAGCAAACGTAAACCGGGCTGAAGACTACTTCACCGGCACCAGACGAGCTGCCACAATCTGATGCCCGGCCTGTACCTCGGTGTTGTCGATACGCTGCATGATTCGGTCAGCCAGCGTGTGCCCCATCTCGCGTGCGGGTGTGGTTGCCCAGACGATGGGCAGATCGTCCAGCGCATTTTCGCCGACATCGGCAAAAGCCCCTAACGCTACCTGCTGACCAAAGAAAGTTTCAACGCCCCCTTCACCGCTCTGACGCCCCGCACGGATAAGGCCAAACCATGCCCCCATCGCAATGGTATCGTTGTAGCAAATCACGGCGCTGATCGTAGGGTTACGGCGCAACATGGCCCCAATCACTTCGGCGGCCTGTTTCTGGCTGGATTCACACTCCACCACCCATTCACTGTGGAACGGCAGCCCATATTTAATCAGCGTGGCGCAATATCCCCCCACCCGTTCAGCCCGCGTCAGGGAGGAGCTTTTCCCGCCCAGCCAGGCGATGCGCTGATGGCCGCGACGAATAAGATGTTCGGTCAGCATTTGTGCCGCCTGCATATTGTCGGGCCGCAGCGTATCGGCTTCGTCAAGGTAACTGGCACGCGATGCAAACACCAGCGGTACGCCTTTTGCGGCGGCCCGCTCGCACAGTTCACTGCCGACACCGGACGCCCCGGCGATAATCACACCATCAACACCCTGCGTCAGCAGCATATCCAGCCGCTGAAGAAGCTGGTCGGCCTCGCGCCCGCCGTGCAGTAAAAATACCATCCGCCCCTGCGCTTCCAGCGCTTCAGTCAGCCCGGCGGTCAGTTCGGCGTAAAACGGTGAGGTCAGATCGCGCACAATCAAACCAATCACACCGCTTTGTCCGCCGCGAAGCGCCGATGCCTGGCGATTACGCACAAAACCCAGCTGCTCGACAGCCTCGTTAACTCGCTGACCCGTGGCGGAAGAGATGCGCCCTTTTCCGCTCAGAACCAGCGAAACGGTGCTGACAGACACGCCAGCCGCCAGTGCGACATCGTTGATAGTGATTTTTTTCGCTACAGCCATGTGTTGGCGTGACTCCCTGATAATGAGATCGGTAAAACGTTTTATCAATACGTTATCTTTATACTCTCTGCCAAAGCCTGAGAATGTGATTTAGCGCGCACTAAAGTTTGATAAAACGTTTTATCTTCTCGCAGCATTGAAGCAGATAAACCTATTTTAACAATAAAGGAGTCGTTTTATGACGGCGAAAGCAGCACAAAAAATATCGCTGTGGGAATTTTTCCAGCAACTGGGTAAAACCTTTATGCTGCCCGTGGCACTCCTCTCCTTCTGCGGGATCATGCTGGGGATCGGCAGCTCACTGAGCAGTAATGATGTTATTACGTTGATCCCGTTCCTCGGCAACCCTGTGTTGCAGGCGATCTTCATCTGGATGAGTAAGGTCGGCTCCTTTGCATTTAGTTTCCTGCCGGTGATGTTCTGTATCGCTATCCCGCTGGGGCTGGCGCGCGAAAACAAAGGCGTTGCCGCCTTCGCCGGGTTTGTCGGCTACGCGGTGATGAACCTCGCCGTTAACTTCTGGCTGACGGCAAAAGGCATCCTGCCAACAACCGATGCCGCCGTACTGAAAGCGAACAATATTCAGAGCGTCATTGGTATTCAGTCTATCGATACCGGTATTTTGGGTGCGGTGATCGCGGGCGTCATTATCTGGATGCTGCACGAACGCTTCCACAATATCCGCCTGCCGGATGCGCTGGCGTTCTTCGGCGGCACGCGCTTTGTCCCGATTATTACCCTGGTGGTGATGGGCCTGTTTGGTCTGATCATTCCTCTGATTTGGCCAGTTTTTGCGCTGGGCATTAACGGTATCGGCCGCATCATTAACGGTGCCGGTGATTTTGGCCCGATGATCTTCGGTACGGGCGAGCGTCTGCTGCTGCCGTTCGGCCTGCAACATATTCTCGTGGCGCTGATCCGCTTTACCGAAGCGGGCGGTACCATGGATGTGTGTGGTCACGATGTCAGCGGTGCGTTGACCATCTTCCAGGCGCAGCTGAGCTGCCCGACCACTCACGGCTTCTCTGAGAGCGCAACCCGCTTCCTGTCACAGGGTAAAATGCCAGCCTTCCTCGGCGGCCTGCCAGGTGCGGCGCTGGCGATGTACCACTGCGCACGCCCAGAAAACCGTCATAAAATTAAAGGTCTGCTGATTTCCGGCGTGATTGCCTGCGTGGTGGGTGGCACAACCGAGCCTATCGAATTCCTGTTCCTGTTTGTTGCGCCGGTGCTGTATCTCATCCACGCGGTGCTGACCGGTCTAGGCTTTACCGTTATGGCGGTGCTGGGCGTGACTATCGGTAACACCGACGGCAACGTGATCGATTTCGTAGTGTTCGGCATCCTGCACGGCCTGTCGACCAAATGGTATCTGGTGCCGGTGGTGGCGGCTATCTGGTTCGCGGTGTACTACGGGATCTTCCGCTTTGCTATCACCCGCTTCAACCTGAAAACTCCGGGTCGCGATGCGGATACCGCCACCAGCGTTGAACAAGCCGTTGCCGGTACGGTGGGCAAATCCGGCTATAACACCCCTGCTATTCTGGCGGCGTTGGGCGGTGCGGATAACATTACCTCACTGGATAACTGTATTACCCGCCTGCGTCTGTCGGTTAACGATATGTCGAAGGTCGATACCAATGCCCTGAAAGCCAACCGCGCCATCGGTGTGGTACAGTTAAATCAGCATAATTTGCAGGTTGTCATCGGCCCGCAGGTGCAGTCAGTCAAAGATGAGCTGGCGACCCTGATGCGAACAGTAGAAGCCTGATGCCTCACCCCCTCTTCGTGAGGGGGTTTTACTTTAAGGACCAACGCGATGTTTGATTTTTCTACCGTTGTAGACAGACACGGCACCTGGTGCACCCAGTGGGATTATGTTGCCGACCGTTTCGGCGCCGCCGACCTGCTGCCGTTTACCATTTCGGATATGGATTTTGCCACCGCGCCCTGCATAACCGAGGCATTACATCAACGCATCAGCCACGGTGTATTCGGCTACAGCCGCTGGAAAAACGATGAGTTTCTTGCCGCCGTGGCACACTGGTTCCAGCAGCGCTTTAACAGCCGCATTGATCCTGAGTCCATTGTTTATGGCCCATCGGTCATTTACATGGTGTCGGAGCTAATTCGTATCTGGTCAGACGCGGGCGACGGCGTTGTGGTACATACTCCGGCCTATGATGCCTTTTACAATGCCATCAACGGCAATCAGCGCACCGTGGTGCCCGTGGCGATGGAGAAAGATGCCGCAGGCTGGCAGGGCAATATGGCAGCACTGGAAGCCGCTCTCGCCAGGCCGGAAAACAAAATCCTGCTGCTGTGCAGCCCGCAGAACCCAACGGGTAAAGTATGGACGCGGGAAGAGCTGCACAAAATGGCAGAACTGTGCGCGCGATATGACGTGGCAGTCATCAGCGATGAAATCCATATGGATATGGTGTGGGGTGAGCACCGCCATACCCCGTGGAACGAGGTTGCACTCGGGAAATGGGCGCTGCTGACCTCTGGATCCAAGAGCTTTAACATTCCGGCGCTTACCGGTGCATACGGTTTGATTGGCGATAATGATAGCCGCACTGCCTACCTGAGCGCGCTGAAAGGCCGCGATGGGCTATCTTCCCCTTCCGTGCTGGCGCTGACCGCGCACATTGCGGCTTATGAGCAAGGCGCTCCCTGGCTGGATGCTTTACGCCGTTATCTGGAAGAAAACCTGCACTATGTTGCGCGTGAATTGAACAGTGCTTTTCCGAATCTGAACTGGCAGCCGCCTCAGGCGACTTATCTTGCCTGGATAGATCTCAGCCCTCTGGGGATTGATGACAAAGCACTGCAAAAAGTCCTGATTGAGCAGCAAAAAGTTGCCATCATGCCAGGATATACCTACGGCGAAGAGGGCAACGGTTTTGTACGCCTTAACGCCGGATGCCCGCGCAGTAAGCTTAAGCAAGGGGTTCAGCGGCTCATCGCCGGGATTAACACGCTGCGCTAATTGATTTGCGCAACGGAATATTCCATTGCGCAAATAGCTTTTTGCCTCGTTTTGTTTTTATAATATGGCGCACTTTAACCAGAAAAGAGTGCGACCATGATTGATACAAGCCTTCCTTTAACTGATATTCATCGTCACCTTGACGGTAACATTCGTGCCCAAACCATTCTCGATCTTGGCCGCCAGTTCAATTTAACTCTTCCTGCTCAAACACTTGAAACCTTGATCCCGCATGTTCAGGTCACGTCGAATGAACCGGATCTGGTCAGTTTCCTGAGCAAGCTCGACTGGGGCGTGAAGATGCTGGCCTCCCTGGATGCCTGCCGCCGTGTTGCTTTCGAAAACATTGAAGATGCTGCGCGTAACGGCCTGCACTACGTCGAACTGCGTTTTTCACCAGGCTATATGGCGATGACCCACAACCTGCCTGTGGCTGGCGTGGTTGAAGCGGTGATTGCAGGCGTGCGTGAAGGCTGCAAGGCCTTCGACGTACAAGCCCGTCTGATTGGTATTATGAGCCGTACGTTCGGTGAAGCGGCCTGTTTGCAGGAGCTGGAAGCGCTGCTCGCGCACCGTGATCAAATCACCGCCATTGACCTGGCGGGCGATGAACTGGGCTTCCCGGGCAGCCTGTTCCTCTCCCACTTCAACCGCGCACGTGATGCCGGCTGGCACATTACCGTCCATGCGGGGGAAGCTGCTGGTCCGGAAAGCATCTGGCAGGCTATCCGCGAGCTGGGCGCCGAGCGTATTGGTCACGGCGTTAAAGCCGTTGAAGATCGCGCTCTGATGGATTTCCTTGCCGAACAGCGCATCGGGATTGAATCCTGCCTGACGTCCAACATCCAGACCAGCACCGTGCCCACGCTTGCACAGCATCCGCTGAAAACCTTCCTGGAGCACGGCGTACTGGCATCGCTGAACACTGATGATCCGGCGGTACAGGGTGTCGATATTATTCACGAATATACCATTGCCGCACCGCAGGCCGGTCTGAGCCGCGAACAGATCCGCCAGGCGCAGATTAACGGGCTGGAAATTGCCTTCTTAACGCCTGCGGAAAAACAGGCGCTGAAAGACAAAGTGGCTCGCGGCTAAGCCATGTGCCGGGTAGCGTGTGCCTGCCCGGCCCTTAGCGTTATGCCAGACAAAGCGTTGCGCGATGTTTGGCAGATTCAATCCCCAGCTCAATCAGCTCCATAATCTGAATGGCCTGGCTTGCCGGAACCGGATTTTCCCCCGTGCCATTTAGCGCATCGCGGATCCCCGCATAATAAGCCGGGTAGTTGCCGGGCATCGTCAGTAGGGTTTCCTGAACCTGTTCCTCACCTTCGAAGCGCGTGAATACACCATCGCGCATATCGTAGCCCCAGTCTTCCTGTGGCAGACGTTCACCATTTTTCAGACGGTCTTCTTGCGGGTCCAGACCAAACTTCACGTAGCTGCCGCGGGTACCGTGGATGATATAACGCGCAGATTCCGCAGCCGCCAGCATGGTGGCGTGCAGGACAATGCGCCGTTGCGGATAACTTAATATCGCATGGAAGTAATCTGTTGTCTGCGCTCCCGGCCGCAGCTGTGCCAGGTCAACGGTCAGGCTCACCGGCAAACCAAACAGATTCACTGCCTGATCGAGCAAATGCGGCCCTAAGTCGTACCAGATACCGCTCCCGGGGCCAGCCTGCTCGCGCCAGCGGTCACGCACCTGAGGACGGAACCGGTCAAAGTGCGATTCGAAATACGCAATTTCGCCGAGCGCGCCTTCGTTTATCAGCGATTTGACGGTGAGAAAATCACTGTCCCAGCGGCGGTTATGAAATACTGAAAGCAACCGACCCGCACTTTTCGCCTGCGCATCCAGCTCTCTTGCTTGTGACAACGTCACGGTAAAGGGTTTATCCACCACCACATGTTTACCCGCTTTCATTGCGGCTTTTGCCAGCGGGAAGTGGGTATCGTTTGGCGTGGGGATCACAATCAAATCAAGATCCGGATTGTTAAACAGATGCTTTGGCTCAGAAACCACAGGAACCGATGGCCAGTCGGCATGGACTTTTGTTGCATCGCTGCTTGAAATCGCGGCCAGTTCCATTCCTGAAGTTCCGGCAATCAGAGGGGCGTGAAATGTTTTACTCGCGTACCCATAACCAATAAGCCCGACACGGATGTTGTCATTCATATTGTTACCCTCTCAGCTGATGTTCTTATTTCACACTGGCTATTCTGATGTCTGAACAGATTAATAATGTACCATATGACTTAAAATAGCATCCTGTGCCGGTTATTTTTGTTACATAGATTTAACCTGCTGATTTTCTTTAAGGAAACCGTTCCCAAAGCGCTTGCCGTGGCGAATGTTGCGCTGTAACATTTGCAATCTGTATTTATGGATAAATTACAAACACGAATCATGACGTCAATAATTAATCGAATCATTGAATTAGCGGGATGGATTGTCCTTGGAGTTTCGGTCGTGTTGCTGGGTGTTGCCAGCCATATCGATAACTACCAGCCGCCGGAGCCTGTCACAGTCGCACAACCGAAATAACCTCAACGCGGTAATAAAGAGTGACATATTATGTCAGTTTCATATTGCCAGCCGTGTTGAACAGGGTTAACCTTCTCATCCAGGCATCGTCTGATGCCTGAATCATTCAGCAAAGAAAACTCCTAATTTAGTCGCATTACCTGAGTGGGCAGTTTACGTCTTTATTAATCCGTTTATTATTCGAACGAATTACCTTTACTGGTATTACTCACTTTTATATGGAAACTCATTAATATGACAGTTCAGGACTATTTATTAAAATTTCGCAAGATCAATTCGCTTGAGAGCCTGGAAAAACTGTTTGACCATCTGAACTACACGCTGTCGGATAATCAGGAAATCATCAATATGTATCGCGCAGCCGATCACCGCCGTGCAGAGCTCGTCTCTGGTGGCCGGTTGTTCAATGTTGGCGAAGTTCCTAAGTCTGTATGGCGTTACGTACTATAAGAAAGTAGCCATCCGCGCGAAATGTTATATACTCTGCGCCCTGCAAATTGGCTATATAACGTTTCGCGCAGACTTATGGGAGAGAACATGACCGCATCGCCTGGAGAAAAAATCGGAGGCTGGTTAATCGCCCCGCTGGCATGGCTGCTGGTTGCATTATTAAGCGCATCTCTGGCGCTTCTGCTCTACACCACCGCACTGATTACCCCTCATGCGATCCAGACCCTGATGTCTCAGAGTACTGGCAAAATTGCGCTGTGGTTTGCGTCGTTCGTCTTCGCGATAGGCATGTGGTATTACACCCTGTGGCTGACCATCGCCTTCTTTAAGCGCCGTCAGAGTGTGCCTAAACACTATATTATCTGGCTGCTGATCTCTGTGCTGCTGGCGGTGAAAGCCTTTGCTTTCTCACCCGTGTCTGATGCGCTGGCCGTTCGTCAGCTGCTGTTCCCGTTGCTGGCGGCATCACTGTTGGTCCCCTATTTCAAACGCTCGTCGCGCGTGAAAAAAACCTTCGTGAACCCGTAATAACCTTACAGTTATCCTGTTGTCGCCTGTTCTGGTTTATCAGATAATGGGCGGCTTTTTTATTTCAGGCTGAATAATGACCGATTACTTACTGCTCTTTGTCGGAACTGTGCTGGTTAACAACTTCGTACTGGTGAAGTTCCTTGGCCTGTGCCCGTTTATGGGTGTGTCCAAAAAACTGGAAACAGCAATGGGCATGGGGCTGGCGACTACCTTCGTCATGACGCTGGCGTCTATTTGCGCCTGGTGGATTGATACCTGGATACTCATCCCGCTGGGTTTAACCTATCTGCGTACGCTGGCCTTTATCCTGGTTATCGCGGTTGTGGTGCAATTTACCGAAATGGTGGTGCGCAAAACCAGCCCGGCGCTTTATCGCCTGCTGGGCATCTTCCTGCCTCTCATTACCACCAACTGCGCCGTACTTGGCGTGGCGCTGCTGAATATCAACCTCGGGCATAATTTCATGCAATCGGCGCTGTACGGTTTCTCCGCAGCGGTCGGTTTCTCGCTGGTTATGGTGCTGTTTGCCTCTATTCGTGAGCGCCTGGCGGCAGCGGATATCCCTGCGCCGTTTCGCGGAAATGCCATTGCGCTGGTGACCGCAGGTTTAATGTCTCTGGCCTTTATGGGCTTTAGTGGTCTGGTGAAGTTGTAATGAATGCTATCTGGATTGCCATCGCTTCTATCAGCGTACTGGGATTAGTGTTTGGCCTTATTCTGGGCTATGCCTCCCGCCGCTTCGCGGTTGAGGACGATCCGGTTGTTGAAAAAATTGATGAGCTTTTGCCGCAAAGCCAGTGTGGCCAGTGCGGCTATCCTGGCTGCCGCCCTTATGCAGAGGCGGTCGGTGTGCAGGGTGAGAAAATCAACCGCTGTGCGCCAGGTGGTGAAGCGGTAATGCTGAAAATTGCCGCGCTGCTTAACGTTGATCCGCAGCCTGCTGATGGCGATGCGGATGTGCAGGAGCCCGTTCGCGCACTGGCGGTTATTGACGAAGCAAACTGTATTGGCTGCACCAAATGTATTCAGGCGTGTCCTGTCGACGCCATTGTCGGCGCAACCCGCGCCATGCACACCGTTGTGGCGGATTTGTGCACCGGCTGTAACCTCTGCGTCGCGCCTTGCCCGACGCAATGTATCGAGTTACGCCCGGTCGAAACGACTACCGATAGCTGGAAGTGGGATCTTCAGACCATTCCGGTTCGCATCATTCCTGTGGAACAACATGCTTAAGTTATTTTCTGCTTTCAGAAAAGAGAAGATTTGGGACTTTGATGGCGGCATTCATCCGCCAGAAATGAAAACCCAGTCTAACGGCACCCCGCTGCGTCAAATTCCGCTGGCGACCCGCTACGTTATGCCGCTGAAACAGCATATTGGCGCTGAGGGTGAGCTGTGTGTGAAAGAAGGCGATATCGTCCTGCGCGGCCAGCCGCTGACCTTTGGTCGCGGACGTATGCTGCCCGTACACGCGCCAACTTCCGGTAAAGTGGTGTCGATTGCACCGCACACCGTTGCGCATCCTTCTGCGCTCTCTGAGCTGAGCGTCATTATCGAAGCTGATGGCGAAGACCGCTGGATCGACCGCGATAGCTGGAGCGACTACACCGCCCGCAGCCGCGATGCGCTCATTGAACGTATTCATCAGTTTGGCGTGGCCGGTCTTGGCGGCGCGGGCTTCCCGACGGGAAGCAAACTGCGCGGCGGCGGCGATAAAATCCAGACCTTAATTATCAACGCTGCGGAATGCGAGCCTTACATCACCGCGGATGACCGTCTGATGCAGGATTGTGCTGCGCAGGTTGTGGAAGGTATTCGCATCCTCGCCCACATTCTGCAACCGCGCGAAGTGCTGATCGGCATTGAAGATAACAAACCGCAGGCGATTTCCATGCTGCGTGCGGTGCTGGCAGGCAGCCACGACATTGGCCTGCGCGTTATTCCAACCAAGTATCCTTCCGGCGGCGCAAAACAGCTGACGCAGATTTTGACCGGCAAACAGGTTCCGCACGGCGGGCGCTCGTCCGACATCGGCGTACTGATGCAAAACGTGGGTACCGCCTATGCGGTGAAACGCGCGGTTATTGACGGCGAACCGCTGACTGAGCGTGTTGTCACCCTGACCGGTGAATCGGTTTCTCGCCCGGGTAACGTCTGGGCACGTTTAGGCACACCGGTGCGTCACCTGCTGGAGCAAGCCGGTTTTTGTGCCGGTAGTGAACAGATGGTGATCATGGGCGGCCCGCTGATGGGCTTTACCCTGCCCTGGCTGGATGTCCCGGTCGTTAAAATTACTAACTGCCTGCTCGCCCCTTCTGCTACCGAGATGGGTGAAGAGCAGGAAGAGAAAGGCTGTATTCGCTGTAGCGCCTGTGCTGACGCTTGCCCGGCTGATCTTTTGCCACAACAATTGTACTGGTACAGCAAAGGCCAACTGCACGATAAAGCCACGGCACACAATCTTGCCGACTGCATAGAGTGCGGCGCCTGTGCCTGGGTATGCCCAAGCAACATTCCGCTGGTGCAGTACTTCCGCCAGGAGAAGGCTGAAATTTACGCCATCTCGATGGAAGAGAAACGTGCGGCAGAAGCAAAAGCCCGCTTTGAAGCGCGTCAGGCCCGTCTTGAGCGTGAGAAAGCGGCGCGTCAGGAACGCCATAAACAAGCCGCCGTGCAGCCCGCAGAGAAAGATCAGGATGCGATTAACGCCGCTCTGGCGCGCGTTCGCGAGAAAAAAGCCTCGGCCACTCAGCCCGTGGTGATCCCGGCGGGGGCAAAACCGGATAACAGTGAAGTCATTGCCGCACGCGAGGCGCGTAAGGCAGAAGCCCGTGCTCGTCAGGCGGAAAAAGCGCAAAGCGCACAGCCGGAAATAGCAGCCGACCCGCGTAAAGCGGCCGTCGAAGCGGCCATTGCCCGGGCCAAAGCGCGTAAAGCTGAACAACAGGACGTTGTAGTGGCACCAGAAGCACCGGTTGATCCGCGCAAAGCCGCTGTTGAAGCCGCTATTGCCCGGGCCAAAGCACGCAAAGCTGAACAACAGGACGTTGTAGTGGCGCCTGAAGCACCGGTTGATCCGCGCAAAGCCGCTGTCGAAGCGGCTATCGCCCGGGCCAAAGCGCGCAAAGCAGAACAACATGTACAACAAGCAGAGCCTGAAGCCCCTGTTGACCCGCGTAAGGCGGCTGTCGAAGCCGCCATCGCCCGGGCTAAAGCCCGTAAAGCGGCACAACAGGAAGAGCAGCCTCAAGCCGCAAATGACGATCCACGCAAAGCCGCAGTCGCTGCCGCGATTGCGCGCGTTCAGGCAAAGAAAGCCGCGCAGCAAGCAGTTAACGAGGATTAAATGGTTTTCAGAATCGCAAGTTCCCCTTACACCCATAACCAGCGCCAGACATCGCGCATTATGATGCTGGTTTGCCTGGCGGCCCTGCCGGGTATCGCCGTGCAGTTTTGGTTTTTCGGCTGGGGAACCCTTTTCCAGTTAGTCCTGGGTTGTGCTACCGCATTAGCGGCCGAAGCGCTGGTTCTGAAATTGCGCAAGATAGATGTCACCCGCATTCTCGGCGACAACTCAGCGCTGTTGACCGGCCTGCTGCTGGCCATCAGTATCCCGCCCTTCGCTCCGTGGTGGATGGTGGTACTGGGCACCGTGTTTGCCGTGATTATCGCAAAACAGCTCTACGGCGGCCTGGGGCATAACCCGTTTAACCCGGCGATGATCGGCTATGTGGTGTTGCTTATTTCTTTCCCGGTGCAGATGACCAGCTGGCTGCCACCGCATGAAATTGCTGCAACCGTGCCTGGTTTTATGGATGCGTTCCACGTTATTTTCACCGGCCACACGGCGCTGGGTGCGGATATGAACACACTGCGTATGGGTGTGGATGGCATCAGCCAGGCGACTCCGCTGGATACCTTTAAAACCTCACTTCACGCCGGGCACAGCGTTGAGCAGATCATGAAATCGGCCATCTACAGCGGCGTGCTCGCCGGAGCAGGCTGGCAGTGGGTGAATCTGGCTTATCTGCTGGGTGGCGTGTTCCTGCTGTGGCAGAAGGCAATTCGCTGGCATATTCCGCTCAGTTTCCTGGTGACACTCGCCATCTGCTCCACCCTGGGCTGGGTATTTTCTCCGGAATCCCTGGCCAGCCCGCAGATGCACCTGCTCTCAGGTGCGACCATGCTGGGTGCCTTCTTCATTCTGACCGACCCGGTGACCGCATCGACCACCAACCGTGGCCGTTTGATCTTCGGTGCCCTGGCGGGGCTGCTGGTGTGGCTTATCCGCAGCTTTGGCGGCTATCCTGATGGCGTGGCGTTTGCTGTCCTGCTCGCCAACATCACCGTTCCGCTTATTGACTACTACACGCGTCCGCGCGTGTACGGCCACCGCTAGGAGCCTGCTATGCTGAAAACGATGCAAAAACACGGCGTCACGCTGGCCATCTTCGCTGCGGTGCTGACCGGGCTGACGGCGCTGGTGAATGCGCTGACCAAAACGACCATTGAAGAACAGGCGACAAAGCAACAGAAGGCCCTGTTCGACCAGGTTATCCCGGCAGAATTCTACGATAATGACCTGCAAAAAAGCTGTTTTGTGGTTCAGGCAGCCCCGTTAGGGAAAGGTTCGCACCGGATTTTTATCGCTCGTAAAGGGGATAAAGCCGTGGGTGCCGTGATGGAAGCCACCGCGCCAGACGGATACTCCGGGGCCATACAGCTGCTGGTCGGCACTGATTTCTCTGGTACGATTCTGGGTACGCGTGTGACAGAGCACCACGAAACACCCGGTCTTGGTGACAAAATTGAGCTGCGCTTAAGCGACTGGATTTTGCATTTCGCCGGCAAAGTGATCCATGGTGAAGATGATACCGCCTTTGCGGTGAAGAAAGATGGCGGCGAATTCGACCAGTTTACCGGCGCCACCATCACCCCGCGTGCGGTGGTCAACGCCGTAAAACGAGCCGGGCTGTATGCCGAAACGCTGCCCGCGCAGATCAACAATCTTCCGGCCTGTGAGGAGTAATCATGAGCCAGGTTAAAGAGGTTATTGTCCAGGGGCTATGGAAGAACAACTCCGCACTGGTGCAACTACTGGGGATGTGTCCGCTGCTGGCGGTAACATCGACCGCTACCAACGCACTCGGGCTGGGCCTTGCGACAACGCTGGTGCTGACCCTGACGAACCTGTCCATCTCTGCACTACGCCGCTGGACACCATCAGAAATCCGTATTCCGATTTACGTGATGATCATCGCCTCGGTGGTGAGTATCGTGCAGATGCTGATTAACGCCTACGCGTTTGGTCTGTACCAGTCGCTCGGGATTTTCATTCCGCTTATCGTGACCAACTGTATTGTGGTTGGCCGTGCTGAAGCCTTTGCGGTGAAAAATAGCCCGGCAATGTCTGCGCTGGACGGTTTCTCCATCGGTATGGGCGCAACCTGCGCCATGTTTATTCTCGGTTCCATCCGTGAAATCCTGGGGAACGGTACGCTGTTTGACGGCGCAGATGCCCTGCTGGGTGGCTGGGCAAAAGCATTGCGCATCGAAGTGTTCCACACGGACACACCGTTCCTGCTGGCCATGCTGCCACCAGGCGCATTTATTGGCCTTGGAATGATGCTGGCGATAAAATATCTCATTGATGAGAAACGTAAACGCCGCGCCGCTGAGCGCAGCGTTCAGGAAGGGATACCCGAGAAAGCCTCATGAACAAAGAGAAACGCATTGCAATCCTGACCCGGCTGCGGGATGAAAACCCTCACCCGACAACAGAGCTGAACTTTAACTCACCGTTCGAGCTGCTGATTGCCGTGCTGCTCTCTGCACAGGCCACGGACGTGAGCGTCAATAAAGCGACTGCCCTGCTCTACCCGGTCGCCAACACGCCGCAGGCAATGCTGGAGCTCGGTGTAGAGGGCGTTAAGTCCTACATCAAGACCATTGGTTTGTTCAATAGCAAGGCCGAGAACGTTATTAAGACCTGCCGGATTTTGCTTGAACAGCATGGTGGTGAGGTGCCTGAAGATCGCGCAGCGCTTGAGGCATTACCCGGTGTAGGCCGGAAAACCGCCAACGTTGTGCTTAACACGGCATTTGGCTGGCCGACCATCGCAGTCGATACCCATATCTTCCGCGTTTCAAACCGCACTAACTTCGCCCCAGGCAAAAATGTCGAGCAGGTCGAAGAGAAGCTGCTCAAAGTGGTTCCCGCCGAATTTAAGGTTGATTGCCACCACTGGCTGATCCTGCATGGGCGTTATACCTGCATTGCGCGCAAGCCGCGCTGCGGCTCCTGCATCATTGAAGACCTCTGCGAATTTAAAGAAAAAGTGTATCCCTGAATCCTTTTTCGCTTTCTGAGCTCATATCAAATGGTTATGAAAGGAAGCTCTCACTGTGAACCTTCCTTTCGGCCATTTATTGTCCGCATTAGCCATCCTTGACCCTGTCGATTGTTCGGTCATTTAACACTCAAACAGGTTAATTGTTTTTTCATCACCAAAAATTTCTATACATCTGTGATCGAGATCACTCTGATAACTCCATGTTGGATTTTTGTTGTGAAAAGCTGTGTAAACCCTTTGCCAGACAATATTTAACCGTTCCTTTACCGCAGATAAGACCAGTCATTTTTCAGAATATGGGCTATATCACTGGCCATGAGGTCAAATAGCAGAACATATTGCCAAATGCGGTTTTTTTGGGGTTTGTGGCAGTGAAAAAAACCAACAATCCTTAACCAATGAAATTTAACGCTGAATAACATTTGCATGACCCGAGTATTATACCGCTCCAGATATATGTAACAGATTATTACAAACGTATTGCCAGATGGGTCAGGATAGTGAACATTACCCGCCGTTTCCCCTCCCAATATAACTATAAGGCGGATGGACTACGGTCATCACGCTATGAACACCCCCGTTAATATGGGATGTAAAAAAAGAGGTATATGTGTCTACTGCAAACAATAAACCAACAGATGAGAGCATAAGTCTTAACGCTTTCAAACAACCTAAAGCGTTCTATCTCATCTTCTCTATTGAGTTATGGGAGCGTTTTGGTTACTACGGCCTGCAAGGGATCATGGCGGTTTACCTGGTTAAACAACTGGGTATGTCCGAAGCAGATTCCATCACGCTGTTCTCTTCATTCAGTGCTCTGGTGTACGGTCTGGTCGCTATCGGCGGCTGGCTGGGTGATAAAGTTCTGGGTACCAAACGTGTCATCATGCTGGGCGCGATCGTCCTGGCAATCGGTTATGCACTGGTTGCATGGTCCGGTCACGATGCGGCTGTGGTCTATATGGGTATGGCGACTATCGCAGTCGGTAACGGTCTGTTCAAAGCGAACCCATCTTCCCTGCTTTCTACCTGCTACAGCAAAGATGACCCGCGTCTGGACGGTGCATTCACCATGTACTACATGTCCGTGAACATCGGTTCCTTCTTCTCTATGCTGGCAACGCCATGGCTGGCCGCGAAATTCGGCTGGAGCGTTGCGTTCTCCCTGTCTGTTGTCGGGATGCTGATCACCGTTGTTAACTTCGCCTTCTGCAAGAAATGGGTTAAAGACTACGGTTCAAAACCAGACTTCGAACCTGTGCATGTGGGCAAACTGCTTGCAACCATCGTGGGTGTTGTGATCCTCGCGGCAATCGCCACCTGGCTGCTGCACAACCAGGGCGTGGCACGTGCTGTGCTGGGCGTGGTTGCACTGGGTATCGTCTGCATCTTCGCGAAAGAAGCATTCGCCATGCAGGGCGCTGCTCGCCGTAAGATGATTGTTGCGTTCATCCTGATGCTGGAAGCGATTATCTTCTTCGTGCTGTACAGCCAGATGCCAACGTCTCTGAACTTCTTCGCTATTCGTAACGTTGAGCATTCTATTCTGGGTATCGCGTTCGAGCCGGAGCAGTATCAGGCCCTGAACCCGTTCTGGATCATGATTGGTAGCCCGATTCTGGCCGCTATCTATAACAAGATGGGTGACCGTCTGCCAATGCCGCACAAGTTCGCGATTGGTATGGTGCTGTGCTCTGGTGCGTTCCTGGTGCTGCCACTGGGTACCAAATTTGCGACCGACGCAGGTATCGTCTCCGTTAACTGGCTGATCCTGAGCTATGCTCTCCAGTCTATTGGTGAACTGATGATCTCCGGTCTGGGTCTGGCAATGGTTGCTCAGCTGGTACCACAGCGTCTGATGGGCTTCATCATGGGTAGCTGGTTCCTGACCACTGCCGGTGCAGCGATTATCGCCGGTAAAATTGCTAACCTGATGGCCGTTCCAGAGAACGTAACCGACCCACTGGTTTCTCTGAACGTCTACGGTACGGTATTCATGCAGATTGGTGTGGCTACCGCAGTTATCGCTGTGCTGATGCTGCTGACTGCACCTAAACTGAATCGTATGACTCAGGACGACGACAAAACTGCTAAAGCGACCAAAACCGCAACAGCATAATGTCATCGGGGAACGACTGAACAGAAGCCGTTAACTTTGTGTTAGCGGCTTTTTTTTTATTCGTTCGCGCACTAACATAGCTGAAACCTCAGCAAAAAGGAGTTACCGATGAAACTGTTCTACAAACCGGGCGCCTGCTCTCTTGCTTCCCATATTACCCTGCGCGAGAGCGGTAAAGATTTCACGCTGGACGGCGTTGATCTGATGAAAAAACGCCTGGAAAACGGCGACGATTTCTTTGCTATTAACCCGAAGGGACAAGTTCCGGCGCTGCTGCTGGATGACGGTACACTGCTGACAGAAGGCGTTGCCATTATGCAGTTCCTGGCGGATAACGTACCGGACCGCCAGCTGTTGGCCCCGACTGGCAGTATCTCTCGCTATAAGACGCTGGAGTGGATGAACTATATCGCGACCGAGCTGCACAAAGGCTTTACGCCGCTGTTCCGCCCGGATACACCAGAAGACTACAAACCTACCGTGCGTGCCCTGCTGGAGAAAAAACTTCAGTACATTAACGAGTCGTTGAAAGACGATCAGTGGATTTGTGGCCAGCGTTTCACCATTGCAGATGCGTATCTGTTTACCGTTCTGCGCTGGGCACGTGCGGTTAAGCTTAACCTGGAAGGGTTAGATCATATTGCATCGTATATGGAGCGGGTGGCAGCGCGCCCTGCGGTTGCTGCGGCGCTGAAAGCGGAAGGTCTTAACTAATATCGCCCGGCGGCGCTGCGCTTGCACGGGCCTACAGGTATTGTAGGCCGGGTAAGCGTAGCGCCACCCGGCATAGTTTACAGCTGCGTTGCGCTGAAATAGTGCTCCGGCTTCGCAATTCGATCCTGCGCAGCAACCACCTGCAACTCATACTCCTGCATATTTTTCGTCGCGGTCATGATTTCGTACACGGCGGCAGTCACATGCTCCAGCGCATCACGAAGCGTTGCGCCTTGCAGCAATTTCACCAATAGCAGACCGCTGGTCACATCGCCCACGCCAACCGGCTGACGCACGCCAAAATCAACCAGCGGACGGCTGATATGCCAGGCTTCGTCTTTCGTCACCAGCAGCATCTCAAAACGGTCACGGCTCAGCCCTGCGCGCGCCAGGTGCTTGACCAGTACAATCTCAGGCCCTTGCGCAATCAGCTCGCGAGAAGCGCTGACAGCCTCGTCTACGCTGTTAACAGGATGCTCGCAGAGGATCTCCAGCTCAATCAGGTTGGGCGCAATAATGTCACTCGCGGGCAGCGCGTGTCGCACGTGAAACTCAGCCACGCCAGGAGCCACGATGCAGCCCTTCTCCGGGTGCCCCATTACCGGGTCGCAGAAGAATTTTGCCGCCGGGTTCGCCGCCTTAACCTGACGCACGATGCCGAGAATATGTTCGCCCTGCTCTGCTGAGCCCAGATAACCGCTCAACACCGCGTCACAGCGTTTGAGCTGGTCGATATCAGCGATGCCCTGCACAATCTCCGTGAGATGCGAAGGCGGCATCACGCAGCCGGTCCATTTCCCGTACTGGGTATGATTAGAGAATTGAACGGTATTAAGCGGCCAGACATTGGCACCGAGACGACGCATTGGGAATTCCGCTGCGCTGTTGCCAGCATGTCCAAATACAACGTGGGACTGAATGGCGAGGATATTCTTCATTTTTTGCTTACCACAACCCTGAAAAAACAAAGGGGCGTGGTTTCCCACGCCCCTGCATACTGTTGATTACTTCCAGCACACCAGACAGTAATTCTTCTTACCGCGACGCAACAGCGTGTAGCGGCCATACAGACGATCGCCGTCAACAAAGGTGTATTCAGGATCGGCCTGTTTTTCACCGTTGATGGTAATGGCGTTGGAGGCAATGGTCTTACGAGCCTGACCGCGGGACGGTTGCAGCTCAGAATCCACCAGCGCCTGCATCAGGTCTGCGCCTTTTTCCATCTCAACCATCGGCACGCCATCCTGCGCCAGCTGTTCGAAGTCCGCTTCGCTTAAATCGCTCAGCGTACCGTTGAACAGGCTTGCGGTAATGCGTTTTGCCGCTGCCAGGCCTTCTTCGCCGTGAACCAGTTTGGTCACTTCATCAGCCAGAACATACTGCGCACGAGGTGCAGTGCCGCTGTTTTTGTCTTCTTCTTCCAGCGCATTGATGGCTTCAATGTCCATAAAGGTGAAGAATTTCAGGAAGCGGTAGACGTCAGCATCTGCGGTGTTGATCCAGAACTGATAGAACTTGTACGGGCTGGTTTTCTTCGGATCGAGCCATACTGCGCCGCCCTCGGTTTTACCAAACTTGGTGCCGTCGGCTTTGGTGATCAGTGGAACCGTCAGGCCGAACACCTGGTTCTGATGCAGACGACGGGTCAGATCGATACCGGAGGTGATGTTACCCCACTGGTCAGAACCACCAATTTGCAGGGCCACACCGTGCAGTTTGTTCAGGCAGGCGAAGTCATAACCTTGCAGCAGGTTGTAAGAGAACTCGGTGAAAGAGATGCCCTGATCGTCACGGTTCAGACGCTGCTTCACGGCTTCTTTGTTGATCATCTGGTTAACAGAGAAGTGTTTACCGATGTCACGCAGGAAGGTCAGCACGTTCATGCCGCCAAACCAGTCATAGTTGTTCGCGGCAATTGCAGCGTTTTCACCACAGTTGAAGTCGAGGAACGGCGCAACCTGTTTGCGAATCTTGTCCACCCACTCCTGCACGGTGTCTTCGGTGTTCAGTTTACGCTCAGCGGCTTTGAAGCTTGGGTCACCAATCAGACCGGTCGCGCCGCCAACCAGTGCAACAGGCTTATGGCCTGCCATCTGGAAGCGTTTCAGGCATAACAATGGAACAAGATGCCCCAAATGCAAGCTGTCAGCGGTGGGATCGAAGCCGCAATAGAGCGCGATCGGGCCTTGCGCCAGTCGCTCTGCTAACGCTTCCTCGTCCGTCACCTGGGCCACGAGGCCCCGCTCTTGCAATTGTTTAATCAAGTTACTGCTTGCCATCAAATTCTCCATGTATAAACGACTGCACCTTTGCCGGTACACGACTTTTCGCCTGATGCGAAAGGTACATAGAATAAAGCGCTGGCGCACGTAGCGCTAGCGCTTAAAACAACAAATTTCGGGGATTACGGCGCCAGTCTGTCGATTTTCCAGCCAGCATTCTCGCGCTGGTATAAAAAGCGGTCGTGCAGGCGATGTTCACCGCCCTGCCAGAACTCCATCTGCTCGATTGGGATGCGGAATCCGCCCCAGAAGCTTGGCAACGGGACTTCACCCTGCTGGAACTTTTGTTTTAACTCGAGGAATTTACTTTCCAGTACGCCGCGGGCAGAGATTCGGCTGGACTGTTTAGAGACCCAGGCACCAATCTGGCTGTCGCGCGGGCGGCTGTGGAAATATTTCAGCACTTCCAGGGTGGAAAGTCGCTCGGCTTTACCGGTGACCATGACCTGACGTTCCAGCATATGCCACGGGAACAGCAGGCTCACACGCGGGTTGTTTTCAATCTGATGCGCTTTACGGCTGCCCAGGTTGGTATAAAACACCAGCCCTTTCTCATCGTAATGCTTCAGCAGCACGATACGCTGGTACGGCTGACCGGTCTCATCAACCGTGGCAACCACCATTGCGGTCGGGTCGGCAAGCTTTGCTTCACAGGCCTGTTTCAGCCAGCGTTCAAAAAGCACCAGGGGTTCGGCGGGAAGATCCTGGCGACGCAGGCCGCCTTTGGTGTATTCACGGCGCAGATGCGCAATTTGCTGCAATTCGTCGTTATCTGACATGGCGTTAGCTGAAATTGACAATAGGTGGCGCTATTGTGCGCCGCCCCTGTAAAAATCTCAACGCTTCGGATTTTGTAGCTGGCAATTGTTCAACACAATGCGGTCACGTTTGTAGACCGTTGCTTCATCGCCTTTAGACCAAAAAACATAAATGCCATCGGTATAACGCGCACCTGACGCAGACATGCCCTGCTTCAGATTCAGCAGTTTGTTGTCGTACACAAAGCTGGCTTCCTGACGGGGGTTGTTGATCTTCACGGTCAGCGGTTTTTCGTCGCAACGATACTCCAGGGTATCGGTCTGCATACGTTCAACGAACTGGTTATAGACGCTGCACCCTGGCAGCAGTAAAGGCACAGCAATAAGAAGAAGTTTTTTCATGGGCGTATTCCGAAGACTATCCTGGTCCTGGAGGACACTGCTGCCCTCCTGTTTTCTTTCCATTTTAACGGCTACACGCAACGCTGAATTTCAGTTAACTCTGATTATGACGTGGATTTGCCGGGAAAATCGCACCCAGCACGCTCGCCTCACGCGCGCCGGTTACCGACGGAAGATTCCCAGGTAATCCGGCGATGGTGCGCCAGGCAAGCCAGGCAAAGGCCAGCGCTTCCATATCATCGCCGCTGATCCCGGCATCGTCCGTCGTCGTGACTTCGGTGCCTGGCAATAACCCGGCCAGACGCGCCATCACCAGCGGGTTGCGGCTGCCACCGCCACACACCAGCAGGCGTTCACATCCGCCGCTGAGGAGAACCTGTTCGGAAATCGACGTGGCCGTCAGTTCTGCAAGCGTTGCCTGTACATCTTTAGGGGAAAGTGCGGGGAATGGCATAAGCTGACGTTCAAGCCAGCCATAGTTGAAATACTCGCGCCCGGTGCTTTTTGGCGCAGGTGCAGCAAAATACGGGTCGCTAAGCATGGATTGTAAAAGAGGAATGATCACTTTTCCTTCACAGGCCCACTGGGCGTCTTTGTCGTAAGGTTTTCCATACTGACGCCAGATCCAGGCATCCATCAGCATATTGCCCGGCCCGGTATCGTAGCCACGAACGGGCTGGCCCGGGATAAGCATTGACAGGTTGGCGATGCCGCCGATGTTGAGCACCATCCGGCGTTCTGTTGGGTGCGCCAGCAACGCCTGGTGAAATGCGGGGACCAGCGGCGCGCCCTGCCCACCCAGCGCGATATCCCGACGACGAAAATCGCCCACAACAGTCACGCCGGTTTTGGCGACAATCTGGTTGTTATCACCAATCTGCATCGTGTGCGGCGCATCGCCGGTCGGCTCATGCCAGACCGTTTGCCCGTGACAGCCGATCGCCACCACATCCTGCGGTTGCAGCTTCTCTTTTTGCATCAACGCCAGTATCGCATCGCCGAAGAGCGCGCCCAGGCGCACATCAAGCTGACCAAGCTGTGACAGCGTAAGCTGCTGGCCCTGACAGATGCTCAGGATCGCTTCTTTAAGCGAAACAGGGATCGGCCATGTCAGGCTCGCCTGCTGTGCCACCATGTTTTCATCTATGGCAGCCAGAACAACATCGACACCATCAAGACTGGTACCTGACATCACACCAATGTAGCGACCCGATTTCATGCGCTTTCCTTACGTTTCGTGGGCGAGTTACCCACACTCCACCATAAACGGCGTCGCTTTGCTATGCAGAGATAATATTTTTTAACAATGTCAGACACGTAACCAGAGGACTTCTTGTTTATGCCTCGTTAAGCCAAATTCAAGTACAATTTTCCTATTGTTAGTGCAAAGATATGAACTATGGCCTCTTATGCCATATAATTTAGCCATAACGGATGCCCTGACTGGGCGTTTTTGGTGAACAGGAGATTCAAATGATTTTACGTGTACTGGGCGTTTCACTGATTGGATTGACGCTGGCGGGTTGTGTGAATAACGATTCCCTTTCCGGTGACGTTTATAGCGCGTCTGAGGCTAAACAAGTTCAGAACGTGACTTACGGTACTATCGTTAATGCACGTCCTGTACAAATTCAGGGCGGCGATGACAACAATGTTGTTGGCGCAATCGGCGGTGCCGTACTGGGTGGCTTCCTGGGTAACACCGTAGGTGGCGGTACGGGTCGTTCTCTGGCAACAGCTGCAGGTGCCGTAGCCGGTGGTGTTGCAGGTCAGGGTGTGCAGGGCGCGATGAACAAAACGCAGGGTGTTGAACTGGAAATCCGTAAGGACGACGGCAACACCATCATGGTTGTACAAAAACAGGGTAGCACCCGGTTTGCAGCCGGTCAGCGTGTTGTTCTGGCCAGCAACGGTAGTCAGGTTACCGTTTCCCCGCGTTAATACCAAAGAGGATGCGGCCAACTGGCTGCATCCTTTTACAATATTCATCATTTAAATATATATATTTACAAAATACCTCCCCCACTATTTAGTTTCCCCTTCTTATATTGCTCCTGCGCAAAGTATTTGTTCATGACGTTGTTAAACTAAGCAGACTCACACCTCCTTAATAAACTATTATTTTTTTGTTAACAAAAACGTATGAACACGATTGAACGTTACATAAAGAACCGCTATATCACTTTCTTCTTTGGCTGCATAATTGTCATTGGGATATTACAGGGTTCATTTTTAAAACTGGTCGAGTTAGTCCCGTCATTTTCACCCTTATTATTCCCGACGCTCACCATATTTTTACTCGTGTTTCATCTGTTTATTGCTTGTTTTATGTCCATGAAATATTGGTGCGATCGCAGACGCTTGTATTTGGTCGCCATCGCCTCCGCCTTCATCGGGTCGATGCTGCTGATGACCGGGACGCTGTCGAGCTTCCCTGCCTGGCTTGATCTCTACCAGTTCGACATCGTTAACTATAACGACGCGATGATTTTCTTCACGTTTCGCCATCTCCTGATGGCGGTATTGATTATCTTTGCTGCGCTACTGTATATGGTCCGGGATTACCCTTTATCTCGACTGACTCATATCAGCATTATTATTGCTATTTTTATATTCACCGCATGTATGGTTGTGTTGGCATGGCTTTTTTCCGGCCATTCATCAGTACTGACGATTGATTTAGTGGATAATGAAACCCGGCAATTTATGGTTCTCTGGAGCCATTTAATCAATATATTGCTTATCATTTTGTGGCTAGTGGCATTAGTGGCACTGATCGCTATTACGCGTTTGCGCAACCTGTTCTGGGTCGGCGGTACTTTTTTATGTGTCTGTTATATCGTGACACTGGGGATGTTGTTCTTCGGCGGGCACGCTGAAGACATCGCCTGGTATCGCGCCCGCTTATTTGAAACTGCGGCAACCTTACTCATCATTCTGGTTCTGCTTTATGATGTATTTAATCTCTATCGTGATTCACATTTAAAGTACCAGCAGTCTTATCAAAATTCGATTCGCGATCCGCTGACCCGTCTCTACAACCGCAGCTATTTTTATGACGCGTTAAACCAGTCCCTTGCAACGGCAAAAGCGACTCGCCCTGTTTCCGTTATCGTCAGCGATCTCGATCGCTTCAAGCGCATCAACGACTGCTATGGCCACTTACAGGGCGACAAGGTATTGCAGTTTGTCGCCAATTTGCTGATGGATTCCGTGCGTCCTCAGGATATTGCCGCACGCATCGGTGGCGAAGAGTTTGTCCTGATGCTGGCCAATACCGATTCCGATGCCGCGCGCCAGGTTGCAGAGCGTATTCGCCTCAACTTAAGCAGCTTTGACAAGAGCAGCAGTAACGGACAGCTTCCGGAGCCTATTACCATCAGCATGGGGGTGTTTACCGCGACATCCTCACAGATAACCGCTGAGGAGTGCGTGGAAAGCGCGGATAAAGCGATGTACGAGGCCAAAGAGACAGGACGTAACCGTGTGGTGGTCTTCCCGTAAAAAAAAGCCTTGCTGATGCAAGGCTTTTTTATGTTATCAGTCGCGGGACTGCAACTCACTGATGTTCTGCTCAAGACGAGCAATGAGACTAATAAGCATCTCAAGTTCCGCCGGAGAAATCCCGGACAGGATCTCCCCTCGCGTTTTGCTGATCACAGCTTCCATCTCATCAATGATTGGCGCTGCTTTTTCAGTGAGTTTAATCCGCTTGGCACGACGGTCACTGGCGCAGGTCTGCCGTGAGATCAGCCCTTTTTCCTCCAGCTGATCTAACGTTCGTACCAACGACGGTTGCTCAATACCAATCGCTTTGGCCAGTTGAATTTGCGACTGTTCGGGTGGCAGCTGATGAATGTTATGCAGCGTGACCCAATGCGTCTGTGTCAATTCCAGAGGTTTCAGGCGATGGTCAATCAGAGCACGCCAGACGCGTACTAACCTTGCCAGATCAGAACCTAATGGCGATTCCAATTTCATCTCCTTATAATTAGCTTGCTAAGTTATTCTACTGATTTTAGAATAGTGTGCAGCATTTATATTGCCAAAACAAATGCAATACTGCATTCAGCGATGTTGAAAGTATGATTTACACTGAATACTAACGCCTCATCGTGTAATGACTGGCCACTGTGGCCACCCTTTCAACTGCAAAGGATCTCTGCTCGTGAAGTTTTCTTACAGCTCCGCGGGGTTACCCCTCCAGGACTTGATTGTCGGTGCATCAGTCTTTTTTCCTCCTCTTTTTAAAGCCGTTTTTGTCGGTTTTTTAATCTGGCTTGTTGTACACCGCCTGCTGCGAGACTGGATGTATTCCGGTGAAATCTGGCACCCGATGTTGATGGATCTCTCCCTGTTTGCTCTTTCCGTATGTCTTGGCCTTGCCGTGTTGATTGTGTGGTGAATATGTCCCTGAAAACACTAAAATACTTTTCCACTCTTTTGGTTCTGGCCCTGGCACTGGTTGCCGGTTGGTGGATGTGGACCTACTACATGCAGTCCCCGTGGACGCGCGACGGTAAAATTCGCGCTGAGCAGGTCAATATCACCCCGCAGGTCTCAGGCAGTATCACGACGCTTCTTGTTAAAGATAACCAGTTTGTTAAAAAAGGCGATGTGCTGTTCCGTATTGACGAGACGCCCTACCACATCGCTATCCTGAATGCACAGGCGCAGCTTGCCAAAGCGCAGTCTGACCTGGCAAAAGCCAACAACGAAGCCAACCGTCGCCGCCATTTATCGCAAAATTATATCTCTGCGGAAGATTTAGACACCGCCAACATTAATGTGAAAGCCATGCAGGCAAGCGTCGATGTCGCCGAAGCGACGCTCAAGCAGGCCCAGTGGCAGCTGACGCAAACGGTGGTGACATCTCCGGTTGATGGATGGGTAACGAACCTCTCCACGCGCGTGGGGAATTATGCCACCACGGGGCAGCCGGTGTTTGCGCTGGTAGACAGCCACTCATTCTATGTTGTCGGTTATTTTGAAGAGACGAAGCTGCGCCATATTCAGGAAGGTGCGCCGGCGCGGATAACACTGTACAGCGGCTCACAAACGTTACAGGGTCACGTATCAAGCATTGGCCGGGCCATTTACGATCAAAGCGTCGAGACAGATTCCGGCCTGGTTCCGGATATCAAACCGAACGTGCCCTGGGTGCGTCTTGCCCAGCGCGTTCCGGTTCGCGTGGAGTTTGACAACCTGCCGCAAGACATCACGCTGGTTTCAGGCACAACCTGTACCGTCACTGTCGGAACACGTTAATGAACCTCTCCGCTTTCTCCTGGCGTAACACTCCCTGGATAAAAGCAACCCGCCCGCAGTGGCGTTATGCACTGCGTAACGGCATTGCCATGTGTCTTGCGCTCATGGTGGCCTACTATCTGAACCTGGACGAGCCCTACTGGGCGATGACCTCTGCGGCGGTGGTGAGCTTCCCCACCGTTGGCGGTGTTATCAGTAAAAGTCTGGGACGCGTGGCGGGCAGTCTGCTCGGCGCTACCGCTGCGTTGATCATCGCCGGCCATACTCTTAACGATCCCTGGCTGTTTTTACTGAGCATGGCAACATGGCTGGGCTTTTGTACCTGGGCCTGCGCGCATTTTACCAATAACGTGGCCTACGCATTTCAGCTGGCAGGTTATACCGCCGCCATTATCGCCTTCCCGGTGATTAACGTCCTGGACACTACCGAACTGTGGGATATCGCCCAGGCGCGCGTGTGTGAAGTCATTATCGGTATTCTGTGCGGCGGGGTCATGATGATGATCCTGCCCAGCACATCGGATGGCACAGCGCTGATCGCCGCATTAAAAGCCATGCATACCCGCTTACTGGAACACGCAAGTCTTCTCTGGCAGCCCGACACCAACGACGAAATTCGCCTTGCGCACGAAAAAGTCATCGGCCAGATCCTGACCATGAATTTACTGCGTATCCAGGCGTTCTGGAGCCACTA
Organism: Enterobacter soli ATCC BAA-2102; assembly: GCF_001654845.1. Lineage (GTDB taxonomy): Bacteria > Pseudomonadota > Gammaproteobacteria > Enterobacterales > Enterobacteriaceae > Enterobacter > Enterobacter soli. The sequence goes on along the minus strand of NZ_LXES01000040.1, from coordinate 254,762 downwards.
TCGTTTCCGCAGGCAGAACGCGTTGCTTAACTATCTGCTGCATCAACAACTGCGTATGACCAGCGCCATTTCCAGCCTGCGCCGGATGTTGCTTAACTGGCCCAATCCGCCGGAAAACACCCGTGAAATCATTGAAGCGCTGCTGGTCGAGCTTGCGCGACCCACGGCCGACTTCTATAGCGTGGCCCGCATTATTGCACCGCTGGCACCGGTGGATGAATATGACTATCGCCACCGGGCGTTCTGGCAGCGGCTGCGCTATTTTTGTCGGCTTTACCTGCTGAGCAGCCGTTGGATCCGCGCCGTAGAAAATGCCACGCCCATTACGGAGTTTTCTGTCCCGCAAAGTCCTGCGCTGGCGCGGCATACCGATAACATGGAGGCGCTGTGGAGCGGTTTTCGTACGTTCTGCGCGCTTACCCTGGTGGGCACATGGGGCATCGCAACCCAGTGGGACAGCACCTCCGCCGCGTTGACCCTCGCCGCCATTAGCAGCGTACTGTACTCGGTTTCCCCTTCACCCTTTAACTCCCTGACGCTGTTGCTGCGTACGCTGATACTGCTGTCACTGTTCAGTTTTGTGGTGATGTTTGGCCTGATGGTGCAAATCACGGATCTGTGGCAGTTCCTGCTGTTTCTTTTCCCTCTGCTCACCACCATGCAGCTGCTGAAGCTACAAATGCCAAAACTCGCCGGGCTCTGGGGGCAGCTTATCGTTTTTATGGGATCGTTTATCGCGGTCACCAACCCACCCGTTTATGATTTTGCTAACTTCCTCAACGACAACCTGGCAAAAATCCTTGGTGTGGCGTTAACCTGGCTGGCGTTTGCGGTGCTCCGCCCGGGCTCTGATGCGCGCAAAAGTCGGCGTCATATTCGCGAGCTTCGCCGGGGATTTGTCGATCAGCTCAGCCGTAAGCCCCATCTGCGTGAAAGCGAGTATGAATCCCTTGTGTATCATCACGTGAGTCAGCTGAATAACAGTCAGGATGTTCTCGCGCGCCGCTGGCTGCTGCGCTGGGGCGTGGTATTGCTTAACTGTTCACATGTGGTGTGGCAGCTGCGTGCCTGGGAAACCCGGTCTGATCCGCTGGCGCAGGTTCGGGATATCTGTATCGCGTTACTGCGCGATGTGATGAGTGAACGCGGTGTTCAGCAGCGCCCGCTGGAAGCCACGCTCGTTGAGCTTCAGCGTATTTGCAACACCCTCGCGCGCCACCATCTCCCGGCCGCGCGCGATTTAGCCTCAATAATCTGGCGGCTGCACTGTTCGCTGTCGCAGCTGGAACAGGCCCCGCCACCGGGCACCATTGGCGATCACATCACGCCACAGGCATAACGTGCACCGCCACCGCCCAGAGGTTTAGGCTTGTCGGACATGTTATCGCCGCCCACGTGGATCATCAGCGCCCGGCCTTTGATTTCATCCAATTTTTTGAGCCGCGGCGCAATGACTGGCGTCGTGGCTTTGCCATCTTTGTCTACCACCAGCACGGGCAGATCGCCCAGGTGCCCCATGCCGTTCGGCCCTTCGTGCTTACCGTAATGTTCAGGATCAAGGTGGCCACCTGCGGCTTCTGCCGCCGAGGCTTTCCCCTCTTTCAGGGCGGGCTGACAGCTACCGTTGGTATGAACATGAAAACCATGCTCGCCGGGTGGAAGGGAGTTGAGATGAGGAGCAAACTCCAGCCCTTTGTCGGTTTCAGTGATTTTTACTGTTCCGACGGACTGGCCTACACCAAGTGGAGAAACGAGGTTCATTTCTACTTCGTCACTGGCAGCCTGCGCCCCTGCGCATACTGCTAGTGTCACGAGTGCCAGAGCAAAACGCTTCATGTGACCTCCTGGGTTTCTTTTTGCCCCTTAAGTCTATACCAGAGGCAGCATTTTCACCGGGAGGTCACTTTTTAGCGGATTACGGGACGTCGTAACCCAGTGCCGCTTTACGGATACGGAACCACTGCTGGCGTGTCATTTCCAGCGCTTCAGCGGCAATCGCCGCGCGCACACGTTCAATTTTGCCAGAACCAATAATCGGCAGCGGTTTTGACGGCAGACGCATGATCCACGCGTACACGACCTGCTCAATGCTTTCCGCATTCAGCTCCTGTGCGATGGTGCTCAGTTCATCACGCAATGGCTGGAAGGCATCATCATTAAACAGACGCCCGCCGCCCAGGCACGACCACGCCATCGGGCGGATGCGCAGCTGTTGCAATTGATCGAGCGTACCGTCCAGCAGCAGCGGCTGGTGAACAGGTGAAATCTCGACCTGGTTAGTGGCCAGCGTAAATGGCAGGCGTGACTGAAGTAAGGCGAACTGCGCAGGGGTAAAGTTCGATACCCCGAAATGACGGACTTTGCCGCTCTGGTGCAGATTCAGGAAAGCCTCCGCCACTTCATCAGCATCCATCAGTGGATCCGGGCGATGGATCAGCAGCAAATCAATATGGTCAGTTGCCAGATTAACCAGTGATTGCTCTGCGCTTTTTACGATATGGTCACGGTCAGTGATGTAGTGACCAAGCGCGTGCTCAGGTTTAGCCGTGGTGGCGATGCCGCATTTCGTGACAATCTCCATACGCGAGCGAAGCGCCGGAACCAGCTTAAGTGCCTCACCAAACGCGGCTTCACACAGGTAGCCGCCATAGATATCGGCATGATCGACGGTGGTGATCCCTAAATCGAGATGCTCTTCAATGAAGCTCGCGAGCTGAACAGGGGACATATTCCAGTCCATCAGCCGCCAGTAACCCATCACAAAACGGGAAAACTCCGGGCCCTGGGGTGCAAGGGTAATACGCTGAACCATAACAATTTCCTCAAGGAAGTAATGTCATGAGTATACGCAATTACGCTGCTAAAAAAGTGAAGGTTGCTGCGGTTCTTCGGTTTCGCCTGCTTTGTTTGCGCGTATTTTGCGCAGCAAACGCTGCCGACACAGGCGCAGGATGTCCTGTTTTTGCGTGTCGCTAAAATTTTGCCAGTTGAAACGCTCGTCGCGGGTACGCATACACCCACGGCAATATCCGCGCTCATCCACCTGACAAATTCCCCGGCACGGGCTCTGGATGGGGAAAAACTCCAGTTGCTCTGCCACACACACCTCCAGAAACCGATTATCACCTACAGTGAAGACGTTAAATGCCGCTCATGCAAGGGCTTTACCACAGAAATATGGCATTAAGGTTTCACTAATCTTCTCTCCCTATACTCGCCGCATCACGATAAAGAATGGTTTGTTAATGATGTGGTTTATTAAAAAGTTACAATGTAACGACATTAAATTTACTCTGGGTTGTGCCCTCTTTTTTACCGCGCTGAATGCACTTTTCATCCAGCGCAGCTGGGCTATCATTGCCCCTGCACAACTGCATGATATGCTCTTCGCAGCGTCCGTTCCGCTGGTGCTGTTTTGCGGTTGGGTCATTGTTTTTAGCATTCTCAATATCCCCTTTATCCGTAAGCCGCTGCTTATCCTGTTAACCATGGGATGCGCCGCAGCCACCTATTTTATGTATACCTACGGCGCGGTTATCGATCAGAACATGATTGTTAACGTGTTCGAAACCAACTCCCAGGAAGCGACCGCCCTGGTGACACCGCAGATGATCATCTGGATTGTCATCGCCGGTCTTATTCCATCCGTGGTGTTAGCCCTGACGCGCATACGCACCGGCAAATGGTGGTACGCGCTGCTGACGCGTATTGCCGCGATGCTCGGCGCGCTGCTGGTGATCATTCTGGTCGCCTCCGTGTTCTATAAAGATTACGCCTCGCTGTTCCGTAACAACAAAAGCATCGTCAAGATGGTGACCCCTGCCAACTACGTCAGCGCGATCATGAAATACAGCAAAACCCGCTGGTTTGCAGGCGATCAGACGCTGGTACGTATTGGTGAAGATGCCCAAAAAGGCCCGGTGATTGCCGGGCAGCAGAAAAAAACAGTGCTGGTACTGTTGGTCGGTGAAGCGTCCCGCGCAGCGAACTACTCGCTTAACGGCTATGACCGTGAAACCAACCCTGAGCTGAAAAAGCAGAATATTATCAATTTCCCTCAGGCATCTTCCTGCGGGACAGAAACCGCGGTCTCCGTTCCTTGCATGTTCTCAGGCATGACGCGTAAAAAATACGACGCTGACCTCGCCCGCCACCAGGAAGGGTTGCTCGACGTGCTGGGACACGCGGGTATCAACCTGTTGTGGCGCGATAACGATGGTGGCTGCAAAGGGGCTTGTGACCGTATCCCACATACGGACATGACTCAGTGGAAGCTGGACCAGTTCTGCAAAGACAAATCCTGTATTGATGACGTTAATTTCTATCGTCTGGATAACGTGCTGGACGGCCTGAAGCAGGACACGGTTCTGGTCATTCACCTGATGGGCAGTCACGGCCCGGCGTACTATCGCCGTTACCCGGATAACTTCCGCAAGTTCACGCCAACCTGCGATACCAACGAGATTCAGGATTGCGATCATCAGGCGCTGATCAACACCTATGACAACACCATCCTTTATACCGACAGTATCGTGAGCAAGACTATCGATACCCTGAAAGCCCGCCAGGGCAGCATGAACACGGCGCTGATTTACCTGTCGGATCACGGTGAATCGCTGGGCGAAAGCGGTATCTACCTGCACGGCACACCGTACATGCTGGCTCCTGAACAACAAACGCATATTCCGTTTATGTTCTGGCTCTCTCCCGACTACGCGAAAAACTACGGCGTTAACGAGCAATGCCTGCGCGACCATGCAGCAAAAGATGCGGTTTCACAGGACAATTTATTCTCAACGGTACTGGGGATGATGAACGTGAAATCAAAGGTTTATCAGCAACAGCTGGATATCCTGAACGCATGTCGTCAATAAACCTGCTTGCAATAGACCGATTGGTCTATTAGAGTGCCGACATGAGCAGAAATACTGAACACGATACGCGCGAACACTTACTGGCTACAGGCGAGCGTCTTTGTATGCATCGCGGGTTTACCGGTATGGGGCTTAGCGAACTGTTAAAAACCGCTGAGGTGCCGAAAGGGTCGTTCTACCACTATTTTCGCTCCAAAGAAGCCTTTGGCGTGGCGATGCTGGAACGGCACTATGCCAGTTATCATCAGCGCCTTGCCACCCACTTTGCCAGTGGCGAAGGTAACTACCGGGATCGTGTTCTTAACTACTATCAGGAAACGCTGACCCAGTTCTGTCAGCAGGGCATTATCAGCGGATGCCTGACGGTAAAACTCTCTGCTGAGGTGTGCGATCTTTCCGAAGATATGCGTGCCGCAATGGACAAAGGTGCCAGCGGCGTTATCGCCCTGCTGGCCCAGGCGCTTGAGAAAGGCCGTAATGAAAAAACGCTGGCCTTCCCCGGTGAGCCACTGACCCAGGCGCAGGTGCTCTATGCGCTCTGGTTAGGTGCAAACCTGCAAGCCAAAATTTCTCGCAGTGCCGTGCCGCTGGAAAGCGCGCTGGCGCATGTGAAAAGCAGTATTACAACGCCTGGCGTAAATACCCTAAATAATTCGAGTTGCAGGACAAAACGCGTGTAGCGTTTTGAACAGTGCTTGCGCTGGCCCCGAAGGGGCGAGGCCACAGGCCGAGTAACGCGGCAAGGGAGTGAATCCCCGGGAGCTTACACCAGTAAGTGACTGGGGTGAGCGAGTGAAGCCAACGCACATGCAACTTGAAGTATGACGGGTATAGCAGGTGTTTTTATTTACCTAATCACTAGTCGACTGGTCTACTCAGGAGTCTCTATGTCAGCTGAAAAATTATTTACCCCACTGAAAGTGGGTGCCGTGACCGCGCCGAACCGCGTATTCATGGCCCCTCTCACCCGCCTTCGCAGCATTGAACCGGGTGACATCCCAACCCCACTGATGGGTGAATATTACCGCCAGCGCGCAAGCTCAGGGCTTATCATCTCTGAAGCTACGCAGATTTCTGCTCAGGCAAAAGGTTATGCTGGCGCACCAGGCCTGCACAGCCCGGAACAAATTGCAGCCTGGAAAAAAATCACCGCCGGCGTTCACGCTGAAGATGGCCGCATCGCCGTACAGCTGTGGCACACCGGTCGTATCTCTCACAGCAGCATCCAGCCTGGCGGCCAGGCTCCGGTTTCCGCCTCTGCGCTGAGTGCAAACACCCGTACCTCGCTGCGTGATGAAAACGGTCATGCGATCCGCGTCGATACCTCTATGCCGCGTGCGCTGGAGCTGGACGAGATCCCGGGTATCGTGAACGATTTCCGTCAGGCCGTTGCCAATGCACGTGACGCCGGTTTCGACCTGGTTGAGCTGCACTCTGCTCACGGCTACTTGCTGCACCAGTTCCTGTCGCCGTCTTCTAACCATCGTACTGACCAGTACGGCGGCAGCGTTGAAAACCGCGCGCGTCTGGTTCTGGAAGTGGTTGATGCCGTCTGCAAAGAGTGGAGCGCCGACCGTATCGGTATCCGTGTTTCCCCGATTGGTTCTTTCCAGAACGTTGATAACGGTGCGAATGAAGAAGCTGATGCCCTGTATCTGATTGAAGAGCTGGCAAAACGCGGTATTGCTTACCTGCATATGTCTGAACCTGACTGGGCAGGCGGTCAGCCGTACACTGAAGCTTTCCGTCAGAAAGTGCGCGACCGTTTCCACGGCGTGATTATCGGGGCCGGTGCCTATACACCAGAGAAAGCAGAAGATCTGATCAGCAAAGGGCTGATTGATGCAGTGGCATTTGGTCGCGATTACATCGCTAACCCGGATCTGGTTGCCCGTCTGGAACGTAAAACGGCACTGAACCCACAGCGCCCTGAAAGCTTCTACGGCGGCGGTGCTGAAGGTTACACCGACTACCCTTCCCTGTAATTCCTCCTTGTGCATTGATAGCGGCGACATTTCGCCGCTATACTAAAACATCGTTTCTGTTCAAGAAGATAATCCAATCCATTGGTTAATGAGGAAATTATGCGCCTACTTCACACCATGCTGCGCGTTGGCGACCTGCAACGTTCTGTCGATTTCTACACTAACGTGCTGGGTATGACGCTGCTGCGCACCAGCGAAAACCCGGAATACAAATATTCACTGGCATTCGTAGGCTACGGCCCGGAATCAGATGAAGCGGTTATCGAGCTGACCTATAACTGGGGCGTAGACAGCTACGAGCTGGGCACGGCATATGGCCATATCGCGCTGGAAGTGGAAAATGCCGCTGAAGCCTGTGAACGCATCCGCAGCAACGGCGGCAATGTGACCCGTGAAGCGGGCCCGGTCAAAGGTGGCACCACGGTCATTGCTTTTGTTGAAGATCCAGATGGTTACAAAATCGAGCTGATTGAAGCCAAAGACGCTGGTCGCGGTCTGGGCAACTGATCCCGCAGGGCGCAATATGCGCCCGTAGTTTTACTGCATCCCCTCTTAAAATTTGCCATAATGCGCACTGCTTTTTTCCCCATGTAAGAGACCCTGATGTCCGATAACGCTCAATTTACCGGTCTGTGCGACCGTTTTCGTGGTTTTTATCCCGTTGTCATTGATGTAGAAACAGCCGGATTTAACGCTAAAACCGATGCGCTGCTTGAAATTGCCGCCATCACGCTGAAGATGGATGAACAGGGCTGGATTTCACCGGACACCACGCTGCATTTCCACGTTGACCCATTCGAGGGCGCCAACTTACAGCCAGAAGCGCTGGCCTTTAACGGCATTGACCCACATAACCCCCTGCGTGGAGCCGTAAGCGAATACGATGCACTGCACGCCATTTTCAAAATGGTGCGCAAAGGCATGAAAGACAATGATTGCAGCCGCGCGATCATGGTGGCGCATAACGCTACCTTCGATCACAGCTTTATGATGGCGGCTGCCGAACGCGCATCGCTCAAACGCAACCCTTTCCATCCGTTTGTTACCTTCGACACCGCAGCCCTGAGCGGCCTGGCGCTGGGACAAACGGTATTATCCAAAGCCTGCATCACGGCAGGAATAGCGTTTGACGGGACTCAGGCGCATTCCGCGTTATATGACACCGAACGCACCGCTGAACTGTTCTGTGAAATTGTGAACCGCTGGAAACGTCTTGGCGGCTGGCCGCTGCCGATGGGTGATGAGGCAGATATTCAATCGTAGGTCGGGTAAGCGCAGTACCACCCAACAAAAAAAAGCGACCTCGACAGGTCGCTTTTTTATTTTCGCAGATAACTTACTCTGCGTCTGGTTCTTCAGTTTTGTACTTAGCAGCGGTTTCTTTGATCAGCTGTTGCAGTTCGCCACGCTGATACATTTCGATCAGGATGTCACAACCGCCAACCAGCTCGCCATCAACCCACAGCTGCGGGAAGGTCGGCCAGTTTGCGTATTTTGGCAGCTCAGCGCGAATGTCCGGGTTTTGCAGGATATCAACGTAAGCAAAGCGCTCGCCACAGGCAGACAGCGCCTGAACTGCTTGTGCGGAGAAACCGCAGCTTGGCAGCTTCGGAGAACCTTTCATGTACAGGAGAATTGGGTTTTCAGCAATCTGGTGCTGGATTTTTTCAATAGTGGTGCTCATGTCTTGCTTCCTTTAACTTCTGTTACGGCATTCGTCTGACATTGTAGCGGTTCAGAGCGGCATCGGAAAATAACATTTTTTTCACGTCTATATATTTTAAACGTTACCGGCATAAGTTGCATTCCAAATGTAGCTTAACCCTGCTGTAGGTAAGGTTTTGCTTAAGGAGTAAGCAATAGTGCTACAGATTGATGAATTTTTTTGCACTTGCTAACGAAACACAATTTTAGATTGAAAAATGCTATTAACTTATCGGGTTTTTATAGATTAGAATCGACGGGTTTTGAAAATCACACGCAGGTATGATTGATGACCTGCATTTACCAGGGGACTGGCCAGTGGCGCGGATAAATAAAATCTCGATCACGCTCTGTGCTTTATTGTTTACGACACTCTCTTTCACGCCAGTGGCTAACGCCTCCCAGCAGGCGCGGCATTCTGCTGTACAAAAAACGCACCTGGCGAAAGTCACAGAACGTAAGAAAAAAACCACCAGCAAGAACGAAAAGAAAAAAACCACCGCACAGACAAAACGTACTGCCTCCAGCAAAACTAAAACCACTCACACCACCTCGCGCAAAGCCCAGCAAACTGCCGCTAATCTCGTTACCGAAAAATGTACGGCCCGCAAAGGTCACAAAACGAAGTGCGTTAAAGGCATGAAGGTTGCGGAAGTGCATAAAGTGCGCGTCCAGAAAGCGCAAAAAACCGCGATGAACAAGCTGATGGGACAAATTGGCAAACCTTATCGCTGGGGCGGAACCTCACCCCGTACCGGTTTCGATTGCAGCGGTCTGGTGTATTACGCTTACAAAGATCTGGTGAAATTCCGTATTCCGCGTACAGCGAACGAAATGTATCACCTGCGCGATGCTTCACCGGTCGATCGTGGCGAGCTGGAAAACGGCGATCTGGTGTTCTTCCGCACCCAGGGTCGCGGCACGGCTGACCACGTGGGTGTTTACGTGGGCAACGGGAAATTCATCCAGTCACCCCGTAGCGGCCAGGACATTCAAATCACTTCTCTGAGCGAAGATTACTGGGTACGCCACTACGTTGGCGCGCGCCGTGTAATGACCCCGAAAACCATTCGTTAATCCCTGCCCTGCCGCGTCTGCGGCGGGGTAAGTTCCTCTTTTGCATACCCTTTCAATTTGCTACTCTATCCTTGTTGTCTGTATGGTTATTGGCAACGTAAAAAATAATAAGGAGAGAAGCAATGTCGTTCGAATTACCTGCATTACCGTATGCAAAAGACGCCCTGGCTCCACACATTTCCGTGGAAACCCTGGAATATCACTACGGCAAACACCACCAGACGTATGTCACCAACCTGAACAACCTGATCAAAGGCACTGACTTTGAAGGCAAAACGCTGGAAGAGATCGTGCGTAGCTCTGAAGGTGGCGTGTTTAACAACGCCGCTCAGGTCTGGAACCACACGTTTTACTGGCACTGCCTGGCACCGAATGCAGGCGGAGAACCAACCGGTGAACTGGCCGCAGCCATCAATGCCGCGTTCGGCAGCTTTGCTGATTTCAAAGCAAAATTCACTGACGCAGCGATTAAAAACTTTGGCTCCGGCTGGACCTGGCTTGTGAAAGAAGCCGATGGCAAACTGGCTATCGTATCAACATCCAACGCGGGTACACCGCTGACCACCAGCGCAACCCCGCTGATGACCGTCGATGTGTGGGAACATGCTTACTACATCGATTACCGTAACGCGCGTCCGAACTACCTGGAGCATTTCTGGGCGCTGGTTAACTGGGAATTTGTTGCGAAGAACCTCGCAGCGTAAGAGACACGCAGAAGGGTTCACCCTTCTGCGTTTTTTGATTATTCAGCAGCACAGGCCGTTTCTGGCGGTTTACGTCCCGACATCAGTACCAGCAGTAACCCCAGAGCAGCAATAATCGCTCCCATCACCGGCACAAAGCTGTACCCAAGGCCACCCGAAATCACCGCACCACCGGCCGCAGCGCCCAGCGCATTACCCAGGTTAAACGCACCAATATTCACGGATGAAGAGAGCCCCGGCGCTTCATGAGCCACACGCATGACACGCATCTGCAACGGCGGAACCACGGCAAAGGTTGCTGCACCCCATACCACCATCGCAATGGCCGCGCCAAACTCGTTACGCGCCAGCCACGGAATGGCTACCATGATGACAATCAGCAGCGTTAAGAAGCCTTTCAGCGTGCCGCTCACGGAACGGTCTGCCAGCTTACCGCCCAGATAGTTACCAATAGAAAACCCTACGCCAATCAGCACCAGAATCGCGGTAATAAAAACTGGTGTGGCATGAGTAATATCGTGCAGAACGGGCGAAATATAGGTATAGAGCGTAAACATCGCCCCTGCCCCCAGCACCGTAGTCAACAGTGCAGACAACACCTGAGGACGCACCAGCACAGACAGCTCTTTACGTACATCCGGGCGTTCGCCTGCGCTCCCTTTTGGCAATGAGAAGAACAGCGCGACCATGGCAATCACGCCCAGTGCGGCGGTTGCCAGGAACGACATACGCCAGCCGATCGCTTCACCCAGCCAAGTGGCCGCAGGGACACCGCCGATATTGGCGATGGTCAGGCCCATAAACATGGTTGCCACTGCGCTGGCCTGCTTATGTTTAGGCACCACGCTTGCGGCAACCACGGAGCCGAGTCCGAAGAAGGCGCCGTGATTAAGGCTGGTCAGGATACGGGACAGCATCAGCGTGGTGTAATCCGGTGAAAGTGCGGAAAGCACATTCCCCAGCGTAAAAATGGCCATCAGGAAAATCAGCGCATTACGACGCGCACGGTGTGATAGCAGCAGCGTCATTAACGGCGCCCCTACCATCACGCCAATCGCGTAGGCGCTAATCAACATCCCGGCCGCAGGGATAGAGACGTCCACACCCCGGGCGATAACAGGCAATAACCCCATCGGGGAAAATTCAGTGGTGCCAATCCCAAAAGCGCCAATCGCCAGGGCCAGCAGAGGAAAATTGATTTTCATGAGTCAACTCCGGATGCCGTGTCGTACCGCGACACAGAACAAAGAAGTCAAAAGCATGACACCAATCACAAAAAATGAGAAGTTAACAATTTGGCAAAAGATTTTTGCCAGAGAAGTAACAATCAGCGGGGAGTGTGGAGGGAGAGAACTCTCCCCCCGCGTAAATCAGTGCAATACAGCCGTCAGACCAGCGGCAACAATCAGTGCCAGCACGATAACGGTGGTCGTCAGCGAAAACTTAAGATCGGTACTCATCAATTTTTCTCCTTTTAATCACCTTACGAAAAGTGAGCTTGCTCATTTTTACACAGTTTACGTCAAAAATCTTCCTGGATTTAAACTGATATCCACTTTTGCTCTTCCCCTTTTCATCAAGATAGGACAAAATTCCACGCTAAATTTATTAGCGTACCGGCCATTGACCCCCTCCTGACGTCCTGTGTCGTTTTCCCGGCGTGTCGCAATTCCAGATTGCGTGATAAGGGTGAGAGAAGGCAAACGTTTACCTTCAAGTTTTTCAGGAGCTTAGGATATGGTCTGGAGTGACATTTAATGGCAACAATTAAAGACGTGGCAAAACGCGCAAACGTTTCCACTACAACCGTATCACATGTAATTAACAAAACCCGTTTTGTCGCGGAAGAGACGCGTAATGCCGTCTGGGCGGCGATCAAAGAGCTGCACTATTCGCCAAGTGCGGTCGCGCGTAGCCTGAAAGTTAATCACACCAAATCCATTGGTTTGCTGGCCACCAGCAGCGAAGCTGCGTATTTCGCAGAGATCATCGAAGCGGTCGAGAAAAACTGCTTCCAGAAAGGCTATACCCTGATCCTGGGCAACGCGTGGAACAACATTGAGAAACAGCGTGCTTATCTGTCGATGATGGCGCAAAAACGCGTGGATGGCCTGCTGGTCATGTGTTCTGAATACCCTGAGTCTGTGCTCTCCATGCTCGAAGAGTACCGTCACATCCCAATGGTTGTGATGGACTGGGGTGAAGCGCGTGCTGATTTTACCGACTCCGTTATCGATAACGCCTTCGAAGGCGGCTACATGGCCGGTCGTTATCTGGTGGAACGCGGTCATCGCGAGATTGGCGTGATCCCGGGCCCACTGGAGCGTAACACCGGTGCAGGCCGTCTGGCCGGGTTTATGAAAGCCATGGAAGAAGCGCTGATCACCGTACCGGAAAACTGGATTGTTCAGGGTGACTTTGAGCCTGAATCCGGTTACCGCGCGATGCAGCAGATTGTCTCCCAGCCACATCGTCCGACTGCCGTCTTCTGCGGTGGCGATATTATGGCGATGGGTGCACTTTGTGCCGCCGATGAGCTGGGTTTGCGCGTACCGCAGGATATTTCTGTGATCGGGTATGACAACGTGCGCAACGCGCGTTTTTTCACTCCGGCGCTGACCACCATTCACCAGCCGAAGGACTCTCTGGGTGAAACAGCATTCAATATGCTGATGGACAGGATCGTTAACAAACGTGAAGAGTCACAGTCGATTGAAGTCCACCCGCGTCTTATCGAACGTCGTTCCGTTGCGGACGGTCCTTTCCGCGACTACCGCCGTTAATCGTGAACGGAGCCAGTTAATCTGGCTCCCGTAACCACTCCCTGTTCAGCGTTTCACTGTCCCCCAAATAATCCAGCAGCCACGCCATCGCAGGCGATACGTCGCTTTGCTGCCAGGTCAGACAACATGCCGCATCCGGGAACGGGTTTTCAAGTTCAAGGGCAACCCACTCCCCGGCATCGATTCGCGGTCTGGCAAAATGGACCGGCACCATCGCCACACACAACCCGGAGGAAAGGCAGGTCGCGGAGGATTCCCAGTCAGGCGCAATCACCCGACGCTGGTTATCCAGCAGCCAGGTTACACGCTTCGGTAGTGAGCGCGACGTGTCCTCCAGCACCAACGATGGCCAGTTACGCAAGGTATCGTCACTTAACGGCCCCGGCATTGCCGCCAGCGGGTGATCGCTTGCCACCACGCATTTCCAGCTTAACATTCCCATATCGCGAAATGCGTAGCGTCCCCCTACGGGTATGGCCTGTGTTGCGCCGATCGCCATCTCTGCCCTGCCGTCTGCCAGTGCATCCCAGACACCGTTAAAGACTTCCTGCGATACCCGCAGCTCAACATCTGAGAAGTGGCGATAAAAATCGACAATCATCTGCCGGGTACGTTCGGGTTTTACGATGTTATCCACCGCAATAGACAGATGCCCTCGCCAGCCGTTAGCGATTTGCTGACACTGTTCGCGGGTGATCTGCATTTTTTTGATAACAGAACGCCCTTCTTTCAAAAACCACGCCCCGGCAGGCGTTAATTCCACGTCGCGATGGCGGCGTTCAAACAGCGGAACCGCCAGCCATTCCTCAAGCTGACGTACCGTGTAACTGATGGCCGAGGGGACGCGGTGGAGTTCCTGCGCGGCTCCGCTGAAGCTGCCGTTACGGGCGACAGCATCCACAACTTCAAGAGAATAATCTGACCACATTTTCTGCCTGCAAAAAATTTGAATGCACCAGCCAAATATTAGCGTTTCACAAGCCGCTTTGCACTCCCTACACTCTGCGCCAACGTACACCTGCCTCCTTAAGGAGAATAAAACAATGCAACCCAGGAAAGGTTTTTTAGTCTGGCTCGGCGGCTTAAGCGTGCTGGGCTTTTTAGCGACCGATATGTACTTACCCGCATTCGCTGCAATGCAGGAAGATTTGCAAACGCCTGCCGCCGCCATCAGTGCCAGCCTGAGTTTGTTCCTCGCCGGTTTTGCCTTTGCGCAGCTGCTGTGGGGACCGCTCTCTGACCGTTTTGGTCGTAAACCGGTACTGTTGCTTGGCCTGGCAATTTTTGCCGTGGGCTGTCTTGGGATGTTGTGGGTACGCGATGCGACCTGGCTGCTGGTGCTGCGTTTTGTTCAGGCCGTCGGGGTTTGTGCCGCAGCGGTCACCTGGCAGACGCTGGTGACGGATTACTATCCGGCCTCGCGGACCAACCGAATTTTTGCCACCATTATGCCGCTGGTTGGCCTTTCCCCTGCGCTGGCTCCACTGCTGGGCAGCTGGATCCTGGCGCACTTCGACTGGCAGGCGATTTTTGCCACCCTGTTTGCCATCACTCTGGTGCTGATGCTGCCCGCATTCGCCCTGAAGCCTGCGCATAAAAAAGAGACACACCCGGAAGCGAAGCCGATTACTTTTACCTCTTTGCTGCGCACCAAAGCGTACCGCGGCAACGTGCTTATCTACGCCGCCTGCTCCGCCAGCTTCTTCGCATGGCTGACCGGCTCACCCTTTATTCTGCATGACATGGGTTACAGCCCGGCCGCCATCGGACTGAGCTATGTTCCACAGACCATCGCCTTCCTGGTGGGCGGTTATGGTTGTCGCGCGGCGCTGCAAAAATGGCAGGGTCAGCAGATGTTACCCTGGCTGCTGGCGCTGTACGCGTTAAGCGTTATTGGTACCTGGGCCGTTGGCTTTATTCCGGGCGCAGGTCTGGTAGAAATCCTGATCCCGTTCTGTGTGATGGCGATTGCTAACGGTGCCATTTATCCGATTGTCGTGGCGCAGGCTTTACGCCCGTTCCCCCAGGCAACGGGCCGCGCGGCAGCCTTGCAGAACACACTGCAACTGGGGCTGTGCTTCCTGGCAAGCCTGGTGGTGTCCGCACTGATTGCAACGCCACTGCTCACTACCACCAGTGTGATGCTGGTAACCGTTGCCCTTGCAGGCATCGGCTATCACATGCAGTCAGCGGCACATCGTGAGGAACATACGGCAGGCCAGGCTGAAACATCGCACGCTTAATCGCGCCAGCAACTATGTTACATTCCAGTGATTAGGTTGCTAAGAATTTTCTATTGAATCACCAAATTTTGAGGCCTATACTAAATTTGGTTCGATTAAATACGATAAATATTAAGTGTTAACGGGAGCCGGAGTGCTCCCGTTTTACCATGGAAGGCCTTTCGGCAAGGGCTATCTCCCTTCCTCTGTTCTACGTCGGATACTAGCCTCACGGAGCGTAATACCGTGAGATTTCTCACAAACCAAAAAAAGCGTCTACGCTGTTTGAAGGTTCTGATCACAGCAAGGTGATGGAGAAGCTATGAGTTCATCGTGTATAGAAGAAGTCAGCGTTCCGGACGACAACTGGTCCCGGATCGTCAGTGAACTATTGGGTCGTGCAGGCATCACTATCAACGGGCCTTCCCCATCCGATCCTCAGATCAAACATCCCGATTTTTTCAAGCGCGTGTTGCAGGAGGGATCGTTAGGGCTGGGTGAAAGCTATATGGATGGCTGGTGGGACTGCGAGCGGCTGGATATCTTTTTCTCAAGCGTTTTACGCGCCGGACTGGAGAACCAACTTCCCCGCAATCTAAAAGATACCCTGCGTATCGCGTCTGCCCGGTTGTTTAACCTGCAAAGCAAAAAACGGGCATGGATCGTGGGTAAAGAGCATTACGACCTGGGTAATGACCTCTTTAGCCGGATGCTGGACCCCTACATGCAATACTCATGCGCCTACTGGAAAGAGGCCTCCACGCTTGAGGATGCACAGCAGGCAAAACTGCGTCTGATCTGCGAGAAATTGCAGTTACAGCCGGGGATGCGCGTGCTGGATATCGGCTGCGGCTGGGGTGGCCTTGCGTACTATATGGCGAAAAACTACGGCGTCAGCGTGGTGGGTGTGACCATCTCTGCGGAACAGCAGAAAATGGCGCAGGAACGGTGTCACGACCTCGACGTCAATATTCTGCTCCAGGATTACCGCGAGCTGAACGATCAGTTCGACCGCATTGTCTCTGTCGGGATGTTCGAGCACGTTGGGCCGAAAAACTACAACACCTATTTTTCGGTGGCAGATCGTAACCTGAAACCGGATGGCATCTTCCTGCTACACACTATTGGTTCGAAAAAGACTGACCATAGCGTTGATCCCTGGATCAATAAATACATCTTTCCGAATGGCTGTTTACCGTCGGTTCGCCAGATTGCGAACGCCAGCGAACCCCACTTTATTGTGGAAGACTGGCATAACTTCGGCGCAGATTACGACACCACGTTGATGGCATGGCAGTCGCGTTTTCTTAGTGCCTGGCCGGAGATTGCTGACAACTATTCCGAACGATTCAAACGGATGTTCACGTATTACCTGAACGCCTGTGCAGGTGCATTCAGGGCGCGTGATATACAGCTATGGCAGGTGGTCTTCAGCCGTGGTGTTGAACACGGTTTGCGGGTCGCCCGCTAAAAAAATAACCCCGGATAGCCGGGGTTATTTTTTATTCTTCTTCAGATTTTATTATTGCGGCTTCTTTTGCCGCCAGCACGCGCTCAACGGTATCCACAACCGCCTGCGTTTGCGGATCTATTTCAATATTTACGCGATGCCCCAGTTTTTTAGCACCCAGAGTAGTGCGCTGTAATGTTTCAGGAATTAAATGTACGCAAAAACGCGTTGGCGTCACTTCGCCAACCGTCAGGCTAATACCATCAATGCCAATAAATCCTTTATACAGGATGTATTTCATTAATGTCGTATCCTGCACTTTAAACCAGATTTGGCGGTTATTTTCAGAGGTCAGGATTTTCGCAACTTCAGCCGTCGTCATGATATGACCAGACATCAGATGCCCGCCGATCTCATCGTTGAACTTCGCCGCACGCTCTACGTTTACGGTATCGCCAACCACCAGCTCACCCAGATTGGTGATGCGCAGCGTTTCTTTCATTAAATCAAAGCTGATGTGATTGCCGTTAATTTCAGTGACCGTCAGGCAGCAGCCGTTATGCGCAACCGACGCCCCGGTTTCCAGACCATCGAGCATATATTCCGGCAGCTCGACAACATGGGTGCGGAAATTGGGTTTTTCATCAATGGACACCAGTTTCGCCGTGCCCTGAACAATACCAGTAAACATGCTTACAACTCCTGTTTCTTCGGACGGTGCTGACACCGTTTAATCCCACCACAATAACAGTTGGAAAAACAGGTTGCCAGCGGAGCGCATTTTCTGGCGATTTTTTCACTAGATAATTAGTTAAAGCCCGCTACAATAGCTGCCATCCCCCTGCATTTTCTTCTTGCTGCCAGTAACGGCGGCTTTTTTAGTCTCTCATACCCTAAATAATTCGAGTTGCAGGAAGGCGGCAAGCGAGAGAATCCCCAGTAGCATAGATAACTATGTGACTGGGGTGAGCGAGCGCAGCCAACGCACATGCAACTTGAAGTATGACGGGTATATAACTACAAAATAAAGGTGTTCACGTGCAGAAGTACATGAATGAAGCGCGTCAGTTGTTGGCACTGGCTATACCAGTGATCATCGCGCAGGTTGCCCAAACCGCAATGGGATTTGTGGATACGGTGATGGCAGGTGGTTATAGCGCCACCGATATGGCCGCTGTTGCAATCGGAACCTCAATCTGGCTACCGGCCATTCTCTTTGGCCATGGCCTGTTGCTGGCCCTGACTCCGGTTATCGCACAACTGAACGGCTCCGGGCGTCGCGAGCGGATCGCGCACCAGGTGCGCCAGGGATTCTGGCTGGCAGGCGCGGTCTCCGTGCTGATTATGGTCGTGCTGTGGAACGCAGGCCACATCATCCGCTCCATGCATAACATCGACCCTGCCCTCGCGGATAAGGCCGTGGGTTATTTGCGCGCGTTACTGTGGGGCGCGCCGGGATATCTGTTCTTCCAGGTGGCGCGTAACCAGTGCGAAGGGCTGGCAAAAACCAAGCCTGGCATGGTGATGGGGTTCATCGGTCTGCTGGTGAATATTCCGGTGAACTACATCTTTATCTATGGGCACTTGGGGATGCCTGAACTGGGTGGCGTCGGTTGTGGTGTGGCGACGGCAGCGGTTTACTGGGTCATGTTCTTTAGCATGATGACCTATGTCAAACGCGCACGCTCCATGCGCGATATCCGTAACGATGAGTCTTTCAGCAAGCCGGATATGGCTGTCGTGACCCGTCTTGTGCAACTCGGGCTGCCTATTGCGCTGGCGCTGTTCTTTGAAGTGACGCTGTTCGCAGTGGTTGCACTGCTGGTCTCTCCGTTGGGCATTATAAACGTGGCCGGGCACCAGATAGCGCTGAACTTTAGTTCGCTGATGTTCGTGATGCCGTTGTCACTGGCTGCGGCGGTGACTATCCGTGTCGGCTTCCGTCTGGGGCAAGGTTCAACCATTGATGCACAAACGGCAGCACGTACCGGGTTAGGCGTGGGTGTCTGTATGGCGATATGTACCGCGCTGTTTACCGTCGCCCTGCGTGAGCAGATTGCCCTTCTCTATAACGACAACCCGGAAGTGGTTCTCCTGGCGTCGCACCTGATGCTGCTGGCGGCGGTGTACCAGATTTCAGACTCGATTCAGGTTATCGGCAGCGGGATCCTACGCGGATATAAAGATACGCGCTCTATCTTCTTTATCACCTTTACGGCGTATTGGGTGCTGGGGCTGCCTGCCGGCTATATCCTGGCGCTGACCGACCTGGTGGTTTACCGTATGGGGCCTGCCGGGTTCTGGATGGGCTTTATTATTGGCTTAACGTCAGCCGCTATCCTGATGATGCTGCGTATGCGCTTCCTGCAACGTCAGCCTTCGGCCGTGATTTTGCAGCGCGCCGCACGTTAAATACACAGTAGCCGCTGGCGGGCGGCTACTTTCTCTTCATTTTGCGCGGGAATAAAGCAATCGCGTGAAATCTGAGAGAAAATTGCATTTTCCCTCTTGCCTCATCCGGGCAGTGCCGCTAATATTCGTCCCCGTTGTCGCCGACAACACGTTGCGTTCATAGCTCAGTTGGTTAGAGCACCACCTTGACATGGTGGGGGTCGTTGGTTCGAGTCCAATTGAACGCACCATTCTGCGTCCGTAGCTCAGTTGGTTAGAGCACCACCTTGACATGGTGGGGGTCGGTGGTTCGAGTCCACTCGGACGCACCATTTCAGTCCTGAAATGGTGCAAATCCTCTCTTAGTATTCTGAATCATCCTAATCTTCTGATTTTTTAATTTTTCACCTGCTACGCTTTTCTCATGGAAAACGCAGGAACACCGTCGATGAAGAAAATCGCCATTATCGGCTCGGGCCCCACCGGGATTTACACCTTTTTTTCGCTGCTGAATAACAAAACGCCCCTCTCGATCTCGGTCTTTGAGCAGGAAAAGGAAGCCGGAGTTGGGATGCCATACAGCGCTGAGGATAATTCGCGCCTGATGCTGGCGAACATTGCGAGTATTGAAATCCCCCCACTCTTCATCACCTATCTCGACTGGCTTAAGACACAGAGTCAGACCCATCTCACCCGCTATGGCGTTGATAAAAATTCACTGCATGACCGCCAGTTTTTACCGCGTATTTTACTGGGCGAATTTTTTCGCGATCGGTTTTTGGCCATTGTCTCAGAGGCTAAAAAGCGGGGGTTTGCGGTGCAGGTATACGAATCCTCCTGCGTGACCGACATCGACTCCCACGCAGACGGGGTCGCACTGTCGGTCAACGATAAACCCTTCGCCGAAAGTGTGGATCTTGCCATCGTTGCCACTGGCCACGTCTGGCCTGACGATGATGAGGCGACGCGCGCCTACTTTCCAAGCCCGTGGTCCGGGCTGATGGACGCGGAAGTCCGCCCCTGCCACGTCGGCATTATGGGCACCTCGCTGAGTGGCCTGGATGCCGCCATGGCGGTAGTGATGCAGCACGGGACGTTTGTCGACAACCAGTTCCGGCTGGCGGAAAAAAGTCAGGGGCTGAAAATAACATTAATGTCGCGCACCGGGATCCTGCCGGAGGCCGATTTTTATTGCCCCATCCCGTATGAACCGCTCGCCATATTGACCCAAGCAGTCGCAGAGGCTGAAATCAAAAAAGGGGCTGACGGGCTTCTCGACCGGATATTTACACTTATGGTGAAAGAGCTCCACAATGCCGACCCACAGTGGTGCGACGCAATAAATCTTCACAGGCTTAATGCTGACACCCTCCTTGATGCCTGGTTTGCAGATCGCAAAAAGCACGACCCTTTCTTATGGGCGGAAAACAACCTCCATGAGGTGGTGCGGAACAAACATGAAAAACGCACCGTCGCATGGCGCTATACCGTGCTGCGGCTACACGATGTGGTGGGGGAAATCGTTCCTCACCTTAACGAGAAAGACAGCGAGCGTTTTAAAATGGGGCTGGCGCGGGTGTTTATTGATAACTATGCCGCCATTCCGCCGCAGTCCATTCGCCGGCTACTGGCACTGCGCGAAGCGGGGATCCTCAGCATTCTTACGCTGGGGAATGAGTACGAACTGGATATCGGCAATGATCGTACTGTTATCACGACCCAGGACGCCACCTGGCAATTCGATGTATTTATCGATGCGCGCGGACAAAAACCGCTTAAAACCAAAGACCTGCCCTTCCCGACGCTGCGTAAACAGCTTCTGGCAACAGGTGATGAAATACCGGATGTGGGAGAGGATTATACGTTGCAGGCGCCCGAATCGCTGTGCGGACGGGTAGCCTTTGGGGCAATCCCCTGGCTCATGCACGATCAGCCTTTTGTGCAGGGGCTGGCGGAATGCGCGGAGAGAGGAAAAGCGATGGCAAAAGCAGCAGAGAAACCTGCATCCCGGCCACGCAGAAAACTGTTTTTTGTGGAGAATTAACGGGGCATCCTTGCCCTGAGTAACCGGATTATTCGAAGAACACTTCCGGATTTTCAGACAGCGACACAAAGGTTTTGGTCTCTTTATCCAGAGCGCGAATATCACCGCTTTCGATATCGTAAACCCAGCCATGCAGGCGAATAGAGTTATTGCGCAGGCCGACTGCCACAGACGGATGCGTTTTGATGTTGCTCAGTTGCGCGAAAACGTTCTCCTGCACCATCGCATTCACTTTATCCGTACCGTTGGTCCAGGTTTTGTTTTCCACAACCGCTTTTGCCGCATCGGAATAGCGCAACCAGTGGGATACCGCCGGCATAGGCTCCAGGTTGGCGTTGTCGGCAATCGCCTTCATCGCGCCGCAGTTGGAGTGGCCGCAGATAACAATATCGGTCACCCCCAGCGCCACTACTGCGTATTCGATCGTCGCCGACACGCCGCCTGGTTCAGGCCCGAACGGTGGAACGATATTGCCAGCATTTCGAATGACAAAGAGCTGTCCCGGCTCTTGCTGCGTTACCAGCTCTGGTACCAGGCGACTATCGGAGCAGGAGATGAACAGCGCTTTGGGATTCTGGCTGGACGCTAAACTGCGGAAGAGTTCTTTACGTTGCGGAAAAACTTCTTTTTGAAAGCTGAGGAAACCTTCAATGATATGTTGCATAGCAATGTCTCTTTATCTGTTTTAGTTTAGACGTGACAGTGATCACGTTCGTAAAGTTTAACTACCCCGCTTAACATCATACAAGAATTATATTGCTGACCCGACCACATAGCTCGTTACCCACCCGCATTTTGCACTTTGGGCTGTTCTGCCGCCCGTGGGATGCATCAATCCCTGTTTTTGCCCTATACTGTGCTGACCGCAAAAACTGAACAAAGCAGGTAAATGATGGAAATTGATCTCGACAATCTGGTGTTTAACGGACTGGATGAAGCCGAAGAGCGCAATGCTGAGCGTCTGGATGACGCAGATAAAAAGGCTCAGGCTATTGTAGCTGACGATGACTGCGGCGACGCCTGCAAAATCTGATCACGTAATTGACCCGCACTGGATGCAACACCCGGTGCGGGTGACTCGTTACAGCTTCAGGCTATCAATTGCCTGCTGCGCGCACGCTTCATCAAGATGACCACCCGGCGCACCGCCGATACCAATCGCCCCGATCACTTCATCACCCACTTTCACCGGTAAACCGCCCGCCAGCAGCAGGAAGCCAGGAACATCACGCATGTTTTGCGCCCCGGCATTACTCTGCGCCGCTTCCATCACTTTGCCAGAGGCATTTTTTGTGCTGAGCGACGTATAGGCTTTCATTTCGCTGGCTTTCACCGTGTGCGGGCCTGCGTTGTCGGTGCGCTGCACGGCCTTAATGACGCCCGCGCGATCAACCACTGTCACCGTCACCTGGTAATTTTTCGCCATGCAGGCCTGAATGGCAGAGGTGGCCAGGGCGTTCGCCTGGGTCAGAGAGATATTTTTTTGCGCCAGCACATCGGCCTGTGCTGTCAGGCTCACACCACCCGCGATAAACGCCGCAACCATCATTAACTTTTTCATCGCACATCCTCGATTATTGGGAGACACCACGAGATTATCGGGACGCGCGGGGAAACGTAATTCGGTTGAATACGCACTCCTCCTGGTAGTTATACGGATTGCAATTTATCGTAATCGCGGATGGCCTGAACAAGGCTCGTCACACCGAGCTTGGTCAATGCCGCGGCGCGGTGCGCTTCAACGGTTTTGGGTGACAGGTTGAGTAACGCGGCGGCCTCTTTATTGCTGCGCCCTTCCATTAACACGCTGAGTACCTCATGTTCACGCGCGGTAAGGAGTTCAAAGCGGGCTTTGATGCGTGATGTTTCCTGCCAGGCCCCGAGCAGTCGCTGGCTCTCTTCAAAGGCCAGGCCAACCGTCTCAATCAGCTTGTCCGCATCCAGCGGCTTGGTGAAAAACTCAAATACGCCATTGCGAAACGCCCGACGGCAGGCATCGACGGTACCATGCCCGGTCATGATGATGACGGGCAACAGCGGCCACGGCCATTCACCTTCTTCCAGCCACGCAAGCCCGCCTTTACCGGGCATCCGCATATCCAACAGCAGGCAGCCCACCAGCGCTGCGTCCCCCTGGTGCGCAACCGTAAAGCCGTCAACACTGTCATAGGTTTTCACCTGCCACTGCATCCCGGAGAGTAAAAATGCCAGCGATTCCCTGACTGACGCATCATCATCAATCAGATAAATAGCGTTAACCATGTGATGTCTCCTTGTCATTCGCCAGTTGAAGCAGGATCTGCGCGCCGCCACCCGGTGCGTTGTTAAGCGTAATGGATCCGTTCATACGCGTCATCAGTGACTCCGTTAAGGTCATGCCGAGCCCAATCCCCTCTTTTCGCCCGCTGTAAAAAGGCATAAATGCATTCTGCAATGCCTCAGTGCTAAAGCCCGGGCCACCGTCGGTGACGGTTATCTGTACGGCATCGCCTTTCTTCTGGCTTTCTATTCGCACCCAACCCTGAGGAATGTCCTGCTGCGCCTGGATAGCATTGCTGAGGATATTATGCAGCACCTGCTCAAGCCACAGCCGGTCTGCCTGCACTGTCGATGCATCCGGCGCAAAGTGATGGCTGACCGTAATATGTTCAGCCTTGCGCTCATGTTCGAGTAAATTCACCACCTGCTGCCAGCACTGCGCCAGGTCGGTGTCGCGCAGGGTCACTTTTTCCTGCACCACGTGTTCACGAAAACGCGTTAACAGCGCACCGATCCGCTGGGTCTGTACCAGCGCTGCCGCCAGCGCCTGAGACACCGCCTGCGGGTTATCCTGCATCTGCTGGCGCTGCGCTCCCTGGATCCAGGTCTGTACCGCGGTGAGCGGCTGGTTGATTTCATGCACAATGCCCGCGGTGATCTCCCCCAGCGTGTTCAGCCTGGCGTGCTGGTAGTAGTGCGCACGTTGTTCCGCCTCTTTTCGCGCCTTGCGCTGCCAGAACGCCACGCTCGCCACCGCAATCACCACCGCCCAGCCGAAAAAGACCAGTGGAAAGCTAAACCACGAAACCCCGAGCCAGTCGGGTTCCGCGTCTGCATTTAGCGTAAAGGGTTGAGTGTGCTGTGGGAAAGTACGCTGCCAGTGCCAGAAAGCTCCAGACGCTGTCTCATCAGGGTTCGTCGGAAAGTGCATATGAAGACGGGAGAACGTGTGGCTGGTCGCCAGCAGCGGTGCCAGGTCGATAAGCACCCGGATCTGACGCCAGGGGTTGTACAACCAGTACTGCTGATCGTGCAAAGGTTCAACTCTGGCCGCATCCAGCGCCCGATCCGTTGTCTTTTCCAGTGCCAGAATATGCGGGAATTTTTTACGCAGCGCGGCGATATCTTCATCGCCACTGAGGAGCGGCAGCACCGATTCGTTTTGCGTCAGTACGGCACCGATAGTGGAATAGAGCGCCGAAAACTCGCGATCCTGCGCCCAGAACTGACGGCGGATTTGTTCGGCGTACAGCAACGCACTGCTAATCAGGCAGACTATGGCCCAGACCGCGATGCTGCGTTTAATCAGGATAGTATTACTCATCGTGTTAACGGGTGTCGTCATTCAGGCAGTCGTCATTCAGGCAGTCGACATTATCAGCTAACCCTTATGAGAACAAAAAAACAGTGCCGTTATCCGATCTTCGGGGTGTTTTTACCCCCCTGTTTTCCTCAGCACTCTTCGCACAGCTCATTCCAGTACATTTCGCGCTTTAGGCGCAATTCAGCGTGACGTTTGATCATGGAACCACTCCGGATCTATGTTCGCGATATCCACGCCATACAGGCTGGCAACAGGCAGTATCGACTCAAGAACACGTTGCGCGCTGTTCTCCGCGCTTGCTGGTGAGCCCGCAAAAAACCGCCGTAACGTGCTTATCCACTTTTTCATCGTCTTTACCCCTCGTTGCTGAACCTGCCCTAAGTTAAACACCCCTTTCTCGTGCAAGTGAAATACCAATATCGACTGTTGATGTGCAGGAAGTGCAAATAGAGCCCTTTCATTTACCTGAAGATAACACCTTGTTCACTAATGCTTTTTCGTTAATTACAAAGCACGATTTCTTATTTGGCGATAGGGTTCACTTATGGGAGCGTGGAAGGACAAAACAAAACGATGAGATAACACTATGGCAGCTTACACAAAATTGGCACTGGCACTGGGTTTACTGACGGCAGGCGGCATTCTTTCTACACAGGCTCTGGCCGATCAACTGGCCGATATCAAGGCCGCAGGCGTGGTAAAAGTAGCGACCTTCGATGCCAACCCGCCGTTTGGCTCTATTGATGCTAAAACCCATGAAATTGTGGGCTACGACGTTGATTTCGCCAAAGCCCTGGCAAAAAAGCTCGGCGTGAAACTGGAGCTGGTTGCTACTAACCCGGCGAACCGTATCCCGCTGCTTCAGTCTGGCAAGGCAGATTTGATCGTGGCAGATATCACCATCACGCCAGAGCGCGCGCAGGTTGTTGATTTCTCCACCCCCTATTTCGTGACCGGGCAGCAGTTCCTGGTACCGGCAAAATCCGCCGATAAGCTGGACGAATACAGCCGGGCGCGCATCGGGGCGGTGAAAGGCACCACGGGCGAGCAGACATTACACCAGCGTTTCCCACAGTCTCGCGTACTCTCTTATGACGATATCCCGCTGGCGCTGACGGCGCTGCGTAATGGCAACGTGCAGGCCATCACTCAGGACAGCACTATTCTGGCCGGGCTGCTGGCACAGGCACCGGATAAAGCGAACTTTAAAATCCTGCCGGACCTGATAAGCAAAGAAGAGATTGGCGTCGGGGTGAAAAAAGGCGAAACAGCGCTGCTGAAAGTGGTCAACGATGAGCTGGTCGCTCTGGAGAAAAATGGCCAGGCCGCCAGTATTTATGACGTCTGGTTTGGCCCGCAAACCCAGTCACCGCAGCCTCGTGCCTTTAAAATAGAAGCTCAGTAATATGCTCTCAGGTTTATTTTCACGCTCCGCGGCCAGTGCCGCGGATTTTTCACATCAGGAACAGGCAAGCGTTGAGTTTCGTGACGTGGTAAAAAGCTACGGCGACCATCACGTGCTAAAAGGCATTAATCTCAGCATTACCCCTGGCGAAGTGGTTGCCATTCTTGGCCCTTCCGGTTCCGGTAAATCCACCCTTATCCGCCTTATCAACCAGCTTGAAACCCTGAACGGCGGTGAGATCCTTATCGATAACAAACCCACCGGACAACTCACCGGGGCCGCGCTTCGCAAGCTGCGCAGCCGCGTAGGGTTCGTTTTCCAGCAATTCAATCTTTACGCCCATCTTACAGCCAGCCAGAACATCACCCTGGCGCTGGAGCATGTTCATGGCTGGAAACCGCAGCCCGCTGAGGAACGCGCCCTTGAGTTGCTCAACAACGTTGGGATGCTGGAAAAAGCGCACCACTTTCCTGCGGAGCTTTCCGGCGGCCAGCAACAGCGGGTGGCGATCGCACGCGCGCTGGCCTCTTCACCGCAAATCATCCTGTTTGATGAGCCCACTTCCGCGCTGGATCCAGAGATGATTGGCGAGGTGCTATTTGTGATGAAAACGCTGGCCCACAGCGGGATCACCATGATTGTGGTAACGCATGAAATGCAGTTCGCCCGTGAAATTGCCGACCGGATTGTCTTTATCGACGGCGGGCAAATTCTGGAAACCGCGCCACCTGAGCAGTTCTTTACCCAGCCTGTTCATCCGCGCGCGCAGCGTTTCCTGCAAAAAGTGCTTAACCCGCTGCATCAGGAGCATCTGTAATGCCTGCGCTCGACTGGCACGGGGTGCTGACCGGGCAACCCCTGCAATGGATCCTCTCCGGTTTTCTGACCACGCTATGGGTCACGCTCGCCGGTGTGATTCTGGCAAGCCTTCTGGCACTTCTCTTTCTGCTGCTACGTCTTTCAGGTGGACGAGTCGGACATGCCATCGTCAGCGGCTGGGTTTCGCTGTTTCGCAATACTCCGTTACTGGTGCAATTGCTGTTCTGGTATTTCGCTGCCTGGAACGGGCTGCCGCAGGCGTTTCGCGAACTGGTGAATGCCGATCACAGCTGGTCGGTTTTACCCGGTAACGTCTGGTGGTTCGCGCCGGAATTCCTCTGCTCCGCCTGGGGACTCGGCGTTTTCACCTCGGCCTTTTTGATTGAGGAGGTGGAGTCCGGATTGCGCTCCGTCCCTGGTGGGCAGCGGGAAGCCGCGCTGGCTCAGGGGTTTTCTGCATGGCGGCTTTTTCGTTACATCCTTCTGCCACAGGGGCTTGCGAACGCCTGGCAGCCCATCGTTGGGCAGTATCTCAATCTGATGAAGCTGTCATCGCTTGCCAGCGGGATTGGGTTTGCCGAACTCACCTACCAGGTGCGACAAATCGAAAGCTATAACGCTCATGCGCTGGAGGCGTTTAGCGTGGGAACCGTGCTCTATCTGGTGACCGGGGTCGCCATTGGGTTGATCCTCGCGCGAACAGGTCCGTCGATAAAAAAACGCACCCGCCGCCCACGGGCCGCTATCGCCAACACAGGGAGTGAGAACGTATGATTGCCGGGCTGAATGTTATTACTGATAACCTGGATTATTTACTCTGGGGCCGTCTGGCGTCCGGTGAACCCGGCGGCGTGCTTCTGACGCTGCTGATGGCGCTGGGTGCCGCCGCGCTGGCGCTACCGGGCGGTATCGGGCTGGCGTGTCTCGCCTGGCGTTTTCCGGGGGTGGTACGCAACACGCTCTTTTTGTGGGCAGAGCTTATCCGTGGTATCCCGCTTATCTTTGTTATTTTCTGGATGTGGTATCTCTTGCCACTGATCACCGGAGGGGATTTACCCGGCGCGATGACCGTCACGCTGGCGCTGGCATGGTTTAGTGCGGCAGCGGTGATGCATTCGGTGTTGTCGGGGCTGAGCGCGTTGCCCGCCGGGCAGTATGAAGCGGCACTGACCCAGGGATTTAGCACGGGACAGACGCTGTGGCGGATTTTATTGCCGCAGGTTTTACGCAATATTCTGCCGTCACTGCTGGGTATTTTTATCAGCCTGCTGAAAGACACGTCTCTGGCTTTTATTGTAAACGTGCCTGAACTGACCACGGTGACGGGGCAAGTGAACAACCGGGTGCAGATTTACCCGGCCGCCATTTTTATCTTTACCGGTGTGGTTTATTACCTGCTGTGCTGCTCTCTTGAGCAGCTCGCGAAACGCTGGCGCATTACCCGGCCAGCGCTTTAACCACGGTTTCCATGGCCTGAGTGGTCAACTCGCTACGCTTGACGCGCTGGTTCGCCAGCGCGGTACGCAGCACGCCGGCAATGACAATATGTTTTGGCTCTTGTCCTAAATCACGCATTTCAAGCACGACCTTCCCTACCACCCGGCACATCTCCTGGTACAGCGCGTCATCTTTGGTCACATTGCCCATTGCTCTCACTCCATTGCTCTAAAGACTCAGCTTAAATGATTCGTCGGCTGGATACAAAAAAGAAGCCCGGCGAGAAACTCGCCGGGCTTCATCTGTGAAATCAAATGATTAGTTGTTTACCGGAATCACAGCGCCTTTGTATTTGGTGCGGATCCAGTCCTGAATTTCTTTAGAATGCAGCACGTTCACCAGCGCCACGATATCTTTCTTCTTCTCGTCACCACGGTGCACCGTAATGATGTTGGCATATGGGTTGTTTTCACCGCTCTCTACCGCGATAGGATCGTGAACCGGATCCAGACCGGCATCAATCGCGTAGTTCGCATTGATAACCACCGCAGCGCCTTCGTCGTTGTTGTACATCTGCGGCAGCAGAGACGCTTCTACGTTAGGTGTGAATTGCAGTTTTTTCGGGTTTTCAACGATATCGCTGATGCGCGCCGTCACTTTATCGATGCCCGGCTTGAGCTTAATCACGCCCTCTTTTTCGAAGATGGAGAGAATACGGCCTTCTTCAGACACCGCATCACGCATGATGATTTTGCCGCCTTCCGGCAGATCTTTCAGGGATTTGTATTTTTTGGAGTAAATCCCGATTGGCTCGATATGGATAGCGCCCGCGCTGACAAAATCGTAATCCTTGTCGCCCGCATGATCTTTCAGCACGCTGTTCAGATAAGGAATGTGCTGGAAGTAGTTCGCATCAATGTCGTGCCCTGCCAGCGCGGTGTTTGGCAGAATGTAGTCCTGGAACGGTTTAATCTCCAGATCGATACCTTGTTTTGCCAGAATCGGTTTCGCCTGCTCCAGAATTTCGGCGTGCGGGGTGTTGGACGCGCCCACGGTCAGGGTATCCGCCCAGGAGGCGAAGCTCAGGGCACTCAGGGTTGCTGCGGCAATCAGTGTCAGTGTCTTTTTCATGATGATGGTTCCTGTGTGTTGTTGTTACCCTAAATAGTTCGAGTCACAGGAAGGCGGCAAGTGAGCGAATCCCCAGGAGCTTACCAGTGTAAGTGACTGGGGTGAACGAATGCAGCCAACGCGCCTGAGGCTCGAAATATGACGGGTATTAGCGTTTATCTAACAGTGATGTAAGGATGTCGCCGCAGAACTGGATAATGAAAACGATGATCAAAATGGTCACCGTTGCCACCAGCGTGACGTCACCGTGGTTGCGCTGGAATCCTTCCAGATAAGCCAGATTTCCCAAACCACCGGCGCCAATCACCCCCGCCATTGCGCTGTAACTCACCAGCGCGATCAGCGTCACCGTAATACCTGATACCAGTGCAGGTGATGATTCCGGCAGTAAAACCCGAAAAACTAACGTGCTCAGCCGTGCGCCCATCGAGCGCGTGGCTTCAATGACCCCTTTGTCCACTTCACGCAGGGCAATCTCTACCAGACGGGCGTAAAACGGGGCTGCCCCCACAATCAGGGCGGGCAGCGCCGCATTCGCGCCAAGAATGGTGCCGACGATGGTCTTGGTGAACGGGATCAACAAAACAATCAGGATGATGAACGGGATTGAGCGGAACACGTTCACCACAATCGAAATGACGCTGTAGACCGTCCGGTTCTGGAACAACCCGCCGCGTGCGGTCAGGAACAACGCCAGGCCCAGTACAATGCCCAGCACAAAGGTCGCAACGCCCGAAAGCGCGGTCATGTACAACGTTTCCTGGGTTGCCGCCCAGAGCTGGTCCCATTTCAGATGGGGGAACAGATTTTCAGCCATGTTTAATTACCTCGCCTTCAATATCGCTGTGCTTCAGGTCGGCGAGGATATTGTTCAGTTGTTCGTCAGATGCCACTACATGTACCCATAACTGGCCAAACACACCGTGGGCAGTTTGCGTCATTTTCCCGTGCAGAATGTTAAACGGCAGGCCGTAGCGTAACGTCAGCTCACCCACGACCGGTTTGTGCGTGCTGTGTCCGGTGAACGTCAGTCGGATCACCGTCCCTTCCAGTTCACTTGCAAGCTCGGTATTAAATGTCTCTTCTTCCGCATACTGGCTCACCTGGCGCACAAACTGTTGGGTGATCGGCTGTTGTGGATGGGTGAAGACGCTCAGCACGTCCCCTTCTTCCACCACTTTGCCGTTTTCCATCACCGCCACACGGTCACAAATTTTGCGCACCACGTGCATTTCGTGGGTGATCAACACGATGGTCAGTTTGAATCGACGGTTAATGTCCAGCAGCAGATCGAGGATCTGATCGGTAGTCTGCGGGTCGAGCGCAGACGTTGCCTCATCGCACAGCAGTACGTCAGGATTGTTCGCCAGTGCGCGCGCAATACCCACGCGCTGCTTCTGCCCACCGCTCAGCTGTGACGGATAGGCATTTTCGCGGCCTTTCAGCCCAACCAGCTCCACCAGTTCGGCCACACGCGCTTTAATGCGGGCTTTCGGCACGCCTGCGATTTGCATTGAGAAGGCGATATTCTCGTTTACCGTGCGCGACCACAGCAGGTTGAAGTGCTGGAAAACCATGCTGATTTTCAGGCGAGCCTGGCGCAGCGCCTCACCTTTGGCGGCAGAGATATCCTGCCCGTTAATGGTCACGCTGCCAGTGCTGGGTTTTTCCAGGCCGTTCAGCAGGCGGATCAGGGTGCTTTTACCTGCGCCGCTGTAGCCAATGATTCCGTAAATCTGTCCCTGTTCAACCGTCAAATTGACGTTATCAACGGCAGTGAGCGCCACCTTCCCGTTGTCAAAAATCTTCGAAATATTCCTGAGAACTATCATTCTTCTTCGTTATCCGTTACGCATATAGCGGTTTAGCAGTATGGATGTCCAAACGATAGTAATCAGCGATTATCCGCTTTTAAATGACCAAAAAGGAATTTGTTATAACCAAAAGAAATAAAAGGCGAATTTACTGGGCGGGAAGCAAATAGCTCAATTTCAGTAATGATTATCTGCCAGACGCATATATCGCGGCCCTGAGGGGGGCAATTCGCTCATTTTTACAGCATTTTATACCGATATAGCCATCCCCACTTCCAGACCACTTTACGTCTTGCTGCCTGGGCTTCTGAAATAGTCATTAATATTACTTTCCGTTCTAAAAAGCAGTTAAACGTTCTTTATCGATAAATTTTCGCCGCACTATCATCCTGTCATGACCTTCATACAGGAAAAAACCATGACGATTTATCACTCCGTCACCGAACTGATTGGCCGTACTCCGCTTATTCAGCTGCATAAGCTCAATACCGGTTCTTGCGCCTTGTTTCTGAAGCTGGAAAACCAGAACCCGGGCGGCTCTATCAAAGATCGTGTTGCGTTGTCGATGATTAACGAAGCCGAGCGCAACGGCCAGCTACGGCCCGGCGGGACGATTATTGAGGCCACCGCAGGCAATACCGGGCTTGGCCTGGCGTTAATCGCCGCGCAAAAAGGCTACTCACTGATCCTGGTCGTCCCCGACAAAATGAGCCGTGAGAAAATTTTCCACCTGCGCGCGTTGGGCGCGCAGGTGGTGCTGACGCGTTCAGACGTTAATAAAGGCCATCCGGCCTATTATCAGGATTACGCGCAGCGCCTGGCGAATGAGCTACCCGGCGCGTTTTATATCGATCAGTTTAATAATGACGCCAACCCGCTGGCCCACCGCACAACCACGGCACCGGAGTTGTATGAACAACTTGATGGCGATATCGACGCTATTGTGGTTGGCGTGGGCTCCGGCGGTACGCTTGGCGGCCTTCAGGCGTGGTTTGCTGAACATTCTCCCCACACGGAGTTTGTGCTCGCCGATCCCGCGGGTTCCGTTCTGGCCGATCAGGTCGAAACCGGGCATTACCATCATGCGGGCTCATGGCTGGTCGAGGGAATTGGCGAAGACTTTATTCCCCCGCTGGCGCATATCGAAGGCGTCAACCGCGCCTGGCGTATCACTGACCGCGAAGCGTTCACTACCGCCCGCGAGCTGCTGAAAACAGAAGGCATTCTGGCAGGCTCTTCCAGCGGCACGCTGCTGGCGGCGGCACTGAAATATTGCCAGGCGCAGACAACCCCCAAACGCGTGGTGACGTTCGCCTGTGACAGCGGGAATAAGTATCTGTCGAAAATGTTCAACGACGACTGGATGCGTCAGCAGGGGCTTATCTCTCGCCCGCAGGCAGGCGATCTCTCTGACTACATCGCCCTGCGTCATGATGAAGGCGCCACGGTAACCGCCGCCCCGGATGACACGCTCTCCACCGTGCTGGCACGGATGCGTCTGTACGACATCTCGCAACTTCCGGTTCTGGATGATGGCAAGGTCGTCGGCATCATCGATGAGTGGGATCTGCTGCGTCACATCGGCGGTGACGGTGACCGTTTCGCCCTTCCCGTCACCAGTGCCATGACGCGCCAGGTGGAGTTTCTGGATAAACGCGCCCCGGAAAGTGCGCTGAACGCGATTTTCGACCGCGGCCTGGTAGCCGTCATTAATGACAACGATCGTTTTCTGGGTCTGATTACGCGCAGCGACGTTCTTACCGCCTGGCGCAACCGCCTGCAACCATAAAGGAAGAGACAATGAAAAATTTAGCGACCCTCAGCGTACACAGCGGTGAATTTAACGACCAACACGGCGCGGTGATGCCCCCCATTTACGCCACATCGACGTTTGCGCAACCGTCACCGGGTGAACATACGGGCTACGAATATTCCCGCAGCGGGAATCCAACCCGCCACGCCCTTGAAACCGCCATTGCCGAACTGGAAAGCGGCACCCGCGGTTATGCCTTTGCCTCCGGGCTGGCAGCGATTGCCACGGTGCTGGAGCTGCTGGATAAAGACAGCCACATCGTTGCCATTGATGATGTCTACGGCGGGACGTACCGCCTGTTTGAAAATGTGCGCAAGCGCAGCACCGGATTGCAGGTCAGTTGGGTTAAGCCGGGCGACGTGGAAGCACTGGAAGCCGCTATCCGCCCCGACACGCGAATGGTGTGGGTCGAAACGCCGACGAATCCCCTGCTCAAGCTTGCCGACCTGGCTGCGATTGCGGATATTGCCCGCCGCCATCGCCTCATCAGCGTCGCCGACAACACGTTTGCTTCGCCGGTTATTCACCGCCCGCTGGAGTCGGGGTTTGATATCGTGGTGCACTCCGCAACCAAATACCTGAACGGTCATTCCGATGTGGTTGCCGGGGTGGCAGTTGTGGGCGAAAACCCGGAACTGGCCGATAAACTGGGTTACCTGCAAAATGCGGTGGGCGGTGTGCTCGATCCGTTCAGCAGTTTCCTCACGCTGCGAGGAATACGCACCCTTTCATTGCGCGTGGAGAAGCACAGTGCCAACGCCCTGGCGATTGCGCAATGGCTGGAGCAGCACCCGCAGGTAGAAAAAGTCTGGTTCCCCTGGCTTGAGTCCCATCCGCAGTATCAACTCGCGCGCAGGCAGATGGCGCTGCCCGGCGGCATGATTTCAGTGGTGGTAAAAGGCGATGCGCAACGGGCGACGGCGATTATCCGTAAGCTGAAACTGTTTACCCTGGCGGAAAGCCTGGGCGGCGTTGAAAGCCTGGTCAGCCAGCCTTACAGCATGACCCATGCCTCGATTCCGCCCGAGCAACGGCGGGCAAACGGTATTGTGCCGCAGCTGATCCGTCTTTCGGTGGGTATTGAAGATGTGCAGGATTTAATTGCCGACCTGGATCAGGCGCTAAAAATTTGAGCTAAATGCGGCAGGTGACGAGCCTGCCGCCATAAGTTGTCATTATGCCTTAACGCGTTGATAACAATCTTATGTGAATCTGCACAGATTATTTTTGAAACGCTGTTTTCATTTTCCTTTTGTCTGAAAATCAGCGTATAATGCGCGCCTAATCCCTGGTGAATGGTTTCAGCGCTTGGAATACAAAAAACAACGTACAACTTTTCCTCTCCTCCGTTGGGCTGACACTCAGGCACACTTTCTTCTGCACGCTCATTTGATGTCTCCTATCCTTAGTGCGTGTCATATACTCTTTTGCAACACAGGTTTGACTCCGCGGCGGTGCGCCCCCGGAGCGAGATTTCCATATCCTTCCCAACTTAAAGACTAAGACTGTCATGAAAAAGACGAAAATTGTTTGCACCATCGGCCCGAAAACCGAATCTGAAGAGATGCTGACCAAAATGCTGGACGCCGGCATGAACGTTATGCGTCTGAACTTCTCCCACGGTGACTATGCTGAACATGGTCAGCGTATCCAGAACTTGCGCAACGTGATGAGCAAGACCGGTAAAAAAGCAGCAATCCTGCTCGATACCAAAGGTCCTGAAATCCGTACCATCAAACTGGAAGGCGGTAACGACGTTTCTCTGAAAGCTGGCCAGACCTTCACCTTCACCACTGACAAGTCTGTTGTCGGCAACAACGAAATCGTTGCTGTGACCTATGAAGGCTTCACCAGCGATCTGTCCGTCGGTAACACCGTTCTGGTGGACGATGGTCTGATCGGTATGGAAGTTACCGCTATCGAAGGTAACAACGTTATCTGTAAAGTGCTGAACAACGGCGACCTGGGTGAAAACAAAGGCGTTAACCTGCCGGGCGTTTCCATCGCACTGCCAGCACTGGCTGAAAAAGACAAGCAAGACCTGATCTTCGGTTGCGAGCAAGGCGTTGATTTCGTTGCAGCGTCCTTTATCCGTAAACGTTCCGACGTGGTTGAAATCCGTGAGCACCTGAAAGCGCACGGCGGCGAGAAGATCCAGATCATCTCCAAAATCGAAAACCAGGAAGGCCTGAACAACTTCGACGAAATCCTCGAAGCGTCTGACGGTATCATGGTTGCTCGTGGTGACCTGGGTGTTGAAATCCCGGTTGAAGAAGTTATCTTCGCGCAGAAGATGATGATCGAGAAGTGTGTTCGCGCGCGTAAAGTGGTTATCACCGCAACGCAGATGCTGGACTCCATGATCAAAAACCCACGCCCAACCCGCGCAGAAGCAGGTGACGTGGCGAACGCCATCCTGGACGGTACTGACGCAGTCATGCTGTCTGGCGAATCCGCTAAAGGTAAATACCCGCTGGAAGCCGTAAGCATCATGGCAACCATCTGTGAACGTACCGACCGCGTGATGACCAGCCGTCTGGACTACAACAACGACAGCCGTAAACTGCGCATCACTGAAGCTGTGTGCCGCGGTGCAGTAGAAACTGCTGAGAAACTGGAAGCACCACTGATCGTAGTTGCGACCCAGGGCGGTAAATCTGCACGTGCTATCCGTAAATACTTCCCGGATGCCACCATTCTGGCGCTGACCACCAACGAAACCACTGCCCGTCAGCTGGTTCTGAGCAAAGGTGTTGTTCCTCACCTGGTGAAAGAGATCGCGTCTACAGACGATTTCTACCGTCTGGGTAAAGAAGTCGCTCTGCAACTCGTTGAACGCGGCCTGGCACAGAAAGGCGACGTTGTGGTGATGGTTTCTGGTGCTCTGGTACCAGCAGGTACAACCAACACTGCATCTGTTCACGTGCTGTAATAATTCTCGAACGAATTAATTTTTTGATAAAAGCGCCCTTCGGGGCGCTTTTTTTATTCCTGGCATTAGCCAGATTTATTCAAAAAGCAAATCGGGTTTTTCTATTTAATAGCGATTTATCTAAGATGAATCCGATGAAAAATGCCTTTTTTAACATAGCTTTTTCGACAAAAATGCCGAATTCGTTGCTTCTTTGAGCGAACGATCAAAAATAGGCGTATTCCCATCAAAAAAATATTCTCAACCTAAAAAACTTTGTGTAATACTTGTAACGCTACATGGAGATTAACTCAATCTAGAGGGTATTAATAATGAATCGTACTAAACTGGTACTGGGCGCGGTAATCCTGGGTTCTACTCTGCTGGCTGGTTGCTCCAGCAACGCTAAAATCGATCAGCTGTCTTCTGACGTTCAGACTCTGAACGCTAAAGTTGACCAGCTGAGCAACGACGTGAACGCAATGCGTTCCGACGTTCAGGCTGCTAAAGACGACGCAGCTCGCGCTAACCAGCGTCTGGACAACCAGGCTACTAAATACCGTAAGTAATAGTACCTGTTAATAAAATGGCGCACATTGTGCGCCATTTTTTTTGCCTTCACTTCTACTGTGTAACCTTCTCACCCTCGCCTTCTGACACCGCCGCAGACGCCCGACTGTTCTGCACCGATAACACCGTATTATTCGCTGACGGGCCATTGCCTGCTGACACCACGACCGGGATCCCCGCACGGCGCGCTAACGCCTTGCTGACGAGCGCTTTATCACTCCCGGGCTGAGTCACAAAAGTAGCAAAGTCGGTTGAGTGGTTAATTGGCGTTGTTTGCGGATTTTCCCCTTCTTGCTGTGCCAGAGGACGGTGGACCTCAACGTAGCGTCTGCCATCGGGCTCAACGGCGTATTTCACCGGCTCGTTGATGATTTGCACCCGCGTGCCGACGCGCGCCTGCTCAAACAGCGCCTTAATGTCCGGCGCGTTCATGCGCATACACCCGGAGCTCACCCGCAACCCTACACTGTCAGGCGCACTTGTTCCGTGAATGAGATATTCCCCATTACCCACACCTAAACGCAGTGCGAAGCGGCCTAAAGGGTTATTAGGCCCGGCGGGGACTACCGGGGGCAGTTTAATGCCCTGCGCCAGTGAGCGCGCTCTGATGCCCGGTGTCGGCGTCCAGGTTGGATTAGGGATTTTCTGACTCACACGCGTGGTCGTGACCGGGGTTTCCAGACCCAGTTGCCCAATACCCAGCGGGAAAACCTGAACGATGTTTTCGCCAGGCGGGAAGTAGTACAGCCGCAGCTCAGCCAGATTCACGACAATGCCTTCACGTGGCGTATCCGGCAGGAGCATCTGGGATGGGATTGTAATTACGGTTCCCGGCGCGGGGTTAACCGGGGCTATCGTATTATTCGTTTCAAGGATCAACTGTGCAGCAGTATTAAATCGTCGGGCAATGGCCTGAAGTTTATTGTCACCTTCCTGAATGGTGTAGGTTTGATTTTGACCAATAAGTCGGCTGCCGACAGGCGGCAACGGATAATCAACCGCCCAGGCCGAATTAAGCGCACCGAGCGAACCGAGGAGTAATAGAGTAATAATAGACGCGCGCTTCATGCTGAGATTCCTTATTCACTGGCAGAAAGCCAGAAAGCTGAAAAACCAGCGAGGCGGGAACCACCTCGCGAAACAGAATGAATGCTGTCTATTAAGTCTAGCTAATGATTGACGCTTTGGAGCGAATTGCGCGAATCATCGCTTCGAGTCCCTGAGAGCGGGATGGGGTGAGGTGTTGGGCCAGCGCCATTTTTTCAAACCAAGGGCGCACGTCAAAGGCGACAATATCCTGCGCGGACATCTGGTGATAAAGAATAAACACCACCGCGATAAGCCCCTTCACAATGGCCGCATCGCTGTCGCCCTGTAATTCAATGACGCCATCGTCGTTCTGGCGCATGACAATCCACACCTGGCTCTGGCAGCCCTGAATCGTGTTCTGCGGGTTATGCTCTTCTTCACCGAGCGGCGGCAAGCGCTGCCCCAGCTCGATAATATAGAGATATTTCTCTTCCCAGTTTGCGCAACGCCCAAAGTTACGCAGCAGTTTATCTCTGTCCGGCAAATCGGCCATCTCTTGCCTCTCCGTTATCCAAGCAGCTGGTGGATGCGTTTAAGTCCCGCCACCAGTCTGTCGACCTCTTCCATTGTGTTATACATCATCAGCGATGCCCGACACATCGCCGGCACCTGGTAAAATGCCATCAGCGGCATGGCGCAATGATGCCCGGTACGCACGGCCACGCCGTAATTATCCAGGAAGCTGCCCACGTCATAGGCATGGTGTTTACCCAGATTAAAGGCAATCACCCCTTTTCTGTTGGCCGGGCCGTATAAGACCAGATCCGGCACACTGGCCAGCTCCTGCAACGCGTAGTGCATCAGCACCTGCTCGTACTCCTGAATGGCATCAAGACCAATCGAAGAGATATATGCAATTGCCGCCCCCAGGCCGATGATCCCGCCCGTATTCGGTGTACCCGCTTCAAAGCGCCACGGCGCTCGTGCGTAGGTGGTGCCTTCCGTCAGGCTGACGGTGGCAATCATTGACCCGCCCCCTTCCCAGGGTGGCATGGCCTGCAAAATCGCGTCTTTGACATACAGCACGCCGATGCCGGTTGGCCCGTAGAGCTTATGCCCGGAAAACACGTAGAAATCGCAATCCAGTGCCTGCACGTCAATAGCGTGGTGCATCACGGCCTGCGCGCCATCAACCAGCACTTTCGCGCCGACCTGATGCGCTTTTTCGATGATCTCCGCCACCGGGTTTTCGGTACCCAGGACGTTAGAGACCTGCGTGACCGCCACCAGCCGGGTGCGTTCGTCGAGCAATACGTCGAGCTGCGCCAGCTGTAAGGTACCGTCCTCGTTCAGTGGGATCACGCGCAGCTGTGCGCCGGTGCGTTCGCAAAGCATCTGCCAGGGAACGATATTCGCGTGATGCTCCATCTGGGTGATGATGATGTTATCCCCGGCGTGAACCTGCGCGCTGCCCCAGCTATTCGCTACCAGGTTTATCCCTTCAGTGGTGCCGCGGACAAATACCAGCTCTTCCGGCGAGCGCGCATTGAGGAAAGCGGCCACCTGAGTGCGCACGTTTTCCATGCTCTGCGTCGCCTCAGCGCTGAGGGTATGAATACCGCGATGCACGGCGGCATAGCCGTGGCGGTAGAACTCCGCTTCAGCGTCAATCACCTGATTCGGTTTCTGAGCGCTGGCAGCACTGTCGAGATAAGCCAGCGGCAGACCGTTCACTTCACGGGTCAGAACCGGAAAATCTGCCCGTACTTTCTCTACGGGAAAACTCATGCTTCGCCTCCAGGCAGACGCTGACCAATACGTTCCAGCACCTGCTGTTTTAACGCGTTATCACGCAGCGCTTCCGTCAGTTCTGCCGCAAACGCGTAAATAATCATCTTCTGGGCCGCCTGTTTGTCGATCCCACGTGAGCGCAGATAGAACATCTGTTCATCGTCGATGCGGCCAACCGTGGCGCCGTGGCTGCACTTCACGTCGTCGGCGTAGATTTCAAGCTGCGGCTTGGTATCCACTTCCGCCAGGCGCCCCAGCAGCAGGTTATTGTTGGTCATCTGCCCGTCAGTTTTAATGGCGTGTTGCGCCACGTTAATCAGGCCGTTAAACACCGCGCGACCTTTATCGCTGACGATGGTTTTATGCAACTGGCGGCTGTTGCAGTAGCCTTTGTTGTGCTCAAGCCAGGTTCGGGTATCGCACACTTCCGATTTAACCGGCATTGCCAGGCTGTTAATGCGAAGCGTGATGTTTTCGCCATTCAGTTGCGTGCTGGTGTTGTGACGCAGCACCGCCCCCCCCAACAGGAAGCTGTGGCTATATGCCGCGGCATCGGCTCCCAGCAGAATATCGTTATGGGCAAAGTGGTGGCTGACCGGGTTTTCAAACGCCAGCTTGATATGGTGAAGTTGCGCATTGGCTGCCACGTTCATGGTCAGGCGCGCGCCGGTAAAGTGCGGTGCATCATTCAGGCTGACGTAGTGTTCAATGATCGTCGCTTCCGCCCCTTCGGCCAGCTCAAGATGGTGGCGGTAATGCGCGGTGTTGATCTCTTCGCCTGCCAGCCCCTGAGTGATATGCATCAGCAGCAACGGCTGCGCCGGACGCTGGTTACGCTTCACGCGGATCTGTGTGACGCTCTGCGCCAGACTTTCGGTGAGATGCAGGAACACTTCAGGCTGTACCGGTGCCGTGAGCGGCTGGCGGTCATCATTCACGGTGACCTCAAAGCCGCTGTCCTGAGTATTGTCACTCAGTTCCGGGTGGAAACGCCCGTCGACAAACACCAGACGCACCGCCTTCACGCTCAACGCCAGCAGATCGCACTGGGCCTTGCTGACATCCGCCAGCCGGGTCACAAACTGGCCGTTCAGCAATCCGTCGAGCGGAGTGTATTTCCAGTTTTCATGCTTACGCGTCGGCAATCCCAGACGCAGCATCTGTTGCAGGTGCTGTTGGGCATGTTCAGAGCGCAAGTCGCCCTGCGCTTCAAACAGGCGATGCCACTGCTGGAGTGCGTTACTGCTGTTCGGTAAGCCAGCCATAGCCCTGCTCCTCCAGTTGTTTGACCAGCGTAAAGTCGCCGGATTTCACAATGCGCCCTTGCCAGAGCACATGGACGTAATCCGGTTTAATGTAATCCAGAATGCGCTGGTAGTGAGTGACGATAATGAACGAGCGGTTGCCGTCGCGCAGGGAGTTTACGCCGTCCGCCACAATCTTAAGGGCATCGATATCCAGACCGGAGTCAGTCTCATCGAGAATGCACAGCTCCGGCTCCAGTACAGCCATTTGCAGAATGTCGTTACGCTTTTTCTCACCACCGGAGAAACCGACATTCACGGAGCGGGTCAGGAGGTCTTCCGGCATTTTTAGCAGTTTGATTTTCTCTTCCATCAGATCCTGGAAGTCAAAACGGTCGAGCGCCTCCAGCCCACGGTATTTACGCACCGCATTGAGCGCCGTTTGCAGGAAGAACTGGTTGCTGACGCCGGGGATTTCTACCGGATACTGGAAGGCCATAAAGATGCCCTCTCCCGCGCGGTCTTCCGGTGACATCTCTAGCAGATCTTTGCCGTTAAACTCGACGGTGCCGTTGGTCACTTCGTAATCTTCGCGTCCTGCCAGCGTCGCTGAAAGCGTACTT
Organism: Enterobacter soli ATCC BAA-2102; assembly: GCF_001654845.1. Classification (GTDB taxonomy): domain Bacteria; phylum Pseudomonadota; class Gammaproteobacteria; order Enterobacterales; family Enterobacteriaceae; genus Enterobacter; species Enterobacter soli. The sequence goes on along the minus strand of NZ_LXES01000040.1, from coordinate 213,358 downwards.
TTCCCGGAGCCGTTTGGCCCCATGATGGCGTGTACTTCTCCTGGTTTGACGTCAAAATTGAGGCCACGCAGGATCTCTTTGTCTTCCACGCTTACCTGTAAATCTTTAATACTTAACATGTGCTTTCCTTAACCGACGCTGTGTTCAAGACTAATGGCGAGGAGTTTTTGGGCTTCAACGGCAAATTCCAGCGGCAGTTCAGAGAACACATCCTTACAGAAGCCGTTAACAATCATTGAAATCGCATCTTCTTCACTGATCCCGCGTTGCAGGCAGTAGAAGAGCTGGTCTTCACCAATACGCGATGTGGTCGCTTCATGCTCCAGCTGGGCGCTGTTGTTACGGCATTCCACGTACGGGAAGGTATGCGCGCCGCTATCAGGGCCAATCAGCATTGAGTCACACTGGGTAAAGTTACGGGCGTTGGTGGCCGTAGGCATGATTTTCACCAGCCCGCGATAGCTGTTCTGGCTGTGCCCGGCGGAGATCCCTTTCGAGATGATGGTCGATTTGGTGTTTTTACCAATGTGGATCATCTTGGTGCCGGTATCCGCCTGCTGGCGTCCGCTGGTGAGCGCCACGGAATAAAACTCACCGATGGAGTTATCCCCACGCAGAATGCAGCTTGGATATTTCCAGGTGATCGCAGATCCGGTTTCCGACTGGGTCCAGGACATTTTGCTGTTTTCACCTTCGCACAGCGCGCGTTTAGTGACGAAGTTCAGGATGCCGCCGGTGTTGCCATCACCCGGGAACCAGTTTTGCACGGTGGAGTATTTCACTTCGGCGTCTTTGTGGATGATGACTTCCACCACCGCCGCGTGCAGCTGATAGCTGTCACGTACTGGGGCAGAACAGCCTTCGATGTAGCTGACGTAGCTTCCCTCATCGGCAATCAGGATCGTGCGTTCGAACTGGCCGGTTTTTTCTGCGTTTATACGGAAATACGTCGACAGCTCCATAGGGCAGCGCACCCCTTTTGGCACGTAGATAAAGGTGCCATCGGACGCCACCGCAGCGTTCAGCGCGGCAAAGAAGTTATCGTTACCCGGCACAACGGTCCCCAGGTACTTTTTCACCAGCTCCGGGTGTTCGTGAATGGCTTCGCCAAACGAGCAGAAGATGATGCCCTGCCCGGCGAGTTTTTCACGGTAGGTGGTGGCAACGGAAACGGAGTCAAAAATGGCGTCAACCGCCACTTCTTTACCTTCCCGCACCGGCACGCCCAGCTGATTAAACGCCTCTTCGACTTCTTTGCTCAGGAAGCTGTTCTCGGCACCGGTTTGCTGTACAGCCCCCGGCTGCGAGGCGCAGGTATCATCACAGCTGCCGCAGGATGGCGCAGAGTAGTAGCTGTAATCCTGATAGTTCAGCTTGTCGTAGTGCGCTTTCAGCCAGTGTGGCTCTTCCATTTCAAGCCAGGCACGGAAAGCATTCAGACGGAACTCAAGCATCCACTCCGGCTCATTACGCTTGGCCGAAATCGCGCGGATCACATCTTCATTGATGCCTTTTGCCAGTTCATCTGTTTGCAGGTGCGTGAAGAACCCCTCTTTATAGTTGAGGTGCCCGCCGCTCCAGGTGTTGACATCATCAGTTGCTTCAGTATTACGAGACATAGTACCGCCTATACCCCAAAGCTTTCGCCGCAGCCGCATTCGTTCTGGGCTTTCGGGTTATGAAATTTAAAGAGCTGGTTTAAACCTTCGCGAACGTAGTCGACTTCGGTTCCGTCGATAAAAGGCATGGCCTGTAGCGCGACGTACAGTTTCGCGCCATCGGTTTCAAAGACCAGGTCGTCTTTTGCGGGTTCCGTGACGGTATCCAGCACGTAGCCGAAGCCCGCACAGCCGGTCTGCTTGACCCCTAAGCGCACGCCGAGGAGCTCAGGCTTTTTCGCCACCAGCTCGTGAATATGTGCCGCAGCCGCTGGCGTGAGCGTTAAACCGCGCCAGGCAAAGTCGGCAGGATTGAAGGTTTCTGAATGCAATTCCATAGGTCCACCTCATGTATTGAGCCACCAGGGCATAACACCATGTTAGTGATAACGATTATCACTTCAACCCCCTGACAGCAGGGGCTTTCGGCTAAATCGCCCTTTTTGGCTACTTTTATTAAGCATAGACCCTGTGGGAGGATGCAGGCAGGATGGATTTAATTGTTCAATGCATTGATAAATAATGCATTTCGTCACGTCATCTATGACGAAGAGAAGAAAAGTAAAATATGCATCGGAAATGCCTATTTTTAAGATAGCTTTTGAGGAAAGGGGCAAAAACAAAAAAGGCCCTCAAGGCCTCTTACGATCAGTGATGAAATGACACCGCAAACCCCTGTTCACGCCAGTGATCCAGTTGTTCCTGCTGGCGAGACGTGGGTGATTTCCCCGTCCAGACGAAGATTTTCTGCCCGGGGAAAAGCTCAGGACGCGGTGAATCAATCGGCTCTGCCAGCACGTCAATATGCCAGCCCTTTTGCGATAAACGCGCAGCTTCCAGCCACAGATGGGTCCGGTCATCGCACTCCCAGCCAATCAGAAGAGCGTCTTTACCGGTTTTCTTGCGGGACTCCGCCAGACTCGCAATCGCGAATTCGATCAAAACACCGTCCAGCAGGCTCGCCATGTGGCGCACGGTATTCTGATCCTGGTTCATTCGCTGGCGGACAGGGGAGATAATATTGTCAATCAGCGCATCCATCGCGTGATCGCGGCGGAATTCACCTATTTTGGCGCGCAGTTTTGCCGGGCTGGCGTAACGCAGAACGGTCATCATCTCTTCCTGGAACGAAACCCAATTGCCCTGGGTCAGCACTTCCTTATTTTCCAGCAAGACTTTAACTTTTCCGACCGAAACGCCGCTTTTCATCAGGCGTTTGATCTCTTCAATACGCAGGATATCTTCATCGTCAAACTGACGATGTCCCCCTTCGCTGCGCTGCGGCTTCAACAATCCATAACGACGCTGCCAGGCACGCAGCGTAACGGGGTTGATACCGCATCGTTCGGCCACTTCGCCGATACTGTAATAGGCCATTAACTCCCTCACGCTCAGAACTTCCATACCTAACTACACCAACCTTATCAGATTGTACAAACCATTTGTATAACTAAGACCACATTTTACTCAGGTGAATGGGCTACTCTTCCCTTCGCCTGTGAATATATTGTTGTATAAAATTTACCATTCGTACAGTTAAGTCTGCCGCTTTGTGTACAGCTTTATCAGAATTCGAATTTTTTCTCCGGCCACGCAATAACTGGAATACCGCCATGCCGGGGGCTGGCAAAGAGATGCCCCTGGAACTGGGAAATTCCCGCAGACTCCAGCCACATCCACTCTTCTGCCTTCTCCACACCCACCGCGCAGAACTGGATCTCAAGCGTGGTACAGCATTTGATAATCGCCTGAATGATGGCCTGTCGGGGGCCACTTTTGTGCACGTTAGCGACCAGATCGCGATTTATCTTAATTCTGTCCGGCTGGAACTGAGCCAGCAGTTGTAGCCCCGCGAAACCGGCGCCAAAGTGATCGATCGTCACACTGATGCCTGCACTTTTTAGCTGCCTGACCGAATCCGAGAATTCATCAAAGCGGGAAATGGCTTCACTTTCAGTAAACTCCACCACAATTTGCTCTGGCACAAACCCATTTGCTTCAATCGCTGTGAGCAGAAAATCCACGGCGTTGGGAATGTTAACCAGCGTCATGGGCAGCAAGTTAAGGGATAATGTTTGGTCCTGTAATCCCAGCGCGCTGGCCATTGAAAGCGCCACCTGCTTGCTTTGCAGATCGGACGTATACACTTCGTCACGCGGGAGTTTGGCAAAATAGGCCTCCGGCGAGCCGCCGTCATGGGTGCGGATAAGCGCCTCCCAGGAAACGACCTGCTGCATAAACGGATCGACTATCGGCTGGAACGCAAAGCTGCAATCCGCTCCCTTGGCGATCACCTCGGGCTGCGCGGATAAGCGCGTTTCTTCGGGAACAAAATCCCATGAATCCGCAGGCGGAAGTTCAAAGTAGTTCTCTTTTTCCGTGGCATCGACAAAGGTGCGGAAAAACTGGAGTGGGCGGTCGTTATACGTCAGCTGGTAGCGAGTCGTTCCTTTGTCGAGCACCTGCTGTAGCACCTCATCCCTGTCGAACTGGCGTAAATCGAAAAGCTCCATGCCCACGTTGCCAAAGCGGCGCACAGGCCCGTGATCGCGCATCAACTCAACCACATTATGGTGACGTGGGTCGTTACAGATCTGCTCATAGATCGACGAAACGTGCTCCACTGGTCCTTCAAGCAGTTGGAAAAAATGAGTGCCGTTAAACAGCAGGATCCCCGTGACATTAGATTGCTGATTTTTACTGTTTGCAGCAGCGACCATGGCTTCCAACGCTTTCACTGGAACGTCCTCGCAGATATGACTGCGGTAAATGATGGTTGTGAGCATGCTATTCCTGGGGTTCGGGTTTTTTCCACAAAAGACGTGGGTAATGTTCATTTATAGCACATTAATTGCTTAACAAATAATTTACATCTCAACCATTTACAGCAGTTAATGAGACCTGTTTTCTCTGCTGTACAACTTACCAGTGCCTGCTCTTTTTGTACAATATATCCTGTAACATTAGCGCTTCACGAAAGACATATAACCAATTAAAAACAAAAGACTTTATGAAAAATATTAAAAAAAACACAAAAATTTGTACATTTTTCATGTACAGATTTTGAAATTGTGTATACCTTAAATGTAACGTTATTGACGACATGATTTTACAGGAGTGAGACATGCAGCAGGAAGGTTACGGCACAGATTCCGCAGCAGCGATTGCACAGTACTTTGAAAAGGCTGCGCTTCCCACCCAGCAGGAGACGCTGGGTCAGGTAGTGGTTGAAATCCTCAGCGACGGACGAAACCTTAATCGCAAATCGCTTTGTACCAAGCTGCTCAGCCGCCTCGAACGAGCCGACGGGCCGGAAGAGGAAGAACATTACCACATGCTGCTTGGTTTGCTCTTCGAACGGTAAAGTTATGAACAGCAGTGACGCAGACCGACTGATCGACACGCTTATCGGTGAAGCCGTTCTCTCTCTTCTGAAAGAGCGGGGACCAGTGACAACCGAAGGATTGCTACAGCGTCTGCGGGTGATGAAAGAACATGAAAAGGATCCCCAGCGGCGGGAGACACTTGCGAGGGTGATTGCCGAAATCGGCTCAAACAGCATCGCCCTTAGACGTCGCAGAACCGCGCAAGGACGAACGAAAAGAGAGGGACCTCTTAACAACAACAGAGACAATGTCATCCCTTTATTTGGAAATGGAAAACCGTCAGACCCCAAAAAAATACATTGACTGCAATTTAACAGCTACGGTGAGAACAAATGAGACAAAATATTCAGCTTCAACCCGAATACCATTCTGCTTTTATAGACAGTGCGCTGTCGGAATATTTCCGTCACGCAGGCGATCGTTTTGCTGAAGAGTCCGCTGTTTTTTCTACTGCAGTACGCTGTGTTCTGGCCTCCGAGGGACACCTGTCCAATAAAGCGATCATCCTCTGGCTCATTCAAACTTTGGAAGCTACACACGACGTGGTTCAGGCGGATGTGATCCGTAAGACACTGGAAATCGTGGTGGGTTACACGATGGACGATCTCTAAGGCCCCTTCACTCCCCTAACGTGTCATCGTCAAAACTGACGAACGGCCTGACGATGACACGCGCCTTTGCGCATAACACCCTGTAAAACCAGCAAAGCAAACCTGGCACGGTTCCTGCTTACCTTCGCCTACGGGACTGGGTTTTCCAGTCAACTTTGCTTCATTTCTTAACAGGTCTGTTATTGATGAAAAAAATCGCAAGCGTCTGCCCTTACTGTGGTGCAGGCTGCAAATTGAATCTCGTCGTCGAAAATAACCGAATCATCCGTGCCGAAGCCGCCGATGGCGTCACTAACCAGGGCACGCTGTGTCTGAAAGGCTTTTACGGATGGGATTTTCTCAACGATACCCGCCTGCTGACTCCCCGCTTAACACAACCCATGATTCGCTATCACAAAGGTGAAGCATTCACCCCCGTTACCTGGGAAGAAGCCATTCGCTATACCGCCCACAAACTGAAAAGCATTAAGGCGCAGTTCGGCCCCCGTTCGATTATGACCACTGGCTCTTCCAGGGGTACAGGCAATGAAACCAACTACGTAATGCAAAAATTTGCCCGGGCGGTGCTCAACACTAACAATGTGGATTGCTGCGCGCGTGTCTGCCACGGCCCCTCCGTAGCAGGCCTTCAGGAGACACTTGGCAATGGTGCCATGAGCAACTCCATCAACGACATTGAAAACTCAAAATGCCTGTTGGTCTTTGGCTATAACTGCGCTGACTCGCATCCGATCGTGGCAAGACGCGTGCTCAAAGCGCGTGAAAATGGCGCGAAAATTATTGTCTGCGATCCGCGTCGCATCGAAACCGCGCGCATTGCCGATCAGCATTTGCAGCTTAAAAACGGCAGCAATATGGCGCTGGTAAACGCCTTTGGCTATGTGCTGCTGGAAGAGGAGTTATACGACAAAAACTATGTTGCGCGCTTTACCGAAGGGCTGGATGCCTATCGCGAGGCGGTAAAAGATTACGCCCCAGAGAGTGTCGAACACCTTACCGGCATTGCCGCCAGCGACGTTCGCCAGGCGATGCGCACTTTCGCGGCAGCACCGTCGGCCACCGTCATGTGGGGGATGGGCGTTACCCAGTTCGGGCAGGCTGTTGATGTGGTTAAAGGGCTTTCCAGCCTCGCCCTACTGACCGGCAACCTGGGACGCCCGGCTGTCGGCGTCGGCCCGGTACGTGGACAGAATAATGTCCAGGGCGCCTGTGATATGGGCGTGCTGCCTAACATGTTCCCCGGTTATCAGGATGTCACCGATGTAGCGGTCCGGCAAAAATTTGCCGATGCCTGGCACATCGATATCAACGAGATGGATGCCCACGTCGGGACACGCATCACGGAAGTCCCGCACCTGGCGCTGGAAGGTAAGATCAAGGCCTATTACATCATGGGGGAAGATCCGCTCCAGACAGAGGCCGATCTTGGCCTGGTACGCCGGGGTTTCGAGGCCCTTGATTTTGTGGTGGTGCAGGACATTTTCATGACCAAAACCGCCGAAGTGGCAGATGTGTTGCTGCCTGCGACCTCCTGGGGTGAACATGGCGGCGTATTTACCTGCGCTGACAGGGGCTTCCAGCGATTCGGAAAAGCCATTGAACCCAGCGGCAACGTGAAACGCGACTGGGAAATCATCAGCCTGCTTGCCACCGAAATGGGCTACCCGATGCACTATACGTCTAACCAACAGATCTGGGATGAGATGCGCGAGCTGTGCCCACTGTTCTTTGGCGTGACCTATGAAAAAATGGGCGAGATGGGTCATGTCCAGTGGCCGTGCCCAACACTGGAACACCCGGGGACCCCTCACCTGTATAAAGACAATCAGTTCGACACGCCAACCGGCAAGGGACAACTTTTCGCTACGGCATGGCGCCGCCCAGCTGAAATTCCTGATGCGGAGTATCCCCTTGTGCTCTGCACGGTCAGGGAGGTTGGACACTACTCCTGCCGTTCAATGACCGGCAACTGTGCGGCACTGCAGAGCCTTGCCGACGAACCTGGCCGCGTGCAGTTAAATCCGGCAGATGCCAACGCGCTGAACATACGCGACGGACAACTGGTCTGGGTGCGCTCGCGCAGGGGGAAAGTGATCACCCGCGCCAGCATCAGCGAGCGCATCAATGCCGGTGCGGTCTACATGACCTATCAGTGGTGGATTGGCGCCTGTAACGAACTGACGCAGGATAATCTCGACCCGGTATCCAAAACGCCGGAAACAAAATACTGCGCAGTACAGATTGAGGCAATTGAAGACCAACGCTGGGCGGAAGATTTTGCCGCATCAGCGTATCAGTCCATGAAATCGCGATTAATCAGTGCAGTAAATGTATGACCTCCAGAGGCTCGCCTGGCGAGCCTCTTATTCACGCCATGTCCAGCCTGATGCTGGCGTAATTGTGGCACAGGTTCCCGCACTGGCAATATAATCAGATGGGCTTTTCTTAAAGGTTATCCGCCATGTCTGCTTCAGGCTCATCTCATCGAGGTTCACCCTACGCGCAAGAGCTTATTGCCCATTTACAGCCCTACTCCGTAACGCGAAAAACGGACCGTGGTGAGCAACTGGATCTTCAGGTAAACCATCAGGGCATGTGTTATCTGGTTATTGAAGGGACTATCGCTATATATCGCAGAAGCGACAATATGCTGCTTTCTACGGCGAAAGGCCCGGCCGTTTTAGGTGTCGCCAATCTCACAGATATCTTCTTTGATGACTATCTTAAAACCATCACCCCCTGCCTTATCGCCACACTGACGACTAAACAACTTAACGAGATTATCAAAGACGAAGCGCTGTGGGGGCTTATCTCAAAACACCTGATGTTTATGTATAACCGGCTCTATAACAATATCATGCCCCGCGGTGTACCAACGGCGTATGAGATGATTCGCCAGCAGCTTATGCTGTTGATGAATGAAGACGAGAATTTTCGCAGGAGCATCACAGTGGAGCGGTATATCAGGGAGAAAACCCAGCTCTCCCGCAGCGGTGTGATGCGCATTCTGGCGGATTTAAAAACCGGCGGATTTATCGAAATGGAAGATGGCAGGCTCATTAAAATCAACAAACTCCCCGCCCGATACTGAATTTCAAACACAAAAAAGGCCGCAAACGCGGCCTTTTTATCAGCAATCAATGGACATGAACGCCCAACCGCCAGGCAAAATAGATCTCTTCTTTCAGCTCGCTGGAAGAGAGCGCGAGTAAGTCAGCAAATTCCAGCTCAAGCTGTTTCAGCTTTTTCAGGTACTGTGCCGGAGACAGGTTGCTCTTATCGCGACGTAAATATTCAACTGCCAGTTGGGTTGGGTTCAATTCGGTATCCATGATGTCCTCGCTTATGTACAAAACCTGAGCAGTATAACACGTTTCACTGAACATATTTTGACCAAAGGCAAAACATCACGGATGTTTACACGCTTTACACTACCGCCGTTGTCAGACGCGATGAACAGCACAGACGGTCCTGTTCATCCAGGATATCAATCTGCCACACCTGATGACGGCTGCCTGCGTGCAATGCGCGGCAGACACCGCGCACACGTCCACTGCGAACAGAGCGAATATGGTTGGCGTTCACTTCCAGTCCCACCACTTTGTGTTCCCCTTCGGTACACAAATAGCCTGCGACTGAGCCAAGCGTTTCAGCCAGTACCACCGATGCACCGCCGTGCAGCAGGCCAAAAGGCTGATGCGTGCGGCTATCGACAGGCATGCTCGCTTCCAGCGAATCCTCACCAATATGGGTAAACTGAATATCCAGCAAACCCACCATATTCCCTTCTCCCATGGCATTGAGCGCCTGAAGCGTCACTGCTCGTTTCCAGATCATCCCATAATCTCCAGTAAAGCCTGTAATGGATGGCGTACACCGTTACCTTCAACGCGTTTCACCTGGCTGCGGCAGGAGTAACCTGTCGCCAGACAGCGGTTGCGCGGTAAACGCTGCATGGCCTGATGCCATGACAACTCGTAGATCCCAAGTGAGTTCTCATGATTTTTGACTTCATGCCCGTAGGTTCCCGCCATGCCGCAACACCCCACGCTGACGCTCTCAAGCTTCGCGCCGAAGCGGGCGAAAATAGAGGCCCACTGTCCAGGTGCCCCCGGCAATGCCGTTACCTCGGTACAGTGCCCAAACAGATACCAGGATTCACCGCTGACCTCTTTGGCCGCTGTTTTTTGCAGCGCCGCAGGCAGCCATTCGTGTACCAGCATGACGTGGAAATCCCCACGTTTATCGCCAAGCGTCTGCTTGTACTCATCGCGGTAGCAGAGCACCAGCGCCGGGTCGACGCCGACCATTGGGATCCCCAGCGTAGCAACACGGTTGAGGAAGTCCGACGTTTTTTGCGCAGTTTTCGCAAAGCGATTCAGGAAGCCTTTGATGTGCTGCGCCTTGCCGTTTGGCGAGAACGGCAGCACTACCGGCTGATAACCGATTTTTTCAGCCAGACGGAGAAAGTCGGCCACGACCTGCGCATCGTAATAGCTGGTGAACGGATCCTGCACCACCAGCACCACGTTGGCTTTTTGCTCTGCGCTTAACGCTTCAAGCTGCTCCAGAGTCATGTTCGCAGAACGATGCCCCACCAGCTGACGCTGTAATGATGGCGTCGACAGCAACGGCAGGTCCACCATGCCGATATGTTTCTCTGAGAGCTTGCGTACCAGCGGTTGATTAATAAAGAAGTTGAACGTCTTAGGCGCTCGCGCCATCAGCGGCGCATAGCTTTCCACCGTGGCGACCAGATGATCGCGAACCGGGCGCAGATAGCGCGTGTGGTAAAGCTGCAGGAAACGCGAACGGAATTCCGGAACGTCAATTTTAATAGGACATTGCGTCGAACAGGCCTTACAGGCCAGACAACCGGACATGGCTTCTTTGACTTCATGGGAGAAATCATATTCGCCTTTCCGGGCGTGCCAGCTGTTCCGCGTGCGTTCGATCAGCGTGCGCAGGCTGGCCGCTTTTTCCGGCAACTCGCTTTCCAGCTTCAGCGGATCAACACCGCGATCGGCCAGCAGACGCAGCCATTCGCGCACCAGGGTTGCACGCCCTTTTGGCGAATGAATACGGTTACTGGTGATTTTCATCGACGGGCACATCGGGCTTTTCGCGTCGAAGTTAAAGCACAGACCGTTCCCGTTACACTCCATGGCACCGCGCCAGGATGAGCGTACGGCGATAGGAATTTGCCGGTCATAAGTGCCGCGTTTCACCGCATCCACGCGCAGCATTGGCGCATCCACGCCTTCTGGCGGGCAAATCTTGCCCGGGTTGAGACGGTTATCCGGGTCAAACGCCGCTTTGACTTTACGCAGTTCCCCGAACAGTTGCTCACCGAAAAACGCCGGGCTGTATTCCGCGCGGAAGCCTTTTCCGTGCTCGCCCCACAGCAGACCGCCATATTTTGCCGTTAACGCGACGACGTCATCGGAGATCTGTTTCATCAGGATCTCCTGCTGCGGGTCGCACATATCCAGAGCCGGGCGCACGTGCAGTACCCCGGCGTCCACGTGGCCAAACATGCCATAGCTCAGCCCGTGGCTATCCAGCAACGCACGGAATTCAACAATATAGTCAGCCAGATGCTCCGGCGGTACGCAGGTGTCTTCTGCAAACGGAATGGGTTTCGCTGCACCTTTGGCATTGCCCAACAGCCCCACCGCTTTTTTACGCATCGCATAGATACGCTCAATACCGGAAAGGTCGTTACACAGCTGCCAGCCAATAACCCCGCCCTCACCTCTGGCGATAAGCTCGTCCAGACGCTGGCAGAGCATCGACACCTGGCTTTCAATCAGCTCAGCGTCATCGCCTGCAAATTCAACGATGTTCAGGCCAAGCATCTCTTTATCCGGTACATCGGTGATCAGTTCGCTCACGGAGTGCCAGACAATATCTTCCCGCGCCAGGTTAAGCACTTTGGAGTCGACGGTTTCAACCGACAGCGCCCGCGCGTCAACCATAAATGGCGCATTGCGCAGCGCAGAATCGAAAGAGTTGTATTTCACATTGACCAGGCGGCGTACCTTCGGCAGCCGGGTGATATCCAGACGCGCCTCGGTAATAAACGCCAGGGTGCCTTCCGAACCGGTCAGAATACGGGTCAGATCGAACTGGGTCAGTTCATCGTTAAACACATGACGCAGATCGTAACCCGTCAGGAAGCGATTCAGTTTGGGGAATTTATCGAGGATCAACTGGCGGTTGTCGCGACAACGTTCCAGTACGGTGCGATAGATTCGCCCGCTGGCGGTGTTATCTTTGCCCAGCGTTTCAGCCAGCGCAACGGGCATTGGCTGAGTATCAAGGATGTCGCCACCCAGCAGTACCGCGCGGACGCCCAGCACATGATCGGAGGTTTTGCCATACACCAGCGACCCCTGTCCGGACGCATCGGTGTTGATCATCCCGCCAATGGTCGCGCGGTTACTGGTAGAAAGCTCTGGCGCGAAAAAGTAGCCGTAGGGCTTTAAATACTGGTTGAGCTGATCTTTGATAACGCCCGCTTCAACACGCACCCAGCCCTCTTCAGGGTTGATTTCAATAATGCGGTTCATATAGCGGGACATATCAATGATGATGCCCTGATTAAGCGCCTGGCCGTTTGTGCCGGTGCCGCCGCCACGCGGGGTGAACACCAGGGACGTAAAACGTTCCTGCGCCGCCAGACGGGAAATTAATGCCACATCAGCCGTCGAGCGGGGAAAGACGACGGCATCGGGAAGAAGCTGGTAGATACTGTTATCGGTCGCCATCGTTAGCCTGTCGGCATAATTTGTGGCGGTATCACCTGTAAAACCCTGTTGCTCCAGTGCCTGCAAAAAATTAAGCACCAGCTGAACGACGCCAGGTGCCTGAGAAATCTGTGGGATCATTACGGTCGACCCTAATTAGAGGTGTGAAATCGTTTGCGTTGTGTCGTGAAAGTTTTATCACATTTTTTTCTTATACGCTCAGCTGAATTACATGCAGAATCTGCCTGTTAAAAATCGCTGAAATCACTAATGATTAGAGTGACGCGGTTTCATGTTCTCGCCAGCCTGGCTGGTGTTCATCTAAGGAAAGTTTTATTTATGGTCAATCTTCGTCAGCCGAGGGATGTTGCGCAAATCCTGCTGTCAGTGCTGTTTCTGGCAATCATGATTATTGCGTGTCTGTGGATTGTTCAGCCATTTGTGCTCGGCTTCGCCTGGGCCAGTACCGTAGTCGTCGCCACCTGGCCACTGCTGCTGCGTTTACAGAAACTGCTGTTTGGCCGCCGTGCGCTTGCCGTGCTGGTCATGACCTTACTGCTGTTCCTGCTGTTTATTATTCCGATTGCCTTACTGGTTAATAGCCTGGTTGATACCAGCGGCCCGGTTATTCGCGCCATCAGCAGCGGCGACATGACGCTGCCGGATCTCGCCTGGCTAAATAGCATTCCGGTTATCGGTTCAAAACTGTACAGCGGCTGGCACGGCCTGCTGGAGATGGGCGGCAGCGCATTGATGGCGAAAGTGCGTCCTTATATTGGCACTACAACCACCTGGTTTGTCGGGCAGGCCGCACACATCGGTCGCTTTATGATGCACTGTACGCTGATGCTGGCCTTCAGCGCCCTGCTGTACTGGCGTGGTGAGCAGGTCGCACTGGGTGTGCGACATTTTGCCACCCGACTGGCCGGTAAACGCGGTGATGCGGCGATCCTGCTGGCGGCTCAGGCCGTTCGCGCCGTTGCGCTGGGAGTGGTGGTGACGGCCCTGGTGCAGGCTGTTCTGGGCGGTATCGGTCTTGCGATTTCTGGTGTGCCATACGCCACTATCTTTACCGTGATCATGATAATGACCTGCCTTGCGCAACTTGGGCCATTGCTGGTGCTGATCCCTTGCATCATCTGGCTCTACTGGTCCGGGGACACCACCTGGGGCACCGTTCTGCTGGTCTGGAGCTGCGTGGTCGGTACGATGGATAACGTTATTCGCCCGATACTCATTCGCATGGGTGCGGATCTGCCGCTGATTCTGATCCTGTCTGGTGTTATTGGCGGGTTGATTGCGTTCGGCATGATTGGCCTGTTTATTGGCCCGGTGCTGCTCGCTGTCACCTGGCGATTGTTCTCTGCCTGGGTGCATGAAGTACCACCACCAGGCACCGACCCCGATGTGATCCTCAGCGAACTGGAAGATCTGGAAGAGAAGAACAAACAGTAACGGTATTGCCGGGTGGCCCTGCGCTTACCCGGCCTGATTTCCTCGCAATACTTAAACATCATTAATCATTTCACTGGTCAGACCCGCCACATTGCCTGTAACTCTGTCATTCACCTCAAAAAATCTTTACGTCTCTTTAACTATTGAGACGAATCTGATCGACGCAAAAAACCTCAATGCCTACTATTAGCTCACGGTTATAAATCAACACCTTGATTTATAAGCATGGAAATCCCCTGAGTGAAACAACGAATTGCTGTGTGTAGTCTTTGCCCATCTCCCACGATGGGCTTTTTTTTGTCCTTCTCAGACGCTCTTCGTCTCACATTGACTTAGCATCCGCCAGTCGGCAGGCAATACACGTGTCTCGCCGGTGACGTTCACCGTAACCACTTCGCGAATATCTGCCGATGACGTGCCAATCTGTAGCTCAAACTCGCCCGGCTCGACAATCCGCTTGCCGTCGCGGCGGGTAAAGTTGAACATATCGACCGGCAAGGTGAAGGTCAGCCGGGTTGTTTCCCCGGGTGAGAGCGTCACCCGCTGGAAGGCTTTCAGCTCCTGCAACGGGCGCACCTGGCTTGCCACTTTATCGCGTACATAGACCTGCACCACTTCGCTGCCGCTGCGTTCGCCGCGGTTGGTCACATCAAAACTCAGGGCTACTTCCCCTGCAATATCAATCTTATCTGATGCCAGTTTTGGGTTGCTTAAGCCAAAGTTGCTCCAGCCCAGACCAAACCCGAAGGGATAGCGCGAGCCAAAATGAAACGCAAATGGCGTGCCGCCACTTTTGAGTTTGTGGTTGTAGTAATACGGCATCGCCCCTGCGCTTTTCGGCACGCTGACCACCAGCCTGCCCTGTGGCTCTGCACGGCCGGTCAGCACGTCGGCAATCGCCCAGCCGCCTTCCTGTCCGGGTGCCCAGGCCAACATAAATGCCGCGACCTTGTCCTCCAGGCCTTGCAGGTTGTACGGCCTTCCCCCGGTCATCACTACCACCACCGGTTTACCTGTTGCGACTAGCGCTTCCAGTAACTGCTGTTGCACGCCTGGCAGGTTCAGGGAGTCCGTGTCGGAACCTTCCCCGACGGTCCCGCTCTGAAACAACCCGGCAAGATCCCCGACGCAGGCCACCACCACGTCACTCTCTTGTGCCGCGCACACAGCCTCGGGGATCAGGGCGGTACTGCGCGAAACCGGAGATTGCTGTATCGGTTTTCCGCCGCTGTCGCCCGGGAAGACCGGCGCGCCCGCCATGCGTTTTTCGATGATGTGACAACCTTTGGCATAACGAACCTGCGATGTCCCCAGGTAGTGTTCAAGCGCCGCGCGCGGTGTCGTCACCTGCGAGGTTTCGTCCACCATATCGCTGATGATTAAATGCACCGGGAAGCTATAACCACTGAGCAATGCCAGAGGATCGTCTGCCGTAGGCCCCACCACCGCCACACGCGGCTTTCCGCTGAGGGGCAGAATGCCGTTATTCTCAAGCAAGGTTAGCGAACGGGTCGCTACCTCGCGTGCCACCTGCCGGGTGGCGTTATTTTGCAGATCAATGGCGTTTTCATCAGCATAGGGGTTTTCAAACAAACCAAGACGGAATTTCTCGGTCAGTACGCGCCCCACGATCTCATCCACCTTCGCCATGGTGATAAGCCCGCGTTCAACCGCCTGTGCCAGATGGCGCGCGCAGTCATCTTTAGGCAGCTCAACGTCCAGCCCGGCATTAAAGGCCAGCGCTGCCGATTCAGCGGCGTCATGCGAAATACCGTGGTGCTGATGCAGAAGGCTCACGCCACCGTAATCGGCAACGATAATGCCGTCAAAACCCCACTGCTCGCGTAGCACCGTCGTCAGCAGGAAACTGTCACTGTGGCCTGGCTGGTTGTCGATATCGTGATACGCAGGCATCACCGACCCTGCATTAGCGAGCTTCACCGCCATTTCGAACGGCAGCAGGAAGGTATCGTTCAGTTCGCTGAACCCCAGATGCACGGGCGCATGGTTACGTGCCCCTTCGCTGAACGAGTGACCAACATAGTGTTTCAGCGTGGCCAGCAGGTCGCGTTTTTCGCCCTGTAATCCCTCCACATAGGCGCTGGCCATCACGCCTACTAACCACGGGTCTTCACCAAACGTCTCTTCGGTGCGCCCCCAGCGGACATCGCGTGAGACATCCAGAACAGGTGCCAGCCCCTGCTGACAACCCACCGAGCGGGCCTCGGCACCAATGTGCTCTGCGGCACGCCTGACGAGCGCCGGGTCCCAGCTTGAACCATAGTTCAGCGATGAGGGGAATAAGGTGGCGTCTTTACAGAGCAAGCCGACCAGACACTCTTCGTGGAACAGCGCCGGGATGCCGAGCCGCGTCTCTTCCATCATCATCCGTTGCAAGCGATTTGCCGCCCGCACGCCCGTTCTGGCGTCAACAATATGCGTCCCCAGTGGCCGGGTTATCTGTCCGACCCCCAACTTCAGCCTCTCACCCAGCGCAGCCTGTTCGCTGACGCCCGCAAACTCATCACTCAAATCCGTCCGCTCGCGATGGTTGCCGTGTTCATCGAGGATCAGCCAGTACGCGTGCATCTGCGCAAATTTCTCTTCTGAGGTCATACGGGCCAGTAAATCCGCCACGCGTTCGTGCACGGGACGACCCGCATCCTTATAGATTGCAGTCATACGTTACTCCTTGATTACATGATGAAGTGCCGGGGTGAGTGCTTCTTCGTCCGGGCGCGCCTGGCGCTTGCTGGCAAGCTCGCGGGCAATAGTGTCAACCAGTCGGCTATTGAGTTTGTAAACGGTGAGCAGCGCGACCATACCGATGAACAGCGCGCAGGGGATCAGCGTAAAGAGTGCGTTGATGGTGCTCAGCACATGCGGAGCCTGTACGGCCTGGCCCGGTGCATAGTCCACCATGCCCAGCACCCAGCCCACCACAGCTCCACCCAGCGCCAGGCCAAATTTGATGGCAAACAGCGCGGTGGAGAACACCAGCCCATCCAGACGACGGCCACTGCGATGCTCTTCGTAATCCACCACGTCAGAGAACATGGTCCATTGCAGCGGCGTGGTCAGGTTTTGAATAAAGCTGAAGATAATGTTCAGGCCGAATATCAGCCAGACCTGCGACGGCGGCAGGAAGAAAATAAGTGCGCCGAATATAACGAAAGTGATAATCGTCCACTGATAGGCCCGCACCCGGTCGAATTTACCCAATAACCGTTCAGACAATAATGCACCACTGAGGGAGGCCACCATGCCAGAAACAATAAAGGCGAAAACCAGCTCCGGGCGTAACAATACATAGTTCACGTAATACAGGGTTGCCGAGCCACGCGTAACCACTGCAGTCAGCAATAAAATATTAAATACAAACACTATCCGCCACTGACTATTTCCCGCCAGGCGTTTTAAATCGGTAATCATCGAGCCAGACGTGTCGCTGCGCGGAGAATAACGCTCGCGGGTCATCAGGAAACAGCAGAAGAATAAGATAATGCCTAATAACCCCATTAAACTCATGGCGTAGAAATAGCCTTTTTGCACATTGCCATCACCCAGTTTTGCCACCAGCGGCAGCGCAATGACCGTGACAATCAGGCCGCCGATAAAGGACAACCCAAAGCGCCAGGATTGCAGTGAATGACGTTCACGCGGGTCAAGGGTGAGCGCTCCGGGCATCGCGCAGTAGGGAACATTAATGGCCGAATAGATAAGGCTCAGGATGGTGTAAGTCACGCAGGCGTAGATGATTTTCGCCGTTGGCCCGACATCAGGAACATAGAACGTAATCAGGCAACTCACGCCAAAAGGAATGGCGAACCATAACAGCCATGGGCGGAAGCGGCCATGACGGGTTTGCGTGCGATCCACCAGCGCGCCAATACAGGGATCGACAAAGGCATCAACCACGCGCACCACTAAAAACATGGTTCCCATTATTGCTGCCGGCAGACCAAATACATCCGTATAAAAATAGGCAAGAAATAAGGTTGCGGTTTGCCAGACCAGCGCGCTGGCCATATCACCTAAACCGTAACCTATTTTATCTTTCGTACGTAAGACAGGGGAGATGTTCATTTTTATGGGCCTTTTATCAGGTTAAAACGTATTTCAACCAGTTGCGCATCGTGTAGGGTAATGCGCAGTTAAGGCTCAAGTATTAGCAACGCTTTGCGCGCTAACAATTGTCTAAATTAACAGACAAATTATGATATTTGGTTTTTTGCTTTATTTGTGACGGGGAGCATGTCGGCATGAAAATAAAAAAGGTGAGGATAAATATCCTCACCTTTTCTGCATACGGGTATTACGGCATTACTTTTTCAGTTCTGCCAGGCTCAGCCAGGTTTGCACCACGGTATCCGGGTTCAGGGAAAGGCTATCAATCCCCTCTTCCATCAGCCAGGCAGCGAAGTCTTCATGGTCGGATGGACCCTGACCACAAATCCCGACATATTTACCCTGCTTCTTCGCTGCTTTGATGGACATTGACAGCAGCGCTTTAACCGCCTCATTACGCTCATCGAACAGTTCGGAAACCACACCAGAATCGCGATCCAGACCCAGCGTCAGCTGCGTCATGTCGTTTGAGCCGATAGAGAAACCGTCGAAATACTCCAGGAACTGCTCAGCCAGCAGGGCGTTAGACGGAATTTCGCACATCATGATGAGCTTCAGTCCGTTTTCACCACGCTTCAGACCCTGACGCGCCAGTTCCTCTACTACCGCTTTGGCCTGCGCCACGGTACGGACGAACGGGATCATGATTTCAACGTTGGTCAGCCCCATGTCGTTGCGCACGCGTTTCACCGCATCGCACTCCAGCGCAAAGCAGTCACGGAAGCTGTCAGACACATAACGTCCGGCACCACGGAAGCCCAGCATCGGGTTCTCTTCTTCTGGCTCGTAACGCTCACCGCCCACCAGGTTGGCGTATTCGTTAGATTTAAAGTCAGACAAACGCACGATGACGCGTTTCGGATAGAACGCCGCACCCAGCGTCGCGATCCCTTCGGTCAGACGGCCAACGTAGAACTCTTTCGGCGAGTCGTAGCCTTTCATCATTTCGCGAATTTCGTTTTGCAGTTTCGCGTCCTGATCGTCAAACTCCAGCAGTGCACGCGGGTGCACGCCAATCATACGGTTGATGATAAATTCCAGGCGCGCCAGGCCAACCCCTTCGTTTGGCAGGCAGGCGAAGTCAAACGCCCTGTCCGGATTACCCACGTTCATCATGATCTTCAGCGGCAGGTCCGGCATGGTATCCACGCTGGAGCTTTTCACGCTGAAGTCCAGCAGCTCGGCATAGACATAACCGGTATCACCTTCCGCACAGGAGACGGTGACGTTCTCGCCATCCTTCATGCGTTCGGTCGCATCACCACAGCCAACCACCGCCGGGATACCCAGTTCACGGGCGATAATCGCCGCATGGCAGGTACGGCCACCACGGTTGGTAACAATCGCCGCAGCCTTCTTCATGATCGGTTCCCAGTCCGGGTCGGTCATGTCGGTAACGAGCACGTCACCCGGCTGAATGCGGTTCATCTCGCTGATGTCCTGAATAACTTTCACCGGGCCCGCACCAATGCGGTGACCGATGGCACGGCCTTCAGCAATCACTTTGCCCTGTGCATGAAGCGTATAACGCTCCATCACCTGACCGCGAGAACGGACGGTTTCCGGGCGCGCCTGCACGATAAACAGCTTGCCGGTGTTGCCGTCTTTGGCCCACTCGATATCCATCGGGCGGCCATAGTGTTTCTCAATCTGCACAGCCTGCTTCGCCAGCTCCTGCACTTCGGCATCGGTCAGAGAGAAGCGGTCGCGCTGTTCCTGCGGCACGTCTTCAATTTTAACCTGCTTGCCGTGCTCCTGAGTCGGGGCATAAATCATGCGGATCTTTTTCGATCCCATGGTACGGCGCACGATAGACGGACGGTTTGCCGCAAGCGTTGGTTTGTGCACGTAGAATTCGTCCGGGTTAACCGCACCCTGCACAACCATTTCACCCAGACCCCACGCAGAGGTGATAAACACCACCTGGTCGAAGCCGGATTCGGTATCAATGGAGAACATCACGCCGGATGAGCCGACATCTGAGCGCACCATGCGCTGAATGCCTGCCGAGAGCGCCACGCCACGGTGGTCATAGCCCTGATGCACGCGATACGAGATGGCGCGGTCGTTGAACAGGGAAGCAAACACGTGCTTCACCGCCACCAGCACGGCATCGTAGCCCTGCACGTTGAGGAAGGTTTCCTGCTGACCGGCGAAGGAGGCATCTGGCATATCTTCTGCGGTGGCTGAAGAGCGTACCGCAAACGAGGCCTGCGCATCATCAGAGGAAAGCTGGTCGTACGCGTCGTGAATCGCTTTTTCCAGCTCCGGCTGGAAAGGTGTGTCGATGACCCACTGGCGGATCTGTGCGCCGGCTTTGGCAAGCTCAGCAACATCATCGATATCCGTTTTATCCAGCAGTTCGTAAATGCGCTGGTTTACACCGCTTTGGTCAAGAAACAGGTCAAACGCTTCGGCGGTAGTGGCAAACCCATTCGGTACGGAGACACCCATACCGGACAGGTTGGTAATCATTTCACCCAGGGAGGCATTTTTGCCCCCAACTCTGTCTACATCATTCATGCCGAGTTGGTTATACCAAAGCACCAGCGGTGACGAGCCATTGTTGGACATCGAAACAATCCTTTTGTGATATTTGAACGGGATTAAGAAACACCTTAATGCGTATTTATCCTGGCATATTTGTTCTCGTGAAAAAAACGGTGAATCGTGTAAGCAACTTTATTTTTTATTTTTTCGGACACTTCCCCATCAATCGCTAACCCAATGATTACAATGGATTCCCACAAAAATGTTCGGTTTATATTGGTTTTTCAAAAAATGAAATCCACTTTTCATTAAAATTAAAAATACCGTTTCATTTATAATTAAGACGATTCCCTCTCTGTTGTATTTTACTTTTTTAATTTATGCTTTCAGTCAATTAGGTCCGATATTCAGGGTGAGAAAAATGGATAATGCTGTCGATCGCCACGTTTTTTATATTTCTGATGGTACGGCGATTACCGCCGAAGTGCTGGGACATGCGGTCATGTCGCAGTTCCCGGTTTCCATCAACAGCATCACGCTGCCGTTTGTGGAAAATGAGAGTCGCGCGAAAGCCGTGAAAGACCAGATTGACGCCATCTACCAGCAATCAGGCGTGCGTCCGCTGGTCTTCTATTCCATCGTGATCCCGGAAATTCGCCAGATTATTTTGCAAAGTGAAGGCTTTTGTCAGGACATCGTGCAGGCCCTGGTGGCTCCGCTGCAAGGTGAACTGAAGCTTGATCCCACGCCGATTGCCCATCGCACCCACGGTCTTAACCCCGGAAACCTGATCAAGTACGATGCCCGTATCGCGGCCATTGATTACACCCTGGCTCACGATGACGGCATCTCCCTGCGTAATCTCGATCAGGCGCAGGTGATCCTGCTTGGCGTATCACGCTGCGGCAAAACCCCGACCAGCCTCTACCTGGCCATGCAGTTCGGGATCCGGGCGGCGAACTACCCCTTTATTGCTGACGATATGGATAACCTGGTGTTACCCGCTGCGCTTAAGCCACTGCAACATAAGCTGTTTGGCCTGACGATAAACCCGGAACGCCTGGCCGCCATTCGTGAAGAGCGCCGTGAGAACAGCCGCTACGCCTCGATGCGCCAGTGCCGCATGGAAGTCTCAGAAGTTGAAGCCCTGTACCGAAAAAACCAAATCCCGTGGCTTAACAGCACCAACTATTCGGTAGAAGAAATCGCTACCAAAATCCTCGATATCATGGGACTGAATCGTCGCATGTACTAATATGCTAGTACATTAATCCAGATTAAGGTATCATCCTGCACATCATCGGGGCGGCTTCGCCCCGAACTTGAAATCAGCAGGGATTGGTTTAAGGTGATGCCCATCACTTCCCGGTAGTCTGCCGATGAAGCAAAAATTTTCTGAGATATTCCATGAACAAAACCGACGAACTCCGCACTGCGCGTATTGATAGCCTGATTACCCCGGCTGAACTGGCGGTGCGACATCCTGTTTCCGCAGGCGTTGCGGAACATGTCACGGCCTCGCGCCGTCGTATTGAAAAAATCCTGAATGGTGAAGATCGCCGTCTTCTGGTGATCATCGGCCCTTGTTCCATTCACGACCTGGATGCCGCGATGGATTACGCTAAACGACTTCAGGCGCTGCGTGAAAAACACCAGCATCGCCTGGAAATCGTGATGCGTACCTACTTTGAAAAACCCCGCACCGTTGTTGGCTGGAAAGGGCTAATTTCTGACCCTGACCTGAACGGCAGTTATCGCGTGAATCACGGTATTGAGCTGGCGCGTAAGCTGCTGTTACAGGTCAATGAACTGGGTGTGCCTACCGCGACCGAATTCCTCGATATGGTGACCGGGCAATTTATCGCCGACCTGATCAGCTGGGGCGCGATTGGCGCACGAACCACTGAAAGCCAAATCCACCGCGAAATGGCATCTGCCCTCTCCTGCCCGGTTGGATTTAAAAACGGTACCGACGGCAATACCCGCATCGCGGTTGATGCGATCCGCGCGGCCCGTGCCAGCCATATGTTCCTCTCGCCGGATAAAAATGGCCACATGACCATTTATCAGACCAGCGGGAATCCGTACGGCCATATCATTATGCGCGGTGGCAAAAAGCCGAATTACCACGCAGACGATATCGCTGCCGCCTGTGAAACGCTGGCCGAATTTGATCTGCCTGAGCACCTGGTGGTGGACTTCAGCCACGGCAATTGCCAGAAACAGCATCGCCGCCAGCTGGATGTCTGCGATGAGGTTTGTCAGCAGATCCGCAGCGGCTCAACGGCCGTGGCCGGGATCATGGCTGAAAGCTTCCTGAAAGAAGGGACGCAGAAAGTGGTGGCTGGCCAGCCTATCGTTTACGGCCAGTCGATTACCGATCCGTGCCTAAGCTGGGAAGACAGCGAGCTGCTGCTGGAGAAACTGACGGCAGCTGTAGACTCACGTTTTTGATGTTATAGCCCTTCACCCTCTCCCTGTGGGAGAGGGCCCGGGTGAGGGCACCAGACCGCACCCTTCCCCTCAAATTTGATCCCGTCACAAATTTTTCACAAAAAGGCTTGCCGTGAATTTTGACTTTGTTGATAATGATTATCATTGTTACATTGATTGTTATTTGTAAACATTATGTCACGTATGGATAACACCGCGGCAACGCCTATAAAAACACACACAGCGCCTTCCCCTTCTCCTGACGACCGTCGTATCGACAGCAAAAGTCTGCTGGGTGATGAGGGGCGGGTCATTATCGAGCATGACGGCCAGCACTACCTGCTGCGCCAGACCCATGCCGGAAAACTGATCCTGACTAAATAAATTACTCAAAAAAATACGCCAGCCACCCAGGTAATCCCCAGGCAGCCAGCGCTTTCGATTCTTAATGGAGAGTTGCTATGCCACACCTGCATTCCGCGTCTTTGCGTCCATCACTTCTGGCGCTGGCCATTGTCAGCACCTTGCCGGGCGCCGCGTTTGCTGCCGCAGATGATATTACCGTTACCGCGACCGGTAATCCCCGCAGTGCCTTTGAAGCCCCGATGATGGTGAGCGTGATTGACGCTACCGCCCCGGAAAACCAGACCGCCAGCTCCGCCGCAGACTTGCTGCGCAAAGTCCCGGGCCTGACGCTCGACGGCACCGGACGTACAAACGGCCAGGATGTCAACCTGCGCGGTTACGATCGTCGCGGTGTGTTAGTGCTGGTTGATGGTGTACGCCAGGGCACTGACACCGGGCACCTCAACAGCACCTTCCTGGATCCGGCGCTGATCAAGCGCATTGAAGTGGTTCGCGGCCCGTCTGCTCTGCTGTACGGCAGTGGTGCGCTGGGTGGCGTGATCTCCTATGACACCGCCGATGCCAAAGACCTGCTGGAGCCGGGCAAAAACAGCGGTTATCGCGTATTCGGGACTGGGGCTACAGGCGATCACAGTATCGGGATGGGGGCGAGCGCCTATGGTCGCACCGATACCCTGGATGGCTTAGTCGCCTGGTCAAGCCGCGATCGCGGGGACATTCGCCAGAGCAACGGCACGACTGCACCAAACGATGAATCCATCAGCAATATGCTGGCGAAAGGCAGCTGGAAAATCGACACCGCCCAGACGCTGAGCGGCTCTCTGCGCTATTACAACAATGCGGCGCAGGAGCCAAAAAATCCGCAAACTTCTGAAGCCAGCGATACCAGCAATCCAATGACAGACCGTTCCACCATCCAGCGGGACGCCCAGCTCGGCTACAACATTGCCCCGGAAGGCAACGACTGGCTCAATGCCGATGCAAAAGTCTACTGGTCGGAAGCGCGTATTAATGCCCAGAACGTCGATGGCTCGGGCGAATTCCGCAAGCAAACCACCAAAGGCGGCAAGGTTGAAAACCGCACCCGTCTGTTCTCTGATACTTTCGCATCACACCTGCTCACCTACGGCGGCGAATACTACCGTCAGGAGCAGAACCCGGGTGGCGTAACCACCGGTTTCCCGGAAGCGAAAATTGATTTCAGCTCCGGCTGGTTACAGGACGAAATCACCCTGCGTGACCTGCCTGTGACGATCCTCGGCGGTACGCGTTATGACAACTATCGCGGCAGCAGCGATGGCTATGACGATGTGGATGCCGACCAGTGGTCATCCCGCGCGGGGTTAACCGTCAGCCCGACCGACTGGCTGATGCTGTTCGGCTCTTACGCCCAGGCATTCCGCGCCCCGACAATGGGTGAGATGTACAACGATGCGAAGCACTTCTCCATCGGTAGTTTCTATACTAACTACTGGGTGCCAAACCCGAACCTGCGCCCGGAAACCAACGAAACCCAGGAGTACGGTTTTGGTCTGCGCTTTGACAACCTGATGCTGGCCAGCGATGCGCTGGAGTTCAAAGCCAGCTATTTCGACACCAAAGCGAAAGATTACATCTCAACCACCGTCGATTTTGCTGCCGCGACGACCATGTCCTATAACGTGCCAAACGCCAAAATCTGGGGCTGGGATGTGATGGCGAAATACTCCGCCGACCTGTTCAGCCTGGATATGGCCTATAACCGTACACGCGGCAAAGATACCGACACCGGCGAGTACATCTCCAGCATCAACCCGGATACCGTCACCAGCAAGCTGGACATTCCGGTGGCGCAAAGCGGTTTCTCGGTGGGCTGGATCGGCACATTTGTTGATCGTTCAACGCATATCAGCAGCAGCTACAGCAAACAACCAGGCTACGCGGTCAACGATTTCTACGTGAGCTATAAAGGCCAGGAGCAGCTGAAAGGGGTAACCACCACGCTGGTGCTGGGTAACGCCTTTGATAAAGAGTACTGGTCACCGCAGGGCATCCCACAGGATGGCCGTAACGGTAAGATTTTCGTGAGTTATCAGTGGTAATCCCCTCGCCCCGGCTCGCCGGGGCAACTATAAAGAAAGGAAGAGACAATGAATCACTACACACGCTGGCTTGAGCTAAAAGAAGAAAACCCGGGTAAGTACGCGCGTGACATCGCAGGCCTGATGAATATCAGTGAAGCCGAGCTGACCTTTGCACGTGTGGGGCATGATGCATGGCGGCTGCACGGAGAAATTCGCGAGATCTTAGGCGCACTGGAAACCGTAGGCGAAACCAAGTGCATCTGCCGCAACGAATATGCCGTTCACGAGCAGGTTGGCACCTTCACCAACCAGCACCTCAACGGCCACGCCGGGCTGGTGCTGAATCCGCGTGCGCTGGACTTACGTCTGTTCCTGAACCAGTGGGCGAGCGTGTTTCATATCAGCGAAACGACCGCCCGTGGTGAACGTCAGAGCATTCAGTTCTTCGACCATCAGGGCGATGCACTGCTGAAGGTGTACACCACCGACAATACTGACGTTTCTGCCTGGGGCGATGTGCTGACGCGCTTTATCTTTGCCGATAACCCGCCTCTGGCGCTGAGAGCCGCGGAACTGCCTGTTCATGCTGAAAACGCCGACGGTGCTCTCGTTGATAAAGAGTGGCGTGCCATGACCGACGTCCATCAGTTCTTTACCCTGCTGAAACGCCACAATCTGTCCCGTCAGCAGGCTTTCCGCCTGGTGGGTGACGATCTGGCGTGCAAGGTCGATAACCGCGCGCTGGCACAACTGCTGGATACCGCCCGTCAGGACGGCAACGAAATTATGGTGTTTGTCGGCAACCGCGGCTGCGTGCAGATCTTCACCGGCGTAGTGGAAAAACTGGTGCCGATGAAAGGCTGGCTGAACATCTTTAACCCGACCTTTACCCTGCATCTGCTGGAAGAGACCATCGCCGAAACCTGGGTAACCCGCAAACCTACCGCTGATGGCCATGTGACCAGCCTGGAGCTGTTTGCCGCTGACGGCACGCAAATCGCACAGCTGTACGGTCAGCGTACCGAAGGTGAACCAGAGCAAAGCCAGTGGCGCAGCCAGATTGATGCCCTGACACCAAAAGGGCTGGCCGCATGAAAAAATGGTTCGCCCTGCTCGGTGCCTTACCGCTGGTCGCGTTTGCTGCCACGCCTGAGAAAGTGGTCACGCTTGGCGGCGATGTCACTGAGATTGTCTATGCATTAGGTGCTCAGTCGTCTCTGGTCGCGCGCGACAGTACCAGCCAGTGGCCTCAGGCGGCAAACGATCTCCCGGATGTGGGGTATTTGCGCCAGCTTAATGCCGAAGGGATTTTATCCATGCGCCCGACGCTGGTGCTGGCAAGTGCGCAGGCACAACCTTCTCTTGCCTTAAAGCAGGTCGAACAAAGCCATGTGAAAGTCGTCACCGTACCCGGCAGCAATGACCTGAGCGTGATTGATGAAAAAGTCCGTGTGATTGCGCAAGCCACTCATCAGCAGGCACAGGGCGAGATCCTGCGCGGCAAGCTGCGTCAGGAATTAGCAGCACTGCCCACGACACCGCTTAACAAGCGTGTGCTGTTTATCCTCAACCACGGCGGCATGACCGCAATGGCGGCAGGACAACAGACCGGGGCCGATGCCGCCATTCGGGCCGCAGGGTTGCAGAATGCCATGCAGGGCTTCACCCGCTATCAGCCACTCTCGCAGGAAGGGGTTATCGCAAGCCAGCCCGATCTGGTTGTGATTTCTCAGGACGGTGTGAAAGCGCTCGGTGGCGAAGAGAATCTGTGGAAACTGCCAGGTCTGGCGCAAACGCCGGCTGGACGTAACAAACAGGTTCTTGCCATTGATGATATGGCGCTGCTGGGCTTCAGCGTGCGCACGCCGCAGGCCATTCAACAGTTGCGCACCAAAGCCGAGCAGTTGCCCTGATGACCCGGCGTATCACACTCTCCCTGTGTATGCTGGCCGTAGCGCTACTGGTGATGACGCTTCTGGCAACGGGTTTTGGCGCGTTGCGCCTGCCGGTGAGCCTGCTGTGGAATAACAGCGATGACGCACTTCGTCAGATCTGGCTGACCATCCGCCTGCCCCGCGTGCTGCTGGCACTGGTGATTGGTGGTTCGCTGGCGCTGGCGGGCTGTGTGATGCAGGGGCTGTTTCGTAATCCGCTTGCCGATCCGGGTCTGCTTGGGATCAGCAGCGGCGCTGCGCTGGCCGTCGCGCTGTGGGTGGTTATCCCACTTTCGCTGCCAGCCCTGGTGATGTTATATGCGCCGATGCTGGCGGCATTTCTCGGCGCGCTGGCGGCAACCGTGGTGATTTTCCTGCTAAGCCAGCAGCGGGAAAGCTCGCTGTCGCGGCTGCTGCTGGTGGGTATTGCCATCAACGCGCTGTGTGGCGCGGCGGTGGGGGTACTTTCCTGGATCAGCAACGATGCTCAGCTTCGCCAGCTCTCGTTGTGGGGAATGGGTAGCCTTGGGCAGGCCCAGTGGTCAACACTTCTGGCCGTGACCTCGCTGATGGTGCCCACGGTGTGGGTAATCTGGCGGCTTGCGACTGCGCTCAATCTGCTGCAACTGGGCGAAGAAGAGGCGCATTATCTCGGGGTCGATGTGAAGGTTGTTCAGCGTGTGTTACTGCTGTGCAGCGCGTTGCTGGTGGCGGCTGCCGTTGCCGTCAGTGGCGTTATCGGCTTTGTCGGGCTGGTGGTACCGCATCTGATGCGAATGTGGCTTGGGGCCGACCACCGGGCGGTGATCCCCGGCTCCGTACTGGCTGGCGCATTTTTACTGTTGATTGCCGATACGGTTGCGCGAACCCTGGTAGCTCCGGCGGAAATGCCGGTTGGGCTTCTGACCAGCATCCTTGGCGCCCCCTGGTTCCTGTGGCTTATTTTCCGTCGGGGAGGCCAGCATGGCTGATTGTTTTAGTGCAGAAAATCTCACCTTTCGCGTAGCACACCGCACCCTGATTAATGACGTATCCCTTTCGTTATCCCAGGGTGAACTGGTGGCGTTGATAGGCCCTAACGGTGCCGGGAAATCGACGTTATTACGCCTGCTCACGGGCTATCTCAAACCGGCGAGCGGACAATGCTTACTGGCGGGAACCCCCCTTCACGACTGGCACCCGGAAAAATTATCCCGTTGTCGGGCAGTGATGCGACAGCAGACACAGCTGGGCTTTGACTGGCCGGTAGAAGCCGTAGTAGGAATGGGCCGCGCGCCCTGGACACACCATCCTGAAGCGGCGGTTGTACGTGAAGTGATGCAGATAACGGGCTGTTTACCGCTGGCCGGACGGCAGTTCGCGGCGTTGTCCGGAGGAGAACAGCAGCGCGTGCAGCTTGCCCGCGCGCTGGCGCAGTTGTGGTGCGATGGCGAGCCAGGCGGCTGGCTGTTTCTGGACGAGCCAACCTCGGCGCTGGATCTTTACCATCAGCAGCACCTGCTGCGCCTGTTGAAAACCTTAACCGGCCGGGGAAAATTACATGTCTGTATTGTTCTGCACGATCTGAATCTTGCCGCGCTGTGGGCGGATCGGGTTGTGTTATTACATAACGGGCAGATTGTTTCCCACGGTACGCCCGAACAGGTCTTGCAGGCCGACACCCTGGCGCACTGGTATGGCGCGCAGGTTCACGTCGGCAGGCATCCGGCTCACCACGCACCGCAGGTTTTTCTCGCCCCTTAGCTTGAGCAGCTGACCTCCAGCCGCTTGCCCCAGTCCGGCGGGCGGCTGACATAATCATCATCCCTGTCAGCAAAAGGCGTGCGTAACGCCAGGTGCAACCGGTGCAGCTCCGCATATTCGCCCTGCTCTGCCTGTTCAATTGCCCGCTGCGCCAGCCAGTTGCGCAAGACCATCGCCGGATTAGCCGCATTCATTTGCGCCTGGCGGGTTGCATCATCCACATTATCGCGTTGCAAACGCGCCCGATACTGCCGATACCAGTCATCAAAGGCCTGACGGTCGATAAACTCATCGCGCAGCACAGAAGCACTACTGTGTTGCTCCGTCTGGCCCAGCATCCGGAAGGTACGGGTGTAATCGCTGCCCTCGCGGGCCATCAGCGCGAAAAGCCCGTTCAGGATGTCGTTATCGCCCTTCTCCTGGGTTATCAGCCCCAGTTTCCCGCGCATTAATTTTCCGTACTCGCGCAGCAGAACGTCCTGATAGGTATCGAGCGCATCGTTGAGGGCGTCAACATCGATAAACGGCGATAAAGATTGCGCCAGGCGCTGCAAATTCCACAGCCCGACCGCTGGCTGGTTGTCAAAGCTGTAACGCCCCTGGTAATCAGAGTGGTTACAGATATAGCCCGGCTGATAATCGTCGAGGAAGCCGTACGGGCCATAGTCAAAGGTCAGCCCCAGGATAGACATGTTATCGGTGTTCATCACACCGTGCGCAAAGCCCACGCTTTGCCAGCGGGCAATCATTGACGCGGTACGCGCCACCACATCACAGAACCAGAGTCGGTATTTATCCGCCTCGTCCTTCAATGCGGGCCAGTGGCGGCGAATAGCGTAATCGGCAAGCTGGCGGACCTTGTCCGGCTCACGTCGATAATAGAAATGTTCGAAATGGCCAAAGCGCAGGTGGCTTTGCGCAACGCGCATCAGCATCGCCCCCTGCTCCATCGTTTCTCGTGCGACAGGCGTGTCGCTGGTCACGATGGATAACGCCCGTGTGGTGGGAATACCCAGGGCGTGCATCGCTTCGGACGCCAGACATTCGCGAATGGTTGAGCGCAGCACCGCGCGGCCATCGCCCATGCGGGAATACGGGGTAAGACCCGCACCTTTCAGATGCCAGTCGAATGATTGTCCGTCGGGGAGTTGTTGTTCACCCAACAAAATGCCTCTGCCATCGCCCAACTGCCCCGCCCAGACGCCAAACTGGTGTCCGCTGTAGACCTGAGCCAGGGGGTTCATACCAGGGAGCAGCGTTTCGCCGCCCCAGACCCCAGCGCCTTCAGAGGGCCGGAATAACGCAGGCGGAACGCCCAATGCATCGGCAAGCTGGTCGTTATGCCAGATCAGCCGGGCATTTTGTAATGGGGTTGGTTTGAGCGCGGTGTAAAAGCCGGGCAACTCGTCATGCCAGTGTGCAGTAAAAGACAGGGTCATAAGTCCTCCTGCTTTTAGTGTAGAGGGTTTACCTGGACTTAAACACGGGCGAAAACAAGGGTTATCACTGAACCAGCAGAGTCACTTGTTCCGCCGTGACGGCAGGCCACAGCCCACCCTGCATCGCGCCGAACTCAAATGGCATCACGCGCTGCAATGTTCCGTGGTCGTCGATACCAGCGACAATCACCGACTGGCAGTGCGGTGTTATTTGCCAGAGGATCGCACGCATAAAAGGCTCGAATGACAGCTCGGTGACGCGTTGCTGAATAAAGTTTCTGTCGATGATCACACGTTTAAACAAACCGTCATACACAGGCTTCAGAGAAGCGGCCCCGGCACCAAAATTGGCCAGTACCAGCGGATAACGGATCGCCATCCTTGCCATCGCCAGATCGTCCTTTCCGTTATTTAAACCTGGATAGTTCTCATTAACAGTAAACTCCAGAAACGGGAAGCGTTCGATTATTGAAACAGCGTTTTCATTTGTTAATAAAAACTCAACAATTGCAGGTGTAATATTAATCCATGCAATAAGCTGATGCTGAATAAAGAACAGTTTGCAGGTCTCGAGCAGTTGCAGTTTTTCCTGAAACAGCGCGAGTTCTTCCGCTGGTGAAAGATGTGGGATAACCAGTTCAGTGGGGATTCGTACGTCTGTATCCACGCCAACAAAGTTAACCATAATTTCTAAACCTTTAAGCTCCCCGGCACTATTACGTGCAGGACAAAGTAAAAACTCAGACTGGTAAGCATTATCTAGCGTGATAATCATTGCGCTCGCCCCGCTTTAAAGATGAAAGAGGACATCCTGGAGCAATTGCTGACACAATTCCACTGTATTGATTTTAATAAGATTAATTTCATTAGTTCCGTATTAGTTTTCAGATTTATCCCTGAATCTAAAAATAATCTTATCCTGGTTACTCATTAATAGCCAGTTTTAGATAAAACAGACACATACAGACATAATTAATTCGGCATAAATTTAACTTTAATCAACATATATCTGAAACTCAGGCGCGTTTTTTTAGCCAGTACGCGCCAGGAAACTGACATGTTAAGCATTGCTAAATACGCCTGGCTTGCCAGAAGTTTTTACGCCAGTAAACATTATCGAGAGATGAACGCATCACCCCACGACTGGTTGAGGCATGAATGAACTGGTTATCCGTATCATAAATACCAACATGAAGACCGCTTTCACCTGAGCCTGTTTTGAAAAATACCAGGTCGCCAGGCAGTAAATCGTCCTTATCAATTTCAGTGCCGATTTCAGCCTGTTTACGCGTTTCACGCGGTAGCTGTAAATCAAACTTATCGCGAAACGTCATGAGCACAAAACCCGAGCAATCCACACCGCCACGGCTCATCCCACCGTAACGATACGGCGTGCCGCGCCAGTTGCTCAGCTGATCGTTAAGGCTGGCAATGACCGTAATGGAATCAGACAGTCGCGCATTAGGTGGTGGCGCACGATGGCTACTGCATCCCGCAAGAAATAACGCCGCTGCAAGGAGAAACCAGAATCGCATTTTCAGACGAATCCTCTGCTTTTATTGTTCTTTTCGTAATTTAGCGTGCAATTGTGCAACCGCGCAAGAAACGGTTACTCCTGAGCCGTAGAAATCAGCATCTTATGCCCTTCGATATCCAGCCTGCGAAAGTGCATGTTATAGGCAGTAGCCAGATGAGGAGGCGTCAGCACGCTATCCCGCGCGCCGCTGGCAATCATTTTACCCCGGGCCAGCAACCATACCCGGTGGGCATGGCGTAGCGTATGGTTCAGGTCGTGGCTGCTCATGACCACAGCGACACCCGCACGGGTGAGTGAACTCAGGATAGTGTCGAGCGCGGCCTGCTGAGCAACATCCAGGCCGCTCATTGGCTCGTCCAGCAACAGCAAGCATCCCTGAGAATTACCCGCCGGATGGATCTGAAGAATAACGGCCGCCAGACGCACACGTTGCCACTCGCCGCCAGAAAGCTGGCTGGCATTTCGCGACAGTTTGTCCTCTAACCCCAATGCCGCCGCCACCTCTTCGAGAAGCGCAGTGCGGCTTTTATCATGCAGATGCAGCGTAAGATAGTGCCAGACCGGCATAGCAAATGGCGGGACTTGCTGTTGCACTAAATAACCCCGCCGGTGCGCCAGCGACACCGGTGACCATTGGGCAAGCGAGTGACCCAACAGGGTTATCTCCCCTTGCCCGGTGGTCAGCCCCGCGATGCGCGCCAGCAGCGTGCTCTTTCCTGCGCCATTCGGCCCCACAAGATGCAGGATCTCTCCGGCATTGATGGCAGCGCTCATTGGCTCAAGGCGTCCTTTTTCAGCCACATCCGTCAGCTGCATCAGCAAGGTCATTAGTGCGCCAGCGCCTTTTTAATCGCGTCAGTCACCACGGTGTCTTCCGGCGTCATATCCGGAGAGAAACGCTGTATAACCTGCCCGTCACGCCCAATCAGGAATTTTTCAAAGTTCCACAGGATATCGTCCGGGTAGAGCGGCGCACGTCCTTTACTGGCCATACGCTCGTAGAAGCCACTGCCCTGCGGGGCAACCGCGGTCGGTGCCGCAGACACCAGTTTTTCATACAAAGGATGACGGTGCTCGCCATTGACATCAATCTTGCTGAACAGCGGGAAGGTCACACCATAGGTGGTACTGCAAAATGTTTTGATCTCTTCTTCGCTGCCCGGCTCCTGGCCCAAAAACTGATTGCAAGGGAACCCAAGCACGGTAAAGCCTTCGCTCTCCCAGTTTTTTTGCAGCGCTTCAAGCTGCTCGTACTGTGGCGTCAGGCCACATTTGGAGGCCACGTTCACCAGCAGCAAAACGTTGCCCTTGTAGCCCTCAAGCGTTGTCTTTTCGCCGTCAATGGTGGTCACTTCGGTATTCAGAATATCGTACTGCATAGCATCCCCTCAGTTTATTCCGTGGTTGGGTAGGTTTAACGTCCGGCTTTTAATAGTAGCCAGATAAATACTGGCGCGCCTAGCGTGGCGGTGACCACGCCAATCGGCAGCTCAGCGGCTGTCAGTGCAAGCCTGGCGATAATATCAGCCACCAACAGCGTTGCCGCACCGGCTATGGCCGCGCTCGGGAGTAACGTGCGGTGATCCGTGACACCACAAAGTCGTAGCATGTGCGGGATGACAAGGCCAATAAAACCTATGGCACCGGCCAGCGCTACGCTCACCCCTACCATCCAGCCAATGGCAATAATCAGCACATTGCGCCATAAATTCATCGACATACCGAGCTGGCGGGCAGAGGTTTCCCCCAGTGCAAGGATGTTCAGCGGTTGTGCCTGGCAGCACGCCCAGATTATCACAGGGATAAGCAATACCATCAGCCACCCCTGGCGCCAGTCAACGCCGCCAAACCCGCCCATCATCCAGTACATCAGCTGGCGTAAATCAAATGAGGTGGAAAAATAGACCGCCCAGGTCATGAGCGCACTGCAAATGATCCCCAGTGCAACTCCTGCCAGCAGCAACCGGCTGGTCGATAGATGACGTCTTGCGAAGCGCAGGAGTATCACGGTAATCACAAGCGCACCGATAATGGCGCTTAGACTAATGTTCCAGGCTGAAAGCTCGCCGCCCCCCAGCATGACCGCTGCAATCAGGCCCACGCCCGCCCCATTTGATACCCCCAGCAGGCCCGGCTCCGCCAGCGGGTTTTCAAACAGCGCCTGCATCATGGTGCCGCAGAGCGCCAGCGCCGCGCCAACGAGGATCACCGCCAGGGTGCGCGGCAGCCGGATTTGCCAGACAAAAAGCTGCCCGTCTGCGCCAAACCAGCTTTCCGGCCCCAGCCACCGGTCGCCCGCGCACAGACTGACGGCTGCGGCAACAAAGAGCAGCAGCACAAGTACAAGCAGGCGGAGCAGGTCGGATTGGCGCTGGCGATGAGCGAAATCAGGCATAGACATGGTTTTATCAGAATGAGATGTATTTGATTTTACGGTGGGTTTACAGGAGAGCAAAGAAAAAAGGCCGCGAATGCGACCTTTTTAGTTAGTTCATATTACTCTGCTTTGGGCGTTGCGTTTTCGACACGGCTTTTTAACTTCTGGCCGGGTCTGAAGGTCACCACGCGGCGGGCTGTAATGGGAATATCTTCCCCCGTCTTCGGGTTGCGGCCCGGACGTTGGTTTTTGTCTCGCAAATCAAAATTGCCAAAACCGGAGAGTTTTACCTGCTCGCCGTTTTCCAGAGCGCGACGGATCTCTTCGAAAAACAGCTCTACCAGCTCTTTGGCATCCCGTTTGCTAAGCCCAAGCTTATCAAACAGATATTCTGACATTTCAGCTTTTGTAAGCGCCATAGGTTCAATCCCTCAATGATGCCTGGAATCGCTCTTTTAATGCCTCTACACATTTGGCGACGGTAGCGGCAATCTCCTCTTCTTCGAGTGTACGGCTGGTATCCTGAAGGATAAGGCTGATAGCGAGGCTCTTGAAACCTTCTGCTACGCCCTTGCCGCGGTACACGTCAAATAAGTTTACGCCAACTACCTGATTTACGCCAACTTTCTTACATTCGGCCAAAATATCTGCTGCAGGCACGTTTTCAGCGACCACAACCGCGATATCACGGCGGTTCGCCGGGAAGCGTGAAACATCCTGCGCCTGAGGAATGACGCGGTCTGCAACCGGGTTCCACTCCAGCTCGAACACGATGGTACGGCCGTTCAGGTCCAGTTTGCGCTCCAGCTCAGGGTGAACAACACCAATGAAACCAACGCGTTTGCCATCTAAATAAATGGCAGCGCTCTGGCCTGGATGCAGGGCCGGGATGGATTCCGCACGGAATTCAATTTCAGATAATTTACCGGTCAGATCGAGAATCGCTTCCAGATCGCCCTTCATATCGTAGAAATCAACCGTCCCTTTTGCCAGATCCCAGTGTTCTTCATAGCGGTTGCCGCTGATGGCGCCAGCCAGCATGAGATCCTGACGGATGCCTAAATTTGCCTGATTATCTGGCACAAAGCGCAATCCACTTTCGAAAATGCGCACACGGTTTTGCTGACGATTCTGGTTGTAAACGATAGTCCCGAGCAGACCCGTCCACAGGGACAGACGCATTGCTGACATTTCGCTTGAGATTGGGCTTGGCAGGATCAGCGCTTCCTCAGCCGGGTGGATCCACTGCTGTACCTTCGGATCAACGAAGCTATAGGTGATCACTTCCTGATAGCCTTTGTCATTGAGCATGGTTTTCACACGCTTCAGGGACAGGTCGGCTTCGCGGTGAGAGCCCATGACCAGGCCTGCCTGTACCGGCGCGTCTGGAATGTTGTTGTAGCCGTAAACACGCGCCACTTCTTCCACCAAGTCTTCTTCGATTTCCATATCAAAACGCCATGATGGCGCAACGGCTTTCCACTCGTCCTGACCTTCGGTGACTTCACAGCCCAGACGACGCAGAATGTCGCTAACCTGAGTATCCGCAACGTGGTGGCCAATCAGACGATCCAGCTTGCTGCGCCGCAGGGTGATGGTTGCGCGTTTCGGCAGAGTAGCTTCGTTTGTGACATCAATAACCGGGCCCGCTTCGCCGCCACAGATATCGATCAGCAGGCGCGTTGCACGCTCCATTGCTTTGTATTGCAGTGCCGGGTCAACGCCACGCTCGTAGCGGTGAGAAGCGTCGGTATGCAGGCCATGACGGCGCGCACGGCCGGTGATAGACAGCGGGCTGAAGAAGGCGCATTCCAGCAGTACGTTTTGCGTTTCGTCATTCACACCGGAATGCTCACCACCGAAGATACCGCCCATCGCCAGCGCTTTACCATGATCAGCAATGACCAGGGTGTCGGCGTTGAGTTTTGCTTCGCTGCCGTCCAGCAGAACCAGGGTTTCACCCTCTTTCGCCATACGCACGACAATACCGCCTTCGATACGATCTTTATCGAACGCGTGCATTGGCTGGCCCAGCTCCAGCAGAACGTAGTTAGTCACGTCTACAACCGCGTCAATGGAGCGGATGCCGCAACGACGCAGCTTCTCTTTCATCCACAGCGGGGTTGGCGCTTTAACGTTAATGCCTTTCACAACACGGCCCAGGTAACGTGGACACGCATCGGCCGCTTCAACCTGAATCGGCAGAGTGTCGGCGATGGTGGCAGCCACTGGCGTGATATCTGGCACGTTCAGCTCAACCTGGTTCAGCACGGCAACATCACGCGCCACACCGATAATGCCTAAACAGTCGGCACGGTTTGGCGTCACGCTGATCTCGATGGTGTTGTCGTCGAGTTTCAGGTATTCGCGAATATCCGTACCGATTGGCGCATCCAGCGGCAGCTCAATGATGCCGTTGTGGTCGTCGGAAATACCCAACTCAGAGAAAGAGCACAGCATCCCTTCAGACGGCTCACCACGCAGTTTTGCGGCTTTGATTTTGAAATCACCCGGCAGTACCGCACCCACGGTTGCCACAGCAACTTTCAGCCCCTGACGGCAGTTTGGCGCGCCACAGACGATATCCAGCAGGCGTTCGCCGCCCACGTTCACTTTTGTTACGCGCAGTTTGTCGGCATTAGGATGCTGGCCGCATTCAACCACTTCACCCACAACCACACCGTTAAAGGCACCTGAAACCGGCTCAACGCCGTCAACTTCCAGGCCTGCCATGGTGATTTGGTTGGAAAGCGCTTCGCTATCGAGAGAGGTGTTCACCCATTCGCGTAACCACAGTTCACTGAATTTCATTGTTCTGTCCTGCCCTTATTTAAACTGTTTGAGGAAACGCAGATCGTTTTCGAAGAATGCGCGCAAATCGGTTACGCCGTAGCGCAGCATGGTCAGACGCTCCATGCCCATACCGAAGGCAAAGCCAGAGTACACTTCAGGATCAATGCCGACATTACGCAGAACATTTGGGTGCACCATGCCGCAGCCCAGCACTTCCAGCCATTTGCCATTTTTACCCATCACGTCAACTTCCGCAGAAGGTTCGGTGAACGGGAAGTAGGAAGGACGGAAACGAACCTGCAAATCTTCTTCAAAGAAGTTATTCAGGAAGTCGTGCAGCGTCCCTTTCAGGTTGGTAAAGCTGATGTTTTTATCAACGATCAGGCCTTCCATCTGGTGGAACATTGGGGTGTGCGTCTGGTCGTAATCGTTACGATAAACACGGCCTGGCGCGATGATGCGAATTGGCGGCTCTTGATCTTTCATGGTACGGATCTGCACGCCAGAAGTCTGGGTACGCAGCAGACGCGTAGCATCGAACCAGAAAGTGTCGTGGTCAGCACGTGCCGGATGATGGCCTGGAATGTTCAGCGCATCGAAGTTGTGATAGTCATCTTCGATTTCCGGGCCAGTCGCCACGGTAAAGCCGAGCTCACCGAAGAAACTTTCAATACGGTCAATAGTACGGGTAACCGGGTGCAGACCGCCGTTCTCAATACGACGACCAGGCAGGGAAACATCGATGGTTTCTTCAGCCAGACGCGCGTTCAGTGCCGCATTTTCCAGCGCGGATTTACGCGCATTCAGCGCCTGCTGTACCTGCTCTTTGGCTTCGTTAATCACCGCACCCGCTGCCGGACGCTCTTCTGCTGGCAACTCACGCAGGGTAGTCATTTGAAGGGTCAGGTGCCCTTTCTTACCCAGATATTCGACGCGGACGTTGTCTAACGCGGCAACATCTGAGGCCTGGTTAATGGCGGCCGTTGCACTGGCAACCAGCTCTGCGAGATGTGACATGGTTTTCCTCATTATGTCGGTGCAGACACCGATTTGGTGGACTTAATCTCTCGAATTTAGACACAAAAAAAGCCTCCATCAGGAGGCTTATTCGGCGCTGTTTTTCGTTTCATCTTTCACGCGCTAGCCTCCTGATATCAGGTGCTAAAGTAAAAGAAGAAGCGGAAAATAGCAGCATTCATGCTTGCGTTACCTTATAGGTTTAGAGCCGTTAAGACCTTATTGAAAAGCCTGGACGGGTAAAAGTCAATGTTCTGATAAGGTTAAAACAAAAGAGGGAGCAAAGCCCCCTCTTCCAACTGGCTTACGCCAGTGCTGCTTTCGCTTTTTCGACCAGAGCGGTGAACGCTACTTTGTCGAATACTGCGATGTCAGCCAGGATCTTACGGTCGATTTCAACAGAGGCTTTTTTCAGGCCGTTGATGAATTTGCTGTAAGAAATACCGTTCTGACGTGCTGCTGCGTTGATACGTGCAATCCACAGTTGACGGAACTGACGCTTACGTTGACGACGGTCACGGTAAGCATACTGACCAGCCTTGATAACAGCCTGGAAGGCAACGCGGTATACGCGTGAACGC
The DNA here is from genome assembly GCF_001654845.1 of Enterobacter soli ATCC BAA-2102. Lineage (GTDB taxonomy): Bacteria > Pseudomonadota > Gammaproteobacteria > Enterobacterales > Enterobacteriaceae > Enterobacter > Enterobacter soli. Next base: position 174,598 of record NZ_LXES01000040.1, on the reverse strand, counting down.
GCACCGTAGTAGCCTTTAGCTTGTTTCAGAATTTTTTTGTGACGTGCACGAGCAATTACACCACGTTTTACGCGAGCCATGTGAGCTCTCCTGTATCTATATTCTTAGTAAAAAAAATTAAACGTTAACGGCTTATGCGTACGGCAGGCACGCGATAACCAGACCCAGATCGCCTTTAGACACGAGGCCTTTTGGACGCAGGTGACGTTTACGTTTAGTAGATTTTTTGGTCAGAATATGACGCAGGTTTGCGTGCTTACGCTTAAATCCACCACCACCGGTTTTTTTGAAGCGCTTAGCAGCACCGCGTACGGTCTTAATTTTTGGCATCTTAATAACTTCCACTTCGCATTGTTAAATAAACGAAACATAGGCGAGCAAAACCTATGAGGCCCGAAGGCTCCACAGATTTTGCTGCTTGAAGGCCTTACTGTTTCTTCTTAGGAGCGAGCACCATGATCATCTGGCGGCCTTCGATCTTCGTAGGGAAGGATTCGACTACTGCCAGTTCACTCAGATCGTCACGGACGCGGTTAAGCACTTCCATACCAATCTGTTGGTGGGCCATCTCACGACCGCGGAAACGCAGTGTGATCTTGGCCTTATCGCCATCTTCCAGAAAGCGAATCAGGCTGCGGAGTTTTACCTGATAATCGCCATCGTCGGTACCAGGACGGAATTTAATTTCCTTAACCTGGATAACTTTTTGCTTCTTCTTCTGTTCCTTAGAAGACTTACTCTTTTCATAAAGGAACTTGCCGTAGTCCATGATACGACAAACTGGCGGTTCGGCGTTAGGGCTGATTTCAACTAAATCTACTCCAGCTTCTTCAGCCTTTTCGATCGCTTCTCTCAGACTCACAATTCCCAGTGGCTCACCTTCCAGATCTGTTAAGCGAACTTCCTGGGCGCGAATCTCGCCATTGATACGATTCGGACGTGCCGTTTGAACTCGTTTTCCGCCTTTAATACCTTATTCCTCCAGTTGTTGAAGACTGCGGCTGCGAATCTCTTGTTGCAGCTTCTCAATCACTTCACTTACGTCCAGGCTCCCCAGGTCTTTACCACGGCGGGTGCGAACGGCAACTTTGCCTGCTTCCACCTCTTTATCACCACAGACCAACATATACGGGACACGACGTAAAGTGTGCTCGCGGATTTTAAAGCCAATCTTCTCATTTCTCAAGTCCGCTTTTACGCGAATGCCCGCATTTTGTAGTTTCTGCGTCAATTCTTTAACGTATTCAGACTGAGAATCGGTAATGTTCATCACGACTACCTGCACTGGCGCCAGCCAGGTTGGGAAGAAGCCGGCGAACTCTTCGGTCAGGATGCCGATGAAGCGCTCCAGAGAACCGAGAATTGCACGGTGAATCATTACAGGTACCTGACGTTCGTTGTCTTCGCCAACATAAGAGGCGCTTAAACGCTGCGGCAGGGAGAAGTCCAGCTGTACAGTACCGCACTGCCATGCGCGATCGAGGCAGTCATACAGGGTAAATTCAATTTTCGGGCCGTAGAAGGCACCTTCGCCAAGCTGGTATTCGAACGGAATACCGTTCTCTTCCAGCGCAACGGCCAGATCCGCTTCAGCACGATCCCAGGTCTCGTCGCTGCCGATACGTTTTTCAGGGCGAGTTGAGAGTTTGACCACGATCTTCTCGAAGCCAAAAGTGCTGTACATATCGTAGACCATACGAATACAGGCGTTAACTTCGTCACGTACCTGATCTTCAGTACAGAAGATATGCGCATCATCCTGAGTGAAGCCACGAACACGCATCAGACCGTGCAGCGCACCTGATGGCTCGTTACGGTGGCAGCTACCGAACTCCGCCATACGCAGCGGCAGGTCGCGGTAGGATTTCAGACCCTGGTTGAAGATCTGAACGTGACCCGGGCAGTTCATTGGCTTGATGCAGTATTCACGGTTCTCAGAAGAGGTGGTGAACATCGCATCTTTGTAGTTGTCCCAGTGGCCGGTTTTTTCCCACAGCACACGGTCCATCATGAACGGGCCTTTGACTTCCTGATACTGGTACTCTTTCAGCTTGGAGCGCACGAAAGTTTCCAGTTCACGGAAGATAGTCCAGCCATCGTTATGCCAGAACACCATACCCGGCGCTTCTTCCTGCATATGGTACAGGTCAAGTTGCTTACCGATTTTACGGTGGTCGCGTTTTGCGGCTTCTTCCAGGCGTTGCAGGTAGGCGCTCAGGGCTTTCTTATCTGCCCATGCGGTACCATAAATGCGCTGCAACATCTTGTTGTTGCTGTCGCCACGCCAGTAAGCGCCTGCAATCTTCATCAGTTTGAAGTGATGACAGAAACGCATGTTCGGCACGTGCGGCCCACGGCACATGTCGATGTATTCTTCGTGATGGTACAAGCCTGGCTTGTCATCATGAGAGATGTTCTCATCAAGAATAGAGACTTTATAGCTCTCGCCGCGCTTCACGAAGGTTTCACGCGCTTCGTGCCAGCTGACTTTCTTCTTAATGACGTCGTAGTTGGATTCAGCGAGCTCGTGCATACGTTTTTCGAGCGCGTCGATATCTTCCTGGGTCAGGGTGTGGTCAAGGTCAACGTCATAGTAGAAGCCGTTGTCGATAACCGGGCCAATCGCCATTTTGGTGTTTGGCCACAGCTGCTTGATTGCATGACCTAACAGGTGCGCACAGGAGTGACGAATGATCTCCAGACCTTCTTCATCTTTCGCTGTGATGATTGACAGTTTCGCATCGTTTTCAATCAGATCGGACGCATCAACCAGCTCGCCATTTACACGGCCAGCAATGGTCGCTTTTGCGAGTCCAGGACCGATGTCCAAGGCCACATCCATTGGGCTAACAGCGTGGTCGTATTGGCGTTGGCTGCCATCAGGAAGAGTAATTACAGGCATTTTATATCCTTATTTGCAGTGATGCCCCACACATAAGAGCATATACAAAGAAAATAATCGTGATTTAACAGTAGATTACGAGGCCATCTGACCAACAATCGTCAAATTGGTTCGTTATCATGCACCTGCCGAATTCAGACAAATGCGGATTTACGTCAGGTCTTGCAATGTTAACACTAACAAAAGGGAGAATGCACCCTCTGTGGCAGACAGAAGTACCTGGTACTTTCGCATGAGTTTGCAGGGGTTCGCTTCCTGGCGCTCGCATTCCAGTCGTGCTGAGCTATTCTTGAACAGGTCCTTAAACCTTAAGGGGCACAACATGAACGTATCCAGTAGAACCGTAGTGATATTGAATATACTTTCAGCCACCGGTTTATTGTTGATTCTCGCCGAAAGATTCCACTGGTTCTGAACCGCACCACTATGATGTGGCATAACCTAACCCCGGATAATGCGCATTTCACCGCTCTCTTTGGTACACTGGCATTATCAACAGACAAGGATTAGGTTATGCCAACAAAACGATTTGCCGTAAAACACTGGAAAATGGTGCTGGTGTTAATTGCTATCTGCGGAGCGATGTTACTGTTGCGCTGGGCGGCAATGATCTGGGGCTAAAACGTCATGGAATTAGACAGGCGAAATGCCTTTACCGAATAATACATTTCGGTGAAGGTTTTTTTGCGAATACGAAATACAGGTAATGAATAAACTTTAATTATCTTTACATCATTTTAAACCGCAAAAAACCGGTACATCACAATCCGGTTTTTGACGGGTTGAGTTATTGGTTTAGTTTCAATAACAACGCGACAAGAAACGTATCAGGACCACTCACCTGCAACCAGTTTATGCACATCAAATGCGTCATTCATTGATTGACCGGTAGATTGTGAGCCCGGGGCAATGTTAGAGCCTGCTTCAACGTCAGACGCTTTAGCAATGCCGACATGGGTATTGGTGTTACTGGCAGGTGAAGTCACTTCATCAGCAGCGAATACGCCAAAGGAGAGTGCAGAAAGCACCATTGCTGCTGCGGCAGTTTTGATTTTTTTCATAATGATTGTTCTCTTACTGAATTAATGCAGAACGACTTAAGGCGAAATTTTGCCTGTGTTATGAGTGTAGACCTGGATCACACTTTTGCCTAGTCAATTTATTTATCAATTCGTGTCAAATAAACTGAATGTAATACGAAGAGAGTGAATATGGAGAAAATATGGAGATATCTGCCGAATAAATATTTTAAAACACTGTTCAATATAAAATAGCACAGTTCGCAAAAATAAAAAAACGGGCCGATAATATTTCGGCCCGTGGTAATTACATTTTGTAGCCCAGTGAAATCGTGGTTCTGCGGTCGGTGTGATCCGGTGCAGTATCTGGAGGTGAAGAGTTCCAGGTCACGTTGTAAGCCACTTTTAAACCAAAGTGTTCATTGATTGCTACATTCAGCGCCGTTTCAGAGTTTAGCGTTGTATCATCGGCACCGAATACAGAAACACCCTGAGTAAATTTGGTGTTGTCGGTCATCTGCCAGGCATAAGTACCAGACGCATAGCCTAACGGTTGGGTTTTGGTATCGCCATCGGTGTACTCGTCATAACGTACACCAGGACCGAATTCAAAACGGAAGCTGTGAACAGGCCCGTTCAGGAACTGGCGACCATAACCTGCGGTGAAGACATCACGCTGGCGATAGCCATTGTACCGGTCGGTTAACCAGCTGGCCTGGCCGAACAGGTAGTCGTAATCGGTCATATTGTAACGGCTACGTCCACCTACTGCGTATTTTTCGGAAGAGCGTTCGTCGTTAGCGGAGGTGTTGCTGGCGTTACCCCATAAGGACCAGGCCGTGTTGCTACCGTACCAGGTCAGCGTGCTGTCCGCCGTCAGCGAAGAACTTTTCGTGTTACCGGATTGCGCCAAATATCCGGCGTTCAGGTTACCTTCAAAGGGCTTTTGCGCCGTGGTGGGATCGTCCATGACAGTAAAAACGGTATCATCGGCGGTCGCATTCATTGACGCAAACACGCCACCCGCCAGCATCAGTGCAGCGGGTACTGTCTTCAAAAGCTTCATTTTATTAAGGAGTCCGTACAACAAAAAAAGAGACCATCACGGTCCCGGAAACTTTCTTGAGGATCAATGACAAGGCGTCCAGAGAAAGGTAAGAAATTATAAAAAGGCTCAAATAACATAGCAATGTTTTCTTATTTCATTTTTTGAATAAGAACGATCCCAAAACGCGTTTTATTTTATAAAACAATTTGGTTACTTTTTAATTATTCATAATGAAAATCATGATGTTAATTACTTTGCCTTCTGATGAATTGGTGCCAGTATTACTGATACCCATACTAAAAGGAGGTAATGATGGTTTCTATTTATACACTCACGCTCTCCCCTTCCCTCGACTCCGCCACCCTGACGCCGCAGATTTACCCGGAAGGTAAACTGCGCTGTAGCGCCCCTGTATTTGAACCAGGCGGCGGTGGGATCAACGTGGCGCGCGCCATTACGCACCTCGGCGGAAAGGCGACGGCAATATTCCCCGCCGGCGGCGCTACCGGGGAGCATCTGGTCGCACTGCTGGCAGATGAAAAGGTCGCAGTTTCAACCGTTAACGCCCAGGACTGGACGCGGCAGAACCTGCACGTCCACGTGACATCCAGCGGCGAACAGTACCGTTTCGTTATGCCCGGCGCGAAACTGAGCGAAGATGAATTCCGCCAGCTTGAGGAAAAAGTTCTGGCCATCGAGAGTGGTGCCTTGCTGGTCATTAGCGGCAGCCTGCCGCCTGGTGTCAAAACGGAAAGGCTGACGCAGTTGATCCGGGCCGTCCAGAAGAAGGGGATCCGCTGCATTGTTGACAGCTCTGGTGAAGCACTTCAGGCCGCCTTAGAGCCAGGGCAACTTGAGCTGGTCAAACCCAACCAGAAAGAACTAAGTGCGCTGGTCAACCGTGAGCTCACCCAGCCTGACGATGTCCGCACTGCGGCGCAAGAACTGATTCACAGCGGCAAAGCCCTGCGCGTGGTGGTGTCTCTTGGTCCACAAGGGGCGTTAGCCGTTGATGGCTCCGGTTTTGTGCAGGTGGTCCCGCCGCCGATGAAGAGCCAGAGCACCGTGGGTGCAGGCGACAGCATGGTGGGTGCAATGGCGCTGAAACTGGCGCAAGGGGCCTCGTTACTGGAGATGACGCGCTACGGTGTGGCGGCAGGTAGCGCAGCAACGATTAACCAGGGTACACGGTTGTGTTCTCTTGCCGATACGCTAAAAATTGTGGATTACCTTTCCAGAAGTTAAGACATTCTCCCCTTCTTCATGGAGGGGAAATGCTCCCCGGGTTCGCCAAACGCGTACTATCGACTATGCTAAGAAAACTTTCATGATAACAATGAGGTGAAATATGAGCAGTGGAGATATCACTCGCTATGTCATAACCGTCAGTTTTCATGAAGCATCACTGACCGAACTCAATGAAATCAACAACGCCTTTACTCGTGCCAATTTTTTACTCACGCTAACGGATGAAGAAGGCAATATTCATGAACTCGGCACGCTGACATTTGGGCTGATAAGCGCGTTATCCAGAGATGAAGTCAGCGCGCTGGCAAGCAGCCTGATTGAAAGTGCCACCCACAAAACAGCCGACATTGACGTAGACACCTGGGAAAACTGGCAAAAAAAAGAACAATAAGTGCCCTGCGTGGATCCAAACGGCTCAGGTGTGCGTTAGTTCGTATTTTTTTACAGCGGTTTTGCGCTAACTTTATGATCTGGCAGACAACATGGGAGAGACATCATGTGGCAGGCTATCAGTCATCTTTTAAGTGAGCAACTGGGTGAAGGTGAAATTGAACTGCGTAACGAACTGCCAGGCGGAGAGATCCACGCCGCATGGCATTTACGCTACGCAGGACGTGATTTCTTCGTAAAATGTGATGAACGGGAGCTCCTCCCTATCTTCACGGCCGAAGCCGACCAGTTAGAGCTGTTATCCCGCAGCAAGACCGTTACGGTACCTCAGGTCTGGGCGTTAGGCAGCGATCGTGACTACAGCTTCCTGGTCATGGATTATCTCCCTGCCCGTCCGTTAGATGCCCATAACGCCTTTATCCTCGGGCAGCAACTGGCGCGTCTGCACCAGTGGAGCGACCAACCCCAGTTTGGGCTCGATTTTGATAACGATCTCTCCACCACTCCGCAACCCAATGCCTGGCAACGCCGCTGGTCAACTTTCTTTGCCGAACAACGCATCGGCTGGCAGCTTGAGCTGGCTGCGGAAAAAGGGCTGGAATTTGGCAATATCGACGCCATTGTCGAGCACGTTCAGCAACGTCTTGCTTCGCATCAGCCTCAGCCTTCGCTTCTGCATGGCGATTTATGGTCAGGAAACTGCGCGCTGGGGCCAGATGGACCGTATATTTTTGACCCGGCCTGCTACTGGGGCGACAGAGAGTGCGATCTTGCCATGCTGCCGCTCCATCCTGAGCAGCCTGCGCAAATCTATGACGGGTATCAGTCAGTGTCGCCACTCCCGGCAGACTTCCTTCAGCGCCAGCCGGTTTACCAGCTTTACACCCTGATTAACCGCGCGATTTTGTTTGGCGGCGAGCACCTGGTAAATGCCCAGCGCGCGCTGGAGCGCGTACTGGCGGCATAAGACAGGAACGGGTGGCCAGATGCCACCCGTTTGTTCTTATATGAAACCGAGTAACGAGAAGAAGAAATATCCGGCCACGATAATTATCACCGGCAGGACGTAGAGCGGAAAAATCTGTAGGAAAATGGTGTGACGCGGAACCACGATGCGGGACTCAATCTGCTCGCGGCTCAATCCTTCCGCCCCTTTCGCCTGCTCCAGGATCAGTTGGTCTTCCACACCTTCACGCAAAAAACGCGTCTGGCGACTCATTCTGGCACCCGACGCCTGGAGCGCCATTGCGACAAAGATCAGCGCATAGATTATCCAGAAGCCGACATTGAGCTTCTGGTGAAAATCGGGCGTTGGTGAGTTGAACCAGAAGAAGTTTAAAAAAGGCGTATTAAAACGCATCATTTCAATCATGACATGCGCAAAATCAAGCATTACCGCATTGATACCCGGCTGTTTTTCGCTGTGATCGTACATAAACTTAAGTACGGAAATCAGCGTGGAAATCACGGCCGGAATAAAGATCACCCACCCGGCAATACGTTTTAAGACAGCAATGCGTCCAGCTTGTTGATACGTCATCAGTTCCCCTTCCAAAAGACGCGTTATTTGTGCCTAAGTCTACCTGCTGCACATCATTTTCGCCCGCTCTTTAAAGGCAATATGCTAAATTGCAGACTGCACTTAGCACTTATCGTCTGTCGTACACCCTGAATTAAGGAGAAGTTGTGATGTCGACACCGCGCCAAATTCTTGCCGCTATTTTTGACATGGATGGATTACTTATTGATTCCGAGCCGCTGTGGGATCGTGCAGAACTGGATGTTATGGCCAGCCTTGGCGTGGACATTCGTCGCCGTAACGAACTCCCCGATACGCTGGGGTTACGCATCGATATGGTGGTTGAACTTTGGTACGCCCACCAGCCGTGGGTTGGGCCTGGCCGCGACGAAGTGACTGCGCGCATCATCAATCGCGCTATTACGCTAGTGGAAGAGAATCGCCCGTTGTTGCCTGGCGTGCGTGACGCAATCGCCCTGTGCAAAGCGCAAGGCCTTAAGGTTGGGCTGGCTTCGGCTTCTCCGCTGCATATGCTGGAAAAAGTGCTGACCATGTTCGAGCTGCGTGACAGCTTTGATGCGCTGGCATCGGCAGAAAACCTCCCTTACAGCAAGCCGCATCCGCAGGTCTACATGGACTGCGCCGCGAAGCTTGGGCTTGATCCTCTCACCTGCGTTGCGCTGGAAGATTCCGTTAACGGCATGGTGGCATCAAAGGCTGCGCGGATGCGCTCAATTGTCGTCCCTGCCGAAGAAGGCCAGCATGATCCGCGCTTTGCGCTTGCTGACGTTAAACTTGCCTCACTGACCGACCTGACCGTGCAACACCTGCGCGGTATATAACGCATTTCCTCAGGCAGCACCCGCTGCCTGAATTTGCAAATCAAAAAATAAAACATCGTTTCATTTTATTTGCTTTTCTGCTTATTGCCTCCTATTCTTGGGTCAGAACGACAATAACCCTACTTCTGAGGCACGTATGATACTGGATACCTTCACTCTTTCTGGAAAAGTGGCCATCGTCACCGGGTGCGATACCGGGCTTGGACAAGGCATGGCCGTTGCCCTGGCTCAGGCCGGGTGCGATATCGTGGGGGTAAACCGAAAAATTCCTGAAGAAACGGCCGCCCGGGTCACCGGCCTCGGCAGACGTTTTTTGGCGATCCGGGCCGACCTCGGCAAGCAGGAAAGTCTCCATGACGTCGTCGCGAAAGCGGTTGCAGAGATGGGGCGCGTCGATATTCTGGTGAATAACGCGGGCACCATCCGCCGTGAAGACGCGCTTTCCTTCAGTGAAAAAGACTGGGACGAGGTCGTTGACCTGAATCTGAAATCAGTCTTCTTCCTTTCTCAGGCGGTCGCCCGGCAGTTTATTGCCCAGGGCCAGGGCGGTAAAATCATCAACATTGCCTCCATGCTCTCGTTCCAGGGCGGCATCCGTGTTCCCTCTTATACGGCCTCGAAAAGCGGCGTGCTTGGCATCACTCGCCTCCTGGCAAACGAATGGGCGGCTCAGGGGATTAACGTCAATGCCATTGCGCCAGGTTATATGGCCACCAACAATACGCAGCAGTTACGTGATGATGAGCAACGCAGCCAGGCGATCCTGGACCGTATACCTGCGGGGCGATGGGGATTGCCCGACGATCTGCAAGGCCCGGTGGTATTCCTGGCATCACCGGCATCAGACTACATTAATGGCCACACCTTAGCCGTTGATGGTGGCTGGCTCGCGCGTTAACGTAGTTTTGTGACAAAGAGTTACACCGTCACCTCTTCCGCCCACTGTATAAAAACCCTATACTGTATGAATTGACAGTTTCCTGGGTTTTATCATGACGGCGGAAGGCCACCTGCTTTTTTCTATTGCTTGCGCAGTGTTTGCCAAAAACGCTGAGCTAACGCCCGTGCTGGCCCAGGGTGACTGGTGGCATATTGTGCCTTCAGCGGTGCTCACCTGCCTGTTACCCGATATTGATCACCCTAAATCATTTCTTGGACAGCGGTTGAAGTGGTTTTCCAAACCCATCGCCCGGGCGTTTGGTCACCGGGGATTCACTCACAGCCTGCTGGCCGTGTTTGGTCTGTTGACCCTCTTCTATTTAAAGGTTCCTGAAAGCTGGATTGTGCCCGCAGATGCCATTCAGGGCATGGTGCTCGGCTATCTGAGCCATATTCTCGCCGATATGCTGACCCCTGCGGGTGTGCCGTTACTGTGGCCGTGCCGCTGGCGGTTCCGCCTGCCGATTCTGGCACCACAGAAAGGTAACCAGCTGGAGCGCGTTTTATGTATGGCGCTTTTTGCCTATGCCGTGTGGATGCCGCAAACCTTGCCCGAAAATGGTGCAGTTCGCTGGTCTTCCCAGATGATCAATTCGCTGCAATTTCAGTTCAATCGATTTATTAATCATCAAATAGAACATTAAAGCCGCAAAATAAGCGTATTTGTCATAACCCATTCCATTTGGATATAAGCGCTACATCACACTTCTGCTAACCTTGCGCCAACAGGTTCGGTAAAACCGACCACATAATAAATCAGGAGAACGGGGATGAACTTTCCACTCATCGCGAACGTCGTTGTGTTCGCTATTTTGCTATTGCTTCTGGCTCAGGCGCGTCACAAACAGTGGAGCCTGGCGAAGAAAGTACTGGTCGGTCTGGGTATGGGGGTCGTATTTGGTCTGGTATTACAGGCTATTTATGGCTCAGATAATCCGGTACTGAAGGACTCTATTCAGTGGTTCAACATCGTGGGTAACGGCTACGTACAGCTGCTACAGATGATCGTGATGCCGCTGGTGTTTGCTTCCATTCTGAGTGCGGTTGCACGTCTGCATAACGCCACTCAGTTAGGTAAAATCAGCTTCCTGACCATCGGTACGCTGCTGTTCACTACGCTGATTGCCGCACTGGTGGGCGTTCTGGTAACCAACCTGTTTGGTCTGACCGCAGAAGGTCTGGTGCAAGGCTCTGCTGAAACCGCGCGTCTGGCGGCCATTCAGTCTAACTACGTAGGTAAAGTCGCCGACCTGACTGTGCCACAAATGGTGCTCTCCTTCATTCCGAAGAACCCGTTTGCTGACCTGACCGGTGCGAACCCAACCTCTATTATCAGCGTGGTTATCTTCGCGGCATTCCTGGGTGTGGCAGCGCTGAAGCTGCTGAAAGACGATGCCCCGAAAGGTGAACGCGTTCTGACGGCTATCGATACCCTGCAAAGCTGGGTCATGAAGCTGGTGCGTCTGGTAATGCAGTTAACGCCTTACGGTGTACTGGCCCTGATGACCAAAGTCGTTGCTGGCTCTAACTTGCAGGACATCATTAAGCTGGGTAGCTTTGTGGTTGCCTCTTACCTGGGTCTGGGCATCATGTTCGTGGTGCATGGCATCCTGCTGGGTGTGAACGGCGTTAGCCCGCTGAAATACTTCCGCAAAGTATGGCCGGTACTGACATTTGCCTTTACCAGCCGTTCCAGCGCAGCATCCATTCCGCTGAACGTTGAAGCGCAAACCCGTCGTCTGGGTGTGCCTGAATCTATCGCCAGCTTCTCTGCGTCCTTTGGCGCCACCATTGGTCAGAACGGTTGTGCAGGCCTGTACCCGGCAATGCTGGCTGTGATGGTTGCCCCTACTGTGGGTATCAACCCGCTCGACCCCGTGTGGATTGCAACGCTTGTGGGCATTGTCACCGTGAGCTCCGCAGGTGTTGCTGGTGTGGGCGGTGGTGCTACCTTCGCCGCGCTGATCGTACTGCCTGCGCTGGGTCTGCCGGTCACTCTGGTTGCGCTGCTGATTTCCGTCGAGCCGTTGATTGATATGGGCCGTACCGCACTGAACGTGAGCGGCTCCATGACCGCGGGTACGCTGACCAGTCAGTGGCTGAAGCAGACTGACAAAGCGGTTCTGGAAAGTGAAGACGACGTGGAACTGGCGCACCGTTAATCACTGCTGAATTAAAAAAACCGCCTGATGGCGGTTTTTTTATAGCTGTTATTCTTCAACCTCTTCATCCTGGCGGGTCTGTACCGCCCAGCGCTGCGCCGATTCCGGCACCGTAAACGCAGGGGAACGACGGAAGTGTTCGCCGATCAGCACAAAGGCCACGTATTTACCCCGTAGCTGCCAGACATCGCGAAAACCATCCACTTTCAGAGCATGGTCAGGCGGAGCGGGTTCAACGCGGGGCACATAGCTAATAACCTGGCGGTTTTGTTGACGAAGAGGTTTCATAAGAGACTGGTTCACTAAAGCAAATTCTGGAAACAGGAAAATTCTATGATAGCCGATCCTTCCCCCACGCGTCGCGCCTTCCATGCTTTACGCCGCTTCTTTCGTTAACAATAGCATCTGAAAACTCTGAGTTCGCCAGCCACCTCATCACATTGTTCTACCCTTAATAAGGTTTTTAGCAATGAATAAAGGAGACGCGTGCAATGTCGAACAAAGATAAAACACATCAATCACCCATTCATGGCACTGAAGAATCTCAACCGGGCATGGACTCACTCGCACCTGCGGATGGGTCGCATCAACCTTCCCCCGGCCTTTCAGCCCCAGGCGAACAACCTACGGCATCAGGAAGTCTGAAATCCCCGGATACGGGGAATGAGAAGCTGAAATCGCTTAACGCTCAGCGCAAAAACGGCGAAGACTTTGCCCTCACCACCAATCAGGGGGTACGTATCGCCGATGACCAGAACTCCCTGCGCGCAGGGACGCGTGGGCCAACCCTGCTGGAGGACTTTATCCTGCGGGAGAAAATAACCCATTTCGACCACGAGCGGATCCCGGAGCGGATTGTTCACGCTCGCGGTTCCGCTGCACATGGATATTTCCAGCCCTATAAAAGCCTGAAAGCGATCACCAAAGCGGGCTTTCTTTCCGACCCGGAAAAAATCACGCCAGTGTTTGTCCGTTTCTCCACCGTTCAGGGTGGCGCAGGTTCAGCAGACACGGTGCGCGATATCCGCGGGTTCGCGACCAAGTTTTACACCGACGAGGGCATTTTCGATCTGGTTGGCAATAACACCCCGATATTCTTCATTCAGGATGCGCATAAATTTCCTGACTTTGTCCATGCGGTAAAACCTGAGCCCCACTGGGCCATACCGCAGGGACAAAGCGCGCACGATACGTTCTGGGATTACGTCTCTCTGCAACCCGAAACGCTGCACAACGTCATGTGGGCAATGTCGGACAGAGGCATTCCTCGAAGCTTGCGCACGATGGAAGGGTTTGGTATTCACACCTTCCGCCTGATTAACGCCGAAGGTAAAGCCACCTTTGTGCGCTTTCACTGGAAGCCTGTTGCGGGCAAAGCCTCACTGGTGTGGGATGAAGCCCAAAAGCTGACCGGGCGTGATCCGGACTTCCACCGCCGTGAACTGTGGGAATCCATCGAAGCGGGAGATTACCCGGAATACGAGCTTGGACTTCAACTGATCTCGGAAGAGGACGAATTCAAATTCGATTTCGATCTGCTGGATCCGACCAAGCTTATTCCCGAGGAGCTGGTTCCGGTGCAACTGGTCGGCAAAATGGTGCTCAATCGCAACCCGGACAATTTCTTTGCCGAGAACGAACAGGCGGCATTCCACCCAGGGCATATCGTCCCCGGACTCGATTTCACCCATGATCCTCTGTTACAGGGGCGTCTGTTCTCTTATACCGATACCCAAATCAGCCGTCTTGGCGGGCCGAATTTCCACGAGACCCCGATTAACCGGCCGACCTGCCCGTATCATAATTTCCAGCGTGACGGGATGCATCGCCAGGATATCGATACTAATCCGGCGAACTATGAGCCAAATTCAATCAACGATAACTGGCCGCGTGAAACCCCACCGGGCCCGCAACGCGGCGGTTTTGAGTCTTATCCGGAGCGTGTTGAAGGGACAAAAATCCGAGAGCGAAGCCCATCGTTTGGTGAATATTATGCGCATCCTCGCCTGTTCTGGAAGAGCCAGACCCCGATTGAGCAGCAACATATTATCGCTGCCTTTAGCTTTGAACTGAGCAAAGTCGTGCGAACTTACATCCGCGAGCGCGTTGTTGACCAACTGGCGCATATTGATGTTCAGTTGGCTCATGGCGTTGCCGATAAGCTCGGCATTACCCTGAGCGACGAGCAGCGCAATGCCGTACCGCCAAAAGACGTCAACGGGCTGAAGAAGGATCCATCCCTCAGCCTGTATGCGGTGCCAGGCGGCACGATTAAGGGTCGCGTGGTGGCTATCTTGCTGAACGACAAAACACGTGCCAGCGACGTGCTGGGCATAATGCAGGCGCTCAAAACGAAGGGCGTGCACGCTAAACTACTTTATTCTCGTATGGGGGAAGTGAACGCCGATGACGATTCAGTGCTGCCAATTGCCGCAACCTTTGCCGGTGCGCCTTCCCTGACCGTGGATGCGGTAATTGTGCCTTGTGGCGATATCAACAGCCTGCTCAACAACGGTGATGCCGTTTATTATCTGCTGGAAGCTTATAAGCACCTGAAACCCATCGCCCTTGCGGGCGAAGCGCGCCAGTTTAAAGCGTTGTTAAAGGTGGCAGATCAGGGCGAAGAAGGGATTGTCGAAGGCGATAACGTCGACGATGCATTTACGACGAAGCTGTTTGAATTGCTTGCCGCGCACCGCGTGTGGTCGCGCAGCAGTAAAATTGACCGGATACCGGCGTAAAAAAGCCGGGTGGCGCTTGCGCTTACCCGGCCAACATTTCGACTGGTTTTGTAGGCCCGGTAAGGCGAAGCCGCCACCGGGCTTTTTTACTCACAGATCCCTGAACGTCCCCAGACGATACCCGCGCTCGGCAATCGCATATTTCAGCGACGCCGACGTCAGGACATCCAGCTCCGCCAGGCGTGGCCAGCAGTAGGCGCTCTTGCGCACGATGTTGTCGACAAACGCAGGATGCGCCATCACCTCTACCGAGAGTTCACCGCGCGCGACAGAATCATCCAGCACTTTCAGAAACAGTGCTTCGCTAATTTCATCACCGTAAAACGCGCTACTGAAACCGTCGGTCGTTGCCGCAGAAGATAACAACAGCCCGTGCAGCGCCTGCACTTCACGATCCACGCGCATCGCCACCCCTTTACGTTGGGCAAAATCCGCAACAATCGGGAAAATTGCCGGGATCATATGCACGTGATGATGGCTATCAATGTGCGTTGGCTCACGACCGAAGAGATCGACAAAACGGTTGAACTGACAATCCAGTTCACGGGTAATTTCCTCGAGTGGCAAGGCATTCTGCTCGGCCATTTCCCAAATCCATTTACCCAACTGTCCGTCGCGTGTCAGTCCCGGCATCGGTGAAATCGGCATCCCGAGCGTGAGGACAAAATGCATCCCCACGCCCAGCTCCGGAACTTCACTGCTCAGCGCTGCCGCATGGTCAACCGCCTCGCCGTTGACAAGCGTCGTGGTCGAAGTCACCACACCCCGACGACAGGCTTCAATGATGCCGTAGTTCTGCCCTTTCGACAGGCCAAAATCGTCGGCATTTACGATCAGCAGGTTTTCCATCGCTCTCCCTCTTAACGGTGGTTGAACTTCAGTTTCTCAACCGTTGCAGCAAAGTTTGGCAGCCATTTTTCATGCGCCAGGATCATCTCGCTCGCCAGCTGTTCTGCGTCACGATCGGAATGCACCAGCGGGCTCAGGTTCAGCGCCAGCAGGACATCATTCAGCTCGCCGCTCAGTGCCGCGTTGCTTGCCGCCACTTCAAACCCTTTGATGGTATGGATAAGTCCCATCACTTTGTCATCAAAGTGAGTGATACGCGGATGCGGTTTCGCGCCATCGCGACCCAGGATGCAGGTCATTTCAACCGCCCAGTCAGCCGGGATGTTGTCGATGTGTCCGTGGTGCGGCACGTTGACGTAGTGCTCGGCCTGTTTGTCGTTGTAGATAGCGTTGATCACTTCACAGGCCGCATCTGAATAGTACGCCCCGCCGCGCTGTTCCAGCTCTTTTGGTTTCACGTTCAGGTTTGGATCTTTGTACAAATCAAACAGTTGTTTTTCAACTTTCTGCACGACCTGCGCGCGTGCTCCGCCTTTATAGTACTCGCCCATTTCGATGGCCAGCATCTCTTTCTGCTTGAAGTAATAAAGCAGATACGAACATGGCAGCAGGTTCAGGGAACGGATCAGCCCTTCACTGAACGGCAGATCGAAGATATTTTTAACCGATGCCGCGGTCAGGCGACCGGAAGCTACGCCGTCGAGCAGTTCAGCAAAGCGCGATTTACCGTTAACAATCACATCCTTGATAAAGACCATGTGGTTCAGGCCGAACAGATCGATGGAGAGATCGTCGCTGTCGCTCAGTTCCAGCACGTCGCGGATAAACATTTTCATGCCGATAGGAATGTTACACACGCCGATAAAGCGTTTAAAACCGGTGTGACGATAGACGGCTTCGGTCACCATGCCGGCCGGGTTGGTGAAGTTAATCACCCACGCCTTCGGACAAATTTCTTCCACATCTTTGATGATGTCGAAAATCACCGGAATGGTACGCAGACCTTTAAACAGACCGCCCGCACCGTTAGTTTCCTGGCCCAGATAACCGTGGCTCAGTGGGATGCGCTCGTCCAGTTCGCGGGCTTTCAGCTGGCCTACTCGCAGCTGCGTCGTCACGAAATCGGCATCTTTCAGTGCCAGACGGCGATCCAGTGTTTTATGCACGGTTAACGGTACGCCCGCTTTTTCGACCATGCGCTTGCACAGTTCGAAAATAATATTCAGCTTCTCTTGCCCTTCTTCTACGTCCACCAGCCATAATTCGCTGACCGGCAATTCATGATAACGTTTCAGAAAACCTTCGAGTAATTCCGGGGTATAACTGCTGCCGCCGCCAATGGTTACGACTTTTAATTTCTGTTGCATAATATCTCCCTTAACGTATCAGGTTAACCGCCTGCAAAGTATAGCGCTCTCGTCCCGCTATTTTGGGCAAGCAATTACGTCAATATTTCTGGCGGATAATACCGCCGATAGTCAATTAATTACCGTCAAACTTTTCCGGTAACTGTTAGGCGTGAATGAGGTGAATTTTTTAAATGTTTTAATAAACAGGCTGGGACTACTGTAGCCGGACTCATAAGCAATGTCGGTTACGGAGTAGTTGGTAATTTCCAGCTGTTTTTTGGCAAAGTTAATGCGGATCTCATTAATAATTTGCACCGGTGTCTTACGATAATAACGCTGAGTTGCCCGGGTTAAATATTCCTGAGATTTTCCTGACAGCGTCACCATATTCTCCAGCGCATTGTCACTGAACTGGCCTTTATCGTGCATAAGCTCAACGGTGCCACGTAACCACTGTGGGATATCGTCAATCACTTGCTGCTCTTCACGATGGTGGCGCAGGCGATTCATCACGTAAAAGGTTACCGTTTCAATAAACTCATCGAACTCATTGTCACGGAAGTTAAGCGAGGCTATGACCGTTTCTATCCAGGTCATAAACTCATTTTTAACGCGATACACCTGCGACGCCACAAAGCAGAACGGCACCAGCGGCAGATAGTGTTTCTCAAAGAAGCGTTTGCTGACGCCGACATTGAGGATCCGCGTTGCGCCAAATTCGTAAAAGCTCTGGTGGTAAGAACCCATCGGCAGGAAGACAAAATCACCACGCTCCAGCAGGACACGCTTACCGTTAATCTCCTGGTAGTAACGTCCGGTCAGAACAATAGTGAACTCGTAGTAGTCATGCTGGTGCAAGCCACTGGCGCTCTCCGTCTTGTTGTAAATAACCACGTGAAAATTCTTGCCATTAAACAGTTGCTGCTCAAGTGCGGTTTTAATTTCCATCGTGCTGACCTCCTGCTTACGGCTCTGACTTAGTGCATTTTTTCGTGAAGCTCGATTAACTCAGCCACCAGCTCGCGCGCCAGCATCGAGGTCATCAGGTGATCCTGGGCATGAACCAGCACCAGACTCACTTTCATTTTCCCTTCGCCCTGGTCGCCTTCGATGAGCTTTGTCTGTACAAGATGCGCTTCATTCAGTGCGGTACGGGACTGATCCATCATGGTTTTCGCTGCGGCGAAATCGCCCTGCTTAGCCTGTTTGAGTGCGGCATAAGCCAGGCTGCGTGCTTGTCCGGAATTGATGATAAGGCCCATCACTACTTCTTCCAGATCGTTCTCTTCGGTTTCTTCAGCAACGATACTATCCAAATCTAACATCTTTTAGCTCCTTTTAGCTGGCGCGGGTTGCCCCGCGCCGGTCAAACTTAGAATTTCAGTGAGAGGGCAATATCCTCTTCGCTCTCTTCTTCATCGATGATGGTTGCAGCTTTGTTCGCAATCGCCACGAACGGCATGTAAAGCAGTGTTGCAATCCCGAGGTTGAATATCGCCAGCAGGAAGGCCGCGATGCTACCGTTGGTGTTGAAGAACGCACCCAGACCTGCCGGCATTGTCCACGGAGCAATGTTGGTGATTGGCGGGATAATACCCAGGTAATACGCCGTCAGAGTAATAGCGGCCAGCAGCGGCTGAATCAGGATGAACGGAATGAACATTACCGGGTTCATGATGATTGGCAGACCAAACAGAATCGGCTCGTTAATCTGGAAGATGCCTGATGGCAGCGCCAGCTTCGCAACCTGACGGTAGTCAGCGCGACGAGAGACAATAAAGACCGCGATGATAAGACCCAGCGTAGCCCCTGTACCACCCAGGAAGATATAGGAGTCAAGCATCGGCTTCGCCCACACATGGAAGGTTTTACCGGCTGCCAGTGCCGCATCAACGGAACCGTACTGCTGGTAAAGCGCAACGTTTTCCAGTGCCCACGGGGTCATGATGCCGCTGTCCAGCGCTGCCAGTGCCAGTGAACCATGCACGCCGAAGAACCACAGCAGAGAAGTGAAAATCACGTACGCCCAACCGACCACGCCACCCATCGACGCCAGTGGCGTAGAGATAGAGTCCATGATGATCTGGTGGAAGTTTGTACCCCAGTGAGAAAGCGCCCAGGCAATAATCCCCATGATGGAGAGAATAATGAAGCCTGGAATCAACGCGGAAAATGAACGGGAAACAGATTCAGGAACACTGTCCGGCAAGCGAATAACCCAGTTACGGCGGACAATAAAAGTGAACATCTCTGCAACCACCAGACCGATCACAATACCGGAAATAATGTTTGCACCACCCAACCAGTTAGCGCCTACAGCATACGCTTCGCCCACGCTGTAAGGGGTAACGGTCATAAAGGCAGCAACGGATAATAAGCCCGCTGCCAGCGGATCCACTTTACGCTCTTCTGCCAGCGCCATCCCGATAAAGAATGGCGCCATCAGCGACATAATACCCAACGTACCGTTGTATACGTTGCCGCCGATGGCTTTAAAACCATTAAGGGTTTCAATTGTAGAAGCGTCTAACCGAATTCCTAATGAATAAAAGAAGGAACCTTCACCAAAGCTCAGAAAAACGTTGTTAATTAAAACGAACATTGCCCCAGCCAGCGTCAACGGCATTAATTTAATAAAACCGTTTTTGATGGCATTAACGTGAGGCTGCTTTCCTATTTTAACAGCAAAAGGAAGGAGTACCTTTTCAAGTGAAGCGATGACTTTACTCATAGGAAAATACCCTTAAATGCCGCAACTCATGTTACGGCGTATTGTGTGTGAAATAACTCTTTGACGGGAAAAATAAAAATTAATTAGCAGCTTTTTTAATTGCTGCAACAGCAGCTTTCAATACACCTAAACCATCGATCTTGCCGTACAGCCCCGAGTCGATAACTTCGACCGGTTTATTTGGTAACAGACGTTGAATTTCTGGCAACATGTAAGCGATTTGCGGCCCTAACAGGACAACATCGGCACTCTGGCCCTTTTCACCCGCCAGCGTTTCAGGAAACGCTTCAATCACCACAGGGACTTCATATTTTTCAGCCTGCGCACGCATCTTGGAAACCAGCAGCGAGGTTGACATGCCCGCAGAGCAGAACAGGTAGATATGTTTCTTTTCCATAGTAACTTCCCTCTTTTTTAACCACCCGACGTCGCGTTCTCACTCGACTCGCTATCCCGGCTGACGGATGGTTTGCTTACCATTGTTTGTCGTTGGAGTGAGTATACGCAATGGTACAGAGAGGGGATAATTCTGAACAGACTCAAATTGTCTCTCATTGACCTGGCTTGTTGACTACCTTCACATTTCGGGTAAATAATTCGCGCAAAGAAATAAGATTTCCATATACATAAAAAAACCGGCCATCTGGCCGGTTTGTTAACATCCTCAGGCAAGCAGGGTTACTGCGCCTTAGGTGCCTGCGGATCGGTATCGTATTCGGCACAGGTCTGATAACCGGAATTGATCACGTGTCCAGTATCATCCAGTGCAACAAAGTAGGTTTCAGCCTTACCATCCCGTTGACCCAGGATATATGTCTGGCAGGTACCTTTTGCATGGATCATCGTAATCTCAGAAGAAGGTTTACCGGCAATCGCAGCAACCTGCGAACGCGTCATGCCTTTTTTGACATCTTTAACTACGGGCTGTGTGAACTGATCTTTGGTGCGATCGTAAGCTGTACACCCTGCCAGCATAGTCAGAACCGCCGCTGCACTTAGAATTCCTGCTACATTCTTGTTCATATTCCGTCCTCTTGTATTTCAGCGTGTTACCTAAGCATGGGATAAAAAGTACTATTGTTCAACTTTGTGAGTTTCGCCAGAGGAATTTCGGAGGATTCCGCTAAAACAAAGATAACCTGCTAAATCGCCGTAAATTCCCGCACTCAAAACTGTGATCCTTGTCGTTTTACGCCCAAAGGGTTAGTTTTAACAGATCATACATTCTGTTTAGTTCTGCATATGGAGGGCGTAATGGCTCTGCAACAAGAGATTATTCAGGCGCTTGGCGTCAAGCCAGCGGTCGATGCACACGAAGAAATCCGCCGTAGCGTCGATTTTTTAAAATCCTATTTAAAAACGAACCCTTTCCTGAAGTCACTGGTACTGGGCATCAGCGGTGGTCAGGATTCCACGTTGACCGGCAAACTGTGCCAGCAGGCTATTTCAGAACTGCGTGAAGAAACTGGAGACGTTGCGCTGCAATTTATTGCGGTGCGCCTTCCGTATGGTGTGCAGACCGATGAACAGGATTGCCAGGACGCCATTACCTTTATTCAGCCCGACCGCGTGCTTACCGTGAACATCAAAGGGGCGGTGCTGGCAAGTGAACAGGCGCTGCGCGAGGCAGGTATTGAGCTGAGCGATTTTGTCCGTGGTAACGAAAAAGCGCGTGAGCGTATGAAAGCACAGTACAGCATTGCGGGTATGACCAAAGGCGTCGTAGTCGGAACGGACCATGCCGCAGAGGCCGTTACCGGCTTCTTCACCAAATATGGTGACGGTGGTACCGACATTAACCCTATCTTCCGCCTCAACAAGCGTCAGGGTAAGCAGTTACTTGCCGCGCTCGGTTGCCCGGAACATTTATATAAGAAAGCCCCTACAGCCGACCTGGAAGACGATCGCCCTTCTCTGCCGGATGAAGCCGCGCTGGGTGTGACCTATGAAAACATCGATGATTACCTGGAAGGTAAAACGCTGGATGCAGGTATCGCGAAAATTATCGAAGGCTGGTACCTGAAAACCGAGCACAAGCGCCACACGCCGATTACGGTGTTCGACGATTTCTGGAAGAAGTAGCCACCTTTTGCCGGGTGAGTAAAAACGCCACCCGGCAATCCTCCCTGAACCACAGCCTCTTTTTTAACCACCCCACACCTGCTAGACTGTATACATAAACAGTATCCGGAGTGCTATGTGAGCAGGCGTCAATCTGCCCCGCGTCTTGAGTTTGAAGCGGCGGCTATTTATGAATATCCCGAACATCTTCGCCCCTGGCTTGAAGCGTTACCGAAACAGCCAGGTGTGTATCTCTTTCACGGTGAAAGCGACACCCTGCCACTGTATATCGGCAAAAGTGTTAATATTCGCAGCCGGGTTATGTCCCATTTCCGTACGCCGGATGAGGCGGCAATGCTTCGCCAGTCCCGGCGGGTCACCTTTATCCGGACGGCTGGCGAGCTGGGGGCACTGCTGCTTGAAGCCCGCCTGATTAAAGAACAACAACCGCTTTTCAATAAACGCCTGCGCCGCAACCGCCAGCTCTGCTCTTTACAGGTTATCAACGGCAAGCCGCAGGTGGTTTACGCACGCGACGTCGATTTCGCGCACACGCCCAACCTGTACGGCCTGTTTGCCAGTAAACGCGCTGCGCAGCAAACGATGCAGACGCTGGCTGACGATCTCCAGCTCTGTTACAGCCTGCTGGGGCTTGAAGCCACAACCAGAGGCCGCGCCTGTTTTCGCTCCGCGCTGAAGCGCTGTGCCGGAGCCTGCTGTGGAAAAGAGAGTATTGCGGATCACCAGGCACGATTTCTTGCCGGGCTGGAGGCTATCAGCATCACCTGCTGGCCGTGGGAAGGCGCCATTGCGCTAAAAGAAACCGGGGATGAAATGACACAATATCACATCATCCACAACTGGCTATGGTTGGGGGCGGTCGATAATTTAGACGACGCGACAACATTACTGCGCATACCCGCCGGATTCGATCACGATGGCTACAAAATTCTCTGTAAACCATTATTCACCGGCGAGTATGAGGTTATTTCACTCAGTGGCCTGCCAGCCAGATAATCTCGCCAAACAGCAGCGTGCCTTCGGATTCAAGCAGGCGCAGGGTATGCGTGCCGTCATCCCAGCTGGCGCCCTGATCCGCCGTCAGCAGTTTATCGCCAAGCTGCCAGGCACCGCTTAGCACAAACGCCACACCGCCACGTGAAGCAAAGGTGGTGAAGGTCCGGTCGGCCACACGCACTTTCGCTTTACAGCGATCCCGACGGGTCATGACGTTGAAGTCCATCGACATCTGGCCATCACTGAGCAGAGCCTTCACCGGCAGATCGCCTGTGAAGCTAAAGGGCTGGTGGTGCTTCAGGGTATGGCAAAATGCCTGACCGGCATCCAGCGTCACTTCCCCACCTTCCAGCAGGGTAATGACCCGGTCGACCCCCGGGAAAGACGAGAATTCGCCGTTGCTGGCGATAGTTGCAATACTGGCGCGCCAGGAAAAATCGCGCGTCGCGGGAGGAAAACAGCAAATTTCACGTGTCTCGCCGGCACCATTGCGCCAGAGACTGACCGGCATTTTACGGATATCAAAGAACTCCATCACCACTCCTGAAAGGCACAACATGTGCCAGGGCAGCAATATCACTATCGCTGCATTCTTGGTTGTTATCGTTGGGAACTCACAGACGTATTATCGGCAGCAGAACACGCAGGCCTTAGACGGGCGTAAAGAAAAAAATAACGCCATGACTCTGCTGAACATTCTCTGGAGCGACTACAGGAGGATACCGCGCTTCTGGCGGCAGACAAGTGGCTGTAAAAGAAAAAACCGCCGGTCCTGTCCACAGCGTTTGCGCTTTTGTGGACAGGATCCCGGCGGTCTTAAGGTGTTGAACCGATTATTCGGTTGGTGCTGGCATTTTACCTTCCGGCGTCGGGCGTTCTGTCAGACGCTTCTCAAAATTGGCATTAAATTGTTTTTTCTGTTCCGGGGTCAGAATGTTGTAGATCTTGTTCTGGGTTTCCATGCGAGCCAGCATTCCTGCTTTGTGCTGCTCAGCCATTTTGTCGATCTGCGCTTCGGCTTTTGCTTTATCGAAGCTATCGCTGGCGATGATGTCATGCATCGCGCGGCGTTCTTCCAGCGGCGGACGTTTCATCTGGTCACGCTGGCTTTTCATGATGTCGCGAACCTGCTGTTTCTGTGCATCAGTCAGGTTCAGATCTTTAAACATCATGTCGTGGTGCATCCCCGGCTTGCCTTTATGATGCATCATCATTTTGCCTTCAGTTGGCGCGGCAGTCGTGGTGGTCGCGGTATCTGCGGCGAATGCCATGCCGGTAGCGCCCAGAGCCAGGGTAGAAGCAACAAACAGTGCAGTTAACTTACGCATAATTTATTTCCTTACTTTCAGTTATTCTTCGGCGCTATGCCGTGTTGACGAGATTAACTTTACGGGGTTTATCGTCAATAAGTCAGAGCAACGGTAAAACAATGAAAGTGTAAAAAACAAATTTTCGCCAAATGTGGAGGAATTAAGGATAAAGCGTGGAGAGTTGAAACGAAAATATACAACACCTTGATTTTAAAGAGATTATGAAGGAGTATATAGAATCGATGATTATTTTAAAAGCAAATAACCAGGAATAATCTGCAAAAAACGGCACTCCGCAATAATAGCTAAGAAAATAAGTTTGTTAGGGTCAGAGAAAATAAACATTCAGGACTGCGGCCCTCCGCCTGCTGTCGAGGGCCGCGACGGTATTAACTGATTTTTTCCAGCATCAGCCCTGCCCGTAGGCCAAACGCAACGGAAGGGTTTGGAAACAGCACATACTCTGTTTTTTCATGCACTTCATAACGCTCATCGCCATCCTCTGCCAGTAAAACCCCCTGACGAAACGGCGTGAAGTTCAGCGTATGTGCGGCCATGTGCAGCTGGAACGCATCGCTGCGCCGCGTGATCTGTTGCACCACCCGATAGCGCTCAACATGTTCCAGACAATGTTCTGGTAAAGTTCCCCCCAGTAACGCCCGCAGCGCCAGATGCGTAGGGGCAAAACGTGAGAGGTCGTTCTGCCCGAACGGCAGCGCTTTGCCCAGCTCCAGCGTACAGGCCAGCGCGCCGAAATTGTCGCAGGTGAAGTGGGTAAATGTACCGCCGGGTGACTGATGGAATACCAGCGCCTCCAGGCCCGCATCGCCCAGCCAGGCCAGGAATGTCTCATCCCACGGCTGATTACGCTGCGGTAAAACGCCAAATCGCACGTGGTATGAAGCGCGGATCGCCGTATGCAGATCGAGATGCCAGCGGTTTTCCCCGGCAGTGGCAAAAAAATCTGACACGACATTTTCCAGCCACTGCGCGCGGTCGGTTTCATCACTTTGCGGGAACTGCGACCAGCGGCCACCAAACATCCGGTTAATGTCACTCACGACATAACGTTTGTTTTGCGCCAGCGCCTTCGGGTTTCCCAAGACCACTAGCAGCCTGCAATGCAGGGCGACATCACCGCGATACAGCGCGTGTAACAGCAAATCGACAATCTCAACCGGCGCAGTTTCATTGCCATGAATTCCGCAGGAGAGCACCAGCGACCGCTCGCTGACCTCAAACGGCGTCAGTTCAAGCACGCCCCGCCCCAGCCATCGCCAGTGGAACGAGGGGCCGTCACCTTCATGCTGCTCGGGTGTTTCATCCGCCAGCGTCAGCGCCAGTAAATTCTCCATAACGCCTCCTTTAACGCTGGAACGGGTAAACAGAGCCCAGTTGCAAAATAGTGGTGAGGTCATCCAGCGCCTCACGCCCTTCACGCAACAGTTGTGGGTCTACCAGATCAGCCTGCGTTAGCCTGTCGCGGTAGTAGCGATCCACCCAGTTGTTCAGGGTGTTAAACAAGGTTTCATTCATCATCACCGCAGGGTTAACCGCCTGCATCTCCTGCTGGGTTAACACCACGCGCAGACGCAGACATGCGGGCCCACCACCATTTGCCATGCTTTCGCGCAGGTCAAAGACCCGCAATTCATCGATAGGATTATCCGCCTTCACCAGTTCGCTCAGATAACGCCACACACCGGCGTGATTGCGAGACTCTTGTGGCAGCACCAGCACCATACTGCCGTCATCCCGGCTCAACAGCTGACTATTAAACAGGTAGGTTTCTACTGCATCCTGCACGCTTACCGCATCTGTTGGCACCTGCACTGGCATAAAGCCAGGCACGCGTTCATGCAGCGTGGCCAGGAGTTTGTCCTGATGCGCAAACGCCTGTTCATGGCAGAACAGCACCTGGCGGTTAGATACCGCAATCACGTCGTTATGGAACACGCCCTGATCGATAACATGCGGATTTTGCTGGGCAAAAATCACCTGCTGCGGGTTAACCTGATTCAGACGTGCTACCGCCTGGCTTGCCGCCAGCGTCTGACGAGCGGGATAACGAGACGGCGCCGTACTGCCCCCCTCTTCACGCCCGTATATAAAGAGTTGCAGGCCCGGTTCCCCATAGTCGCCGCCCAGACGATTGTGGTTAGCAGCACCTTCATCGCCAAACATCGCCACCTGCGGCAGCGCCGGATGCACGCTAAAATGCGCATCATTACTGAAAATAGCGCGCAGGACCCGCTCGGTGGTTTCTGCTTCAGTGGCGCGATGGAATTTGTTGTTCAGGTTTGCAACGGTCAGGTGCACTTTACCATCCAGCGTATCCGCTGATGGCGCGACGGTTGCGGCATTCGCCACCCACATCGAAGACGCGGAACTGGCCGCAGAGAGCAGAGAAGGCACCTGAGTTCCGGCTTTCTCTATCACCTGCTCATCAGTGCCGCTGAATCCCAGCTGACGCAATACTGGCACATTCGGGCGCTCCTGCGGCGGGATCACCGCCTGCGGGAACCCGGCATCTGACAGCGCTTTCATTTTCAAAAGCCCCTGCTTCGCCGCCAGCTTCGGGTTAGAAACCTGAAAACGGTGCTTTGTCGAGGCTTCATTACCAAACGACAGCCCGGCATAGTGGTGCGTAAGCCCCACCAGCCCGTCAAAGTTAACCTCACGCGCTTTCATGACCATTCCCCTGCGTAAAATCCAGACCCGGGTTCAATGTTTCCGGCAGCGTCAGCGCAGGCGTTTCGAGGCTAGCCATCGGCCACGCGCAATAGTCTGCGGCATACCACGCGCTCGCACGGTGGTTACCCGACGCCCCCACGCCACCAAACGGCGCGGTGCTTGCTGCACCGGTAAGCGGTTTATTCCAGTTCACAATCCCGGCTCGCGCTTCCAGCAGAAGCTGGTCAAATTTTTCCCGATGCGGGGAAATCAGCCCGCTCGACAGTCCGTAACGGGTGTTATTCGCCATCGCAATGGCGCTGTCAAAATCGTCATAACGCCAGACGCACAGCAGCGGGCCAAACACCTCTTCATCCGGTACGTTGCTCGCACCGCTCATCTCAATAATGCACGGCGTTAGCAGCGAAGCACCCGCCTGCACCTGTTTCGGCTCCAGCAGCGTTTTTGCCCCACGAGCCACATGATCCTGCCAGGCTTTCAGCACATTCAGCGCAGCCTGCTCGGAGATCAATCCGCCGATAAACGGTTGTGGATCGGCATCCCATTTTGCGGGCGTGAGACGCGCAGTAACCTCAACCAGACGTTTCAGGAACGCATCACCCTGCGCGCCACGTCTTACCAGCAGACGACGCGCACAGGTGCAGCGTTGCCCGGCGGTAATAAAGGCGGACTGAATAGTGAGATGCACTGCCGCATCGATGTCATCAGGATCTTCAACAATCAGCGGGTTGTTACCGCCCATTTCCAGCGCAAGGATTTTCTCCGGCTGCCCCGCCAGCTGGCGATGCAGCTGATATCCGGTTCCGGCGCTGCCGGTAAAGAGCAAGCCGTCGATATCGCTAAGCGCACTCAGCGCCTGCCCGGTTTCACGTCCACCCTGAACCAGGTTCAGCACGCCAGGCGGTAAACCAGCCTGTTCCCAGAGTTTGACCACGGCTTCACCGGTCAGCGGCGTTAACTCACTGGGTTTAAAAATCACACTATTGCCCGCCAGCAATGCTGGCACAATGTGTCCATTTGGCAGATGGCCCGGGAAGTTGTACGGCCCAAACACCGCCAGCACGCCGTGCGGACGATGGCGCAGCGTGGCCGCACCATCCGGCATCTCTGTCTGTTGCTCACCGGTACGGGTATGGTAAGCCTTCACCGAAATGGCGATTTTATTGATCATCGCCGTGACTTCAGTGGCGGCTTCCCAGCGCGGTTTACTGGTTTCCGAAGCAATAATGCGCGTCAGCTCAGCTTTATTGGCGTCGAGCAGTGCGGCAAATTTCTCAACGACCGCCTGGCGCGCGGTAAAAGGCTGTTTGGCCCAGGCCGGGAATGCGCGTCTGGCCGCCGTACATGCCTGTTCCACCTGCGCGACACTGGCATCGTTCCCCTGCCACAGCACCTCTTTGCCCACCGGGTTGGTTTTAACGCGTTGTTCACCTTCGCCCGTAACCCAGTCACCATTAATCCATAAACTCATGCTGTTTTCTCCTCAGGGCAGAGTCTTACCAGGCGAACCGTGTCGCCGGCATTACATTTCAGGGCATCCAGTTGCGCAGGCGTCAGCACCAGACGTTCACATTTCGGGTTGGTGTGGACCAGCATGGCGCGGAAATTGTCATAGTGCTCGTTGGCAACCAGGCAGGCTGGCCACTCACCCGGCGCGGGCTGGCCTTCAGAAACGCCCACGAGGCGGCTTTTGCGGATCGCACGAACCCGGTCGATATCGCACTCAAGCGTTGGCCCACCGTCGAAGATGTCCACATAGTTGCGGTAGCGGAAACCTTCTTTCTCAAGCACCGCTCGGGCAGGCGCAGTTTGCGGATGCACTTCACCGATCACCGCCTGCGCTTCGGGGCTTAAGAAATGGGTATAGATAGGATGTTTAGGCATCAGTTCGGCAATAAAGGCTTTCTGCCCGGTGCCGCACAGGTAATCCGCACGGCTAAACTCCATCGAGAAAAAGCGCTCGCCCAGGCTTTCCCAGAACGGGGAATACCCTTTGTCATCGATAACACCACGCATCTCGGCAACCACTTTTTCATTAAAACGATCGCGAAACGCGGCCATAAACATAAAGCGCGATTTCGACAGCAGATACCCGTTGCCCTCTTTGCGCCAGGCCGGATCCAGAAACAGGGTACAAAGTTCGCTGGCCCCGGTGTGGTCATTACAGAGAAAGAGCGTGGGCAACGCGTTATAGACGTTCAGTTCTTTCGATGCATGAACCATGGTGCCAACACGGTAGTTGTACCACGGGTCGTTTAGCCCAACCGCCACTTCGATCGCGCAAATCCCGGCAACGGTTCCCGTTTCAGTATCTTCCAGCACGAACACATAGCCCTGTTCGCTTTTTGGCAACGTCCCCTGCCAGGTATGCAGGGCGCGCTCAATGCGCGCCGACAGCGTTTTTTCATCAGCAGGAAGCGAGGTCAGCCCGCCTCCCGTCTTTCCGGCAAGCAGCATGAGCCCGGCGAGATCGCCGCGCTCAACGGGACGGATGACCATCATGATGACACCCCGGACTTCACATGTTCACAGGCCAGCGCAAAACGGTCTAAACCGGTTTTAACCTCTTCTTCGCTGACGATAAGCGCAGGGGCAAACCGCACCACGTTAGCACCGGCAATCAGCACCATCACGCCCATTTTTGCTGCTTCCTGTGAAATAAGTTTAGCTTTTCCGGCAAATTCCGGCGTGAGTTCGCAGCCAATTAACAGCCCCAGACCGCGGATCTCTTTAAACAAGCCCGTCTTGCTGTTGATAGCGTTCAGACGTTCGACAAACCAGTCATGGCGCTGCTTCACGCCATTAAGCACTTCTGGCGTATTGATGATGTCCAGCACCTGTCCGGCCACAGCAGAGGCCAGTGGGTTACCGCCGTAGGTGGTCCCGTGGGTGCCCACTGTCATCACGCTGGCGAATTTATCGGTGGTCAGCATCGCCCCGACCGGGAAGCCGCCGCCCAGCGCTTTAGCGGTAGAGAGTACGTCCGGCGTCACGCCGTAGTGCATATAGGCATACAGTTCGCCGGTACGACCGACCCCGGTCTGCACTTCATCGAAAATCAGCACGGCGTTATGACGATCGCACAGCTCACGCAGCCCTTGCAGGAAGGCTGTTTGCGCCGGAAGCACGCCGCCTTCGCCCTGCATCGGCTCAACAATCACCGCACAGGTGGTATCGTCAATCAGCCCAGCGGCCGATTGCAGATCGTTGTAAATGGCGTGGCGGATATCCGGTGGCAGTGGTGCAAAGTCCTGGGAGTAGGACGGCTGACCGCCCGCACTCACCGTGAAGAGCGTGCGGCCGTGGAAGGCGTTCTTGAAGGCAACAATCCCGCTCTTATGCGCGCCGAATTTATCGTGGGCATATTTACGCGCCAGCTTCAGTGCCGCTTCGTTGGCTTCCGCCCCGGAGTTACAGAAAAAGACTTTTTCTGCGAAGGTGGCATCAATCAGTTTTTTCGCCAGACGCAGCGCAGGCTCGTTGGTATAACCGTTACCTGTGTGCCAGAACTTCGCCGCCTGATCGTTCAATGCCTGACGCAGCGCCGGGTGCGCATGGCCCAGCGCGTTTACCGCAATCCCACCCGCAAAGTCGATATACTCTTTGCCCTGCTGATCCCACAGGCGCGAGCCTTCCCCACGAACCGGAATAAAAGCCGCCGGAGCGTAAACCGGCATCATCCATTCATCGAAATTTTCACGCGTAATTGACAGAGACATAGCGACCTCATCCGGTAAATAAAAGGTTGTTTAAATGTTAAATAATTGAGTGTTTGCACTGTGAATGTAGATTGCAGAGTTCGTGCCAGCCAGCGATAAAAGTGCATAAAAGGGATGATGGGACAGAATATCAACACGTTACGATATGGAGTTATTCACTGTTATTGCATAAAAAGTGAATATTTTTACGATAAGCGGCGGTTTGCCGAACGAAAACGTGAAAGACTATTCACAGGCCAAATATAATTCTGGAATTGTGATCGCCAGCGAAATTTATTGGCCGTTTACGCACCGTTTGAGGGCGTGACGCGTTGGAATGGTGCAAATTTTGCACCGTTGGCATTATCTGTCGCAGTTATTGGTCATACCCGGTAACAGATGCGCCAAATTCTGCTACCATCCATGCACTATTCACCTTGCATTGGCAGCGACTATGAAATTTGTCTCTTTTAATATCAACGGCCTGCGTGCCCGCCCTCACCAACTGGAAGCCATCGTTGAGCAACATCAACCGGATGTGATTGGCCTACAGGAGACAAAAGTTCACGACGATATGTTCCCTCTCGAAGAGGTAGCGAAACTGGGTTACAACGTCTTCTACCACGGGCAAAAAGGCCACTATGGCGTCGCGCTGCTGACCAAAGAAACACCGGTTTCCGTTCGTCGCGGCTTCCCGGGTGATGATGAAGAAGCCCAGCGTCGGATTATCATGGCGGAGATCCCCTCTCCGCTGGGAAATATCACGGTGATCAATGGCTATTTCCCGCAGGGAGAAAGCCGTGACCACCCAACCAAGTTCCCGGCAAAAGCCAAGTTTTATCAGGACTTACAGGATTATCTGAACACCGAGTTAAACAAGACCAACCCGGTGTTAATTATGGGTGATGTGAACATCAGCCCAACGGATCTGGATATCGGGATCGGTGAAGACAGCCGTAAACGCTGGCTGCGCACCGGGAAATGTTCTTTCCTGCCGGAAGAGCGCGAGTGGATGCAGCGCCTGATGGACTGGGGCCTTGTCGATACCTTCCGTGCGGCTAACCCGGAAGCACAGGATCGCTTCTCGTGGTTTGACTACCGCTCCAAAGGTTTTGATGACAACCGTGGTCTGCGTATAGACCTGCTGCTGGCAAGCTCTCCGCTGGCCGAGCGCTGCGTTGAAACCGGTATCGATTATGACATCCGCAGTATGGACAAACCGTCTGACCACGCGCCGGTGTGGGCTAAATTCAAACTGTAATTGCATGTGAACATTCGAAAAATCCTCTTCCTGTGCGCCCTTCTGGGCGCCTTTGTTTTGGCATTTTCCTTTCTGCCACCGGGAATGCTTTCCCTCGATTCGGTACGAACCCATCACCAGGCGTTGCAAGCCACGGTTGCACACTCCCCGCTGCAAAGTGCGGCACTCTATTTCGCGGTGTATGTGGTGGTGTCTGCTCTGTCTATTCCCGGGGCAGCCATTCTGACGTTACT
This sequence comes from Enterobacter soli ATCC BAA-2102, assembly GCF_001654845.1. Lineage (GTDB taxonomy): Bacteria > Pseudomonadota > Gammaproteobacteria > Enterobacterales > Enterobacteriaceae > Enterobacter > Enterobacter soli. The sequence continues at coordinate 142,585 of NZ_LXES01000040.1, read as the reverse complement.
GGGTGGTGCGCTGTTCAGCGTATGGCAAGGGATTGTGCTGGTTTCGTTTGCGTCCACGCTTGGCGCCACACTGGCAATGCTCGTGAGCCGTTACCTGCTTCGCGACTGGGTACAGCAGCGCTTTTCCCAGCAGATGAAAACCGTTAACGCCGGTATGAACCGCGATGGCGCTTATTATCTTTTTGCGCTTCGCCTGATGCCGCTGTTCCCCTTTTTCGTGGTCAACTTACTCGCCGGGCTGACACGTCTTGGCGTGTGGCGTTACTGGTGGGTAAGCCAGCTTGCCATGCTGCCCGCCACGGCTATCTTTCTTAATGCCGGACGCGAACTGGGAAATCTGACCTCCCTGCGCGATATTCTGTCGCCGGGAATGGTAATCGCCTTTACACTACTGGGGTTATTACCGCTGGTCACTCGCTGGCTATTTTCTCGCTACTTTCACTCTTTGCATTAAACAGGGAGGCATTATGCGCCGTGTGCGTTTTTGCGCGTTTCTGACAGGCCTGCTGCTGGCAAGCTCATCCTTTGCCGCGGATAGCTGGCAAGACATTCAACATCAGGCCCGTGGGCAAACCGTCTGGTTTAATGCCTGGGGCGGCGACCCGGCGGTAAACCGCTACCTTGACTGGGTAAGCGGTGAGATGAAATCGCACTACGCCATCACCCTGAAAATCGTCCACCTGGCAGATGCGGCCGATGCGGTTAAACGCATCCAGACTGAATACGCTGCCGGACGGAAAACCAACGGGTCGGTCGATCTTCTGTGGGTGAACGGTGAAAATTTTCGCACCTTAAAAGAGGCCGGTTTACTGCAAACCCAGTGGGCGCAAACGCTCCCTAACTGGCGATTCGTTGATACCCGCAAACCGGTGATGGAGGATTTCTCCCTCGCCACAGACGGCGCGGAATCGCCCTGGGGTGGCGCACAGCTGACTTTTATCGCCCGTCATGCAACCACCCCGACGCCGCTGCGAGATCCTCAGGCATTGCTGGAATATGCAACACGCCATCCTGGCAAAGTCACCTATCCGCGCCCGCCCGATTTCACCGGCACCGCGTTTCTTGAACAGCTTTTGCTGACGCTCACCACCCAACCGGATGCGCTAAAAAACGCGCCGGATACCCGTACCTTTGCGGCGGTGAGCGCCCCGCTATGGGACTATCTCGATACACTACACCCACTGCTGTGGCGTGAAGGGAAGGATTTTCCGCCCTCACCGGCACGTATGGATGCGCTGCTTGCCAGCGGAAGCCTGAATCTGTCGCTGACGTTTAACCCCGCCCACGCCCGACAAAAAGTGACCAGCGGTGAGCTACCTGCCGACAGCTATAGCTTTGGCTTTGAGCAAGGGATGATTGGCAACGTCCATTTTGTTGCGATCCCGGCAAATTCCACGGCCAGTGCGGGCGCGAAAGTGGTGGCTAACTTCCTGCTTTCCCCTGCCGCGCAGACGCGTAAAGCCGATCCCGCTATCTGGGGCGACCCGAGCGTGCTGGATACCCGGAAATTACCGGCGGCCGAAGCTGCGCAACTGAACGCTCACACCACCGACGGGCTACCGAATATGCTGGCTGAGCCGCACGCCGCCTGGGTTAATGCACTGGAGCAGGAATGGCTGCGCCGCTACGGCACGCGCTGAGCGGGGTTGTCTGGCTGGCAATGGCGGTCATTTATGTACCGCTGATCCCGGCTGGCGTGATGCTGATAACGCCAGCGTTTTCAGCTGCCAACTGGCAATCCCTGCTGAATGACCCTCAGCTACCCCAGGCATTTATCGCCACCCTGGTATCGACCCTGATTGCCACAGCAGGCTCACTGTTTATCGCCCTGTGTATGGTTACCGCCCTCTGGCCTGGCAAGCACTGGCATCGGTTAAGCACACGGCTGCCGTGGATGCTGGCCATTCCGCACGTTGCCTTCGCCACCAGCGCCCTGCTGGTTTTTGCCGAAGGCGGCCTGTTTTATCAGTACGTTACTTTTTTATCGCCCCGGCAGGACAGCGCAGGTATCGGATTAGGGTTGACGCTCGCCATCAAAGAGAGTGCGTTCGTCCTGTGGGCCATTTACGCCGTGTTGCCGGAAAAACAGCTGGCGCAGCAAAACGTGGTATTGCAGAGCTTTGGCTACGGGCGTATTCAGCGCCTGTGCTGGCTGGTTCTTCCGGCCATGGCTCCCGCGCTGGGCGCCGTGATGCTTGCCGTGCTGGCATGGTCACTTTCGGTTGTTGATGTGGCCATCGTTCTCGGGCCAGGGAATCCCCCGACGCTTGCGGTGCTGGCCTGGCAGTGGCTGAATCAGGGTGACAGCGAACAACAAATCAAAGGGACCTTATTATGCCTGCTGTTACTGTTGCTGCTGGCGATCCTGGCCGCGGCCGGTCTGTGCATCTGGAAAATGTGGCGGCGCACACTGCCGGACGTCAGCGGCGTTCGTCATAGCAGCCATCACGCTGTGCCGGTAAAAACGCTCGGCTGGTTAGTGCCGGGCTGCGGGCTGTTTTGCGCACTGGTGCTCGTTTTCCTCGCCAGGGGCAGTGATACCGCCCTCACCCCTTATGCCACCAGCTTCTCTCTGGGTATGGCATCCAGCCTGCTGGCGCTGATCATTCTCGTGTTGTGGCTGGAATGGGGGCCGCAACGTGGGGCCTTCTGGATCTGGCTTCCGCTGGCGCTTCCTGCATTACCGCTGGTGTTCGGGCAATACGTTGTTGCACTGCGACTGAGGATCGACGGGCAATATACCGCCGTCCTGTGGAGTCATTTGCTGTGGGTGATCCCCTGGATGTTGCTGGTGCTTCAGCCCGCCTGGCGTAGAATTGACCCGCGACTCGTACTGATTGCCAGAACGCTGGGCTGGTCGCGCGCCAGAATATTCTGGTTAGTCAAATGTCCGTTGCTGGCTCGCCCGGCGCTGCTTGCCGTCGCGACGGGGTTTTCCGTCAGTATGGCGCAGTACATGCCCACCCTGTGGGTGGGTGCCGGACGCTTTCCCACGCTCACGACCGAAGCTATAGCCCTCAGCAGCGGCGGCAGCCCATCCATTCTCGCTAACCGCGCGCTTGGCCTGCTGCTGCTCACGGGCACACTATTTGGCCTTGCTGCGCTCTTATCCCGGCTTGCAGGTCGCTACCGACAAGGACTACGTTAATGCTGAGCGTCAACAATCTCTCCATTGAGCCCCTTTTTCGCGAGGTTAACTTCCGTGTACCACGCGGAGAGATCGTAACGCTGATGGGGCCATCCGGCAGCGGTAAATCCACGCTTTTTTCCTGGATGATTGGTGCGCTGTCTGCGGATTTTAACGCTCAGGGCGAGCTGCGGCTGGATGGAAAACGCTGCGACACGCTCCCGGTCGAAAAGCGCGGTCTGGGGATTTTATTTCAGGACGCCCTGCTGTTTGACAGCTTTAGCGTGGGGCAAAACCTGATGCTGGCCCTGCCAGCGCATATTACCGGGCAACGACGCAAGGACGACGTGCAACATGCACTGCACTCTGCGGGGCTGGCCGGACACTACGCCAGCGATCCTGCAACGCTTTCCGGCGGGGAGCGCGCCAGGGTGAGCCTGCTGCGTGCTTTACTCGCGCAACCGCAGGCGCTGCTGCTGGACGAGCCCTTCAGTCGTCTTGATAAAACGTTACGCGCATCGTTTCGGGCCTGGGTTTTCGATGCCGTTCGCGCGCGCAATATTCCGGTGGTACTGGTCACGCATGATGAAGAGGATATCCCGCCCGGGGGTGACGTTATCCAGCTTTCTCGCTGGCAATAAACGCCCCGGCCCTGTGCTAACGCAATGTTTTCTGTTTCAGGTGAGATAACAATGAGCCCCTCTTTTACTGACGTCAGGCTTTTCGATGAAACGTGTTTCTCAACTGACTGCGCTGGCCCTGCTTTGCGGCCTCGCTTCAATGTCCTCTCTGGCGGCTGAGATGCCCCACTCCCTTACCCTGGAACAGATCCAGCAACAGCATGGCGCGGTGATCGATACGCGCGCCAGCGCGTTCTACAACGGCTGGCCGCAAACCCTGACCGGCACATCCGGGCACGAACCGGCGGCACTTAACCTGTCTGCCTCCTGGCTTGGCGCGATGAGCGACGAGCAGCTTGCCAACTGGGCGAAACAGCACCAGCTCACACCTGAAACGGCAATTGCGCTGTACGGCAGCGATGCCGATAACAAGGCAATACAAGCGCGTCTGGAAAAAGCCGGATATCGCCGTGTCTCACTGTTAAGCGATGCGCTGCAAACCGCTAGCCGCCTGCAACGTTTACCGCACTTCGAGCAGTTGGTTTATCCACAGTGGTTGCATCAGTTACAGCAGAAAAAGCCAGTCGTCGCTGCCCCGACGGGAGACTGGAAAGTGCTTGAAGCGGGCTGGGGAGCTCCGAAATATTACCTGCTAAGCCATATTCCGGGTGCTGGCTATATTGATACCAATGAGGTTGAAAGCGAGCCGCTGTGGAATAAAGTCTCTGATGACAAACTCAAAGCGATGCTGGCCAAACACGGGGTCCGCCACGACACCACGGTGATCCTCTACGGCCGTGACGTCTATGCCGCAGCCCGCGTTGCGCAGATCATGCTCTACGCGGGGGTGAAAGATGTGCGCATTCTGGATGGCGGCTGGAAAACCTGGTCAGACGCCGGGCTGCCTGTTGAACGAGGTACGCCAGCCGATGTGAAACCCGCCCCCGACTTTGGCGCACCGGTACCCGGCCAGCCGCAGTTGATGGTTGATATGGAGCAAGCCCGCGGAATGTTGCATCGTCAGGATGCTTCGCTGGTCAGTATCCGTTCCTGGCCTGAGTTCACCGGCGTCACCAGCGGCTACAGCTACATTAAGCCAAAAGGTGAAATCGCCGGGGCGCGCTGGGGCCATGCCGGCAGTGATGCCACACACATGGAAGACTTCCATAACCCGGACGGCACCATGCGCAGCGCCGACGATATTGCCGCGATGTGGAAAACGTGGAATATCCAGCCTGAACAACATGTTGCATTCTATTGTGGTACCGGCTGGCGGGCGTCCGAGGCCTTTATGTACGCACGAGCGATGGGCTGGAAAAACGTCTCCGTTTACGATGGCGGCTGGTACGAATGGAGCAGCCACCCGCAAAACCCGGTTTCCACCGGGGAGCGCGGGCCGGAAAGCTCACGCTAGCGGGTGAGCGATTTTAACGTCACGTAACCGCTCCAGATGCGCGTTGTGGTGGTAAGCCAGCACAACGCGCCAAATACCCAGGCGAAGAGTGAAAAGTGCGCCGGAAACAGACAGCACAGCACGAACAGCGCAATGGTCTCCGTTCCTTCCGTTAAGCCACCAATGTAGTAAAACGACTTGTGCGCATAGCCGGGGTTATCAATATTGTGTTTTGCAGCCAGTGCCGCAAAAGCCAGAAAACTGCTGCCCGTGCCCATAAAAGCAAACAACAGCCAGGCCGCCGCCAGCGCATTTTCCGCAGGTGCTGCCAGCGCAAAGCCAAACGGTACCAGCGCGTAGAAAAGAAAATCGAGCGCGATATCCAGAAACCCGCCTGCGTCACTTAACCCGCGACGCCGCGCCAGCGCACCGTCAAGCCCGTCCAGCAGGCGATTGAGCGCAATCGCGATCAGCGCCGCCAGATAACTGTTCAGCGCCAGAAAGGGTAGCGCCAGCACCCCAATGGCAAACCCCGCCAGTGTTAACCCGTCCGGGGAGATAAACGGCCTGTCGAGCAACGCCGCAAGCCGGTTCAGCGCCGGTTTCAGACGCGGATGCAGGTGACGGTCAAGCATCAGGTTTCCCTTTAAACGTGGCGCACAACCCTTGCGCCGGGATATCCAGCGCGGCATTAAAGCGCGCGGATAAGTTCTGAAAAGCAATTAACGCCGTCATCTCGGCAATCGCCTCATCGGTGTAATGGCGTTTGAGCTGCGTTTTTATCGTCTCATCCACCTGCGGCGGCGTGGCAGTGACTGCTTCGGCATAGGCCAGTGCAGCGCGTTCCTTTTCACTGAACATGTCGGCGTCGGGCCAGTTACTCACCGCCTGCACTTTATCCATCGCCCCGCAGCGCTCGGCCAGACGCAGGCTATTGGCATCAATGCAGAAATCACAGTGGCAAATCTGAGAGACTCGCGTCATCAGCAGGGAGCGCAGCACAGGGCTCAGGCGCGCATGACGACGCTCCAGAAAACCCACAAACAGAGCCACCAGCCAGAACAGGCGCGGCATTCGTCCCCACCAGCGGGTGGGATTCAGCACCGCGCCGTAGTGTTTTTTCTGCATCGCTGCGATCGGTTTTAAACTGACGGGAAGGTTTTTTAAGGGGGCTACCCAGGCGGGTGTCTCTTTCACCTGACTCTCCTGATGGCTGGACTCTTTGAAAGGGCACGATAATATGTCGTTTTTCGTTATCAATTATTGACGACCATGCTGAAAACCATCGATGTAGTGGCAGCCATTCTTGAAAAAGAGGGCAAAATTTTGCTGGCGCAGCGCCCGCCCCATGCCGATCAGCCCGGCATGTGGGAATTCGCTGGCGGGAAAGTGGAAGCCGGAGAAACGCAGTCCGAGGCGCTTGTCCGCGAATTACGCGAAGAGTTAGGCATTAACGCCGAACCTGCACGCTATGTGGCAAGTCATCAGCGAGAAGTCTCCGGGCGACTCATCCACCTTCATGCCTGGCATGTCCCCACGTTTGGCGGCGAGCTGACGGCGCATTACCACAGCGCGCTGGTGTGGTGTACGCCGCAGGAGGCGCTAACCTATACCCTGGCACCTGCGGATATCCCGCTACTTAACGCGTTTATCCTTTTACGCGACGCCAGACCAGCGGATTTGTGCTGACGGCTCGTTCATCACGCTGACACTGCAACAGCACGCCGTCAGCCTTCACTACCGCCCCTTCTGAATAGTTCTGATCCTGATAGATACAACACTGGTTGCAGGGCTGCGAACTTTGACCGCTGGAGCTGAATACCTCCGGCGGGACATTGACCTGTATATCCGGGCGAATTCGGTCGGCCTGCGCGCCTGCGGATAAAAGGGCAAACAAAGCGGTCATCACATAACGGTTCATAGAAGTCTCTTCCTGTTGTCTCCTGATAATGACTATAACGGTAAACCTGGCAGAACCTTTAATTTCTCTCGTCATCGTTTTTTGTTATGACCCGGACGCGATGATGAATTTCCCTTTAGGGGGAAATTTCTTCTTGCCTCACAAAGCGGTGCGGGTGATATAGTCAAAAAAACGTCATAAAACGTCTACGCAACACACATAAATTAAAATAAGAGGTTCTTATATCTATGGATCAGACACGCTCTCTGGAAACTTTTCTTGCCCACGTTCAACAGCGCGATCCGCACCAGAGCGAGTTTGCTCAGGCCGTTCGTGAAGTCATGACCACCCTGTGGCCATTCCTGGAAGAAAACCCGCGCTATCGCCAGATGTCACTACTTGAGCGCCTGGTCGAGCCGGAGCGTGTGATTCAGTTCCGCGTGACCTGGGTTGACGATCGCAATCAGGTACAGGTTAACCGCGCATGGCGTGTGCAATTTAACTCGGCAATTGGTCCGTTTAAGGGCGGGATGCGCTTCCACCCGTCCGTTAACTTATCCATTCTGAAATTCCTCGGCTTTGAGCAGACCTTTAAAAACGCCCTGACCACGCTGCCTATGGGTGGCGGCAAAGGCGGCAGCGATTTCGATCCTAAAGGCAAAAGCGAAGGCGAAGTGATGCGTTTTTGTCAGGCATTAATGACCGAGCTGTATCGTCATCTGGGCCCGGACACCGATGTTCCGGCAGGTGATATCGGCGTGGGTGGCCGTGAAGTGGGCTTTATGGCCGGGATGATGAAAAAACTCTCCAATAACAGTGCCTGCGTGTTTACCGGTAAAGGCCTCTCCTTCGGCGGCAGCCTGATCCGCCCGGAAGCCACGGGTTACGGGCTGGTCTATTTCACCGAAGCCATGCTGAAGCGCCATGGTCTGGGGTTTGAAGGGATGCGCGTTGCGGTGTCTGGCTCCGGTAACGTGGCGCAGTACGCTATCGAAAAAGCGATGCAGTTTGGCGCGCGGGTTGTTACCGCCTCCGATTCCAGCGGGACGGTGGTCGACGAAGCAGGCTTTACGGCTGAAAAACTGGCGCGTCTTTGCGAAATCAAAGCCAGCCGCGACGGTCGCGTGGCGGATTATGCCCGTGAGTTTGGCCTGACCTACCTCGAAGGCAAGCAGCCATGGGCGGTGCCGGTGGATATTGCCCTGCCGTGCGCGACCCAGAACGAACTGGACGTGGACGCCGCGCGTACCCTTATCGCCAACGGTGTGAAAGCCGTTGCAGAAGGGGCGAACATGCCAACCACCATCGCCGCAACCGATCTATTCCTGGAAGCAGGCGTGCTGTTTGCACCAGGCAAAGCCGCGAATGCAGGCGGTGTGGCAACCTCGGGTCTGGAGATGGCGCAAAACGCCGCGCGTCTGGGCTGGAAAGCGGAAAAAGTGGATGCGCGTCTGCATCACATCATGCTGGATATTCACCACTCCTGCGTGGAGTTTGGTGGAGAAGCATCACAAACCAACTACGTGCGTGGCGCGAATATCGCCGGGTTCGTGAAGGTAGCAGATGCGATGATTCGGCAAGGTGTGATCTAAGCTTTATCGTGCGGCCGGGTGCCCTCACCCCGGCCCTCTCCCACGGGGAGAGGGAGAAAACCGGCGTTATCAGGCTGCACTTTTCTTCTTTTTGAACGGCTTCTTCGCACCGCCACCCGGAGCAACCATTCCTCTGAACGTCTTCACCGGCGTACTGCGCGCCTGATCTATCAGCTGATAAAGCGTCCCCACCAGCGGCTGCATAAAGTCCTGGTAACGACACTGCTTCTCGCTGATTTGCGTCAGGATGGATTCCCAGTGCGCCGTCATGTCCGGCCTTGCCGCCAGCTCTGGCAGCGAGTGGATCAGCGCCCGTCCAGGCTCCGTCGAATGGATATAACGCCCTTTCTTCTCCAGGAAACCCCGCTTAAACAGCAGTTCGATGATCCCTGCGCGGGTCGCTTCCGTACCCAGCCCGTCGGTGGCGCGGAGGATCTTCTTCAGGTCTTTATCCTGCACAAATCGGGCGATACCTGTCATGGCTGACAACAGCGTTGCATCGGTGAAATGGCGTGGTGGCTGAGTCTGACGTTCAACCACTTCGCCCTTTTCGCAAAGCAGCTCATCATCTTTGGCGACCACCGGCAGCGGCGTGCCGTCGTTTTCTTCATCACGTTCTTTGTTGCCCAACAGGGTACGCCACCCCGCTTCTGCCAGGAAACGCGCTTTGGCGACAAACTTACCTTTGGCAATCTCCAGTTCGATGACGCATTTGCGGAACACCGCATCCGGGCAGAACTGCATCAGATACTGACGGGCAATCAGGTTATACACCTTCGATTCGTTTTCCGTCAGATTCACATTACTGGTGCGTGCCGTAGGGATGATGGCGTGGTGGGCATCCACTTTTTTATCGTCCCAGCAGCGGTTACGCGTGTCCGGATTGACGGCGGGCTGTGGTAGCAGATCCGGCGCGTGAACACCGATCGCATTCATCACCGAATGGCGCCCGGCATAATGTTCTTCCGGCAGATAGCGGCTATCCGAACGCGGATAAGTGATCAGCTTATGGGTTTCGTACAGCTTCTGGCAGATATCGAGCACGTTTTGCGCGCTCAGACCAAAGCGTTTAGCCGCTTCAATCTGCAATGCCGAAAGCGAGAACGGCAGCGGAGCAGGTTCTGATTCCCGTTTATCGTTATAGCTGGTGACAATGGCGGGCTGGCCGGTAATGCGGTTGACCACGTGGTCCGCCAATGGGCGATGCAACAACCGCCCTTCTTCATCCTGATACGACTCGCAGGCATCGCTTGGTTGCCAGGTTGCTGTAAAACGTTCCTCTTTTGGCGTCACGATGTGAGCTTTGACTTCAAAGAAGTCTTTGGCGACAAAGTTTTCGATCTCTTCATCGCGACGCACCACCAGCCCCAGCACCGGAGTCTGCACGCGTCCGACCGAGAGCACGCCCTGATACCCCGCGTTACGGCCCAGAATGGTATACGCGCGGGTCATGTTGATCCCGTACAGCCAATCGGCACGCGCACGCGCCAGTGCGGAAACGCACAGCGGGATAAACTCGCTGTTGGCGCGCAGGCGTGAAATCGCGCGCTCCACGGCCTGCGGGTTAAGGTCGTTAATCAGGCAGCGCTGGACCTGCTGGCGCTTTTCCGGTGCCAGCTCCAGGTAATCCAGCACCTCGTCCACCAGCAGTTGCCCTTCCCTGTCCGGGTCACCCGCATGAATGACTTCAGAGGCCTCATGCAGGAAGCGCTTAATGACGTTGAGCTGTTTGGTGACGGACGGACGAGGTTGCAGGCGCCATTTTTCCGGAACGATAGGCAGGTCGTTCAGATTCCAGCGGGCGTAGCGGCTGTCGTAGACATCCGGTTGCGCCTGCTCGAGCAGGTGTCCAATACACCAGGTCACCACCTGCCCGTTACCGCACTCGATAAAACCATCACCTTTGCGGTGCGGCTTAGGCAGCACATCGGCGATGGCACGGGCCAGGCTCGGCTTTTCGGCAATAAACAACCGCATCGAATTAACGGATCTCGATCATCGGGCGGCCACCGCGAGCGTCCACCAGTTCGCCGATGGCCGTCAGAGTGATACCAAACTCCGCAGCCGTTGCCTGTACTTCTGCTTCCGCGTCCGGCGTGACCGCCAGCAGCAGACCGCCAGAGGTTTGCGGATCGCACAGCAGGTCGCGCCACGCTTCTGGCATGTCACCCATCAGATGCCCATAGCTGGCAAAGTTACGCTGAGTACCGCCCGGCACTGCGCCCTGGGCAATGTAGTCTTCCACGCCCGGCAGCTTTGGCACGTCCTGATACCAGACCTGCGCCTGCACACCTGCGCCCTGACACACTTCGCTCAGGTGGCCCAGCAGACCAAAACCGGTTACGTCGGTCATGGCCTTCACGCCATCGATATTGGCAAACGCTGCACCCGCAAGGTTCATCTGACACATCACTTCCGTTGCCAGGCCAATGTGTTCTGGTTTAAGCAGGGATTTTTTCTCGGCAGTGGTGAGCACGCCAATGCCCAGCGGCTTGGTGAGGAACAGTTTGCAGCCCGCCTGCGCGGTACTGTTGCGTTTAACACGTTCAGTTGGCACCACGCCCGTTACGGCCAGGCCGAAGATAGGCTCAGGGGCATCGATCGAGTGGCCGCCAGCCAGCGCAATCCCCGCCTGCTGGCAGGCAAAGCGCCCACCTTCAATCACCTCGCGGGCGATTTCTGGAGCAAGGGTGTTGATTGGCCAGCCCAGAATGGCAATCGCCATAATCGGCTTACCGCCCATCGCGAAGATATCGCTGATGGCGTTGGTGGCCGCAATACGCCCGAAGTCGAACGGATTGTCGACAATCGGCATAAAGAAGTCGGTGGTGCTGATAATGCTGGTGCCGTTACCTAAGTCATAAACCGCTGCATCGTCACGCGTTTCATTGCCGACAAGCAGGTTCGGGTCGACAAACTTCGCCTGTTCACTGTGCAGGATGGTTTCCAGCACTTTTGGGGAAATTTTACAACCGCAACCGGCTCCGTGGCTGTATTGCGTTAAACGAATGGTTTGCTCGCTCATGGACATCTCCTGTCATTGCAATCGCGCTATGGTAGCGCTCATTCCATAAAGAGGTAAGTATGACTGTCTGAATTCTGCGGCAGATGCTCAGAATCCAGACAGTTTAGCGCGCGTTATCAGAAACGGCTGACGAAAGGCGTGGTGTCCGGCACGTTTATCGTGCTGGATGCTTTAAGCTGCGGGGTACCGAGATAGAGGAAGCCAACAATTTTGTCGTGCTCGCCGCAGGACAACCCTTCGCGGACGACCGGGCTTTCGGTGAGTGCGCCGGTACGCCAGATGCCGTTAAAGCCCTGAGCGACCGCCGCCATTTGCATCGCCATGACGGCGCAGCCCGCAGACATTTCCTGTTCCCAGACCGGCACTTTATGTTCAGCCTGGCATTTTGCGACCACCGCGATGATCATCGGTGCGCGGAACGGGCCGGTGCGCGCTTTTTCGATGCCCTTCTCGTCCTGTCCCGCGGCTACCGCACCCTGCTCCAGCAGCGCGCTGAAACGATCGCGGCCTTCGCTTTCAATAATAAAGAAGTGCCACGGCTGTAATGTGCCATGATCTGGTGCGCGCATCCCGGCACGCAGAATGTTTTCCAGCTGCTCGCCCGCTGGCGCCGGTTCGGCCAGGCGCGAAGCACTACGACGGTTAACAAGCAGTTCAAGTGCGTCCATTGGTTAGCTCCTGTCTTGAATTTTCCTAACAAAATTAACACGGCGGCAGATTTTGTTACAGCGTGACGGGCGATTCCTGCTGACAAGTGGCGGTCGGGTCATTACGATAACCCCACATTGCCGTCCACTGGCGACGGATACAGTCATTTTCTGGTTAGGGAGTATACATGCGAACCCTTTGGCGAATCTTTGCCGGTTTCTTTAAATGGACGTGGCGACTGCTCAACTTTGTCCGCGAACTGGTGATGAATGTGTTCTTCATCTTCCTGATTCTGGTTTGCGCGGGCATCTGGATGCACATCAGCAGCACAAGCCAGGCGCAGCATTCCACGCGCGGCGCATTGTTGCTGGATATCACCGGGGTCGTCGTCGATAAGCCCTCCACCAGCAATCGCCTGGGCGTGATTGGCCGCCAGCTGTTCGGCGCGACATCCGATCGCCTTCAGGAAAACTCCCTGTTTGATATCGTTGAAACCATCCGTCAGGCAAAAGACGATCGCAACATTACCGGGATCGTGCTTGATCTGAAAGATTTTGCCGGTGGCGACCAGCCTTCCATGCAATACATTGGTAAAGCCCTGCGCGAATTCCGCGACAGCGGTAAGCCGGTTATTGCCGTGGGCGACAGCTATACCCAGGGTCAGTACTACCTGGCGAGCTTTGCCAATAAAATCTGGCTCTCGCCGCAGGGCACGGTGGATTTGCACGGCTTTGCAACCAATGGGCTGTACTACAAGTCGCTGCTCGACAAGCTGAAAGTCACCACCCATGTCTTCCGCGTGGGCACGTATAAATCCGCCGTTGAGCCATTTATCCGTGACGATATGTCCCCGGCCGCCCGTGAAGCAGACAGCCGCTGGATTGGCGAACTGTGGCAAAACTATCTGGGCACGATCGCGGCCAACCGCCAGATTACGGCTGAACAGGTGTTCCCTGGTGCTCAGGGGATGCTCGACGGCCTGCGCAAGGTTGACGGTGACACCGCCAAATATGCACTTGAGAACAAGCTGGTTGATTCACTGGGTAGCAGTGCAGATATCGAAAAAGCCCTGACCAAACAGTTCGGCTGGAGCAAAGAAGACAAAAACTACAGCGCTGTTAGCATGTATGACTACACGACGAAAAAACCGAGCGAAAACGGTGATAGCGTGGCGGTGGTCTTTGCTAACGGTGCGATCATGGATGGTCAGGAAACGCCGGGGAACGTGGGCGGTGATACCACGGCTTCGCAGATCCGCGATGCGCGTCTTGATCCGAAAGTGAAAGCCATTGTTCTGCGCGTCAACAGCCCTGGCGGCAGCGTCAGCGCATCGGAAGTGATCCGTGCGGAACTGGTTGCGGCACGTGCTGCGGGCAAACCTGTGGTTGTTTCGATGGGCGGTATGGCGGCCTCCGGTGGTTACTGGATCTCAACGCCGGCTAACTACATCGTTGCCAACCCAAGCACGCTGACGGGCTCAATTGGTATTTTCGGGGTCATCAACACCGTTGAGAACAGCCTTGATTATCTGGGTGTTCATACCGATGGGGTATCGACATCACCGCTGGCGGATGTGTCCGTGACAAAATCTTTGCCACCGGAAGTGTCAGAGATGATGCAGCTCAGCATCGAGAGCGGTTACAAGCGCTTTATCACCCTGGTTGCCGACTCCCGTAAGAAGACGCCGGAGCAGATTGACCAGATTGCTCAGGGCCACGTCTGGACCGGACAAGATGCCAAAAACAATGGTCTGGTAGACAGTCTGGGTGATTTTGATGACGCCGTCGCGAAAGCGGCTGAACTGGCAAAACTCAAACAATGGCATGTTGAGTATTACCAGGACGAGCCATCGTTCCTCGATTTGGTGATGGATAGCATGTCCGGCTCTGTTCGCGCCATGCTCCCGGAAGCTATTCAGGCGTACCTGCCTGCCCCTGTGGCCACTGCGGCGAAAGCAATGAAAGCAGAGGGCGATAAGCTGGCCGCTTTTAACGATCCACAAAGCCGTTACGCATTTTGCCTGACCTGCGCTAACGTCCGTTAAAACCTGTCCCCTCTTTTCGCGAAGAGGGGATTTTTCTTTGAAGCAAAAGAACTCACTATCATGCAGAAGAAATCAATTTATGTCGCCTACACCGGCGGTACCATCGGGATGCAGCGCTCTGAAAATGGCTATATTCCTGTGTCCGGTCACCTGCAACGCCAGCTGGCATTAATGCCAGAATTCCATCGCCCCGAAATGCCTGACTTCACCATCCACGAGTATGAGCCGCTGATGGACTCCTCGGATATGACGCCGGAAGACTGGCAGCATATTGCAGACGATATCAAAGCGCATTACGACGAATACGATGGCTTCGTGATCCTGCATGGCACCGACACCATGGCGTTTACCGCGTCGGCGCTCTCTTTCATGCTGGAAAACCTCAGCAAACCGGTTATCGTGACCGGCTCGCAGATCCCGCTGGCGGAGCTGCGCTCTGACGGGCAAATCAACCTGCTGAACTCTCTGTACGTGGCGGCCAATTACCCGATTAACGAAGTTTCGTTGTTCTTCAACAACCGTCTGTATCGCGGTAACCGTACGACCAAAGCTCACGCGGATGGCTTTGATGCTTTTGCTTCACCAAACCTGCAACCGCTGCTGGAAGCAGGTATTCATATTCGTCGTCTGGGAACCCCACCTGCACCGCATACGGCGGGTGAACTGGTTGTTCACCCGATCACCCCACAGCCGATTGGCGTAGTCACCATTTATCCAGGTATCTCCGCGGATGTGGTGCGCAACTTCCTGCGCCAGCCTGTTAAAGCGCTGATCCTGCGCTCCTACGGCGTAGGTAATGCCCCGCAGAACGGTGAGTTCCTGAAAGAGTTACAGGAAGCAAGCGAGCGAGGGATTGTGGTGGTTAACCTGACCCAGTGTATGTCCGGTAAGGTCAATATGGGCGGGTATGCCACCGGCAACGCCCTGGCTCATGCCGGTGTTATTAGCGGTGCCGACATGACCGTCGAGGCCACGCTGACTAAACTTCACTATCTACTGAGTCAGGATCTGGATGTTCAGGCCATTCGTACCGCGATGATGCAAAACCTGCGCGGCGAACTGACGCCAGACGAATAAGGAGAGGTTATGGCCCAACGAGCTCTGTTACTGGTTGACTTACAAAATGATTTTTGTGCGGGCGGCGCGCTGGCCGTGGCGGAAGGCGATAGCACCATTGATGTGGCTAATTCGCTGATCGCCTGGTGTAAAACGCGTGGTGACGCCGTTGTGGCAAGCCAGGACTGGCATCCAGCCAACCACGGTAGCTTCGCCAGCCAGCATAACGTTGCGCCCTACAGCCAGGGTCAACTCGACGGGCTGGCGCAAACCTTCTGGCCCGATCACTGCGTTCAGCAGACTGAAGGCGCCGAACTGCATCCGTTACTGAATCAGAAAGCCATTGATGCCGTTTTCCACAAAGGGGAAAACCCGTCCATCGACAGCTACAGCGCGTTTTTTGATAACGGTCATCGTCAGAAAACGGCACTGGATGAGTGGTTGCGCCATCACGATATCGCCGAACTGATTGTGCTGGGGCTGGCGACCGATTATTGCGTGAAATTCACCGTGCTGGATGCGCTGGCGCTGGGTTACAGCGTTAATGTGATCACTGACGGGTGTCGCGGCGTAAACATTCAACCACATGACAGCGCGCTGGCGTTTATGGAGATGTCCACCGCCGGTGCAACGCTGTATACGCTCGAAGACTGGCTCGAGACGCAGGCGTAAGCCTTTTTAGCCGGGTGGCGGCTTCGCCTTACCCGGCCTACTTTCTCTGGTTTTGTAGACCGGGTCCCCCCGGAAACCCCTCTCCGATCTCCCATAAAGTGAACTGCCTCGCATCGCAAGCGCAGCGGCAATGCTATTCTCTTCAGGTTGTTTTTTCGCCACGCTTTTTCCGTGGCGTGGTTATGTTTGTTATGTCAAAGAGGAACTTATATGAAACGTTTGCCATTGCTGGCAGCATTACCCTTGCTTTGCGCGTCAGTTGCCTCCGCCAATACCCTGATGTCCGTGGGCTACTTTAACGGAGGTGGCGATGTTACCGCCGGCCCGGGCGGAGATATCAATAAACTCGACGTTCGTCAGATAACACACCTGAACTACTCGTTTGGCCTGGTCTATAACGACGAGAAAGACGAAACCAACGCCGCACTCAAAGATCCGGCAAAGCTCCATCAAATCTGGTTATCGCCAAAAGTGGCCTCTGATCTGGCGTTAATCCCTGCCCTGCGTAAACAGAACCCCAATCTGAAAGTGCTGCTTTCCGTCGGTGGCTGGGGGGCTCGTGGTTTTTCTGGCGCGGCGGCCACTAAAGAGACTCGCGCCGTATTTATCCGCTCTGCACAGGAGGTTGTTGATAAATACGGTCTGGACGGCATCGACCTCGACTGGGAGTATCCGGTGAACGGCGCGTGGGGGCTAGTCGCAAGCACGCCCGCCGACCGGGATAATTTCACCGCGCTGCTCAAAGAGATGCGCGAGGCCTTCGGGCATAAAAAGCTGGTTACCATTGCGGTAGGCGCTAATGCGGAAAGTCCGAAAAGCTGGGTGGATGTGAAAGCCATCGCCCCGCTGCTCGATTATATCAACCTGATGACTTACGACATGGCGTACGGCACGCAGTACTTCAACGCCAACCTGTATGACTCCAGCGCCTGGCCAACCGTTGCCGCCGCCGATAAATACAGCGTGGATTTCGTAGTGAACAACTATCTTGCGGCAGGGTTGAAACCCAAACAGATGAACCTCGGGATCGGTTTCTACGGGCGCGTACCGAAACGTGCGGTTGAGCCAGGCATCGACTGGACGAAACCGGATGCACAAAAAAATCCGGTGACACAGCCCTACTTCGGCCCACAGGAAATCGGTCTGTTCAAATCGCTCGGCTATGACCTGACCAAAGACACCTACGTGAAGTACAACGACATCGTGAAAAAACTGCTGAACGACCAGCAGAAACGCTTTACCGAACACTGGGACGAACAGGCGAAAGTGCCATGGCTTTCGGTGAACTCTGCCGACGGCAAAGCGCTGTTCGCCATCTCTTACGAGAACCCACGTTCAGTTGCCATCAAAGCGGACTACATCAAGGAGAAAGGTCTTGCCGGGGCGATGTTCTGGGAATACGGCGCAGATGACAATAATCAGTTAGCGAAACAACTGGCGGAGTCGCTCGGGATCCCGCATAAGTAGTAAGACATCAAGCCCTCTCCCCGTGGGAGAGGGCTTGATGAGGGCATCAACCCGCACTGTTATTGCATTTTCAGGGTCGCAATCGGTTTTGGCGTGATGCCAAAATCTTCTTTCAGCTCGCGCTTGCTCTTCATCACCATCTGACCCTGGGTATCGATGGTCATGTGCTGGGCGTCGGTGTTGTTACGTGCCTGCCACAACATCACCAGCTGCAAACTGTTCTCTTTTTGATCCGGGGTCAGGGCTACACCATCAGGCCATTTTCCCAGTTCAACTGCCGTCACCAGACGCTGATAAACTTCCGGTGTCATGCCACTAATCATGTCATCAATATTCATGATGTCTCCCATTCAAAGGAATAATTTGCTGAATCGTTTTTTCAACCTTTGGTCTGGTCGCCATTTTCGTCATCAGTGAAGCTTAATGACGCTGAGTTGACGCAGAAACGTTCGCCTGTTGGCTGAGGACCGTCCGGGAAGACATGCCCCAGGTGGGCATCACATTTGCCACAGCGAATTTCAATACGCTGCATCCCGTGCGACGAGTCATCCAGGTAGCGGATTGCGTCATCGCTAACCGGCTCGTAAAAGCTCGGCCAACCGCAGCCAGAATCGTACTTGGTCTGGGAGTTGAACAGGGGCGCATCGCACACCAGGCAGTGATAAACACCGTCTCGCTTATTGTGCAACAAACGCCCGGTAAATGGGGGCTCAGTCCCGTGATTCTGGGTCACGTAGAACTGCATTTCTGTGAGGTTATTTTTCAGGTCATCAGGGTTACGTTGGTTCGACATATGCTTACATCTCGCTGTAGAAACAGGCATCTTATACCCCGGATTCTAACAAAACATTAACACCCACGCGTGCACTTTTGTTCTAAACTTATGTGTCGCGAAAAGGTGGTCAGCCAAATGTGATCAATTTCACATTTTTATACTGGCAGGCCTTTAAAATTCCGGGCGCAGCCCCCATGTGGTTGCTAGCTCAAAGGGAAAGTGAGGCGAGTCAGTCGCACAAACGTTAGTCACAGGATTGATTTGTCGCAATGATTGACACGATTCCGCTTGACGCTGCGTAAGGTTTTTGTAATTTTACACGCAACCTTTTATTCACTAACAAATAGCTGGTGGAATATATGACTATCAAAGTAGGTATCAACGGTTTTGGCCGTATCGGCCGTATTGTTTTCCGTGCTGCTCAGAAACGTTCTGACATCGAAATCGTTGGTATCAACGATCTCCTGGACGCTGAATACATGGCGTACATGCTGAAGTACGACTCAACTCACGGTCGTTTCGACGGCACCGTTGAAGTGAAAGACGGCCACCTGGTTGTTAACGGCAAAACCATCCGCGTTACTGCTGAGAAAGACCCAGCTAACCTGAAATGGAACGAAATCGGTGTTGACGTTGTAGCTGAAGCTACCGGTATCTTCCTGACCGACGAAACCGCGCGCAAACACATCACCGCTGGTGCGAAAAAAGTTGTTCTGACTGGTCCATCCAAAGACAACACTCCAATGTTCGTACGTGGTGCTAACTTCGAAAAATATGCTGGCCAGGACATCGTTTCCAACGCATCCTGCACCACCAACTGCCTGGCTCCACTGGCTAAAGTTATCAACGACAACTTCGGTATCGTTGAAGGCCTGATGACCACCGTTCACGCAACTACCGCTACTCAGAAAACCGTTGATGGCCCGTCTCACAAAGACTGGCGCGGCGGCCGTGGCGCAGCTCAGAACATCATCCCATCTTCTACCGGTGCTGCTAAAGCTGTAGGCGTTGTACTGCCAGAGCTGAACGGTAAACTGACTGGTATGGCGTTCCGCGTTCCAACTCCTAACGTTTCCGTAGTTGACCTGACCGTTCGTCTGGAAAAAGCTGCTTCTTATGAAGAAATTAAGAAAGCAATCAAAGCTGCTTCCGAAGGCGCAATGAAAGGCGTTCTGGGTTACACCGAAGACGACGTTGTTTCTACCGATTTCAACGGCGAAGTTTGCACCTCTGTGTTCGATGCTAAAGCTGGTATCGCACTGAACGACAACTTCGTTAAACTGGTATCCTGGTACGACAACGAAACCGGCTACTCTAACAAAGTACTGGACCTGATCGCTCACATCTCCAAATAAGTTGAGATGAGAAACTGATCCAAAAAGGCGACTTCGGTCGCCTTTTTTATTGCTTTAAAGACAGAGGATTGCTTAATGATTAATAAAATTTTTGCACTTCCGGTAGTCGAACAACTTACCCCTGTGCTCTCCCACCGCAAAATCGATGATGCCGATATTATCGTTATTGATCACCCACGCGTTAAAGCTTCAGTTGCGCTCAACGGTGCTCACCTGCTCTCCTGGAAACCAGAAGGTGAAGCAGAAGGTCTGTGGCTGAGTGATATTACCTCGTTCAAAAAAGGCGCGGCGATCCGCGGTGGCGTACCGATCTGCTGGCCGTGGTTTGGCCCAGCGGCAGAACAAGGCCTGCCTGCGCACGGTTTTGCCCGCAATCAACAGTGGACGCTGAAAGCGCACAATGAAGATGACAACGGCGCGGTGTTGACCTTTGAGCTGCACAGCAACGATGAGACTCGTAAACTCTGGCCACACGACTTCACGCTGTATGCGCGTTTCAAACTGGGTAAAACCTGTGAAATTGAGCTGGAAGCCCACGGGGAATTCGAAACGTCTTCTGCCCTGCACACCTATTTCAACGTAGGTGATATCGGTGCAGTAAAAGTCAGCGGCCTTGGCGATACCTTCATCGATAAAGTCGACAACGCGAAAGAAGGGAAACTGAGCGATGGCGTGCAGACGTTCCCGGATCGTACCGACCGCGTTTATCTGCACCCGGAAGCGTGCAGCGTGATCCACGATACAAACCTCAATCGCCGGATTGAGGTTATCCACCACCACAATAGCAACGTTGTAGGCTGGAACCCGGGCCCGGCGCTCTCTGTGAGCATGGGTGACGTGCCGGATGACGGCTATAAAACCTTTGTCTGTGTCGAAACCGCCTGCGTTTCACCTCTGCAAAAAGCCAGTGCCGAGAAGCCTTCTCGTCTGGCGCAGACCATTAGCATTGTTAAAGGCTAATCGTCTTCAGCAGCCTCTCTCCCCATTGGGGGGAGAGGAAACTCCACACCGTTAAACCACATCTAATGGCGTTTTATGAGCCGGTGCCGGGAATGCACGCTCCAGTTTGAGCAGCTCCTGCGCGGTAAGCGTAATATCTAACGCCCCCGCATTTTCTTTTACATGTTCCACTGATGCCGCTTTCGGTATCGCAATCACGCCCTGATGACTAATGACCCATGCCAGCAGAATTTGTGCGGCGGTGGCGTGATGGTCGCGGGCAATCTCATTAACCACCGGATGATTCATTAACCCGCTGCGTAAGCGTCCGGCCTGGGCTAACGGGCAGTAAGCCATCACCGGTATGGCCTGTTGCTGGCACCAGGGCAGTAAATCGTATTCAATTCCGCGTGAAGCAAGGTGATACAGCACCTGATTAGTGGCACAGGCCGCGCCGCCCTCTACGCGCCATAATTCCTGCATGTCGTCGTAATCCAAATTCGACCCCCCCCAGCGGCCAATTTTCCCCTGTTGCTGGAGCTTCTCCATCAGTTCAACCGTCTCTTCCAGGCCAAAACCACCCCGCCAGTGCAGCAGATACAGGTCAATGTGGTCGGTGCCAAGTCGTCGCAGGCTGGCTTCACATGCCGCCATTCCCTTCTGACCGCCGGCATTCCACGGGTAGACTTTCGACACCAGATACACGTTATCGCGCAGGCCTTTAATTGCTTCACCGACAACCTCTTCAGCACCGCCTTCAGCATACATCTCTGCGGTATCAATCAGCGTGAGTCCCAGGTCAATGCCCGCACGCAGTGCATCCGCTTCGGTTTTACGCAGGCTTGCTTTTTCGCCCATATACCAGGTGCCCTGCCCGATTGCCGGAAGGGGTCGTGCACCGGAAAATGTCACCGTTTTTGCGCTCATCTCACTCTCCTGTTATCTGCACCACCATAAAGCAAACGGGGCGCAAGCGCCCCGTTTTGATGCATAGATTGCACTGTGAAAACGCACAATCAGAATTTGTAGGTCACACCCACTGAGAAGATACCGGACCAGGATTTGTCGACCATCGGGCTATCTTTCACTTCATCGCTCAGACGCACATAGCGGCCAGTGCCGTACACACTCCAGTCACCGAGGAAGTTATAGCTTGCGGTGAGTTCCAGGTACGGATCCCAGCCGTCATCAGCGCCATAGGTTTTCAGGCCGCTACGACGAGATTCGTTTTTGGACACGCCATAATAGTAGTCGTTGTAGTTCTCACTGCTGTACTGCACACCGATACCTGGCGTCAGGGTCAGTCCGCCATTGGTGTAGCGGTACAGCCAGGCCAGATCCCAGATAAAGCCGTTGCTGTTATCCAGCGTGTCGCCTGCCAGCGCGGTACGCAGGAAACCATACTGAGTGTTATGCACGTAAGAAAGCCCGGCCATCATGGAGCTTTTACGTTTGTCGAGGCGGCGCAACTGGTTGTTATCACTATCGCCTGGTTTGAAGTGCATTGGATCGTAGTACGCCATGATAGAGAGTTTGTCGGCGTTATCGTTCCACAGATAGTAGCCGCCGCCCAGGCCGTGGAACCAGAAGTTATCGCCTTCATAGGTCACGACCGGAACCGGATAAATATCGCGGTCATACTGTTTGTACGGGCTGTTAATCACGCCTACGCCCGCGCCAACAGTCCACTGATCCTCCGCCTGCGCGGTGCTAACTGAGGTGGCGGCCAATAAGCCTAATGCCAGAAGTTTGAGTTTGGTCACAATCCATTCTTTCCTGTAGTCAAATAATCAGCGGGTGCAGTGTAACCGCCCTTCCCCTACAACCCAAAATTTTTTGCCTGCTAATGAGTTTGATAAACCCGGTATTTTCCATTTTTCAGATGACCGCCCGCTTTCATTTATGTGACGACAGGATGAAAAGCGCAAAAATGCCTTATAACAAAGGCGGAAATTTTTGGATGAGTTATTGATATGTCATTGAAATTAGATTTTGCCGACATGCAAGTTTTGCAAATGCCATCTACGCTTTAATTTAAGAGGAGAAATTCCTGAGTGCCTTGTGATTCCTGGCGACCGACCTGGCACACAGGTTGCTGCTCTGGCATTACGGTGCGAGAAATTCTCTTCCGGGAGCCTCCACTACTCATACGAACGGCTCTTATCCTGTGCTAAAAAACGAAAGGACGGCATGCCATGAATATATTCGATCACTATCGCCAGCGCTATGAAGCTGCCAAGGACGAAGAGTTCACACTGCAGGAGTTTCTTACCATCTGTCGGCAAGATCGCAGTGCCTATGCCAATGCGGCAGAACGGCTATTGATGGCTATTGGTGAGCCAAACATGGTTGATACTGCCCTGGAGCCACGGCTTTCCCGTCTCTTTTCGAATCGGGTGGTCGCCCGATATCCGGCGTTTGAAGAGTTCTATGGTATGGAAGATGCCATTGAACAAATCGTCTCCTATCTGAAACATGCCGCTCAGGGTCTGGAAGAGAAGAAACAGATCCTCTATTTATTAGGCCCTGTGGGTGGCGGTAAATCGTCGCTGGCCGAACGTCTTAAAGCGCTGATGCAGCGCGTGCCTATTTATGTGCTGAGCGCCAACGGTGAACGCAGCCCGGTTAACGACCATCCGCTGTGCCTGTTCAACCCGCAGGAAGATGCGCAGATTCTGGATAAAGAGTTTGGCATCCCGCACCGCTATCTCGGCACCATCATGTCGCCGTGGGCAGCGAAACGTCTCCACGAGTTTGGTGGCGATATCACCAAATTCCGCGTCGTGAAGGTGTGGCCTTCTATTCTGGAGCAGATTGCCATCGCCAAAACGGAACCAGGTGATGAGAACAACCAGGACATCTCTGCTCTGGTCGGTAAAGTCGATATCCGTAAACTGGAAAACTACGCGCAAAACGACCCGGATGCCTACGGCTACTCGGGCGCGCTGTGCCGTTCAAACCAGGGGATTATGGAATTCGTCGAGATGTTTAAAGCACCGATTAAAGTGCTGCATCCCTTGCTGACCGCCACCCAGGAAGGGAACTACAACGGGACGGAAGGTATTTCCGCCCTGCCGTTCAACGGGATTATCCTGGCTCACTCGAACGAATCCGAATGGGTCACTTTCCGTAATAACAAAAACAATGAGGCGTTTCTTGACCGTGTGTACATCGTCAAAGTGCCTTATTGCCTGCGGATCTCTGAAGAGATCAAAATTTACGAAAAACTGCTCAACCACAGTGAGCTGGTTCATGCACCTTGCGCCCCGGGGACACTGGAAACGCTGTCGCGCTTCTCTATCCTCTCGCGCCTGAAAGAACCTGAAAACTCCAGCATTTACTCGAAAATGCGTGTCTATGATGGCGAAAGCCTGAAAGACACCGATCCAAAAGCGAAGTCCTACCAGGAATACCGGGACTACGCCGGGGTCGACGAAGGGATGAATGGTCTGTCCACGCGTTTCGCGTTTAAGATCCTCTCCCGCGTGTTTAACTTCGACCATGCGGAAGTGGCTGCGAACCCGGTTCATCTGTTCTATGTGCTGGAGCAGCAGATTGAACGTGAACAGTTCCCGCAAGAGCAAGCCGAACGTTACCTTGAGTTCCTTAAAGGCTATCTGATCCCGAAATATGCCGAGTTCATTGGCAAAGAGATCCAGACAGCTTATCTGGAATCTTACTCGGAATACGGTCAGAACATTTTCGACCGCTATGTGACCTATGCTGACTTCTGGATCCAGGATCAGGAGTATCGCGACCCGGATACCGGCCAGCTGTTTGACCGTGAATCCCTGAACGCAGAACTGGAAAAAATTGAGAAGCCGGCGGGGATCAGCAATCCGAAAGATTTCCGTAATGAGATAGTCAACTTCGTGCTGCGTGCAAGAGCGCACAACAGCGGGCGGAATCCGAACTGGACCAGCTATGAAAAACTGCGCACGGTTATCGAGAAGAAAATGTTCTCTAATACCGAAGAGCTGTTGCCGGTCATTTCGTTTAACGCCAAAACCTCAACCGATGAGCAGAAAAAACACGACGACTTTGTCGACCGTATGATGGAGAAAGGCTATACCCGCAAACAGGTTCGCCTGCTGTGTGAATGGTATCTGCGCGTACGCAAATCGTCTTAACACAAGTGCCCGGTAGCGCCTGCGCTTACCGGGCCTACAAAAAATGTCCGGCATTTCAGGACACTGCAAGTTGGCAAATGCAGTACGGGGGGTATATGACCTGGTTTATTGACCGGCGTCTTAACGGCAAAAACAAGAGCACGGTGAATCGCCAGCGGTTCTTGCGCCGTTATAAAGCGCAAATTAAACAGTCGATCTCCGAAGCCATCAACAAGCGTTCGGTGACTGACGTCGATAGCGGTGAATCCGTTTCGATCCCGACGGATGACATTAGCGAACCGATGTTCCATCAGGGACGCGGCGGCCTGCGCCATCGTGTCCATCCAGGTAATGACCACTTCGTTCAGAATGACAGAATCGAACGCCCGCAAGGTGGCGGCGGTGGTTCGGGAAGCGGTCAGGGACAGGCCAGCCAGGACGGCGAAGGTCAGGATGAATTTGTTTTCCAGATTTCGAAAGATGAGTATCTCGATCTGCTCTTTGAAGATTTGGCTCTGCCGAATCTAAAAAAGAACCAGCATCGTCAATTGAACGAGTACAAAACCCATCGTGCGGGCTACACCGCCAACGGTGTGCCTGCCAATATCAGCGTCGTGCGTTCATTGCAGAACTCACTGGCGCGACGTACGGCGATGACGGCAGGGAAACGTCGTGAACTGCGCGAACTGGAAACCAGCCTGAAAGTGGTTGAGAACACCGAGCCCGCGCAACTTCTTGAAGAGGAACGCCTGCGTAGAGAGATTGCCGAGTTACGTGCGAAGATCGACCGGGTGCCGTTTATCGACACCTTTGACCTGCGTTACAAGAACTACGAGAAGCGCCCGGAGCCGTCCAGCCAGGCGGTGATGTTCTGTCTGATGGACGTTTCAGGCTCAATGGATCAGGCCACGAAGGATATGGCCAAACGTTTTTATATCCTGCTCTATCTGTTCCTGAGCAGAACCTATAAGAACGTGGAAGTGGTTTATATTCGCCACCATACGCAGGCAAAAGAGGTGGACGAGCACGAGTTCTTCTACTCGCAGGAAACCGGGGGCACTATCGTATCAAGCGCCCTGAAACTGATGGATGAAGTCGTGAAAGAACGCTATGACCCGGCGCAGTGGAACATCTATGCAGCGCAGGCGTCCGATGGCGATAACTGGGCAGATGACTCACCGCTGTGTCATGAAATTCTGGCGAAGAAAATTCTGCCCGTGGTGCGGTACTACAGCTATATCGAAATTACCCGGCGCGCCCACCAGACACTGTGGCGTGAATATGAACACTTACAGTCGATGTTCGACAACTTTGCCATGCAGCACATCCGCGATCAGGATGATATCTACCCAGTGTTCAGGGAGCTGTTCCACAAACAATCCACTACCAGCAACGCGTAATCCAACAGCCAGCGACATCGCTGGCTGTTTTCTTTATG
Organism: Enterobacter soli ATCC BAA-2102; assembly: GCF_001654845.1. Taxonomy (GTDB): domain Bacteria; phylum Pseudomonadota; class Gammaproteobacteria; order Enterobacterales; family Enterobacteriaceae; genus Enterobacter; species Enterobacter soli. The sequence goes on along the minus strand of NZ_LXES01000040.1, from coordinate 116,425 downwards.
CGCTTACATTAAGACAATCCAGCCGCTGGTTAATCAAGATGGTACAGTTTCGGCCGCTATTTTTGCCTTTATACAGAGCCATATCCGCCCGCTCCAACACTTCCCGTAGCGGTTCATCCCGGTGGACTCGCGTTAACCCCGCCGAGAATGTAATGCGAATACGGTGTTCACCCGACATGGTTTCCACTGCGGCAATCGCCCGGCGAAGCCGTTCTGCCGCGACGGTCGCTGCACGCTCGCTCCCGGCCTGAAGCAGGATAATAAACTCTTCGCCCCCATAGCGATAAACGGACTCATCGCGACGAATATGGTCTTCCAGATTAATCGCCAGCGTTCGCAACACCATGTCACCCACTAAGTGGCCATAGGTATCGTTAATCTTTTTAAAATGATCGACATCGAGCAGCAGGAGATATAACCCATTTTCACTGTACTGGGCATTCATGCTGTCAAAAGACTCGTCCAGAATTCGGCGCAGGGGCAGCCCTGTCAGCGCATCGTAGCTGGTTCGCAATTGCAGTAAATGCACTTTATACCGCGTCAGCGAATCAGTGAATGCCAGTAGCGCGGTTTCAAACAGATCGAAATGACGCTGCCGCTGCGACGCACATTCCAGATCCGTAATAAGCTGACGGCAGGCCTGATGCACCGCGATATGTTTTTTATTAATATCGAGAAGGTAATTTCTGTCCACGCCTTCCGCTGCGAGCTGTTCATTCAGCCAGCCTCCGAATTCGCAGTGATTATGTGCCTCACCGCAGGTGATTTCTGGCAGTTCAACATCTCGGCTGGCCACAAAACGTAGCACCTTCACCAGCCATTTGAAGTGGGCATCGGTCGCACGATTCAGCCCCCGAACAATTGCGTCTATCTCCTTGTATTTCCTGTTCATTACTTCACCACTCCTGTGATAATACCGGAGCTTGATAATAACAAACTGAATTTCAACTTTTGTCACTCTGCGTATATAACCGCCAATTCTGAGGTACGCACCGGCGAAAAAATCTGTGTTAATGTACAACGCTGCGATTGGCATAAAACAGGTAAAACGCGATGTCGGATGAAGTAAAAGGTACTGATACCCACCAGCAACTTATCGCATTATTAACTCAGCAACAGGCGCAGTTTCGCGTGGTGGAACATGACGCGGTGGGAAAATGCGAAGCAGTAAGCGAAATCCGCGGAACCGATCTTGGGCAGGGCGCAAAAGCGCTGGTCTGTAAAGTGAAGGGAAATGGCGTTAAAAAGCACGTGCTGGCGATCCTTGCCGCCGATCAACAGGCCGACCTCAGCCAGCTTGCCAGCCATTTTGGTGGGCTTAAAGCATCTCTGGCCAGCCCGGCGGAAGTGGATAACCTGACAGCCTGCGTCTTCGGCGCTATACCGCCTTTTAGCTTCCACCCGGATCTGACGCTGGTCGCCGACCCGCTGCTGTTCGAGCGTTTTGACGAGATCGCCTTTAACGCGGGGTTACTGGAGAAATCCGTGATTATGGATACCCAGGATTACCTGCGCATCGCCCGGCCTGAGCTGGTTGCTTTTCGGAAAATATAACGACTGAGGCTGGCTAATCAGTCAGCCATGTTTTTCCAGAAAAATAACGGACGCCACCAGAATGATTGCAATGGTAAAAAACGAAGACGAGATAATCAGCGTTTCGACAAACATTTGATCGTTCATCATGTATACCCTTTTGCTGTGACTGGTTCTTTTTTATCCTCCGCAAATGACAGTCACATGACAGCGATAAGATCTTTTTATAAAAGCTGTTTGCCGGAATTTTTACGCGTAAAGTAAGCAGGCTTACTTTTTTTGGCAAGGATGAAACATGTTTGACCCTACCCTGTTAATTCTTATGGGGCTCGCTGCACTGGGCTTTATTAGCCATAACACCACGGTTGCCGTCTCAATACTGGTGCTTATTATCGTGCGCGTCACCCCGCTAAATACCTTTTTCCCCTGGATTGAAAAACAAGGCCTGACGGTCGGGATTATCATTCTGACGATTGGAGTGATGGCGCCGATTGCCAGCGGCACGCTCCCGGCATCGACGCTGCTGCATTCGTTTGTGAACTGGAAATCGCTGGTTGCCATTGCCGTCGGTATTTTTGTCTCCTGGCTTGGCGGGCGCGGGGTAACGCTGATGAGTTCCCAGCCATCGCTGGTCGCCGGGCTTCTGGTGGGAACCGTCCTGGGCGTGGCTCTGTTCCGCGGCGTGCCGGTTGGCCCGCTGATTGCCGCAGGCCTGGTGTCACTCTTTATTGGGAAGTCCTAGAAAGCCCCGCCACATAGCGGGCAGGCGTTTGCCCTAACCCTTTTCTGAACATCGTGATAAACGCGGTGGTGGAGTCATAGCCAAGCGACTGCGCCACCTGCTGCACGGATCGCCCGCTAATCAGCAGCTGTAGCGCCACAATGAGCTGCAACTGATGCCGCCAGCGACGAAAGCTCAGCCCGGTTTCTTTTACCACCAGCCGCGCCAGGTTGCGTTCGCTCATCGCAAAGTGGTGCGCCCATTGCGCCAGAGTCTGCCACTCGGCGGGCTCCTCGGCCATTCGTTCACTCATAAAGCGGATTTTAGGATGCGGTGATACTGGCAGTTGCAGGTGTTCCTGCGGCTGTTGCAGCAGTTCGTCAAACAGCACGTCAACCAGCCGTGACGTGGCCGGTAACTGAAGTTCTTCCCGGGTTCGTGAAGCAAGCGACAAGATAAGCTCCCGCACCAGCGGCGATATTTTGAGCGTACAGCAGCGGTCCGGCAGGCTGACCGCACCGGGTTCGATAAACAAAAAACAGAGCTGGGCGCTTGGCGTGGCTTTATTGCTGTGGGGAACCTGACCCGGGATCCACACTGCATACTGCGGTGGCACCATCAGCATGGCGTTTTCAACTTCACACGTAATTGCGCCGCCTAACGCCAGTATCAACTGCCCTTTGCGGTGCTGGTGTTGCGGTATGTGTTGCTCTTCTGCGACAACACGAATTCGAAACGCCACCGCAGCATCATGCTGGCTGTCGGGGTCGTAACCATCAAGTCCCAGGCCGATCATAAAGTTGTCCGATATTAGCGATAAACTGTCATTTTAGCTTGATTTCAACACGCAAAAAAATCGGTATCGTGTGCCCTCGCCTCAACGCTAGAGAAAATAATGACGACTGCTGATATTCGACCTTCAGGGAAACAGGGAGCACTGCTGATCGCAGGCATCCTGATGATTGCCACTACGCTGCGCGTGACCTTTACCGGCGCGGCCCCCTTACTTGACACTATTCGCCATGATTACGGTCTGAGCACCGCACAAACCGGCCTTCTCACCACGCTTCCGCTGCTGGCGTTTGCGTTAATCTCCCCGCTGGCTGCGGGTCTTGCCCGGCGTATTGGCATGGAGCGAAGCCTTTTTGTCTCTCTGCTGCTGATTTGTGCCGGTATTGGCATTCGCTCTTTGCCTTCGGCTGCGCTGCTGTTTACCGGCACCGCGATTATTGGCTGCGGTATTGCGCTTGGAAACGTGTTGCTGCCCGGGCTTATCAAACGTGATTTCCCAGGCCAGGTCGCCAGGTTAACCGGCGCTTACTCGCTGACCATGGGCGCATCAGCAGCGCTTGGTTCTGCGCTGATTGTTCCGCTGTCACTGGGAGAGGCAGGATGGCACGGGGCGTTACTCATGCTGATAGCCTTCCCGCTGGTGGCCTTGCTGCTCTGGCTGCCGCAGTGGCGACGCACTCCTGTTGCCACGGTGACCGGTGCCGGGGCGCTGCATAACCGCGCCATCTGGCGCTCTGCCCTCGCCTGGCAGGTCACCTTATTCCTTGGCATCAACTCACTGATTTATTACGTCATCATCGGCTGGCTACCTGCCATTTTGCAAAGCCACGGCTACAGCGAAACGCAGGCAGGCTCCATGCATGGCGTGTTACAACTTGCCACCGCAGTACCAGGGCTGGCCGTGCCGCTGATCCTTCATCGTCTGAAAGATCAGCGAGGGATCGCAGGATGCGTGGCGTTGATGTGCGCTGTTAGCGCGGCAGGTTTCTGGTTTGCCCCCGGACTCGCCCTCGTCTGGACAGTGGTGTTTGGCTTTGGCTCAGGCGCCACGATGATCCTCGGCCTGACGTTTATCGGCCTGCGCGCCAGCTCGGCGCACCAGGCAGCGGCATTGTCGGGGATGGCACAGTCGATTGGTTATCTGCTGGCAGCGTGCGGCCCACCGCTGATGGGGAAAATTCACGATTCGGCGGGCGACTGGCGAATTCCGTTGATGGCCTGTGCACTCGCCTCCATCGTGATGGCCGGATGCGGCGTGCTTGCCGGGCGCGATCGGGAAATCACACCCCGCTAAGCACAGGGCAGACCGGGAGGTCTGCCTTTCTTTACCCACGCGCTGCGCGCAGCATGGCCTGCGCCAGCACCACAGGACGGCCGTCCAGTGCCGCGCGTTCGTGCTGGAACAGAGTGATCACAAAGAACGGATGCGTGACCAGCTCTGCCGCGCGGATCTCGCCCTGCTCGTCCCAGCCCGTGACGCGCATATCGCCACTTTCAAGTTCCTGGGCGAATTCTGGCGAGACGCCGTAGTTGCAGTGATACCCTTCCTCAATCTCAGGTTTGCCGTAGGCTTTTGCGATAAGCGTATTGTTGCGCAGTTCGATGGCGTCGGTTTTTTCCACCAGCGAACAGGTTAATGGTGCAATCACCATCGTCCCTTCGGTATCGGTTTCCGCATGTCCGGCGTCATCCCAGCCCAGCACGTTGCGGGCATACTCAATCAGCGCGTGCTGGAACCCACCGCATGTCCCAAGGAATGGCACGCTGTTTTCACGTGCATAACGCGCGGCAATAAAAGCGGCTTCGGCATTTTTATACGGGCTTGCAGGAACCAGCCAGATGGCATCGTAACCCACCAGGTCTTCCGGGCTGGTTAATTCCGTTGTGGCAAGCCAGTCATAATCGGCGGTGAGTTCAAGTACAGCGGCAGCGTCATCAATTGCCAGCGGGATCGCCTGATGCGCAATCACGTCGGGATTGTAATCGCCAACCAGGGCAATACGCAGCGTGGTTTTAACCGGGGAGAGTTCCATGAAAGGTTCCTTATGCCAGAGTATTATCAGATAACATAAGGAACCTCAGACTACCGATCTTTTGCAATAATCACAATACCTTAAAATTAGTTGGTAAAAACCGTAGTGCTATAGTATGTAGGCCGACACATCATGGAGAGAGACGATGATTCAATGCAAACGTGTATACGCCGAGGCGAGCTCAGAGGACGGTTATCGGGTTCTGGTAGACAGAATATGGCCGCGCGGGATCAAAAAAACAGACCTCGCCTGCGATGAATGGTGTAAAACGCTCACGCCGTCGAACGAGCTGCGCAAAGCGTTTCACAGTGAAGCGATTGATTTTGACGCCTTCAGTCAGGCGTATCGGGAAGAGCTGGCGCAGCATCAGGATGAAGGGCTCCGCCTGGCCGAACGGGCAAAAAAACAGACCGTCACGCTGCTGTATGGCGCTAAGAATACGCAGCAGAATCACGCGCTGGTGTTAGCCGACTGGCTGCGCCATCTAAAAATCAGCTGATCGCCAGCTCGTTGTGGGTTTGCGGCGCTTCGTCAGGCTGAAGTGGCATCAGGTGTTCGGGGCGCACAAACGCAAAACCATGCTGATTGTCGAAGGCGTAGACATCCCCCGTCACCAGCCAAAGCGCACGGTCGGCTGTCGCCGGCAGCTGGGTCATTACGCCGTTTACCGGGTTCACAAAACGTAAACCCGGCTGGCACAGACCAAACAGCTCAACAGATTTACCGATATTACGACGACCAGCAGTGGTACGCGCGCCAATAATCATGGCCAGGCTGCCCGGTTTTAACTGAAACATACTTCTCTCGCAGTGAGTATTGTTAGGTAAGAATAATCCTAAAGAGAAGTGTATCGCAGTCCTTATACTGCTGTCACCTGGCAGGTTGCGGGTGGTCGCGACGATACAGATCCCATTCATCAATCACTTCGCCGCCCGGTAATTTGCACTCCGTGCGTACCCCTTGCGGGCTTTGCACCGGAACCTGAACGCCCCCTTTTTGCAGGCAGTAAACCGAGGCAGGATTAGCCATCCCCACCTGCGGTGGTTTTGGGGCGTCTGGTGGCGTTGCTGTTGAACAGGCCGCAAGCGGCAGCATCAGCGCAAGTAACAGATATCTCATTCTTTATCCTTTTTTTATTTACGAAACCTTAGCCTAATCAACTGGCGCTATTTTCTCCATGATTTCTCCATTAAACCTGCACTTTTCAACTTTATAGTGTGCTGGTTCTCGATATGACCAGAGAACATCATTCCGTAATCAAGATGTCTTTGCCCCGGTCTCAACAACGGGGCTTTTTTTTGCCCTTTTTCCCGCCCCCCGCCTCAACCAGAAATATATTAAATTTTGTATATTCATGTTTTACTATCGCTGGAGCCGAAAATTTCAGCATAACATGCAGATGCAGACGTCTTCTGCATGGGAGTCTACCTACGTCATGTCGGATATTATCCTTGCCCGTGTTTCAGAAACTCTCGCGACGGAACAATCCCTGGAAAGTCTGGTACGTCAGTTACTGGAGATGCTGGAGATTGTGACCGAAATGGAGTCGACCTATCTGACGAAGGTCGATATCAGCGCGCGATTGCAGCATATTTTGTATGCCCGTAACAGCAAGCAGATGCAGATCCCAGAGGGGCTGAGCGTTCCCTGGGGTGACACGCTGTGCAAGCGCGCGATTGATAGCGATACGATTTTCAGTAACGAGGTGGCTGAACGCTGGGCAGACTGTGATGCCGCAAAAGCACTCGGTATCACCACTTACATGAGTATTCCCATCCATCTGGCTGACGGTTCGCTTTACGGCACACTGTGTGCAACCAGTACCGAGAAAAAACAACTCAGCGAGCGCGGCGAGCAGGTGTTGAGACTGTTTGCCGGATTGATTTCCCAGTACATCCAGAAAGAATCCCTGGTCGCTCAGTTGCGCGAAGCCAATGCGGCCCTGATCGCCCACTCGTATACGGACGCCCTCACCGGCTTACCTAACCGTCGTGCTATTTTTGAAAACCTCACTACCCTGTTTTCACTGGCGCGCCACCTTAATCGCACTGCCATTATCGCCTTTATCGACCTGGACAACTTTAAACTGATTAATGACCATTACGGGCATGAAACGGGCGATCAATTTTTAGTTGAGGTGGGCAAAAGGCTGACTCAGGAACAGACTCAGGACGAAATCATCGGCCGACTGGGTGGAGATGAGTTTCTGGTTGCCAGCCTGAGTAAAGGTGAAAACGAAAGTGACGACACGCAGATAAACGTGCTCAAAACCCGTATCAGCGCCCGGATAGCCGGGGAATACTGGCTTGGAAACGTCCATATTGTCTATCCTGGAGCCAGTCTTGGCGTGGTGGAAGTTGACCCCAGCAGCACGGATGCCGACAGCGCATTACGCGCCGCAGACGTTGAGATGTATCAGGATAAAAAAGGAAAAAGCAAAACACGCTTTCTCACTCTGGATTAACCCCGTACACTCTACGGCGTTATGTAAACCGAGACAGGTGATGGTATGAGAATTGGAATACTCTTTCCGGTCGTTATTTTTATAACGGCAGTGGTTTTTTTAGCATGGTTTTTCGTCGGCGGTTATGCCGCCCCGGGGGCGTAAATGAGAAAAACAACCATCATTATGTTGATCATTGCCATCGTGGCCGTTGCCGGAACCCACTTTGGCTGGTGGTAATGCTGCCCAGTAAAAAGGCCGCCATCAGGCAGCCTTTTTTAACGCTTGTCAGGTTTAGCTTTTGATTTTTCTGTAGATAAACAGAACAACCAGCGCGCCAATCACCGCAACGGCAAAGCTGCCAAAGTTGAAACCATCAACTTTACCAAAACCGAAGAGGGTGCTAATCCAGCCCCCAACGACCGCACCCACTATCCCCAGTACTACGGTTACAATAAAACCACCGCCATCTTTGCCTGGCATAATCCACTTCGCCAGAATCCCCGCAATCAGCCCAAAGATAATCCAGGATATGATTCCCATAGTCTTCCTCTCTGTATGGTTTTTTTGTCATTAAATCAACGACACAGAAAGGATAGCACAGGATGCATAAAAGGAAATTTGTGATAAGCATCACGAATGCCATTTTGTTGGGTAAAGCATTCTTTACATGCCAGCCACAAGACGCGGGAACACCTCTTTTGGAAACACACAATAAACGCGGGGTTGCATCTTTTGTTGAGAAAGATTATCTTTCTCAACACTGAATAGTTGAGCAAAACACTCAGGTATTCAGTACGACATTGCTCACATTGCTTCCAGTATTTCTTGCCCACTTTTTAGTGGGCTTTTTTTTGCTTTTAGCACGCCCCTTCTCTGGCTGACCTGCGCAAAACCAATGCAATTTACCGTTTATTCCCGCGGAGTTTGGCGCTATCCTTAGCGGCCTGTGCACAAAGGAATGTCTTTGATAACATGAACGTATCAAGCAAGTTTGTGATTTGCCTTAACCTTGTTTCTGCCAGCACGCTGCTGTTGTTGCTGTCTGCCAGGTTTGAGTGGTTCTGAACCGCCAACGCCCGGGCGGTTCCCCTGCCCGGCGTTCAGACCTTTTCTTCCTCGTACACCCTGATCTCCTCTTTAGGTTTTGAGAGCAGGAATTTAATGAACTCAACATACGAAACGGGTTTACCGAAATAGTACCCTTGCAACAGGTTGATTTGATTGCGGTTCAGATATTCTAACTGCTCTTTTGTTTCAACGCCTTCCGCCACAATGCTTAACGACAATTTCTTTGCTATCTCAATCACACAGTCCAGCAGAATAGTTGAATCTTTCTGTTCCGATACCCGGCTGACAAAACTTTTATCGATTTTGATATAGTCAATGGCCAGCGCATCGAGGCATGACAGCCCTGAATAACCGGTACCAAAATCGTCCAGAGCAATCACAAACCCCGAATTATGCAGCGTATTAAGATTTTCGATGAGTTCAGGGTTGTCGAGCAAGGGCTCCCGCTCGGTCACTTCCAGAACCAGCTTGATCTTTTTCCCCTTGAACCCCTGGCCAAAGGTGTTGCAGTCCCCGATAAATGTCGGGGAATTAATATGCCGGGCGCTAATATTCACCCCAATATGAAATCCATCCGGTAATTTCGGAAGCAACGGTTTTAGCTGGCTGACCACTTTTTCCATCAGCCCCTTCGTCAGCGGGATGATTAACCCACTGCGCTCAGCAATAGGAATAAACACGTCAGGGGGAATATAGCCTGATTTCGGATGTTTCCACCTGGCCAGCACCTCAACACCGTATAGCCCACCGGTCTTGCCATTCATAATCGGTTGATAGAAAGGCACGATGTCGCCTCTGATGATGGCTTTGCGCAGGTCCTCTTCAAAGGTGGTGCTTTTACCTGCATAGCGGCGCCACAAAATACCCACCGCAACGGAGAGGATAAAGACCAACAGCATCAGGCTCCACCCCTGCTGGGCCAGCCGCGTCATATCAAAGAACGCAGGGGCCTGCCAGGCCATGCTGAAAGGAAAGAGTGCTGATGACGCAAGCGTTGTCGATGGTTGCGACGTCGGCAGCGGGCTAACATCACCCGTGCGCGCAAGCTGCTGTTTATTCACCACCAGCGCCAGGTTTTCGGATGTCCCTGCGATCACGTCACGCAAATGAGCATCGCTGACACTAATGATGACCCGCCCACCAGGTATCGGACGCTGGAAAACAAGCACCGGGACACCATTAATTAATCGGTTCCCGGGCAACAGAATTAATTTTTCGTCCGGTAAAGTTTCGGGATGAATAATTAACACCCCATTACCCGGCAAAGAGGTACACATAATAGTACCGCCCTGCTCGATCATAATTGCGCGCAGATGGGGTTTAAGCGCAGCCTCTGTACCTAATTCCAGTTGCCCACCGCTGGTACAGCCCTGCGCCGCAACGCGTTGTGCAGTATCAGCTGCATTCACCGCTTCATTGAGGATGGCATCGATTTTAAAGGTGCTGGACCTGGCTGCCCCGGCGGAGTTTAACGTCGCCATGTGCCACAGCTGCCAGTTGATTGTCAGCATTCCCGCCAGAAAGAGGAAGACTGCACTCAGGATTGGGATAAAAGCGTTGCGCACGATTTTTCCTTAGAAAAGAAAAAACAAGCATTTAGTTATGTTGAATTAGAGGGTTAGGCTAACTCAGCGCCGCTTATGAAGATAAATACAGCATAGCTGAGATCTCACCCACGAGCCTCGGGGAAACAGGAAAACTGATAGCGCCATCGCGGAACAAAACGCCATCCCGTAAAGTAACCTACCGTTATTACCAGGCTTGTGCCTTTTACTGCCTGTGTTAAGATTCTGAAAATCAGGAGGCAGAAAGGACGCAGAAAAAAATGAAGAAGATCATTGCGGTTTCGCTCATTGCAACCTTTCTGGTCCTTCTCTCTTTTTATGCTGTGAATGCCATTATTCTGGAGCAACAGAAAAACAAGCAGCTTGAGATTTCAAATACCCTCCTGCAATACTCCGAAGGTTTATCCCAAAGCGTAGCAACCGCACTAAAAAGCGTGACCACACAGGGATGTGATAAAGCAAGCCTGGATAATTACCGAAAGTTAAAACTTGATAGTCTCTACTTCGGTGATATTGGTTTTATTGAGAACGGTAAAATTGCCTGTACCGCCTTCTGGGGAAAACTGACCACGCCCGTTAGCCTTCCTTCTGAATTACATAAAACGTCCAATGGTTTTATCCTGGCGCAGTTCTCGCAAAAAGATTTCTTTACCGGTAATGCGGCGATTTACAACAATATTATTATATTCACCTCACGCTATGCCTACGATAAATTTACCCCGGTCACCGCAAGCTACTCGTTAAGCTCAACCACCAAAGACTTTGGCAGAACATTTTTCACCGTCAATCCGGTTATCGCAAAAAGCAGCTGGCTACCCTCTCGATTCTTTACCCTGACGATTACCCAGTGCAGCTCACGGTGGGATTTATGTGTGATTGTAAAGCATCATGATGCGGGTCTGGCGTCGTTATCCATAGCCATATTTATCCTGCTGACGGTCGTCTTATACTTTATCTGGATATCCATTTCGCTCTATTCGTTTCGGCTTTACGAAGACCGTTTCTCGCTAGAAAAGACGCTGGTCAAAGCCGTGAAAGCGAATACCATCGGCGTGCACTACCAGCCCATCGTCCGTCCGGGTGATAAAAAAATCGTCGGCGTTGAGGTGCTTTCCCGCTGGCAGGACAGTAACGCTATGGATGTATCACCCGAACTCTTTATCCCTCTCATTGAGAAGTTCGGGCTTTATGATAATTATTACACCAACATCATTAAGAAATCTTTCGCTGAGATATCCAGCCTCGCGAATGAACATCAGCTATTAATTTCATTGAACGTCGGACGTATCGAAATTGAAGACGGGATGTTCAGTAAAATTTTGCGCCGGGAGTGCCTGCTCAACAACATTCCGTTGTCGCTGATAAAAATCGAGCTTTCTGAAAAAGCAGTTGCCCACCACGATATTCTTATTGATTTCTGTAAAGAGTTGAAATCAGTGGGGGTTAAAATATCTATCGATGATTTCGGCGTACAAAACTCGAATATTGCACGGCTGGCCAACCTCGAATATGACGAAATTAAAATAGACAAATCTCTCGTAGATGGCATTAATGAAAGCTATAAAAAAGATATCTTCCTTATCTTTTGCGATGCACTGTTAAAACTGAATAAAACGCTCGTTTTTGAAGGGGTGGAGAATGAAACACAATATGCGTTTATCTCTGAACGCTACCGAGACTCACTGATCCAGGGCTGGTATTTTTCAAAATCACTCAGCCGAGATGAACTGGCGAAAATCCTCACAGGCTCAGTCGACTCCCCCAACCGCTAGCGTAACGGGGTAACAGCGCGTCCAGTTGTAATTGATTCGCACCAGTTTGAGTTTTCCTGCAACCTCGCCGTACTGCTGTGATTCACGCGCGAGGAAGAACGACCTCAAAGACTCGGGTAAACGTTCTGCTCCATAGCGAAGCAGGGTCGTATGCCAGAATGGCGCGGGTAACGGTGTTTTCGCGTGGCGCAGCAGCAACTCGTCTTTCCAGGAGGAATTCAGGATCTGCTCGCAAAAAGTCTGGCGAAGTGCTGGCGCGGGATTTTCGGGTATTCCGGCGAGCAGTAACTGCCCCGGCAGCGCCACCAGTCGTAAATCCCGGATAGTGATAGTTTGCCCCTCAAAAGGTGGCCAGGCCCCAATCAGGCGATCTATCTTCGCGGGTAACGGTTCATTTTCTTCATATAACGGCAGCGTCAGCGGCACAAACGTGAAATGAAAACCACTCACCGGTTGAAGATCGGCCAGGCTGTCGTTTCGGGTCAAAGAATGGAGTTCACTGAACAGCGCTTTAATGAGGCCAGACATCTGCGGCTGAAAACCGGTCGCCAGCGCAAATTTCTGCGGTGCATAATACGCTTGTATCGGGTTGCCAGGATCGATACTCTCACGCCAAATCGCCCGCGTTTTCAGGTTGGTTGAGCTGTAGAGGTTGTCTAACTCAGGCATTTGCATTTCATATTCCAACAATAAAGCCGTCATATTCAGGCTGTAGATTAGCCTGGCAAAACCACTCATTTGGTAAAAACGTGAAACTATCTTTAGCGGTTCCCTTGATACTCTTTTTCCTGACGCTGATGTTTGCCCTGTTCGTCAAACAGCCTTCTTCGCACGTTGTACGAAAAAAATGCCTGTGGTCCGATAGCGTCATGCTGAGCTGCATAGCAAAACATCAGGGCAAAGCGTTTTAAGCGTACGGCACGGCACTTTTGCCGTTACTCGTTACCCCATTGATTCAGGAAGTTGGCGATGTCATCAATGCGCAACACATTAATGCCAGCTTCACTGGCCATCTCTTGCTGCGCTTCTTCGCTGATTTCTTCGTTGTTCATTAAACGGGTCAGCAGCAGCTGGAAATAGTTCGCAAGCGAGTCACGCTCCGCCTCGCTCACCGTGTCCGCGGCTTCAGTCGAATACTCATCTACGATGTCGTAGTATTTCAGGGGGATGTCGTTGTTCATCTTGTCTCTCATCTGACGATTAGCGGGTTCTACACTGCGCATCTTAAGGGTAAACGCCTGCTTCTTACAGATAAACGACACGAAAAAAAACGGGAACCCATCGGCTCCCGTTCTTGTTTAACCCAGCGAGTGGATTACATGTTCGCGATAATCGCGTCGCCAAACTCTGAACATTTCAGTAGTTTAGCGCCTTCCATCAGACGCTCGAAGTCATAGGTGACGGTTTTCGCGTTAATCGCGCCTTCCATACCTTTAACGATCAGGTCTGCGGCTTCGAACCATTCCATGTGACGCAGCATCATTTCTGCGGACAGGATGATAGAGCCTGGGTTCACTTTGTCCTGGCCTGCATATTTAGGCGCAGTACCGTGGGTCGCTTCAAACAGCGCGCACTCGTCGCCAATGTTCGCGCCAGGGGCAATACCGATACCGCCAACTTGCGCCGCCAGGGCGTCAGAGATGTAGTCACCGTTCAGGTTCATACAGGCGATCACATCGTACTCAGCAGGACGCAGCAGGATCTGTTGCAGGAACGCATCGGCGATCACATCTTTAATGATGATCTCTTTGCCGGTGTTCGGGTTCTTAATCTTCTGCCATGGGCCGCCGTCGATCAGCTCGCCGCCGAACTCTTCGGTCGCCAACTGGTAGCCCCAGTCTTTGAACGCGCCTTCGGTGAACTTCATGATGTTGCCTTTGTGAACCAGAGTCACAGAGTCACGGTCGTTGGTGATTGCGTATTCGATTGCTGCACGCACCAGACGCTTGGTCCCTTCTTCGGAGCACGGCTTGATGCCGATACCGCAATGTTCAGGGAAGCGGATTTTCTTCACGCCCATCTCTTCGCGCAGGAATTTGATCACTTTTTCTGCGTCGGCAGAGTCAGCTTTCCATTCGATACCTGCGTAGATGTCTTCTGAGTTTTCACGGAAGATAACCATATCGGTCAGTTCCGGGTGTTTCACCGGGCTTGGGGTGCCCTGGTAGTAACGCACAGGACGCAGACACACATACAGATCCAGTTCCTGACGCAGAGCCACGTTCAGGGAACGGATACCGCCGCCGACTGGGGTGGTCAGTGGGCCTTTAATAGCAACACGGTAATCGCGGATCAGGTCCAGCGTTTCTGCTGGCAGCCAAACGTCCTGGCCATAAACTTGAGTAGATTTTTCACCGGTGTAAATTTCCATCCAGGAAATTTTACGCTCGCCTTTGTAGGCTTTCTCAACAGCGGCATCAACCACTTTCAGCATTGCAGGAGTAACGTCTACACCGATACCGTCACCTTCGATGAACGGGATTACCGGGTTGTTTGGAACGTTAATTTTGCCGTTTTGCAGGGTGATCTTTTTACCTTCCGCCGGAACAACTACTTTGCTTTCCATTAACCTCTCCTTCGAGCGCTTCTGGTTGTTACTGATCTTATGTTAATAAATTGTAATGAGCCTTTCGATAGTACCTGATTGTCTGCCGCCATGAAAGGTCTTCGTTATTAGGCTATAATGCGGCAATTGATAGAGCCTGAAAATACCATGAAGAAAACTTCTTTTAGAAATCACCGGGTTGAGCGATTCAGCTCACGACAAGACACCAGAAGAAAGCAAGAAACCCAGCCAAAGCGGGTGATTCTGTTCAATAAACCCTACGATGTTTTGCCGCAGTTTACCGATGAAGCCGGGCGCGGCACGTTGAAAGACTACATCCCCGTGCAGGGTGTCTACGCCGCCGGGCGTCTGGACCGTGACAGCGAAGGGTTACTGGTGTTAACCAACGACGGCGGGCTTCAGGCGCGCCTGACGCAGCCGGGTAAACGCACGGGTAAAATCTACTTTGTCCAGGTTGAAGGTGAACCCGACGAAGAAACGCTGGCCAGATTACGCACGGGCGTAACCTTAAATGATGGCCCCACCCTGCCCGCGGGTGTTGAGCTTGTGAGCGAGCCGGAGTGGCTCTGGCCGCGCAATCCCCCCATTCGTGAACGTAAAGCCATTCCCACCAGTTGGTTGAAAATCACCCTGTATGAGGGACGTAACCGCCAGGTCCGTCGCATGACGGCCCACGTAGGTTTCCCGACCCTGCGCCTTATTCGTTACGCAATGGGCGACTACACTCTGGATACTCTCGCGAACGGCGAATGGCGAGACGTTGCCCCTTAAAGGAGAAAACATGTTTAAACCTCATGTCACCGTTGCTTGTGTGGTGCACGCGCAGGGTAAATTCCTGGTCGTTGAAGAAACCATCAACGGAAAAGCGCTCTGGAACCAGCCTGCCGGCCATCTGGAAGCGGACGAAACACTGGTTGAGGCGGCACGCCGCGAGCTGTGGGAAGAGACAGGTATTCATGCAGATCCGCAGCATTTCATTCGTCTGCATCAGTGGATTGCCCCCGATCGCACACCGTTCCTGCGCTTCTTATTTGCCATTGAGCTTAGCGAAACGTGCGCCACTGAACCGCATGATGACGATATCGATCGCTGCCTGTGGGTCACTGCCGACGAGATCCTGAACGCGCCAAACCTGCGTTCACCGCTGGTTGCTGAGAGCATTCGTTGTTATCAGAACGGAAACCGGCTGCCGCTTGAGATCGTTGCAGAATTTAACTGGCCGTTTACAGAGGGTGTCAATGGTGGGGGCGCGTGATAGAATACGCCGCCTTGAAGTTCAATGTCGTGAGTATTCCATGTCAGATAACAGCCAGAAAAAAGTGATCGTCGGCATGTCCGGCGGTGTCGATTCCTCCGTTTCCGCCTACCTGTTGCAACAACAGGGCTATAAGGTGGAGGGCCTGTTCATGAAGAACTGGGAGGAAGACGATGGCGAGGAATACTGTACAGCCGCAGCGGATCTCGCCGATGCGCAGGCCGTGTGCGATAAGCTCGGCATCGAACTGCATACCGTTAACTTTGCCGCAGAATACTGGGACAACGTGTTTGAACTCTTCCTTGAAGAGTACAAAGCCGGCCGTACCCCAAACCCGGATATTCTGTGCAACAAAGAGATCAAATTTAAAGCCTTCCTGGAATTCGCCGCAGAAGATCTGGGCGCAGATTACATTGCGACCGGGCACTACGTGCGTCGCGCAGATGTGAATGGCAAAAGCCAGCTGCTGCGTGGCCTGGATGGCAACAAAGATCAGAGCTACTTCCTTTACACACTCAGCCACGAGCAGATTGCCCAGAGTCTGTTCCCGGTCGGCGAGCTGGAAAAACCAGAAGTGCGTAAAATTGCCGAAGAGCTTGATCTCATCACCGCGAAGAAAAAAGATTCCACCGGCATCTGTTTTATCGGCGAGCGTAAATTCCGTGAGTTCCTCGGTCGCTACCTGCCTGCCCAGCCGGGTAAAATTGTCACCGTTGACGGTGAAGAGATTGGCCAGCATCAGGGTCTGATGTACCACACCCTCGGCCAGCGTAAAGGTCTGGGAATCGGCGGTACCAAAGAAGGTAGCGAAGATCCGTGGTACGTCGTCGACAAAGATGTCGAAAACAATATCCTGATCGTGGCTCAGGGCCATGATCACCCGCGCCTGATGTCCGTTGGCCTTATTGCCCAACAGCTGCACTGGGTGGATCGTGAGCCGGTAACCGGCACGCTGCGTTGCACTGTAAAAACGCGTTACCGTCAGACCGATATTCCTTGCACTGTTACCGCACTGGATGACGATCGTATCGAAGTGCGTTTCGACGAACCTGTTGCTGCCGTCACCCCGGGTCAGTCTGCCGTTTTCTATAGCGGTGAAATTTGCCTGGGTGGTGGGATCATCGAACAGCGCCTGCCGCTGCCCGCTGTTTAACAGCGATTGCACACATAAAGGAGAACGTGTGGCGAAGAATTATTACGACATCACCCTGGCGCTGGCGGGAATTTGCCAGTCGGCCCGTCTGGTGCAACAGCTTGCGCATCAGGGTCATTGCGACGCTGATGCCCTGCACGTTTCACTGAACAGCGTAATTGACCTTAACCCTGGCTCTACGCTGGGTGTTTTCGGTGGCAGTGAAACCAATCTTCGCCTCGGTCTTGAGACGCTGCTCGGCGTTCTTAACGCCAGCAACCGTCAGGGTCTAAACGCGGAACTGACCCGTTACACGTTAAGCCTGATGGTACTTGAACGAAAATTAAATGCAGCCAAAGGGGCTCTGGATACCCTCGGCGACCGCATTGGCGGGTTACAGCGTCAGCTCGATCACTTCGATCTGCAATCTGAAACCCTGCTGAGCGCCATGGCAGGCATCTATGTTGATGTGGTAAGCCCGCTGGGGCCGCGCATCCAGGTCACCGGCTCCCCTGCCGTGTTGCAAAGTCCACAAGTGCAGGCAAAGGTTCGCGCCTCGTTGCTGGCTGGCATTCGTGCTGCCGTTCTGTGGCATCAGGTCGGCGGTGGCCGCCTGCAATTAATGTTTTCTCGTAATCGCCTGACAACTCAGGCAAAACAAATTCTTGCTCATTGTTAACCTCCCGGAGTTGCGAATTATGGAATTATCCTCACTGACCGCCGTTTCCCCTGTCGACGGACGCTACGGCGATAAAGTCAGCGCGCTGCGCGGGATCTTCAGCGAATATGGTCTGCTGAAGTTCCGTGTACAGGTTGAAGTACGCTGGCTGCAAAAGCTGGCCGCCCAGGCAGCAATCAAGGAAGTTCCTGCTTTTGACGCCCAGGCAAACGATTACCTTGATAAAATCATTGCTGACTTCAACGAAGAAGATGCCGCGCGCATTAAAACCATCGAACGCACCACCAACCATGACGTGAAAGCGGTTGAGTATTTCCTGAAAGAGAAAGTGGCCGCCGTGCCTGCTCTGCACGCGGTGTCTGAATTCATTCACTTCGCCTGCACATCAGAAGATATCAACAACCTGTCTCACGCGCTGATGCTCTCTACCGCGCGCAAAGACGTGGTTCTGCCTTACTGGCGCAAAATCATCGATGCAGTAAAAGCCCTGACCGTTGAATATCGTGATATTCCGCTGCTTTCCCGTACTCACGGCCAGCCAGCTACCCCATCCACCATGGGTAAAGAGATGGCAAACGTGGCGTACCGTATGGAGCGCCAGTACCGCCAGCTGGAGCAAGTTGAAATTCTGGGTAAAATCAACGGTGCGGTCGGTAACTACAACGCCCACATCGCCGCTTACCCTGAAGTTGACTGGCACCAGTTCAGCGAAGAGTTCGTCACTTCTCTGGGTATTCAGTGGAACCCGTACACGACACAGATTGAGCCGCACGACTACATCGCCGAGCTGTTTGATTGCATCGCGCGTTTCAACACCATTCTGATCGACTTCGATCGTGACGTGTGGGGTTACATCGCACTGAACCACTTCAAGCAGAAAACCATCGCCGGCGAAATCGGCTCTTCCACCATGCCGCATAAAGTGAACCCAATTGACTTCGAAAACTCCGAAGGCAACCTGGGCCTGGCAAACGCCGTACTGCAACATATGGCGAGCAAACTGCCGGTTTCTCGCTGGCAGCGTGACCTGACCGACTCCACCGTTCTGCGTAACCTGGGCGTGGGTATCGGCTATGCGCTGATCGCTTACCAGTCCACCCTGAAAGGCGTGAGCAAACTGGAAGTGAACCGCGACCGTCTGCTGGACGAGCTGGATCACAACTGGGAAGTCCTGGCAGAGCCAATCCAGACCGTTATGCGTCGTTACGGCATTGAAAAGCCATACGAAAAACTGAAAGAACTGACCCGCGGTAAGCGCGTTGACGCTGAAGGCATGAAACAGTTTATCGACAGCCTGCCACTGCCGGAAGAAGAGAAGACTCGCCTGAAAGAGATGACCCCGGCGAATTACATCGGTCGCGCCATCACTATGGTTGATGAACTGAAGTAATCCTCCCTCTACCCTCTTTCCGCCCGGAAAGAGGGTTGCTTTTCCCCGGTTTAATAAATGTTTATCCCCACAACAACATAATCGGCGTTAAACTATTCATACCATTAATTTAGGGAGAAGAGATGATGCGCGTATTGGTTGTTGAGGATAATGCATTGCTACGCCATCACCTGAAAGTACAACTTCAGGAGATGGGACATCAGGTGGACGATGCCGAAGATGCAAAAGAAGCCGATTATTATCTCAATGAACACCTGCCGGATATTGCCATCGTCGATTTAGGATTGCCGGATGAAGATGGTCTGTCGCTGATCCGCCGCTGGCGCAGCCATGACGTGTCGCTTCCGGTTCTGGTGCTGACCGCCCGCGAAGGCTGGCAGGATAAAGTCGAAGTGCTCAGTGCTGGCGCAGATGACTACGTAACCAAGCCGTTCCATATTGAAGAAGTGGCCGCGCGGATGCAGGCGCTGTTGCGTCGTAACAGCGGGCTGGCATCGCAGGTTATCTCTATTCCACCCTTCCAGGTTGATCTCTCACGCCGTGAATTTTCCATTCATGACGAGGTCATCAAACTCACCGCGTTTGAGTACACCATCATGGAAACGCTGATCCGCAATAGCGGTAAAGTGGTGAGCAAAGATTCGCTGATGCTCCAGCTTTATCCGGATGCCGAGCTGCGTGAGAGCCACACCATTGATGTGCTGATGGGGCGTTTACGTAAGAAAATTCAGGCCCAGTATCCACAGGATGTGATAACCACCGTTCGTGGTCAGGGTTATCTGTTCGAATTACGCTAAATGAAAGGGATACTCCGCCACATTTTACCCCTCTCGCTGCGGGTTCGTTTTCTGCTGGCAACCGCCGCCGTTGTGCTGGTGCTCTCCTTGTCTTATGGCATGGTTGCCCTGGTCGGGTATAGCGTAAGTTTTGATAAAACCACGTTTCGCCTGCTGCGCGGTGAAAGTAATCTGTTTTACACCCTGGCGAAGTGGGAAGATAACCACATCAGCGTGGACATGCCGGAAAACCTGAATCAGCAAAGCCCCACCATGGCGCTGATTTACAACGAAAAGGGTAAGTTACTGTGGGCACAGCGTGATGTTCCCTGGCTTGTCCAGCGCATCCGCCCTGAGTGGCTCAAAACCAACGGCTTTCATGAAATAGAAGCCGATCTTAACGCCTCCAGCACCTTGATCCGTAACGATCTCTCCCTTCAGCAGAAGCTCGATGAGATCCGTGCAGATGATAACGAAACGGAGATGACCCACTCCGTCGCCATTAACCTGTATCCTGCGACAACCCAAATGCCGCAGCTGACTATCGTGGTGATCGACACCATTCCGGTTGAACTGAAACGTTCCTATATGGTGTGGAGCTGGTTCATTTACGTTCTGGCTGCCAACCTGTTGCTGGTCATCCCCCTGCTTTGGCTGGCCGCCTGGTGGAGCCTGCGCCCTATAGAATCGCTGGCGAAAGAGGTGCGTGAACTGGAAGAGCATCACCGTGAGAAGCTCAACCCGGACACCACCCGTGAACTGACAAGCCTGGTGCGCAACCTTAACCGCCTGCTGAAAAGCGAGCGCGAGCGCTACGATAAATACCGCACCACCCTCACTGACCTTACACACAGCCTGAAAACACCGCTCGCCGTGATGCAAAGCACGTTGCGATCAATGCGCAGCGCAAAGCTGAGCGTCGATGACGCCGAGCCGGTGATGCTTGAGCAGATCAGCCGTATTTCACAGCAAATCGGCTATTACCTGCATCGTGCCAGTATGCGTTCAGGTAGCGCATTGCTAAGCCGTGAACTGCATCCGGTTGCCCCACTGCTGGATAACCTCACCTCCGCGCTGAATAAGGTTTATCAACGCAAAGGGGTCAATATCAGCCTCGATATTTCCCCGGAAATCAGCTTTGTGGGTGAGAAAAATGATTTTATGGAAGTGATGGGGAACCTGCTCGACAACGCGTGCAAATATTGCCTGGAATTTGTTGAGGTGTCTGCCCGACAGACAGAAAACGAACTGCATATTATTGTTGAGGATGACGGCCCGGGAATTCCACGCAATAAACGCGATGTCGTTTTTGACCGCGGACAACGTGCCGACACGCTGCGCCCGGGACAGGGCGTTGGCTTATCCGTCGCGCTGGAGATTGTTGATCAATACGATGGCAAGATTGAAACCGGCGAAAGCTTGCTGGGTGGCGCGCGAATGGAAGTTATTTTTGGTCGTCAACAACCCACATTGAACGATAGTTAATCCGTTATGCGAAAAATGCGAGGATCTCGCACCCAGGCTCTGCTGCTTCCGTTATAATCCGTTTCAGTAAGAGCCTGCGGAATAAAAAAATATGGAATATCACTTAACACTTAACTGGCCCGAATTTATTGAACGCTACTGGCAAAAACGCCCGGTCGTTCTGAAACGCGGGATCAGCAATTTCATCGACCCCATCTCCCCTGATGAGCTGGCCGGCCTGGCAATGGAAAACGAAGTGGACAGCCGCCTGGTCAGTCACCAGGACGGGAAATGGCAAGTCAGCCACGGCCCATTCGAAAGCTACGATCACCTGGGTGAAAACAACTGGTCTTTACTGGTTCAGGCGGTCAACAACTGGCATGAACCTACCGCAGCGTTAATGCGTCCGTTCCGCGCCCTGCCCGACTGGCGAATGGACGATCTGATGATCTCCTTCTCCGTTCCCGGCGGCGGTGTTGGTCCGCATCTGGATCAGTACGACGTGTTTATCATTCAGGGTACCGGTCGCCGCCGCTGGCGTGTGGGTGAGAAAGTGCCGATGAAACAGCACTGCCCGCATCCGGACCTGCTTCAGGTAGATCCATTTGAAGGGATTATCGACGAGGAGCTGGAGCCTGGCGACATTCTCTATATTCCGCCTGGATTCCCGCATGAAGGTTACTCCCTGGAAAACTCCCTGAACTATTCCGTTGGTTTCCGCGCGCCAAGCGGCCGGGAGATGATCAGCGGTTTTGCCGACTACGTGTTGCAGCGTGAGCTGGGCAGCTACCGTTACAGTGACCCGGATGTGCCGGCACGTGAGCATCCTGCCGATATTCTGCCGCAGGAGCTGGATAAGCTGCGCGGGATGATGCTGGATTTGATTAACGAACCTGAACATTTCAGACAATGGTTTGGTGAGTTTGTCAGCCAGTCCCGTCACGAGCTGGACGTAGCACCGCCAGAGCCGCCGTATCAGGCCGACGAGATTTATGATGCGCTGCAACAGGGCGATAAGCTGGTACGCCTCGGAGGATTGCGCGTACTGCGCATTGGCGAAGATGTTTTCGTTAACGGCGAGAAGCTGGATTCTCCGCACCGCCCGGCGCTTGAATCCATTGCCAGCCACATGGTGCTGACTGCGGATACCTTTGGCGATGCGCTGGAAGACCCGTCATTCCTCGCAATGCTGGCCGCACTGGTGAACAGCGGGTATTGGTTCTTTGAGGACTGAGTCGTGATATTTGCCGGGTGGCGGCTTCGCCTTACCCGGCCTACAAAACCTCATACTGCCTTGTGGCTACCGTTTCGCCGTTAACTCTGCGATCCGCACGATCACTTTCACCGCTTTCTCCATGCCTTCCAGCGTCACAAACTCGTGTTTGCCGTGGTAGTTATACCCGCCGGTAAACAGGTTCGGGCATGGCAACCCCATGAACGAAAGCTGCGAGCCGTCTGTGCCGCCGCGAATCGGTTTCAGCATAGGCTCAATGTCGCAGTCCCGCATCGCCTGCTGGGCGATATCAAGGATATGCGGATGCTCCATTACCTTCTCGCGCATATTGTAATAGCTGTCTTCAATGATCAGCTCAATATAGCAATCAGGGTGCAGCCCCTTGCCCACCTTTTTGGCGATCTCCATCATCTTGCGCTTACGCGCTTCAAAGGCTTTACGATCAAAATCGCGGACGATGTAGTGCATCTGCGCACTGTCCACGGTGCCTTTGATGCTGGTCAGATGATAGAACCCCTCATAGCCATCGGTCAGCTCCGGGCTCTCTTCTGCCGGGACTTCCGCATGAATGCGCGAGGCCAGCGACAACGCATTCACCATCACCCCTTTTGCAGACCCTGGATGCAAGTTGTTGCCCACAATTTTAATGGTGACCGACGCCGCATTGAAGTTTTCAAACTCCAGCTCGCCAACGCCGCCGCCGTCGACGGTATAGGCCCACTGCGCGTTAAAGGCTTCAACATCAAAATGCTTCGCGCCTTTACCCACCTCTTCATCCGGCGTGAACGCCACGCGGATATCGCCGTGCGGGATATTTTTGCCTTTCAGTACAGCCAGCGCGGTCATGATCTCGGCAACACCGGCTTTGTCATCCGCACCCAGCAGGGTTTTACCGTCGGTGGTGATCAGCGTTTGCCCCAGCAACTGATGCAATACCGGGAACATCACCGGGGAGAGCACTTCGTCGCCAATACCCAGCGCAATATCACCGCCACGATAGTTTTCGACAATCTGCGGATTAACATGCTTACCGCTAAAATCCGGTGAGGTATCGACATGGGAGATAAAGCCGATGGCCGGGATATCTGCGTCGATATTCGCAGGCAGCGTTCCCATCACAGTGCCTTTATCGCTGAGTGTGACGTTGACCAGCCCCAACTCCTCGAGTTGCCCTTTCAGCAGGTTTAATAACTTCCACTGGCCTTCGGTGCTCGGCACCTGCCGGACGCCCGGTTTAGATTGGGTATCCAGCGATACGTACTGTAAAAAACGCTCAAGTAATTTATCCATGCAGTCACCCTCACTTTTTGTGACAACATTATCAATAAGCATCAAAACGCAAATATTGCGTCAGGTCACTTTTATCCCGCAAACGAGAATTTTTTCCGTTTATGCTGAGGTGCGATAATAAATGTAGCTTATGAATCAGTGACAAGGATTGGCGATTACAGTGGTTTGCCGTAGAATGTCCGCCCTCATTACGAGTCACCAAGGTGGTTACACACAAACCCCGCTTCGGAGTGCCACCCGGAGCGTCTATATGGGACAGCGCAAAAATTGAATACACAACCCCGTTCCCTTTCACCGCTGGTGCAACTGGAACGAATTCGTAAAAGCTTTGATGGTAAAGACGTGATTTCCGATCTCAATCTGACCATCAATGACGGTGAGTTTCTTACGCTGCTTGGCCCTTCAGGCTGCGGCAAGACAACCGTACTGCGCCTTATCGCCGGGCTGGAAAATGTCGATGACGGCCACATCCACCTTGAGAACCTCGATATCACGCAGGTTCCTGCCGAAGAACGTCACGTCAATACCGTCTTTCAGAGCTATGCCCTGTTCCCGCACATGACCGTGTTTGAGAACGTGGCGTTTGGCCTGCGGATGCAAAAAACGCCAGCAAACGAGATCCCACCCCGCGTGACCGATGCGCTAAAGATGGTGCAACTGGAAGAGTTTGCCCAGCGTAAACCGCATCAGCTTTCCGGTGGTCAACAGCAGCGCGTCGCCATTGCGCGCGCCGTGGTCAACAAGCCACGCCTGCTGCTACTGGATGAATCCCTCTCGGCGCTGGATTATAAACTGCGCAAACAGATGCAAAACGAGCTGAAAGCGCTGCAACGTAAGCTTGGCATCACCTTTGTCTTCGTGACCCACGATCAGGAAGAAGCGCTCACCATGTCAGACCGCATTGTGGTGATGCGGGACGGCAAAATTGAGCAAGACGGCACGCCGCGCGAAATCTACGAAGAGCCGAAAAACCTGTTTGTGGCAAGCTTCATCGGCGAGATCAACATCTTCAACGCAACGGTCATTGAGCGTCTGGACGAACAGCGGGTGCGGGCAAACGTTGAAGGCCGTGAATGTAATATCTACGTGAACTTCGATGTTCAGCCGGGGCAGAAACTGAATGTCCTGCTGCGTCCGGAAGACTTGCGCGTCGATGAGATCCACCATCAGGCGGATGCCGAAGGCCTTATTGGCTACATCCGCGAACGGAACTACAAAGGGATGACCCTGGAGTCCGTGGTTGAGCTGGAAAACGGTAAAATGGTGATGGTCAGCGAATTCTTTAACGAAGATGACCCTGACTTTGACCACTCCCTCGATCAGAA
Organism: Enterobacter soli ATCC BAA-2102; assembly: GCF_001654845.1. Taxonomy (GTDB): domain Bacteria; phylum Pseudomonadota; class Gammaproteobacteria; order Enterobacterales; family Enterobacteriaceae; genus Enterobacter; species Enterobacter soli. Next base: position 91,384 of record NZ_LXES01000040.1, on the reverse strand, counting down.
AATGGTTATTAACTGGGTAGAAAGCTGGGAGGTTGTACTGGCTGATGAAGAACACAAGTAAATTCCAGAATGTGGTGATTGCCACTATCGTCGGTTGGCTTGTGTTGTTTGTCTTTTTACCCAACCTGATGATTATCGTGACCAGCGTCTTAACCCGTGACGATGCCAATTTCGTGTCGCTGGTCTTCACACTGGACAACTACTCGCGCCTGCTCGACCCGCTCTATTTTGAGGTGCTGCTGCACTCGCTCAATATGGCGCTGATCGCGACCGTCGCCTGTCTGGTGTTGGGCTATCCCTTTGCGTGGTTTCTGGCGCGTCTGCCGCAGAAAGTGCGCCCCCTGCTGCTGTTTTTACTGATTGTTCCCTTCTGGACCAACTCATTAATCCGTATTTACGGGCTGAAGTTATTCCTCAGTACTAAAGGGTACATGAATGAATTTCTGCTGTGGCTTGGGGTGATCGATACGCCTGTGCGTATCATGTTTACGCCAGCTGCGGTAATCATTGGCCTGGTGTACATATTGCTGCCGTTTATGGTGATGCCGCTTTACTCCAGCATTGAGAAGCTCGACAAACCGCTGCTGGAAGCCGCGAAGGATCTGGGTGCGGGTAAGCTGCAAACCTTTATCCGCATTATCATTCCGCTGACCATGCCGGGCATTATTGCCGGATGTCTGCTGGTGATGCTGCCTGCCATGGGGCTGTTCTACGTTTCCGACCTGATGGGCGGCGCGAAAAACCTGCTCATTGGTAACGTCATTAAGAGTCAGTTCCTGAACATCCGTGACTGGCCGTTCGGCTCTGCCACCAGCATTACCCTCACGCTGGTAATGGGTCTGATGCTGCTGGTGTACTGGCGCGCCGCACGTTTACTGAATAAGAAGGTGGAACTCGAATGATCGGTCGACTGCTTCGCGGCGGTTTTATGACCGCCATTTATGCCTACTTATACATCCCGATTATCATTTTGATCGTGAACTCGTTTAACAGCTCGCGCTTCGGGATCAACTGGCAAGGTTTCACGACCAAATGGTACAGCCTGTTAATGAACAACGACAGCCTGTTGCAGGCGGCTCAGCACTCGCTGACGATGGCTATCGTCTCCGCCACCTTTGCCACGCTGATAGGCTCCCTGACCGCGGTTGCGCTCTATCGCTATCGCTTTCGCGGTAAACCGTTTGTCAGTGGGATGCTGTTTGTGGTGATGATGTCGCCGGATATCGTGATGGCGATTTCACTGCTGGTGCTGTTTATGCTGCTGGGCGTACAGCTGGGGTTCTGGTCGCTGCTGTTTTCCCATATCACCTTCTGCCTGCCGTTTGTGGTGGTCACTGTTTACTCGCGTCTGAAAGGGTTTGACGTCAGGATGCTTGAAGCAGCGAAGGATCTGGGCGCCAGCGAGATAACTATCCTGCGCAAGATCATTCTGCCGCTGGCAATGCCTGCCGTTGCCGCCGGGTGGCTGCTGAGCTTTACCCTGTCGATGGATGACGTAGTGGTCTCCTCTTTCGTGACCGGGCCTGGCTATGAAATTCTGCCATTGAAGATTTACTCGATGGTGAAAGTTGGCGTTTCGCCTGAGGTGAACGCGCTGGCGACTATTCTGTTGGTGTTATCGCTGGTTCTGGTTATTGCCAGCCAGCTTGTTGCGCGTGATAAAACAAAATCTCTGGGGACATCGAAATGAAAAAAATGTTTGCCGCTGCGGCGCTGGTGCTGGGTATGAGCGCGGCGCACGCTGATGACAGCAAGACACTCTATTTCTACAACTGGACCGAGTATGTGCCGCCGGGCCTGCTGGAACAGTTCACCAAAGAAACCGGTATCAAGGTTATCTATTCCACCTATGAGTCGAATGAAACCATGTACGCCAAGCTCAAAACGTACAAAGACGGCGCATACGATCTGGTGGTTCCATCAACCTATTTCGTCGACAAAATGCGTAAAGAGGGCATGATCCAGAAGATCGATAAAACGAAGTTGTCCCACTTCAATAACCTCGATCCGCAGATGCTCAACAAGCCGTTCGACCCGAATAACGACTACTCTATTCCGTATATCTGGGGGGCTACGGCCATTGGAATCAACAGCGATGCCATTGACCCGAAAACCGTCACCAGTTGGGCAGATCTGTGGAAACCTGAGTATAAAGGCAGCCTGCTGTTGACCGACGATGCGCGTGAAGTGTTCCAGATGGCGCTGCGTAAGCTCGGTTATTCCGGTAACACCACCGATCCGAAAGAGATTGAAGCAGCCTATAACGAACTGAAAAAACTAATGCCAAATGTGGCGGCATTCAACTCTGATAACCCGGCTAACCCGTATATGGAAGGTGAAGTAAACCTGGGGATGGTCTGGAATGGCTCCGCCTGGGTTGCGCGTCAGGCCGGTACGCCGCTGACGGTGGTCTGGCCAAAAGAAGGCGGCATCTTCTGGATGGACAGCCTCTCTATTCCGTCTAACGCCAAAAACGTTGAGGGTGCCCTTAAGCTTATCAACTTCCTGCTGCGCCCGGACGTGGCAAAACAGGTTGCCGAGACCATCGGTTATCCCACGCCAAACCTGGCCGCGCGTAAACTGCTGAGCCCGGAAGTCGCCAACGATAAGTCTCTGTATCCGGATGCCGACACCATCAGTAAAGGCGAATGGCAGAATGATGTTGGCGACGCGAGCCGCATTTACGAGGACTATTACCAGAAGTTAAAAGCTGGCCGCTAACCGGCGTCACGTTCTTCCTCACTCCGACTACACGGAGTGAGGAAGGATTAATTAACGGCATTCTCCCCGGCCCAGAGCGTGGCCATGCGCATGGCTTCGATGACCTCCTCCTCTGACAGCCCCAGTGCATTGCATTTTTTTGCTGCATCGTTCCACTTCTGCTGCTCATACAAACGACACAGCGACACTATTTCGGCCAAAACGCCTTCCTGATGACACAGCGCATTGCTCACACTCTGCGGCACGGCAATCTGTTTCATCAACTCCGCCATCGGCAGCTCAAGGATGGTATCGAGTAACGAGAACAGGCCGCAGATAAACGCGTTTTCAGCCAGCAGCGGCTCGTCCATTTTCTCTGCCACCAGCTCGCAGAATTTCCCCCGCATCATGCTCAGAGGGTAAAGCTCGTTAACGGTGTCATTGCCTGCGCTGGCCAGCACCACGACCGCCACAAACCGTCTGAGCTGGTTTTCACCAAGGTACATGAGCACTTCGTTCAGGGTTAACTTACTGAAATTACAGGCACCCGCATATTTAAATGCAGTATGTTTCATATACCGCATGATCTTATAGGACAACGTGAGGTCAGTTTTAATCAACGACTCAATTATCCTGAAATCGGGTTTATTGCGCCCCACTTCCACCTGAAGCCGGAAAATCGCCAGCTGGTTTTGCGATAAGCGTTTATATTTAATGATCTCCGGGCGGCAAAAAAAGTATCCCTGAAACAGGGTAAATCCTGCCTCACGATATTTTTCGAATTCCTCTTTAGTCTCAACTTTTTCAGCGAGATACTTAATATGTCCGGTCAGTTTTTTACGTGGTTGCAAATAATTTTCAATTTGCGCTAAGGTATTATTCCTTACATCAAACTTCAGTATCGATATATAGGGTAAAAAAGCATCCCATTCCGCCGCAAGGGTAAAATCATCCAGCGCAAAGCGATAACCATTAGCATTCATCTCTTTGACGGCCTGAAGCAACTCCTCTCCGGGCACGGCGTCTTCGAGGATCTCAATGACCACGTTGTCTTTATCCAGCGCTTCCCCGCTGCGGTTGATGACCATGTGTGAGGGGAAATTAATAAACGACGTCAGTGCCCCTGCGATCCGCTGGGACGGAACACATAAAAATTGGTCAGAAATCATCCGGGACGTGGCATATTCCGCCGACACATCCGGGAAACGGTTATTCATCCCATCCCTGAACAACAATTCATACGCAATGGTATTCATGTCCGTATTAAAAATGGGTTGTCTTGCGATAAATGCGTACATATACCGCCCTCCTTATCGGCCTTATTGTTATAAGCATCCTCTTTCTACACGAGTATATCGACCATTATCGAGCGCTATTTTGACTTATGGCACAAATTAATGGTAACCACACTAATTAACAGGATTTAAGGTTTGTAAAATTTAAATTAAATAAACTCTCCGCTATACAGAAAAATGACGATATATCCGATAAATACTTTGTGTCTGCCTGCCAGGCACAACTTTACGGGAGAAGAGAATGAAAAGCGCCATGGTCCAGAAGCAAAGAATAAGAGTCAAGACGTTGATGCTGTTATCCATTTTCATCACCGTGACGGTGGGTTTTACGGCAACGATTGGTTTTATGATGTGGCAATGGATGGCTCAGCAGGAACAGCTGGCTAAAAAACACGTCCAGCAGATTGCCCAGGTTCAGTCGTTACAGGTCAGCAAACAGATGGATTCGGCGCTGGCTGCCGCCCATGATATTGGCAACAGCGCGCTGGCACTGCGTGATGCGGGGATCCCCGACCGCCAGGGGCTGAACCAGTTGCTGGTTCATTATCTTGCGGCTCACCCCAATTTTCTGTCCATGTCGATGGCTTTTGAGCCCAACGCTTTTGACGACAAAGATGCCAGCTTTGCCGGTCAGAGCGGTGAGGACCCGGCAGGCCGCTACGCCCGTTACGTTGACCGTGATGCCACAGGTAAGCCGGCTTTACACCTGCTGACCGACTTCGAAACACCGGGCAGCGGCGACTACTATCTGCTACCAAAGCAGCGCCAGAAAGATGTGATCATCGAGCCCTATATCTACCCCTATAACGGCGTGGACGTGATGCTCACCTCGATTGCCGCACCTGTCATGCACAACGGGCAGTTTCTCGGATCGGTGACGTCCGATTTCTCTCTCGCCACGCTGCAAAAAATGATTGGGGCCATTAAACCCTGGAACGGCACGGGCTACGCCCTGCTCCTTTCGGCGGGTAATAACGTGGTTTCCAGCCCTGACAAGGGCGCAGTGGGTAAACCTTATTCCGGCAAAGTGACCGGCAGTGAGGTTTCCCGCGCCGATGACCCGCTGCTGAAAGAAGAGGCGTTTATTACCTGGCAGACGATTAACATCGGCAACAGCCAGACGCCGTGGAAGCTGGCCATCGTCACGCCGGTAAGTGAAGTGATGGCCGAGGCGCGCCAGTTTTTGCTGAAAGCCATCATTCTGATGGTATTAAGCATCGTGGTGGTGAGTCTGGTGATGGCACAGATCTTTACCCGCAAAGTGGATCGTCCGGTTGGCGGAGAGCCTTCTGTGGCAGCAGGGATCGCCCTGGCGGTCGCCAGAGGGGATTTGAACAACGCTATTCCCGTGCGGGCGGGCGATACCAGCAGCATTTTTTACGCGCTGCATACCATGCAGATGCAGCTTAAACGCATCGTCGATAACATCAACGAAGCCAGCCATTCCGTTCATGGCGGTACCAGCGAGATTGCCGCCGGTAATCTCGACCTGGCATCCCGCACCGAGGAACAGGCGGCAGCCATTGTGGAAACCGCGGCCAGCATGGAGGAGATTTCCGTCACGGTGAAAAACAATGCCGACAACGCCCATAAGGCGACGCTCCTCACTGACCAGGCAGCCACCATTGCCGGTCACGGTGAAATGCTGGTGAATGAAGTGGTAGAGGTTATCGGCGAAATCGACGAAAGCGCACGTAAGATTGGTGAGATCAACAGCATCGTGGACGGCATCGCCTTCCAGACCAATATTCTGGCGCTGAATGCCGCCGTGGAAGCCGCCCGGGCAGGCGAACAGGGCCGCGGTTTTGCCGTGGTGGCGGGTGAAGTACGTAACCTTGCCCAGCGCAGCGCCAGTGCCGCCAAAGAGATCTCGCAGCTGATTGCCGAGTCTTCGGGTCGCGTCAGTAAAGGGGTTGAGCTGGTTAATGAAACCGGTGGGATGATGAAACAGATCATTGAGGCCGTTTCACATGTTCATCTGGTGATTAACGAGATTGTCCAGGCGCTGGACGAGCAGAACCGGGGCATTAGCCAGGTCAGTACGGCGGTTAATCAGATGGACAGCACGACCCAGCAGAATGCGTCGCTGGTTCAGCAGATCTCCGCAGCGGCCATGTCGCTGGACGAACAAGCCAAATCACTGGAGAAGACACTGGCCTTCTTTAATTCATAACCAAAAACAAGGCCGGCTAGCGTTTGCTTACCCGGCCTCGCCATGACAACCTGCGCAGCTACAGCCCTTTCAGCAGCTTATCGACAAACTCCGGTACAACCTGGCTTGCCAGCCCGTAATGCTTCTCTTCAAATTCGCTGCCGACCTGACTCGGCTCCAGATTGAGTTCAACGGTGTGCGCCCCCTGCAACCGGGCTTCATGAACAAACCCTGCCGCCGGATAGACATGGCCTGAGGTGCCGATAGCGATAAACACATCCGCCATCGCCAGCGCGTTATAAATCTCATCCATTCCCAGCGGCATTTCACCGAACCAGACCACATGCGGGCGCAGGCGCGACGGGAACTGGCAGCAATGGCAACGGTCATCTGGTTGCACATCGTCCGTCCAGTCGAGCACCTGACCGCTCCAGGCACAGCGCACCTTCAGCAGTTCGCCGTGCATATGGATGATATTGCGGTTACCGGCGCGCTCGTGCAAGTTGTCGATGTTCTGGGTGACCAGCAGAAAACGGTCGCCCAGCGCCTCTTCCAGCCGGGCCAGCGCCAGATGAGCCGCGTTCGGTGCTACCTCGGGTTGCTGAAGCTGCCGACGGCGCGCGTTATAGAACCCCTGCACTAAATCGGGATCTCTGGCAAAGCCTTCCGGGGTAGCCACATCCTCTACACGGTGCTCTTCCCACAGCCCGTCAGCCGCACGAAACGTGCGAATACCGGACTCGGCAGAGATCCCCGCACCGGTCAGTACCACCACTCTGGGTTTATCCATCGCTTCTGGCATCATCCTGTCTCTGAAAAAGATCCGCTGGCGCAAGCGCTCACGCAAACGGCGTTTATTTTTACGAAAACGGCTGAGTCGACCCTGGCGACGCGACAGCATAGTAACCTCGTAGACTAATCGGTGAGATGAAGGAAGGCGGCTCCGCGCATTCCTCCTGCGTCCCCGTGGCGCGCACGCTCAATACGCGGCACGCGGGCAACGGGTAATAAATGTCGGGGCAAACGCCCGGACAATTGTTCCGTTATCGCGGTAAAGTTTGATAACCCGCCGCCAATCACCAGCAGATCGGGGTCGACGATGGTCAGGATATTCCCCAGACACACCGCCAGCAAATCCAGGTAGCGTTCAACGTGTTCACGCGCCTGTTCATTGCCCTGCTCCCACAGCGTAATGATTTGCGGGGCATCAATTTTCTGATGATAGAAGTGTTCGTATAGCCATGCAAACCCGCCCCCGGAGAGATAGTTCTCGATGCACCCATGCTGGCCACACCCGCATCGCGTCAGCGGAAAATCACGCCCAACGACCTCGAGGGCATCGACTGGCAGGCGAATATGACCAAACTCACCGGTGATATAACTGCGCCCCGTAATGGGCTTACCGTTGACAACAATTCCCCCGCCAACACCCGTGCCGAGGATCAGCCCCATCACCAGCGGATATTCCCGGAACTCGTCATCCCAGGCTTCGGAAAGGGCAAAACAGTTGGCATCGTTGTCTAAACGCACGTCGCGCTCAAGGAGAGCGGAAAGGTCGGCGCGCAGCGGTTTGCCGCTGGCAGCAGGCACGTTGGCGGCATACAGCGTGCCGTCGTCGGTTTCGGGCATCCCCGGAATACCAATCCCCACAGAGCCTTTCACGCCAAAGCGCGCATCGGCTTGCGCCACCAGCGTGGCAATGGCGGTTAAGAATTCATCGTAGCTTTCGCGTGGGGTGGGAACGCGGGTTTCCCATTGTAGTTTGAGATTTTCATCAAATACGCCCAGCGCAATTTTGGTGCCACCAATATCAAATCCATAATACATAACGCATTCCTCTTTCTGATTTGGCGGCCCGAAAGCCGCTAAATCATGACGAAATTACTGGCCACTTAATACCCTCGCCGGATCAATTCGGCTTGCGCGACGCGCCGGATACCAGCTTGCCAGCAGACTCAGTAAAAGTGCTGTAACCAGCACATAAATAACGTCCAGCCAGTGCAATTCAGACGGCAGGAAGTCAATAAAATAGATATCACCCGACAGGAACTGATGGCCGATAAGTTTTTCGATCAGATTGATAATCGGCGTCAACTGAAGAGAAACCACCACGCCAATCACCACACCGCAGAGACTGCCAAACAACCCGGCCAGTAAACCATACCAGACGAAAATGGCGCGAATAAGACCGTCTTTCGCCCCCAGGGTGCGCAACACGGCAATGTCGCCGCTCTTGTCTTTAACGGCCATGACCAGTGTCGAGACGATGTTAAAGCAGGCCACACCAATCACCAGCACCATGGCCAGGTACATAATGGCGCGGATCATCTGAATATCACGGTACATATAGCCGTACGTGCCAATCCAGCTCTTGATGTAGACGTAGTTATTGGTCACCCCACCCGCATCACGAACCAGCTTATTGGCGTTAAAGACGTCATTAACCTTAATGGCAATCCCCGTCACGCTGTCGCCCATGTCCAGATACTGACGTGCATCTTCCATCGGCACCATCGCAAAGCTGTGATCGAGCTGACCGCTCAGCTGGAGAATACCCGTTACGTGCAGGCGCACGCGTTTTGGCTGCTGTAATTTATGGTCCGCGCTGGCGTTGGGGATCATGATAGAAACCCAGTCACCCTGCTTCACTTTCAGCGCGTCAGCCACGCCTTTACCCATAATGATTTGCTGCTCGCCGGGCTTAAAGTTTGCCCACGCGCCGTTCTGCACATATTTCGGCAATGCGCTTAAACGCTCTTCCTGCTGCGGGTTTACCCCTTTAACCTGGATGGCACGCAGGTTTACCCCGCTTTCCACCAGCCCGGTGAAATTGATGTACGGCGCAGCGGCGGCAATGCCCGGCACTTTTTCCACTTTCGCGAGCGCATCGCTCCAGTTTGTCCAGGGCTGGTTAACCGGCTCGATTTCGCCGTGAGGCACCACGGCCAGAATGCGGTTGTTAAGCTCACGCTCAAAGCCGTTCATGGCGCTCAGCCCCACAATCAGCACGGCAACACCCAGCGCAATCCCCACGGTGGAAATCACCGAGATAAGGGACACCATACCGCCGCGACGGCGGCCACGGCTAAAGCGTAAACCGATGAGTAACGATAACGGTGAAGCCATTACTCCGCTCCCATCAGAGTCAGCTCGGCGTTCAGATGACCATCGCGCATCTCAAGCTGACGGCCCATGCGTTTAGCCAGTTGCAGATCGTGGGTCACCACCAGGAATGCCGTTCCCTGCGATGCGTTAAGCTCACCCAGAAGCTGAAAAATGCTGTCCGCATTACGCGCGTCCAGGTTACCGGTCGGTTCATCTGCCAGCACCAGACGCGGGTTGTTCACCAGCGCACGGGCAATCGCCACACGCTGACGTTCGCCGCCAGACAGCTCAGACGGACGGTGATTACCACGATGCCCAAGCCCTACCGCTTTCAGCATATCGCTGGCACGGGCGTTAATTTCTGCCGGTTTCTTTTTGCCAATCAGCAGCGGCATCGCCACGTTTTCCAGCGCCGTGAAATCCGGCAGCAGGTGGTGGAACTGGTAGATAAAGCCCAGCTCGCGGTTACGCAATTCGGCTTTCGCCGCAGACGACATTTTGCTCATCGGCTGGCCGGAGAAAATCACGTCGCCTTCGGTTGGCGTATCCAGCCCGCCCAGCAGGTGCAGCAAGGTACTTTTACCGGAGCCGGAGCTGCCGACAATCGCCATCATTTCGCCTTCACCCACGCTAAAGCTCACATTGTGCAGGACATCAGTCTGTACAGTGCCTTCCTGATAGCGTTTGGACAGGTTGTCGCATTGCAACAGGATCTTATTCATAACGTAAAGCCTCAGCGGGTTGAGTGGCGGCAGCGCGCCATGAAGGATAAAGCGTGGAAAGCAACGCAATGGCCATCGCAGCCAGTGCAATGCCAATCACCTGCAACGGCTCAATCGCGACGGGCAGCGCCGCGCCATCAAGAAGTGCACCGATAATTGGCATTAAATTATTGAGCTGGCTGGCCAGCAATGCGCCCAGCACGGCGCCCAACAGCGCGCCAATAATCCCGGCGCTGGCACCCTGCACCATAAACACGGCCATGATCTGACGCGGCGTTAGCCCCTGGGTTTGCAGAATGGCGACTTCGCCCTGTTTTTCCATCACCATCAGCCCAAGTGAGGTGATGATATTAAACGCGGCCACCGCCACGATCAGGCTCAGCAGCAGCCCCATCATGTTTTTTTCCATGCGCACGGCCTGGAACAGCTCGCCTTTGCGGTCACGCCAGTCCTGCCATTTTGTCCCTTCCGGCAGTTTTTGCTGGCTGAGAACATCCACTTTCAACGGCGCATCAAGCCACAGACGCCAGCCGGTGATGTTGCCCGCCGGATAGCGCATCAGCCGCGATGCATCCTGAATGTTGACCAGCATCTGATAGCCGTCGACTTCGCTGTTGGCAGCAAAGGTACCAATAATGTTGAACAGACGCTGGCTTGGCAGACGCCCCATCGGCGTAAACTGACTGGCAGACGGCACCATCACACGCAGCTGGTCGCCACGGTTAACGCCAAGCTGCCCGGCAAGTTGTTCGCCGAGAATCACGTTGTATTGCCCCGCCACAAGATCGGTTTGCTTCACGTTAACCAGGTACGGCGTGAGCGGATCGTTCTGGGCCGGGTCGATCCCTAGCATCACGCCAACCGCCACGCTGCGGGCGCTTTGCAGCACCACGTCACCGGTGGTAAGCGGCGCAACGCGCGTGACACCCTGCAATTTCGCGGCACTTTCCGGCAGCTGTTGCGGGTTAACGGAACCGTTTGAAGAAGAGAGTACGGCCTGTGGCATCAGCCCCAGGATGTTGTTTTGCAGCTCGCGCTCGAAGCCGTTCATCACGGAGAGAACCGTCACCAGTGCCATCACGCCAAGCGTGATACCAATAGTGGAAAGCCAGGAGACAAAGCGACCGAATCGGTCCGCGGCGCGCCCACGCATGTAACGTAAGCCTATGAAGAGTGCGACAGGTTGGTACATGAAATCCGTCTGTTTGCTGATAGCAGACCCACGAGTATATAAGCGAATCCGTTAAGCGTAAATGACTGAAACCGTAAGCTTTGGTAATCATTTTTCCGAAAAAATCAGATAAATCATAGTGCTACTCTCTGAACGTAGATCCTGCGCCCTCCACCTTTTCCGAAAAACGTACTGATACAGACTGTTACTGATTACATCCCCTGCCCCTTCACCCAGGATAAACGGTTCGTTTATGGCAATACAGGTACCGTTTCCCGATGAAACAAAAAGCATTATGGATTAATCAGATAAAAGGGCTGTGCATCTGCCTGGTGGTGATTTATCACTCGGTTATCACCTTTTATCCGCATCTCAGCGGGCTACAACATCCTCTTTCCGGGCTTCTCGCCAAATGCTGGGTCTACTTTAACCTTTACCTCGCGCCGTTTCGGATGCCGGTGTTTTTCTTTATTTCAGGCTATTTGATCCGCCGGTATATCGATGAAGTGGGCTGGCGAACCAGCCTCGATAAACGCATCTGGAGCATTGTCTGGGTGCTGGCCCTGTGGGGTGTCCTGCAATGGCAGGCGCTGAGCCACCTGAATGCCTGGCTGGCCCCGGAGCGCGAATTAGCCACCTCATCAAATGCCGCCTACGCAGATTCCGTCCCGGAGTTTATTCTGGCGATGCTCACCGCCAGCACCAGCCTGTGGTACCTGTACGCGCTGGTGGTCTACTTCACGCTGTGTAAGCTGTTTAGCCGCTGGAAACTGCCGGTGCTGGGGCTTCTGGCGCTGGCGAGCATCGCAATAAACTTCCTGCCGCTGCCGTGGTGGGGGATGAACAGTGTGGTGCGCAATATGATCTATTACAGCATGGGTGCGTGGTACGGTGCAGAGCTCATGGCATGGATGAAAGGGCTGTCACTGCGCCGCGTCTGGCTGCCTGTTGCTGCGTTTGCTGCGATATCCGTCGTGCTGTGGTTTGTCAATGCCCCGCTACTGCTCTCCCTGCTGTCTGTCCTGCTTATCATGAAGCTCTTCTACAGCGTCGAACAACGCTACGCCGTGCATCCCAATAATCTGCTCAATGTCATTGGCTCAAACACCATTGCCATTTACACCACGCATCGCATTTTAATCGAGGCATTTAGCCTGTTCCTGATTGGCGAAATGAATGGCGCATCCTGGCCTGTCTGGGCAGAGCTGGCGCTGATCCTCGTCTATCCGTTTGCCAGCCTGTTAATCTGTACACTTTTCGGTCTTGGCGCACGCAAGCTGTCTACCGCGTTGTTTGGCGATCTGTTCTTTTCCCCTCCTGCGCGTCTTTCTCCGGCGCCCGCCGCTCCCTAATGTCCATCTCGCCCTGATTCAGGGCGAGTTTACCGCCTGTGCGGTTCCGGTTTGCTTATGCAAAACGATCGAGGATAATAAAGACATTGCGTATCAGTGATATGCCCCAATACTGGGTATACCCATAAGAGACTCTGACATAGCCATGCCTGAACACTACCGTTATTCCTTGCCCGGCAAAGCGGGCGACCAACGCCAGCTGGGTGAACTCACGGGCGCGGCGTGCGCCACACTGGTGGCAGAAATCGCAGAGCGGCATCCCGGCCCGGTGGTTCTTGTTGCCCCGGATATGCAAAATGCACTACGCCTGCATGACGAAATCCGCCAGTTCACCGATAACCTGGTCTTCAGCCTGGCTGACTGGGAAACGCTGCCGTATGACAGCTTCTCCCCGCACCAGGAGATCATCTCCTCACGCCTGTCCACGCTCTATCAGTTGCCGTCCATGCAGCGCGGCGTGCTGATTGTGCCGGTAAACACCCTGATGCAGCGCGTCTGCCCGCACAGCTATTTACATGGTCATGCGCTGGTGATGAAAAAAGGCCAGCGTCTGTCGCGAGATACCCTGCGTGCACAGCTTGACAGCGCCGGATACCGCCACGTTGATCAGGTGATGGAGCACGGCGAATACGCCACTCGCGGCGCCCTGTTGGATCTCTACCCGATGGGCAGCGACCAGCCTTACCGTCTGGACTTTTTCGACGACGAAATCGACAGCCTGCGTGTCTTTGATGCCGACACGCAGCGTACGCTGGAAGAAGTTGAATCCATCAACCTGCTGCCTGCTCACGAATTCCCGACCGACAAAACCGCCATCGAGCTGTTCCGCAGCCAGTGGCGCGACAAGTTCGACGTGAAACGCGATGCGGAACATATCTATCAGCAGGTCAGCAAAGGCACCCTGCCTACCGGGATCGAATACTGGCAGCCCCTGTTTTTTAACGAGCCATTGCCTGCGCTGTTCAGCTATTTCCCGGCCAATACGTTGATTGTAAACACCGGGGATATCGACGCCAGCGCCAGCCGTTTTGAAGGTGAAACCCGCGCCCGCTATGAGAGCCGTGGGGTTGACCCGATGCGCCCGTTGCTGCCACCCGAACAGCTGTGGCTGCGTAGCGATGAGTTAAATACAGAACTTAAGCGCTGGCCGCGTGTGCAGCTCAAAACGGACACCCTTGCCGATAAAGCCGCGAACACTAACCTCGCTTTCCAGAAGCTGCCTGATTTGGCCGTCCAGGCGCAGCAAAAATCGCCACTGGATAGCCTGCGCAAGTTCCTTGAGTCCTTTACCGGGCCGGTGATTTTCTCGGTAGAAAGTGAAGGCCGTCGCGAAGCATTAGGCGAGCTGCTCGGTCGCATTAAAGTCGCCCCTAAGCGTATTTTCCGCCTTGATGAAGCCACCGCCAACGGGCGTTACCTGATGATCGGCGCCGCCGAGCACGGTTTTATTGATACGCTCAATAATCTGGCCCTGATTTGCGAAAGCGACCTGCTGGGCGAACGTGTGGCTCGTCGTCGCCAGGATAGCCGCCGCACCATTAACCCGGACACGCTTATCCGCAACCTGGCGGAGTTGCACCCGGGGCAGCCCATTGTTCACCTTGAGCACGGTGTTGGTCGTTATCAGGGGATGACTACCCTTGAAGCGGGCGGTATTAAGGGTGAATACCTGATGCTGACCTACGCCAACGACGCCAAACTTTACGTGCCGGTTTCGTCGCTGCATCTGATTAGCCGTTATGCCGGGGGTGCCGAAGAAAACGCGCCGCTGCATAAACTGGGCGGTGATGCCTGGGCCCGCGCGCGCCAGAAAGCCGCCGAAAAAGTGCGTGATGTGGCCGCCGAGCTGCTGGACATTTACGCCCAGCGCGCGGCCAAAGAAGGTTACGCCTTTAAGCATGATAAAGAGCAATATCAACTGTTCTGCGACAGCTTCCCGTTTGAAACCACGCCGGATCAGGCCCAGGCCATCAATGCGGTGTTGAGCGATATGTGTCAACCGCTGGCGATGGACCGGCTGGTGTGCGGTGACGTGGGCTTTGGTAAAACCGAAGTGGCGATGCGCGCGGCGTTTTTAGCCGTGGAGAACAACAAGCAGGTTGCCGTACTGGTGCCAACCACCCTTCTCGCCCAGCAGCATTATGACAACTTCCGCGATCGCTTCGCCAACTGGCCGGTGCGTGTCGAAATGCTGTCCCGTTTCCGCAGCGCCAAAGAGCAGACACAAATTCTGGAGCAGGCAAGCGAAGGTAAGATCGATATTCTTATCGGCACCCACAAACTGCTGCAAAGCGACGTGAAGTGGAAAGATTTAGGGCTGCTGATTGTCGATGAAGAGCACCGCTTCGGCGTGCGTCATAAAGAGCGTATCAAAGCGATGCGTTCCGATGTCGATATCCTGACCTTAACCGCCACGCCAATTCCGCGAACCCTGAACATGGCGATGAGTGGAATGCGCGATCTGTCGATTATCGCCACACCACCGGCGCGTCGCCTGGCGGTGAAAACCTTCGTACGCGAGTACGATAGCCTGGTGGTACGCGAAGCCATTCTGCGTGAAGTGCTGCGCGGCGGGCAGGTTTACTATCTCTTTAACGATGTTGAAAACATCCAGAAAGCGGCAGATAAACTGGCGGAGCTGGTTCCCGAGGCGCGTATCGCCATCGGGCACGGGCAGATGCGTGAACGCGAGCTGGAACGGGTGATGAACGATTTCCACCACCAGCGTTTTAACGTGCTGGTTTGTACCACCATTATTGAAACCGGTATCGACATCCCAACGGCCAACACCATCATCATTGAACGCGCGGATCACTTTGGTCTGGCGCAGCTGCACCAGCTGCGTGGCCGGGTTGGGCGCTCACACCACCAGGCCTACGCCTGGCTGCTGACGCCGCATCCAAAAGCGATGACCACTGACGCGCAAAAGCGTCTGGAAGCCATCGCCTCACTGGAAGATCTGGGTGCAGGGTTTGCCCTGGCCACCCACGACCTGGAGATCCGCGGTGCCGGTGAACTGCTGGGTGAAGACCAGAGTGGTTCCATGGAAACCATTGGCTTCTCGCTGTACATGGAACTGCTGGAAAACGCCGTTGATGCGCTCAAAGCCGGGCGTGAGCCGTCACTGGAAGATTTGACCAGCCAGCAAACGGAAGTCGAGCTGCGGATGCCGTCCCTGCTGCCGGACGATTTTATCCCGGATGTGAACACCCGCCTGTCGTTCTACAAACGCATAGCCAGTGCGAAAAGCGAAAACGAGCTGGAAGAGATCAAAGTGGAGCTTATTGACCGCTTTGGCCTGCTGCCGGATGCCGCGCGAAACTTGCTGGATATTGCCCGGCTGCGCCAGCAGGCACAGAAACTGGGCATTCGTAAGCTGGAAGGTAATGAAAAAGGTGGCGTGATTGAGTTTGCCGAGAAGAATCACGTCAATCCGATGTGGCTGATTGGTTTACTGCAAAAACAGCCACAGCATTTCCGCCTGGACGGGCCAACGCGCCTGAAGTTCACCCAGGAGCTTGCTGAACGTAAAACCCGCATGGACTGGGTGCGTAACTTTATGCGCCAGCTGGAAGAAAACGCGATCGCCTGACCTGCCTCTCTCCCCGGTGGGATACACACTGCCGGGGAGACAATTTACAAACTCTTTGCAAACCTCCTGGATTTCCCGACACATCCATTCGCCATAATTATCGTTAACTCTTTAAATAACAATAACCTTATCATTTATATGGATTATGGTGATGATGACCTCTTCGCGTATGACTCGCTGGATAACCTTGTTTGCGCTGGCTGCGACCGTGGCAATAGCGCTTCCAGCACGGGCTAACACCTGGCCTCTACCCCCTGCCGGCAGCCGTGTGGTGGGTGAAAACCGCTTTCATGTAGTTGAAAACAATGGTGGTTCACTTGAGGCAATTGCAAAAAAATATAACGTGGGCTTCCTGGCGCTGTTACAGGCTAACCCGGGCGTTGACCCGTATGTGCCTCGCGCCGGTAGCGTGTTAACCATTCCTTTGCAAACCCTGTTGCCTGATGCGCCGCGCGAAGGGATTGTGATTAACCTCGCCGAATTACGACTCTATTACTACCCGCCGGGTAAAAATGAAGTGACCGTCTACCCTATTGGCATTGGCCAGTTGGGCGGCGATACGCTCACGCCGACCATGGTGACCACCGTGTCGGATAAACGCGCCAATCCTACCTGGACGCCGACCGCCAATATTCGCGCACGCTATAAGGCTCAGGGGATAGATTTGCCAGCGGTGGTTCCGGCTGGCCCGGATAACCCGATGGGCCACCATGCGATCCGCCTTGCCGCTTACGGTGGCGTCTATCTTCTGCACGGAACCAATGCTGATTTTGGTATTGGAATGCGCGTCAGTTCCGGCTGTATTCGCTTGCGTGATGACGACATCAAGACCCTGTACAGCGTGATAGCGCCAGGAACAAAAGTGAACATCATCAACACGCCGATCAAGGTGTCTGAAGAGCCTGGCGGTAAACGCATGGTGGAGATCCATCAGCCATTATCGAAAAACATCGGGGATGATCCGCAAACGCTGCCGATCCCTCTCAATGCAGAGATGTATCGCTTCAAAACCAGCCAGGATACTGACGATGCGGTAATAGGCCGCGCAATGGAGGCGCGCGCGGGGATGCCGGTTGACGTTACACGTCATCAGGATATTCCCCAGCAGAAGCTGTAAAAGTGCAATAAAACAAAACGCCCTGCATATGCAGGGCGTTTTTTTGCAGTGGCAAGTATGAGGGTTCTGCAAATCTTATTTGTAAATCACCGCAGTACCGTGAAGGGTATTAGGACCCGTCACAGAGGTAATACGGAAGGATTTAGCACCCATCGCTTCTGCTTTCTGTGCCAGCTGGTCTTCCAGAGAGCCCAGGTTAGTACCTGCTGTTGCAGAGATAGTACCAACTTTATGCTGGTCAGCAGGGGTAGATTGCACTTCAACAGCGGCGAAGCTTGCGAATGACAGAGAACTCAGTACAGCGGCAGCGATCAGGGTTTTTACGTTTTTCATGATTTTTACCTTTAGGCAGATGAATTTGGGGTCGTTAGTTATTTACTTAACGATCGATAGGTAAATCATAAATGTGATCCACGTCACGCGTCAACATCTTTTTATAACGATCGTTATATTAATTTTAATTTCGTTATTTTTCATACCCATATGAATAATTTATTTTTGCTGAATCAGCGCTGGTCGCGGGCGGCGAATATTTTTATAATGGTCATTCAACAAACCAACAGAGGATCCGCGGCAAATGACAACTGATGTAACGAGTTGCGCAAAGAAAAGCCGTGGCCGACCAAAAGTGTTCGACAGGGAAGCGGCGCTCGATAAGGCCATGACACTCTTCTGGCAGCACGGGTATGAAGCCACCTCGCTCTCCGATCTTGTGGAAGCCACAGGCGCCAAAGCACCTACGCTGTATGCGGAATTTACCAATAAAGAGGGGCTGTTCAGGGCGGTTCTGGACAGATACATTTCGCGCTTTGCGGCGAAACACGAAGCGCAGCTTTTCTGTGAAGAAAAAACAGTTGAGCAAGCACTGCGGGACTATTTCACCGCCGTCGCCACCTGCTTTACCAGCAAAGATACGCCGGCAGGCTGCTTTATGATCAACACCTCCGCCACCCTTGCGGCCTCTTCTAAAGAGATTGCCAACACGGTGAAATCGCGCCACGCGATGCAGGAGGAGACGCTGTGTGCGTTTCTGACCGAGCGCCAGCGCCGCGGTGAACTTCCTGCCCATTGCCATCCGCAGGAGCTGTCGCAATACCTGAGCTGTATTTTGCAGGGGATGTCGATCAGCGCCCGTGAAGGTGCAAGCCTGGAAAAACTGCAAAGCATCACCCACACCACGCTACGTTTGTGGCCAGAACTGCTTAAAGTCTGATACCCCGGGGCGGCTTCGCTAGCCGCCCTCTCTTCCCCCTTTTTTGTTCCCCACTGCGCTTATCCTCTTATTTGATGGGTTGATAATGAGATTCTTTATCGGCAGTATTCGCATTTGCATTTTTTACATTTGTTACACAATGCAAAATTGTGGTGTTGACCTGCCTATAAAAAAGAGCGACCGCTCAACAAGGAATGATGATGAAGAAAAGCCTCTGGGTGCTAAATCCTGTATTGCTGGCCATCGCGATGCCGCTTTACGCCGAACAAACCAATGAAGAAAACCTGATTGTCAGTGCCAACCGCAGCCATCGTACCGTGGCAGAAATGGCGCAAACCACATGGATTATCGAAGGACATGAAATTGAACAACAGGTCCAGGGTGGCAAGGAGTTCAAAGATATTCTCGGGCAGTTGATCCCCGGTATGGATGTCAGCAGCCAGGGTCGAACAAACTACGGCATGAACATGCGCGGCCGCGCCATTGTGGTGTTAATTGACGGCGTGCGTCTGAACTCCTCGCGTACCGACAGCCGCCAACTGGACTCGATTGATCCTTTTAACATCGAACATATTGAAGTTATTTCCGGCTCTACGGCCCTGTACGGTGGCGGCAGTACCGGTGGTCTGATTAACATCGTGACCAAAAAAGGTCAGCCAGAAACGCAGGTTGATCTGGAGCTTGGCAGCAAGACTGGCTTTAACAACAGCAATGACCATGACGAGCGCGTGGCAACCGCCGTTAGCGGGGGGAATGACCATGCGTCGGGTCGCCTCTCAGTCGCTTATCAGCGTTTTGGCGGCTGGTATGATGGCAACGGCGACGCCCTCACCTTTGATAACACCCAGACAGGATTACAACATTCGGATCGTCTGGATGTGATGGGTACCGGCACAATCGACATCAGCGATACCCGTCAGTTGCAGGTGGTAACGCAGTATTACAAAAGCCAGGGTGACGATGATTACGGGCTTTATCTCGATAAAAACATGAGTGCCGTGACCGGAAATGGTACCGCCCGGACCCGTAGCGGGTTCAGTTCCGACCGCATTCCGGGGACAGAACGTCATCTCGTCAGCCTGCAATATTCCGACACCGATTTCTGGGGGCAAGAGCTGGTAGGGCAAATTTACTACCGTGATGAATCCTTGCGTTTTTATCCCTTCCCCACCGTGGATCAAAAAACCAAAACCATCACCAGCTTTGCGGCGTCTGAGCAAAACACCGATCAGTTCGGCGCAAAACTGACCCTGAACAGCAAGCCGCTCGACAGCTGGCAGGTAACCTGGGGCATCGATGCCGACCATGAAACATTCGATTCCAACCAGATGTTCTTTGACCTGGCGAAGTCAGTACCGTCAGGCGGGATGAATAACCACTCGGCCTATACCACCGGGCGTTATCCGGGTTACAGCATCACCAACTTCGCGCCATTCCTGCAAAACAGCTATGACATCAATGAGATCTTCACCCTGAGCGGTGGGGTTCGCTATCAATGGACTGAGAATCGCGTTGATGACTTTATCGGTTATTCGCAGCAGCAGGCGATTGCGAATGGCAAGGCCACTTCAGCAGATGCGATCCCGGGCGGTAAAACGGATTACGATAACCTGCTGTTTAACGCCGGCATTCTTGCGCACATTACGGAACGCCAGCAGCTCTGGTTTAACTTCTCTCAGGGTGTTGAGCTGCCGGACCCAGGCAAGTATTACGGGAACGGCGCGTACGCAAAAGCCGATGCACAGGGCCACCTGGCGCTGCTTAAAAGCGTTAACCCAAATGATGCAAAACTTGAAGGGATCAAAGTTGACTCCTATGAGCTGGGCTGGCGCTATACCGGAGATAACCTGCGCACGCAAATTGCGGCCTATTACTCTCTCTCGGACAAATCCATCGACATCAACCGTAGCGACATGACGATTGACGTCAACCCGCAGGAGCGCCGTATCTATGGTGTGGAAGGTGCGGTGGATTACGTTATCCCTGACAGCGTCTGGAGCGTGGGGGGTAATTTCAACATCCTGAAATCAGAGATAAAAACCAACGGTTCATGGGAGAAATGGGATGTGACTCAGGCCTCGCCGTCGAAAGCTACGGCCTATGTGGGCTGGGCGCCTGAACCCTGGTCGCTGCGTGTTCAGACTCAGCAAACCTTTGACCTGACGGACGCCGCAGGTAATGAAATCGAAGGTTATAACACCGTCGATTTCCTCAGCAGTTATCAGCTGCCGCTGGGTAAACTGTCGTTCAGCATCGAAAACCTGCTGGATAAACAGTACACCACCGTCTGGGGCCAGCGTGCACCGTTGCTCTACAGCCCAACGTACGGCAATGCCGCATTGTACGAGTACAAAGGACGCGGTCGTACCTTTGGGCTTAACTATGCTCTGACCTTCTGATTGCAAAAAAAAGCTCCTCAGCCTGAGCGCTTGAGGAGCTAAATTCAGAGAACATCTTTTTTACACTTTGTTATTCAGGACCAGCTGACCATTTCCGTCCAGCGGAATTTGGCTGCCAGGGTCTTTATCCATGCGGATTTTGCCCTGCTGATCGCCAATTTTGTACGTCACGTCATAACCCAGCATTTTTTCTGACTTGTCATAGACGGTTTTACAGCGCTGCTGAGTCGTGGTGTAGGTATCGTTATCCTGCATTGCGCCCTGAACCTGGTTACCTGCGTAACCGCCGCCCAGCGCACCAACCACGGTCGCCACATCTTTACCACGACCGCCACCAAACTGATGACCAATCACCCCACCGGCTACCGCACCCAGCACAGAGCCGGCGATACGGTTTTCATCCTGAACCGGACGGCGATGCGTAACGGCTACGTTGCGGCACTCCTGACGCGGCGTTTTTACCGATTCTTTAATAGGGGTAGCAGAAACGACCTGAGCATACTGCGGGCCGCGATCAAGCACGTTGAGACTGGCAACCGCTGCCACACCTAACGCAGCAGCAACACCAATCCCGATACCCGCCAACATTGATTTATTCACGGGACTTCCTCCTTTGTTGCTATTGGTAACAATTCTGCAATTAACGCCAGACTTAGCCAATCAGAAAAAGGATTAAAAACTCGGGGAAATGGGCAGGATCATCCTGTTTAGGAGAACTCCGAAGAGGCGTTCAGGAAATGAACAGCATGATATGCTAAAAATCCCTCCGGTGAGCCCGGAGGGAGAGAAGAATTAATGCAGTTTAAGGCGAGGACGGATCACGCGGTTGATTCTGCCCACCAGCATCATCAGACCGGTTTTGAAGTAGCCGTGCAGGGCAATCTGATGCATACGGTACAGCGAAATGTACACGAAGCGTGCAATGCGCCCTTCGACCATCATCGATCCACGCATCAGGTTACCCATCAGGCTGCCTACGGTCGAGAAGTTAGAGAGCGATACCAGCGAACCGTGGTCTTTATAAACGTACGATTTCATTGGCTTGCCTTTGGTCTGCGCCAGAATATTGTGCAGCACAAGGCTTGCCATCTGGTGCGCGGCCTGAGCACGTGGCGGTACGAAACCACCTTCAGGACGCGCACAGGATGCACAGTCGCCAATCGCGTAGATTTCCGGGTCGCGGGTAGTTTGCAGCGTTGGCTCAGTCACCAGCTGGTTAATTCGGTTCGTTTCCAGACCACCGATATCTTTCATGAAATCTGGCGCTTTAATCCCTGCCGCCCAGACCATCAGATCCGCTTCGATGTATTCGCCATCTTTGGTATGCAGGCCACCTTCATCCGCGCTTGTGACCATCGTCTGGGTCAGTACACGAACGCCCAGTTTGGTTAACTCGCTGTGTGCCGCACCGGAAATACGCGGCGGCAGCGCAGGCAGAATACGTTCGCCCGCTTCAACCAGCGTCACGTTCAGCGCTTCGTTGGTCAGCCCTTTGTAACCATAGCTGTGCAGCTGTTTTACCGCATTGTGCAGCTCAGCAGACAGCTCAACTCCGGTCGCACCACCGCCGACAATCGCGATGTTGACCTTGCCGTTGGCACCCATGTTATTGGTGTACTTCAGGAACAGGTTAAGCATTTCCTGATGGAAACGGCGCGCCTGATGCGGGTTATCCAGGAAGATGCAGTGTTCTTTCACGCCAGGCGTGTTGAAATCGTTGGAGGTACTGCCCAGCGCCATCACCAGCGTGTCATAAGGCAGTTTGCGCTCAGGAACCAGCAATTCGCCTTTTTCATCACGCAGTTCGGCAAGCGTGATGGTTTTGCTTTCACGGTTGATGTCCACCACGGAACCCAGCTGGAACTGGAAGTGGTGATTACGCGCATGTGCCAGATAGCTCAGCGCATCAACACCCTCATCCAGAGAACCGGTTGCCACTTCGTGTAACAGTGGTTTCCACAGGTGACTGTGGTTACGATCGACCAGCGTAATTTTGGCTTTTTTACCGCGACCCAGCTTTTTGCCAAGCTGTGTAGCCAGCTCCAGCCCGCCAGCTCCACCGCCTACAATCACTATCTTTTTCAATGGCGTAGTCAACGTGACCCCCTCAAATTATTAACCAATTGTTAATTAAAAGTTATAAAAATAACCCTTAATTAACAACAGGTTACAGCACTGAAACCATTCAGGTGCATTGAGAATAACACGCCAGGCGCATTGGTCATACCAAAATTGATATGCATCAAGTTTTGATGGCTGATATTTGTACAATTTTAGCAAAAAGAAAGCCCGGCAAGCTTGCGCCGCCGGGCTTGAGAAAACGTCAGATGCCTTTAACCCAGGGTTTTAAAGGCTTTAATGCGTTGCAGATGCGGGGAGATATTTTTGAATTTGTGGGTCTGTTCTTCGTCCCAGACAATTTCATAGTAATGGTGAAGCAGCTCGGCGGCACGGGTGCTGCTGAGGGCTTCATCGTTACGCGACAGAATCACCAGGCAACGATCGCGATTCTTTTCACGAAAGTTGCTGACGCACTTGGTCCCGATATCGGCATACTCTTCCGGGCGGTCAATCTTCCCTTCCATATTTTCATGCGGAAACAGGTTCGGGTTGAACACCACCTGACGGATATCGCACAAGAATCCAATGCGCTCAGCCCAATATCCACCCAGACCCACCCCACAAATCAGCGGGCGATCGTCGACATTAAGCTGCAACATTTTGTCCACTTCTTTGAGCAAATGCTGCATATCATGTTTCGGATGGCGGGTGCTGTAGCTAATCAGCCGTACATCCGGATCGATAAACTGCAATTGCAGCACTTTCTCATGATTACCAGGACTGTTTGAGTCAAAACCGTGTAAATAGATGATCATCGTCTTCTCACCACGCTACGCCTTCCAGGAGGGATTAAAGGCCTGCTTTATGCGCCAGCCAGCGCTCATTCAGCGCCTCAAGCTGAGCATTGACCGTCTTCCAGCGCGCCGAGCCCATCAGCTCCTGACGGCTAAATGAACCTTTATGATACAATTGTGTAACACGCTCAGCATTGATCGGCGACAGGTTATCCAACACACTGACTGCGCCTTTACGATTATTGCAGACCAGGATCATATCGCAACCTGCATCCAGCGATGCCTGTCCGCGTTCAGCATAGCTGCCCATAATGGCAGCACCTTCCATCGACAAATCGTCAGAGAAGATCACGCCGTTAAAGCCTAATTCCTGACGCAGCACGGTTTTCAGCCAGTGGGCAGAGCCGCTCGCCGGGCGTGGATCGACATCGCTGTAAATAACATGTGCCGGCATGATGGCATCAAGCTTGTTATCGGTGATAAGCGAGCGGAACACTGACATATCTTTGGCGCGGATCTCCGCTTCAGGGCGTGGGTCGCGCGGGGTTTCTTTGTGAGAATCCGCCGTGACGGCCCCGTGCCCCGGGAAGTGTTTACCGGTGGTTTTCATCCCGGCATCGTGCATCCCGTCAATAAAACGTGTGGCCATTTCCAGTGCGATGCGCGGATCTTCATGGTATGAACGCTCACCAATAGCAGCGCTAATGTGCCCGACATCCAGCACGGGGGCAAAGCTGATATCAATATCCATCGCAATCATTTCACTTGCCATCAGCCAGCCGGCATCCTGCGCCAGCTTGCCGCCCTCTTCGGTGCCCAGCAGCGCGGCGAAAGACTGCGCTGCTGGCAGGCGGGTAAAGCCCTCGCGAAAACGCTGCACGCGACCGCCTTCCTGGTCTACCGCCACCACCAGCTGATTGCGTGACGCCGCGCGAATTTGTCGAACCAGTTCCCGCAACTGCTCCGGGTCGTGATAGTTGCGGGTAAACAGAATCAGGCCACCGACCAGCGGGTGCGCCAGAATTTCGCGCTCCTCCGCATCCAGCTCAAAGCCTTCGACATCCAACATGACTGGACCCACACGAACCTCTCTTATCCTTTAGTTTGTAACTGGCGCCAGACGTCATCTGCCAGCGCGATAAATTGTTTGTCTGCCGATTGCTGCAAGCGTACTTCAAACCAGCCAGCCATCAGCATCAGTACCCACGGTCTCCAGCGCCAGACCTGGCGCGCAAGCGTCCACGGATCTATGTGTGCTGACCTGGCGTAGGCCTGAATTAACTGTCCGCGCGCGGCATCATCCGGTGTCCAGACTGCCGCAAGCTCCAGCGCAACGTCTCCGTCACCGGCGTATTCCCAGTCGATCAGTCTGTCGCCCGTGGGCGTGTGGACGATATTTCCGGCGTGAACATCCATATGTAAAGGCGCAAGCCGCAGCGGCTGTGGCTCACCCGCTTTACGCAGCCGCTTGAGCTGCGCCAGCCAAAAAGGCGTGCGCCTGGCGGGCGATGCCTGCTGCCAGTACTGTTCAAGCAAGGGTAAAAGCGTGATGCGCCAGCCCAGACGCCGTTGGCGGTGCAGATGATACAGCATGGCGGCGAGCGTGGAAGTATCCGGTAATCCGGTTTTGATCTCGCCCGCAAGATATTCCACCGCCATCCATCCCTGCATAAAAAACTGCGGTTTCGGCACAAGCTCTGCGGGAAGTCGCGTTAATGCGCGGTACTGTCGACGAAAATGGGAAGCCGGAGCAGAGCCATCATGATGCTGGCGTAACACCAGTCGGTGTTCGCCCCGGGCGATAATGCAACTCGCGCCGCCAAGCCCGGAATGGGCCTGCGGCGCGATAAGGCGATACTGCGGAAAATAACGTGTCAGAACGTCATCACGCGAGCAGTTATTGTTGCGTAACGGCACCTTTACCTGACCAGATAATTTCGCCTGTCTGAACCAGCATCAACTGCATCTGCAACGCAGGCGTATTCACGTTACCGCTGGCGTTAGAGTAAAGCACATACTGCGCGCCAACGTTACGGGCGATACCAATCGCCTTGCTACGTGAACCGAGACTGTCCTGAGCAGACAGCCCCAGTTGCTGTTTTGCCACCGCGAGCTGCTGTGCAGAAACCAGCGTAAATTTGCCGTTATTCGCCAGCGCATTGCGCAGCGTTTCGGTCGCTTCACCTGCATTCAGGGAACCGTTGGTACGGTTGTTCACGCTATCCACCAGCAGCACGCTGCCAGGGGTAACGCCCTGCGCCTGCAACATCTTACCGACCATTGGCTGCATTGCGCCGTTCCAGTCGTAATGACGCACGCGCGGTGCTGGCTGTGCCGTTGCATCAGGATGTTCGATTGGGCCAGGCTGCGCAGGGATGGTCGGAACAGAAGGCACGGTTGGCACCGGCTGCGTTGGCTCTACAGGCTGCGCCGTGCCCGGTTTCGCCTCTTCTACAGGAGCAGGTTGTTCCATGCGCGTCATACACCCTGAAAGGAAGAGTGCAAATGCGGTAACGAGCGCAAAACGGCTCATATTTTTAATCAAGGTTCACCCCTTACAAATAAAGATAAAGTCTGACCTTATGTGCACCCAGGTAGTTCGCGCTGCCATACAGCGTGACCGATGACATCGCCGGAATAACTACCGTGCGCGTCGCTTCCAGTGGGTGCATTTCAAGACCTCGTACGTCATACCAGTAGAAACGGTAATGCACCGTGACTGGTTCGTGTCTTTCGTTATAAAGCGAAGAGGACGCAGAAGCCTGAATTTCGCTGATGGTCAGCGAAGGTTGTTCTGCCGTGATACCCGCAGCCAGAACAGAGGACTCCATGACCAGCGTCTGTTCATCACTCACCGGGATCGCGGGACGCGCGCTGCACCCTACCATCACCAGCGTCATTACCAGCGCTGCAAAACGCCCTCTTAGCATGTCAAAGACCTTTATGTGCCAGCATCGGCCCCAGCGGGCGGCCACCCAGCAGATGCATGTGAATATGATAAACTTCCTGCCCGCCATGGCGATTGCAGTTCATGATCAGGCGATAGCCGTCCTGCGCAATGCCTTCCTGCTCAGCAATTTTTGCCGCCACCGTCAGCATACGGCCTAATGCCACTTCGTGCTCGGTTTTCACATCGTTCACGGTCGGAATCAGAATATTGGGAATGATAAGGATGTGTGTCGGCGCCTGAGGTGAAATGTCCCGGAAGGCTGTCACCAGCTCATCCTGATACACGATATCCGACGGAATTTCGCGGCGGATAATTTTACTGAAAATCGTTTCTTCAGCCATGATCTTTTCCTTTTTTGTTTAATCTGGCGTGGTGGGTCTGCCAATAACACACATTGTCTGCATTACTGTGTGACACAATTCAAGAGTATGAGCGAGTTTCTCCTGTCCTTTCAACCTTCTCCCTCGATTTCTTTCCTTGATTGCACGATAGCTGCCTGAAGAGTGAGCGCTCTTGTGCGTTGATATCCTGAAACAATATTTCACTTCCGTTCGAAACATCTGTTTACAGCGTTAATCACAATGCGTATATTTCGCATTTGCATTTTCATGCGCATTTCAAACATAGAAAACGACTTCAGCCCGGCTCCACGGGACTGACGCACACAACTTTCACCATTCATTAAGGGTTTGATGATGTCTTTCATTAATCATACCAGGGATGGGCAACGTCAGCCTGCCACAACACCTTCGTTGCTGGCTGCCTGCATTGCTATGGCATTGATGCCAACCGTAAGTTTCGCCGCTACCACGTCTACTGAAGACACCGTTGTTGTTGATGGCGGTTTTGATAACGCACAGGATCCGTCTGCCGGTCAGGAGCAGGATTACAGCGTTAAAACCACCACCACCGGTACAAAGCTGCTGTTAGTGCCGCGCGATATTCCGCAATCCGTCAGTGTGATCAGCCAGCAACGTATGGCTGACCAGAATCTGCAATCCATCGGGCAGGTATTGACCAACACCACCGGGGTAACCGCGCAGGTTCAGGACAGCGACCGCTCTGTATTTTACTCCCGTGGTTTCTTCGTGAGTAACTATGCCTACGATGACCTGCCAACCTCCATCAGTGAAGTGTGGAACTTTGGCGATACGGCGGCCGACACCGCCATTTACGATCGTATTGAAGTGGTGCGTGGTGCCACGGGCCTGATGTCCGGCACGGGTAACCCGGCCGCTTACGTCAACATGGTGCGTAAACATGCTGACAGCAATGAATTCAAGGGCAACGTATCGGCCAGCTATGGCAGCTGGGATAAACAGCGCTATGTGCTCGATTTACAGGCTCCGCTGGTAGAGTCCGGTAAAGTCCGTGGGCGGTTGATCACCGGTTATCAGGACAACGACAGCTTTGTCGATAACTATCACTACCGTAAGAAATTCCTGTACGGTGTGGTGGATGCCGATGTCACCGACAGCACCACCCTCTCTCTGGGATATGAATACCAGGAGAGCAAGACTGAAGATCCTACCTGGGGCGGCCTGCCAACCTGGTACAGCGACGGCAGCAAAACGCATTACAACCATAGCCAGACCGTTGCGCCAGACTGGGCGTATTCAGACAAAGACAACACCCGCATTTTCGCCAACCTGACCCAACGTTTCGACAACGGCTGGGAAGCGCACATCAACGGGATGCACGCGGAAACCAACTTTGATACCAAGCTGATGTACATGTACGGCTACCCGGATAAAGACACAGGATCCGGCCTGGTCGGTTACGGCGGCTGGAACCGGGGCGAGCGTAAACAGGATGCAGTGGATGCCTTCCTGCGCGGTGATTTCGATCTCTTCGGTCGCCAGCACGAAATGATGTTTGGCGGAAGCTTCAGCCGTCAGCGCAACCACTACGACAACTCAATGCCGGATACCCTTTACGGTATGGTTGATGTGGGTGATTTCAAAAACTGGAACGGTAATATTGCCGACCCACAGTGGACGCCGTGGAAGCTCTACAGCCAGGACGATATTCGTCAGTCCTCAGCGTATACCTCTGCCCGCTTCTCGCTGGCCGATCCGCTGCACCTGATCCTGGGCGCACGTTACACCAACTACAACATTCGCTATAACCCGGCAGGCTCCCCGGACACCCGTCTGGAAAGCACCAAAGACGACGTGACGCCGTACGCGGGCCTGGTCTATGACATCAACGAAGACTGGTCAACGTACATCAGCTATACCTCTATCTTCCAGCCGCAGGACAAGCGTGACGCCAATGGCCGTTACCTCGATCCGACAACGGGTAAAAGTTACGAGGCGGGCGTGAAGGCAGACTGGTTTAACACCCGCCTGACTACCTCTCTGGCCATCTTCCGTATTGAGCAGGATAACGTTGCCAACAATACCTACACCTATATGCCAAGCGGTGAGTCGATTTATGAATCACTGGATGGCGTGGTGAGTAAAGGGATTGAGTTTGAGCTGAACGGTGCCCTGACCGATAACTGGCAGCTAACCTTTGGTGCGACCCGCTTTATCGCCGAAGATAAGAACGGGAATGCCGTAAGCTCTGACCAGCCGCGAACCACCATGAAGCTCTTTACCCGTTATCAGTTGCCGATGCTGCCAGAGCTGGCCGTGGGTGGCGGTGTTAACTGGCAAAACAAGGTCTGGACGGATGTTGATGGCGGTCCTGCCGGTCGTTCCCGTGCTGAACAAGGCAGCTACGCGCTGGTGAATCTGTTCAGCCGCTACCAGGTGACCAAAGACTTTGCCGTACAGGCGAACGTGAATAACCTGTTCGACAAAGATTACTACGACTATGCCGGATCTTATCTCGTGTACGGTGCGCCGCTTAACTTCTCGGTGAGCGCGAGCTACGATTTCTAAGAGAGTATCAACAACAAAGGGAGCCAGATGGCTCCCTTTTTTTGTGCCCGCTTTGCCACCCGGCATCCCGGCGCACAAGCAATAAAAAAGGCAGCCAATCGGCTGCCTTAGTCTCCCCAGTCACAACTTAGTTGCTGCGGATGTATTCATCCATTTCGGTTTTCAGGTTATCGGATTTAGTACCGAAGATTGCCTGAACACCGGAACCTGCAACAACAACGCCCGCTGCGCCAAGTTTTTTCAGACCAGGCTGGTCTACTTTCGCTACGTCAGCAACGCTCACACGCAGACGAGTGATACACGCGTCCAGGTTAGTGATGTTTTCTTTGCCGCCGAACGCTGCAACCAGAGCCGGAGCCATTTCGCTGGTCGCTGCTGCTTTGCTGTCTTCAGACGCATCTTCACGACCTGGAGTTTTCAGGTCCAGTGCTTTGATAAGCACACGGAAGATGGTGTAGTAAACAACCGCGTAGCACGCACCAACGATTGGGAACAGCCACAGTTTGCTGCTGTTACCAGACAGAACGATAAAGTCGATCAGGCCGTGAGAGAAGGACGTACCGTCACGCATACCCAGCAGGATACAGATTGGGAACGCCAGACCTGCCAGTACCGCGTGAATGATGTACAGGATCGGCGCAACGAACATGAAGGAGAACTCGATCGGCTCGGTGATACCGGTCAGGAACGAGGTCAACGCTGCGGAGATCATGATACCGCCCACTTTTGCACGGTTCTCTGGTTTAGCAGAGTGCCAGATTGCAATCGCAGCAGCCGGCAGGCCGTACATTTTGAACAGGAAGCCACCAGACAGTTTGCCCGCAGTTGGGTCACCTGCCATGTAACGTGGGATATCACCGTGGAACACCTGACCTGCTGCGTTGGTGAATTCACCAATCTGCATCTGGAATGGAACGTTCCAGATGTGGTGCAGACCAAATGGTACCAGGCAGCGCTCGATGAAGCCGTAGATACCG
This sequence comes from Enterobacter soli ATCC BAA-2102, assembly GCF_001654845.1. Taxonomy (GTDB): domain Bacteria; phylum Pseudomonadota; class Gammaproteobacteria; order Enterobacterales; family Enterobacteriaceae; genus Enterobacter; species Enterobacter soli. The sequence continues at coordinate 60,896 of NZ_LXES01000040.1, read as the reverse complement.
AATGCCACAACCGGGTTCTGGTAAGCAGCCCACTGAGAGAAGGTCTGGATTGCAGAGCCGATCGGTGGCCAGATGAAGGACAGGATCACGCCAGTGAAAATCGCTGCCAGACCAGAAATGATCGGAACGAAGCGCTTGCCCGCGAAGAAGCCCAGATACTCAGGCAGCTTGATGCGATAGAAGCGGTTGAACATATACGCTGCAATCGCACCGGAGATGATCCCGCCGAGAACACCGGTATCAGCCAGGTGTTTCGCTGCGATCTCTTCAGCAGGTAAATGCAGAACCAGTGGTGCCACCACAGCCATGGTTTTCACCATGATGCCGTAGGCAACAACTGCGGCCAGCGCAGATACACCATCGTTATTGGTGAAGCCCAGAGCAACACCGATAGCGAAGATCAGCGGCATGTTAGCAAAAACAGAGCCGCCTGCTTCGGCCATCACGTGGGAAACTACGGCTGGCAGCCAGCTGAAGTTAGCAGAACCGACACCCAGCAGGATACCTGCGATAGGCAGTACGGATACTGGCAGCATCAGCGATTTACCGACCTTTTGCAGGTTAGCAAATGCATTCTTAAACATAATTGAGAGTGCTCCTGAGTATTTGTGCTTTTTTTACGCTTTCACGCATTGGCCCGGGGGGAGTACCGCGCCGTGGACAGGACATCTAAGCGCCCTTTATTTATTACACAGAGTAAAATAAATCCCTCTGAGTTTGTTTGACGGCTATCACGTTTCAGCTCAAGGCGGACCAAAAACTTTCAGTTTTTTACAAAAAGCATGTCTGGATGTGTCTAAATACACCGTCACCGCCCCAAATGAGGCGGTGAACTTTACTCGCTTTATTTATTAATTACGAGCCTAAAAAAAACAGGTGTATCAAACAGATTGCAGGCGGGCGGGGTCGATGTGGAACAGGTTTGCGAAGTTTTCCGTCGTGACGCGAGCCAGCTCATCAATGCTGACACCCTTCAGAACGGCCATATACTCAGCCACATCTCTCGTCATGGCAGGTTGATTCTCTTTGCCGCGATGCGGCACCGGTGCCAGATAAGGAGAGTCTGTTTCCACCAGAATGCGATCGAGAGGGACATAACGCGCAGCGTCACGGAGCTGCTCTGCGTTACGAAACGTCACGATCCCAGAAAACGAGATATAAAAACCTAAATCAAGCAGCTTACCCGCCGTTTCTCTGTCTTCTGTGAAACAGTGTAGTACGCCACCGCAATCCGTCACATTTTCTTCCCGGAGGATCGCCAGCGTATCGGCCCGCGCATCACGCGTATGCACGATAACCGGCTTGTTCAGCTCACGGCCAATGCGGATGTGGTTACGGAAAGATTCCTGCTGGCGGGGTTTCGTTTCAGGGGTATAGAAATAGTCCAGTCCCGTTTCACCCATCGCGACAACTCCCTCTTCCGCCGCCAGACGACGCAAATCTTCAACGTCATACTCTTCATCCTGATTCAGCGGATGCACACCACAGGAAAATACAACGTTATCGCGAACGCCCACCAGCTCGCGCATGGTGCGATAGCCTGGCAGCGTGGTTGCCACCGCCAGGCAGAATTTCACATCGCGGGCGGCGGCTTTCGCCAGCACATCGTCCACGTTTTTATGCAGTGATTGGTAATCCAGGCCATCAAGATGGCAGTGTGAGTCGACTAAAAACATAATGTCTCTCTCAGAGATGGGAAACAGGCAGCGGTGTGCCTGGTTGCAGGTAATGTTCGATACGCAGTAACTGGTCCGTTAGTAAAAGCTCGCGATTAAGACCGGTTACCGTTAAGAGTTGTTCACGGCTCTGGCAGACATCATGAAGGATAGCACGCAGCATATTGCCCGACAGACGGTTGGCCAGCGTATTGATAAGCCCCCAGACATCCACGTTGGAAAGCAGTGTTGCACCCTGCTGGCACTTCAGCGCATCCAGCAGCATTGACGCCAGCCAGTGCAAGCGCTCAGCGGCCTGGTCATGGTTCAGAACAGCCAGCAAGCTCAGCCAGTCGCGGCTATCCAGCGCTGACGCTACGGCACGGCAGAGCGCCTCACGCTGCGACCAGCTTTCGGGTTGCAGCAAAGCCAGCGCTGCCGCTGGCGCACCGCTGCATAAGCGCAATGCAGTGAGCGCGGCCTCTTGTGACGCCGTCACTTCACGTTCAAGCCAGCTTAACGCCCAGTTTTCTTGCGGTACAGCGAGGTGATGAAGACGGCAGCGACTACGCAATGTCGCCAGCAATCGCCCCGGTTCACGACATGACATAAAGAACCAGGTCTTCTCCGGGGGCTCTTCAAGCGTTTTCAACAGAGCGTTCGCCGCCGCCTCGGTGAGTAACGCCGCATCTTTCAGCCAGACCACTTTTGCCCCGCCCAGTCGCGCATGTTCGTACAGTTTTTCACTGACCTCACGCACAGCATCAATACCGAGGGTGGTTTTGCCTTTTTCTGGCTCAAGGGTGTAGTAGTCAGGATGGGTGCCAGCCTGCATCAGCTGGCAGCCCCGGCATTTACCGCAGCTTTTGTGCCCTTCTGGCTGCTGGCACATCAAAAAACGGGCGATCGCGTAAATCAGCGCGTCATCACCCATGCCCGGCAACGCCTGAATCAGTAACGCATGATGCCCCCGACCGGCCTGATAGCTGTTAATCAGCTGCTCAAAGTGTGGGCGCAACCATGGATACCATTTCATGCCTGCTGCTCCTGTACCCACTGGGTCACTGTTTCACGAATTGAGCGCGCCACGTCATCGAGTGACTGAGTAGCATCAATGGTGCGGATGGAACTGTCCTGCCCGGCAAGCTCAAGATAGCGCGCGCGAGTACGGTTGAAGAAATCCAGCGACTCTTGTTCAATGCGATCCAGCTCGCCACGCGCGCGGGCGCGTTTCAGGCCCACTTCAGGGGTGACATCCAGATAGAGCGTCAGGTCTGGGCGGAAGTTACCCAACACCGCATCACGCAGCGTGGCTAACATCGTCTGATCGATACCCCGGCCGCCGCCCTGATAAGCCTGAGTCGAGAGGTCATGGCGATCGCCAATCACCCATTTGCCTTCGGCCAGTGCGGGCTTGATAACGGTTTCAACCAGCTGAACGCGAGCGGCATAAAACATCAGAACTTCGGCTTTATCGGTGATGATTTCGTCACCCACGGATTTGATATCCAGCACCAGGCTTCGCAGTTTTTCTGCCAGCTGCGTGCCGCCCGGCTCGCGGGTGAACACCATCTCCCCGATACCCAGCGTTTTGAGTGTATCCACCACCAGATTGCGCGCGGTCGTTTTTCCTGCGCCTTCCAGCCCCTCAATAACAATGTATTTACTGCGCATTTTTTTCCTTAAGTGCCTTCAGATAGTCCTGAACAGAGCGATTGTGGCTGGCAAGATTGGTATTAAAGGTATGCCCGCCTTTTCCATCAGCCACAAAATAGAGATAAGGTGTTTTTGCCGGATGAGCTGCCGCGTTAAGCGAGGCTTCGCTCGGTGTGGCGATCGGGCCTGGCGGTAATCCGCTAATCACGTAGGTATTATACGCGGTCGGCGTTTCCAGATCTTTTCTTGATATCTTACCGGTGTAATTCTCACCCATACCGTAAATCACCGTAGGATCGGTTTGCAGCCGCATCCCGATGCGCAGTCGGTTGATAAACACCGATGCCACCTGGTCACGCTCCGCGGCAACCGCGGTCTCTTTTTCGATGATAGAAGCCATGGTCACGAACTGGTTCTTATCTTTATACGGCAGCCCATCGATACGCCCTTCCCAGGCGGCATCAACGGCAGTAACCATTTTTTTGTGCGCACGCTTCAGGATGGCAACATCGGTGGTCCCGGCGGTATACATCCAGGTATCCGGCCAAAACCAGCCTTCAACCCATTCAGGGTGTTCGAATTTGAGCAACTCAGCCACCGTCTGGTAGCTATCATCTTTCAGGGTATGTTTGATGTAAGGCGCATCTCGCAGCTGTTTGAGGTAGTCACTCAGGCGCATCCCCTCAACAAAGCGCAGCGGGAATTGTGCCTCTTTACCACTTTCCAGTAATTGCAGCATTTCTCTGACCGTCATGCCTGGCATCAGGCGATACGTGCCTGCTTTAAAATGCGACAAGTCTGGCTCAACGCGCAGCAGCCACTGGAAAACCCGTGGACGGTTAATCACTTTATCGCCATAAAGCTGTTCGCCGAGCGCCAGACGTCCGGTTCCTGCTTTAAGGGTAAATATGGTTTCTTCTTTAATCAGGATCTTACTGTCCGCCAGTTGACGAACTTTCCACACTCCGGCTCCGCCAGCAACTACCAGCACAACAACCAGGAGCAGGATAAAGCGCAACATTTTCTTCATGACGTTCTGGTTTGCTCACATAACGGGGCTAAATAATGATACAGCTCGCGCGATGCCCAGCATTGCTGGCCGCAGGCGCGAACAGGTACAACTGGCATCAGTGCATTACAGACAACGACTTCATCTGCTGCTAACAGCGCATCCTCAGTTGCGTTAACTTCGACAACGCGAAAACCAGAGTGTGCCAGCTGCTGCATACAAAACTGGCGCATAATGCCATTTACGCCAGCCTGATCAAGCTTCGGCGTGAAGACATCACTGCCCCGCCGCCAAAATAAATTAGCCGCACAGCATTCAGTAATGAACCCTTCGCTGTCAAGGACCAGCGCCTCGTCGGCGTCTGAGTGCTCAAGATGAGCACGGATCAGGACCTGCTCAAGACGATTCAGGTGTTTTATTCCGGCAAGCGCAGGGTTTCGCCCAAGACGTACCGGGCTTAATTGAAGCGTGATGCCATCCTGACGCCAGCGGGCATAATGTGCAGGATAAGTTGAAACGCTGAGGATCCGTGTCGGATGCTGGCAGCTCGCGCCGCTGTAGCCCCGGCCACCGCTGCCACGGCTGATGATCACTTTCAGCACGCCACTGGCGTGCCCTACCCCCAACTGAATCATCTCGCCTGCCAGGGTGTCCCATGCGGTGAACGGGATAAGCAGTTTTTCACAGGCGCCCTGTAACCGGCGGATATGCTCTGCAAGAAAACAGATCTCGCCCTGATGAATGCGCGCCGTGGTAAAGCAGCCGTCGCCAAACTGAGTCGCCCTGTCGCTTGCAGGAAGTGTGTCCTGCTCAAGGCCATTGATTAGAAACATGCTGGCTCCTTATGCGTGGTCGTACAGTCTGGCAAGGTGAATAAAATCGGACAAGGGGATAAAACCGAATAAAAAAGGTCCGACAAGCGGACCTTTTTTATCGCCATCTGGCAGTCAGGCTCAGACCTTTTTAAAGATCAGGGAACCGTTAGTACCACCAAAGCCGAAGGAGTTACACAGCGTATACTCCATGCCACTAACCTGACGCGCTTCGTGCGGCACGAAGTCCAGATCGCAACCTTCATCCGGGTTATCCAGGTTGATGGTTGGCGGAACAGCCTGATCGCGCAGCGCAAGGATAGAGTAGATAGATTCTACTGCACCCGCTGCACCCAACAGGTGACCGGTCATGGATTTCGTCGAGCTCACCATTACGCGGCTGGCGGATTCACCGAAGATAGACTTAACAGCCTGTGCTTCTGCTTTATCGCCAGCAGGTGTAGAGGTACCGTGGGCATTGACGTAGCCAATCTGAGCTGGAGTGATACCCGCATCGCGGATGGCGTTAGCCATCGCCAGCGCGGCACCAGCACCATCTTCCGGTGGTGACGTCATGTGATAAGCATCGCTGCTCATACCAAAGCCAACGATTTCAGCATAGATTTTGGCGCCACGTTTTTTCGCGTGTTCGTACTCTTCCAGCACGATCATCCCGGCACCGTCACCCAGCACAAAACCATCACGGTCTTTATCCCACGGACGGCTCGCCGCCTGAGGATTTTCGTTACGGGTAGACAGCGCACGCGCTGCACCAAAACCACCAACACCCAGTGGGGTACTGGCTTTTTCAGCACCGCCCGCTACCATCGCATCGGCATCACCATAGGCGATAATGCGCGCAGCCTGACCGATGTTATGCACACCAGAGGTACAGGCGGTAGCAATGGAAATGCTTGGGCCACGGAGCCCGAACATAATGGTCAGGTGACCTGCCACCATGTTAACAATCGTTGACGGAACGAAGAATGGGCTAATCTTACGCGGGCCACCGTTCATCAGAGATGTATGGTTTTCCTCGATTAGGCCAAGACCGCCAATCCCGGAGCCAATAGCGGCACCAATGCGGGTTGCGTTCTCTTCCGTAATGACAAGGCCAGAATCCTGCATGGCCTGAACGCCAGCGACAATTCCATATTGAATGAAGGCATCCATCTTGCGCTGTTCTTTGCGCGAGATGATCTCTTCACAGTTAAAATCCTTTACTAAGCCAGCAAATTTCGTTGCATAGGCGCTAGTATCGAAATGGTCGATTAGGCTGATGCCGCTCTGACCGGCAAGGAGAGCTTTCCAGGTGGACTCTACGGTATTGCCGACAGGAGACAACATGCCAAGTCCGGTCACAACTACACGACGCTTAGACACGTTTGTCCTCCAGGGAGGGATAAAAAGGGATTCGTGGGACTAAAAAAGATAAAACTCAGGCGGTCGAATGACCGCCTGGAGATGTTCACTTACGCCTGGTGACCGTTGATGTAATCAATGGCAGCCTGAACGGTGGTGATTTTCTCAGCTTCTTCGTCCGGAATCTCAGTATCAAACTCTTCTTCCAGAGCCATTACCAGCTCAACGGTGTCAAGAGAATCTGCGCCCAGGTCTTCAACGAAGGAAGCGGAGTTCACAACTTCTTCCTGCTTAACGCCCAGCTGTTCGCCGATAATTTTCTTAACGCGTTCTTCGATAGTGCTCATACTCTTAAATTTCCTATCAAAACTCGCTTTCGCGATGGTTTTCGTAGTGTATAAAATGTTGAAAAATTTGCAACTAAATCCCGGCAGGTCTTACCACGATTTTACGTTATTTTGAGGCCATTTGCCCTAATAACGCAAATATTTTCGATCGTGATTAAACCATGTACATCCCGCCGTTGACGTGGAGGGTCTCACCAGTGATGTAACCCGCTTCGTCAGAGGCTAAAAATGCAACCGCACTGGCAATTTCTTTAGGGTCGCCAAGACGGCCCGCAGGAACTGCTGCCAGTGTACCCGCACGCTGATCATCGGTCAGCGCACGCGTCATGTCCGTTTCAATAAAGCCCGGAGCAACAACGTTTACAGTAATACCGCGGGACGCAACTTCACGTGCCAGCGACTTACTGAAACCGATCAGGCCTGCTTTCGCCGCAGCGTAGTTAGCCTGACCAGCATTTCCCATGGTACCAACCACAGAACCAACAGTGATAATACGACCATGACGCTTTTTCATCATAGCGCGCATTACCGCTTTTGACAGACGGAATACAGATGACAGGTTGGTTTCGATAATATCGTTCCACTCATCATCTTTCATTCGCATCAGCAGGTTGTCGCGAGTGATCCCGGCATTATTTACCAGAATATCCACTTCGCCAAACTCTGCGCGAATATTTTCCAGAACAGATTCGATAGATGCCGGTTCGGTCACATTCAGTACCAGACCTTTACCATTTTCACCCAGATATTCGCTGATGGCTTTAGCGCCATTCTCGCTGGTTGCTGTACCAATCACTTTCGCGCCACGCGCAACCAGTGTTTCAGCAATTGCGCGCCCGATACCGCGGCTTGCGCCGGTGACCAGTGCGATTTTTCCTTCAAAACTCATGGTATTCCTCTTTTATTGCGAGAGTGCCGCTGACATCGCTTCCGGCTCGTTAATCGCCGAGGCAGTCAGGGTGTCAACAATACGTTTTGTCAGACCGGTGAGGACCTTACCAGGACCGACTTCATACAGATGCTCAACGCCCTGTGACGCCATAAACTCAACGGTTTTGGTCCACTGTACTGGGCTATAGAGCTGACGAACCAGCGCATTACGGATAGCGTCCGGTGCCGTTTCGCATTTCACATCGACGTTGTTCACAACGGAAATCGTCGGTGCGTTAAAGGTAATTTTTTCCAGCTCAACCGCCAGTTTGTCGGCAGCTGGCTTCATCAGCGCACAGTGAGACGGCACGCTAACTGGCAGTGGCAGAGCACGTTTCGCGCCCGCAGCTTTACAGGCAGCGCCCGCACGTTCAACCGCTTCTTTATGACCGGCGATAACCACCTGGCCTGGCGAGTTGAAGTTGACCGGAGAAACAACCTGGCCATCAGCTGACTCTTCACATGCTTTAGCGATAGACGCATCATCAAGACCGATAATCGCAGACATACCGCCTGTGCCTTCCGGTACAGCTTCCTGCATGAACTTACCGCGCAGTTCAACCAGACGTACAGCATCAGCAAATGCGATCACGCCTGCACAGACCAGCGCAGAGTATTCACCCAGGCTGTGACCTGCGAGCAGCGCTGGCGCTTTACCGCCCTGCTGCTGCCAGACACGCCACAGCGCGACAGACGCGGTCAGCAGTGCTGGCTGCGTCTGCCAGGTTTTGTTCAGCTCTTCAGCAGGCCCCTGCTGAGTCAACGCCCACAGATCATAACCCAGTGCATCAGAAGCTTCACGGAAAGTCTCTTCGATTACCGGATAGTTTGCTGCCATTTCAGACAACATCCCAACGGTTTGAGAACCCTGTCCCGGGAACACAAAAGCAAATTGCGTCATCTTTTTAATCCTTATACTAGAAACGAACCAGCGCGGAACCCCAGGTGAACCCGCCACCAAAGGCTTCAAGCAAGACCAGCTGGCCCCGTTTGATTCGTCCATCGCGTACCGCTTCATCAAATGCGCAAGGTACCGACGCCGCAGAGGTGTTGCCGTGACGATCCAGGGTCACGACAACGTTATCCATCGACATGCCCAGCTTTTTCGCTGTTGCACTGATAATGCGCAGGTTCGCCTGATGCGGAACCAGCCAGTCGAGCGCGGAGCGTTCAAGATTGTTCGCTTCCAGCGTTTCATCGACAATGTGAGCCAGTTCAGTCACTGCCACTTTGAACACTTCATTACCCGCCATGGTCAGGTAGATGGAGTTGTCCGGGTTAACGCGATCCGCGTTAGGCAGGGTTAACAGCTCGCCGTAGCTACCGTCAGCATGTAAATGTGTGGAGATGATACCCGGTTCTTCGGACTGCCCAAGCAGTACTGCGCCCGCACCATCGCCAAAAATAATAATGGTCCCGCGATCTTCCGGGTTGCAGGTACGTGCCAGCACGTCAGCACCGATAACCAGCGCGTGCTTCACAGCACCGGATTTAACATATTGATCGGCTATGCTCAGTGCATAGGTAAAACCTGCACAGGCTGCGGCAACATCAAACGCCGGGCAACCTTTAATGCCCAGCATGTTTTGAATCTGACATGCGGCACTTGGGAAGGCGTGCGTCGCGGACGTCGTTGCTACCACGATCAAACCAATCTGTTCTTTATCAATGCCAGCCATTTCAAGCGCACGTTGTGCAGCTTCATAGCCCATAGTGGCAACGGTTTCGTCTGGCGCGGCAATACGACGTTCACGGATACCTGTGCGCGTGACAATCCACTCGTCAGACGTATCTACCATTTTTTCCAGATCGGCGTTGGTTCGCACTTGTTTTGGCAGGTAGCTGCCGGTACCTATAATCTTCGTATACATGTACGCTCAGTCACTTTTAGCTAATACAGATTCCAGGCGAGCGGCAATCCGCTGTGGGACTTGTCGCTGCACCGCCTGCACTGCCTGTTCAATCGCGACGGAAAAAGCTCGCTGATTGGCCGCACCGTGACTCTTAATCACAATACCGCGCAATCCTAACAGACAGGCGCCATTATACTGGTCGGGGTTGAGGTGACTGAATCGCCGCGTCAGGCTTTTTTGTAACCAACGCTTCAATAAAATCAGCCACCAGGACCTTTTTTTTCCTTCGCCCTGCGATTTGAGCAGCGAAAGGAACATTCGAACGACCCCTTCCATGGTTTTTAACGTTACGTTACCGGTGAACCCATCGCACACCAGCACATCGGTTTTGCCGGTGAGCAACTCATTGGCTTCGAGATAACCAATATAGTTGATAGAAGGCACCTGTTTTAACAATTCCGCGGCTTCGCGAATGTTATCCAGACCTTTTGTCTCTTCTTCACCAATATTCAGTAACGCAACACGGGGATTGTTGATCCCGACAACTTCTTCTGCCAGCACCGATCCCATGACGGCAAACTGAGCCAGCATTGTACTATCACAATCAACGTTAGCGCCCAGATCCAGCACCACCGTTTTGCCCTTTTGCTGATGCGGTAACACCGTCACCAGCGCCGGACGCTCAATGCCCTCTATCGGCTTGAGCAATAATTTCGACAGCCCCATCAGCGCACCGGTATTCCCGGCACTGACGCAAGCCTGAGCTCGCCCTTCTTTTACCAGCTCCAGCGCCATTCGCATAGAGCTGCCACGGCTATTGCGAATAGCCTGCGATGGCCGGGCATCACTGGCAATAACTGACTGCGCAGGAATAATCTGCAGACGCGAACGTTGTTCGAAGTCAGCTTTTGCAAGTAATGGCGTGATTGTGTCGGGATTACCGACTAAAAGAAGTGTGAGTTGCGAATTAGAATTCAGTGCCTGCAATGCTGCAGGCACTGTCACAGAAGGGCCAAAATCGCCCCCCATGACATCTAACGCCAGGGTTAGACGTGTCAAGGTGTCGTCACTGCCTGGTTTGGTGTTTCCCCAGTTGCCTGGGGAAATCCTCACTAAGCTTCATCACGCTTGCGCGTAATTACTTAGTGATTACCTTGCGGCCACGGTAGAAACCGTCAGCAGTGATGTGGTGACGCAGGTGTTTCTCACCAGAAGTCTTGTCTACAGACAGGCTGGTAACTGCGGTCAGCGCGTCATGGGAACGACGCATGCCACGTTTGGAACGGGTTGGTTTATTCTGTTGTACGGCCATGGACCTTACTCCTCAATTACTTACGCTTTAAGCTGGCTAATACGGCAAATGGGTTTGGTTTTTGCGCTTCATCAGGCAGTTCCCCAAAGACCATGTCCGCCTCGGACACTTCACAGTGTTCAGAATCATGCACCGGAACAACTGGCAAGGAGAGGATGATTTCATCTTCAACCAGAGCCAGAAGATCGATTTCACCGAATTCGTTAACCTCAATCGGCTCATACGCTTCCGGGAGTGCTTCAGCCTGTTCGTCAGAACGAACCGGACTAAAACAATACGTTGTGTGAACATGCTGTACAAACGGTTTCCCGCAACGCTGACACGCGAGCGTTACCGTCACCTTTGCATCACCGGTTAAAACGGCAAGGCGCTGGTTATCGATAGCGAACGACATGGAGCATTCTACATCACTGTCCACACTGACTACGGATTCGGCAATACGCTCTGCCTGATCGGAAGAATAGATTCCTTCGTAATCGAGGCGTTTCTGAGCCGTACGAACCGGATCAAGAGTCAGGGGTAATTTTACCTTTTGCATAGGGCGCGCATATTAACTTTGTAACGTCATATAGTCAAAGAAAAAGGCAACCAGGGCTGCCTTTTGCCAATTATTCGCACACATTGCGGCCTGTAGTTTAAAATGGCTGGCATCGATACGCTATATCTGGTGATAAAAATATGCCAAATCTCGTTCTCGCGTCCACTTCACCCTACCGTCGAATGTTGCTGGAAAAACTCGGTATCCCGTTCGAATGTGCCGCACCGGCCGTTGACGAAACCCCACAATCAGGTGAGTCACCACGGCATCTGGTCACACGTCTGGCGCAGGAGAAAGCCCAGTCTCTGGCTGCTCGTTACCCTGCCCATTTGATTATAGGCTCCGATCAGGTTTGCGTACTTGATGGTGTCATCACCGGAAAACCGCATACCGAAGAGAATGCCATCCAGCAGTTGATGAGCGCACGCGGCAATATCGTTACCTTTTATACGGGCCTGGCGCTGTATAACTCGGCCTCTGGCCATCTGCAAACCGAATGCGAGCCTTTCGATGTGCACTTCCGCCATCTCAGCGAGCAAGAGATTGTGGATTACGTACGTAAAGAACGGCCGCTGAACTGTGCAGGCAGTTTTAAAAGTGAAGGGTTGGGAATTGCGTTGTTCGAAAGACTGGAAGGCCGCGACCCTAACACGCTGGTCGGTTTGCCGTTGATTGCGCTTTGCCAGATGTTGCGGCGTGAGGCGTTAAATCCGCTGAGTGCGTGATTTAACCTTCGCTGCCTGATGCCCTCACCCCGGCCCTCTCCCACAGGGAGAGGGTGCAAACATTAAAAACGACAACTTCGTTGCCGTTTTACTTTTACCTTAGCCGCGCAAAACTTTCAGGCAGCGTTTCAGCTGTTCGTCCAGCGGCGCTTCAACACGCATCACCTCACCCGTCCCCGGATGGGTAAATTTCAGCGCAGCGGCATGAAGGAACAGGCGCGATAACCCGGTGCCTGCCAGCTGTTTGTCGAACTCCCTGTCGCCGTAACGGTCGTCAAACGCGATAGGATGCCCGGCATATTGCGTATGCACGCGGATCTGGTGCGTACGGCCCGTCACCGGGCTACAGCGCACCAGCGTGGCAAACTCAAAACGCTCTTCGACTTTAAAACGCGTCTCAGACGGTTTGCCCTCCTGGTTAACGCGAACAATGCGTTCGCCGCTTTGCAGGATATTTTTCAGCAACGGTGCCTGAACCACTTTCATATGGGACTGCCACTGACCACGCACCAGCGCCAGGTAATCCTTCTGCATTCCTTTATCACGCAACTGCTCGTGCAGGGAACGTAACGCAGAGCGCTTTTTCGCTACCAGCAACACGCCAGAGGTATCACGGTCGAGGCGATGCACCAGCTCAAGGAAACGCGCTTCCGGTCGCAGGGCGCGTAGGCCTTCAATTACGCCAAAACTCAGACCACTGCCGCCGTGTACCGCCGTACCCGATGGCTTGTTCAGCACCAGGATGTGATCGTCTTCATATAAAATCACATCGCTAAGGGCCGCGACTTTCTGCAATTTTGGTGAAACCGCCTCTTCTTCACGCTCGGCTACACGTACCGGTGGAATACGGACTTCATCGCCCGCTTCGAGTTTATATTCAGGTTTCACGCGTTTTTTGTTCACCCGCACCTCGCCCTTACGCAAGATGCGATAAATCATACTCTTTGGTACGCCTTTCAGTTGGGTACGCAAAAAGTTATCGATACGTTGCCCCGCTTCATCATCGGTGATGGCAACCATTTTTACGGCTGGAGTCTCTGTTTTCATGGTTGGCGATTCTAAATATCGTCACGCATTAGCGCCACTCATTTTTCTATGCTTATATTTACTTTTATCCGGCACGCTTTCTTCGTGCGCAATCGTTTTGGTGGATATTAGACCAATCGCTTCGCTGAAGTGGAGAAACTGTGAGTAACCGGGTGATAATTGGTAAAAGTCATCTTGCTATAACCCGGCGAGCAGTGGAATAATGAAGCCGTTTTCCGTGTTAAATCCTGGTTAAGTAAGGATACTGACGGAATGACCAATTTTGTCTGACCGATCATCCACGCAGCAATGGCGTAAGACGTATTGATCTTTCAGGCAGTTAGCGGGCTGCGGGTTGCAGTACTTCCCGGTATAAGGATTGTTCTCTGGAGAGTTTTACCCAGGCAATTCCCCTGATAATTGCGCTGTGTTTCCGTATGAAACACAGGCAACCGACACTCTGCGCCTCTTAAGCGAGCGACAACCGTGAGGTTGGCGACGTGAATAGACACGAGGCCATCGGTTCATACCCCGGAAAGCGTCACCTTGCCCGCAGCTTTGTCGTCAATGTAAGAATAATGAGTAAGTTACGATGAAAAGAATGTTAATCAACGCAACTCAGCAAGAAGAGTTGCGTGTCGCCCTTGTGGATGGGCAGCGCCTGTACGATCTGGATATCGAAAGTCCTGGACACGAACAGAAAAAAGCGAACATTTACAAAGGCAAAATCACCCGCATTGAACCAAGCCTTGAAGCTGCATTCGTCGATTACGGCGCTGAGCGTCACGGTTTCCTTCCTCTTAAAGAAATTGCTCGCGAATACTTCCCTGCCAACTATAACTCCCACGGTCGCCCGAACATCAAAGATGTGCTGCGCGAAGGACAGGAAGTTATTGTTCAGATTGATAAAGAAGAACGCGGCAATAAAGGCGCTGCGCTGACCACCTTTATCAGCCTGGCAGGAAGCTATCTGGTACTGATGCCAAACAACCCGCGTGCGGGTGGTATCTCTCGCCGTATCGAAGGTGACGACCGTACCGAGCTGAAAGAAGCGCTGGCAAGCCTTGAGCTGCCGGATGGCATGGGACTTATCGTTCGTACCGCAGGCGTAGGCAAATCTGCCGAGGCCTTGCAGTGGGACTTAAGCTTCCGCCTGAAGCACTGGGAAGCTATCCAGAAAGCAGCTGAAAGCCGCCCTGCTCCATTCCTGATCCACCAGGAAAGTAACGTTATCGTGCGTGCTTTCCGTGACTATCTGCGTCAGGACATTGGCGAAATTCTGATTGATAACCCGAAAGTGCTTGAGCTGGCTCGCCAGCACATCGCTGCACTGGGTCGTCCGGATTTCACCAGCAAAATCAAACTGTACACCGGTGAAATCCCGCTGTTCAGCCATTATCAGATTGAATCCCAGATCGAGTCCGCCTTCCAGCGTGAAGTGCGCCTGCCATCCGGTGGTTCTATCGTTATCGATACCACTGAAGCGCTGACCGCAATCGACATCAACTCCGCACGTGCAACGCGCGGTGGCGATATCGAAGAAACGGCCTTCAACACCAACCTTGAAGCAGCCGATGAAATCGCCCGCCAGTTGCGCCTGCGCGACCTGGGTGGCCTGATTGTTATCGACTTCATCGACATGACCCCTGTACGCCACCAGCGCGCGGTTGAAAACCGTCTGCGTGAAGCGGTACGTCAGGACCGTGCGCGTATCCAGATTAGCCATATCTCTCGTTTTGGCCTGCTGGAGATGTCACGTCAGCGTCTGAGCCCATCACTGGGTGAGTCCAGCCATCACGTCTGCCCACGCTGTTCTGGTACAGGTACCGTTCGTGACAACGAATCACTGTCCCTGTCGATTCTGCGCCTGATTGAAGAAGAAGCGCTGAAAGAGAACACCAAAGAAGTCCACGCCATTGTTCCGGTGCCGATTGCCTCTTACCTGCTGAACGAAAAACGTGCCGCAGTCAGTGCAATTGAGGCGCGTCAGGGCGGCGTACGCTGCATCATCGTGCCAAACGACCAGATGCAGACCCCGCACTACCACGTGCTGCGCGTCCGCAAAGGCGAAGAAACCTCGACCCTGAGCTACCTGCTGCCTAAGCTGCATGAAGAAGAGATGGCCCTGCCATCTGATGAAGAGCCTGCCGAGCGTAAACTGCCTGAGCAGCCTGCATTAGCGACCTTCATCATGCCGGAAGCACCACCGGAAGCCGCACTGGAAAAACCAGCTGCGAAACCTGCGGTTCAGAAACCTGCACCTGAAGCGGCGAAAGCACAGCCTGCTCAGCCAGGTCTTCTGGGTCGTTTCTTCGGCGCACTGAAAAAGATGTTCGCAGGCGAAGAAGCACAGCCAGAACAGCCGCAGGAAGCACCGAAAGAAGCGAAGCCAGAGCGTCAGCAGGATCGTCGTAAGCGTCAGAACAACCGTCGCGATCGCAATGACCGTAACGATCGTAGCGATCGTAACGAGCGCCGTGATAACCGTTCCGACAACAACGAAGGTCGTGAGCAACGCGAAGACAACCGCCGCAACCGTCGTGAGAAACAACAGCAAAACGTTGAAGATCGCGAAATTCGCCAGCAGGCGGGCGATGAGTCTGAGAAGAGCAAACAACGCGACGAGCAACAGCCTCGCCGTGAGCGTAATCGTCGCCGTAACGACGACAAGCGCCAGGCTCAGCAGGAAGTTAAAAACCTGAACCGCGAAGCCCCTGTTGAACAGCAGGAGACCGAGCAGGAAGAACGTACTCAGGTTATGCCGCGCCGTAAACAGCGTCAGCTGGCTCAGAAAGTTCGTTTCGCGTCAGAGCAAACGGAAGAGACCGCAATTGTCGCGACTGAAACCGTTGCTGAAATCGCGCCGAACACCCAACTGGCTAAAGTAGACCTGCCAGCCGTGGTCGACAACAGCGCAGAGCAGGATGAAAACAGTGAAGGCCGTGATAACGCAGGGATGCCACGTCGCTCCCGTCGTTCTCCGCGTCACCTGCGCGTAAGCGGCCAGCGTCGTCGTCGTTACCGTGATGAACGTTACCCAGGCCAGTCGCCAATGCCGTTAGCCGTAGCCTGTGCTTCCCCGGAAATGGCCTCTGGTAAAGTCTGGATCCGCTATCCGGTTGCACGTCCAGAGCAACTGGTTGAAGAAGCGGTTGTGGCTGAAGAGATCGTTGCTCCAGTTGAAGCCGTAAAGGAAGTGGTAACAGAAGCCGCGACCATTGTTGAGCCTCAGGCTGTTGAGAGTGCTCCTCATGCCGTTGCCGTGGAAACAACCCATCCAGAAGTGATTGCTGCGCCAGTTGCTGACGCTGTACACATCATCGCGGAAGAAGACACTGTGGTTGCTGAGCAGGTAGCAGAAGAAGTTGAACCTGCCGCACCGGTTGAAGAGATCGTTGAAGCGGTCGCTGAAGACGTGGTGACCGAAGCCCCCGTTGCCGTAGAGGTTAACGCTGAACCGGCACCTGTTGTTGCCGAAGCCATCGCGCCAGAAGTGAAGCCTGAACCGGTTGTCGAAGCGGCTGCCCGTGCTCACGTTGCCACTGCGCCAATGACGCGTGCGCCAGCGCCAGAGTACGTGCCAGAAGCACCTCGCCAGAGCGACTGGGTTCGTCCGAACTTTAACTTCGACGGCAAAGGCTCTGCCGGTGGTCACAGTGCAACGCACCAGGCGACTGCACCGGCTACCCGCCCACAGTCTGTCGAGTAAGTCTGCGTAACATAATAAAAGCCGACCTTCGGGTCGGCTTTTTTATGGCTACTGCTCGGGTTTTCTCATGCCGGCGATGTCCGGCATCACCTGGCGCATCATCTCCAGAAAACGCCGCAGACGCGCCGGATAATAGCGTGACCATGGATACACCAGATGCACAGGTAACGCCGCAGGTTGCCAGCCAGGAAGCAAATGCACTAACCGCCCTTCCTGAATATCCTCTTTGACCGTCCAGCTTGAAACAACCGCCACGCCCAGCCCGCTCAGCACGGTATTGCGCGCCACATGCAGGCTGTCGGTACTCAGTCTTGGGGTGATGACAACTCGTGCGGGCAACTCAGAAACGCCATCAAATAACTCGACATGGCGCTGATAAAAAGTGTTGATCGCAATCCACGGCAGCGCAGAGAGATCTTCCGGGGTTTTCACGGGTGCAAACTGAGCCAGCAGCTCCGGCGATGCCACCACACAGCGCGGGACTTCCGCCAGCAGCACAGAAACGGTCGCCGGATCGATTTCAGCACCCACGCGGATGGCGCAGTCAAGATTATCGCTCAGAAAGTCGACCGATTTATCATTCAGCATCCACTCCACGGACAACTGTGGATAGCGCTGCAAAAATTGCGTGAGCGGTTTCAGAAGCTGATCCTGCCCGAAGGCATGGGGCGCACGAACCCGCAGCACGCCAACCGGTTCATCTTCGGTCTGCCCGACTTCATCTTCCAGCGCCAGCCAGCTATCAATCACCCGCCGGGCATGTTGATAACATCGTTCGCCATCATCCGTTAATTTGGTTGCATGGGTGGTACGTAGCAACAACCGGACACCCAGCACGGTTTCCAGAGATTGCAAACGTCGGCTGACTGTCGCCTGCGTTGTGCCAAGCAGCCTTGCTGCCGCCGACAACGAACCCGACTCCACGATGCGCACAAACGTCCGCATCAGCTCAACCCTGTCTATACGCTCAGTTCGCTTCATTATTTTTCTGGTAATACGTTTAACGTATAAGCGTTTTACCACCAGGCCGTCTACCACCACAAGGCTGACTGCGAAAAAATGTCCTCACACTATGACTGAGGAACGTCTTATGAACACAACAACTGCCACCCATGCCGTAAGCCGCTGGGTTATTTTTATGCTGGCGATGGGTGCCGGATTCAGCGTGGCATCCATTTACTATGCCCAGCCTCTGCTACCCCTGATGGGTTCAGACCTGCATCTGAGTATCGAAGGCATGGGTCTGGTACCGACGCTGACCCAGGCAGGCTATGCGCTGGGTATTCTCTTCCTGTTGCCGCTTGGCGATCGCCATGACCGCAGAACGTTAATCCTGATCAAAAGCGCCGCCCTGGCCCTCTTCTTACTGGGCTGTAGCCTGACCGGGCAGTTGCATTCCCTGCTGCTGGCAAGCCTGTTAATCGGGATGGCCGCAACCATGGCGCAGGATATCGTCCCTGCGGCAGCCATTCTTGCGCCGGAAGGCAAACAGGGGAAAACCGTGGGCACAGTCATGACCGGCTTGTTACTGGGTATTTTACTGTCGCGTACCGTCAGCGGCGTGGTGGGTGAAGCCTTTGGCTGGCGCGTTATGTATCAACTGGCCGCCGTCAGTATTGCCATTATCGGCGCGGCGATGTGGGCGGTACTGCCGCGTTTTGCGACCCACTCCACACTCAGCTATCCGGCACTGATGCGCTCAATGGAGCACCTGTGGCGTCGTTATCCGGCTCTGCGCCGTGCGGCGCTGGCTCAGGGTTTCCTTTCAGTGGCGTTCAGTGCGTTCTGGTCAACGCTTGCCGTGATGCTGTTTGAGCGCTATCACCTGGGCAGCGCGGTTGCCGGTGGGTTTGGTATTGCCGGTGCGGCGGGTGCACTTGCTGCACCGCTGGCGGGTGGCCTGGCAGATAAACTGGGCGCAGGTAAAGTCACCCAGCTTGGCGCAGTACTGGTGACCGTCTCTTTTGCTCTGATGTTCCTGATGCCTGCCCTTGGCACACACGGACAATTGTTCCTGATTGCGCTTTCCGCCGTCGGTTTCGACCTTGGCCTGCAATCGAGCCTGGTGGCGCACCAGAACCTGGTCTACAGCCTTGAGCCGCAGGCACGTGGTCGTCTGAACGCCCTGCTGTTTACGGTAGTCTTTATCGGAATGGCGCTGGGTTCAGTGGCGGGCACGAATATCTATTCCCTGGCGGGCTGGTCTGGCGTGGTCGCGCTGGCAACTCTGTGCGGCGCCATTGCACTGGTGATCCGCTTGATTGAAAGCGCCCGTGTGATCTCTGCTCAGGCTGAAGCGTTATAAAAAAATGCCCAATCCAGATACGGATTGGGCAGTCAAAACATGTCCAGTTTCGAGACATGTTCTAAGAGGTCAAGATGTTACTTGTTCAACTGGAACAGAGACATACCCTGCATATCGCTGAACGCTTTATAAGACGCCTGCAATGCCGCCTGCTGCATGGTGTAAGACGAAATCACCGAGTTCCAGTCAACGTCAACCAGGTCGCTCATCTGCTGAGTTTGTCCCAGCGCACGATCCTCGCCCAGCGTATCCAGTTTATCCAGCTCATTCAGCTTCGTACCCAAATCAGCACGCACCATCAGAACGTTATCCAGCGAGTTGCTCAGGCCACGGTTGGCTTTATCAATCGAAGCTGTCACGGCGTCAGCGGCAGTCTGGTCGTCGGTAACCGGGGTATTCAGCGCGGCAATGGCCGAATCCAGGATCTTAAACAGGTTCGTTTCCGGAGTACTGCCGTCAGGCTCTGGTTTTGCGTTGCTGGTGAACGTATCGAAAACTTCAGTGCCGGTATGGCTGATTTGCATGGTACGCGCCGAATCAACCTGCTGGCTGATTGGCGTCGAGCCGCCCTGGTAATCACCGGTCGTCGAATCAAAGGCCGGCGCTTCGGTTTTATAACCGGCAAAGATATAACGGCCATTACCTTCGGTGCTGTTCGCCAGGTTCATCAGTTGATCGCGTATACCCTGCAGGTCAGTTGCCAGCGAAGCGCGGTCGGTATCACTCAGCGTGCCGTTGCCCGCATAGACGACCTTTTCCTGCGCGCTCTGGATAGCCGATGTCACCTGCGACAACACGTTTTCTTCCAGAGAGACTTTGGTCGTGGCAAAGCTACGCGCCAGCGTAAACTGGCTGTTCTGGGCTTGCGCCTGAGACAGGACAACAGCCTGAGACGCGGCAATCGGGTCATCGGATGGGCGGTTTACACGCTTACCGGTAGACATCTGTTCGCCATACCCGAGCCAGAGACTCTGGGAGTTTGTCACTCCACGCATACTCTGCTCATACATCATTTGAGTGCTAATACGCATTTTTGACCCCGGTCTTAGCGAATATTGATTAACGCATCAAAGAGCGTGCTGGCAGTCTGAAGAACCTGCGCATTCGCGAGGTAATACTGCTGATAACGTTGCAGGTTGCCGTACTCTTCGTCCAGATTAACCCCGGAGATAGACTGCTGCTGTTTGGTCAGCTGCGTCACAACGTTGGTCTGCGTTTCGCTACTGGTTTTCAGCGATGCGGTGGTGCTACCTACCGTACTGACCAATGCAGCGTAAGCATCGTTGAAGGTCTTATTGCCACCAACCACTTTGGCGCTTTGCAGATCCAGCAGTTTTTGACCGTTGGTGTTATCGCTATTGCCACTGCCGCTGGCGGACGCCATTGCCAGTTTGGATTCGTCGCTAATCGCCAGGTCCATATTCATGATGACGTCGTTCACCGGCTTCACAACAAAGCTGTCTTTGGTGTTCGCAGAACCGCTGATGTTAACGTTCAGGCCGTCAAACGACAGGTTGCCGCTGCCATCAGGCGTTGCGGAGAAGCTGGTTTTGTCCGCCAGACGGGTTACCGTCCAGTTGGTGCCGTTGTATTCGACTTTGTAGTTAGTCGCCTGCACGGCGGAGCTGTCGGTTACGCTCGCCGTCACAGACGCACTGCCGGTATTTTTGCTGTTGCTCAGCACGGACGGAGAACCATAATCAAACAGTTTGCCGCCCGCATCGCCATTGGCATCAAACCCGGCTTCATGCTGTTTATTCATGGCATCGGCAAACGCCAGCGCCATCTGGTTCAGTGAGTTACGTGCTTTATCCAGATCCTGAGAACGGAAGGTTAACAACCCGCCCAAGGAACCGGTGGTGATCTGTTTTTCCGGGATCTCAACGTTGCCAGCGGCCGCATCCACATACGCAACCGTGATACGCGAAGGATCGGCGCTGGACTGAACCGCCGCCAGCTGATTCGCGGTGCTGCCCTGAACGAGGTTGTAACCGTTCGCGAAGGAGATGTTGTAGGTACCGCTATCCTGCACGGCCACTTCAACACCCACGATCTGGTTCAGGTTATTCACCAGCTGGTCACGCTGATCGAGCAGTTCGTTCGGAGATGAACCTGCCCCCACACCGGTCAGACGCGAAATCTGATCGTTGAGGTTCGCGATTTGTTTCGCGTAGGCGTTAATCTGGTCGACGCTGCTGGAAATAGAGGTATTAACCTGCTTATCCTGATCGCGCAGATACTGGTCGTTAACCTTGAACTGGTTCACCAGGCCATCAGCTTTGCCGAGCACCGTCTGGCGTGCAGCCGGGTCGTCTGCGTTACTGACCAGCGTTTGCAGGCTGGTAAAGAAATCCTGCAACGTCGTGGACAGCGAGTTCGTGGTATCAGACAGCACGTCGTCAATTTTCGACATCTGCTGATAACGCGTTGTCAGCCCGCTGTTCTGGGTATCTGCCGCACGCAGCTGGTTAGTGATGAATGCATCATACTCACGCTGTACACCGGAGACATAAACCCCGTTGCCAACCCAGCCACCGCCTGTCAGCGTGCTGTTAGAGGCTCCCAGAATGGTGTTCTGGCGAGTGTAACCAGCCACGTTGTAGCTTGAAATATTATTACTGACGGTATTGAGTGCCGCCTGTGCAGCACTGAGGCCACTCATGGCGCTGTTAATCAAACTGGACATGGGGGTTCCTTTTATACTTTCAGACACGAGTCCTGATGAAGGTTATCGGCAGCCTCCACCGGGACTTGAGAACTTTCAGAACAGATTTTCGAGATCTGTGCTATAGGCTTTGCTGACTTTCTCGCCCATCGATTTCAGCTGCTGGATCATGCTGGTAAGCTTACGCGCATAGTTTGGATCGGTGGCGTAGCCCGCGTTCTGCAATGCTTGCGCGCCCTGCTCCGGCGTTGCCGCCTGGGTCACCGCGTTATAGCGCGGGTTGCGGCTCAGCACGTTCACGTAATCCGACAGCGCTTCCAGATAAGAGCTGTACACACGGAATTTCGCTTTCACTTTCACGGCGGCGCCGTTTTCGTATTCCGTGGTGGTTATCTCGGTCGTTGGCCCTTTCCAGCTGGAATTGGCCTTAACGCCAAAGATGTTAAAGCTTGGCTCACCGTTTTCTTTACGGATCTGACGTTGTCCCCAGCCCGACTCCAGCGCAGCCTGCGCCAGAATCAGGTGATGAGGTACGCCGCTCTGCTCACTGGCAAGCCGCGCAGGCAGGGAAAGCTGCGCCAGGAAGTCTTTGCTATCACCGGACAGCGGCTCGTCGCTGTTATCAGTCGCCTTCGGCATCGCTTTACGCACCATCTGCGTCAGCGCCTGGTTCTGATAACTGGTCACCGTTTCCAGGTCGAACTTCATCGGCACCTGCTGCGGCTGCTCTTCCTGCGCCTGCACACCCTGTGCGGCTTCGGTCTGTTTCACAATCATGTCAGCCAGACCCAAGCCCTTCCCGGCCGTCATCTGCTGCGCAATCTGCTGGTCATACATGCTGGTATAGAGTCGCGTTGAATCGCTGCTGAAAATCCCGTCTTTCGGCAGGGTTTCACGCATACTTTTCAGCATCATCTGTACAAACATCCCTTCCACCTGGCGGGCGACCGGGCGAATGTTCGCCGACGGATCTTTACCCGCTTTGGTTTTCAGTTCGTTGAGCGACTGGGCATCCCAGGCGGCACTACTCAGCAGTTTGCTATCGGTCAGCATTAGATGATTTCCACTTTGGCACGCAGACAGCCTGCACTTTGCATTGATTGCAGAATGGACATCAGGTCTATCGGCGTTGCGCCCAATGCGTTCAGCGCACGTACCACGCTGTTCAGGTTGGCACTGGAGCGCACGCTTTGCAGCGAACCGCCGCTCTGGCGCATATCAATCTGGGTTTGTGGGGTCACTACCGTCTGGCCGCCACCAAATGGCGTATTCGGCTGACTGACGTTCGCGGAACGATTCACCGTCACCGAGAGGTTGCCCTGCGCCACGGCACAGCTATCCAGCATCACCTCGCGGTTCATGACCACAGAACCCGTACGTGAGTTAATAATGACTTTGGCATCCTGAAGCGGAACGTTCACTTCCATATTCTGGATATCCGCCAGCATCCGCACCTGGTTGCTGCTGCCCGTTGAAGTACGGATCTGCACGGTACGTGCGTCCAGCGCGGTTGCGCTGCCGTAGCCACGGCTGCGGTTGATGGTGTCGGCAATTTGCTGAGCCATCGTGAAGTCTTCATTATTCAGTTGCAGGTTAATGGTGTTACCGGAACCGAACTGGGTTGGCAGTTCACGTTCGATAATCGCCCCGCCGGTAATACGTCCGCCGTTGAGCTGGTTCACCTGCACGCTGCTGCCGCCTGCGGATGCACCCGCCCCGCCGACCAGGATGTTCCCCTGCGCCAGCGCATACACCTGGCTATCAACACCTTTTAATGGCGTCATCAGCAGCGTACCGCCGCGCAGGCTTTTGGCGTTCCCCATCGAGGAAACCACCACGTCAATGGTCTGCCCCTGACGCGCGAACGCCGGGTAGGACGCAGTGACCATCACCGCAGCCACGTTTTTCAGCTGCATGTTGGTGCCCGTCGGTACGGTAATACCGAGCTGGGAGAGCATGTTGTTTAAGCTCTGGGTGGTGAATGGCGTCTGGGTGGTCTGGTCACCCGTGCCGTCCAGCCCCACAACCAGGCCATAGCCAATCAGGGAGTTTTCACGTACGCCCTGGACGCTGGTCAGGTCACGAATACGATCGGCCTGAGCAAAGGTAGCCACCAGAGTCAGCACCGCTGCGAAGAGGAATTTAAACATGAGTCACCTCGCTTACATCGGCGATAAGTTAAGGAAGAAGCGTTGCAGCCAGCCCATATTTTGCGCTTCGTTGATGTAGCCGTTGCCGACGTACTCGATGCGCGCATCCGCTACCTGGGTGGACGGTACGGTATTGGTGCCGCTGATGGTGCGAGGGTTAACCACACCAGAGAAGCGGATGAACTCAGTGCCCTGGTTGATGGCAATCTGTTTTTCACCCACAACGTGTAAGTTGCCGTTAACCAGAACCTGGTCAACCGTCACCGTCAGCGTACCGCTGAAGGTGTTACTTGCGTTGGCGCCACCCTTACCGTTAAAGGTGTTACCGCCAGATGCATCAACATCGGCACGCGCATTGCCAAACAGGCCCTGCAGGTATCGTGGTACGGTGTCGAAGCCAAAATTGGTTTTGCCATCGCGGCTGGCATTCGCCGACGAGCTCTTGCTCGCACTGACGTTTTCCTGCAACACAATGGTCAGGGTATCGCCGACGTTACGTGGGCGACGGTCTTCAAACAGCGGCTGATAACCATAGTTAATCGGCTGCGCAGTCTGGAAAATGGAGCCGTTCACAACTGGCGCAGGGCCAGGAACGGGTTGGGCGGTAGTCGCACCCTCAACCAGTGGTTTAGACGGGATCCAGGCACAGCCGCTGAGAGTGACGGCCAGGACAGTCATAATCGGATAACGAAACGCCGCGTGTTTTTGCATTGCCTTCATCTTCGAAAACAGGGAGCCGGTGCGGCAGTTACCGCACCGGACTACACCTTAGAGTTGCGTCAGTTTTTGCAGCATCTGGTCGGTCGTCGACACTGCTTTACTGTTAATTTCATACGCGCGCTGAACCTGGATCATATTCACCAGTTCTTCCGCAACGTTAACGTTCGAGGTTTCGACATAACCCTGATACAGCAAACCTGCGCCATTCAGGCCAGGCGTGCTTTCATTTGGCGTACCAGAGGATTGCGTTTCGGTGTAGAGGTTCTCACCAATGCTTTCCAGACCGGTATCGTTCATGAAGGTGGTCAGGTTGAGCTGCCCTACCTGCACCGGGTTGGTCTGCCCCTGCTGCGTGACGCTGACCACACCATCACGTCCGATGGTGATGCTCAGGGCGTTTGCCGGGATAGTGATTGCAGGCTGAACCTGGAAACCACCTGCTGTTACCAGCTGGCCGTTCTGATCAACCTGGAAAGAGCCATCGCGGGTATAGGCAGAGGTTCCGTCAGGCAGTTGCACCTGGAAGAAGCCCTGGCCTTTGATCGCCACGTCTTTACTGTTGTTGGTCTGAGACAGGTTGCCCTGGCTGTGCAGACGCTCGGTCGCCACCGGACGAACACCGGTACCGATCTGCAAACCGGACGGCAGCGTGGTTTGTTCAGAAGACTGAGCACCTGGCTGACGAATAGTTTGATAAAGCAAATCTTCGAAAACGGCGCGCTGACGCTTGAAACCATTGGTACTGACGTTTGCCAGGTTGTTGGCAATCACGTCCATATTGGTTTGTTGTGCGTCCAGGCCCGTTTTCGCGATCCATAAAGAACTGATCATAGGAAGTCCTGTTAACTCATAGCCAGAAGTTGGTTAGCTTTGCTCGCGTTTTCATCAACGCTGCTGATAATTTTCATCTGCATTTCAAAACGACGGGCACTGGCGATCATATCGGTCATGGCTTCAACCGGTTTGACGTTACTGCCTTCCAGCACACCAGACATCACACGAATACTCGGATCAGCCTGTAATGTGGCACCGCGCGTGGCTTGCGTTGCCTGGGTCAGACGGAACATCCCGTCATCACCACGCTGCACTTCTTTGCCTTCCGCTTTAACCAGCTTCAGACGACCGACAGGCGCAACGGTGTTTGCCGGGTCACCTGGGTTTAATGCCGAGATGGTCCCGTCAGCAGCGATGGTCAGCTCTGAGCCTTCCGGTACGGTAAGCGGACCAGCTTCACCCATCACCGGGTGTCCCTGGATCGTCAGTTGCCCGGTAGCGCTCACCTGGATATTACCGTTGCGGGTATACCCCTCGCTGCCATCGGCAGTTTGCACGGCCAGCCAGCCGTCCTGCTGAAGTGCAACGTCCAGTGGACGCGAGGTGTAATCCATCTGACCCGGCGTCATATCCGCACCTGGTGTAGAAGCCGTTACCAGCGTACGCGTAGGTAACGACAGCCCTTCTACCGGCACGGCGCGCAGCGCATTAAGCTGCGCACGAAAACCCGGTGTAGAGGCGTTCGCCAGGTTGCTGGCGGTGACCGCCTGCTGATTGAGCGTCTGGCTTGCGGCGCCCATCGCTGTATATATTGCGTGATCCATTGCGCTTTCCTGTTAGCCGCTTAACGCAGGTTAACCAGCGTGTTGAGGATCTGATCCTGAGTTTTGATCGTCTGTGCGTTCGACTGATAGTTACGTTGAGCAACAATCATGTTCACCAGCTCTTTACTCAGGTCAACGTTAGAGGCTTCCAGGGCACCGTTGGTCAGCGTACCGAAGTTACCGGTTCCTGCTGTACCCAGCAGCGCAACGCCGGATGACTGGGTTGCAGACCAGACGTTATCGCCTTCAGACTGCAAGCCTTCGTTGTTGGCGAAGTTTGCCATCACGATCTGACCCAGAACCTGAGTCTGTTCGTTGGAGTAGTTACCCACAACGGTACCGTCATCGTTGATCTGATAGCTCACCAGGTCGCCAGGCTTGTAACCGTTCTGGGTGGTCGCCACAACGTTGTTGGAACCGGTGTTCTGCTGCATGGAGTTCAGGAAGCTCAGGTTGAACGATGCAGGGGTTGCGCCACTGACTGAATCGGTAACGATATTGATAGACGGGGTGGTGTTGGCGGTAGTAGCCAGTGACCAGGTTTCCGGCGTGGTGCCAAGCGCGGTGTAGTTATACACGCCTGCCAGGTTACCGTTGTTGTCAAAACTCATCTGCGCCGCTTTGTTCACGGCTGAGTTAGCAACGCTTGCATCCTGGGTATACAGATCCCATTTGTTATCAGCGGTTTTGACATAGTAAACGCTCATATTATGCTCGTTACCCTGGCTGTCATACACCGTGACCGAACCCTTCTTGTTGTAGCTGTCCGCGTTGGTCGGATCAAATGCCACTGTCGGGATATCGTCCGTGGAGTTCAGGTTGATCTGCTGCGTTGCGGTGGTGGTCGATTTCGCGGCCATCAGGGTATTCGGAATCGAAATAGGCTGTGGGTTCGCACCGGTCTGTACCGATGGTGGCGTACCCGCAACCGGGTAACCGGTCAGTTGCAGACCCTGCATGTTCACCAGGTTACGGTTTTCATCCAGTTTGAACTGGCCGTTACGGCTGTAGAACACGGAACCGTTCGCATCAACCATGCGGAAGAAACCGTTCTGGCTGATAGCCACATCCAGGCCACGACCGGTGTTGGTGGTGGTACCGTCGGTGAAGTCCTGAGTGATGCCAGCAACTTTAACGCCCAGGCCTACTTTGGAACCGGCAAACATATCTGCAAAAGAGGCAGAGCCGGATTTAAAACCGTAGGTCGCGGAGTTGGCGATGTTGTTGCCAATGACATCCAGGTTGGTGGCCGCAGCATTCAGGCCGCTGACCGCTTGAGAAAAGGCCATGACTTACTCCTGATAAGTGTTAAGGCTTAGATAATCTGCCGAACTTCGTCGAGTGTGGTGGTACCTGTGGTACCCAAATCCAGTTTGTTGCCGTCGCTACCTTTAATCACGCCCTGCACCAGCCCAAACTGAAGTGGCTGTGCAACCAGCTGAGTCGTCCCGTTGCTGGCCGCGATTGACACGGTGTAAGAACCGTTCGGCGCCGTAGAGCCATCGGTCACGCTGCCGTCCCAGGTAAAGGTATGAACACCGGCCGACAGTGCACCAATATCGATGGTGCGGACCACGGCTCCGGTGGAGTCTTTAATTGTGGCGGTAACTTTGTCGGCAGCCTGTTGCAGTTCCACGCCAAACGGAGTGGTAGAGGTGGATGTTGTGCCATCGGTGGTAGTGCTGCCAGCAAGCACCGTGGTGCCAGGGATCATGACACCGTGACCAATCAGGTTCGCCGCCTGAAGCGACTGGCTGTTATCGATCTGGCCGGATACTGAGCCCAGCGTGGTGTTGAGCTTTTCAATGCCGCTAACGGTACTGATCTGCGCAAGCTGCGTGGTCAGTTCGTTGTTCTGCATCGGGTTGGTTGGATCCTGGTTCTTCAGCTGTGCCACCAGCAGCGTCAGAAAGCTGCTTTGCAGAT
Organism: Enterobacter soli ATCC BAA-2102; assembly: GCF_001654845.1. Taxonomy (GTDB): domain Bacteria; phylum Pseudomonadota; class Gammaproteobacteria; order Enterobacterales; family Enterobacteriaceae; genus Enterobacter; species Enterobacter soli. Next base: position 32,598 of record NZ_LXES01000040.1, on the reverse strand, counting down.
CGGAAGCACTGCTTCCCGTCAGGGAGCTGGAGCTGGTCGAGCTGGTACTGGTAACGCCCGAGTTAGTGGTGTCATTCACATTGACGGCGATGGACATGCGTGTCTCCTTTACTGGCCGAGAGTGAGTGTTTTGAGCATCATGCTCTTCACGGTATTAAGCACTTCGACGTTGGCCTGATAGCTACGCGAAGCCGACATGGAGTTGACCATTTCGCCAACCACATCCACGTTTGGCATTTTCACGTAACCACTGGCGTCGGCGAGCGGATTACCCGGCTCGTAGACCAGTTTGTCCGGTGCCTGGCTCTCTACCACGTCAGAGACTTTCACGCCGCCCGTCGCCGCGCCTGGCGCAGCATCGACCTGAAAGACAACCTGTTTTGCACGATAAGGCTGCCCGTCCGGGCCGGTCACGCTGTCGGCGTTTGCCAGGTTACTGGCCGCCACGTTCAGGCGTTTGGACTGCGCTGTCAGCGCCGAACCCGCGATATCAAAAATATTCAGCAAGGCCATGAATTAGTTGCCCCCCTGGAGGACGCTCATCATGCTTTTGATTTGTCCGCCGAGCACGGTCAGTCCTGTCTGATACTGAAGGCTGTTATCGGCAAACTGTGTACGCTCCCGGTCCATGTCTACGGTGTTACCGTCGAGTGAAGGCTGGTCGGGGACGCGATAAAGTAAGTCAGTGGTTGGCGCAGTCATCGCCTGAGCGGGAATATGGCGTGAGGATGTCAGTGCAAGCGCAACCCCTGTCCCTTCGGTACGTCCCCGCTCCATCACTTTTTTAAGCTCACTGGAAAAATCAATATCGCGCGCCTGAAACCCGGGGGTATCCGCGTTAGCGATATTGGCGGCTAAAATTTCCTGCCGCTGGGCGCGTAAATTGAGCGCTTCCTGCTGAAAACGTAAGGCAGCGTCGAGTTTATCGAGCATGTCTCCTCCGCTGATGGCAAAATTTCAGTTCACAGCTTAAATCTCAACCCGTCTGCCTTATCGACGGAATAAGCGCAAAATGCGTCGCTATTTATTGCGTTGATGCAAAACCACTGAAGGTAGAATCCTCTCAATTCTGAAAACGGTGGAACGTGCGATGCGAACATTGAGACATGGTCTTGCGGCAACCTTATTGCTTTTAAGCCCCTTTGTTCAGGCAGAAAATCTTCAGGCAACTGGCCTTAGCGACCAGCTGACGAGCTTCTTTGCCCAGCAACTGGCAGGCTTTAGCGATGACGTCACGGTTATCGTGCGCACACCGCCCAATCTGTATCCCTCCTGCGACCAGCCCTCTTTCAGCGTGACCGGCAGTGCAAAACTGTGGGGCAACGTAAACGTGCTGGCGCGCTGCGCCAATGAAAAACGCTATTTACAGGTTGCAGTTCAGGCGACGGGCAATTATGTTGTCGCCGCCCAGCCTATCGCCCGGGGAAGTGTGTTGCAGGCAGGCAGCGTGACGCTAAAACGTGGCCGCCTCGATCAGCTACCGCCGCGTACGATGCTCGATATAAATCAGGCGCAGGACGCCGTAAGCCTTCGCGATGTCGCCCCAGGTCAGGCCATTCAGCTGTCAATGCTGCGCCAGGCGTGGCGAGTAAAAGCCGGTCAGCGGGTGATGGTGGTTGCCAACGGAGATGGGTTTAGCGTCAACAGTGAAGGTCAGGCGTTAAACAACGCCGCCGTTGCACAAAATGCCCGTGTGAGGATGTCCTCAGGCCAGGTGGTTAGCGGAACTGTCGATACTGATGGGAATATTCTGATTAACCTATAATCTTTTTAAAGATTTCGCGGCGACTGCCGATAAATAATCAACTAATGATGATGTCAGGCGCAAACGCCGCGAACCCTCGATGAGGACAACACAATGAGCATTGATCGTACATCAGCCCTAAAACCGGTTAGCACTGTACAACCTCGCGAAACGAATGACGCTACGCCGCAGAAAACGCGTCTGGAAAAGCCATCGACTGCGAACAGCACCAGCGTCACCCTGAGCGACGCGCAGGCAAAACTGATGCAGCCAGGCAGCAGCGATATCAACATGGACCGTGTTGAATCACTGAAAACCGCTATTCGTAACGGCGAGCTGAAAATGGACACCAGCAAAATCGCTGATGCACTGATTCAGGAAGCGCAGAGTTTCTTACAGAGTAACTAACCGTATGAGTCGACTGCCAGAAATACTGGATCAAATGACGGTTGTCCTGAACGACCTGAAAACGGTAATGGATGCAGAACAACAACACCTGTCTTCCGGTCAGATCAACGGCAGCGCGTTGCAACGTATTACCGAAGATAAAAGCTCGCTCCTGGCGACGCTGGATTACCTGGAGCAGCAGCGACGCGCGGAACAAGATCCGCGACGCAGTGCAAACGATGAGATTGTCGAACGCTGGCAGACGATTACAGAAAAGACCCAGCACCTTCGCGACCTCAATCAGCATAACGGCTGGCTGTTAGAAGGACAGATCGTACGTAATCAGCAGGCGCTTGAAGTGTTGAAACCCCATAAAGAAACGGGGCTTTACGGTGCGGATGGTCAAACATCCAGTGCGAGAATTACGGGCGGGAAAAAGATTTCGATTTGACGTTTTAACGGCGAATCAGGGAACGGGGAGCACCATCTGGTGAACTCCCCTTTTGGCGTTTATGCCGTACGACGGGCAAACTCTTTCACTTTAAACCCAAGTACTGCAAGCGTTGCGAAGTAAGCCACAATACCGACCACCACCACGGCCATCAGACGCATCAGGCGATATGGCATCGTACCCTGTGCCCAGTCTGGCATCACGTACATCATGCCGAGTAACGCCGCCGACATCACCAGCACCGCAACCAGCAAACGCACCAGGAAACTCGCCCATCCCGGCTGCGGGGTAAAGATATCCTGCTTACGCAGTTGCCAGTACAACAGCCCGGCGTTCAGACAGGCCGCCAGACCAATCGACAGTGACAGACCGGCATGTTTCAGCGGGCCAATAAACGCCAGGTTCATGAGCTGCGTCATGATCAGGGTTACGATGGCAATCTTCACCGGAGTTTTAATGTCCTGACGGGAGTAGAAGCCCGGAGCAAGCACTTTAACCACAATCAGCCCCATCAGCCCCACCGAATAGGCCACCAGCGCGCGCTGGGTCATGGCGGCATCAAAAGCGGTAAATTTACCGTACTGGAAAAGAGAAACGGTCAACGGTTTAGCAAGGATCCCTATCGCCACCGAAGCCGGCAGCGCCAGCAGGAAGCACAGACGCAGCCCCCAGTCCATCAAACGGCAGTATTCATCATGGTTGCCGCTGGCGAAGCTTTTCGACAGCGATGGCAACAGGATAGTCCCCAGCGCAACACCCAGCACTCCTGACGGGAACTCCATCAGACGGTCAGCGTAATACATCCAGGAAACAGAGCCGGACACCAGGAAAGAGGCAAAGATGGTGTTGATGATCAGCGAGATCTGGCTGACGGATACGCCGAGGATCGCGGGGCCCATCTGCTTAATCACGCGCATCGCCCCGGCATCACGGAAATTAACGCGCGGCAGCACCAGCATCCCTATCTTTTTCAGATGCGGCAGCTGATAGGCCAGCTGCAATACACCGCCCACGGTAACCGCCCAGGCCAGCGCCAGTACCGGTGGGTTGAAATGCGGGGCCGCAAACAGCGCAAAGCCGATCATGCTGACGTTAAGGAATGTGGGCGCAAACGCCGGAACGGAGAAACGGTTCCAGGTGTTCAGAATAGCGCCGACCAGTGAGGCCAGCGAGATCAGCAGAATATAAGGAAAGGTAATGCGCAGGAGCTGGCTGGTGAGGGCAAATTTATCGGCCGTATCAGCAAAACCCGGCGCCGTCACCATAATCACCCAGGGGGCCGCCAGCATCCCGATAACGGTTACTACCGCCAGCGCCAGCGTCAGCAGGCCAGAGACATAGGAGACAAACACGCGGGTGGCATCTTCACCCTGCTTGCTTTTATATTCCGCAAGGATGGGAACAAACGCCTGTGAGAATGCCCCTTCGGCAAAGATACGGCGCAGCAAATTGGGCAGCTTGAACGCGACGAAAAAGGCGTCAGTGGCCATCCCTGCGCCGAAAACCCTCGCCACAATGGCATCGCGCGCAAAGCCAAGCACGCGGGAAAACATGGTCATCGAGCTGACTGCCGCCAGCGATTTTAATAAGTTCATTAACGTGAATTTCCAGAACCATACGGATTTGTAGGCCGGGTAAGCAAAAGCGCCACCCGGCAAAGCCAACAAGCGGCGCTTAGTCTAACCCGATTTCAACGAATTACTATCCGCAGATGTTACAGCGAGTTATTCACTCATGGCATCTCGCCAGAGCCTTTCCACAATACGCTGCGCAAGGATGGCCTGCTCGCCAGAGGTTTCCGGAACCGTCTGATTTTGCACGCAGGTGATAAAGTGACGCGCGCAACCGACAAAGCCACGTTGTTCGAGCGTACTCTGCCAGCCAGGAACAGGCTGCATCACCACACCGTTGCCCTTCTCTTCCCGCCACTCGCGCATATCGGTGATGTCATACAGTGCGCCATCGGTAACGGCCTGCACGGATTCCCGCTGGCTGCCCGCCCGGCGGTGCATACTGGTTGTCACCTGGAGATGATCCACCGAGAAGTGGTGTTCGGCATACACCATTTCACCCTGCTCGCTGGTTAACAGCGTTCCGCTTTTCAGCTGCGCATTGCCGTTAGTGAGCCACAGTGCGGTGTCCACAACATGCAGATAATCATCGAGCAACGTAAAGCGCAGGTCGTTCGGCCCAATGCTGTCAGTCCGGTGTTTGTCCATGCGCAGCGACGCCAGGGTGCCAGACTGGGCCTTGAGTTGCTGATAGAGCGGTGCAAAGCGACGGTTGAAACCGACCATCAGTTGCAGTTTTTTGCTGGCCGCAAGGTCGATCAGACGCTCGGCATCCTGCACGTTTTCCGCCAGTGGCTTATCCACGCAGACGTGCACACCGGCGTTCAGCAATTCGCTGACCACCTGATAGTGCGTTGAGGTTGAGGTATGCACAAACACCGCATCACAGTCGCGGGCTAAATCCAGCAGCGAGTTGGCATACGGGATGCGCCAGGTATCACAGATGCGCTGGGCTTTTTCGCGAGTGGGCGACCATGCCCCTTGCAGCGTCCAGTCCGTCGCTGCACCTAATACCGGTAACCAGGCTTTTTGAGCAATACCGCCAAGCCCGACCACTCCTACGCGTAATTTTGTCACCGTTAATCTCCCAAATGAGCAAGCAAGGCATCCAGACGCTGTTTAAGCCCAGCGACTTCCTCTTCAAGCGCTTCCACGCGCGCCGTCAGGCTGTCATTGCCCTCTGGTGCATCGGTTTCAGTAATACTCTCAAGCAGTTCCACCTCACCACTGAACAGGTGCATAAAGCGACTTTCACGCTTGCCAGGCTCACGCGCCAGGCGCTGTACGTAAGGGCCATCTTCGCGTGTCACCAGCCCTTCCAGCGTTTGCTCGACTTCCTGCATATCACTGAATTCATGCATTCGGGAGGCGCGTGAACGCAGTTCACCTGGGGTTTGCGCGCCGCGCAGCAGCAGCGTGGTGATCACCGCCACTTCTGCGCTGCTGAGTTTGAGATCGCCAAACTCAGAATTACAAAAACGTTGTTCGTACTTCGTCACCCGGTTGCCAAACCCGCTTACCGTGCGCAGATAATGCCGTTTGACCAGCGCGTCCAGAACATCCTGCACGTCGTGCTCACCGAGGTTCATCACCGGCTCGCGGTTGGTCTTTTGATTACAGGCCATGGTCACCGCATTCACTGAGAGCGGATATTGCTCTGGGGTGGTCACCTGCTTTTCAAGCAGGCAGCCAATGACCCGTGCTTCGGTGGCGGTTAACTGATATTTCATCTTTTCTCCTTAACGACCTGCTGTCCAGTCTGGGGTGGTTAACGCTGTCAGCACATGGTCACGCCATTCACCATCAATAAGCAGATAATCCCTGGCGTAACCTTCTTTCTCGAACCCTAAACGCGCCAGCAAATTTCCGCTGCGTTGGTTATGCGGCATATAGTTCGCCATGATGCGATGGATGTGTTGAGTGCGTTGCATGTAGCGAATTGCTGTGGTCAGCGCTTCAAACATTAACCCCTGACCTTGCCATTTCTGACCGATGGAATACCCGAGATAACAGGCGTGAAATGACCCACGCACGACGTTGGAAAAGTTAGCGATGCCCACGATCTCTTTTTCTTCCGGATCCAGCAGCGCAAAGTAGAAGGCACTACCTTGCTTGTGAAACTCCGTAATCATACTGAGCCGCGCCTGCCAGCCTGATGGATAGCAATGGCTCTCATCCCGAACGGGTTCCCAGGGTTTTAAAAACTGGCGATTCTCGGCGTAATAATCCGCCAGACGCCAGGCATCACGCTCATGCACCAGACGGACGACCAGCCTGTCCGTCGTCAGGCGCACTTTTGGCACATTACTGCGATAGCCAAACATCGATACCACTCCTTCCCGTCGCTTCTGCTCTACCCATTAGCTTTACTATACCTGCGCCTTTGCCGTCTGTGAAAACAGTGACATACCATTTTGACCTCTTTTCACATTTTTCGATGAGAAGTCTCTATCAAAGCACCCTTTTGATAAAAAAATATTGTTGCTGGCGGGGTGGGAAAAAGCCTGGCGACACCGCAGAATATTAGCGTGCTCACCTTCTTCTTTTCCCTGGAGGGGAAATGTCCCGCGTATCACAGGCCAGGAGCCTGGGTAAATATTTCCTGCTAGTCGATAACATGCTGGTCGTGCTCGGCTTTTTTGTCGTTTTTCCACTTATTTCGATTCGTTTTGTCGATCAAATGGGCTGGGCGGCATTAATGGTCGGTATCGCGCTGGGTTTACGCCAGTTTGTCCAGCAAGGGCTGGGCGTATTTGGTGGGGCTATCGCTGACCGTTTTGGTGCCAAACCAATGATTGTCACCGGGATGTTGTTACGCGCGGCAGGTTTCGCCACGATGGGCATTGCGCATGAACCCTGGCTGCTGTGGTTCTCCTGCTTCCTTTCCGGTATCGGCGGAACCCTCTTCGATCCCCCGCGAACGGCACTGGTGGTCAAGCTGATCCGCCCGAACCAGCGTGGCCGCTTCTTCTCTATTCTGATGATGCAGGATAGCGCCGGTGCGGTGGTTGGCGCGCTGCTGGGTAGCTGGTTGCTGCAATATGATTTTCGTCTGGTGTGTGCCACCGGCGCCGTGCTCTTTATTCTGTGTGCAGCCTTTAACGCCTGGCTGCTACCTGCGTGGAAATTATCGACGGTAAAAGCCCCGGTGCGTGAAGGGCTGAGCCGCGTGCTGCGTGACAAACGCTTCGTCACTTATGTACTGACGCTGACGGGCTACTATATGCTCGCCGTTCAGGTCATGCTGATGCTGCCCATCATGGTGAACGATATTGCTGGTTCACCCGCGGCCGTCAAATGGATGTACGCCATTGAAGCCTGCCTCTCCCTGACGCTGCTTTATCCGATTGCCCGCTGGAGCGAGCGCCGGTTCCGTCTTGAGCATCGGCTGATGGCCGGGCTACTGCTGATGACCCTGAGCATGATGCCGATTGGGCTGGTAAGCACCTTGCAGCAGCTCTTTATGCTGATATGCACCTTCTACATCGGTTCGATAATCGCCGAACCGGCGCGTGAAACGCTGAGTGCCTCCCTGGCAGACGCCCGCGCCCGCGGCAGCTATATGGGGTTCAGCCGTCTTGGGCTGGCCTTTGGCGGCGCGCTGGGCTATGCCGGCGGCGGCTGGCTGTTTGATGCGGGCAAAGCGCTGAATCAACCGGAGCTTCCATGGATGATGCTGGGCGTGGTGGGCTTTATTACGCTTCTTGCATTGTGGTGGCAGTTCAGCCAGAAACGCAGCGCGAGCGGGATGCTCGAGCCTGGCGCATAACCTCTCTGTCTGGCGGGAGCACTCTCCCGCCCTTCTTTATCAGTTTTTTCTGCTGGTTTCTGCTATATCTCGCTGACATACTGACGCATCAGGACAGAAGCGCCGATATTTTTTTGAGGAACTCCATGAAGAAGATCGTCATTGCCGCAGCATTTGTCGTTAGCGGCCTGCTGGTGGGTTGTAACCAGCTTACGCAATATACCGTCAGTGAGCAGGAGATTAATCAGGCGCTGGAAAAGCATAACAACTTTTCAAAAGACATTGGCGTGCCGGGCCTTGCCGACGCGCATATTGTGCTGAGCAAGCTCACCAGCCAGATTGGGCGCGAAGAGCCGAACAAAGTCACCCTTTCCGGTGATGCAGACCTGGACATGAATTCCCTCTTCGGCAGCCAGAAAGCGAATATCAAACTCAAGCTCAAAGCACTGCCAGTCTTCAATAAAGAGAAAGGCGCCATCTATCTGCAAGAGATGGAAGTGGTGGATGCGGTGGTTTCACCCGATAAGATGAAACCGGTGATCCAGACCCTGATCCCCTATCTGAACCAGTCGCTGCGCAGCTATTTCAACCAGCAGCCGGCCTATGTTCTGAGCGAAGACAAGAGCAAGGGCGAATCGCTTGCCAAAAAATATGCAAAAGGGATAGAGGTGAAACCGGGAGAAATCATCATTCCATTCACCGATTAACCCCAGGGGCGCTCAGGCGCCCTTTTTTTTACGGAAATGTGTGCAAACGAAAACGTTTCCGCTTATGATTTGTGTCCGGCAAAAACAGCCATCCCAATGACTGATTCCTGACAAGCCGGAGCTCATCCATGACTGCACAACCCCAGGTTCTTAAAATCCGCCGCCCTGACGACTGGCATATCCATCTGCGTGATGGCGATATGCTGAAAACCGTCGTGCCTTATACCAGCGAAATTTATGGCCGCGCGATTGTTATGCCTAACCTGGTTCCGCCAGTCACCACCGTCGATGCCGCCATCGCGTATCGCCAGCGTATTCTTGATGCCGTCCCTGCGGGCCATGATTTTACCCCGCTGATGACCTGCTATCTGACGGACTCACTCGACCCGAACGAAGTGGAGCGTGGATTTAACGAAGGGGTGTTCACCGCTGCGAAGCTCTACCCGGCCAATGCGACCACCAACTCCAGCCACGGTGTGACCAGTATCGACGCCATTATGCCGGTACTGGAAAGAATGCAGAAACTGGGGATGCCGCTGCTGATCCATGGTGAAGTTACCCACGCCGATATTGATATCTTCGACCGTGAAGCCCGTTTTATTGAAACTGTGATGGAGCCGCTGCGTCAGCGTCTGCCTGCACTGAAAGTGGTGTTTGAGCACATCACCACTAAAGATGCTGCCGAATATGTTCGCGATGGCAATGAGTTTATCGCCGCCACCATTACCCCACAGCATCTGATGTTTAACCGTAACCACATGCTGGTAGGCGGTGTTCGTCCGCATCTGTACTGCCTGCCAATCCTCAAGCGCAATATCCACCAGCAGGCACTGCGCGAGCTGGTAGCAAGTGGCTTCGACCGGGCCTTCCTGGGTACCGATTCCGCGCCACACGCGCGTCATCGCAAAGAAGCGAGCTGCGGCTGCGCGGGCTGCTTCAACGCACCAACGGCACTGGCCAGCTACGCCACTGTGTTTGAAGAGATGAACGCGCTGGCGCATTTTGAAGCCTTCTGCTCTCTGAACGGCCCACGTTTCTATGGCCTGCCTGTCAATGAAACCTTTATCGAACTGGAGCGCACCGCGTACCAGGTTGAAGAGGCTATTCCGCTGACTGATGACACGCTGATCCCATTCCTGGCGGGTGAAACTGTGCACTGGACCGTTAAACGCTAAAAATATCAATGCCCCTTGTTGTCAAACCCATAATATACCTGTATAAATAAACAGTATATTACACAGGGGGCATTTATGCGTATTGAAGTTACCATCGCCAAAACAACCGTTCTGCCTGCTGGCGCGCTTGATGCGCTTGCCGGCGAATTATCCCGCCGTATTCACAGCAGTTTCCCGGAAAACGAGGGTGCCGTAACGGTACGTTATGCTGCCGCGAACAACCTGTCCGTCATTGGTGCTGCGAAAGAAGATAAAGATCGCATCAGCGAAATCCTGCAAGAAACGTGGGAAAGTGCTGACGACTGGTTCATCACCGATTAAATCTTGCTCCCTCATTGTGTTTTTTTGCCGGGTCGCCCCGGCTTTTTTTTATCTGCTATCCGGGATCCGGGATAGTTCAAAATAATTGTGTGTCTTCTTAAAAAAACGTGAACAAGATGGTGTTTTATTGTTCGAACAATCCTAAAACACAGAAAAATGTGTTGCCAGCTATTTATTTTTCCCGTCATAACCCTTATTTATTGATATACTGAAGTTGCTTCAGATAAACATGTATTGAACCTCAAAGTCGTTGTCTTCTAACACGTATTAAGGGGGTTATCATGGAAAAGAATAGTGAAGTCATCCAGACCCATCCTCTCGTTGGCTGGGATATCAGTACCGTAGATAGCTACGATGCTTTGATGCTGCGTTTGCACTACCAGACCCCGAATCAACCAAACCGTGAAGAAGCGGAAATTGGACAGACGCTGTGGCTTACCACTGCCGTCGCACGTCAGTTTATTTCTATTTTGGAAGCAGGTATTGCAAAAATAGAATCTGGCGACTACCAGGAAAATGAGTATAAACGGCATTAACCTTATGCCTACTTTTCACTCAACAGGCACCCTCGCGGTGCCTTATTTATTTCTCCCTTGTATAACCCCCTGATGTTAATTACTCTGCTAACAACGTATTGGCTTAAGAGATACCCATGAAATACGACTTAATCATTATAGGTAGCGGCTCCGTTGGTTCTGCGGCAGGTTATTATGCAACGCAGGCTGGCCTTAACGTTCTGATGATAGACGCCCATCTTCCTCCGCATTCTGAAGGCAGCCATCACGGTGATACACGTCTGATTCGCCACGCTTATGGCGAAGGTGAACGCTATGTGCCCCTGGTGCTGCGTGCCCAGACGCTTTGGGATGAACTGGCCACCCTCACCGAAGAGCGCGTCTTTGACCGTACGGGCATTATCAACCTCGGGCCTGCCCGCTCCACGTTTCTGGCCACAGTCGAACACAGCGCACGCGAGTTTAATCTTGATGTCGAAAGTCTGGACGCCGAAGCCATCATGAAACGCTGGCCGGAGATCCGCGTTCCTGATGATTACATTGGGCTGTTTGAAGCCAACTCCGGGGTATTGCATTGCGAGACGGCCATCAAAACCTGGGTTTCGCTTGCCGAAAAAGCCGGATGCGCCCAGCTATTTAACTGCCCGGTGACTGCCATTACCCATCATGACGATGGTGTCACCGTCAGCACCCAGGAAGGCGACTATTCTGCTTCGCGCCTGCTTATCAGCGCCGGCACCTGGGTCACAAAATTGCTGCCTGACCTGCCGGTACAGCCTGTACGTAAAGTCTTCTCCTGGTTCCAGGCGGATGGCCGTTACAGCAGCCAGAATAAATTCCCGGCCTTTACCGGCGAGTTGCCCAATGGCGATCAGTTCTACGGCTTCCCGTCAGAAAAAGACGCGCTCAAGATTGGCAAACACAACGGCGGGCAGGTTATCTCTGAACCTGAAGAGCGTAAACCTTTTGGCGCTTACCCGACTGACGGTTCTGAAGCCTTTGCGTTCCTGCGAAATATCCTGCCCGGCATCGGCGGCCTGCTCTACGGTGCAGCCTGCACCTATGACAACACCCCCGATGAAGATTTCATCGTCGACACCCTGCCTGGCCATGACAACACGCTGCTTATCACCGGGCTTAGCGGCCACGGGTTTAAGTTTGCCTCGGTGCTGGGCGAAATCGCTGCACAATTTGCGCAGGGGATCGAGCCACAGTTTGATCTGACGCCCTTCTCGCTCTCGCGTTTTAACGGATAATACGCCCACAGGCTCCGAAGATTCGGAGCCTGTGTTTTATCACTACACTTCGCGGGGTATTATGCGCAAAATAGTTGGCTACCTTATCAATAATATCCGCGAGCATTTAATGCTCTATATTTTATTGTGGTCACTGCTGGCAATCATCGATTTTGTTTATATTGTATTTTATTGAAAAGAAACACTGACAATAACTGACATTACTTTATATTAATTTAATTAACCGAATTTTTGATTCATATATCAACATCTGGCCCCATGATAAACCAACCGTTAATTGCACGAACACACTGAATTACATCACCTCATCATTTTCAAAATCACTGAAATAAATTAAATAAATATCCTTATTCAGTTATTTAAGTTGCAATATCTTTTTACACAGTCCATTTTTACCGTTCTGTTTATTACGAATGGTAATATTTATGCAACTGCGAAATTCGTCTTCGCGCTACGGCATTATATCCATGTGCTTGCACTGGGGATTTGCGCTGGCGATTTATGCCATGTTCGGTCTTGGACTCTGGATGGTGACGCTCAGCTATTATGATGGCTGGTATCATCAGGCACCTGAGTTGCATAAAAGCATTGGCATTCTGCTGATGATGGGACTCGTTTTCCGCGTGTTATGGCGACATATCTCTCCGCCACCGCCTGCGCCGCAAAGCCACGGTAAATTCACGCGCCTTAGCGCAAAAGGGGCACATATTGCCCTCTATGCCCTGCTCATCGCCATTCTAGTGAGTGGGTATCTTATCTCCACGGCGGATGGCAAGCCGGTCAGCGTCTTTGGTCTTTTCGACATTCCCGCCACACTGACGGATGCCGGCTCACAGGCCGACATCGCGGGCGTTGTTCATCTGTGGCTTGCCTGGAGCATCGTTATCTTTTCAGTCCTTCACGGGCTTGCTGCGCTCAAACACCACTTTATTGATAAAGACGATACGCTGAAGCGGATGCTCGGCCGTTCGTCAGTTGACTCTGGAGCATAAAATGAAAAAACACCTGTTGGGTATCGCGTTAGGTTCGCTGTTATTTACCGCCGGTTCTGCGGTGGCGGCTGATTATAAAATTGATAAAGAGGGCCAACATGCCTTCGTCAATTTCCGTATTCAGCATCTTGGATATAGCTGGTTATATGGCAGCTTTAACGATTTCGATGGCACATTTCGATTTGATGACAAAAATCCCGCCGCGGATAATGTTAATGTCACCATTAATACCAACAGCGTGAATACTAACCATGCTGAACGTGATAAGCATCTGCGCAGTGCCGATTTCCTTAACGTAACCAAATTCCCACAGGCCACATTCACCTCAACAGAGGTGAAGAAAGCAGGAGAGAAACTGGATATTACCGGTAATCTCACCCTTAACGGCGTCACAAAACCGGTCACGCTTCAGGCAACGTTAATCGGCCAGGGTGATGATCCATGGGGCGGTAAGCGTGCAGGTTTCGAGGGCACAGGGAAAATTCACCTGAAAGACTTTAATATCACCACGGATTTAGGCCCGGCGTCCCAGGATGTCGAATTGATTATTTCTGTGGAAGGTGTTCAGCAGAAGTCGTAATAATGCAGCCCGGTGAATCAACGTACCACCGGGCTTATTTCTTTATTCCGGGTCAGGAATACCCAGTTTGGTATTCAGGCGACCGCGGGATTTATTAAAGATCTTGTTGCCGTTTTCACGGCCCGCGCGACGGCGACGTTGCTCTTCTTCAGGCAACATGCTCTCTTCGCTGCACAGCTCGCTACAACAGTTGTGGTACTTCTCAGCACAGGCCGGACACTGGATGAACAGCAGATGGCAGCCATCGTTTTTGCAGTTCGTGTGAGTGTCGCACGGCGTGCCGCACTGGTGGCAGTGCGAAATCACATCATCTGAAATCCGCTCGCCCATGCGCTCGTCGAACACAAAGTTCTTGCCGATAAAGCGTACCGGCAGCCCTTGCTCACGGGCACGACGAGCATACTCAATGATGCCCCCCTCAATGTGCCAGACTTTATTAAACCCATTGTGTTTCATCCAGGCGCTGGCTTTTTCGCAGCGAATACCGCCGGTGCAGTACATAACGATTTTTTTATCTTTATGTTCCTGCATCATTTCAACGGCTTTCGGCAGCTGTTCACGGAAGGTATCCGCCGGGATTTCCATTGCGTTTTCGAAATGGCCCACTTCGTATTCGTAGTGGTTACGCATATCGATGAACACCGCCTCCGGGTCGTCCAGCATCGCATTCACTTCGGCCGCTTTGAGGTATTCCCCCACATCGCCCGCATTAAAACTCGGGTCGTCGATACCGTCCGCAACAATGCGCTCACGGACTTTCATACGCAGCACCCAGAACGATTTACCGTCATCGTCCAGCGCAATATTCAGACGCAGGTCGTTCAGCGCGGGATCAAACGCATAGAGGAATTCGCGGAACGCATCGACTTTGCTTTCAGGGATGCTGATCTGCGCATTGATACCTTCACGTGCCAGATAGACGCGTCCGAACACATTCAGCGCGGTGAATGCCTGGTAAAGTGTATCGCGGGTCGCTTGTGGATCGTTGATGGTGAAATATTTGTAGAATGAGATTGTCGTGCGCGGTTCGGTTTCAGCCAACATACGCTCTTTTAACATCTCATTCGATACGCGGTTGTGTAACACTGGCATGGTGTACAAGTCCTGCAATCGTTAAGAGTAAGAAAAATCGGTCGGCATCATATAGCAAACAAAGACAATTTACATCCATACAATTTGCGCTACATTTCACTCAGTCATAATTATTGCACGCAACATTTGCTGCATTAACGCTCGATTCGATGACAGACATTTTGGCTAAGCCTTAAAAAATGAGACAATAAGACCTTCAGGACGTAAGAAAACAGGACAGACATGACCCAGCTACCGAAATTTACTGCCGCCCTTTTGCATCCCCGTTATTGGTTAACCTGGCTTGGTATTGGCTTTTTGTGGTTGCTTGTCCAACTCCCTTATCCGGTCATTTTCCGTCTGGGCAAAGGTTTGGGTCGTATCGCGCAGATATTCATGAAACGTCGCGCCAGAATTGCCTACCGCAACCTGGAGCTCTGCTTTCCGCAAATGAGCGAGTCAGAGCGCCATGATATGGTTGCCAGAAATTTCGAATCTGTGGGCATGGGGCTAATGGAAACCGGTATGGCATGGTTTTGGCCCGATAAGCGCATGGCACGCTGGACCGAAGTAGCCGGAACCGGTATGGAGCCAGTGCATTCGCTTCAGGAGAATCAGACCGGGGTACTGTTAATTGGTGTGCACTTTCTGACGCTGGAAATCGGCGCGCGCATGTTCGGAATGCAGGCGCCTGGCATTGGCGTTTACCGCCCGAATGACAACCCGGTGATCGATTTAGTGCAGACCAATGGTCGGATGCGCTCAAACAAAAGCATGATCGACCGTAAGGATCTGAAAGGGATGATCCGTGCGCTTAAGTCCGGTGAAGTTGTCTGGTATGCCCCGGACCATGATTACGGTCCGCAAGCCAGCGTGTTTGTCCCTTTCTTTGCGGTCGACGAAGCCGCAACAACAACCGGCACCTGGATGCTGGCGCGGATGTCCAAAGCGGCTATCGTTCCCTTTGTCCCGCGCCGTAAACCTGACGGTTCAGGCTATCAGTTAATCATGCTGGAACCGGAAATGACACCGCCGCTGGACGATGCCGAAACTACGGCAAAATGGATGAATGGCGTTGTTGAACAGTGCATTATGCTCGCTCCGGAGCAATACATGTGGCTGCATCGCCGCTTCAAAACCCGCCCGCAAGGTGTCCCCTCACGCTATTAATCCAGTGCGGCCGCAGTGGCCGCATTTTGTTTTAGCTTTAAAAGCTCCCCGACATTGCAGCAATCATAACCCAGGCGCATAATTAGCAGGCTTATTACCTCTACCTTATCGTGCGCTGCACCTCGTTATGCGGATTGTTATGTCACCCTCAGATGCCCCCATAAACTGGAAACGTAACCTCGCGGTTGCCTGGCTTGGCTGTTTTCTCACTGGTGCAGCATTCAGCCTGGTGATGCCTTTCCTTCCCCTCTACGTGGAGCAGCTTGGCGTAACGGGCCACAGCGCGCTGAATATGTGGTCAGGTCTGGTATTCAGTATCACCTTCCTGTTCTCGGCGATTGCCTCACCATTCTGGGGTGGTCTTGCCGACCGTAAAGGGCGAAAAATCATGCTGTTGCGTTCCGCGCTTGGCATGTCCATCATCATGGTGCTGATGGGCATGGCGCAGAACGTCTGGCAGTTCCTGATATTGCGTGCATTGCTGGGCCTGCTGGGTGGTTTTGTGCCCAATGCAAACGCACTTATCGCCACGCAAATTCCTCGGCATAAAAGCGGCTGGGCACTGGGGACGCTGTCAACCGGTGCGGTGAGCGGCGCGCTACTGGGGCCACTTGCGGGTGGCTTACTGGCAGATAGTTACGGTTTGAGACCGGTCTTTTTCATCACCGCCAGCGTGCTGTTCCTCTGTTTTATCGTCACCCTGCTCTGTATCCGGGAAAATTTCACCCCGGTTGCCAAAAAAGAGATGCTCCATGCCAGGGATGTTCTGGCTTCACTGAAAAACCCGAAACTGGTATTGAGCCTGTTTGTCACCACCATGATAATCCAGGTCGCGACCGGCTCTATTGCTCCGATTCTGACGCTCTACGTGCGTGACCTGGCGGGCAATGTGAATAATATAGCCTTTATCAGCGGGCTTATTGCTTCTGTCCCCGGGGTTGCCGCGCTGCTGAGTGCGCCGCGTCTGGGAAGACTGGGCGACAAAATTGGCCCGGAGAAAATCCTGATTTGCGCGCTGGTTATCTCGGTATTGTTGCTCATCCCGATGTCGATGGTGCAATCCCCGTGGCAGCTCGGCGTACTCCGCTTCCTGCTGGGTGCCGCAGATGGCGCACTGCTTCCCGCGGTTCAGACCCTGCTGGTTTATAACTCCACCAATCAGATCGCCGGGCGTATTTTTAGCTATAACCAGTCGTTCCGTGATATCGGCAACGTCACCGGGCCTCTTGTCGGCGCAGGCATTTCTGCCAGTTTTGGTTTTCGCGCTGTGTTTATCGTGACGGCTAGTGTGGTCCTGTTTAACGCCATCTATTCCTGGTTCAGTTTATCGAGAGCATTGCGTCCTGCTCCC
The DNA here is from genome assembly GCF_001654845.1 of Enterobacter soli ATCC BAA-2102. GTDB lineage: Bacteria > Pseudomonadota > Gammaproteobacteria > Enterobacterales > Enterobacteriaceae > Enterobacter > Enterobacter soli. The sequence goes on along the minus strand of NZ_LXES01000040.1, from coordinate 15,559 downwards.
GGCGAGCAGGTTGAAAAAAATAGTCCTGCCCGCGAATAAGACGAAGGCGTGACGGCATATTTTCGTATTCATACTTGCAGGATCTGATAATCAGCTATTCTTTCCCTGAATACCTTCTCGAAAACAGGGAGAAACCGATGACCATGTACGCCACACTGGAAGAAGCTATTGATGCCGCTCGCGAAGAGTTCCTCGCCGATAATCCTGGCATTGAGGAAGAAGACGCTGACGTGCAACAACTCAATATTCAAAAATATGTCCTCCAGGATGGGGATATTATGTGGCAGGCCGAATTCTTCGTTGATGACGGTGACGAAGGAGAGTGTTTGCCGGTATTGAGTGGTGAAGCTGCGCAGGCCGTCTTCGATGGTGACTATGACGAGATAGAACTGCGTCAGGAATGGCTTGAAGAAAACACCCTGCACGAGTGGGATGAGGGCGAGTTTCAGCTCGAACCTCCGCTGGATACCGAAGAGGGGCAAACCGCAGCAGATGAGTGGGACGAGCGTTAAGCGTCGTTTTATTCGTAAGGGCCGTGCTGCGCGTCTATCGGTAACAACAGCGTATCAAAGACCAGAGAGAACGGTAAATCGAGTACGGTCAGATAACGCCAGGCTGAATCGCGGACATCCCATTTCACGCCCGGGTAATACTGATTCCCGTGGCCTTGCCCTGGAATGGTGCGGCTGATAATACTGCCGCAGCCGCTAAGCAGCATCGCCATCATGGCTACAATGACTATTTTCATTCATTACCTCATAAAAAAATACCGGCCTCTCAGCCGGTATTTTACTTGCCGGGTAGCGTGCAGCGTTCCCGGCCATCCTTAAAACTTACTTCGCTTTCAGCGCCAGCGGATTAAGCTTCAGCGTTTTGTAGTAGCTTACCCAGGAGGAATATTTCTCCGGAGCAGACCACACACGATAGTGAAGCCTCGCCATGGTGACCGGATCGCTCAACAGGACCAGACGACGGTCACGGTGCAGTTTTTCCGGCGTTTCGTTCAGCGCCTGCTCAACGTGGCGATCGCGGGCAATTTCCAGCACCTGGCTTGCACGGTGACGAGCTGTTGCCATCGCAGTTGCCAGGGCGTTGAATGACGGGTTAAACACCGCGTGCATAAAGCCATCATCCAGCGAGCGATTACGGTTCATCTCCAGGAAGCGGTCAGTGTCCACCAGCACCTGCGGCGGTGAATACTCTTCCGGGATCAGGAACAGTTTCCAGCGTTTGGTACGCAGACCCACCGTTGAACGGCTGGACACCACGGACACAAATGGCGACAGGATCAGCGAGAAGACAATCGGTGCCAGCCAGAACAGGAAACGCAGATCCAGCCATGCCATGCCCACTGCCCACACCAGTCCTAACAGCAGCTGTGAACCATGACGCATAAAGGCTTCGCTCCACGGGGTAGAGTCGTCGTCACGCTGTGGAGAATTCCAGACCACTTCCCAGCCCAGGAACGCGCTGACCACAAACACGGTGTGGAACAGCATACGAACCGGCGCCAGCAGCACAGAGAACAGCACTTCAAGCAGCAACGACACCGTCACGCGGAAGAAGCCGCCATACTCTTTCGACCCTTTGCACCAGATCAGAATGATGCTGAGCAACTTCGGCAGGAACAGCAGAACCATGGTTGAGGCGAACAGCATAATCGCCAGCTCAGGACGCCACTGCGGCCACACCGGGAACAACTGGCGCGGTTGCAGGAAGTACTGCGGTTCTGTCAGGGCGTGCACCACCTGCAACGCTGTAGAGAGCGCCAGGAACATAAACCACAGCGGCGCTGACAGATACGACATAACGCCGGTCAGGAATACTGCACGGTGAACCGGGTGCATCCCTTTTACCAGGAACAGACGGAAGTTCATCAGGTTACCGTGGCACCAGCGACGGTCACGCTTGAGTTCATCCAGCAGGTTCGGCGGCAGTTCTTCGTATGAGCCCGGCAGATCGTAGGCAATCCAGACGCCCCACCCTGCACGACGCATCAGCGCAGCTTCCACGAAGTCATGCGACAGGATAGATCCCGCGAACGAGCCTTCACCCGGCAGCGGCGCAAGCGCACAGTGTTCAATGAACGGCTTCACGCGGATAATCGCGTTATGCCCCCAGTAGTGGGATTCACCCAACTGCCAGAAGTGCAGACCCGCCGTGAACAGCGGCCCGTAAACACGAGTTGCGAACTGCTGGCAGCGCGCATAAAGCGTATCCATACCGGACGCTTTTGGTGAAGACTGAATAATACCGGCGTTCGGGTTGGCTTCCATCAGACGCACCAGGCCAGTCAGACACTCACCCGTCATCACGGAGTCAGCATCCAGTACAACCATGTAGCTGTACTGATTACCCCAGCGGCGGCAGAAGTCATCGATGTTTCCGCTTTTACGCTTCACACGACGACGGCGGCGGCGATAGAAAATCTGACCTTCGCCCTGTACTTCTGCAATCAACTCCATCCAGGCTTTTTGTTCTGCCACGCAGATATCCGGGTTGTAGCTGTCGCTGAGGATATACACGTCGAAATGCTCTGCGTTACCGGTCGCCTTTACGGACTCCCAGGTGGCGCGCAGACCCGCGAATACGCGATCAACGTCTTCGTTACAGATAGGCATGATCAGCGCAGTACGGTGCTCGGGATTTAGGGGTTCATCCCCGACCGTCGACGCAGAAATGCTGTATTTGTCCCGTCCCATCAGCAGTTGCAGGAAGCCCATCAGCGCCGTCCAGAAACCGGCGGACACCCAACAGAACAGCACGGCAAACAGAAGAAGGATGCCACTTTGCAGGATATACGGCAGCAGCTGCATAAAGGAGACCCACAGATCCTGCCCTGTCATATCCGCAGGGTTGATCAGCGCCCAGCCCTGATAAGGCAGGATGGTCTTCATGTACCAGGTTGCCACAACCGTCTGTGCCAGCGTCAGCAGCAGCAGAATGTAACGGCGAATCGTCCCGACGGTACGCCATTTTTGCTCGGCGGCTTGCTGCTCTTTCGTCAGACGAGAGAGATAGCGCGGCGCAACTTCACGCCCACGCAGACGATCCCAGAAGCGGCCCACCGGGTTGGTGCGCCACGGGTCCGGGAACATAGAAGAACGCGTTGCTTTCGGCATAGCCTGAAGCTGCTCGCGGCCTTCGTCGTCTTTAACCAGCTGCCCTTCTGCCAGCGAGTCTGGCCATGCTTGCTCCAGACGCGCCTTCACTGACCCCAGTGGCGTATCATCATCACGGGTAAACTGATGATGTTCACCATCCAGCGCGGTTTGCACCGCGCGGATGTCGCTCTTGGGCAGTGCCGCTTTTTCAATATCGCTCAGCGGCATGGCATCAATATATTCAGTTGTATTATTCATTGGCAGGTAGCTGATAGCTCCAGGTTTCGCTCAGCGGCTGATCGTCACTGACCAGCGCAGCGCGCATTTCAGTCGTCTGTTTCGGATCTTTCACTTTCACGCGCAGGGTTAAACGCCACCCTTTCGTTACTGGGTTGTAACGCACGGTATTTTCGACAATTTCACCGTTATCACCAATGCTTGCCTGTGCCGTCACTGCCGTGTCAGGGGACAGTTTCTTCATATCCTGACCAGCAAAGTCCACAACAAACGCGAGCGTGCCGTCAGGCTGACGGATAAGATTAGACTGCTTCACATCGCCAGTAGAGCGACGGGTCTGCATGACATAGGCGTTATCCGGTGCGTGCAGTTTGTCTTCGTCACGGCTGAAGGTAATGGTGTACTTGAAGTTCATCTCTTTACCGGATTCCGGGAGTTGATCCGGCGTCCAGTAAGCGACGATGTTGTCGTTGGTTTCATCGTTGGTTGGAATTTCAACCAGCTCAACCTTCCCTTTACCCCAGTCACCTTTCGGTGTTACCCACGCGCTTGGACGCAGATCGTAACGGTCGTCCAGGTCCTCAAAGCGTGAGAACTGACGGCCACGCTGCAACAGACCAAAGCCCTGCGGGTTTTCCATCGCGAAGCTACTGACTGCCAGATGTTTCGGGTTGTTCAGCGGACGCCAGATCCACTCGCCGTTACCGGCATGAATAGAAAGACCGTTGGAGTCGTGCAGTTCCGGGCGGAAGTTGGTCGCCGGAGACGGCTGGTTCGGCCCAAACAGGAACATGCTGGTTAATGGTGCAACGCCCAGTTTGCCCACTTTATCGCGCAGATAGACCTTAGACTGCACGTCAACAACCGTGTCACGCCCTGGCATAATGACAAAGCGATACGCACCTGTCGCACGCGGGGAATCCAGCAGTGCATAGATGGTCAGACGCTTATCCGCAGGTTTTGGACGTTCAATCCAGAATTCGCGGAAGCGTGGGAACTCTTCACCTGATGGCAGCGCGGTATCAATGGCCAGACCACGCGCAGAAAGCCCGTACACCTGCCCCGCACCAATGACGCGGAAATAGCTGGCGCCAAGCATACTGACGATTTCGTCGTTTTTATCTTTGCTGTTGATTGGGTAAAGCACTTTGAAGCCGGCAAAGCCAAGGTCTTTCACCGTGTCTTTGTCATGCTGTACATCGCCAAAATTGAAGTAATCCGGGTTGTACTTGATTTTACGCACCGAGCTTGCCGTCACTTCATTGATGGCAACCGGCGTATCGAAGTACATACCTTGATGATAAAACTCAAGCTTGAACGGGGTCTTGATATTGCTCCAGTACGCTTTATCGTGATTGAACTGGATCTGCTGATAGTCCGCATATTTCATATCGCGGAAAACGGAGGGCAGGTTACTTTTCGGCGCTTCGTAGCTCTTGCCAGCCATCGATTTTGCCTGTTTTGCGACGTCATCGATGTTAAAGGACCAGGCCGATGAGGTATACAGGGACAACACGACTGCTGCACCTAACCAACGCATTTTCATCATTTGTGGTTTATGTTTCATAATAAGTAAGCACTTCCCCCTTTGTGTGCTTATATCGATCCGATCCATTTTAATGGAAACTCAGGCAATCCGACAACATAATCACCGCTTTGTTCAGCTCGCTGGCTCAGGGATTAAGCAAGTGGAAGAACCCACTTTTCACTTTGCGTGCTTATCCTGGAGACAGGGTGTCGGTCTTGGTGTAGGGTTGGCCTCGAATGTAACCATTATGAGTCTTAGGGATAAGACGAAAAGTCTGAGAATGCACAAAGTTATATGAGCACTACTATACCTGTACAACGTGAATATTTCCTCGACTCGATCCGGGCATGGCTGATGCTATTGGGGATCCCTTTTCACATTTCACTGATTTACTCAAGCCACACCTGGCACGTTAACAGTCTGGAGCCCTCCTGGTGGCTCACCCTGTTTAATGACTTTATTCACGCCTTCCGGATGCAGGTGTTTTTTGTCATTTCCGGCTATTTTTCCTACATGCTGTTTTTGCGTTATCCCATTAAACGCTGGTGGAAAGTGCGCGTCGAGCGCGTGGGTATTCCGATGCTCACGGCCATTCCGCTGCTGACGCTACCGCAGTTCATCATGTTGCAGTATGTCAAAGGCAAGGCCGATGGCTGGCAAAATCTGTCGTTGTATGAAAAGTACAACACGCTGGTGTGGGAGCTAGTGTCCCATCTGTGGTTCCTGCTGGTTCTGGTGGTGCTGACGACAATCAGCGTGCTGATTTTTAGCCGTTTACGTCACCACCTGAGCACTCAAGCCGACACCTTCTTCGCCAGTATTACGCTTGGGAAACTGTCGCTGCTCTTTTTATTGCTGGGCATCGCGTATGCCGCGGTGAGGCGTACTCTCTTTATTGTCTATCCGCCTATCCTCAGCGACGGCCTGTTCAACTTTGTGGTTATGCAAAGCCTGTTCTATATCCCCTTCTTTATGATTGGGGCGCTGGCATTTGTTTATCCAAAGCTGAAAGCCCTCTTTACCACCCCTTCCCCGTGGTGCGCGATTGGCGCGGCAGTGGCCTTTGTCGCCTATCTGTTGAACCAGCGCTACGGCAGTGGCGATGCGTGGATGTATGAAACGGAAAGCGTGATCACCATGCTTCTGGGCCTGTGGATGGTCAATGTGGTGTTTGCTTTAGGCCATCGTCTGCTGAATTTCAAATCCACCCGGGTGACCTATTTCGTCAACGCTTCATTATTCATTTATCTGGTGCATCATCCGTTGACGCTGTTCTTCGGGGCATATATTACCCCGCATATTGCCTCAAATACGCTGGGCTTTTTCACCGGGCTGGTGTTTGTGATTGGGCTGGCACTGGTGATGTACGAAATTCATCTGCGGATACCGCTGCTGCGCTTCCTGTTCTCGGGTAAGCCTCAAACTAAAGCATAAACAACCAGCGGCGCCTTCAGGGCGCCGCTGCTGTATTCAGGCATCAAACTCCTGCCCGCGCTGAGTAAGAAGCCGCTGGTACAGATGGGCGGTGTCTTCATCAAAACAGACAAAGAACACCTGTTCGGGCATCGGTTTCAGGGAGAGGTAACGATAGACCGTGTCCACCGCAATCGCCGCCGCCGCGGCTTTGGGATAGCCATACACGCCGGTACTGATTGCCGGAAAGGCCATGGTCTTATAGCCGTTATCGGCCGCCAGGCGCAGGCAGTTGCGATACGCATCTTCCAGGATCCGCGCCTCATGATGTTCTCCGCCATGCCATACCGGCCCCACGGTATGAATCACCGCTTTGGCGGGTAGATTACCTGCAAGGGTGATGACGGCGTGGCCTGGGGGGCACTCTCCTTGCTGCTGGCGCACGACTTTGCACGCCTCAAGTAACTGCGGGCCGGCAGCACGGTGAATAGCACCATCCACACCTCCCCCGCCCATGAGTGATGGGTTAGCAGCATTGACTATGACGTCAACGTGCAATGTCGTGATATCACCGTGGATAACTTCTATTTGCGGTTTCATAAACACCCTCTGCGACCCGCCTTTTTATTAAGTGTATCGCACTGGGGTTGGGAGAAAAAACTATTGCGGGAAAAGCTCTCCCGCCAGAGGGCAGGAGAGCATGAGATCAGCGGTAATCAATCTGCACAATGGCCAGCGATTTTTCAGGGTTGAGGTACTTCATGCTAACTGAAGCCAGATTGGGGTAAGCACTCTGGCCGTTCAGGGCATCGCTATAGCTCAGCACACGCGTCTGCATCCGGTTATTCTCCGGGCAAGACATGGAAAGTTGTTGAGGTCTGGCAGAGATTTCGCAGGGGTCGGACACGACTGCACCACGAAAATGGATGACTCCGCCGTTAACGAAGGTTGCTGAAAATGCGGGGTTCAGCGCGGCAGAAATCGCCAGACCAAGCCCTGTGATGAATTGAAATGCAGATCTGGTCACGATAATACTCCTCAATGAAAGTCGTCCTTGAGGGGTAAAAACACTCCATGGTGGCAGGCAACGCACAATGAAACATATTTGCAACATCAGCTCATTGTTGATAACAGCATAGTGATAAGAATCCGTTGCCGCCAGCCCTTTCAATTCATTGATTTATTGAATAATTAGAGCACACTGCCTGGCGGCGACCACTGCTGCGATAAATGGAGCGCTTTCCCATCAGAAACAGTCACCGTTATCTTCACGGTATCCCCTGCATCGATATTTAAACTCAGGCGCGTTAAATCAATCGTCTGATTAGCGGGTATCGAGACGGTATTTTGTTGTTGTGACGTACTTTGACCGCCCTGCCCTTGTCGCATAGAAAGCACCTGGACCTGGCATTCGCACGGCTCAGTCAGGATGACCTGCGGAATAATGGTCGTCATATTGCCTTGCTGGGAGGTTTTAAACGTAATTTGACTGGAGAGCGCAGCGAGGAGAATTAAGGTTTGCATGATGGACTCCCGAAAAAAAACAGGGCATATGCCCTGTTTTTTTGTAGCACAGATTTCAGTATTAGTACTGATGAGCTGACACGTGGTTACCAATACCAACCTGAGTAACACTTACAGAAGAGTTAGAAGCAGTCTGGTCAACGGATGCACCGTTCAGGCCACCGTACTGGCTAACAGTCATAGTGGAGTCTTTGCTGTTCCACTGATCGAGTGTTGCACTGTTACCAAAACCATTCTGAGTCAGGGAGATAGTACTGTCGTCAGAGCCTTGTCCAACATCTGCACCATTACCGCCACCAGTCTGGCTAATATTCATAGTTGAATTTCTTGCATCCGATTGCAAGGCAACAGCTGAGTTGCCGCCACCGCTCTGGTAGATATTCATGGTTGAATTTGGACCACCATAACCACCATGGCCATGATCGCCCCAACCGCCTTGATTAATAAGACCCGCCATAGCACTACCAGAAACTACGATTGCTGCAAGTGCTGCCACTTTGATAAATTTCATGGTAAAACCCCCATCGGATTGATTAAAGTCGCCGCTAAATAACTAGCGTTGAATAACGCGAATGGCCATTTGCGACTGTTTCTGCACTACAACTGCGGTTTTCTGCGTACCGTACTGCGTAATACTCGCCCTATTACCCGACCCTTGCTGGATAATTTTTGCCGTATTACCGTATCCATCCTGCGAAATATCAGCATCATTCGCGTAGCCGCTCTGAGCGATATATGCATAATTATAAGTCCCTGATTGATCAACTCTCGCTCTGTTGCCGACTCCATCCTGAGTAACAATGGACAGTAATTTAGAACCGTCCTGGCGCACCTGGGCGTCATTATATGCGCCCTTCTGACCAATAATGGCTGCCTGATTTAATGAGGAACGACTTAATTCATTAACCGCGAAGTTGTATTCAGTATTGGCTAAATCTGAACCCGCCGCGGTTACAAATCCAGGCACACCCAGAAATGTAAACATCACAAATAACGATATGTTTTTCATGTTGTCACCCTGGACCTGGCTATACACAAATCGTAATGTGACTTCGTGTTAACGCATTTCTTAATTTGTTAACGCGTCGTTACGGTGAAGAGTATGTCTGCCGAAACATTTTAAATATCTCACCCGCGAGTCTTATTTTTATTCTTCGTTTCACCTCAAAGTATTAATTAATGCCAAAAAACGCTGTAATCAGTGCAGCTTAGTTTTTGTAAAAATATTTCCATGGCAAAGGTTGTACAACGAGGCAACGGCCTGTCCACCCTTTCCAGCCCGCACGCTTCACCCGCTGCCGGGATCATAATTTACACAGTACGTGACACGAGGCATGTTTTCTTAAGGACACAACCCCCTCATTCGAAGGCTTAGGATTTTTCCTGAACTCATACCTTGCGGCTGTGTTTACGAAATAATTAATATTTTTTAAAATCAAAATGATATAAATATTTGTATGATTTTTAAAATGTGTGCAGTGTTATTATCATGTACAACTTTCCTATCAAAACTGAACAATAGAAATGTGTGATTTTCACAAATTAATATTAATTTTTACATTATGTTACATGTTTAACACTTGCTTTAAAGTTTGTAAAAGCTAGATTGAAATCAGATGTACGAAATTTGTTTTATATTTACCTCCCCCTGGAGGTTATGGTCTGATTCTACACACAGCAGTGCAGCATCTGTCAGTACTTCTGGTGCCCCTTAATTTTAATTAAAGGGGCAACTGTCAGGTGTCATAAAAAAGTGGGGTTTCATCATGTATAATGAAGTCCATAGTTTACATGGTCATACATTACTGTTGATCACAAAACCTTCTTTGCAAGCGACAGCTTTATTACAGCATTTAAAGCAATCATTATCACTGAACGGGAAATTGCATAATATTCAACGTTCTTTTGACGATATTGCTCCTGGCAGCATTATTCTTCTTGATATGATGGAAGCTGATAAAAAGCTTATTCATTACTGGCAAGATAATTTAAGCAGGAAAAACAATAATATCCGTTTGCTATTATTGAACACTCCTGATGAGTATCCTTTCAGAGACATTGAAAACTGGCCGCATATCAATGGCGTTTTTTACGTCACTGAAGAAGAAGATCGCGTGGTAGAAGGGTTGCAGGGCATATTGCGAGGTGAATGTTATTTCTCGCAAAAACTTGCCAGCTACCTCATCACGCACTCTGGTAATTACCGCTATAACAGTTCAGAGTCCGCACTGCTGACGCATCGCGAGAAAGAGATCCTGAACAAGTTGCGCATTGGTGCTTCAAATATTGAGATCGCCCGTTCGTTATTTATCAGCGAAAATACGGTTAAGACGCACCTTTATAATCTTTTCAAGAAGATAGCTGTTAAAAACCGAACTCAGGCGGTTTCATGGGCAAACGATAACCTCAGGCGTTAATACCATGAAACGCACGTTGAGTTGGATTGCCGCAGCAGGCTTTCTGCTTGCTGCCGGGAACCTTCAGGCCGTTGAAGTGGAGATTCCCGGATTGTTAACTGACCATACGGTGTCATCTGTTGGCCACAATTTTTATCGTGCCTTCAGTGACAAGTGGGAAAGTACTTACCCTGGTAACATAACAATCAACGAACGGCCCAGTGCACGATGGGGAAGTTGGATAACGATAACGGCTAATCAGGACGTTATTTATCAAACGTTTTTATTCCCAACGAAAATAGACTTCGATAAAAACGTAGCCTTAGCTCTGGCACAAACTGAAGAGGCTATAAATCGCCTGCAAATAGACAAAGCGCTATTAAGCACACGCGATTTAGCAAAAGACGAGTTCTAGCGACCCTATATCCGGAGGCTGTCATGCGTATTGCACATGCAGTTATTTCGTTAATGCTAATTACACCTTTAAGCTGGGCCGGAAATATGACGTTCCAGTTCCGTAACCCTAACTTTGGCGGTAACCCCAACAACGGGGCATTCATGTTGAATGAGGCGCAAGCCCAAAACTCCTATAAAGATCCGAGTTATAAAGACTACACCGTTGACACGCCGTCAGCGCTGGATAACTTCACCCAGGCTATCCAGTCCCAGATCCTGGGCGGTTTGTTAACCAACATCAATACTGGCAAGCCCGGCCGAATGGTGACTAACGACTTTATTGTCGATATTGCCAACAAGGATGGGCAGCTTCAGTTAAATGTGACGGACCGGAAAACTGGAAAAACATCGACCATCCAGGTTTCTGGCCTACAAAGTAACTCGACAGACTTCTGAACAACATCAAAATAAGGACAACGATCATGCAGCGCTTCCTGATATTTGTTGCAGTGTGCTTATTGAGCGGTTGTTTAACTGCTCCACCAAAAGAAGCTGCAAAACCTACATTAATGCCTCGGGCTCAGAGTTATCGTGATTTAACCCATTTGCCAGCACCAACCGGCAAAATATTTGTCTCGGTTTACAACATCCAGGATGAAACTGGACAATTTAAACCGTACCCTGCCAGTAACTTCTCGACTGCTGTACCGCAGAGTGCCACCGCAATGCTGGTCACCGCGCTCAAGGATTCTCACTGGTTCATCCCGCTGGAACGTCAGGGACTTCAGAACCTGTTGAATGAACGCAAAATCATTCGCGCCGCTCAGGAAAATGGTACCGTCGCGAATAACAACCGGATGCCTTTGCAATCGCTTGCCGCAGCCAACGTTATGATTGAAGGTTCGATTATCGGCTACGAAAGTAACGTTAAATCAGGCGGCGTGGGCGCACGTTACTTCGGTATCGGGGCAGATACGCAATATCAGCTCGATCAGATAGCCGTTAACCTGCGCGTGGTGAACGTCAGCACCGGTGAAGTGCTGTCATCCGTGAACACCAGCAAGACCATTCTCTCGTATGAAGTGCAGGCTGGGGTATTCCGCTTTATTGACTACCAGCGTTTACTGGAAGGTGAAATTGGTTACACCTCCAACGAACCGGTCATGATGTGTCTGATGTCAGCCATCGAAACTGGCGTTATATTCCTGATTAATGACGGTATCGACCGTGGCCTGTGGGATCTGCAAAACAAAGCCGATGCACAAAACCCGGTTCTGGTGAAATACCGCGATATGTCGGTTCCTCCGGAATCCTGACAGGAAGCGCATAAAAAAGGCGAGATGATTATCTCGCCTTTTTTTATTCACTCACGGCCGTGGTGTTTTGCGCTTTTTCGCGTCGGGCTGCAAGCCATAGACCGCTGTTCTTCATGGCATAGCCAAACAGTAAGCCCACTGCCAGCGACGGCACCACCAGCTTCCAGTCGCCCTGCCCCGCAAATGTCGCACAGGCGCCAATAAAGGTGCCCGGCACAAACGACAGCAGCATTTGCTTTGCCTGAATACACATCAGAAATGCCACAACGCCGGTCATTACGTAGCCTAAGATCTCGACGTGCGGCGCCAGCGCGCTGCCTTTCATAATGACCAGCGCCCAGATAACACCACTCATCAACGTGCAGGCAGAGATAAACAACCCTTTAATGCCGCCCTGAGGGCAGGCAAAGTAAGCCGTGCAGCCCAGAAACCCGGCCCAGCTTAATAGCCCGAGAGATACCGCCACCCATCCCCATAAACCGGAGAGAATGCCCGTTGTAATTGCAATGCAGAGTAATATGTTCATGGCGCGCATCTTAGCAGATACGCACCATAGAAATGCGATCAGAAGCACATTATGTGCACGTTGAAATGTATCGTTGCAGAAATTATGTGATCTAAATCACTCTTCATTCTCTTCCTGAAGATCGTCCCACATGGCCGCAATGGCATCGCGGGTCAGCGGCGCCAGAGTTCTCCAGAATGGTGATGTGGCGTGCGCTTCCACTTTGCCGAGGAACGTACCGCACCACGGCAGCAGGAACTCTTCAAACAGCGTTTCGATAGCTTCACTTTCATCATCGCCAGACTGATCTTCAATCCAGGACGCCGCAAGAAGCAACGTGCCAAAGTGGTCAGCCGGAGTCTCTGCCAGCGGCATCCCGCGCTCAGTCAGAAAAGTGCGAACGTCAGCTTCGGTTGCCCCTTCTTCCCACGCTGAACGATACGGCGCCACGCGGCACTCTTCACCCACGAACAACGCGTTGTAATCCGCAGAAACCTGCTGCATGTCGCAGCTTTTTTGCAGACGCTCCAGCAGCTCATCCTGTTCCAGCGGCCAGTTTTGCGCCAGCTTACCTTCCTGGATCATCGTATACAGCGGAACCAGCAGCGGGTCTTGCGGCTGACGGTAGAACAGGGTACCCAGCACGCGGCAAAGGATGGAGAACTCATTCATTTTTTTATTCCATTACACAATTAAAGATCGGCAAATTCATCAATACGCGGCATCCCGCGCGATTCCAGGAAGTCAAGCATCCGGCGTGGGGTCACGTTCAGGATCCGCTCTTCCGGGAAACCAACATCATTAAGCACTTTCAGGCACTCGCTGAAATCGCCAAGCGTAAAGGCGGTGTGCGAGTCAGACCCAAGCGCGACCATACCTCCTGCATCACGCACCGCCGCAGCCACTTCACGGCAGTTGGCCTCGCTGCCTTTGCGCGAATGAACAAAGGAGGAGTTATTAATTTCCAGGGCAACGCGATGTTTTGCTGCCGCCTGAGCAACAGCCTGAATATCAATCGGGTATTTAGGGTTGCCCGGATGGCTGATGATATGCACGTTGCCGCTGGCAATCGTCGCGATCATCGCCTTTGTATTGGTTTCTTTATCCTGTGGAGCGAAAACCGGCTCATGGAAGCCCGCAATAATCAGATCCAGCGAGGTCAGCATCGGGCCGGTGCAGTCGATTTCACCGTCTGTATTCTTGATGTTCGCTTCGATGCCACGAAGTATCCCAACACCTTCGACCAGGCGTGGCCAGATGCGCATATTCACAAAATGCCAGTAGTGCGGAGCATCAGCCATATCAGGACCATGATCGGTAATCGCAAAAAGCTTGATGCCTTTTAGCTTTGCTTGCGCGATGTAGTCATGGAGGGTGCTATAGGCATGGGTACTGGCGACGGTGTGCATGTGCAGGTCAACGGGATACATCTTTCTCTCCTCTGCTGTTTTTCCCAAGGATAGCAGTTATCAGCGGCGAATATTAGCAAAAACCCGGCTAACGCCGGGTTTCTCTTAGTAACCGCGCTGTCTGTCGACCTGCCCGGTAACGGTGTTACCCTTCTCCATCTCACTGATGGTATGGGAGATATAAGCTACGGCCTCTGCCGGACGGGTTACTGCGGCAACGTGCGGCGTCATCGCCACGCGGGGATGCGCCCACAGCGGGCTTTCCGTTGGCAGCGGTTCACGGCTGTAGACATCCAGCATCGCGCCTTTGAGTTTGCCGCTGTCCAGCGCCGCCAGCAGATCAGACTCGACCAGATGAACACCGCGCGCCAGATTCATTAAATAGCTCTGATCCGCCAGTTGGTTCAGCAGCGCTTTGTTGATAATCCCCACTGTTTCCGCCGTATTAGGCAGCAGGTTAATCAGCACGCGAGTGCCTTTCAGGAACGCCGGGAGTTCGTCTGTTCCGGCAAAGCTTTCTACGCCAGGATAATCTTTACGGCTGCGGCTCCAGCAACGCAGAGGGAACCCCCACGGGGCAAGTGCTTCTGCCACTTTTGAACCAAGCACACCAGCCCCCAGAATGCCGATGGTAAAATCTTCGCGGTGATAATCCGGCAGCGGTTCCCAGTGGGATTGCTGTTTGAAGGCCTGATAATCGTCAAAACGACGGAACCAGTTCAGCACCTGGCTCACGGCATATTCCTGCATTTGCTGACCCATTCCGGTATCTTCCAGACGGAACAGCGGGATATGTTCAGGTAACATCTCTGGATGCGCTTTCAGCTTGCTCAGGATCGAATCCACACCGGCCCCAAGCGCAAAGACGGCTTTAAGTTCACGGCCCTGGAGCATCTCTACCGGTGGATGCCACACCAGCGCGTAGTCGGCATGTTCATGATCGCCCCGCTTCCACTCGCGAACGCGCGCGCCCGGCAATGCTGCCGACAGTGCATTAATCCAGTAAGCCGTATCAAAAGTAGGGTGATAAAAGATAATATCCATAGCGATTCCTGCCTTTTATTGCGCGATTTTATTTTCGTTTTCAACTGGATTGCCAGCATAACAAATTTACTGGCATTTGCGTTGTTGATAAAAAAACCGCTTTCAGCACATTTCGGAATCAGGTTGTTTGAAGTTTGTCTAAACACGCTAATTAACTGAAAAAGTTGATTGACGGCAGTTCGGGTTTTCCTTACATTAGCGCCCGTCCCAGCAACAACGGGATGACAATATGGTGAGGTGTCCGAGTGGCTGAAGGAGCACGCCTGGAAAGTGTGTATACGGCAACGTATCGGGGGTTCGAATCCCCCCCTCACCGCCATATTTGAGATGAGAGCTCGTACGAAAGTACGGGCTTTTTTCTTTTATATTCTCCGAAAGGGGGGATGAGAATCCCCGACCGGGGTTCGACAACTGGCGCAGCCAGTTGGACAGACTGAGAGCGTAGCGAACAGGCTGCCCGAAGGGCGAGCAAAGCGAGTCAATCCCCCCCGGTGCTATATGCGACCCGGTGCGGTCTTATCCCCACAAAAAAACCGAGCACGGACGGCCCCCTCACTTCTTTGGCGCGATGGGGAATATACAGCTAAGGTAGTCATTCCGTTCACTTTATGTTCCTTGTTACTCTGTCACCCCATAACACGTGAACGTGCCAGGGTGGCTCAGTCGCCACCCCCCTGGCAACCCGGG
>NZ_LXES01000039.1 GCF_001654845.1 Enterobacter soli ATCC BAA-2102 | reverse complement strand
AGCCGCGGTAAGTCTTTTATTTCCATGGCGTAATATCATCGCTTTATAAAGCAATAATGACTGGGGAACCACTACTCCTCCACCATCCGCGCATACTCTTCCGTCAGAAAATCCACCAGCGTTCTCACCGATGGCAATAGCCCACGTCTGGACGGATATACCGCATGAATAACCTCCCGGCGAGGCTCCCATTCATCCAGAACCCGAACCAGCGCCCCTGAGGCGAGCTGATCTTTCACCATCAAAATGGGAAGTTGCACCACGCCCACACCTGCCATAGCCGCTTCCCGCAGCGCCAGCATATCGGTCGTGATAAAACGCGGGGCATAGTGGATCTCCGCTTTTGCCCCCTGCGGGCCGGTCAAATCCCATTTATGAACTTGCCTCCCCTCCCCCATACTCAACCCCGGCCAGCAGCTCAGCTCTGACGGCATAACCGGTTTCCCCATACGCTGAATCAAATCAGGCCCGGCCACCAGACAATGCCCTCTGTCGGCAAGCACCCGCAGAACCAGGTCGCTGTCATCAAACGGACGCGGACGCACACGGATTGCAATATCGATCCCCTCACCCACCAGATCCACCCGACGATTGGTGGCTTCAAGCTGGAGGTTTATTCCCGGATATTTCGCCATAAAGCGCGCCAGCATCGGCCCTACGTGCACATGCAGTAAGGTCACTGGGCAGGTGATCCTGACAATACCGCGTGGCTCCGCCTGCAACGCGGCGACGGCCTCTTCCGCCGCCTCAGCTTCCACCAGCATCGCTTTACAGTGTTGATAAAAAGTCTGGCCCACTTCGGTAACGGTAAACTGGCGCGTGGTGCGCTGAATTAACCGCACCCCAAGCCGCTCTTCAAGCTGCGCAATACGGCGGCTCAGTTTTGATTTTGGCTGATCGAGCGCCCGCCCGGCAGCAGCGAAACCACCGTAGTCGACCACCTTCACAAACCACACGAAGTCATTGAGATCCTGCATAAAACCTCATCGTTCCATTTATGGAACAGTGAATGTCATTTTCACTGCCTACCGGGATATTAAACCTGAATATAAGCTAATAAACATCAACAGAACATCAGGAGATAGCCATGAAAAATGTTACAGGCGTTTATACCGCACCGCGTCAGCACTGGGTTGGTGATGGGTTTCCGGTTCGTTCAATGTTTTCTTATCAGACTCACGGCGAGCCGCTCAGCCCATTCCTGCTGCTGGATTACGCAGGCCCGTATACCTTCCCGGCGGATGGCGCAAAACGTGGCGTGGGCGAACACCCCCATCGCGGGTTTGAAACGGTCACTATCGTCTATTCCGGCGAAGTCGAGCATCGCGACTCAACCGGTAAAGGCGGCGTGATTGGCCCCGGCGATGTGCAGTGGATGACTGCTGGCTCCGGCATTCTGCATGAAGAGTTCCATTCCAGTGGATTTGCACAGAAAGGTGGCGAACTCAAGATGATGCAGCTGTGGGTGAACCTGCCCGCGAAAGACAAGATGGCAGCACCGGGGTATCAGAGCATCACCCGCGACACGATCCCGGTGGTGGCGTTACCCGATAACGGCGGCGACCTGCGCGTTATCGCCGGGCGATACGGAGACATCACTGGCCCTGCCCGTACTTTCTCACCACTGAATGTATGGGACATTACGCTGCATCAGGGGAGCCATCTTGCGCTAACTCTGCCCGAGGGCTGGAGCACCGCACTGGTTGTGCTTGAAGGCAACGTAACGGTGAACGGCTCTGCGCAGGCAGGGGAAGCTCAGCTTGTGGTCCTGAGTCAGCAAGGAGAGAAACTACATCTGGAAGCCAGCCGTGATGCCAAAGTGCTGCTTATGGCCGGGGAACCGCTGAATGAGCCGATTGTGGGCTATGGCCCGTTTGTGATGAACAGTAAAACCGAAATCGCTGAAGCCATTAGCGATTTTAACTCAGGCCGCTTCGGCCAGATCTGATCGTAATTAAGGAGAAGAAAATGTCTACACCTGCGAATTTTAATGGAGCACGCCCGGTCATTGATGTAAACGATGCGGTCATGCTGCTTATTGATCATCAGAGCGGGTTATTCCAGACCGTTGGTGACATGCCGATGCCGGAACTGCGTGCCCGTGCGGCAGCGCTGGCCAAAATCGCAACCCTGGCGAAGATCCCGGTGATTACCACCGCGTCCGTGCCGCAAGGCCCAAACGGCCCGCTGATCCCGGAGATCCACGCCAACGCGCCTCATGCGCAATATGTGGCACGCAAAGGTGAGATCAACGCCTGGGACAACCCGGAATTTGTCGCTGCTGTGAAGGCGACCGGGCGCAAGACGCTGATCATTGCAGGTACCATCACCAGCGTTTGCATGGCGTTTCCGTCAATCAGCGCAGTGGCCGACGGCTATAAAGTGTTTGCGGTTATTGATGCGTCAGGCACCTACAGCAAAATGGCCCAGGAGATAACTCTGGCTCGCGTGGTGCAAGCGGGTGTTGTGCCAATGGATACGGCGGCTGTCGCGTCTGAAATTCAGCGCACCTGGAACCGAGAAGACGCCGCCGAGTGGGCTGAGGTGTACACGCACATCTTCCCTGCTTATCAGTTGCTGATTGAAAGTTACAGCAAAGCACAGGACGTGGTGAAGCACAGCGAAGTGCTCGATTCACAGCGGTAATGACACGCTCCACGGCATAAACACCGTGGAGCTGATTATTGCTTAACCGAACAAGCACTAAAGCAGAAAATCTGCTTGACCGTTTTAGCGCAACTCCCTATAGTAGCGCCCCGTTGCCCCCCAAGCGGTCAGGCAGCAATACAATATGGTGAGGTGTCCGAGTGGCTGAAGGAGCACGCCTGGAAAGTGTGTATACGGCAACGTATCGGGGGTTCGAATCCCCCCCTCACCGCCATCTTTAAAGAAGAGCTCGCATGAAAATGCGGGCTTTTTTTTCGCATGTTGCACGTCTGCGGGGGGATGAGAATCCCCGACCGGGGTTCGACAACTGGCGCAGCCAGTTGGACAGACTGAGAGCAAAGCGAGTCAATCCCCCCGGCGCTATATGCAACCCGGTGCGATCTGAGCCCCTCACCCTAACCCTCTCCCCAGGGGAGAGGGAATAAAAGTACAAAAAACAAAGCCCGGTTTCCCGGGCCTTGAACACAACAGCTAACTCAGTAGTACGCTTGAAGCGTGCGCTGGCAAAGCGCCGACCGCACGCAGTCATCTTTGGTAAAGCGAACCACCCCAATCATCTCATCTTCCTCAAAACGTGACATCGCATCGCTCAGGCCGGATTTCACACCAGATGGCAGATCGCATTGGGTGATATCGCCGTTAACGATAACCGTCACATTTTCCCCGAGGCGCGTTAAAAACATCTTCATTTGCGCAGCGGTCACGTTCTGAGCCTCGTCAAGGATCACGACCGCATTTTCAAATGTACGTCCGCGCATATAGGCGAACGGCGCGATTTCCACCTTGCCAATCTCTGGTCGCAGGCAGTACTGCATAAAGGATGCACCCAGTCGTTTCACCAGCACGTCGTAGACGGGCCTGAAGTATGGAGCAAACTTTTCCGAAATGTCTCCGGGCAAGAAGCCGAGATCTTCATCAGCTTGCAGTACCGGACGGGTGACGATAATCCTGTCCACGTCCTTATGGATCAGAGCCTCCGCCGCTTTGGCTGCACTAATCCAGGTTTTCCCGCATCCGGCTTCACCGGTTGCAAAGATGAGCTGTTTACTCTCGATAGCATTCAGGTAGTGCGCCTGAGCTTCATTGCGCGCCACAATTGGGGAATTATCACGGCTGTCCCGCGCCATGCCAATTGCTTCAACGCCACTCATCTGCACAAGCGAGGTGACCGATTCTTCTTCACGTTGCTTATGGCTACGTGAATCCCGTCTCAGCACACGTTTTGCTTCGCGACGAGCTTTGATCACTGCTTTTTGTCTTCCCATGGATAGCACCTTGAGTTGTTGGTATTCATCACACGCGCCAGTTTCGGCACGATTATGCGCACGAACATCAGAGGGTTGGCTTCCTTGTAAGCCATTGCTTGCTTTATCGGATGACGATACAGAACGGCTACGCGCACCATTTTGCACGTCGGTCGAAGGAGATTCTGGAGAAGATGAGGAGAATTTAGTGGTGAGGAAATCGCTGCCGGAGTCTGAGCCTCCGCGCCGGGTGCTGCGGTTTTTATGTTTACCATGTCCAGTACAGGACGCAACCATTCGCGATCTCCATTGTGATTCAGCATCACTGCCGGGAACTACCGCTGTCTTATATTAAGTACATCAAGGCTTATCATAAATGCAACATTTATTTTACTTTGATGCAACTTTAAGACTGTCCCTACAGGTGAAATCAGTCTCATACAGGAATATTACAGAAATATAACAGAGGGATAGTCATATGAAAAAATAATGTCCCCGCGAACTATCGCAGGGACAATTATCAGGCTTCGAGGAGCCCTTGTGCGAGATACGCGTTTTGATCGCGCGGCCCAGGTAGGGCAAAGAAATAGCCACCGCCGACAGGCTTAATGTACTCTTCCAGCGCTTCGCCGTTTAACCGCTTCTGCACGGTTAAGAAGCCCTTTTCCAGGTCATGCTGATAGCAGACAAACAGCAGACCCATATCCAGCTGACCCGAGTTGGTCACTCCCAGCGAATAGCTGTAGCCACGGCGCATCATCAGGCTGGACTGCGTCTCTTTGGTGCGCGGGTTCGCCAGACGAATATGGCTGTCCAGCGCGATGGTGTCACCGTTCGGGTCAGCGCTGTAATCCGGCACATCGTGCTCGTTTTTCATGCCCAGCGGCGCACCGCTTTGCTTGTCACGGCCGAAAATGGTCTGCTGCTCTTTGAGCGGCGTGCGATCCCAGAATTCCACGTGGAACTGGATAATACGCACCGCCTGATAACTGCCACCAACGGCCCACGCAGGCTCTCCCTGATCGGCCGTGACCCAGACCACTTCTTTCATCAACGCGGGATCGCTGCTGTCCGGGTTGGCGGTGCCATCCTTAAAGCCAAGCAGGTTGACGGGTGTCTCCTTCCCTTTGCTGCGCGCAGCATGGTCAGAGATAAATCCTTCCCGCTTCCAGCGCACGCTCAGCAGATCCGGCGTGTGCTTGATGATATCGCGCAGGGCGTGGATCACCGTATCCTGAGTGTTGGCACAAATCTGAAGAAGCAGATCGCCGTGGCACAGCGCCGCATCAAGCGAATCATTCGGGAATCGCGTCATTTTTTGCAGCGATTTCGGTTTGTGCTTCGTCAGGCCATAGCGTTCATCAAACAGCGAATCACCCAGCGACACGGTCATGGTCAGGTTATCCGGGGCGATAAACGGCCCAAGAATACCGGAGTCCATCGGCGGAAGACGCGGGTTAGGCGTTTGCGGTGCCGGGCCGCCTGCGGTGAGAAACGCGATACGCGTCGTCAGCAGGCGGAACAAACGCTCCAGGTCGGCTTTATCACTGGCCAGCGAATCAAACGCCACCAGCATCATAGAGGCCTGCTGCGGCGTCAGAATGCCCGACTGGTGCGCACCATAGAAAGGCTGCGTTTCCATTCGTGCTTCGGGGGATACCGTGCCGGGAGCACTTTGCGGTTTAGCCGCATGTGCCACCGGGCATCCGCCAGCCAGGGCAAGCGCGCCACCCAGCGCCCCTACCCCTTTCAGTAAACGACGTCGCGAAGGTTCAGCCACGTCGAATTCGTCTTGCTTGTTCATCGCGCTTAGTCCAGACCCAGTACGCCACGCAGCTGAGACAGATCTTCTGCCAGAGTCGTAATAGGGCCTTTCAGCGCATTACGGTCAGCATCCGTCAGCTTGTCGTAGGTTTCGAAGCCGTCTTTGGTGCGATATTTTGCCAGAATGGTGTCGACTTTCTTGAAGTTGGCATCCACTTTCGCCAGCAGCTCGCTGTTCTCTTTCTGCAACTGCGGACGCAGCAGAGAGACAATTTTTTGCGCGCCATCGACGTTAGCCTGGAAGTCCCACAGGTCAGTGTGGCTGTAACGGTCTTCTTCACCGCTGATTTTGCTCGCCGCCACTTCTTCAATCAGGCCTGCCGCGCCGCCCACCACTTTAGATGGCGGGAACGCCAGCTCGCTAATACGTTTTTGCAGCTCCAGCACGTCGGTGTTCAGTTGCTCAGCGTACTTCTCCATCCCTTTGGTGGAGTTATCGCCAAACAGCGCTTTTTCCAGACGGTGGAAACCGGTGAACTTAGGATCGGCGGCTTTCTGCTCGTAGTCATCTTCACGGGCATCGATGCTGCCATCCAGGTCGGAGAACAGTTCAGCAATAGGTTCAATACGCTCGTAGTGCTGACGGGTTGGCGCATACAGGGATTTCGCTTTTTCGAGATCGCCCGCTTTCACTGCATCGGTAAAGGCTTTGGTGCCGGTAACCAGGTCCGCGGTCTCTTTGGTGACATAGGCTTTATAGGCGGTAATCGCCTCGCCCAGGCTCAGCAGGGCTTCGCCTTTCGCGGCATCCGCCGTGGCTTCGCCTTTCACAATCAGCTTGCCTTTCGGGTTGGTCAGCAGGCCACAGGTCATGTCGTATTCGCCAGGTTGCAGGTTAGCCGTCATTTTCTGGCTAAAGCCCGGGGCGATGTTTTCACGCTCTTCCACCACCATCACGCCTTTGAGGATTTCCCATTCCAGCGCCTTCTGGCTGTGGTTCTGAATAATAAACTGCGTTTTACCGCTGTTCACCGTGACGCTCATCGGCTCACACTGCTTATCATTCACAGTGATTTTAACCTGCGGAATATCGGCTGCCTGCGCGGAGAATGCAGAAGCGAACAGCGCGGCAATGCCTGCGCGTAACGCACTACGACGGAACTGAATTGCCATGACTCTTCCCTTTTAAAAGTATGTTGTAACTACACCAACCCCATTACGGCGCGGGATGCGACGTCTGGGTGCGGGCACGCGGCGGCAGCGCGAACAGCACCAGCGCCGGAACCAGATAGATAAAGTACATCGCCACTTCACTGACGCTCGGCGTCTCCTGATACCCGAAGATACCTTCGAGCAGGGTTCCGGTCAGGGAGTGCGTAGAGAGCACATTGCTCAGGTCAAACGCGACATCCTGGAAGTGATTCCACAGCCCGGCTTCGTGGAACGCACGGATCGCGCCCGCGGCCAGCCCAGCGGCAACCAGCAGAATAAACAGGCTCGTCCACTTGAAGAACACGCCCAGGTTCAGGCGAATACCGCCCCAGTACAGCAGGAAACCGAGCACCACCGCCGTTGCCAGCCCCAGCATGGCACCGAGCGGCGGCCAGATCCCCACATCCTGCTGGAACGCAGCCAGCAGGAAAAAGACCGATTCCAGGCCTTCACGCGCAACGGCGAAAAAGACCATCATGATCAGCGCCCAGCCGTGGTGATTGCCTTTTTGCAGGGCGTTATCGACCGCCTGCTCCAGCTGAACTTTCACGTTACGGGACACTTTGCGCATCCAGAACACCATCCAGGTCAGGATCACCACCGCAATCACGGCGACGATGCCTTCGAACAGTTCCTGTTCTTTCTGCGGGAACTCACCGGTGGTTTCGTTGATGAGGATCCCAAGCCCCAGGCAGAGCGCCGCGGCAAGGAAAACCCCAATCCACATCACGCCAATCCAGCGCCCGCGCTGGGTTCGCTTGAGGTAACTTGCAATAAGACTCACGATTAAGGCAGCTTCAAGGCCTTCACGTAACATAATGAGAAATGGAACAAACATGCCGACACCTTAATTGTTAATCGCGGTCAACTGATGCAAAGAAAGGTAAATTCTTGTGATAGTGATTATCATTACGTAGATGAGAAACACAAGCGAAATGTGTGGTGTTTTGATGACGAGATGTAAATCGCTCGCCGGTTAATAGTTTCTGTCGTTATCGTTGTGTTTATAACTTATAACGTAAATGCCCATTTACGGTTAAACATAGCTGTGGCTAAATATGCCACTCGAAAACCAACCGAAAATTAACCATGTATAATATTATCCACTTCCTGCTGGCGCTGGTGATTATTCTTGCGCTTGCCTGGCTGGTGAGTTTTGACCGCCGAAAAATTCGTATTCGCTACGTTTTACAGCTTATTATTATTGAAATTGCCCTGGCATTCTTTTTCCTTCATGCCGAAAGCGGTCTTTTCCTGATTAAATATGTCTCAGGGTTCTTTGAATCGCTGCTTAAATTTGCCTCCGAAGGGACGAATTTCGTCTTTGGCGGTATGGGTGAAAAAGGGCTGGCCTTCATTTTCCTCGGCGTCCTTTGCCCGATTATTTTTATTTCCGCGCTGATTGGTATTCTCCAGCACTGGCGAATTCTGCCGGTGTTTATTCGGATTATCGGGACGTTGCTGTCGAAAGTGAACGGGATGGGGAAACTGGAGTCCTTTAACGCCGTCAGTTCACTGATCCTTGGGCAGTCTGAAAACTTCATTGCTTACAAAGGGATCCTGGGCGACCTCTCCTCCCGCCGTCTGTTTACGATGGCTGCTACCGCGATGTCTACCGTGTCGTTGTCGATTGTCGGCGCGTACATGACCATGCTGGATGCTAAATTTGTCGTCGCGGCGCTCATTCTCAATATGCTCAGCACCTTTATTATTCTCTCCGTCATCAACCCGGCGCGCCCGGAAGCGGAGCCGGATATCAAACTGGAAAAAATGCACGAATCCCAGAGCTTCTTTGAAATGCTGGGTGAGTATATTCTGGCCGGTTTTAAAGTGGCGATGATTATTCTGGCTATGCTGATTGGCTTTATCGCTCTTATTAGCGCGGTCAACGCCCTGTTCACCAGCGTATTTGGCATGAGCTTCCAGCAGATCCTGGGCTATGTGTTTTATCCCCTGGCGTGGCTGATTGGTATTCCGCTGAGCGATGCCTTAAATGCGGGCAGTATTATGGCCACGAAGCTGGTTGCCAATGAATTTGTGGCGATGATCGAGCTGCAAAAAATTGCGCATCAGATGACCCCACGCGGTCTGGGCATCTTGTCCGTGTTCCTGGTTTCGTTCGCTAACTTTGCGTCTATCGGGATTGTTGCGGGCGCCATTAAGGGCCTGAACGAGCAGCAAGGGAACACCGTGTCCCGCTTCGGGTTGCGTCTGGTGTACGGCGCGACGCTGGTGAGTTTGCTGTCGGCGAGTTTTGCGGGATTAGTGTTGTAATCTCATGCCGGGTGGCGCTTCGCTTACCCGGCCTACAAAACAACAACGGCGGGTTTTCCCGCCGTTTTTCATTAGAACTGCACGCACACCGGCTGATCGACACGCATCACCGACTCCTGCGCAAAGCGTGATTTGTAGATCCCACGCAACGCTTCAATATTCTGCTCACTCGCGGCGTCTTTACCGTGGATCAGCATCAGCGCCTTGCTCTGCTCACGCGCCACTTTCCCGTCGTTACCCAGCCACTGCCCACGGGCATCAAATACCGTCAGGCCATCGCGAAAGCGCGGGGTTACGTCCTGGTCAACAAACTGCTGCCACTCCTGACCGGTAATGTCTTTCCCTGCCGGGCGGCTCAGCCCGAAATAAAGCGTGGTTTGCTGCATCTGGTTATCCACTTTGCAGGTGGTGTCAGCAGTGTTGTGCGCGGGTGCGTTACAGCCTGCCAGCATGAAAAGTGCCGCCACCATAAGCCCTGTTTTGATTGTCATACTTCGCTATCCTCATTGTTATAAGCACAGCGATATCAGCGTAAATTGTGGAATTTAGCAAGAAAAAAGCCGGGTGGCGCTTGCGCTTACCCGGCCTACAGGAGGTAGAGAGTGTGATTACTCAGGTTGCAGCTTAGATGGCGGAGCTGTGTGGTAATGCGCGTCCGCTTCTGCAAAGCGTTTTTGCATCGCCGCAGACGGTGCTTTGCCCAGCAGGCTGAACACCACGATCCCGATGCTGCCGAAGATGAAGCCAGGGATGATTTCGTACAGGCCCAGCCACGCGAACTGTTTCCAGACGATAACCGTTACCGCACCAATAATCATGCCTGCCAGCGCGCCGTTACGGGTCATGCGTGACCACATAACCGAGAACAGCACTACCGGACCAAACGCGGCACCAAAGCCCGCCCACGCATAGCTTACCAGACCCAGAACGCGGTTGTTCGGGTTGGCCGCCAGCGCAATGGATACCAGCGCCACCACCAGCACCATAAAGCGCCCTACCCACACCAGCTCTTTCTGGCTCGCCCCTTTACGCAGGAACGCTTTGTACAGATCTTCCGTAATCGCACTGGAGCAGACCAGCAGCTGGCAGCTCAGGGTCGACATCACCGCCGCCAGAATGGCGGACAGCAGGATACCGGCAATCCACGGGTTAAACAGAATTTGCGCCAGCTCGATAAACACGCGCTCGGCGTTCTGATTCACCGCCCCCGCCTGCGCCGGGTTATTGCTGAAGTACGCGATACCGAAGAAGCCCACCGCACACGCCCCTGCCAGGCAGAGGATCATCCAGGTCATACTGATACGACGCGCATGAACAATGGTGTGGTGAGAGTCAGCGGCCATAAAGCGCGCCAGAATATGCGGCTGACCAAAGTAGCCCAGGCCCCAACCCATCAGCGATACAATCGCGACAAAGTTCAGCCCTTTCAGCATATCGACGTTTTCGATGCTCTTCTGCTTGATCACTTCCAGCGAATCGCCAAAGCCGCCAACGGTGAAAATCACAATCACTGGCGTCAGGATCAGCGCGAAGATCATCAGGCTCGCCTGCACGGTGTCAGTCCAGCTCACCGCCAGGAAACCGCCCACGAAGGTATACAGGATTGTCGCCGCCGCACCGGCCCACAGCGCCGTTTCATAGCTCATACCGAAGGTGCTTTCGAACAGACGCGCACCGGCCACAATGCCGGACGCACAATAGATGGTGAAGAACACAAGGATAACCAGGGCCGAGATAATGCGCAGCACGCGGCTGTTATCTTCAAAGCGCCCGGTGAAGTAATCCGGCAGGGTCAGGGCATTGTTGTTCGCCTCGGTGTGCACGCGCAGGCGGCCCGCAACCAGCTTCCAGTTAACCCATGCGCCCACGGTCAGGCCAATCGCAATCCAGCTTTCTGAAATGCCGGAGATGAAAATCGCACCCGGTAAACCCATCAGCAGCCAGCCGCTCATGTCCGATGCGCCCGCAGAGAGTGCGGTGACCATTGGCCCTAAACTGCGTCCGCCCAGAATATAGTCGTCAAAGTTCTTTGTTGATCGCCAGGCCAAAAAACCTATCAGGATCATGCCAAAAATATAAATAAGAAATGTCACCAGCATCGGTGTGCTAATTGCCATTTAAAGACTCCAATAATTTGATCGACAACCTTCCCGGCTGCCTTTTATTCCATCACCGGAACGGGGTGATGATGATGTGTATTTCTGTTGGCCGCGCGTATCCTGCCGGAAGCAGTGCTCGCACACAAACGATTTAACACTGCATTTACATCAAATTCATCCCTGGTTTTATACGTCTTTCGTATAGGTTGCACTCGCTCACGCTTTTACGGGTTGCACCTTTAAAAAGTGTTAAGTGCCGCATAAAAACAGGCTTTGGCACCATAAGCCAGCTATTTTTTCCAGCTAACTCTCCATTAACAATCCATTCATTTCCCAGCTTGCAAACCGTGTCACATTTAACACGGTTGCACAAAGTTGCAACATGGTGGATATTTCACGCTATCAACGAGAACACGAACACAGAACAACAGGAGTTTTGGCATGGGCATGACCACCATGGGGGTTAAGCTGGATGACGCAACCCGCGAACGGATTAAAACCGCAGCAACCCGCATTGACCGCACGCCGCACTGGTTAATTAAGCAGGCAATTTTTAATTATCTGGAAAGACTGGAAAGCGAAGACGGATTACCCGAGCTGCCAGCCCTGCTGAGCGGTGCGGCAAATGAAAGCGAAGAAGCGGCTACAGCCGCCGAAGAGAACCACCAGCCGTTCCTTGAATTCGCCGAGCAGATCCTGCCGCAGTCCGTAAGCCGCGCTGCAATCACCGGGGCCTACCGCCGCGCCGAAACCGACGCCGTCCCTATGCTGCTGGAACAGGCTCGCCTGCCGGAGCCGATCGCCACCCAGGCGCACAAGCTGGCGTATCAGCTTGCTGAAAAGCTGCGTAACCAGAAAACCGCTTCCGGCCGCGCCGGTATGGTACAGAGCCTGCTCCAGGAGTTTTCGCTTTCCTCGCAGGAAGGTGTCGCCCTGATGTGTCTGGCGGAAGCGCTGCTGCGTATTCCGGACAAAGCCACCCGTGACGCGCTGATCCGCGACAAAATCAGCAACGGTAACTGGCAGTCACACATCGGCCGCAGCCCGTCGCTGTTCGTTAACGCCGCCACCTGGGGCCTGCTGTTTACCGGCAAGCTGGTGTCTACCCATAACGAAGCCAACCTCTCTCTTTCCCTGAACCGCATCATTGGCAAGAGCGGTGAACCGCTGATCCGCAAAGGTGTGGACATGGCGATGCGCCTGATGGGCGAACAGTTCGTGACCGGGGAAACCATTGCCGAAGCGCTGGCGAATGCCCGCAAGCTGGAAGACAAAGGCTTCCGCTACTCTTACGACATGCTGGGCGAAGCGGCCCTGACCGCCGCCGATGCGCAGGCGTATATGGTGTCTTACCAGCAGGCTATCCACGCTATTGGTAAAGCCTCCAACGGCCGTGGCATTTACGAAGGCCCGGGCATCTCGATTAAGCTGTCTGCCCTGCACCCGCGCTACAGCCGCGCCCAGTACGACCGCGTGATGGACGAACTCTACCCGCGCCTGAAGTCCCTGACCCTGCTGGCGCGTCAGTATGATATCGGTATTAACATCGACGCCGAAGAAGCCGACCGCCTGGAGATCTCCCTCGATCTGCTGGAAAAACTGTGCTTCGAACCGGAGCTGGCTGGCTGGAACGGCATTGGCTTTGTGATTCAGGCTTATCAGAAACGCTGCCCGTTCGTCATTGATTACCTGATTGATCTCGCAACCCGCAGCCGTCGTCGCCTGATGATCCGTCTGGTGAAAGGCGCGTACTGGGACAGCGAAATCAAACGCGCGCAGATGGATGGCCTGGAAGGGTATCCGGTCTATACCCGTAAGGTGTACACCGACGTGTCTTACCTCGCCTGCGCCAAAAAACTGCTGGGCGTGCCGAACCTGATTTATCCACAGTTCGCCACCCACAACGCCCACACTCTGGCGGCTATCTACAGCCTGGCCGGGCAGAACTACTATCCGGGCCAGTACGAATTCCAGTGCCTGCACGGCATGGGTGAACCGCTGTACGAACAAGTCACCGGTAAAGTGGCGGATGGTAAACTGAACCGTCCATGCCGTATTTATGCCCCGGTGGGCACGCACGAAACCCTGCTGGCGTACCTGGTGCGTCGTCTGCTGGAAAACGGCGCGAACACGTCGTTCGTTAACCGTATTGCCGACACCACGCTGCCGCTGGATGAGCTGGTTGCCGATCCGGTGCAGGCGGTTGAGAAAATGGCCGCTCAGGAGGGTCAGCTGGGTCTGCCGCATCCGAAAATTGCCCTGCCGCGCGAGCTGTATGGCCAGGGCCGCGTGAACTCGTCTGGCCTGGATCTGGCGAACGAACACCGTCTGGCATCGCTCTCTTCTGCCCTGCTCAACAGCGCGCTGCATAAATGGCAGGCCAAACCTATTCTCGAGCAGCCGGTGGCTGATGGCGAAATGCAGCCGGTGGTTAACCCGGCAGAGCCGAAAGATGTGGTCGGTTACGTGCGTGAAGCCAGCGAGCAGGAAGTGTCCCAGGCTATCGACAGCGCCGTGAATAACGCGCCAATCTGGTTCGCCACCCCGCCGCAGGAGCGTGCCGCCATCCTTGAACGTGCTGCTGTGCTGATGGAAGATCAGATGCAGCAGCTTATCGGTATTCTGGTGCGTGAAGCAGGTAAAACCTTCAGCAACGCCATTGCCGAAGTGCGTGAAGCGGTGGACTTCCTGCATTATTACGCCGGCCAGGTTCGCGATGATTTTGATAACGAAACGCACCGCCCGCTTGGCCCGGTAGTGTGTATCAGCCCGTGGAACTTCCCCCTGGCGATCTTCTCCGGCCAGATTGCAGCCGCGCTTGCCGCCGGTAACAGCGTGCTGGCTAAACCGGCGGAACAGACCCCGCTGATTGCAGCCCAGGGGATCAACATCCTGCTCGAAGCCGGTGTTCCGGCGGGCGTGGTGCAGTTGCTGCCTGGCCGTGGTGAAACGGTGGGTGCACAGCTGACTTCCGATAACCGCGTGCGCGGCGTGATGTTCACCGGCTCGACCGAAGTGGCTACGCTGCTGCAACGCAACATCGCCACACGTCTGGATGCACAGGGTCGCCCGACGCCACTGGTGGCAGAAACCGGCGGGATGAACGCCATGATTGTGGACTCGTCCGCCCTGACCGAGCAGGTGGTGGTTGATGTGCTGGCTTCGGCATTCGACAGCGCGGGCCAGCGTTGCTCTGCGCTGCGCGTGCTGTGTCTGCAAGATGACGTGGCAGACCACACGCTGAAAATGCTGCGTGGTGCCATGGCGGAATGCCGCATGGGTAACCCGGGTCGCCTGACCACGGATATTGGTCCGGTGATTGATGAAGAAGCCAAAGGCAACATTGAAAACCACATTCAGACGATGCGCGCCAAAGGCCGCCCGGTGTTCCAGGCCGTGCGTGAAAACAGCGAAGACGCGCGTGAGTGGCAGACCGGTACCTTCGTTCCGCCAACGCTGATTGAACTGGCAAGCTTTGATGAACTGAAAAAAGAGGTCTTTGGCCCGGTGCTGCACGTGGTGCGTTACAACCGTAACAACCTGGATCAGCTCATCGAGCAGATTAATGCCTCCGGCTACGGTCTGACGCTCGGCGTGCATACCCGTATCGACGAAACCATTGCCCAGGTGACCGGCAGCGCCAAAGTCGGCAACCTGTACGTGAACCGCAACATGGTGGGTGCCGTAGTCGGCGTGCAGCCGTTCGGCGGCGAAGGGTTATCCGGTACCGGTCCGAAAGCCGGTGGCCCGCTGTACCTGTATCGCCTGCTGGCCAACCGCCCGGAAAATGCGCTGGGCGTGACGCTGGCACGTCAGGATGCGGAACGCCCTGTGGATGCACAGCTGAAAGCCGTGCTGACCCAGCCGCTGGAAGCCCTGATTACGTGGGCGGAAAAACGCCCGGAACTGCGTGCTATCGCTCAGCAGTACGGCGAGCTGGCACAGGCAGGTACGCAGCGTCTGCTGCCGGGGCCAACCGGCGAGCGCAACACCTGGACGCTGATGCCGCGTGAGCGTGTGCTGTGCGTGGCGGATAACGAGCAGGATGCGCTGGTTCAACTGGCAGCCGCGGCGGCAACGGGTTGTGAAGTATTGTGGCCGGAAGATGGGCTGCACCGCGACCTGGCAAAACAGTTGCCGAAAGT
Organism: Enterobacter soli ATCC BAA-2102; assembly: GCF_001654845.1. Lineage (GTDB taxonomy): Bacteria > Pseudomonadota > Gammaproteobacteria > Enterobacterales > Enterobacteriaceae > Enterobacter > Enterobacter soli. Next base: position 34,355 of record NZ_LXES01000039.1, on the reverse strand, counting down.
GGTGTCTGCGCGTATCCGCTTTGCGAAAGCCGATGAACTGCTCAGCCAGGACTTCGAAGCGGTGATCTACCACGGTGATTCCGACCAGCTGCGCGAACTGTGCGAGCAGGTGGCGGCGCGTCGTGGGCCGATTGTGTCGGTGCAGGGCTTTGCCCGTGGCGAAACCAACCTGTTGCTGGAGCGCCTGTACGTTGAGCGTTCACTCAGCGTCAACACCGCGGCCGCAGGCGGTAACGCCAGCCTGATGACCATCGGTTAATCGTGTAAAATCCCCCGGTGGCGCTAAGCTTACCGGGGCGACATCTGTCACCACAGGCCGGATAAGCGCAGCGCATCCGGCTTTTTTACAGGGAGCAAATGATGAAACGATTACTGATTGCCGCAGGCGCGTTACTGCTGAGCACCAGCGCACTGGCGGATGAGTGCGGCAACGCCAGCACTCAGCTTGAGCTGAACACCTGCACGGCATCGCAATACCAGGCGGCAGACAAGAAACTCAACCAGACTTATCAGGCCGCCATGAAACGTGCGCCAGCGCCACAGCGCGATCTGTTAAAGAAGGCACAGCTGGCGTGGATCGCCCTGCGTGATGCGGATTGTGCGTTTGTCGGGTCGGGTACTGAGGGCGGCAGCGTGCAGCCCATGATCATCAACCAGTGTATGACGGAGAAAACCGTCGAGCGCGAAGCCTATCTGGCGTCGATGATGCAGTGTGAAGAAGGCGATTTGAGCTGCCCTCTCTCCCCTGTGCATTGAGGAATCCCCACAAAACTACGAGCACGGACAACTCCCTCTCCCCTTGGGAGAGGGTTGGGGTGAGGGGAACTAGCGTACGCGGATCCCTTCGATAATCATCCGCTGCACGTTTTCCAGCGTGTTCTGGAAGAAGGTTTCATCCTGAAGTGTTTTGCCGGTCACCGCTTCGACCTGGGCCGAAAAGTCAGCGTAGTGCTGAGTGGAGGCCCAAATCATAAAGATCAGATGATGCGGCTCTACCGGTGCCAGCTTGCCGCTGGCGACCCACCCGGCAATGATCGCCGATTTATCGTCCACCAGCTGTTTTAAATCCCCGGTTAGCTCGGTTTTCAGCAATGGCGCGCCCTGCAACATCTCAAGGCAGAACAGGCGAGACGCCTGCGGGTAGTCGCGGGATACCTCAAGCTTGAGGCGGATGTACTCTTTAATCGCCACCAGCGGGGTGAACTCCTCACGAAACGCCTTGAGCGGTGCCAGCCAGATATCGAGGATCTGTTGCAGCACCGCAACGTAGAGCACCTCTTTTGACGGGTAGTAGTACAGCAGATTGGTTTTTGACACCCCTGCCCGCTCTGCCACCTGCTCCAGCCGCGTACCGTGGATGCCAAACTGCGAAAACGTATCCAGCGCCGCGCCCAGAATGGCCTGCTTTTTCGCACTCACCGCCTGCGAACGTTTACCTGGTGTTTTCACTGCACCTTGTGTCATCTGAGCTCTCCTTATTGGTTTGCCATAGCATAGCAAATGCGGGGGGTTGTCTCGACATTTTGGGGGATGGGGGTTGCGTAAAATCTATTAAGGAAGCGTGTTGTGGATAGGGGGATGGGCTGTGTGGAGGAGTAATTTAGAATGCGGTCGGGAAGTTATATCAAAGTTTAGCTGGGATAGTTATAGGTTGGTTGCGGCAGGCCTGAAGGGGATATTGAAAAGATACAAATTATTGCTGCGTAAACTCGTATATAACAGATCATAACGAACCAGAAAACCCACCAGTTTAATTCTGGCGGGGATTATATACTCATCAAAATACACCGCTACACAAATCATCATCTGCAATAATGGCTCGGTACATTGCTTTATTTGATGGATTTTGTGTTTCAGCGATTATATTAGCTCGACACCAATTTCTTACTGTATCGATGTCACCAATGGTCAAAAGAAAACTAATGGTGGTTTTAACTGTCGTAACCATTAATGAAGCATTCAAGGAGTAAGCTTTACGAAGGTTAAAAGCATTGAAATGATTTATAGCTCGTTCACGGTCAACTTGAGGCCAGCGCAAAGGCGGATTTGCATAAAAATCAAAAACTAGTTGTCCTTGCATTCTCTCAATGGTGGCGTAAATCCATTCTTCTTCATAAAATTTCGCATCCTCATCATAAGGATAAAGTGTTTGCTCGGGTTTAGTTTCAAATATTTTGTCTAATTTCCCAGTATTACAGTCTCGACATGCAGGAACCAAATTTTTCGGATTGACTGATTGCAACGGGTAACGAGCTTTAGGAAGATAATGATCCAAAGTTGACACATCCCTTATTCCACAAAGTGGACATGTACCACCAGCACAAGCTCTTAGCTTGTCATATATTTTTCTTGATTCACTCCCTTTTTTCAACATGTGAATTTCATAAAGAGCTTTCAATTCTGATTTCTTTACGTCCCCAGCAATTATTTGTTTTATATTTCTTGGTAAGCATGGTGTAAATAAATAAAAATCTTTAGCTTCGCTGCGACTCCTAAAGTCATTCCAATTCGAAGCAACAATGCCGGATATGCCCCTCATTCTGGTGATGTAATCAACATGCTTAACATCCACAGATAATATACAAGTTGAAAAAGGATCAGCACACTGAATATCAGGGTATGTCAACTTACGCATTCTTGCCTCCATTCTCATTTTGCCTTTTATCCCTTAGCATTATCATGCTCATCAAAATAGCCTGACCTTCTAACCCTATACTCCCTCTGAACATTTCTATTATTTCTTCAAATGAATAATTTTTATTTACTTTATCCTGAAAAAGTTTATGAAACCCTGAACGCTCCATTTCCAACTTAAAGACTTCTTTTGTGATTACACCTACATTCTCAGCAAATGTTTCAATAGATGGTCTGGCATAATGAGTTGTATCGCCAAAACGGGTCAAAACCCAGCAACATTCTCGTGGGATTTCTTGCACCACTACTGGAGAGTGGGTAGCCATGATTGCCACACCGTTCCGCTTATGCAACAATTCACTTAAAGAACGAAGAAATGCTGATAATAGGGGCGGATGCAAATGGCCTTCCGGCTCATCAAATAAGATTAGAGTTTTATCTTGAAGAACCTCAACTAAGCGACTGATTGTCATAAATACAACTGCATGCCCTGAACTCATTTTTTGCAAACGCTCTATACATACATTAACTCTCTCATTTTCTTCAACATCGGCAAGTTCTGTTAAATTTAGATCTTTAAAATTTGTATCAGACTCCAAATTCCGTATAGCTTTTTTCCACAATTCTTTTTTTGAATCATCAGAACAGCACCTACTCACAGAGTTGGCGTACTTTTCATGAAGTTCAGGCATTGGCAACAGGTCATTCACGTCATTCACGTCATCCACGTCATCCACGTCATCCACGTCATCCACGTCATCCACGTCATCCACGTCATCCACGTCATTCACGTCATTCTGACAATCTGAATTTTGTGGTTTCTTAAGACCAATGTAATAGTAGCAAGTTCCCATTAATGGGTCGTCTTGTTCTATCATTGGGCGGAATGGGTCAAACGCACTAAATGAAACAGATATAATTGTACTAAAATAATCCTTACCTATTACGTTACCAAAAGAATCATGAAATGAAGCTGAATGAGGCCTCATTTCACCAACGAGAGAAGAGACCATTTCATTAAGTAATGTTGTCTTTCCTAATCCGTTCCTACCTATCAAAGCATGTATATTACTAGAAGGTAATCGCATAGGGTTAACGTTGAATTTTAATTTCATGTCCGAATATTTATGATTCTCTCGAACAAAAGCGAAATCAAATTCCACTAAGGCCTTATCCCCCTCAACGATCCTTACAAACTGACCTTGAATGGTATTTATATTAATATCTCTCAGTAAAGATATCTTGAAAACCTCCTCCTCTTTAGCAACACTCATTGCCTCATTGCTAACAACTACACAGTTAAGTGCTTTTAAAATTTCTTTACAACGTTGCGCCCCAACCTTATAGAGGTTTTCATAAAACTCCGGTGTTTCTGCAAGACTAAAAAATTCATTATCAATCTGGATGAATTTCTTATCAATTTTGTCATACGTACTTAATGAAATATCCTGACCGACAAAGCCTATTTTAATATGGCCGATATCAAGAATTTTATTTTCTTGCGTGCTATACACGAAAAGTTTAAATAATGTTTTGTATGAATAATCATTCCATGTTTGATGAACTAGATAAACTTTATTTGGCCCTGGTGATGAAGGCCAAGCTTTAGGAGGTAACACTGTAAATTCAATCATCCTTAAAACCCTTCTTTTAAACAAAAAGTGCCATGTATATTATCTACTGAAATTACATACTTTTTCTTAACTATGCAATTCCATGTTTTAATCCTCTAACTCCAACAGAATAATACTGGTAGATGAGGATCCTTAGTCTGCCAGTTAGTCACATAGCATTAGTTCACAAATCGATGAAGGGAGGCAGACAAAGAGCATGAATCATGTAATGTATTATAGTTTTTGAACAGTATCACCTTGCACCTACACTGACACGGGGTAAACTGCGCAACGGCAGCGGTATTTGTTGATAATCTGAGCACGAACAATAACAAATTTGCGGTAATTAACCGCAGTGAATTGGATGAGGCTATGTGCTTTTCTTCCATTCAGTCAATTTCATCGTTTCGCTTTTGAGTTTACAATACAAAAAAGATGCTTTAAGTCAACAACTTACGCCATAATTCAGCCATCTCTCCCCTCCTAACAATAAAAATCCTCATTAACAGTCCCAACTTTCCTCGAGCCGCCTCGCATTTTCACCATTTCCCCGACTTTTTTACCCCTGTGTTTTTATCCATAGGAGTATAATCGACGTACTGAAACCGCCACTCACAAACAGTGAGTTTTATAGAGAAAAGTAGATAACCAAGATCGCGATATAAAGATGGTGGAACACCTTTATACCGCTAACCACAAACAACTAATACGGAGTTGAATATGGCTGCGAAGAATTTTATGCCAGAGCGGGCTGTTGCCCAAACGGAAAATGCAGTTTTTGAAAATGGTGAAGAAATTCGCGAGCAGGTACGCAAAAAGAACCCGCGGGACTTGCACGGGGAGCAGACCCATTCCGGGCGTGTTCATGCGCGGGATGAGGCGGGTACATCATGCGGTGAGCTGTATACGCGCATGGAGCATAACTATCTGCCGCTGTCTGGTGATTGGTTGTCCCGCGCCGGGTTTGCGTATGGCCGCGCGGTAAAAATCCGCGTGATGCCGGATTGCATCGTGATCACCCCGCAGAATAGCCGCGAGCTGTGGGGCTGTTTAGAAGGGTTGAGTGCAGTGCATACCAATAAACAGAAGGTGAAAGCGTGGCTGTCGACGTTCCCGGGGGCGCTGAATGATACGGGCGATCTGCCGGAGCCGAAACGCATGAACGGGGCTGTTAAGCCGCAATAAACGCTAACCTGCGATCCCGGCCCGCACCGGGATCGTGCTCCATTCCCCTCCTCGCCCCTGCACCGCCATCGCGCACTGTTGCCTGCTTTGTGTGCAATTCTTTTGACCATTTAGTCCACTTTATTTGCACTCATTTTGCCAACCTTGCGTTAACACCTTAATAACAAAGCCATTTTAAAAACTGGCATCCCCTTTGCAAAACCCTTTTCACGAGGCTGAACAGGATATGCAGGATGCAGCGCCACGTCTGACTTTCACCCCACACTGAGATGAAGAGAGGTTCGTGATGAAAATTGGCGTATTCGTACCTATCGGTAACAACGGCTGGCTGATCTCGACCACTGCCCCGCAGTACAAACCGACCTTCGAGCTGAATAAGGCCATCGTGCAAAAAGCGGAGCACTACCATTTCGATTTTGCGCTCTCGATGATCAAGCTGCGTGGTTTTGGCGGTAAGACGGAATTCTGGGATCACAACCTGGAGTCCTTCACTCTGATGGCAGGGCTGGCGGCAGTCACGTCCCGCATCCAGATTTACGCCACCGCCGCCACCCTCACCCTGCCCCCGGCGATTGTGGCGCGCATGGCCTCCACCATCGATTCCATCTCCGGCGGCCGCTTTGGTGTCAACCTGGTGACCGGCTGGCAAAAACCGGAATACGACCAGATGGGGATCTGGCCGGGCGACGAATATTTCTCGCGCCGTTACGAGTATCTCACCGAGTACGTGCAGGTGCTGCGCGACCTGTGGGGCACCGGTAAAAGCGATTTTAAAGGCGACTACTTCACCATGAACGACTGTCGCGTCAGCCCGCAGCCGTCCGTGCCGATGAAAGTGATCTGCGCCGGGCAGAGCGATGCGGGCATGGAGTTCTCCGCGAAATACGCCGATTTCAACTTCTGCTTTGGCAAAGGGGTTAACACCCCGGCGGCCTTTGCCCCCACGGCCGCGCGCATGAAAGAAGCCGCCGACAAAACCGGGCGCGATGTCGGTTCCTACGTGCTGTTTATGGTGATAGCCGATGAAACCGACGACGCCGCGCGCGCCAAATGGGAACTGTATAAAGCCGGGGCCGACGACGAGGCGCTGAGCTGGCTCACCGAACAGAGCCAGAAAGATACCCGCTCCGGCTCCGATACCAACGTCCGCCAGATGGCTGACCCGACCTCCGCCGTGAACATCAACATGGGCACGCTGGTTGGCTCGTATGCAAATGTCGCCAGAATGCTGGATGAAGTGGCCGCCGTGCCAGGTGCTGAAGGCGTCCTGCTTACCTTTGACGATTTCCTGATGGGCGTTGAAACTTTCGGCGAACGTATTCAGCCGCTGATGCAGTGCCGTGCCCACATCCCCGCCATCACGAAGGAGGTTGCGTAATGACCACGCTTGACGCTCGCCCGGAAGCCATCACCTTTGACGCCCAGCGCAGCGCGCTGATTGTGGTGGATATGCAAAACGCCTACGCCAGCCAGGGCGGTTATCTGGATCTGGCCGGGTTTGATGTCTCCGCCACCAAACCGGTAATTGAGAACATCAAAACCGCCGTGGCTGCCGCACGCGCGGCGGGCATGTTGATTATCTGGTTCCAGAACGGCTGGGACGATCAGTACGTGGAAGCCGGTGGCCCCGGCTCGCCCAATTTCCACAAGTCCAACGCCCTGAAAACCATGCGCAAACAGCCTGAACTACAGGGCAAGCTGCTGGCAAAAGGCGGCTGGGATTACCAGCTGGTCGATGAACTGGTTCCTGAGGCGGGCGATATCGTGCTGCCCAAACCGCGCTACAGCGGCTTTTTCAACACCCCGCTCGACAGCCTGCTGCGCAGCCGGGGCATCCGCCATCTGGTCTTTACCGGGATTGCCACTAACGTCTGCGTGGAATCCACGTTGCGCGATGGCTTTTTCCTCGAGTATTTCGGCGTGGTGCTGGAAGACGCCACCCACCAGGCCGGGCCGGAGTTCGCCCAGAAAGCGGCCCTGTTCAATATCGAAACCTTTTTTGGCTGGGTGAGTAACGTCGCCGATTTCTGCGATGCCCTTACCCCGTCGTCATTAGCCCGTATCGCCTGAGGAGCACCACAATGCCAAAATCCGTGATTATTCCACCGGGCACCAGCACCCCTATCGCCCCGTTTGTGCCCGGCACGCTTGCCGATGGCGTGGTGTATGTTTCCGGCACGCTGCCGTTTGATAAAGACAACAACGTGGTGTTTATCAACGACCCAAAGGCGCAAACGCGTCACGTGCTGGAAACGATCAAAGGCGTGATCGAAACCGCAGGTGGCACGATGGAGGACGTGACCTTCAACAGCATCTTTATCACCGACTGGAAAAACTACGCCGCGATTAACGAAATCTACGCCGAGTTCTTCCCGGGCGATAAACCGGCGCGGTTTTGCATCCAGTGCGGGCTGGTGAAGCCCGACGCGCTGGTTGAAATCGCCACTGTCGCGCACATTGCGAAGTGAGGCGGCCATGAAACTCTCTGTATCACCGCCCCCGCATGACGGCGCGCCCGCCGTGGTACTGATAGCCGGGCTGGGCGGCGGGGGCAGCTACTGGCTGCCGCAGCTTGCGCGGCTGGAACAGGAGTACCAGGTAGTGTGCTACGACCAGCGGGGCACGGGCAACAACCCGGACACCCTGCCGGAAGGTTACAGCATGGCCGAGATGGCGCAGGAGCTTGCGCAGGCACTGGCACACGAAGGTCTCTCACGTTACTGCGTGGTGGGCCACGCGCTGGGGGCGCTGATTGGCCTGCAACTGGCGCTGGATTATCCCGAAGCCGTCACCGCCCTGGTGTGCGTTAACGGATGGCTAACGCTGAATGCCCATACCCGTCGCTGCTTTCAGATCCGCGAGCGTCTGCTCCACGCCGGGGGCGCGCAGGCATGGGTGGAAGCCCAGCCGCTGTTTCTCTATCCGGCAGACTGGATGGCCGCCCGCGCACCGCGCATGGAAGCCGAAGAGTCTCTGGCGCTGGCCCATTTTCAGGGCAAACACAACCTGCTGCGCCGCTTAGCCGCGCTGAAACAGGCCAACTTTAGCCGCCACGCGGCGCACATTCGCTGCCCGGTGCACATCATCTGCTCTGCGGACGATCTGCTGGTTCCCTCGGTCTGTTCATCCGAATTACAGGCGGCACTGCCCGGTAGCCAGAAGGTGGTGATGCGCCAGGGCGGGCACGCCTGCAACGTGACCGAACCCGACACTTTTAACACCCTGTTGCTGAACGGGCTTGCCAGCCTGTTGCACAGCCCTGAACCCGCTTTGTAAGGAGCCACAATGAGCGAAGCCATTACCCCCACTGCGCTGGAGACGTTATTCACCGAAGCACGCACCCACAACGGCTGGCAGGATCTGCCGGTCAGCGATGCGCTGCTGCGCGAAGTGTACGACCTGATGAAATGGGGCCCCACGTCCGCCAACTGTTCGCCTGCGCGGATTGTGTTCGTCAGAAGCGCCGAAGGAAAAGAGAAGCTTCGCCCGGCCCTCTCCAGCGGCAATCTGGAGAAAACCCTTACCGCACCGGTCACGGCCATCGTGGCCTGGGACGGTGAATTTTACGAGCGCCTGCCCACCCTGTTCCCGCACGGTGATGCCCGGAGCTGGTTTACCTCAAGCCCGGCGCTCGCCGAAGAGACGGCCTTTCGCAATAGCACGTTGCAGGCCGCCTGGCTGATTTTCGCCTGTCGCGCCCTGGGGCTGGATACCGGGCCTATGTCCGGCTTCGACCGGCAAAAAGTGGACGATGCCTTTTTCACCGGCACCGCACTGAAAAGCAATCTGCTGATCAACATCGGCTATGGCGACAGCAGCAAACTGTACGGGCGCTTGCCGCGTCTGGCCTTCGAAGATGCCTGTGGTCTGGCATAAGGAGTGAGGATGAACACACCGGATAAACAAACCTTTCGTGATGCGATGGCCTGCGTGGGTGCGGCGGTCAATATCATCACCACCGACGGCCCTGCCGGCATGGCCGGGTTCACCGCCAGTGCCGTGTGCAGCGTCACCGACTCACCGCCCACCCTGCTGGTGTGCCTGAATCGTGGGGCGTCCGTCTGGCCGACGTTTAGCGAGAACCGCACCCTGTGCGTCAACACGCTCAGCGCCGGGCAAGAGCTGCTCTCTAACCTGTTCGGCGGCAAAACGCCAATGGAAGATCGCTTCGCCGCCGCCCGCTGGGAAACCGGCGAAACAGGCTGCCCGCGTCTTGAGGATGCGCTGGCCTCGTTTGACTGTCGCATCAGCCAGGTGGTCAGCGTGGGCACGCACGACATCCTGTTTTGCGACATTGTTTCGATAGTTCGCCACCCCGCGCCGCAGGGGCTGGTGTGGTTCGACCGCGGCTATCACGCGCTCTTGCGACCCGCCTGTTAACCCTCCTTAAGGAGACAGCTCATGGCAATGTTCGGATTTCCCCACTGGCAGTTGAAATCGACCTCTTCAGAACGCGGCGTGGTCGCGCCGGATGAGAGACTCCCTGTAGCGCAGACCCTGGTCATGGGGGTTCAGCACGCGGTAGCCATGTTTGGTGCCACGGTGCTGATGCCCATGCTGATGGGGCTTGATCCCAACCTGTCCATTCTGATGTCGGGTATCGGTACTCTGTTGTTCTTTTTTGTCACCGGCGGGCGCGTGCCGAGCTACCTTGGATCCAGCGCCGCCTTTGTGGGTGTGGTGATTGCCACCACCGGGTTTAACGGCCAGGGGATCAACCCGAACCTGAGCGTGGCTCTCGGCGGCATAATTACTTGTGGGCTGGTCTATACCCTGATTGGCCTGGTGGTGATGAAAACCGGAACACGCTGGATTGAGCGGATGATGCCGCCGGTGGTCACGGGCGCGGTGGTGATGGCTATCGGCCTGAACCTCGCCCCGATTGCGGTCAAAAGCGTCTCTGGCTCACCGTTTGAAAGCTGGATGGCGGTGATCACCGTGCTGTGCATCGGCCTGGTGGCGGTGTTCACGCGCGGTATGATCCAGCGTCTGCTGATCCTGGTCGGGCTGATTGTGGCGTGTCTGGTTTATGCCCTGCTGGCGAACGTGTTCGGCTTTGGCAAACCGGTCGATTTTACCCTGATCCACAACGCCGCCTGGTTCGGCCTGCCGCAGGTGACTTCTCCGGTGTTCAGCGGACAGGCGATGATGCTGATCGCCCCCGTGGCGGTGATCCTGGTGGCTGAAAACTTAGGCCACCTGAAAGCGGTTGCCGGGATGACCGGGCGTAATATGGATCCGTACATGGGGCGCGCGTTTGTCGGTGACGGGCTGGCGACCATGCTCTCTGGCTCTGTTGGCGGCAGCGGAGTGACCACCTACGCCGAAAATATCGGCGTGATGGCGGTAACCAAAGTGTACTCCACGCTGGTTTTTGTCGCGGCGGCCGTGATTGCCATGCTGTTAGGCTTTTCACCGAAATTTGGCGCGCTGATCCACACCATTCCGGCACCGGTCATTGGCGGAGCATCCATTGTGGTGTTTGGGTTGATCGCCGTCGCAGGGGCGCGTATCTGGGTTCAGCACCGGGTTGACCTTAGCCAGAACAGCAACCTGATTATGGTGGCAGTCACGCTGGTGCTGGGCGCGGGTGATTTCGCCCTGACGCTGGGTGGGTTTACCATTGGTGGGATTGGTACGGCAACGTTTGGCGCTATTTTGTTAAACGCCCTGCTAAGCCGCGGGATGGCGGCAGTTCCGCAGGGCGAAGTGGCCCGTCAGGATTCGTGATTCACCACAGCGCTGTCTGTTTCGGGCAGCGCTTTTTTCTTCCTGCTAAGCTTGAGTTCACTCACCAGTACCCCGGCAACAATAAAGGCCGCGCCCACCAGCGCCAACAGCGGTAAACGCTCCCCGGCAATGCGCCCGAACACGCCCGCCCAGACCGGCTCACCGGTATAGATAACCGTCGCCCGCGTCGGGGAAACGCTGCGCTGCGCCCAGTTCATCGTCACCTGAATAATGGCGCTGAAGATCCCCAGCCCCAGAGCAACCACCACAAGCCCGGTAGACATCGGCGGCACAGATTCCCCCGCCGGGACCATGGCGGCAAACGCCACCAGCGAGGCGGTCGCCAGTTGCACAACGGTCACCCGCTTCACGTCCACTTTCCCGGCCCAGGCGCTGATCAGAATAATTTCGGCGGCAATTGCCACCGCGCCCACCAGGGTAATCATCTCACCCGGCCCCAACGCCAGCAGGTTATCGCCCGGCCCGGCCAGCAGGATCAGGCCGATAAACGCCAGCACGATACCAATACAGGACATCAGCCCCGGCATTCTGCCCAGACACAGCCATTGCAGCAGCGGCACCAGCGGCACGTACATCGCGGTAATAAACGCCGATTTACTGCTGGAGATGGTCTGCAAGCCCCAGGTTTGCAGGCTGTAGCCCATTGCAATGGCAATACCTATCGCCACACCGGCCTTCAGCTCTTTAAGCGTCAACCCCCGTAAGGTTTTCAGTGAAATCAGCGCCACAGCAATTGCCGCCGTAGCAAAACGCAGGCCGACAAAGAAGAAAGGATCGCTCAGGGTGACCGCATACTGGACGGACAGAAACGTCCCGCCCCAGAACATGGTGATCAGAATGAGGATAGCTTCCTGCGGTTTTACGGAGAATTTGAAACGAGAAGACGACATGGTGCACCAGCAATAAAGGTCAATCCTCTAGTGTGCGTTGCCTTTGGTTACAGTTCAATGTTGCAGAAATAAAAAAACCGCCGGGAGCCCCCGGCGGCAGAGGATCAACCCGGCGTATTACTTGTTACTGCTGCCGTGGCTGTTTTTACCCCCTTTTTTACCTGCTTCAGATGCACGCTGAGGGTCATTTTTGAAGTTACCCCCACTGTGTTGGCCACCTTTACGACCTGCTTCTGATGCTCTTTCACGGTCTTCAGCGAAATTACCTGAACCACCACGATGGTTTGCCATCTCTAACCTCCAGGGTGTGAAACATTAAACATCATACTGCATTCAGTAAAAGAGGATTCTTTCACCTGACGACGAATGGCCGGGCCACTGTTTACGTCGCGTGACACTAAGCTTAGTGGAATGCCCGCTGCGGGGGTGTAAACGGTAATATTCTGCAACATGAAAACCCACATTCCCCTACGCAGGCGTCGCTGTTATCAATAAGCCTTTCTTATCATTCCAGAATTTCGTTTTCGTAAATATGTTTCATATTGCTACAACGAAAGACGTTAAATAACTTGTTATAAATCAAAGAAATGGTGCTCAGAGTTGCAGTCTGGCCAGCACGACTTATCTTTAAATGAACGCAGCGATCCGCTGTCAGAAAAAACAAACGAGGAGTGATGCAAAATGGCAAAAGTTCTGGTGCTCTATTATTCCATGTATGGACACATTGAAACCATGGCTCACGCAGTTGCAGAAGGTGCAAACAGAGTGGATGGCGTTGAGGTTGTGGTGAAACGCGTACCGGAAACCATGAATGCCGAGGCCTTCGCCAAAGCCGGGGGAAAAACACAAAATGCCCCGCAGGCCACCCCACAAGAACTGGCTGACTACGATGCCATCATCTTCGGCACTCCAACCCGCTTCGGCAATATGTCAGGGCAGATGCGAACCTTCCTCGACCAGACCGGGGGACTTTGGGCATCTGGCGCCTTATACGGCAAGCTCGCCAGCGTATTCAGCTCTACAGGAACCGGCGGCGGCCAGGAACAGACCATTACCTCAACCTGGACCACTCTTGCGCATCACGGCATGGTGATTGTGCCAATCGGCTATGGCGCTCAGGAGTTGTTTGATGTGTCTCAGGTTCGTGGCGGTACACCTTATGGCGCAACCACCATTGCCGGTGGCGATGGTTCACGCCAGCCAACGAATGAAGAGCTGACTATCGCCCGTTACCAGGGTGAACATGTCGCGGGTCTTGCCAAAAAACTGAACGGCTAACCCAACAGGAGGACAATCATGCCAACTCAAGAATCCAAAGCTCACCGCGTGGGCGAATGGGCAAGTTTACGTAATACCTCTCCAGAAATCGCCGAAGCCATTTTTGAAGTTGCGAAATATGACGAAAAGCTGGCCGAGCAGATTTGGGAAGAAGGCAGTGATGAGGTACTGATGCGTGCCTTCGAAAAAACGGACAAAGACTCACTCTTCTGGGGTGAGCAAACCATCGAACGTAAAAACGTCTGAACGTTTCCCCCCGCCTGCGCGGGGGGGTTATTCTTATTTCGCCGCGTTGTTCAACACCGTATTAAACTTCTCTACCGGGCAGAACCCGTTATCATCCACCGGACACCCTGAAAGCTCCAGCGTGACACGCTGCGCGGGTGATTTCAGCGACAGAACCTCAGCGTTACGCAGCTGCGTAGTGCTTTGATAAACATATTCGATTTTCATCAGCTCCCGGTTGGCGTTCTTGTCATGCCAGCGCTGGAAGACAATTTTGCCGCCAATCGGGGTGCGTTCGTACTGGTCATGCAGCTGATAAGGTTTGAAATCGAGCGCCGTCAGCAGCGAGGCGATGTTGGAATCGTGTCCCACCAGCAGCGTGATTTTTGCGGCTTTTCCCTGCTCAGTCACCAGGGCGTTGTCGATGTATTTCACCAGCGGTTTCGCCACATTGCGCGCCACTTCACCCGAGGTGAATAACGAATCCTGATAGCCATTTTTCAGCTTCGACAACACGCGCCACTGCTGATCGGTTTTGATTTCGCCCCACGCCACCTGATCGGCCGGGAAGCCTTCGTAGTACTGCAAGGTGAACGCATCCACCAGGGAGTTCCCCACCTTCAGCGGCCCGGATACGCCCGGCTCTTTTTCGTAATCAGCACTGAAAGTGTCTTTGGCGTCCGTCAGCGAACAAACCTTTTTCTCTTTGCAGGATGGCGAGTCGGCGTAATTCGTCATCTGTTCCAGCAGCTTGTAGCTTTCATCAAGCTGCATTTTCTGCCGCTCTGACGCCATTGCGCTCAGCGCTTTATCGCGGAATTCCGGTGAGTTGTTGGTGATGACAGGGTTAAAGGTGGGGTCCATCGTCCCCATTTCCGGCTGGTGATGCACCGGCACGTCACACCCCGGGAAAGCGCCGGTGATAAAGAACTGCGCGGTCGCCACGGTGCGTTGCAGGCTATTGGCGTAGGCATAAACGGTATTCGCAGGCGGGCATTCCCCGGTGGTCACCAGCCCCTGCCCGGCCAGCCATTCGCGCATATAGTGCCCCATATACACTTCGAGAACGCCACCTTTGGTGGTGAGCTGCCCGCCGGGCACATCCCATTCCGGCCACTTATTCGGCGTGGATTGTTCCAGCACGCTGCCGTTATTGGCCAGCGGCGCGCGCAGATTATGGCGGCTCATGATTAAAACTTGCTCTAACTGGTATCCTTCTGGTGCGTCCTGCGCCTGAGCGCCGAACGTCATGGATATGGAACCTGCCACTGCAACAGCGAGTAGTGCTTTTCTCATCCCTAATTCCTCACTCGGTTTTAAACATCGCGTTAAGTGTGACAGATTTATGACATTTTTCCGGGAAGCATTTCTCAAACTGATGAATAACGCCCTTACCCGTACCGCAGATTAGTTTTATAATAAAACCATACTACCCGGAGGACCCGCTGTGAAACGTACCCGCCTTGAAGAGAGCACCTGCCCTGTCGCCCGTTCGCTGGACATCATCGGCGACTGGTGGTCGTTACTGATTGTTCGCGATGCGCTGCGCGGCGTGAAACGCTTCGGCGAGTTTCAGAAAAGCCTCGGTATCGCCAAAAACATGCTGACCGCACGCCTCAAACTGCTGGTCGAGGAAGGCATTCTGACGCTCCAGCCCGCCTCTGACGGCAGCGCCTGGCAGGAATATGTGTTGACCGACAAAGGGCGCGCCCTGCAAACGGTGCTGGTTGCGCTGTCGCAATGGGGGAATGAATTCCTGTTTAGCCCAAACCAACCGGGCAGCGTGCTGGTCGATGTCAAAAACCAACAACCGCTGCGTAAACTGGCGTTGGTTGCCAACGATGGCCGCGAATTAGCCCCCCAGGACATCGAGCTTAAACTCCCGTAATGTCAGTGCGTTAAAATCGGATTGCCCCCCGTTCAGGCCGCAGGAATAAAAAATACCGCGCAAAATGGTTGCATTATAAAACCAAATATCTCACAGTGAATTCAGTTTCAACATGCAACCAATTAATCCTTTTGCTTTGAGGTAACACACCATGACTACGCAACATTCAACCGCTTTAATCACGGGAGCTTCTTCGGGGATCGGTGCGGTTTATGCCGATCGTCTTGCGGCACGCGGCTACAACCTGGTGCTGGTTGCCCGTCGTGAAGCCCGGCTTCAGGCGCTGGCGGCAGACCTTTCCGGCCGCTATGGGGTGAATGTGCAGATCCTCACCGCCGATCTGAGCGATGAAAACGGCATTCGTGCGGTTGAAGAGACGCTGAGAAACGACCCCCGTATTGATACGCTGGTGAACAACGCCGGAACGGCGCAGATGGCCCCCTTTTTATCCGGCGAGGTTGAACAGCATCAGGCTATCAACACCCTGAATACCACCGCGCTGATGCGCTTGACCTACGCTATTCTTCCGCGTCTGGCGCAGAACAACAGTGGTACGGTGATCAACATTGCCTCTGTGCTTTCCCTTCACGCCCGCGCCGGTAGCGCGCTTTACAGCGCCACCAAAGCCTGGGTGTTCAATTTCACTCGCGGGTTGCAGGAAGAGTTTGCCGAAAGTGGCGTGCGCATTCAGGCGGTATTGCCTGCCGCCACGGCGACGGAAATTTGGGATCTGTCCGGTGTATCTATTACCGACCTGCCTGAAGGCTCGGTCATGACCACCGACAACCTGGTGGATGCCGCACTTGCCGGGCTGGATCAGGGCGAGCTGATCACCATCCCACCCATGCACGATATCCGCTTATGGGAACGCTTTGAGGCCGCGCGTCTGGAGCTGTTTGCCAGTGCGCGTACCGGTGAACCAGCCCCGCGCTATTTAAGCCGCTGATTTAGCGCTCCAGCTGGTCGCCATACTCGTTCATCCAGGCGGCCAGCGGGGAAAGCGCGTTCTGAAGCGTCAGCCCCAGTTCGGTTATCTGATACTCCACGCGCGGCGGGATTTCAGGGTAGACGGTGCGTGACACCAGCCCACGCTGCTCGAACAAACGCAGCTGTTTGGTCAGCTCTTTTTGCGTAATGGGCGCAGCGGCGCGTAGCAGATCGCCAAAGCGCACCGGGGTGTTAAGCACAATCAGCCGGTACAGGATCGGGATCGCCCATTTGCCCGCAATCAGATTCACAAACCGCGTCATCGGGCAGGCGTGGACCGCAGATTTTTTTTCGCAGGGTTCAGTGAGTATTTCCGCCATAGCACACCTCTTGCCTCTTTAGTATCCAAATGGTACCTGGTTTCCTTTCGATACTAACGTTTCTATAGTGCTTTCTCCAGAGCGAATTCAGGAGGCATTCATGGGACGTTTAGCAGGTAAATACACCTTGATTACGGGCGGAACCAGCGGCATTGGGCTGGCTACCGCGCAGGAATTTATTGCCGAAGGGGCACAGGTTGCCGTCACCGGGCGCAACCCGGAAACCCTGGCAGAAGCCCAACGCATTCTCGGGGATAGCGCATGGGTTATTCCTGCCGATGCCGGTGATGTCACAGCACAAAAAGCGCTGGCGGAGACCCTCGCGTCCCGCTGGCCACGGCTGGACGCGGTGTTTATCAACGCCGGAGATGTCACCCACGGGCTGCTGGAAGAGTGGCAGGAAGAGGCCTGGGACCGGCTGATGCGCATCAACCTTAAAGGCCCGTTCTTTTTGATTCAGGCGTTGTTACCGCTACTGAATAACCCCTCGTCAGTGATTTTGTGCGGCTCGGTCAGCGCCCGTATCGGCCTGCCCACCAGCAGCGTGTATGCAGCAAGCAAAGCCGGTTTGCTTTCCCTGGCACGTACCCTGTCAGCAGAGCTTTTACCACGCGGGGTTCGTGTTAACGGCCTTAGCCCTGGCCCGGTAGAAACTCCGGCGTTGCATAAACTGGGGTTAAGTGAAGAGGCGCAAAAAGCCTTGCGGGGTGATATCGCAAATCTGGTGCCGCTGGGGCGCATGGGCACGCCGACTGAGCTGGCAAAAGCCGCGCTGTATCTGGCATCGGATGAATCGAGCTATACCGTCGGCACGGAACTGCTGGTGGATGGCGGAACGGGAAGCCTGTAATTCAGAAGGCGCTGATGCCGGTCACCGCACCGACATACAGCGCCGCCCACACGGCAGCAGAAAGCAGACTAACGACGTAAACCTTCACGGCGCTCAAGCGCAGCGTCCCCGCCGCCAGTGGCACGATGTAGCGCAATACCGCCAGGAAGCGGGCGGTGAACAGCACAACCACGCCGTTTTTTTGCAGTTGGTGCTGCACGCGTAAAAATTTATCCGCATGTTTTGTCGTAAAACGCGTGACCAGCCGCGACTGCCCCATCAGCTGACCAATGTGGTAATTCACCACTGACCCCAACGTCGCGCCCATCACCACCGCAAGCCAGGTCAGGCCCGGATGCAGCGCCGACTGGCTGACGCTGATGCCCGCAATCAGCATCACCGATGCGGGCGGCAGTACCGACGAGACCAGCACCGTTGATTTGCTCAGCGCCATCACAAACAGCAGGGCAAACAGATGCGCCGGATAGAGCGCAAAATGTTCCAGCAGATTGTCAAACCATGCCATACCCCACCCCGGATCGTTGCTTCTTCATAGCAGCTATTAGAAACGACCGACCTTAAATGGGGTATCAACCGGTCAGACCTCCCGACCCGCCCGGTACTGGCCCCATTTCAGTACCGAGTTGACGCCAATAGAGAGGAAGGGCTCAGGCGGGGTTTTGTTCGGCCCCGGAGACGCCACCAGGAAATCGATCAGCTCGTTACGTTGACCGGCAATCATATCTGCCAGCAGTTTGCCGGTTGCCGTTCCACGGGTGATCCCCAGACCGTTGCAACACAGCGCGCCATACACATTAGGTGCCAGCTGGCCGAAGAAACCTTCGTGATTCTCGGACAGACAAATCGCCCCGCTCCAGGAATATTCAAAATCAACCTGGTTCAGCGTCGGGAAACGGCGTTCAAAAGATTTACGGTGGTTAGCAATAAAGTTATTCAGATGGTGCTCGCGCGGGCGGCCATCGGGATGGAAGCTGAAACTGTTACGCACCAGGATACGGTTGTCGACGGTACGGCGCACGGTGCTGCCAAACGGATGCGCGGGGATCACCCCCCAGACCGGTTTACCGCCCAGTTGCGCCTGCTCATCAGCAGACAGCGGCCGCGTCAGGCTGCCGTACAGGAAGGTGGGCAGCAGGCGTCCGCGCAGGAAACCAAAGTGCGAGGCAAAGGCATTATTTGCCAGAATCAGCTTATCCGCTGTGATGCTGCCTTTGTCATGCACCAGCGTGACTTTTTCGCCGTAGTTGATGGAGGTGATCGGCGTGTACTCATAGAGCGTCACGTTTGAAGGCAGGCTGTTCGCCAGCCCTTTCACCAGCGCCGAGGGCTGGAGCAGGATCGTCCCCGGGATAAAGAGCGCCTGTTTGTAGTAGGACGTACCAATATGATCAGGCAGATCCTGGCCGCTTATCATCTGCGTTTCCCGGCCGATTTTTTCCAGCCCGCTGCGATACGCCTCGAGGATCGCCACACCCTGCTCACCCACCGCCGCCTGATATTTCCCGGACTCCGTCATCTGGCATTCAATGCCGTGCTCTTTGACGATGCTGCGCAGGTAATCCTGCCCCAGCGTATTGAGCTTCAGGACGAGCCTTGCGGTGGTGACATCGCCGATATAGTCCTTCGCGCCGATATCATGCGGCACATCGATGGCAAAGCCCGCATTGCGCCCGGCCGGGCCATACCCCACCTCCTGCGCCTCAATCAGTACGATTTCATCGTCGGGGAAGTTCAGCGCCATCTGGCGGGCGGCGGCAAGCCCGGTTAATCCGGCTCCGACAATCGCCCAGCGGGCGTGTTTTTGCCCCACGTGGGCAGGACGTGGGGTGCGCGATGGACTGGTGTGATACCACCCTGGCAGGGCGTCATCAGCAGGAAGCGAGGTGATCTTTTGCACGTTGGTTACTCCGGTACGCTGTCATTTTTTCTTTCGCTTACGTGAATAAGCGTTGCTGAAATCATGTTAGCCAGGCTAAAAAAATGAATACGTGATGTATATCTCATGTATACAACAAGTATAAAAATAGTTAACTAAGGGTTAATATAGACGTGCGAAAGCCCCCGAACGCGCGGCGAAAAAGGGTATTTCGATGCAAAGATAAACCCGCCAGCGAACGCCAGCAGGCGTGTCGTCAGGTAGGGTTATTCAGGTGACTGGACGCGTTCATCCGCTTTAAGCCCCTGCGGCGCAATAAAGATCTCCATATTTTCCCGGGACAACTCCCAGTGCTCAAACACCAGATCCACCACCGCCTGCTCGTCGCGCGCTTCCAGGGCGGCGATAAATGCATCGTGATGATCGGCCGCCAGCTGTAAACGTCGCTCCATATCATCATTTTGCGGGCGGAAGAAAGTGTGGCCAATGCGGCAATGGTCAATCAGCAAGCGTCCAAGACTGGGTTGCAGATAGGGGTTAGCCGCCATCTCGCCCATGATCTCGTGAAAACGGTTGTTTTCCAGCGCCAGCGCTTCAGCATCATGGCTCTGCACCGCTTTTCGAAAGCGTTTCTGCGTTTCTTTCAGCGCTTTTAATTGCGCCGGTTTGTAATGCTGCACCGCAAGACGGCCCGTAGCCGCGTAGATCATCGGTGCCACCAGGAAGAAATTACGCAGTGTGGCGTGGCTCATCGGGATCACGCGTACGCCGCGCTTTTCCACGATTTCGAGATACCCTTCCCCCGCCAGGCGCTGAAATACTTCGCGTACCGGTGTGCGCGACAGGCCGTACTGCGCAGTCAGGCTGGCTTCATCCAGCAACTCATCCGGATCCAGCTCCATGGTTAAGATATGACGCTTGAGATCCTCATACAGCGCTGCCTTCCCCGTTCTCATTACCGCCTCCTGAAAATCGACCTCTGATCCTGCTTAACCTACCTATAAAAATGCGCTACAGCAAAAATTATCAACAGCGGCGATCACGTTCTGCGCATTTCACTGGCAGTCCGGTAGATCAACATCAGAACCGGCTCCAGATCCCGGTCAGGCGGATGGCGTAAAATCTCGCCGCGCAGCCAGACTATTTCACTGCTGGCGCGCTGGCGAAAAGCGGCAATCTGCCCGGCATTTTTTAGCCACTTCATAATAAAGGCATTTTTTTGCCGGTTAGAGGTGATGCGTCCCTGTTTTCTGGACAGCCCCACCGCCACCAGAAGACAGAAATAGAAATGCACTCTGTCTTCCAGACCGTTAAACACGGCTTCAGGCGTCGCTTTCAGAGACGTCAATCCAGATGGTCTTCAGTTCGGTGTACTGATCGAGCGCGAAGACCGACTTATCACGTCCACCAAACCCCGACTGCTTATAGCCGCCAAACGGTGTGGTGGCATCCCCTTCGCCGAAGCAGTTTACGGTCACCGTTCCGGCGCGGATCGCACGGGATACGCGGATGGCGCGATTAAGCGCACCGGTATACACCGACGCCGCCAGCCCGTACGGGGTGTCATTGGCCAGCGCAATGGCTTCGGCTTCCGTTTTAAAGGTGGTGACACAGAGCACCGGGCCGAAGATCTCTTCCCGGAACAGCGCACTTTCCGGCGTTACGCCGTCGATAATGGTCGGCTGGACGTAAGCCCCCTGCTCCGTGTTGCCACCGTGCAGCACGCGCAGACCTTCCTGACGCGCGGTGTCGAGGTAACTGCTTACCTTGCTGAAGTGGTCAGGCGAGATCATCGTCCCCAGACGGTTGTTCGGATCGAGCGGGTTGCCCATCGTCCAGCCACTTATCTGCTTCGCCATCTCTGCCAGTAATGCTTCTTTCACCTCTTCCTGCACCAGCAGGCGCGAGGTGGCCGAGCAGTTTTCGCCCATGTTCCAGAACGCACCGTTTAGCACGTGTCCGGCCACTGCGGCGATATCGTCAGCATCGTTAAACACCAGCGCCGGATTTTTGCCGCCGCACTCCAGCACCACCTTCTTGAGGTTAGATTCCGCTGCATAATGCAGGAAACGACGCCCGGTTGCCGTGGAGCCGGTAAAGCTCACCATGTCGATATCGGGATGCAGGCCAATCGGCTCGCCTACCTCTTTGCCCGTGCCGGTGACGATGTTCAGCACACCGGCCGGGACGCCCGCTTCAAACGCCAGTTCCGCCACGCGAAGGGACGTCAGCGAGGTCTGTTCCGCCGGTTTCACCACCACCGAACAGCCCGCCGCCAGGGCCGGGCCAATTTTCCAGGCCAGCATCAGCAGCGGGAAGTTCCACGGCAGGACGCAGCCCACCACCCCAATCGGCTCACGCACCACCAGCGCCAGCGCGTTGCCTGTCGGTGCGGTGTGATCGTAAATCTTATCGATGGCTTCCGCGTGCCACTTCAGCACATGAATGGTTTCAGGCACGTCCACCGCCAGACACTCGCTGACCGGCTTACCGCTGTCGAGGCTTTCCAGCACCGCCAGCGGCTCAAGCTCCTGCTCCATCATTGCCGCCAGTTTTAGCAGCACTGCCTTGCGTTCACCCGGCGACCGTTTGCTCCAGCTTCCGGCCTCAAAGGCTGCGCGAGCCGCACTCACGGCGGCGTTAACATCGGTGACATCACAGGCGGCGATGTTGCCGATAACCTCGCCGGTTGCCGGATTGCGCGTGACCAGGGTTTTCCCGGAGTGGGCCGGAACAAAACCACCGTTGATAAACGCCTTGTCCGCCAGCTGAAGTTCATGGGCGAGGCGCGTGACATCATTGAGTGTCTGAAGCTGTTTCATCCTGCCCCCTTACGCTGCCGTAACCGCAGCCACGTTGCGTTTCACATCGGCAATCACGGCTTTCAGCTGTGCTTTCTCTTCTTCATCCAGGCTTTGCAGCGGCGCACGTACCTGACCCGAGGTCAGACCGTTCAGCTCGCAGCCGTAACGAATGGACTGCACAAACTTGCCGCCATCAAGGAAGTTCATCAGCGGCATCATGGCAGCCATGATCTTGCGCCCTTTCGCGAAGTCTTTTTCCACGACGCAGGCTTCATACAGCGCCACATGTTCACGTGGAATAAAGTTGGAGCCGGCACATACCCAGCTGCTCGCGCCCCAGGCGAAAAATTCCAGCGCCTGATCGTCCCATCCGCATGAAAGCGCAATATTCGGGAATTTGCAGGCCAGCAGATGCAGGTTGTTGAAATCACCCGAGCTTTCTTTAATTGCCACCACGTTGGACGAGCGGCTCACTTCGCGGAAGTAAGTATCCCCCATGGTGATGCCCATACGGCCCGGGTAGTTGTAGAGCATGATCGGCAGCTGTGCCGCTTTATCCACCGTCAGTGCGTGATGGGCGTTTTCCAGCTCAGTTGGCAGCGCATAAGGCGGCGAGGTGACCAGAATCGCATCGGCTTTGATTTCACGGGCGTGCTTCGCGTAGTCCACCGCGTCTTCAGTCCGGATGGCACCGGTACCGACAATCAGCGGCAGACGGTTGCCAATCACCTGGCGGGCATGTTCCGCCAGCGCCTTACGCTCTTGCGCGCTCTGGGCATAGTATTCGCCGGTTGAGCCGCCAATGATGATGCCGTGCACGCGGCCTTCAATCAGGGACTCCAGCACATCTGCAAAGCGGGCGAAATCAATGCTGCCATCGGCTGCGTAAGGGGTAATTGCAGGGGTGTAGATACCTTCAAATTTCAACACGATAACCTCCAGGGGGAATTCACGACCATGACAGTCTGCTCAGCAGCCCATCAGACTGCGTTTGTTAAAAATTTGCACACAGGCGTGAAAGAGGTCAATGGATGAATATTTTTTGTATACATGAAAAATACAAAGTAAATACGTCAGAATAGTAAATTTCTACACATAGTTAAAATTTAATTATTATTATTCATGTAGTTATAAGTTATTTTTTTAGGTAGTAATTTTCTACATGATTTCAGATAACGATCACATTCCGGAATTATTGCCCCTGGAGACGTATTTACAGCGTCAACACGGAAGCATAGTTTTAAGGCAAGATTTAACCAGAATTTAACAGCCAGCCGCGCTGGTTGTGACCAAAATGTAAACAGAGGTATCGGGTATGCCCCAGAAGAAAGCGACACTCATTGGACTGATAGCCATCCTGCTCTGGAGCGCCATTGTCGGCCTGATTAAAAGCGTGAGCGAAGGTTTTGGCCCGATAGGAGGTGCAGCGCTGATCTACTCCTGTAGTGCAGTGCTGCTGCTGTTTACGGTCGGTTTTCCCAATCTGCGGCAGTTTCCGCGCAGCTACCTGATTGTGGGCAGCATTCTGTTCGTCTGCTACGAACTCTGTCTGTCGCTGTCGCTGGGATTTACCCATACGGGCCGCCAGGCGATTGAGGTCGGCATGGTGAATTACCTCTGGCCGAGTATGACAATTTTACTGGCGGTCATTGTTAATCGTCAGAAAACCAGCCCGCTGATTATTCCCGGCGTTATTTTAGCCGTAGCCGGAATATGCCGGGTATTAGGTGGCGATCAAGGTTTCTCTTTTAGCGAGATGACCCATAACGTGATGGAAAACCCGCTCAGTTATGGCCTGGCCTTCAGCGGCGCAATTATCTGGGCAATATATTGTGTGGTAACGAAATTTATCGCCAAAGGAAATAATGGCATCACCTTATTCTTTATTTTAACGGCGCTGACATTATGGACGAAATACCTGATATCACCGCAGCCTGAGTTTGTGCTGTCGTGGCATTCGTGGATCAGCCTGCTGCTGGCGGCCATCGCCATGGGCTTTGGCTATGCGGCCTGGAACGTGGGAATACTGCACGGCAATGTCACGGTGCTGGCGGCGGCATCCTACTTTATTCCGATTGTTTCGGCAGTCCTGGCGGCCTTTATGCTGAATTCACACCTGGCGCTGTCGTTCTGGCAGGGCACCGCAATGGTTAGCCTGGGATCGCTTATCTGCTGGTGGTCTACCCGCAGCGTTGAACGAAAAAAGATACATCGCGAGGCCTCATAACGGCCCGTATTAAAAAGAAAGTAAGTAAGACCCTAATAATAAAAAACATCTTATCCGACCATCCTGCACCGGAGGAGTATTTGCCATGAAACACTCTGCATAACAGAAACGACGAGTTATTGATTTATTGAGATCGCTTTATCTGCTCTGGATAACGTTTTAACGATCTTACCTGACCTACATTTATTCCGTGATCGTTGAATAACGGCACTGGCGTTGTGCGCCTGTAATAAACCTCCATCGCTAATAAGGTTTATTACTGCGATGCCCAATACTGTTAATTCAACGACGTCGGGGAAAGACAGGAGTTACCATGTCAAATACCATTTCTGTAGAAGACGTTCCACTTAACCGCTTCCACCGGTTGTTGACCGTACGCTCTGGCGGGGGTTCTTTTGTTGACGGCTATGTACTGAGCATCATCGGTATCGCCATGATGAAAGTCTCCCCTGCCCTTGGTCTCAGCGCCTTCTGGGAAGGGCTGATTGCCGCGTCGGCGCTGATCGGCATCTTCTTTGGCGGCTTTATCGGCGGCGCCCTGACCGACCGCCTTGGCCGTCGCGTGCTCTACTTCGTCGGCCCAACGCTGTTCGTTGTCTGCTCCCTTGCGCAATACTGGGTGCAAAGCGGTGAAATGCTGTTTGCCCTGCGCTTTATGAACGGGGTTGCCGTCGGGATTGAATACCCGGTCGCGACTGCTTTCCTGGTGGAGTTTCTGCCGAAGAAAAACCGTGGCCCTTGCCTGGCAACCCTCACTATCCTGTGGTTTGCCGGTGCGGCGGTGGCCTATCTGACCGGTGAAGCCATTCTGCACTTCGGCGGCCCCGATGCCTGGCGCCTGACGCTTGCCAGTACTGCCGTGATTGGCGCTCTGCTGTTCCTGGTCCGTCTCGGCACGCCGGAATCCCCACGCTGGCTGATGAGCAAAGGACGTCACGCTGAGGCCGAAGCGATCATCCGCCGCGTATATGGCCCTGAATTTGGTCTGGATAACCTGCCCGCTCAGGCAGAAAGCAAAAACCTCTCCTTCGCCAGTTTGCTTCACTCGGGCTACGGCAAGCGCATGGCTTTTGTTACCGTCTTCTGGACCTGTTCCGTGATCCCGGTGTTCGCCGTCTATGCCTTTGCGCCAAAAGTGCTGGAAGCCCTGCACCTGAGCGGCGGCTGGGCATCTTACGGCTCGGTGGCCATTACCCTGCTGTTTGTGGTGGGCTGCGTTATTGCGACGCGTCTGGTGAACACCCTTGGTCGTCGTAAACTCCTGCTGCACAGCTTCCTGTGGTCAGGGCTGGCCCTGCTGTTGCTCGGCTTCCTTCGCGATGGCCCTTCAGCGGTGATCCTGTTGATGTTTGGTCTGTATGCGCTGTTTATCGGCGGGGCGCAGGTGCTGCAACTGGTCTACCCGAACGAAATCTTCCCGACCGAGATCCGCGCCGGGGCCGTGGGAGTGGGAACCTCGCTGTCACGCATTGGTGCGGCCGTTGGGACCTGGCTGGTGCCCGTTTCTCTGCAAAGCATTGGGATTGGACCCACAATGTACATCGCTGCCGCGATCACCTTCTTTGGCCTGCTGGTGTCGTGGTTCCTGGCGCCAGAAACCGCCGCGCGGAGCCTGGAAGATGCCTCCTCGCTGGATGATGAGCGTCCGCGCAACCCGATTTCCATGCGACAGGTTGTGATGCCAAAACGCCATATTCAATGATCCAAAAGGGCCGCACGTTGCGGCCCTTTGTTATTCCTTCACGAGCTTCTCCACTTCCCTTCTTCGTTTTCTGAACGAACTGGGCGTTTCGCCGTACTGCTTGCGGAACCACGAAATCAGATGCGAGGCATCGGAAAACCCCGTCGCAGCGGCGATGGCATCAATGCTGTTGCTCGAATCCGCCATCAACTTACGCGCCTGCTCCAGCCTCATGCTTCGCCAGTAGACCGCCGCCGAGTGGCCCGTGCATTTGGTAAAAATCAGGTTCAGCTGGCGAAACGTTACACCGGCAAAATCCGCCACATCACCGAGTGGGATCGGCGAATCCAGATGGTGCTGCATAAAGGCAATCACCTTACTGACCAGCTCATTTTCATAGACGTCTGGCGCATTCAGCGGGACGTTGTGTTTTGCCTTTCCCACAGGCCGGGAAGCGTCATCCACCAGCAGGTATTTCAGCACCTTCTGCGAGCGCACCAGCCCGCAGTGCTGGCGGATAAGATCCGCCGCCAGATCGATAGCGGTACCACCCGGGCAGGAGATAATGCCGCCGTCTTTGATGTAGGTTTTATCGATTACCGGAATGGCTTTTGGAAAGCGCACCCGGAATTCATCGCGGGTGGTGAAGTGGATTGCGCAGTGGCGTCCGTCCAGCAGCCCGGCGTTGCCTGCCACAAAGGCGCCGCTGCACAGCGTAATGATGGGGATATTGCGCGAATGTAAATCACGCAGCGCCTGTAACAGCCACTCTGGGGGATTGCGCGTCTCTTCCAGCAGACCGCCCGCGATCACGAAGTAGTCCCAGGCTTTGCTGAAATCAAGCGTTGCGGTGGGCGAAACCGGCAGGCCGCAGCTGGCCGTCACCGGCTGGTTATCACAGGTCATCCACTCCCAGCGACAAAAAATTTGTCGGCTGGAGAAAGACTCATCGGCGGCAAAACGCAACGACTCCACCAGCCCGGCCACCGAGGCCAGGGTGAACTGGCGCATCAGCAAAAAGCCGATGGTCAAATCGGGTTTAGGTTCAGCATTCGTTAACGGCATTGTCATCAGGCTCCTGCAATCCGCCCAGCTTGCTCAGCAGGCGTTTCAGGTCAGCAATATCCTGCACATTCAGACCAGCAGTAATCATCTTTTCAGCGCTTTTCGCCTGCTCCACCATCTGCGCCAGCATGGCTTCGCCTTCAACGGTCATCGTCACCAGTTTGCGACGACGGTTCGCGGGGTCGGTCTGCACCGTCAGCAACCCGCTTTTGGTCATGCGATCGATAACGTAGGTTCCCGTGGCCTTATCAAACCCGGCACGGTTACCCAGGGTTTGCTGATCGCAGGTGGTTTCTTCGGCCAGTACTACCAGTATGGCGTACTGCACCGCAGACAGCCCGGTATCCACGCACTGCGTCCAGCACAGGGTTGAGTGCTGCCCTGCCCGACGCATCAGATGCATTAACGAATTGTCTCCGTGAGGCCATAGCGGCGCGGCAACAATGAGATCGCGATTTTCTGACATCGGCTGTCTTGACTCCTGAAAACGATAAAACTATAGTTCGAGCACAAACAGTTTGAACTCAAACTATAACCCAAAGGTTCAATATAAAGGAACCCGCATGAAGCTTGTTGTAGGCATGACTGGCGCTACCGGCGCTGCAATTGGTGTTCGCGTGCTGACCGCGCTCAAAGACCTGGGCGTTGAAACGCATCTGGTTATCTCTAAGTGGGCGCGGGCAACGATTCAACTGGAAACGCCCTACAGTGTACAGGACGTTATCGCTCTCGCCTCGAAGACTTACAGTGAACACGATCAAGCGGCGGCTATTTCCAGCGGCTCTTTTCGCGTCGATGGCATGGTGATTGTGCCCTGTAGCATGAAAACGTTAGCGGCTATTCGTTGCGGTTATGGCGACGGGCTGATTGCCCGCGCTGCCGACGTCACGCTGAAAGAGCAACGCAAGCTGGTGCTGGTGCCGCGTGAATCGCCGCTGAATGCCATCCACCTTGAGAACATGCTCGCCCTGACCCGCGCCGGCGCCATGATGCTGCCGCCCATGCCCGCCTTCTATAACAAACCTGCCACCACTGATGACATTATCAACCACTGCGTCTCCCGCATTCTGGATCAGTTTGGCCTCGATAACGAGTTAACTCAACGCTGGGGCCAGCCCCAACCGTCTTCCACTACGGCCTGAGGAGCGCCGCATGAAATATTATGATGATTTAAGAAGTTATATCGATGCGCTGGATGACATGGGTGACATCATGCACGTCACGCGTGAAGTTGACGGTGATTTTGAACCCAGTGCCATCACCCGTCGCAGCTACGAAATCCAGTCTCCGGCTCCGCTGTTTCATAAGGTGGCTGGCACAGAACCCGGTTTTCGTCTGTTTGGCGCCCCCGCCGGGCTCTCTTCGCGTGCGGATATGCCTTACGCCCGCGTGGCAATGTCCCTGGGGCTGGCACCGGAATCCAGCGGCCCGGCCATTGTCGAAGCGCTATCGGCGGCACGCCTGCAACCGGGTATTCCCCCCGTGCGGGTTGAATCGACCTCAGCCCCTTGTCAGCAGAATATTTTGCGCGGCGACGACGCCACGCTGGACCGTTTCCCGATCCCGTTTGCCCATGATAAAGACGGCGGCCGTTACGCCAACACCTGGGGCACGCTGATTGTGAAAACCCCGGACGGAAAATGGGTGAACTGGTCCATTGCCCGGGTGATGAAGGTTGACGGTAAACGCATGGTCGGGCTGATTGTCCCAAGCCAGCACATCGGCCAGATCTGGGCCGAGTGGGTTAAGATTGGCGAGCCTATGCCTTACGCCCTGGTACAGGGCCCGGCTCCGGCCATCTCGTGTGTTTCCGGTATCCCGATCCCCGCCCATGCCGATGAAGCCGACTATATCGGCACGCTGGCAGGTGCGCCTGTTCCGGTGGTTCGGGCTGTGAGTATCAGCCTGGATGTGCCTGCCACCGCTGAAATTGTTATCGAAGGGCATGTTTCCCTCACCCGCGACTGCCAAGAAGGGCCATACGGTGAATACGGCGGATATCTCGGAGAAGGCTCTTCGGCGCAGCCCACTTTTCATGTAGAAACCATCACCCATCGCGATGATCCTATCTGGCCGATGTCGGTAACCGGACGCCCGACCGACGAATCCCATACGCTGTGGGCGATGGGGCTGGCAGCGGATGCGTTAACCTACCTGCGTGAGGCGAACCTGCCGGTCGCCACCGCCTGGATCCCGGAAGATTCTACCGTGCACTGGCTGCTGGTGGTTGTCCCGCAGAACTGGCGTGAACTGCTGCCGGGCGTCTCCAGCGAAGAGCTTAGCCAGCGTATTGGCGAGGTGCTGTTTAAAACCGACGCGATGGTCTTTATCCCGAAAGTGTACGTTGTGGATGACGATTTCGACCCGACGAACCTGCGTGAAGTGGTGTGGGTGCTCTCAACTCGCGTACACCCGGTCGGCCGCCGCGTGGTGTTTGACAATCAACGCGTGATCCGTTTGCCGCAGTGTTATGACGAGGCGGAGTATGTGGCAGGTCTTGGGGCGAAAGTGGTGTTTGATACGCTGCAAAGCAAACGCCATCTTCATGCTTCTTTTGCGCAAGGCTACCCGGAAGAGATCCGCCAGCGCGTACTGGATAACTGGTAAAATAAATACACGCCTCTTCGGAGGCGTTATTAAACCGTTTATCAACCATCGCGATAAATCTATTCTTTTAAATAATCATTAAACGCGATTTAAATTTCAAAGCACGATATTAAAATTGGCGTATTATCCCTCTCGTTTACAACGATCTCGTTATGGCGAGGCTCCTGTACAAATACACGTTATCGCTCTGGTGGGTTCGAGAGAACCGGCACAGGGTAAAACAGGCACTGTCGAATCAAGGCTTTGTCAGTATAACTTCCCTTGCGGGATACGGTGTACAGTGCTGAACCCAGGACGTGGGGATCTCCTCTTCGACATGCCCTGTCTTGCTCGCCCCTGAGAGATTTTATTCTTCAAAGGGAATTTACTATGTCTTACTCCATTCACAACAATAATCTGGCATTCAATGAAAGCGCGGTCGCGCAATATATGAATACCGATTTTATCGTTCTCGATATTTCATTATGCGTGGCGCTGGCACGTGAACAGTTTTTCGAAAAATTAAAAGATGATGATATTCCGTCACATGTTTTTATCGAAGATCAGGGGCGTCTGGCGGGCATGATTGCCGTGCGTCAATTATTACAAACCGCCAATACGGTGCAGCCGGTCCGGGCGCTGATGATTTCGGAGTTTATTCAGTTGAAACCGGAAGATGAACGTTCAGACGTTGCCGGATTGCTGGCTCACGGCGGGGCGGATGTGGTTCCGGTGGTCACGCACGGCAAACTGGTCGGGTGCCTCACCGAGCGTGAAATCGCGCATCTGCTGGAAGATGACGTTACCGAAGATGCCCAGCGCCAGGGTGCCACGTTGCCGCTGGAGAAACCCTATCTGGAAACCAGTCCATTTAGCCTGTGGAAAAAACGCGCCGTCTGGCTGCTGCTGTTGTTTATCGCCGAAGCCTATACCAGCTCGGTTATCCAGCATTTTGAAGAGGCGCTGGAATCCGCCATCGCCCTGGCATTCTTTATTCCTCTGCTGATTGGTACCGGCGGCAACAGCGGCACGCAGATCACCTCCACGCTGGTGCGTGCGATGGCGCTGGGCGAAGTGCATTTACGCGACGTCGGGCGGGTGCTGCGAAAAGAGATGAGCACCTCGTTAATGATTGCCGTCACTCTGGGGCTGGCGGGCTGCGTTCGCGCCTGGATGATGGGCATCGGGATGGAAATTACCCTTATCGTCAGCCTGACGCTGGTCTGCATTACGCTGTGGAGCGCCATTGTCTCGTCCGTGATCCCAATGGTACTCAAGCGCTGCGGCATCGATCCTGCCGTGGTGTCCGCCCCGTTTATCGCCACACTTATTGACGGTACCGGGCTGATCATCTACTTCAAGATTGCCCAGTATACGCTGGGGCTGGAGTAATACTAAGGGCACCTTTGCCAGAGGTGCCCACGCCGTTACATATCACCCAGCTGATGTGCGATCTCGCGCAGCTGCTGAGCCAACGCTTGCAGGTTTTTCCCCTTCTCCCCTTTCGCCCCGGTAGACTGGCGCACCACCAGCCGGGCAGGCAAAATCGACGACATGCGCAGCGCATTGTCGTCGCCGCTATCCAGAATGCGGCGCACGGCCTCTTTACCCTGCAAATCCAGATCGAGCGATACCGTGGTTAACGCCGGGTAGAAGAACGAGCTTTCGTAGGTGCCATCGTAACCAATCACCGACTTCTCCGTCGGGATGGAAATTTGCTGCTGATGGAAAGCGCTCAGTACGCCAAGCGCCATCTGGTCGTTGGCGACCAGCACGGCAGAAAATTGTGCCGTTTCGCGCAGCATTTGCAGGGCACCGGAATAGCCGCTTTGTGCATCCCAGTTACCGCGAATGACCGTTGCCGGCTCCAGACCATAGCCTTTCAGCGTTTCGATCCAGCTCTTCAGCCTCAGCTGTGCCGACACAGAAGACTCCGGCCCGGCCAGCAGGGCAATCTCCCGATGGCCGAGTTCGTAGAGATATTTGACGCTGGCGCGCGTGCCATCTGCCGGGTTAAACGAAACGTTAAACACGGAACTGTACGGGTCAACATCGAGAAACAGGCAGACAATATCGTCGTTGTCTATCGCGATTTTCTGCGCCTGTTCGGCTTCCAGCGGGACGTTGACAATCACTTTGCTGACCCGCTGAGACTTCAGCTCGTTAATGGAATCCTGGATGCTATGGTTGACGTTCTCATCAATCATTGAGATCAGCACCTGGTATCCTTCCATATTGGCGTAGCGTTTGACCGCTGCCGCCACCTGTGAAGGGGCGTGTAAGGCCAGCGAAATGGTTACCAGCCCGACCGTCTGGGTCTGCTTGCCCACCAGCTGCTGGGCCAGTCGGTTTGGAACATACCGCAATAACTCTATGGATTTCTCCACCTTGTGACGCGTGGCTTCGGATACATTGGCAGATTTATTCAGTACCCTGGACACGGTCTGATAGGAGACGCCCGCATGGCGTGCCACATCCTCTAACGTCGCGCTTTTCGACTTCATGGTCCGGTTCCTTATGTTGTTATGCGCTGATTGTAACAGGGGCGATGTAAAAAAACGCACCCTGCTAACTTTTCATGCGCCCAACACCATCAAAAAGTATGACGCTCACAATGCCACATTTCATGGCACATCTCATTAATCGTAACAAAATTGTCTATTTTATTTGCACTTAATCACACATTCACGATCGTGTAATTGCCAGATAACAGGTTTAGGCATTTTATGACTGCGGATTTGTGAACGTATTACAAAACAATAAGAGGGTAACAATGAACACGACGATCCGATCTGTATCCGTTGCGTTGGCTGCCGCGTTAGCGTCTCCTTCGCTGTTTGCAGCGTCTTCTGTACCAATTGATTTTCATGGATATCTTCGCTCCGGTGTGGGCGTCTCACGGGATGGTGGGATGGAGGAGTGGCAAAAAAATAAAATTGGCCGTCTGGGTAACGAAGCCGATACCTACGGCGAGCTGGAGCTGGGTTCTGAGGTGTACAAAAAGAACGACGTCAGCTTCTACCTCGACAGCATGGTGAGCATGGTCTCTGACGGTTCAAACGATAACGAAACCACCTTTGGTGATGATGCCCAGTTCGGTCTGCGCCAGTTGAACCTGCAAATCAAAGGCCTGATCCCGGGCGATCCGAATGCGGTGATTTGGGGCGGTAAGCGCTACTACCAGCGCCATGACCTGCACATCATTGATACCAAATACTGGAACATCTCCGGCTCCGGTGCGGGTATTGAGAACTATACCCTCGGCCCGGGCGCTGTCTCTGTAGCCTGGATCCGTGGCGATGCTAACGACGTGGATTACCGTGTGGACGGTGATAACGACGTGAACATCAACTATATCGACCTTCGCTATGCGGGCTGGAAACCGTGGGCAGGGGCATGGACAGAAGTGGGTATTGATTACGCCATGCCAAACCCTACCAACAAGCAGAAGGAGTATGGTGGGCTTTATGAGGCCGATAACGGCGTGATGGTCACCGGCGAGATCAGCCAGGATATGTTTGGTGGCTATAACAAGCTGGTGTTGCAGTACGCTAACAAAGGTCTGGCGCAGAACATGGTGTCACAGGGTGGCGGCTGGTATGACATGTGGAACTACGTCAACGATGCGACAGGCTACCGCGTGATCAATACCGGCTTGATTCCGATTACCGACAAATTCTCGTTTAACCACGTGTTAACCTGGGGCTCGGCGGATGACACCACGCAGTACACCGACAAATCACGCCTTGTTTCGCTGGTCGGCCGCGCCCAGTATCAGTTTACGGAATATGTCCGTCTGATTGGCGAAGTGGGTGGCTTCTACCAGGAAGATACCTATACCGACGGCTCGAAATACAAGCAGAGCGGCGAGAAGTACACCATTGCTCTGGGTCTGGCCGATGGCCCCGACTTTATGTCACGTCCTGAGCTGCGCGTGTTTGCTTCTTACCTGAATGATTCTGAAAAAGGGCAATCCTTCGAAGATGGTACCGCAAATAATACCTGGAACTTTGGCGTGCAGGTCGAAGCCTGGTGGTAATTAATTTTTAAAATGCGTTAATCGTTATTGTATCTCCAACAACTGGCAGTCTATTCTCCTGTTTCGGGATAGCCATTATTTTGGCTATCCCTTTTTTATATTTAATGATTAAAGTGCTTATCTAATAACTGACGCAAGGTATCAGACTGCCGGCCAAATATCGCATGAACCTGCTGACCGATAATAATCACGCCAAGCGCCCCCTCCTCCTGTAACGCCTTTGAATTAACCTTATTTAAATCTTTTACCGTCACACGCAGACGGGTAATACAGGCTTCGACGTGCTCGATATTATCGTCGCCACCAAATGCAGGAATTAAACGCTGAGTAATTTGACTGTCCATAATATACCTCGCTTTTATACAGATAAAAAAATGCCTGCTCGAGGAGCAGGCACATTCACATTATGTCACCCAGAGGGTGCGGTCTGATGCCCTCACCCCAACCCTTTCCCAC
>NZ_LXES01000038.1 GCF_001654845.1 Enterobacter soli ATCC BAA-2102 | reverse complement strand
CGCCTCGCCCCGGCCTACAGGAAACGCTTCAGCGATTTTCAGCCGGACCATGGAGCCGCTAGTAGTCTTTTATTTCAATGGCGTAATGTCATCGCTGAATAAAGACAAACATTATTGGGGATCCCTCTCCCACAGGGAGAGGGAGAAAATCAACTACGCTTTACGCTTCAGCACCCGGCAGTCCCACGCCAGCAGCACAGTATCGCCCGTAGCAACGGCGTCTGTCATGCAGTCGGTATACCCTTGCGGCAACGTAATAAGCTGCTGCTGGGCGGTAAAGTTCTGCACAAACGCCCAGGTGGTTTCACCGTCCGTGCGCGCTGTTGCGACCACACCCGGCGGGAAGTCGCCGTCGATGGCCCGTGGCAACGCCAGCTCGTTGATAATGGCGGCGAAGAAATCACGCTGGAACGGCAAATCGTTGCGCGATGCCACGTGCCACGCTTTACCTTTACCAAAGCGGTTCACCGTGACGGCAGGCCGACCAGCGTAAAAATCATCACGGTAGGTCGCCAGCACCTGCGCGGACTCAGCGTGGATCAGCTCGCACAGATGACGAACCTGATACGGCCCCTGCAACCCTGCCGCATTACCCGCCAGCCCCTGGACCAGGTTACGTTCGCCGTCATCCAGACAATCAATCTCCTCAGCCCAGATCCCTACCAGCTTACGCAGTGGCCCCGGGAAACCGCCCAGATGGCAAAGATCCGTTTCATTCACCACTCCGCTCCAGTAGGTCGTCACCAGATGCCCGCCCGCAGCGACAAAGGCCTCTGCACGTTCGGCAAAGCCTTCACGCACCATATAAAGCATTGGCGCGATGACCAGCGCGTACGGGCTGAGATCGCCGTCAGCGTCAATGATATCCACCGCGATACCCTGCTCCCAGAATGGGCGATAGTGCTCGTTAACGGTTTTCTCGTACTCCATTCCCTTGTTCCGCGGCCCTTCGGCATCGTCCAGCGCCCAGCGGTTTTGCTGGTCGAAGATAATCGCCACCCGGGCTTCAGTGCGGCAGCCCACGACATCCGGCAAACGTTCAAGCATTTCGCCAAGGCGCGTCACTTCCCGTCCGACGCGGGTATCCAGGTGACCCACGTGGTCGATAATCGCCCCGTGGAATTTCTCCACCGACCCACGGCTCTTGCGCCACTGGAAGTACTGCACTGCATCCGCACCGTGGGCCACCGCCTGCATCGAGGAGAGAATATGCATCCCCGGTTTTTTCAGCTTGCTGGTCGGCTGCCAGTTGGTGGTGCTCGGCGTGGACTCCATCAACACAAAGGGTTTGCCGCCCTTCAGGCTGCGCATCATGTCGTGATACATGGCGGTGTAGCAGGCAAGCTGCGTTTCGTCTTTCTCCCTGTGCCACATCGGGTAGCTGTCCCAGGAGATAAAGTCGATCGCTTCGGCCAGCTGCCAGTAGTCGTAATCGTAGAAATACTCCATGAAGTTGGTCGTCACCGGCAGTTCCGCATTCGCGGCTTTCAGCGGGGCCACTTCATGGCGGCAGAAATCGGTCACCTGCGCCGTATTAAAGCGTCGCCAGTCGAGGTTCAGGCCGTGGATCGACACCTCTCCCTGCGGTGACGGTGACTCAATCTGTGACCAGTCGGTGTAGGTATGGCTCCAGAAGGTGCTCCACCACGCATGGTTCAGGGCATCCAGGGTTTTATAGCGCGCCTTCAGCCAGTCGCGGAAACGTTCCTGACACAGGTTACAGTGGCATTCCCCACCGTATTCATTCGAAATATGCCAGCCCAGCACCGCCGGGTGCTGCGAATAGCGTTCCGCCAGCAGGCTGTTGATTTTCAGCGTCTTGTCGCGATACACCGGAGACGTCATGCAGTGGTTATGACGCCCGCCATGCAGTGCAGGCACGCGGTTGCGCCCCACGCGCAGCACTTCCGGGTATTTTTGCGACATCCATGCCGGGCGTGCGCCGGTTGGCGTCGCCAGGAAAATATGAATACCCGCCGCATAAAGCTTTTCAATAATAGTGTCCAGCCAGGCGAAATCATATTCCCCTTCGCGGGGTTCAAGTTTCGCCCAGCTAAATATCCCGACCGACATGACATTACATTTCGCCTGCTTCATCATGGCGATATCTTTTTCAATAATACCGGGATAATTCTCCCATTGCTCCGGGTTATAGTCGGCGCCATGCAATAACGCAGCGACCTTTGAACTTAAAGGCGCAAATTTATTCATCATAAAAACATCCTGAATGAAGATTAAAAACTATTTAAATACCGTTATTGACGGCAGCACTTTTCCTTTGCAATCAAATAACGCCTGATTCTCGCGGGCATTTCCCTCTTTCCATTCATCATGGATATATTTCATACCGGTTTTGGTCGCCCAGGTGGTACCGGGAACGGCAATCCAGGTCGGCTCCCAATAGAAAATACCTTTACCGCGATGGTCAGGTACGTCGATGACGGACTGCATTAAATCGTGAATATAATCGTACTGGCCCTGAACGGTGCCCGGATAGCCGCCGTCCTTCTCTTCTTTGGCCTGGAAGCTGTTTTCGGCATTATCACAATTTTCCAGCGTATAGCCGTAGGCCGCTTCCACCACGATCACGTCTTTGTTATAGCGCTTGCTGATGTCATCCATATTGCTTTTGAGCGCGCTAAGCGGGCCGTTCCAGTAGGTGTACATCGACAGGCCGATAATATCGAACGGGACGTCGCGTTTGGTGATTTCATCAAACCACCAGCGGAAGGTGTCATTCTTGGTGCCTTCCGCCAGATGCAGCATGATTTTCACCTGCTCGCCGCCGGTCAAGTTCTCTTTCATCCCGCCAATGGCGGCGTTGAGTAGCCCGGCCAGGCGATCAAACTCGCCGCCGCCCTGCCCCCAGCTTTTCCCTTCTGGCCACAGCATTCCGCCGTTGATTTCGTTACCGATCTGCACCATGTCCGGCAGCACGCCCTCTTTCTTAAAGCGGGCAATGGTGTCGCGGGTGTAGTCATGGATAGCCGTTTTGAGCTGCGGGTAATCCATCTTTTCCCAGGCTTTCGGTTTGAACTGTTTACCCGGATCGGTCCAGAAATCGCTGTAATGGAAATCAAGGAGCAGCTTCATGCCCTGAGCTTTCACGCGCTTCGCAAGCTTAATCGTGTTTTCCAGATTGTTGCTGCCGCCACCGTAGGTATTGCCTTCGGCATCCTTAGGGTCAACCCACAAGCGCAGGCGCACATAGTTCACGCCGTTCGCTTTGAGGATCGCTATCGCATCCTGCTGCTGACCGCTCTGGTTATAAAACTTCGCGCCGTGCTGTTCTGCTTCCAGCAGGGTCGAAATATCCGCGCCCTTAATAAAATCCGCAGGCATGGCGTTAAACGGACGGGTTTTCACCGCATCCGCGGCAAAAGCACTCGCGGCAAGGCCACATGAGAGGCAAACAGCAAGCAAGGCGGGTTTGAGTCTTTTCATGATTATCCTTTGGTACTCCCGGAGGTCAGGCCAGAGACGAAGTATTTTTGCAACGCCAGATAGAGGATCGCGACCGGCACAGCAATCAGTACCGCGCCTGCCGCATAGGTGGTGTAACTGGCACCCATTTTTTGCGCCACCAGGTTATAAAGCCCGATAGGTAAGGTGTATTTGTCCGGGGTGCGCAAAATGGTGCTGGAGAGGATGAAATCCCCCAGCGGCCCGGTAAAGGAAAACAGCGCCACCACGGCCACAATCGGTTTGGACAGCGGCATGATGATCTCGATGAAGATACGGAAGTTACTGGCCCCGTCCATGCGCGCGGATTCATCCAGATCTTTCGGAATGGCGTCCAGATAGCCTTTCATCAGATAGGTGTTCATCGGGATCATGCCGCCGACGTAAATCAGCACCAGTGCCAGATGGCTGTTGATTAACCCCAGAAGCTGAGACAGCACGAAGATGGCAATCAGCGCCGAAAACTGCGGGATCATCTGTAACAGCAGGAACAGCATCAGGCCATTCTGGCGCCCCTTAAAGCGAAAGCGCGAGAAGGCATAGGCCGTAAAACTGACGCTGATTAAGGTCAGCACCATGGTCAGGAAACTGATTTTCATCGAGTTCCAGTACCAGGTCATGTAGTTCACCTGGCCGTTGAACAGGTCGGCGTAATGCTGGACCGAGAAGTTCTCCGGAATTATCGACGAGCTGAGCAGGCTGTTACCCGCGTTGAATGACGCCCCAACCGTCCACACCAGTGGATAAATGATGATCGTCGACACCAGCACGATAACCAGCCAGGAGAGCGAGAGGCGTACCCACTTCTCACGTTTAATACTTGGTGATTGAGCCATTGTTACGTCCCTTACGCCATGTCGTCGTTTTTGAAAGATTTGGTGGCGCGGAACTGCCACAGCGCCAGGCCGACGACGAAAATCGACAGCAGGATGGTGATGGTCGCCGCTATCGCGTACTGCGAAGAGGACATCGTCAGTTTGTAGATCCACGACACCAGAATGTCGGTCCCACCCGCATTCGACCCGACAACCGCCGGCCCGCCGTTGTTAAACAGATAGATAATGTTGAAGTTATTGAAGTTGAAGGTGTATTGCGTGATAAGGATCGGCGCAATCGAGTACAGCACCAGCGGCAGCGTAATGGTGCGCAGCTTGGTCGCACTGCTGGCGCCGTCCATGGTGGCCGCTTCATACAGATCTTCAGGGATCGCCTGCAACACACCGGTGGTCATGGCGAACACGAACGGGAAACCGAGCCAGGTCTGCATCATAATCAGCGCCGTTTTGGTCCAGAACGGGTCGGTCATCCAGGCTTTCGGCGCAATGCCAAAGAAGGCCAGAATCGCATTGTTAATCACCCCGAAGGAGTCGTTGAACATCCCGGCAAATACCAGAATGGTGACAAAGCCCGGCACCGCCCACGGCAGAATAAAGATGGTGCGGATAAGCGGCTTAAAGCGCAGATCTTTCTGGTTCACCAGGATGGCCAGCAGCACGCCCACCGAGCATTGCAGCGTGGTTGCGAGCAACGTCCAGACCACCGTCCACTGGAGGACGTCAAAGAAGGTCGAGCGCCAGATGGAGAGCGTGAAAATATTGATAAAGTTCTTAAAACCAACCCAGTCCACCAGCTTCGCCGGCGGCGTGTGGTAGAGGTTGTAGTTGGTAAAGGCGATGGCAAAGCCGAACAGAATGGGGAAAACCACCACAAACACCAGCAGGATAAAACCCGGGGTGATCATCAGATACGGGAAGCCGTCGCTCAGCAACATCTGGTACTGTTTGCGCACGCTGTTAAGCGGCAGGCCTTCATCGCGTTTACGGCCGTTAACCCACGCATCACGCATCGACAAATACCAGACCATCACGCCAAACGCGGCGATTAAGACGCTGATGATCCCTTCGGCCAGCAGGAAGATGGAGTTGTCACGCGGCACTTCTTCGCCCAGCGTCACCAGCCCCCACAGCCCTTCACGCAGAAAATCAGCAAATACGCCAATAAAGCTGGCAAGCAGCACCAGGAAGATAACCCCTTTCAGCCACTGGCGATGATAGAACTGACCGAAGCCGGGTACGACAGCCATCAGCAGGCCGGTCCAGGCGTGACGCCCGGCAGCGCGCGGTTTGGCAAAATTTTCCGGGATGATACTCACAGACAACTCCTTTCAAAAAGAACGGGAGCCTGTACTCCCGTTCTGCGACAACAGAAAATTACTGGTTGCTGGCCTGCATGGCTTCGATCTGCATCTGAACCTGTTTTTCTGCGCTATCCAGCGCGGCTTTTGGATCTTGTTTACCGGTCAGGCTCAGCTCCAGCGCGGCGTTGGCCGGCCCCCAGACTTCGCCCATTTCAGGAATGCCCGGCATGGCGGTGGCGCGCGCAGCCTGCACCGCCACGGCGCTGGCTTTCTCGTCATTCTTGATAACCGGATCGTCAATCATCGCCGTCAGCGGTGGGATCTCACGCGTCGCGATGTAGCGCGTTTTCACGTACTGAGGCTGATTGATAAATTCGATGAATTTCTGCGCCAGCGCTTTGTCTTTGCTCCAGGTCGAGACGACATAGCCTTTCACCCCGAGGAACGAACTCATAGGCTTACCGTCCGGCAGCGTTGGCAGCGGCGCCACGCCGTAGTTGATCCCTGCCGCTTCATACGGCTGGAACGCCCACGGGCCGTTGATCACGGCGGCCGCTTTTTTCTCGGTAAACAGGGAGTCGATGGCATTCAGGCCGTTATCGCCGACGATCCCCGCCGGGAAGACATCGTCTGCATAGAATTTTTTCAGGTACGTGACGGCCTCTACCGCGCCCGGTTTGTTCAGGCCCACGTCGCTGGCGTTATAGCCGCCTTTGTCGTTTTGCCCAAAGATGTAGCCGCCCATCGGGGAGATCGCTCCCCAGCTGTAATAAATCTGGTCAAATTTGGCGAGCAGCCCGTACTGGTTTTTCGCGCGCTGCTGTTTGGAAAAGTCATACCAGTCCTGAAGCGAGTTCAGCGGTTTATCAATCAAATCCTTGTTGTAGATAAGCACCAGCGTTTCGACCGCTTTTGGCACACCGTACAGGGCGTTATCCATTTTGAAGGCGTTGATGGAGGCCGGGGTGTACTGTTCGGTCTGCTTAGCCTCCAGATTTAGGGGGGTCAATAACCCTTGCACAACGGCGCCGCCTAGCTGATCGTTAGGGATGACCAGCACATCCGGGCCAATCCCTGCCGGGCCGTCCAGACGCAGCTTTTCCAGCTGCTGAGCGTAAGGTGTTTCCTGAACGTTAACCTTCACGTCGTACTGTTTTTCAAAATCGGCGACCGCATCTTTAATACCGGACGACTTCTTGATGTCTTCCCAGACGTTAAGCTGCGTGGTGGCGTGGACCTGCACCGCGAGCGTAGAGAGGATCAGA
The DNA here is from genome assembly GCF_001654845.1 of Enterobacter soli ATCC BAA-2102. Taxonomy (GTDB): domain Bacteria; phylum Pseudomonadota; class Gammaproteobacteria; order Enterobacterales; family Enterobacteriaceae; genus Enterobacter; species Enterobacter soli. The sequence continues at coordinate 227,358 of NZ_LXES01000038.1, read as the reverse complement.
GCAGCGAGTATGTTCTTTTTCATTATCAACCTCATGTGAAGGTATAACAATTTATGGTTTTTATCGCATTCAAACATCACTCACCTTCGCCGGACAACCTGTAAAAACCGATGGTGTACGTATGACGTCAAATGCATTTGGTTTGTTATACGCTACCCTTCACATCATGATAACTCTACAAAAAACTGTAAGTTGTGTGATCGTCATAACATTAATGGAATATCTATATAGGGCGCGTGAATACTGGAAGTTATAGTCAGTGCAGACAAATTGCGCCGTCCAGCCATGTTAAACATAATTGTTATACGTAAAACATAACTGGCGACTTACTCGGGGAACACTGATGTCGAACATACAATTGAGGAATGTCACCAAACGCTTTGGCGACACCGTTACCTTGCACAACGTGAATCTTGACATTGAGGACGGCGAGTTCGCCGTTTTTGTTGGCCCTTCCGGCTGCGGTAAATCGACCATGCTGCGTATGATTGCCGGTCTGGAGGAGATCAGCGACGGGGAAGTATTAATTGGTAACGAAGTGATGAATGATGTCGCCCCGTCGCACCGCGGCGTGGCGATGGTGTTCCAGTCCTATGCGCTTTATCCGCACATGACGGTAGCGGAAAACATGGGCTACGGGCTGAAAGTGAATAAGGTGCCGAAGGATCAGATCCGCCATCAGGTGGAGATGGTGGCTAAAACGCTACAACTTTCCCACTTGCTGGACCGTAAACCGAAGCAGCTCTCCGGCGGCCAGCGGCAGCGTGTGGCGATCGGCCGGGCCATCGTGCGCAACCCGCGCGTGTTTATGTTCGATGAACCGCTCTCAAACCTGGATGCTGAACTGCGCGTTGAGATGCGCCTGCATCTGGCCCGCCTGCACCAGGAACTCAAAACCACCATGGTGTATGTCACCCACGATCAGATTGAAGCCATGACCCTGGCCGATAAAATCGTGGTGATGAACTACGGCAAGGTTGAGCAGATGGGTGCGCCAATGGATCTCTACTACAAGCCGGTTAACAAGTTTGTGGCCGGGTTTATTGGCTCACCGAAGATGAACTTCCTGCCCGCCACGGTAGAGGCCTGGCAACCGGGCAAGCTGACCGTGCGGCTGTCGCAGCAGAAATCGCTGACGCTGGCCCTGACCACCACCCCGCTGACGCCAGGAAGCCAGGTGACGCTGGGCATTCGCCCGGAACATTTGACCACCGACACTCGCCAGGGTACGGGGCTGGAATTTAACTGTGAAGTGGTGGAGCGCCTCGGGAACAACACCTACCTGTTTGGTCAGTGCTACGGCCACGACAACGTTAAAATCTTGCTGCCAGGAGACGTGAAGTTCGCCCCGTGGCAGAAGATTGATGTGGCCTTCGACGATCGTCACTGCATGGTCTTTGACGAACAGGATGTCCGCGTCAGTGCCGATATCGAAGATGCGGTGCGTTCGGTGGCCTAACCCGCCAGCCTCTCAACCGCCCTCTTAAACCCCTCAAACGCCAGCGCGACATCTTCAGCCATCACCGACTCCGCCGGATGATGGCTGACACCGCCTTTACAGCGTACAAACAACATACCCACGGGCCAGCGCTCCGCCATGGCGATGGCGTCATGCCCGGCACCGCTGGGCAGTGACAGCGTGCGCCCCTGGACCGATTCAACGGCCTCTCCCAGCAACGCCTGTAAACGGGCATCGCACGGCGTAGCGGCGATGCGGTAAAACTCCTCGGCGCTGAAATCCAGCCCACGACGGGTCGCGATTGATTGCGCCTGCGCCAGTAATTCGTTGAGCAGCATATCCAGCGGAGCATCCTGCGGGCCACGAATATCCAGAGACAGCGCGACCTCACCGGGGATCACATTCACCGCGCCGGGCAAGCAGCGCAACTCCCCAACCGTCGCTACCAGATTACCGCCGTGGCGCTGCGTGGTGCCTTCGGTCATGACCATCCATTCGGCGGCGGCGGCCAGAGCGTCTTTACGATGGCTCATGGGTACGGTACCGGCGTGCCCTGCCTCACCGGTAAAGCGGCAGTTCAGGCGGCGCGCGCCGTTAATGGCTTCCACCACGCCCAGCGCCAGCTGTGCCTGCTCCAGACACGGCCCCTGCTCAATATGCAGCTCCAGATAGGCGCTGAAATCGTCTTGATTTCTGGCGGCAAGGGCTACACGGGCGGGATCAAGCCCCACCTGCACCATTGCCTGCGCCACGCTGATACCGCTGGCATCGCATTTTTCGAGCCAGCTCTCAGGCCAGGTGCCCGTCAGGCCACGGCTGCCCAGCAGAGTAATGCCGAAACGGGTGCCTTCTTCATCGCAAAAGCCGACAATCTCAATGGCCTGCGCCAGGTGCCGTCCCTGCTGATGCAGGCTATCCACCACTTCAATGGCGGTGAGCACGCCGAGCATCCCGTCGTATCGCCCGGCGTTGCGCACGGTATCCAGATGCGAGCCAAGTAATACCGCCGGTGCGCCTTCCTGTATGCCCTCATAGCGCCCGCAAATATTGCCCACGCTGTCCTGCCAGACGGTCATGCCCGCCTGGCTCATCCACTGCCCGACCAGCTGGTTGGCCTGTAAATGCTGCGTGGAGAGATACACCCGTGTCAGGGCATCCGGGGTTTCGCTGACGGCGGCCAGCGCATCGGCGCGCGCCATCACACGGTCTGCCGCCTGCTGGCGTGTCGCTTGACTCATAGCGCCGTCTCGCTGCGGTAGTGATCCCACGCAGCCTGCATCGCCGCCCCCTGAGTGGTGATAAATTTCAGGTAATTCAGTACCGACTCCAGCGCGCTCAGGGTCGTCATCACGCAGTCTTTGCGGGCGTTGTAGCCCATAGTGCCAATGCGCCACACCTTACCGTGCAGCGGGCCAAACGAAGTGCCAATTTCGATACCGAAATCTTCCAGCATCAGCTTACGCACCTGATCGCCGTTCACGCCCTGCGGGATCACCACGCCCAGCACGTTGTTCATCTTGTGTTTCAGGTCGCCGAAGGTTTCCAGCCCCATCGCCTGAATGCCTTTCAGCAGTGCATCGCCGTGCAGTTTGTGGCGGGCAATGCCGTTATCCAGCCCTTCCTGGAGGATAAGCCGGGCGCATTCGCGCGCGCCGAACAGCGCGGTGGTCGCTTCCGTGTGGTGGTTCAGGCGCTCCGGGCCCCAGTAGTCCATCACCATGCCAAGATCGAAATAGTTGGAGTAGACCATCTCATCCACGCCGTGCTGATGGGCATCGGTACGGATGCCCTCTTCCACGCATTTACGGCGGCGGATCGCCTCTTCCATCCGTGCGCTCAGGGTAATGGGCGATGTACCGGACGGGCCACCGAGACACTTCTGCATCCCTGCCGATACCGCATCCAGCTCCCAGGCATCGGTTTCCAGCGGGTTACCGCCAAGCGATGCGGTGGCATCAGTGTAAAACAGCACGTCGTAACGGCGGCAAATAGCACCGAGTTCCGCGAGCGGTTGCAGCATGGTGGTTGAGGTATCGCCCTGCACGGTCAGCAGCAGACGTGGGCGTACGCGTTTGATGGCATCTTCAACCTGATCCGGCGTGAACACCTCCCCCCACGGCACCTCGATGGTGTGCACTTCGGCGCGGCAACGACGGGCAATTTCACACAGCAGATGGCCAAAGCGGCCAAACACCGGCACCAGCACTTTGTCCCCCGGACGGATCGCCGACACCAGAATCGCTTCAATCCCCGCGCGGGAGGTGCCATCCACCAGCATCGTCCAGCGGTTTTCGGTGCGGAACACTCCGCGATAAAGCGCCATCACCTCATTCATGTAGTGGGTCATGGCCGGATCGTACTGGCCAATCAGCTGGCTCGACATGGCACGCAGCACGCGCGGATCGGCGTTGATCGGCCCCGGCCCCATCAGCAGACGCTGGGGTGGATTGATTTGCGGAAATTGGGCGATGTCCATCTTTGTGTCCTTAGGTTAATTGAGGCCGCGCACGGAGGAGATAAACTGTTTCAGTTCAGTGGTCTGCGGGTTAGCAAACAGTGTTTTGCTGTCGCCCTGCTCCCACACTTTCCCCTGATGCATAAACACCACGCGGTCGCCCACTTCGCGGGCAAAATTCATTTCATGGGTGACGAGGATCAGCGTCATCCCCTCTGCCGCCAGCTGCTCCAGCACCCTGAGCACTTCGCCCACCAGTTCCGGATCAAGTGCCGAGGTTATCTCGTCACAGAGTAAAACTTTTGGCGTCATCGCCAGGGCGCGGGCAATGGCCACGCGCTGCTGCTGGCCGCCGGAGAGGCTCGACGGGTAATAGTCCAGCCGATCGCCTAATCCGACTTTCTCCAGCATCTGCTGCGCCAGCGCCCGACATTCGGCGGCGCTTTTCTTCAGCACCCGGCGCGGCGCGAGCATCACATTTTCCAGTGCGGTCATGTGCGGGAACAGGTTGAAGTTCTGGAACACCATCCCGACCGAACGGCTGATTTCACGCGCCTGGGAATCCCGGTCGGTAATGGTCATGCCACCAAGCTTAATGCTGCCGTCCTGATACCCTTCCAGACCGTTGATGCAGCGCAGCAGCGTACTTTTGCCGGACCCGCTGCGCCCGATAATCGAAATCACCTGGCCCATGTCAATATCCAGATCCACACCCTTGAGCACGTGGTTATCGCCGTAAAACTTCTGCACCTGATTAATGGTGATGAGAGGCATTGAATTTAGTCTCCAGATAACGGCTGTAGCGCGACAGCGGGTAACACAGAATGAAATAGCCCAGCGCCACCAGCGCAAAGACTTTAAACGGCTGATACGTGACGTTGGTCAGCATCGTCCCGGCTTTGGTCAGCTCGATAAAACCGATAATCGACGCCAGCGCTGTGCCTTTAATCACCTGCACGGCAAAACCCACCGTGGGGGCAATTGCAATGCGTAACGCCTGCGGGGCGACCACGCGAAACAGGGTCTGACCAAAGCTTAATCCCAGGCAGCGCGAGGCTTCCCACTGCCCTTTTGGCAGCGCACAAATACTGCCAAACCAGATATCGAGCAAAAAGGCGCTGGTGTAGAACGTCAGCGCCAGCGACGCCGCAGTCCAGGGTGAAACGTCGATACCAAACAACGCCACGCCAAAAAAGGCCAGGAACAGCTGCATCAGCAGCGGCGTGCCCTGGAACAGCTCAATATAGCCGCGGATCAGGTGTTTTACCGTGCGACCGCCCGTCATGCGCAGCAGTAACAGCGGCAGTGTCACCACCGCTCCGCCGACAAACGCCACCAGCGACAGCAATACCGTCCAGCGCCCGGCGAGCAGCAAATTGCGAATAATGTCCCAGTCGGTAAAGGTGGTCATCATGCCTGTACCCCCAGCCATTTCCGCCCTGCTGCCATCATCAACTGGCGCAGGGTAATCGACAGCACTAAGTAAATTCCGGTTGTCACCAGATAGACCTCGAAGCTCAGAAAGGTTCTGGACTGGATCAGGTTGGCGGCAAAGGTCAGCTCTTCATAAGAAACCTGTGACACCACCGACGAGCCCAGCATCACGATGATGCACTGGCTCACCAGCGCCGGATAAATACGTTGCAGCGAGGGCGGTAACACCACCCGGATAAAGGTCTGCAAACGCGTTAGCCCCAGCACCCGCCCGGCTTCCCACTGCCCTTTTGGCGTCACCTGAATACCTGCGCGGATGATCTCGGTGCTGTACGCCCCCAGATTCACCACCATCGCCAGCAGCGCCGCTTCCCCGGCGGTCATTTTCAGCCCCATATTCGGCAGGCCGAAAACGATAAAAAACAGCTGAACCACAAACGGCGTATTACGGATAATTTCCACGTACCCGCCCCAGATCCGGCTATACCATGTCGCCCGCCCGCTGCGAATGGCCGCCCCGAAAATACCGATTGCCAGGCCGCCGAGGGTCGCCATCACGGTCAGTTGAATGGTGACCCACAGCCCTGCCAGCAGCTCCGGCCAGTGCGGCCAGAGCTCAGAAAAATGCAGTTGCTCAGACATGCCTTATACGCCAAGGCTTGCCGGCAGCGGAGCTTTCAGCCATTGCTCAGACAGCCCATTCAGCGTGCCGTCTTTGATCCCTTGCTCAATCAGGGCGTCCACTTTTGCTTTCAGGGCCGGTTCGTTTTTCTTCAGGCCGATAAAGCACGGTGAGTCTTTCAGCATAAAGCTCGGCACCGGCGCTTTATCCGCGTTCTGGCGTGAAATCGCCGCCACCACGAGGTTGCCGGTTGCCACATATTGCACCTGGCCGGAAAGGTAGGCCGACAGCGTAGTGTTGTTGTCTTCATAGCGTTTCACCTCGGCATCTTTCGGTGCCAGGCTGGTCAGCACCATGTCTTCCACCGCACCACGCGTCACGCCGATGGTTTTTCCGCTCAGCGCGGCGGCATCTTTCAGCTCAGCCCCTTTCGGGCCAAATACGCCGAGGAAGAAAGGCGCATAGGCACGGCTAAAGTCGATCACCTTTTCACGTTCGGCGTTTTTGCCCAGGCTTGAGATAACCAGATCGACCTTATCGGTTTGCAGGTATGGCACGCGGTTGGCGCTGGTTACTGGCACCAGTTGCAGCTTGAGCTTCATCTGTTTTGCCAGATAGCGCGCCATATCAATGTCGTAACCCTGCGGCTGGAGGTCGGTTCCAACCGAGCCGAACGGTGGGAAGTCCTGCGGGACGGCGATGCGCAGCGTACCGCGCTTTTCAATATCCTGAAGCTGGTCAGCTTTTGCTGGCAGTTGTGTGAACAGACAAGCGGCCCCGGCCAGTGCAATCAACAGTTTTTTCATGGTGTTTACCCGTTACGTTAGCATGAAACAAAAGATTCTTTGAATTAACTTTTGCAACTAATGTGCCAGACAAGGTGAAACGGGAAATTTTGTTAGAAATTCATAAACCATGCGGAATAAATGAAAACAGGGCGGAAAAACATGTCTTTTCCGCCCTGCCAAATTGCACCAAATTAATGCAAAGCACCAGCCTGATGCCCCATTATCGTTGCTCCAGCTCGTCCAGCTGATGATAAAGGGAGGCTATTTCGTGAATACGCGGGCGGCCTTTGTCGAGGATCTCATGCAGGAAGGCGTTAGCCAGCAGGTTAATCAGGCTGTTCACCGAAGCGTAACTGTCATAAGCCGATACGCTGTCCAGCGGGGCGCAGAGCTGCCAGCTCGCCAGCGGGAACAGGCTGTGGGCCTGCGGTTCGCACATCAGCAACACCGGAACCCCGCGGGTCTGTAGCTGCTGCATCAGCGGGCGGATAATGCGCGGGCGGCGGCGAAACGCCATCATCACCACCAGATCGTCGGCGGTGAGATCCACCAGCTCTTCACTCAGGCTCTGCCCAGGCTGGGGCAAAACCAGCACCTGCCCGCGCGCCTGTAACAGCTGCTGGCGCAGGTGCAACGCCGCCGGATAGGCATTGCGCATCCCGATAATCACCACCCGCCGCGCCTTCACCATGCAGGCCATGGCCTCGGCAAACTGTTGGGCATCGAGCGCATTTACCCACTGGGTCAGGTTCGCCATCTCCTGCTTATAATGACGTGCCAGCAGCGTGTTGCCCTGCACCGCATCACGGTTGTCGGTTAACGGCATCCCGCTCTGGCGCAGCGTGCGCAGTTCATCGCGCATGTCTTTATATTTCTCATAGCCCAGGCGCTTAAACAGCCGACTCACCGTGGCTTTCGACACCCCGCTAAGCTGCGCCAGCTCGGCGCTGTTATAGCTAATCAGGTCGTCAAAGTGATCGAAGATAAAATCCGCCACCCGCTGCTCCTGCGGCGACAATGACGGGTATTGTGCTTTCAGACGTTCATCCAACTGTTCCATAGCGCCCCTGTAACTTTTGTTTCATCACATTTTGCCTTTTATTATACGTTTCATTATCCGTGCCAGTTTACTGAAACTTTTCTTTCAGAACTGGAACAGCTTTTGCAGCACCTTGTGACTTTCAGGGTCATGAGGACTCCCCATGCACAGTAATGTCTCCACACACGGAATGGCCGTCGCCCCCCATCATCTTGCCAGCCAGAGCGCGCTGGCAATTCTGCGCGACGGCGGCAGCGCCATTGAAGCGATGGTGGCCGCCGCAGCCACCATCGCGGTGGTTTACCCCCATATGAATGGCCTCGGCGGCGATGGTTTCTGGCTTATCGTCCCGCCCGGCGGTGAGCCCATTGCCATTGATGCCAGCGGCGCGGCAGGTTCGCTGGCGACACTTACGGCCTATGATGGCCTGATGCAAATCCCCCATCGCGGCCCGCGTGCGGCGCTGACCGTGGCCGGAACGGTCAGCGGATGGGACGAAGCCCTTAAGGTGTCGCACGAAATGCGTGGCACTGCGCTGCCGCTGGCTCGCCTGCTGGCAGATGCCATTGACTACGCACAAAACGGTACGCCGGTCACCGCATCGCAGGCCAGCGCCACGGCCAGTAAATTCGACGAGCTTAAAGACCTGCCCGGTTTTGCGGAAACCTGGCTTATCGACGGTAAACCGCCCCGGGTCGGGAGCCGTTTTTACCAACCGGCGATGGCCGCCACCCTGAAACGCCTGGCGGACGACGGTCTGGACAGCTTTTATCGTGGCCCGCTGGCGGAATGTCTGGCGCGTGGAATGGAGAAACTTGGCCTGCCCGTGACCCTTGCAGACCTGAATGCACACGTCGCCCGACGTACCACGCCGCTCAAATTGCAGCACCAGCAGGGTGAGGTCTGGAATCTGGCGCCGCCGACGCAGGGACTGGTGTCGCTGGCGATACTCGGGATCACCGACCGCCTCGGAATGGCCGATGCCGACGAAGCCACCACCATTCACCGCATCGTCGAAGCCACCAAACTGGCCTTTGGGCTGCGGGATACGCACATTACCGATCCACGGGAACTGAAAACCGATATCCAGCGCCTGCTGGCACCCGCCAAACTGGACGCGCTCGCTGACCGGGTTAACGACAGCCAGGCCGCCCACTGGGGCACCGGCAAAGGCCCAGGCGATACGGTCTGGATGGGGGTGATGGATAACAGCGGGCTTGCCGTCTCGTTTATCCAGAGTATTTATCACGAGTTCGGCAGCGGCGTGGTCCTGCCGGATACCGGGATCGTCTGGCAAAACCGCGGGGCGTCCTTTAGCCTCAACCCGGATCATCTTCTGGCGCTGGCTCCGGGAAAGCAGCCTTTCCATACCCTGAACCCGGCGGCCGCACGCCTGCACGATGGGCGCGTGATGGTCTATGGCTCGATGGGGGGCGACGGGCAGCCGCAAACTCAGGCGGCGCTGTTCACCCGCTATGTGGTACAGGGCGTGCCGCTTCAGGAGAGCATCAGCCTGCCGCGCTGGCTGCTGGGGCGCACCTGGGGACAAACCTCTGACACCTTAAAACTGGAAGGGCGCGTCTCACCGCAGACGCTCGCCCGCTTACAGGCGCTGGGTCACGAAACAGAAGTGTTCCCGGACTTTAGCGAAGCCATGGGGCATGCAGGGGCGATTGTTCGCCATCCCAACGGCCTGTTTGAAGGGGCATTCGACCCACGCAGCAACGGCTCCGCCGCCGGATACTAAGGAGATAGCCATGAACACCACATCACCCGACTGGAGCGCATACCTTGCGCAGATGGAATCCGTACTGGGCGTTGAACTGGATGATGCCCGCCGGGCCGAGCTTCAGTTGCAGTTCAGCCGCATAGCCAGCATGGCCGCACCGCTGATGGCGTTACCGCTCGATGACCGCCAGGAGATCGCAGGAGTGTACAAAGCATGACGCTACACGAGATGAGTATCAGCGCTATCCAGAAGGCCCTGGGCACCGGCGAACTGAGCGCTGGTGAAATCGCCCGTCAGACGCTGGATGCCATTACCCGCATCAACCCGCAGCTCAACGCGTGGACGGCGATCACCGCCGAGCGAATGCTGGCCGAAGCCGAGAATATCGACACCCTGCGCCGGGAAAAACGCCCTCTGCCGCCGCTGGCGGGCATTCCTTATGCAGTCAAAAACCTGTTTGATGTCGCCGGGCACACTACCCTTGCCGGGGCTGAGCTGTTCAGCCAGCGCCCCGCCGCCGACAGTTTTGCGGTGCGCCAGCTGCGTAGTGCGGGCGGGCTGCTTTCCGGGATGGTCAATATGGATGCTTACGCCTACGGGTTTACCACCGAAAACAGTCACTACGGCGCAACGCACAACCCACACGATCTGAAGCGTATTGCGGGGGGCTCCTCCGGGGGATCAGCTGCGGCCGTCGCCGCAGGGCTGGTCCATTTTTCGCTCGGCACTGACACCAACGGCTCGATTCGCGTACCGGCCTCCTTGTGCGGGATATATGGCCTGAAACCGACCTTTGGTCGCTTGTCACGTTCCGGCAGCCATCCGTTTGTTGCAAGCCTGGATCATATCGGGCCGTTTGCCCGCCGCGTCAGCGATCTGGCATCGGTATATGATGCGCTGCAAGGGCGCGACAGCAGCGACAGTTTCCAGGCCGACAGTTCGAGAGAGCAAACCCGCCCGCTGCTGGATCGCGGGCTGGATGGCCTGCGCTGCGCGGTACTGGGCGGTTATTTCAGTACCTGGTGTGACGCCGATGCCCGGGCCGCCGTTGCGCGGGTGGCGAAAGCACTGGATGCTCACGATGAACTGCTGTTCCCCGATGCAGAGCTTGCCCGCTCAGCGGCGTTTATCATCAGCGCATCTGAAGGGGGAAATCAGTACCTGCCTGCGCTTCGAAGTCAGCCCGCGCGATTTGAGCCTCATTCTCGCGAACGACTGTTGGCAGGGGCGATGATCCCCTCCGCCTGGTATATTCAGGCCCAGCGTTTCCGCGCCCACGCCCGGCAGGCGTTCAAAACGTTATTCTCCCAGGCCGATGTGTTAATTGCCCCGGCGACACCCCGCAGCGCCACGCTGATTGGCGAGCAGACCATGGAAATTAACGGCCAGTCGCTGCCGGTTCGCGCCAGTATGGGCATGTTGACTCAGCCGATTTCGTTTTTGGGTTTACCCGTCACCACGGTGCCACTGCGCACGGCGCACGGTGCCCCCATTGGCCTGCAACTGATTGCGGCGCCTTTTAATGAACAGGCCTGCCTGCGTGTGGCGCGGGTACTGGAAGCGTGCGGGATAACCGATGCCCGCCCTGCGGAGATAGCACAATGATGAATCACGATGACGTAAACCTCCCGTGGGTGGTTGCTGAGGTCACGGCCGCGTTTTACCGCTACGAAGATGCGCTGGTGAGCAACAACATTGCGGTGCTGGATGAACTGTTCTGGCACGATAAAAACACGGTGCGGCTGGGCGCGGGTGAAAACCTGTACGGGATCGATGAAATCCGCGCCTTTCGTGCGGCGCGCCCTTCCGCCGGGTTGCAGCGAACCCTGCGCCATACGGTTATCACCACCTTCGGGGACGATCATGCGGTGTGCAGCACCGAATTTACCCGCGAAGGGACTGAGCGGATTGGTCGTCAGCAACAAACGTGGGTGCGTTTTCCGTACGGCTGGCGCATCGTGGCGGCGCAGGTGAGTTTGATGGCGTGATGTGTTGAGTTGTAGGCCGGGTAAGGCACAGCCGCCACCCGGCAAAACATGGCACAATTACTTCTGAAACGGATGCACTTCCCGCCAGTGGTCGGCAATTTGCTGGCGGGTACAGACCCATACCTTGTCGTGCTGCTGGATATAATCGAGGAACCGTTGCAGCGCGCGAAAACGTCCCGGACGACCCAGCAGGCGGCAGTGCATTCCGATGGACATCATCTTCGGCGCACTTTCCCCCTCTTCATACAGCACATCAAAACTGTCTTTCAGGTAGGTATAAAACTGCTCGGCGGTATTAAATCCCTGCGCGGTCGCAAAGCGCATGTCGTTGGTATCCAGCGTATAAGGCACAATCAGGTGCGGTTTGCGGGTGCCATCGCTGCACGCCACTTCGGTCCAGAAGGGTAAATCGTCGCCATAGTAGTCGCTGTCGTAGTCAAAGCCACCGTGCTCCGCCACCAGTTGACGGGTATTGGGGCTGTCCCGCCCGGTATACCAGCCCGTAGGCGGCTTGCCGAACAGATCGGTCATCACATGCACCGCCTTTTGCAAATGCTCCCGCTCCTGGTTGATGTCCATATTCTGATAGTGGATCCAGCGCCAGCCGTGGCTGACCACGTCGTAATTTGCCGCTTTAATGGCGTCGACAATATCGGGATGACGCGCCAGCGCCATCGCCACGCCAAAGACCGTCAGCGGCAGGCCGCGCTGGCTGAAGGCATTGTGGATCCGCCAGAACCCGGCACGGCTGCCGTATTCGTAGAGGGAGTCCATCGACATATGTTTGTCCGGGTAGCTGGCTGCGCCGATGATATCTGACAGGAACTGTTCCGATCCGGCGTCACCGTGTAATACGTGGTTTTCGGCTCCTTCTTCGTAATTAAGCACAAACTGCACGGCGATACGCGCCTGCTGCGGCCACTGCGCGTGCGGCGGCTTGCCTGCGTAGCCACGCAGATCCCGCGGGTAATCCTGTTCAAAAAGCGCCATTGCGACCCCCTCAAAATTAAAATGGATTCAGTGCCTGAAATTTACCGCTTAACGCTTTGTTTTCCGGGAACGCCAGATCGCCGTGTTTACTGGTGGATAGCCCAAGTGCTACCAGCGATTCGACCATCTTCACCGCCGCGCTCACGCCGTCGATCACCGGAACATGCAGCTCACGCGTGAGCTCCTGGGCAAGCGTTGCCATGCCGCCACACCCCAGCACAATTGCGCCGCAACCATCCTCTTTCAGCGCCTGAATACAGCGTGCGCGGACCTTTTCCTGTGCCAGACCGCTGCCGTCTTCCAGTGCCAGCACCGGGAGATCGATCGCGTGCAGGGCTGCGCAGTGATCATGAAAGCCATACTGGTGCAGCAGGTGCCGGGCGATGATCAGCGTGCGCGGCAGCGTGGTAACAATCGAAAATCGTGTCGCCACCAGCGTCGCCATATGCATGGCGGCTTCTGCGATACCAATCACCGGCCCCTGCGCCAGCTCACGCGCAGCCAGCAACCCCGGATCGCCAAAGCAGGCGATAACGTGGCCATCCACGCCCTGCTGCCTGCCTTTCTTGATTTGTTCGAGCACCCCTACGGCCGCAATGGCTTCATCAAAGTGTCCTTCAATCGACGGCACGCCTTCATCCGGGCACACCGCGAGGATCTCCGTGCCCGGCGCTGCCACCGCGCGTGCTGCCGCGCCGATGGTTTCCGTCATTCCACGGCTGGTGTTGGGATTGATCACTTGTATACAAACAGACGACATTACGACTCCTTGTGGCCGGCAAACAGCCGGGCAAAATCAGGAAGGCACTCGCCCGCCCGTTCAAAACAGAGGCTGGCGACGATATGTTCAAAATGGTGCATTAAGGCATCGCTGAGCGGCTGGAGCGCTTTCTGGCGCAGTAGCTCAACAAGCTGTTCGTGATCGTTGCAACGGCAACCCTGGCGCCACGGCGCACCCCATGTGGCTATCACCAGTGAGGAACGCTGGCTAAGGCTTGTCACCATCTCCGTCAGTACCTGGTTGCCGGAAATGGCCTGAAGCTGGATATGGAAATTGGCAGAGTGGCGGATCGCCGCCGGGCCGTCGTAAGCCTCGTGTGCCTGCTGCTCCTGGCCAATAATAGCTTCCAGCGCAGCAAGGTGCGGCGGCTGGCAGTGGGCCAGCACGTCCGGCAGATTGGTGACCTCCAGCAGAGCGCGCGTACGAAAGATGTGCTGTGCCTCTTCCACCGTCGGGCTGGCGACATGTGCACCACGTTTGGGCGTTAACGTGACCATTTGCACAGTCGCGAGTCGTTGCAGCACCTTGCGGATACCCGTACGGCTCACGCCGAAGACCTCGGCCAGCGCCTCTTCCGGCAATTTACTTCCAGGCAGCAACTGATGTTCGACAATCGCGGTCATCAGCGCCTGAAAGATGGATTCGTCTTTGTCTTGCAGGTCTGGCGCGGCGTGCAGACTGTTTACGTTGTTCATTACCCACTCCACTTTTTACTTTTCGCTATCGAATCGTATACATAAAAATAAAATATTGCATACAAGATTTATTATTTTGGCCTGGATCCTGCAACACCGTTTGCACTCCCACTTAACGGGTTTTCATTCACAGGAGCAGGTTTCATGCCAAATACACAAAACGCGCAGCAAGGTTCGGCCGCTGATTCCGGTGCGGTATACAGCCCACGGCTTTGCAATGAGGATCTGGCACCAACGCGTGACCAGAACTGGAGCTGGTACAACATCTTTTCTTTCTGGATGTCCGACGTGCACAGCATGGGGGGGTATGTGGTTGCCGCGAGCTTCTTTACGCTCGGGCTGGCAAGCTGGCAGGTACTGCTTTGCCTGCTGGTGGGGATTTGTATTGTGCAGTTGTGCGCCAACCTGGTGGCTAAACCGAGCCAGATGGCCGGCGTGCCTTACGCGGTGATCAGCCGTCAGGCATTTGGCGTTTTTGGGGCGAACATTCCGGCGGTGATCCGCGGGCTAATCGCCTTTGCGTGGTACGGCATTCAGACCTACCTGGCCGCCAACGCCCTGATGCTGGTGGCGCTGAAATTCTGGCCTTCTCTGGCGGCACTGACCACCGGTTCGTTCCTTGGCCTGTCGCATCTTGGCTGGATCTGCTTTTCCATTATGTGGGTGTTGCAGGCGATGGTCTTCTGGCACGGTATGAGCGCCATTAAGCGTTTTATCGATATTGCCGGCCCGGCGGTCTATGTGGTGATGCTGGCGCTTGCAGGCTGGATTGTATACAAGACCGGCTTTGACGGGATCTCCTTTACCCTCGCCAGCAAATCCCTGAGCGCGGGCGAGCAAACCTGGCAGATGATCACCGCCACGGCGCTGGTGGTGTCCTATTTCTCCGGGCCGTTGCTCAACTTTGGTGACTTCTCGCGCTACGGCAAAAGCATGGGCGAAATTCGCCGTGGAAACCGCTGGGGCCTGCCGTTTAACTTCCTGCTGTTCTCCATCGTTACCGTGGTGATTGTCTCCGGCACGCAGTCGCTGTTTGGCCGCATGATCACCGATCCGATTGAAACCGTCAGCCGCGTGGGCAACGATCTGGCCGTGGCCATTGGCCTGCTGACCATGATCACCGCCACCATCGGGATCAACATCGTGGCGAACTTTGTCTCCCCGGCATTCGACTTCTCTAACTGCTCGCCGCAGAAGATCAGCTTCCGCACCGGGGGGATGATTGCGGCTGTCGGCTCGATCCTGTTAACCCCGTGGAACCTGTTCAACTCGCCTGAGCTTATCCACTACACCCTGGACGTGCTCGGCGCCTTTATCGGCCCGCTGTTCGGCATCCTGATTGCCGACTTCTACCTGATTAAGCGCGGGAAAGTCTCTGTAGATGACCTGTTCGATGACACGCCAAAAGGGAAATACTGGTATCGCAACGGCTTTAACCCGAAAGCCATCGGCGCGCTGGTTCCGTCCGTTGCCGTAGGCCTGGTGATTAGCTTTATCCCGGCCCTGCATGAAGTGGCGAACTTTAGCTGGTTTATCGGCGTCTTCCTGGGCGGTGTGACCTACCGCTGGCTGGCGCGTGAAGACCGCGAAGCGGCTACCGCCCCGCAATTTAACTCCCGCGTGGCGACGCAAAAAGAGTAATCCTTTCACCTGGCCGCAGACCTTCTGCGGCCTTTCTCAAGCTGGCACCCTTTTTGCTCGTACTCATGACCCCGCTACGCAAACAATAAGGCAGGAACCATGATGGATTACCAGACAGCGATCCGCGGTGCATTTTTCGATGTTTCCCAGGTCTGTGACAGCGCAGAGGCTATCCCCCGCCACGCCCGCTATCTTGACGATGGGCTGCTGTTTATTCACAACGGTAAAATTCTGGCGCAGATGAGCTGGCAGGAGGGCGAGCAATTCCTTGCCCCGTACAAAGGTTACACTGACCTGCGAGGCAAGCTGCTGCTGCCCGGCTTTATCGATACCCACGTCCATTATCCCCAGACGGAGATGATTGGCGCATTTGGCGAGCAGCTGCTGGAGTGGCTGACGACCTACACCTTCCCGGTGGAGAGCCTGTTTGCCGATGAGGCTTACGCGAAGGAGATCGCGGAATTTTTTATTAACCAGCTGATAAGCCACGGCACAACCACGGCGCTGGTGTTTTGCACCCTGCATCCCGAATCTGTCGATGCACTGTTTACCGAGGCATTGCGCCTCAACATGCGGCTGATTGCCGGGAAAGTGATGATGGACAGGCACGCGCCTGACTACCTGACTGAAACCGCCAAACAGAGCTACCGGCAAACGCGGGAGCTTATCCAGCGCTGGCACCACCGCGGACGCTTAGGCTATGCCATTACGCCACGCTTTGCGCCAACCTCTTCCCCGGAACTGCTCGCGGCGGTGAGCCTGCTCAGAGAGGAGTTTCCCGATACGTGGATGCAGACCCATCTGAGCGAAAACCCCAACGAAGTAGCGTGGGTGAGCGATCTGTGGCCGGAGCACGAACGTTATCTGGATGTGTATCACCACTACGGCCTGACCGGCGAGCGCAGCGTGTTTGCTCACGGCATTCACCTGCACCACAGCGAGTGGCAGTGCCTGCACGACACCGGTTCCGCCGTGGCGTTTTGCCCAACCTCCAACCTGTTTCTTGGCAGCGGGCTGTTTCGTTTACCCGCCTGCTGGCAGCACAAGGTGCGGATGGGCATTGGCACCGACGTCGGGGCCGGCACCACTTTCAGCATGTTGCGTACGCTGGGTGAAGCCTACAAAGTGGGCCAGTTGCAGAGCTACCGCCTGCAAGCCTGCGAAGCGTTTTATCACGCCACCCTGGGGGGCGCGCACGCCCTGCGACTGGACGATAAAATTGGCAATTTTGCGCCGGGCAAAGAGGCCGACTTTATCGTTATCGACCCGGCCGTGACGCCGCTTCAGCGCCTGCGCAACGGCCGCTGCAAAGATATTTACGAGCAGCTCTTTGTGCTGATGACGCTCGGCGATGAGCGCAATATCAGCGAAACCTGGGTCAACGGCGAGCAGGTGTGGTCAACTGCCGCGGTAGGTTGACCACCCGCCTGGCGCAATCACAAACGGCAGATGATAGTGCTCATCTGCCGCCTCTTTAGTCACAAAATCAATCTGCGCACAGGGGTAAATCGTCTCGCGCCCGGTCTGAGTAAACCAGGCACCAATGTCGGCCACCAGCCGGTAACGGCCTGCAGGCAGGTGCGCCATGAATTCCGTAATGCGCCCGGCGCTATTGGTCGTCCCGGTGGCAATCACCAGCCCGTCCCGTTCCAGACGCACCGTCACGCCCTGGGCGGGTTTTCCTGTCGAAATATCCAGAATATGGGTGCTTAAGGTGCTCATTCGCCAATCACTCCTTCCAGCCGTAATAAGGTAATTTCCCGCAGTTGTTCCAGTGCGGCCTGCACTTCCTGCGCGTTGGTGTTTTTCAGCCGCCCTTCCAGCGCCTGTAAAATGTCTTCACCGCTGCGCCCCTTCGCGCGGATCAGAAACACGCGCCCAAAGCGCGCCTCGTAGCGGGCATTGCCTTCCCGCAATGCCCGGGCGAGCGCCGCGTCGTTCTCATTAACGGCCCCCTGCTCCTGGCGCGAAAGCGCTGCCTCAGCTTGCGTACCCGCGGGTTTCTCGCCGATACGCGGATGCGCGCTCAGGGCAAGCGTCAGGGCATTTTCATCCCACTGCTGTGCTAATGCACTGGCGGCATCGAACAGCGCATCCCGGCTGGGGTAAGGACGCCCGCGCACCAGTGCCTCGGCCCAGGCGGGGATCGCCACGCAGGGAAGTAGGTGTGCCAGCGCGTCTTCATACCGCTGTTGATTAAAGTCATGCAGTGCCGTCATGGTCGCTCCGTTGAAATTATCCTTTCGCCATGTTGCACAAAACACGCCACTCTTATGCCGGGTGTGAAACAGTTGATTCCGTAGCGCAAAACTGGAAATTATTGATTCATAAACAGGCACTCTCACCATCGTAACGCACCTTAACAGTGCATAACGGCCCGTCACAACGCCCTTTTCTCCACTCTGCATCCTGGTACGCAAATTGCTCACTCTCATGACACCCTGCAAAAGGAGATAAGCATGAAAGCGATTGTCATTGGGGCGGGAATTGGTGGTCTGAGCGCGGCCGTGGCGTTAAAGAAAGCCGGGATTGACTGTACCGTCTTTGAGGCCGTGAAAGAGATCAAACCCGTTGGCGCGGCCATCTCCATCTGGCCCAATGGGGTGAAATGTATGAAGCATCTTGGTATGGGGGAGATGATCGAAACCTACGGCGGGCCAATGCGTTTTATGGCGTATAAGGATCACCTGCGCGGCGATACCCTGACCCGTTTCAGCCTTGCTCCGCTGGTGGCACGCACCGGCGGTCGCCCTTGCCCTGTCTCGCGGGCTGAATTGCAGCGCGAAATGCTCAATTTCTGGGGGCGAGACGCGGTGCAGTTTGGTAAGCGTGTTGAACGCGTCCGCGAAGATGACGCGGGCGTGACCGTCACCTTTACCGATGGCACCACGGCAACGGGTGATTTTCTGATTGCCGCTGACGGTAGCCACTCGGCGGTGCGCCCGTATGTGCTGGGGTATACCCCGGAACGCCGCTACGCCGGATACGTTAACTGGAATGGTCTGGTGAAGATCGACGAGGACATTGCTCCTGCTCATCAGTGGACCACGTTTGTCGGAGAAGGCAAGCGCGTCTCGCTGATGCCGGTCTCTGGCGGGCGTTTCTATTTCTTTTTCGATGTCCCGCTCCCCGCGGGTCTGGCGGAAGATCGTCTTACCCTTAAAGCCGATCTCAGCGGCTATTTCCGCGGCTGGGCACCGCCGGTGCAGAAGCTTATCGCCGCGCTGGATCCTGAGACGACCAACCGCATCGAAATCCACGATATTGAACCATTCGACAGCCTGGTGCGCGGCAACGTGGCGCTGCTGGGCGATGCGGGACACAGCACCACGCCGGATATCGGCCAGGGCGGTTGTGCCGCCATGGAGGATGCCGTGGTGCTGGGCGACTGCGTGCGCGACAACCACAACATTGCCCTGGCGCTGCGCCAGTACGAAGCGTTGCGCTGCGACCGGGTTCGCGACCTGGTGCTGAAAGCCCGCAAACGTTGCGATATCACCCACGGTAAAGATATGGCGCTGACCCGGGCCTGGTATCAGGAGCTTCGCGAGGAGACCGGCGAGCGCATTATTAACGGTCTGTGCGACACCATTCAGGGCGGCCCATTAGGCTGAACACAGGAGTGACAACCATGATAAAACACCCAACGCCACCAGCCCATTGCACGTTTGAGCCAGAGGACTGGCTGCGTCTGGCAAAATGCTGGCACCCGGTTGCCCGGGCGTGCGACATCGGCCCGGCTCCGGTTAAAGCCACTCTGCTGGATGAACAGCTGGTTATCTACCGGATTAACGACCAGGTGGTGGTCGCCCGGGACGTTTGTCCCCACCGCGGCGTGCCGCTGACGCTGGGCTTTCACGATGAACACGGGATTATCTGCCCCTATCATGGCTTACGCTTTGGGGAAGATGGCCGCTGTAACCGTATACCCTCCAGCCCCGACCAGCCCGTACCGGCGAAACTAAATCTGATTAACTACGCCGTTGAAGAGCGCTTTGGCCTGATCTGGACCTGTCTGGCGTTTGACCCGGAAAACCCGGTGCCGCTGCCTACCATGCCGCACTGGGATGACGACGGTTTTCAGCAGATCAACTGCCCGGCGTTTGAGGTAAACGGCTTTGCCGGTCGCCAGGTCGAGGGGTTTCTCGATGTCGCCCATTTCGCGTGGATCCACACCTCCACCTTTGCCGACCCGGATAACCAGCAGGTGCCCGCCTATCAGCCGCAGGAGACCGGCTTTGGCTTTGTCGCCGATTACTGGAGTTCGGTGAGTAACTACCCCGCCAGTTCGGATGTGCAGGCACCAGAAGGTTTCGAATGGCTGCGTCATTTTGAGATGCATCTGCCATTTACCGCCACGCTGACCATCCATTTTCCCGGCGATGCCCGACTGGTGATCATGAATGCCGCCTCGCCCGTGTCATCACGCGTAACGCGGATGTTCGCTCCTATTGCGCGTAACTTTGACCTGCATATTCCGGTGGAAGATGTTCATGCCTTTAATCTGCGCATCTTTGAGGAAGATCGCCTGATGGTGGAAACCCAGCGCCCGGAAAGCCTGCCGCTGGATTTAACCCTCGAAGCCCATATTCCTGCGGACAGAAGCTCTATCGCCTACCGCCGTGGGTTGAAAAAGATGGGCTTTGGCGAATTTTTCCTGGTATGACGGAGGGACAAGATGAGCGAGATGCTGAGCGTTATTGTTGACGGGCTGTGGCGCCAGGGCGACAAGAGCCTGGCCGTCAGGCTGGTGGCAGACAACGGCGGAACCCTGCCTGGCTGGCAGCCCGGGGCGCACATTGACGTGCATCTGCCCTGCGGGATTATTCGCCAGTATTCTCTGACCGGGGCGTGTGGGGATGAAAGCTATCTTATCTGCGTCGGGCGAGAAACGGCGTCACGCGGGGGTTCGCGTTATATCCACGAGACGCTGCGACCGGGGCAGAAGCTCGTTATCTCCTCTCCGCGCAATCTGTTTCCGCTTCATCAGGCAGACCGGGTTGTGCTGCTGGCGGCGGGGATTGGCATTACGCCGCTGTATGCAATGGCCCTTCAGCTTGAGGCTTCTGGCACGCCATTTACCCTGCACTATTACGTTAAAAAACGTGAAAACGCGGCGTTTGTCCGTGAAGTGTCGGATGGGTGGCGTAACGGCGAGTGCATCATTCACGCCTCCTGCGAGGGAGAAAGCCCACGCGCGCGGCTTAGCCAGGATCTGCCCGCAGCGCATGACGGGTTACATGTATACACCTGCGGCCCACTCGAATTTATGGCCAAAGTCCGTGACGTAGCGGCCGGGAAAGGCTGGGCAGCAACGCATATCCACAGTGAGGCATTCCAGCCCGTAGCCCCCACTGCTAACGCACACACTGGCGATGTGTTTACCGTCACCCTGGCATCAACCGGAGAACGCTGGCCCGTGCCTGCGGATAAAACGATTGCTCAGGTTTTGCTGGAAAATGGCGTGGCGGTCCCGCTGTCCTGCGAGATGGGGATTTGTGGCGCATGTCTGACGCCGGTTATCGACGGCGTGGTGGACCATCGGGATACCGTGCAATCGGCAGAGGAGAAAAGCGCACGGGATCAGCAGGTGGCGCTGTGCTGCTCGCGGAGCCATTCGGGGGAGCTGGTGATTGGATTGTGAGGTGTTGGCGGGAGCAAAGGTTGATATAAATGACTTGCTCCCCCGTTGATTAATACACCCTGATGTTAGTAGCGTCTGGTACGAAGCGGACAATCTTCTGGAACTGAAGGTCTGCTTTGAGCGAAAAGCGGACATTAAAAATCTGGTAGATGAGGGACAGTTTAATAACTTGACCTGAAGTGTACTTAAGGTTTTAGAGTAAAAGCTATTGGCTCCGGATAGGTAAATCATAAATATGAAAGAGATAGATGTTGGTTTTACGCACGTCGCTTTTGTCGTAAGAGAATTAGATAAAAGTATTGCGTTTTATGAGCGCTATGCCGGTATGTCTGTTGTCCACCGGCGCGAACCTGATGTTCCGGATGCACGTAAAGTGGCATGGCTAAGCGATCACACTCGCCCATTTGCGCTTGTTTTAGTTCAGGCGGACAACGTGACTGACACCCCGTTGGGTCATTTCGGCCATCTGGGCATTGCCTGTGCCGACCGCGAAGAAATTGACAGGAAAATAGGTATGGCTCGAGTTGAGGGCGTGTTACGAAAAGAGCCTGAAGATGCTGGAGAACCTGTGGGTTATTACGTTTTCTTCGCGGACCCTGACGGTAATACTCTGGAGCTTTCTTATGGACAACAAGTTGGGCTCGAAGTAATTCGAGATCTTACATCTTACTAATCAGTATGTTAGAAGATTATTTATACTCTGAATTCTTTTCCAGGTAGGGAGTAACCTGTATGGAAGAATGGTTAATACCCGACATGAGCGAAGAACGGAAGTTCTGAATGCTACTAACATTGAGATGCCTTGAGTCATAACAAGCAAGTCACTATAGTTGGCTTAAGGATAATGACCAATTTCAGTTGATAACTAATAATTAGCTACTAAGTTACACCATAACGAATAATGGAAATGTTTTACTATAATAAAAATGTGGTTTTGAGGGGTTAGGGATTAAACTTATATGAAATTTTATAGCATAGATTATCTACAAATGCAGTCTAATATCAATGACTATTTAAAATACATAGTTATATTTAGTACTTTATTTATCTTGATCGTTGTTTTTAGCCTGTATATGCGTCATCGCCTGCAAACCAAATATCGTGACTTAACAATCATAGTTTTCTTGTTTTTGCTCTTCATTTCGGGTGTTCAATATGCTGATTATACTGATAGTCAAAATATACATTCCCAATCCTCACAAATGGTTAATTTTGTTAGGCTCCTATCACAAAAAAAAGATGTGAATGTAAATGCTATATTTTCCAGTTCCGTACAACTCTCTGATGGCATTATCGTTAAAATTAGTGATGTTTTTTATCGCGTCAATTTGAGCCCAGATCAAAAAACATACAATTTAGTAGAGGTTTCGTTAGTAAACCCAGAAATAGAAATCATAACAAACTGAGGTGTGGAAATGATAATTTATTTACCTATCATTATCAAGTTGGGACTGGGGATATTGTGTTTAATTGTTCAAATAAATCTTATGGGGAAAGGAAATCTGGCCCCCTCATCTGCAATGGACCAGGTTCAAAACTATGTGCTGGGGGGAATTATAGGAGGCGTAATTTACAACGAATCTATAACGGTCCTTCAATTCATTCTGGTCCTAATCATATGGACCCTCTTGGTCTTTGCTCTTAAATTCCTAAAGGAAAACAACCGATTAATTAAAAGGATAATTGATGGCAAACCGATTACCTTAGTACACAATGGCAGTGTTAATGTTAAGGAGTGTTTACGGAATGGCGTTTCTGCAAATGACCTGATGTTCAAATTAAGAGCAAATGGAATTTATGAGATAGAACAACTAAAACGCGTCGTTCTCGAACAAAATGGGCAATTAACCATCATACAAAGTGGCGATGAAAATATACGCTACCCAATTATAGTGGACGGTTTGGCCAACCATGACCTGTTAGAAATCCTTAATAAAGACAGCGAATGGTTAGAAACTGAAGTTACAAAGAAAGGCTTCAGTAAAATCAGTGAAGTATATTTAGGCGAGTACTTGTCGGGTAGGATTAATTTATACGGATATGAAAAATAACATCCAAAAATCAACACCATTTTATCAGGAGGCAGCCATTTCTGGTGTGCCTCTGCCTGAGAACACTGACATTAACGTCCGCTCCTGGCACAAAGCTGACATTTGAGTTTTGCCCACCCCGGATGTCTAAACTTAGTTTTGGCACTCATAGTAGCAGTTTGATCCAGAGGTCGAATTTTAGATTGGGTCATATTTGGGTTATTGCCTTATCATTATGACCACTGACAGATTCGCCACCGCAAGTTCTCTTCGGGCTTTTTAGCTCCGTGCAATAACCATCTTCCAGATACAAAACCCGGTCCGCAGATGCAATAGTTTCCGGGCGATGGGCAATGAGCAGGACAGGTAGTCCCAGCTTTCGTAGCGTCTGACTTATTTGAATTTCACTCTCAACATCAAGGTGGCTGGTTGCTTCATCGAGCAACAAGAACCCCGGTGTCTTATACAGTGCTCTCGCCAGAAGAATACGTTGCTTTTGTCCTCCGGAAAGACCTCCACCGGTTTCCCCGATTAATGTCTGATACCCCATCGGCATTGCCATTATATCTCTGTCAATAAGTGCAAGACGGGCACACTGATTCATGCGTTCGGGATCGCGGTCATCACTGAAAAAGATGATGTTATCTGCTATCGAACCCCGGAACAGATGGTCATCCTGCAAAACAGTACCAATGCGTCGGCGTACCCGGAAATAATCAGGGTGGGTATGCGGGATGCCAAATGTTGTGATCGTTCCTTCATCCGGGATATGAATCCCCAGAATGAGTTTAACCAGCGTCGATTTACCGCATCCGGATTTACCCGTAATAGCGACCACTTCGCCTGGCTTCAACGTCAGCGATACGCCGCGGAGAATTGGCTTATTGCTACCCTTATGGCTGAAAATTATATCTGCCAGCGATAACGAAACATCGGTATTTACGGACTCTTTTCCCCGGAATACAAAGGGTAAGGTAGATACCCTGCCATCCTCCTGAACAGGTTGCTGCTGGCCTTCTGTCGGGGTGAGCACAATGTCAGCCAGACGCTCGTTATAAACATCAAGCATACGCCAGGCAAAAAACTTATCCGTCAGGCTGCTGATACTCGAAGAAAAACGCATCTGGTAAGACAAATAAGCCACCAGCATCCCAACGGTAAAGGTACCGTTCAGTACCTCGTCAGCACCTATCCATAAAATAGCCGCCGATACCATACTGCCGGTCAAGGTATGCGCAATGTCATAACACATCAGCAGGCGACTCTGGCGTAAATGTGTATTTCTGCGGGTTACGTTTAAATTTAGCCATGCGGCTTCGCGGTGGGCGGTCACACCGTTTATTCTCAGGCTCAGTATCCCGTTGAGTGTTTCAAGGAAATGCCCGGACTCTCTTGCACCAGCATCCCAGGCATCTTCCGCCGACTGCCGCAGGGAAGGATACCAAAGCGCTCTGAGTACACCGTAAATGATGGCTGCCAGTACCGCGATCAGCGTCATTTCAGGGCTGTATAGCAACATCATGCAGAGGGCTGTCACGACAAGCAGTACATCAAGAATACCTTCCAGTACCTGTGAGGTCAGCGCCTGCTGGATAGTATTTACCGCATCAAACCGGGCATTAATACTTCCCTTACTACGCGCATCGAACCAGGACAGAGGGAGGCGCACCAGATGATGAAACACCCTGGCCGTCCACTGCATATTAAAATTCACGGAGAGGGTGATACTTGCCCACTGACGGGCCAGTGACAGCAGCATCTGAGTCAGCGACAACAGCACCAGGGCAATGATAATGACGGTTAATAGGCCTCGATCGGCGGCCACAAGGACCTCATCGATTACCAATTGGTTGAGAAGAGGACTTCCCAGCGTCAGGAGCTCCAGTGCCAGGGCAAAAATGATAATTCGCGACATTGCAGGGAGCAGACCGGTCGTCTTACCTATCAACTGGCGGAGACGTATTTTTTTTCTTTCATCCCTGACGGTGAAATCGCTGGCTGGCATCAACTCCAGCGCAACGCCGGTGAAGTGCTTACCAGCCTCCTGAAGAGAGAGGGTAACTTTCCCTTTGTCGGGATCATATATAATCAACTGGCTCCCGCGAACCTTATGAAGCACGACAAAATGATTCATATTCCAGTGGAGAATACACGGCAGTGATAAGGATTTCAGATCTTCCGGTTCTAACCTGACCGCACGGGAGGACATTCGGATACCGGCTGCACACTCAATCAACCTTTGAAGGGTCATCCCATGAGTACTGATGCTGAAGCGTTCACGGAGTGTAGGTAAATCCGTCTGCAGGCCATGCCAGCAGGCCATCATTGCCAGGCACGCCAGACCACACTCCGCTGACTCTGTCTGACGAATCAGGTGAAACCGTTTTTTCCCTGTCCAGTTTAGTGATTCCATTACAGTTTTCCTTTCAGGCTCCAGAGCGGTTCTGTCAGCCACTCCCATAAATGACGTGTATCCAGACTGACATCACCCTCAAGCGTCATACCGGGGCGCAGGGTTTCTTTTTTTCCATAAGCCAGGATAAAGGACTTATCCGGTACGACTATGACGCGGTAATGCCCTTCATTCTCCTTCCATGTAACAGGGGATACAGAGAGTAAGTCCGATGGAGTCAGCGTTGTACGGCTGATTTCACGTATAGTGCCGTATTGAACGCCAAACTTCTGATAAGGAAAAGCAGCGAACCGCAGAGCCACACGCTGCCCCGGCTGAATGAACCCGGCATGTTGACTGGTGGCGTAGAGTTCAATCTGCAGGCGTGCGTTGTCAGGCACTACGGTCATTACAGGCTCCGAGGCTCTGACAGACTGCCCCTGTCTGACCAGCACTGCTGCAACGGTACCGGATACGGGCGACGTCAGGGTGAAATTCTCCTGTCCTGCCAGTTCGTCCTGCTGTTGTCTGATCCCCTGAAGCTGTCTGTCCAGTTCGGCTCTACGGCTTTCCCCCTGGACGATGAGGTGATTAAGATCGTCTTCAGCGGCTGTTCTTGTGGTGCTCAACTGAAGAAGTCCCTGACGCTGGTCCTCAACGTTTTGCTGTGTCGCAGAGACATCAATTTGTTTCTGCTGGAACTCTATATCCGAAACGTAATGTGTGCCGGCCAGTATTTTATAGCGCTCCATGACGGAGGTGGCTAGCTGGACCTGACGTTCAGCCAGCATCAGCCGTTGCTCAGCACTTTTAATCTGTGGTTGCAGGGAGGCAATTCGCTGTCGCACTGCTTCCTGCTGCTGACGGTTATCCCGTGATTCCAGGGTCTGCTGAGAGGCCAGCATAGTATATTGTGTCTTCAGGGATTGGCTCATAGCCGCCAGTGTACCGTCCCCCTGTCCGTTGTAATGCTCGCCGCTAATGTGGTAGAGAGATTCCCCGGCGGCGACATGCTGGCCTTCACATGCCGCCAGCCTTGTGACGTACCCGGCATACTGCGGGATTATTTTTATTAATCCGGATGAGGGCATTACAATGCCAGAGAGATGTGCCTTGCGGCTATAGCTCCCATAATAAACAAACGATGCAACACTCAAGGATAAAAAAAATGTTGCAACTGCTATGAAGGACGTACCTGAAGATGATGGAATGATTATATCGCCGTGTGAGGTTTCATTCTGATATTCTAAAGATTCCTTTCTGAACACAACCATATTTGTAATAACCTGCGCATTAAAAAATAAACATCCTCATTTCTGAATACTGGAGGATAGTGAAAGACAAAACCTTTTTAGTTCTGCTGTAAATAATAAAATAGCGAATAGAACTACCTTATATAAAAAACATTGCGCATGCATTATAAAAAATATCAGCAAAGTAATAACCTAGGGAAGTAGTAAGTATTTCTTATACACTATACAGATAAAACCATACATGCACCCCTAATGCCAGATATGTTTTTATCGCTGTAACTCCCACCAGTCCATCATTTGAAGAACTCTCCTCTCTTAGCCTCGCTCCCCAAAGAGGAGCGAGTTATCTTAATATGGACGAAACCAGGCAGAGAGTCTGTAGCGTCCCAAATGAGTAACTATCTTTTCCTAAGCCAGAAATAAACGCCAGAAACCAAAGCAACTATAATTGCCTGGAGTGAGTACAGATAAATATCACTAATATTTAAAGAATTTAATATCAATCTAGATGAGAATAAAATTATAAACAATAAAAAACAAAATACGATTGGTGCCATAATAATTCTGACTACATCAGTAAAATTGGCTTTACTCATCATTTTCTCATTAACTTTATATCATCAATTATTATTGATGATGTTATATAAGGAAAAAATCAATAACTACAACTATTATTACCAGCGATTGCAAGTTCCGATACCGACAGGGGTGTGAGATACACTTGGTGCATCATGAACACGATCTGCGATATTTCCGCCAATATTTGCGCCAATGCCTGAACCAATAGCCGCACACATAGGTCCTCCAACTTCGGTCCCAATAGCAGCACCTAGAGCCCCTCCGATAGCAGAACCAATGTCGTGCCCTATTCCACTAGACCCCTTAGAGGAACCACTGGAGGATCTTCCTGAGTTAGAGCAGTCGTGATCACCTGCATTACCACCACCACTGACCTGAGCTATTTCATCAAAACTTAATTCTCTTATGCCTGACATAAAATCCCTCTTTTATCTTGTTTTACATTTCGTGCGAGATGACTATTGCACGCACAAAAAGTGTGTGAAAAGTGAATACTTGTAAAAATATGTAAAATTATAATTTTTTCACAACATATTTGGCTTAAGGTGTAGAGAGGTCAATTCAAGTGTTTTTACAACTACTTATCTTTGTAGGCGGACAACTCAATGTATACCTACATTACTTTTCCTGTCATATTTCGGAGAGTCAACAGAGCCTAAACTCAATAGTCCCAAGGCTAATCAACGGGGAGCAGGTCATCGCGAGTTGTATCGCCGAAATTTGATAAACAATCATCTGCTAGATGATTGTTTATTTAAAATGTGGAGGAAATGCTTTGTTTACATTGGATAATCACCAACGACACTCTCCTGCCATACCACCAGGATCAGTATCATGCCAGCCACCACCTCGTTCACTACCTCCAGGTTTCAGACAGTTTTGCATGTAAGACTTGATACCATCGACAGCCGCACCTCTTATTGCCCCACGTACAAAACCAGTTGTGGCTCCTCCGACAATACCTGGAACTCCCCAGCTATCCCTGAGATACCCCCAGCTATCAAACCGGCGTAACCAGAAGCTATGGCACCATGCATTGCATCGTTCTTAACAGAATTCCAGCAGTGGTCATGGTCACCCGAATTACCACCACCACTTACCATTAAAATATCATCAGCGCTTAACTCTATAATATTATTCATTTTTTCTTTCCCTTTGAGATAAAATCTACAGCTACTATAGATATCCCTACATATAATAAAATGATTTCTGTAGAGTACTCTTCCAGGCTACTGAATCTATCTATGAGAAAAGCTAGCGGTATACAAAGTAAAACTGCTATCGCCTCTAGAATTATAAATAGCTTTATGTTTCGCTTACGTTCTTTCGCGGGCATCAAGGATGACATTTTTCACCTTTAATCTTCGAGAAGTATTAACTTCAGACTTCCATGCTCTTTGATAAAAATACAATCAATGATTGAGCCACCTGTATTTCGCAACCCATATTGGACTAATACACCAACATAATAACAATGCGTATATAAAAAAGAATGTTTTCCTTCCAGGAAAATATTGCACCCCGGTCAAAAGGTGCAATATTTTTAATTAAATGGCTTTGTGTTTGATTGGCCTTTCAATATCAGACCAATAAATACTTTCACCACAGAAAACACTCTCAGCAATGAGTAAGGAATTACCTTCCCGCATGTATATATAATACTGAAAATAATAAATACCTTCAGTATCTTTTGAATTGAAGTGGTGACATCAATCTGATTTAACATTATGACAGCATAGTAAGTGATAAAAATAATGATAATAACACTCAGAGCTGTGCTAATACATTTCTCTATAGACATATATATACCATTAGCGAAATGGAGGGCCACTTTTTGAGTCAGAATCTGAAGATGGACGACAGCCAGCAATCATGCCTGTGATAGATGAGATTGCGCCAGTTATGCTTCTGCTGGCTACAGCGCCAGCAAGTCCAGCTGTACCACCAAGTAGTGCAAGCCCACAATTACTAGTTACGTCATTGACCAAGTTGGCACCAGCCATACCGGCTGCTATGTTCGGTTGGAAGCCATTAGCTTATCCGCCATAGTTGGTGCTGGCAGCACGGCCAGAATTACGCTCGTGATCTCCAGCATTGCCACCACCACTGACCTGAGCTATTTCATCAAAACTTAATTCTCTTATGCTTGACATAAAATCCCTTTATTATCTTGTTTTACATTTCGTGCGAGATGACTATTGCACGCACAAAAAGTGTGTGAAAAGTGAATACTTGTAAAAATATGTAAACTTATGATTTTTTCACAACATATTTGGCTTAGAGCAAAGAGAGGTCAATTCAAGTGTTTTTACAACTACTTATCTTTGTAGGTGGACGACTCAATGTGTACCTACATTACTTTTCCTGATCATATCTCGGAGAGTCAACAGAGCCTGAAACTCATTAGTCTCAAGGCTGTTCAGAACAACGACAGTATAGTCATGATGATTTTCTAAATGGATATGATATGAAATGCAGGTGTAATTCAGTTAGCTACGCCTCACTGGCACTAAGTTAAACTGAGTCAGCGTATGAGACGCTGACTCAAGAGTAATTAAGATATTTTATCTAGACTTACCTGAAATTATATACAAATTCCATAGAGCGATAACTGAAACTGCAATATATAGCAGAGTATTAAGCTGATTACTTTGTTTGAACGGTTCTGGCACGATGCTCATCATCCTGAATGCACCAATGTTAGCAATATAAGTGAGGATTGTCAGACATATCGGGTATTTTATCCCCAGATCCCTCATTCTTTTCGTCATAATCAACATGCAACAGTATACCGATATCAGAAGAAATACAGCCAGTAACAGAAGTATACTTAATACCAACCAGGCTGGTATTACCTCTGTAACAGAGGTACTAGTTATTTTCACCGTTAAGGCCGTAACGACCAACTGAAATAAAACAATCAGAAACTGATAACAAAGAGCACTAACACGGGAAAGCTTTTCTGTTTTCCAACCAGAGAAAAAAGCCGTCCGTATAGACCTTAACATTATTCTTCCTCTTCTCTTTTAAATGAACACTTATCCCTTATAAGAGCATATACATTTCAGAGGTCTTACGCATCTATTTAGCGGATGCGAGTGCTATTATTATAAAGATGACTCTGTGCATAGAAGCATCAATTCACCACCTTGTTATCGCTTTGCTACAAGGCGCGGACCAGGTCAGCTTATCGTTTAAACAACAGAAACGAAAAAACCCTGCGATATTGCTATCGCAGGGTTTTCGAATTTGGCGGAAGCGTAGAGATTCGAACTCTAGAACCCTTTCGGGTCGCCGGTTTTCAAGACCGGTGCCTTCAACCGCTCGGCCACGCTTCCAAAGTGAGGCGCACTATAAACATCTCTGCACGCTATGTAAAGCGGGAATTGAAGATTTTGAAAGTGTTCCTGTTTTTCTTGTCCCGGACATTTTTGCACATATGTGCAAAAAATTAGCAAAACTGTAACATTGCCCCGATATATTCCCGACTGTCTTTCACAGTCAGGGGTAAACGCGTGTCTTACCAATCCGATATCAACCCACGCCACAGCACGTGGCGCAAGGTCCGCCATACGCTGTCAATTGTCAGCCATGAGCCCGCCAATCTTCTGGGTGCGCTGCTGCTGATGCTGTTCAGCTGGATAATCCTCGCACCGGTGATGTCGGTGTTGCTGAATGCCGTTCTGGTACAGAGCGGTGATGAAGGCCGCACCGGGGCAACAGAAGGAACATTTACCGCCTGGTATCTGCTGCGTACGTTAACATCACGCATGTCAGAGCTGCTGCTCTGGACGCCACTTCTCAATACCCTGGCGGTGGCGCTGAGCACTGTCGCCATGGCGTTAATCGTCGGTGTCGCGCTGGCGTGGCTGATTAATCGTACCGATATCGCTGGCCGAAAATGGTTTGCCACCCTGCTTATCGTGCCGTTTATGCTGCCTTCGTGGACCTTTGCGCTGGCGTGGAGCACCATTTTCAAAAACCACGCCATCGGCGGCCAGCCGGGCTGGCTGGAGGCCATGGGCATCCAGACCCCGAACTGGATGGCCTACGGCTATTTTCCAATAGTCACCATTATGGTGCTGCACTACGCGCCGCTGGTGATCCTGATTGTCGGCAACGCCCTGAAGCGCATGGACAGCCAGATGGAAGAGTGCGCCCGGGTACTCGGCGCCTCTCGCGGGATAATCGCCTTTAAAATTATTATCCCGCTGGTACGCCCGGCGCTGCTTTCAAGCGCACTGCTGATTTTCGCGGACTGTATCGGCGAATTCGCCCTGCCCTACATTCTTGGCCTGCCGGTGCATTTCGATACCCTCTCCACAGGGCTGTACCGGGCGATAAGTACGCGCCAGTCTGGCGTGGCAGCGGTAATTGCAACGGTCATTATGCTGATGGGGATGTTGACCCTGATGCTGGACATGAAAATGCTGCGCGAAGCGAAACGCTTTGTGACCCTGGGCGGTAAAGGCGTGATGGAACGCCGCCGCACTCTGGGTCGCTGGCGTACCGCCGCTGCCGCACTGCCGCTGCTGTTCGTGCTGCTGGGTGTGGCAATCCCCCTGCTGACCCTGTTCCTGTCGACGGTGATGATCCTGCCCGGCCGATTTACTGCCGAAAACTTTACCTTCGATTACTGGATTGGCCACAACCTCGATACCGTGGCCCTGCACAACGGCATTCTGCTGACGCCGGAATTCTGGCACATGGTGTGGAACACGCTGGTGATTGTCGGCTCGGCCTCCATCGCCTGTGGCGTGCTGGGCCTGCTGGTGGGTTACGCGGTGATGCGCTGTCACTTCCGCTGGGTTGCCGCTTTTCTGCGTCAGCTGACCTTCCTGCCGTATCTGGTGCCCGGCATTGCCTTTGCCACCGCCTTTCTTTCGCTGTTTGCCGTGGCCCGTGGGCCGGTTCCGGCGCTGTACGGTACACCGCTTATCCTGATACTGGCGCTGATTGCCGAAAAAATGCCTTACGCCAGCCGCTCGGGGATCGCGGCGATGACCCAGCTCGGGAAAGAGGCCGAAGAGGCGGCGCGGATCGCCGGAGCTGGCTGGTTCGCCCGCATCCGCCGCATCCTTATCCCGATTCAGGCGGCGCCGCTGGCCACCGGGATCCTGCTGCCGTTTATCTCAGGAATTAAAGGGGTCAGCCTGTTTGTGATCCTTGCCACCCCGGCAACGGATGTGATGACCACCTGGTCCCTGCGACTGATTGACTACAACTACCAGCAAGCGGCCAACGCCGTGGTGCTGATGATTGCGCTGATTTCATGGGCTGGCACGGTGATTATTCAGAAAATCACCGGCACCGGTCTGGCTGATGGACTGGAGAAATAAGATGCCTGATATCCAATTAACGAACCTCACCAAAACCTACCCCGGCAGCGATACCCCGGCGGTAAACGGTATCAACCTGACGGTGAAAGACGGTGAGTTTATGTGCCTGCTGGGGCCGTCCGGCTGCGGGAAAACCACGATCCTGCGGATGATTGCCGGCATCGAACACGCCAGCGGTGGCGAGATCCGTATCGGCGACAAGGTGGTCGATTCCGTGGCCCGGGGTACGTACGTTCCACCGGAAAAACGCGGGATTGGCCTGGTGTTCCAGAGCTACGCGCTGTGGCCGCACATGACCGTGGAACAGAACGTGGATTTTGGTCTGCGTTTACAAAAAGTGCCTGCCAAAGAGCGTATCGCCCGCTGCCAGGACGTGATGGAAAAATTGCGCATTGCTGATTACGCCAAACGTTTTCCGGCGCAGCTTTCCGGTGGACAGCAGCAGCGCGTGGCCCTGGCGCGAATGCTGGCGGTGAATCCCGGCGTACTACTGCTGGACGAACCGCTCTCTAACCTCGACGCCACGCTGCGTCTGGAAATGCGCGCCGAACTGCGCCGTCTGCATGAAACCTTTGGCACCACAATTGTTTTCGTCAGCCACGATCAGTGGGAAGCCATGACCTTAGCCACCACCATTGCCGTGATGAGCGCCGGGCATATGCAGCAGGTGGGCACGCCGGATGAAATTTACGCGACCCCGGCCAATCGCTTTGTGGCGGAATTTATTGGCACGCCGCGCCTGAACATGATCATGCTGCATCAGCCTTTGAGCAGCCTTGCACAACATCTGCAACAACGCTTCACCCTGCACGACCAGACCCGGCTCTGCGGCATCCGCCCGGAGGAGATCGTGCTGAGTGACGAATCGAGTCTCAACGCCATTCCGATGACCATCGATAACATTATGCCCACCGGCGGAAGCTGGGTGATTGAACTGGTTGCCGGAGAAGACAGGCTGTTCCATTCCACACAGTTAAGGCCGCGCTGGCAGGCGCGCCAGCAGGTGCATTGTCAGCTTCCGACATCCTCCCTGCACTTTTTCAACAGCAACGGACTGCGTCACGACGTTACCGCGAATTAACTCCCATTGACTCTTAAGGAACCACAATGAAGCGCAATTTGTCCGCCGTACTTATCGCCAGTGCCCTGCTGAGCAGCACCGTCGCACAGGCTGAGACGTTCGACCTGCAAAAATTGATTGCGGCTGCAAAGCAGGAGCAGCCGATCACCGTTTACGCCTCTACCGGAAAAATCGTGCAGCAGGCGAAAGCCTTCAGCGAGCAGTACGGTTTGCAGGCGGTGGGCGTAAAGGCCGATGCACCGCAGATTATTGAAATCATGAGCCGGGAAGCTCAGGCCAAAAATGTGCGTGCCGATGTGGCGATTGTTGAGGATGCCCCTGCCGGGATGACGCAGCTGCTGGATAAAGGTTATGTGCAGAGCTGGGTTCCGGACGACCTGAAAGGTAATATTGCCGCCCGCTATCAGACCCCGTTAACCGTCGTGCTGGCGCCAAACGTGTTTGCCTACAATACCGATCACCACACCACCTGCCCGGTGACGAATCTCTGGCAACTGACCGAGCCAAAATGGCGTGGCCGCGTCGCGATGCAGGACCCCACCAGCAAACCGGCCTATACCGACTGGTTCAGCCAGATGGAAACGCACTACGACCAGCAGGTGCGGGATGCCTATCGGCAGGAATTTGGCAAGCCGCTGCAAACCGACGAGAAATCCGCCACCGCAGCCTTTGTGAAGGCGCTGGCGGGGAACGGCGTGCTGCTGACCCACTCCGATAATGATGCCGCGTCCGCCATCGGCGCGCCGGACAGCAAAACTGACTTTGTGGGGCTGGTGTCTACCGCAAAATTCCGCGACAACAAGCAGGGCATGAAGCTGGGCCTGTGCAGCGGCCTGAAGCCGTTTATTGGCTGGAATTACCCGAGCCTGGGCGTCGTGGCTACGGGGAGCAAAAGCCCTAACACCGCGAAGCTGTTTATTCACTATCTGCTGAGCGCCGAAGGTATTGCACCGCAGGGTGTTGACGGCAAAATGTCCACCAACCAGACGGTGAAACTGCCCACCGATGAAGCCTCCGGTATTGAGCAGCATCGCAGCGAACTGATGGAATATCTGACCGCCACCGTACAGGGCGACTGGGCAAGCCGACAGGACTGGCAGGATATCTGGAGCCTGAACTACAAAAAGTAGTTTTCAGCAAAAATTGTTTAATCTGAACAGGCAGCACACTTTGATGACTCACGATATTGAACAACGTGAAACGGCGCTCAGGCGCATTATCGTCGATGCGGGCGATACCGCCCTGCGCTTCTTCCGCTCGCGTAAAGCAGGCGAATATGAACTCAAGGGGCATCAGGATATCCTGACCGAGGCCGATACCTTCGTTGAGAAGCTGGTGTCAGAAGCTATTTCAGCCGCCTTCCCAGACGATCTGATCCTCGGTGAGGAAACCGCCAGTCAGCCCGCCAGTGCGCAGAGCCTGTGGGTGGTGGATCCGATTGATGGCACCGCCAACTTCGCCCGCGGTATTCCTCATTTTTGTGTGTGCATGGCCTGGGTTTGCCACGGCGTCACCGAACTGGGGGCGATTTATAACCCGGTCAGCCAGGAGCTTTATCTGGCGCGCCGCGGCCATTATGCGCTGAAAAACGACCAGCCCCTGCGCTGTACCGCCATTACCGATACCCGGCGGGCGGCCGTGGAGCTGGGCTGGTCTTCACGTCACAGCCAGCACCACTATCTTCAGGTCATGGCGTCCTTGCTCGGTCTGGGCGCCAGCGTGCGTCGGGGTGGCTCCGGCGCCCTGGCGCTGGCCTGGGTGGCGGAAGGCCGTACCGACGGGTATATCGAAATCCATATGAATGCCTGGGACTGCCTGGCAGGACTGCTGCTGGTGCGTGAGGCGGGCGGCAAGACGGGGAGCATTCCTGACAGTGCCGAAGGGATCTTCAATGGCCTGCCGGTGCTGGCCGTTGCGCCCGGTATTGCGGATGAGCTTGCCCGCGCCGCAGGTATTCCGCTGGCAGGGTCACTGCCAGTGATACCAGAAACCGTGCGCTACCCGCGCCCGCCGATGAGCCTGATTGTGGAAGATTTCCCCGGCTGGGGGATGGATATTTACATTGGCGGTTCAGGCGGGGTGAGCGACGTTACCCTGCTGGCGGAACATGATATCGGCGTGGTCATCAATTGTGCGGTCAACCTGGATATCGACTGGGTATCCACGCCTGAAACGGGCGCCGCGCCACATCTGCTGTCTCATGGCGCAGGCCCGGTACGCTATTACAAGCTGGGGCTGATCGACGGCGAAGGGAACGCCCCGGAGATGCTGCACGCCGGGTATCAGCTGATGCGCTCGGCACTGTTACAGCAGATCCCGGATAAAGCCTCTTACCGCAACCGCAAGCGCGGCAACATCCTCGTCAACTGCCGCGGCGGGCGCAGCCGCTCTGTGGCGCTGGTGGCGTTGTTTATGCATCTGGAATGCCCTGAACGCTTCCCTACTCTGGATGACGCGATCGCCCTGATCCGCGACCGGCGTGAGCTTCACCCGGATGAGTGGTTTGAAACGCCGAAGCCGTCGCTGATCCGCCTGGCTGAACATGCCATTATCCGTGAACGGGCAATTGCCGCAGTGGAAACTTGTCATGAGCAGTAACAGCCAGAAAAAAAATCCCGGTTTTGCCAGCGCCACGGAGGTGGCGCGCCTTGCCGGCGTGTCCCGCTCTGCGGTGTCACGTACTTTTACACCCGGCCGCAGCGTGTCTGACGATACCCGGCGTAAGGTGCTGGCCGCCGCCGGGGCGCTGAATTATCACGTCAACCATCTGGCGCGGGGGCTTTCCCGGGAGGAGAGCCGCCCGGTCTGTATTCTGGGCGGTAATCTTGCGTTTCCCTGGCAGTCCAGCCTGCTGGAACATCTGACCCGCCGCCTGCATCAGGCCGGACGTGCGGTAATGGTGATTAACACCGACGACGACGAGGCGAGCGCCAGAGAAGCCGTGCAGCAAACGCTGAATTACCGTTCAACGGCCACCATTGTGTTGTCTGGCAAGCCGCCAGGTTCACTGATTGAACTGTGCCTGCAAAGCGGGCAACAGGTGATTTTGATTAACCGCATGGGCCAGTTCCCCAGCGCAGACAATATAGACATTGATTACAGTTCGACGATGAAAGAGGCATTTGACCACCTGATTGCCGCAAAATGTCAGCGTCTGGCGATTGTTTCGTCCTCGTCCCGCTCCCCGAGCATGGTGACCCGTGAAACGCGTTTTCTGGAGGCGGCGGCTGAAACCGGAACCGACGTGGCGATCACCCGCCCAGGCAGCACCTGCTACCATACGGGAGTCCTTGCTGCACGTGAATTGCTCAGCCAGGCGACGCGCCCGGATGGGGTGTTCTGCGTGACGGATCTTATCGCCTGCGGTTTTATTGATGCCGCGCGCCACGAGTTTGGCCTGCGCGTACCAGAAGATATCAGTGTCATAGGTTTTGATGATATCGAGCAGGCCAGCTGGCTTGGCTATCAGTTGACGACATTCTCGCAGCCGCTGGCAGAAATGGCGCAGGCGGTCTGTGAAATGTTGCAGGCCCCGGAGGACAGTCAACCCACCAGCCGATTGTTTACTGCGCGTCTGGTGAAGCGGAAAACGCTCGGTTCGGCGGATTAGCCAACCTTGCCTACTGCGGGCAAGTTTTTGCGTCAGAAATGAAAAAACCCTGCGATATTGCTATCGCAGGGTTTTCGAATTTGGCGGAAGCGTAGAGATTCGAACTCTAGAACCCTTTCGGGTCGCCGGTTTTCAAGACCGGTGCCTTCAACCGCTCGGCCACGCTTCCTAAGTGAGGCGAACTATAAACACCTCACTGCACTCTGTAAAGTGTGATTGCTTCCGTTCGCTTCAAAAATAGCCAAAACGTGTTTAATCGGTTGAATTGACAACGCATTGACCATTTTATCAGCACAACGTGTCCGCTCACGCTTAGTGTTTTTTGATGTACATATCTTTGGTGTAGTAATAGCCCAGCTTGTCTGGCGTAAATCCACCCACCCACGGCTTGACCAGGTGCGTGCGCACATAGTGATAAACCGGGATCGCCGGTACATCACGGCCTAACAGATCTTCCGCCTGCTGGTAGAACTGTCCGCGCTCTTGCGTGGTTTTCGCTTTCGCCGCGTTCACCAGCGCCTGATCGTAATCCGGATTGCTGTACTGGCTGGTGTTTTCGCTGTCGCCGGTACGGAAGTTATTCAGGAAGGTTGCAGCATCGTCGTAATCGGCAATCCATGCGTAGCGCACCGCATCAAAGTTGTGGGTGTGCATGGTATCCAGCATGGTTTTCCACTCCTGGTTTTGCAGCTTCGCTTCCACGCCGAGGTTTTTCTTCCACATGGAACTGGCAGCAATCGCAATACGCTGGTGCGATTCAGAGGTGTTATAGAGCAGGTTAAAGCTCAGCGGGTGGCTGGCATTGAACCCGGCCTCTTCCAGCAGTTTTTTCGCTTCGGCAATACGTTTGTCCATTGGCCAGCTGGCGTAATCCGGGGTTTTCAGCGTGACGCCGCCGATATCTGGCTGGCTGATCAGCCACGCCGGGCGTTGCCCCTGCCCTAACACTTTGTC
The DNA here is from genome assembly GCF_001654845.1 of Enterobacter soli ATCC BAA-2102. Classification (GTDB taxonomy): domain Bacteria; phylum Pseudomonadota; class Gammaproteobacteria; order Enterobacterales; family Enterobacteriaceae; genus Enterobacter; species Enterobacter soli. The sequence continues at coordinate 188,855 of NZ_LXES01000038.1, read as the reverse complement.
GGCAATGATGTCTTTATCCAGCGCCATGTTCAGCGCTTTACGCACGCGCACATCGTTAAACGGCGGCCGGGTGGTGTTGAATTCGTAGTAATAGGTTGCCAGCTGCGGAGAGACATCCAGCTGCGTACCCATGGTCTTTTTCAGCTGGGCAAACTGGTTGATTGGCACCGTGTACACGATGTCGATCTCACCGGCTTTATAACGGTTCACATCGGCAGCTTCAGAGGTGATTGGCAGGTAGGTGACCTTATTGATAACGGTATGCGCGTTATCCCAATAGCGCGGGTTACGCTCGGCCACAATCCGCTCATTGACCACCCACTGAGACAACTTGTAGGCCCCGCTGGTGACCAGGTGCTCTGGCTTGGTCCATTTCTCGCCAAAGCGATTAATCAGAACCTTATCCACCGGTACCATCGACGGGTGCGCCAGCATCGCCAGGAAGGCGGCGTTCGGCTGGGTGAGCGTCACTTCCAGAGTGGTATCGTTAAGGGCTTTCACCCCAAGCGTGTCGGGCGCCTGTTTGCCCTGGGCGATGGCAGCACCATTTACGATATGCATGTTGCCCGGGTAGCTGGCGTACGGTGAGGCAGTCTTGGGATCAACCAGACGCTGCCAGCTCCATACCACATCCTGCGCGGTAATGGCGGTGCCATCGCTCCACGTAATGCCCGGGCGCAAGTGGAATGTCCAGACGGTATTGTCTTTGTTTTCCCACTTTTCTGCCAGCCGCGGCTGGATTTCACCCGTCGGGGAGACATTCACCAGCCCTTCGAATAAATCGCTGAGAATATTGAATTCGACATCGCTTTCGACTTTGTGCGGATCGAGTGATGCCGGTTCGTTACCATTGTTCCTGACCAGTTCCTGTTTCTCTGCCAGTTGAGTTCCTGCCGGCACGTTAGCCGCCTGGCTCGCTGCACTTGCGCACAGGATGCCTGCGGTTAACAAAGAAAGTGTAAAGTTAGTGCGTGATTGTGATTTCATGTCCTTCGCCTTATTGTCTGTTTTATGACGATCCGGGAATAACTCTTAGCGCTCAGGCTGTAATAACGCAATATTTTTCAGTAACCTATAAGAGGTTGATCTGAATAAATTCGCCATACCGTTCTTCATGCTGAAGAAACGAATTTTTGCGGTATAAACAACCGGCACTGACGCTAACGCGTTGAGTAAAGATGGGTAAAACCACTTTGTAACTGGCGTCCTGTTTCCTATTCTTGCCGTTAATTACATCTGTCATAAGAGAGTGACTCATGGATCGTATCATTAGTTCTTCACGCGACCGCACATCGCTACTCAGCACCCACAAGGTGCTGCGCAATACCTATTTCATGCTCAGCCTGACGCTGGCGTTTTCTGCGATCACCGCTACGGCCAGCACGGTTCTGATGCTGCCGTCTCCGGGCCTGATCCTGACGCTGGTCGGGATGTATGGTCTGATGTTCCTGACCTACAAAACCGCGGATAAACCGGTAGGTATTCTGTCTGCGTTCGCCTTTACCGGCTTCCTGGGCTACATCCTGGGGCCAATGCTGAATGCCTATCTGTCTGCGGGCATGGGTGACCTTATCGGTCTGGCGCTGGGCGGTACTGCGCTGGTGTTCTTCTGCTGCTCGGCTTACGTTCTGACCACGCGCAAGGACATGTCCTTCCTCGGCGGGATGTTAATGGCGGGTATCGTGGTAGTACTGGTGGGTATGGTAGCTAACATCTTCCTGCAACTGCCTGCCCTGCACCTGGCTATCAGCGCGGTGTTTATCCTGATTTCCTCTGGCGCGATCCTGATGGAAACCAGCAACATCATTCGCGGCGGTGAGACGAACTACATCCGCGCCACCGTGAGCCTGTATGTGTCGCTGTACAACATCTTCGTCAGCCTGTTGAGCATCCTGGGCTTCGCCAGCCGCGATTAACCCACAGTGCGTTGAACCGAGCCCCGCTTATGCGGGGCTTTGCTTTTTTTGGTACACTGCACAGGTTTTTGACTGACGTGTGAATGACTATGTTGAGCTTTGAAGGTAAAGAGATAGAAACCGACGCCGACGGTTATCTGAAAGAGAGCAGCCAGTGGAGTGAAGCGCTGGCAGAAGTGATTGCGGAGAAAGAAGCCATCACTCTGTCGCCAGAACACTGGGAAGTGGTGCGTTTTGTGCGCGAATTCTACCTTGAATTCAACACCTCTCCGGCTATCCGGATGCTGGTTAAGGCGATGGCCAACAAATTCGGCGAAGAGAAAGGCAACAGCCGTTACCTGTATCGTCTCTTCCCGAAAGGCCCGGCAAAACAGGCGACAAAAATCGCCGGTCTGCCCAAACCCGTGAAATGTATTTAATAGCGAATACCAAAATTAACGTATTCCCGGCCGGGTTGATGCGGCTCCGACAACACCTTATCAACCCGTGCACTGCGTGGCCCGCCTGCTTTTAACCACGCCACCAGTCGCTCTACCTGTTCCGCCTCGCCGCAGGCCACCACCTCGACGCTGCCGTCATCCATATTGCGTGCATATCCGGTAAGCCCTAACTGGACTGCCTCCCGCTGGGTGCTGTAGCGGAAGCCCACGCCCTGAACGATGCCGTGAACCCAGGCAATAGTGCAGACTTTTGACATCTTCCTTCCCCTTATCCGTCTGGCGCGTTGCATTTCCTCACTGAACTCGGGAAAATGGCGGCCATTTCATTGGAATCGACAGAATAGCAAATTATGAGTGTACGTTTAGTGTTAGCCAAAGGGCGCGAGAAGTCATTACTGCGCCGCCATCCCTGGGTCTTTTCTGGCGCAGTTACCCGCCTGGAAGGCAAAGCCAGCCTCGGTGAAACCATCGATATCGTTGATCATCAGGGGAAATGGTTAGCGCGTGGCGCATACTCGCCTGCATCACAGATCCGCGCGCGCGTCTGGACCTTTGATAAAGACGAAACCATCGACATTGCGTTCTTCACCCGCCGCCTGCAACAGGCGCAACAGTGGCGCGAGTGGCTGGCAAAACGCGACGGGCTGGACAGCTATCGTCTGATTGCCGGCGAATCTGACGGGCTGCCGGGCATCACCATCGACCGTTTTGGTGATTTCCTGGTACTGCAATTGCTGAGCGCGGGCGCTGAATATCAGCGTGCGGCGTTAATTAGCGCGCTGCAAAACCTGTTCCCTGAATGCGCAATTTACGACCGCAGCGATGTTGCCGTGCGTAAAAAAGAGGGTCTGGAGCTGACGCAAGGCCCGGTGACGGGTGAATTGCCTCCTGCCCTGCTGCCTATTGAAGAACACGGTATGAAACTGCTGGTTGATATTCAGGGTGGACACAAAACCGGGTATTACCTCGACCAGCGCGATAGCCGCCTGGCCACGCGCCAGTACGTTGAGAACAAACGCGTGCTGAACTGTTTCTCCTACACCGGTGGTTTCGCGGTTTCTGCGCTGATGGGCGGCTGTGCTCAGGTAGTGAGCGTGGATACCTCGCAGGAAGCGCTGGATGTGGCAAAACAAAACGTCGAGCTGAATAAGCTGGATCTGAGCAAAGCGGAGTTCGTGCGCGATGACGTGTTCAAACTGCTGCGTAAATATCGCGATCAGGGTGAGAAGTTTGACGTTATCGTGATGGACCCACCGAAATTCGTTGAGAACAAAAGCCAACTGATGGGCGCCTGCCGCGGCTATAAAGACATCAACATGCTGGCTATCCAGCTGTTGAACCCGGGTGGCGTTCTGCTTACATTCTCCTGTTCAGGCCTGATGACGACAGATTTATTTCAGAAAATCATCGCCGATGCCGCTATAGATGCTGGCCGTGATGTACAATTTATAGAGCAGTTCCGTCAGGCGGCCGATCATCCGGTGATCGCTACCTACCCGGAAGGGCTGTATCTGAAAGGGTTTGCCTGTCGCGTCATGTAACTTGAAAAGAGAAATATTGCCCACACCTTAAGTGTATGTAATGTTTCCCGGGAGGTGACTATGATTGCCAGCAAATTCGGTATCGGCCAGCAGGTCCGCCACACCTTACTGGGCTATTTGGGTGTGGTCGTGGATATCGACCCGGAGTATTCCCTTGATGAACCGTCGGCAGATGAGCTGGCGGTCGACGCAGAGCTTCGCGCCGCACCCTGGTATCATGTGGTGATGGAAGATGATGATGGGCAACCCGTCCATACCTATCTTGCCGAAGCGCAGCTTAGCGGCGAACTTCAGGATGAACATCCCGAGCAACCCACAATGGATGAGCTTGCCCGGACCATTCGTAAACAGTTACAGGCCCCTCGCCTGCGCAACTAAGCGTGAAAAAAAGCCCGATATCGGGCTTTTTTATTACTTCGCCAGCCCCAGTCGGGGAATTTCTATTGCCGGACATCTGTCCATGACCACCGCCAGACCAGCTTCACGCGCCAGCACCGCCGCCTGTTCATTAATGACGCCAAGCTGCATCCACAGCGTTTTCGCGCCGATAGCAATGGCTTCCTGAGCAACGCCCCATGCCGCTTCTGAGTTGCGGAACACATCCACCATATCCACTTTTTCCGGCACGTCGGCCAGGGTGGCGTACCCCTGCTGCCCCAGCAGTGATTTTCCCGCGACTTTTGGCGATACCGGAATAACGTGGTAGCCCTGGTCCAGGAGATACTTCATCACCCGATAGCTTGGCCGGTCGGGTTTATCACTCGCCCCCACCAGCGCAATGGTTCGGGTCGATGTCAGAATGTCAGCAATATCGTTCTCTTTCATGGTCTTCCTCCTGGCTTTTTTCAAAGTGTACGTCAAAGCGGACATCGCAACCATCTATCCCATACAGATGTATGAGGGCAAAACCGCGGAATATGTCTATATGTTAGTAAACATGATTCTCGAAAAATTTAGATACATTATTAAGAAATAGCATTTACCACAGGAGCACCCTATGAAAACCGGCATTGCCTCTGCTGTGATTGCATTAGTTATGCCGGTTTGCGTCTTTGCAACAACGCTACGGCTCTCCACCGACATTGACCTGCTGGTGCTGGACGGCAAAAAAGTCTCCAGCTCGCTGCTTCGCGGTGCGGACAGTATTGAACTGGATAACGGGCAACACCAGGTGGTGTTTCGGGTAGAAAAGACGATCCGCGTGGCGAATCATGAACAGCGTATGTATATCTCACCGCCGCTGGTTGTCAGTTTTAACACCCAGCGGATTAGCCAGGTCAACTTTAACTTACCCCGTCTGGAGACCGAAAAAGAGGCCCAGGCTTTTGAGTCTGGGCCGCGTCTTGAGTTGCTGGATGGCGATGCCATGCCTATCCCCGTGAAACTGGACATTCTCGCGCTCACCAAAACGCCGAAAGGTATTGATTATGAGGCGGATACAGAGGTCTATAACAAAGCGGGCAAACGTGCTTCGCTGCCTCAGTTTGCCACCATGATGGCGGACGACAGTACGCTTTTGTCGGGCGTATCCGAACTGGATGTGATCCCGCCTCAGTCTCAGACGCTCACTGAACAACGCCTGAAATTCTGGTTCCAGCAGGCCGATCCCGATACGCGAGCCCGTTTTCTGCAATGGGCGAAACAACAACCTTCGTCGTAACCCACATTTTTTTGCCCTTTCTCTTGCAGCATCAGGCGCTTCCCGTCATCTTGTAGCCAGTTAACCCTGACGGAAAAGATTATGGAACTGACAACACGCACGCTTCCTGCCCGCAAACACATTGCACTGGTGGCGCACGATCACTGCAAACAAATGCTGCTGAACTGGGTACGCCGCCATCAGCCGATGCTGGAAAACCATACCCTCTCAGCAACGGGTACGACCGGCAACCTTATCCACCGTGAAACCGGGTTAGAGGTTCATGCCATGCTGAGCGGCCCAATGGGCGGCGACCAGCAGGTTGGAGCGCAAATTTCGGAAGGTAAAATTGATGTGCTGATTTTCTTCTGGGATCCGCTGAATGCCGTTCCGCACGACCCGGATGTTAAAGCGCTGCTGCGTCTTGCGACGGTCTGGAATATTCCCGTTGCGACTAACCTGTCTACCGCAGACTTTATTATTGAGTCACCGCAGTTTAGCGCCCCTGTTGATATTCTGATCCCGGATTATCAGCGTTATCTTGCCGAAAGACTGAAGTAAGTATTATGCCGGGTGGCGACTGCGCCTTACCCGGCCTGCAAAACCCTGCCCTTATTACGGCTTCCTCGCCACCGGTACATCAATACTCTTCAGAATATCGACAAACGTTGAAGGTTCATCTTTATTGAACAGCAGCCATACGCGGTGGCGGGCGCGGGTTAACGCGACATACAGCAGGCGACGCTCTTCAGCGTCCGGGAAATCTTCCGGTACTGGCAACAGGGCCTGCTCCATCACCGATTCGCGCGCCGGAGCCGGGAAACCATCGTTGCCCTCTTTTAAACCCACCACAATCACGTAATCGGCCTGCTGCCCTTTACTGGCATGGATGGTCATAAAATCGAGCTGGAGCTTAGGCCAGCGGGTAGCGGCTTTTTCCAGTGCGGCCGGTTTGAGGTGATGATAACGCGCCAGCACCAGAATGCGCTCTTCGGGTTTCGCATAGCCGCTCAGTTTATCCAGCAAGGGCTCCAGCTGATCGTCCGCCAGCAAGGTGACGGCTTTTTTATCCCCCGGCGTCAGGCTGTTAAGCGGTTTGGCCAGCTGATGCGGGTTTTGCTGGATGAATCGATTGGCGATTTCACCGATGCGTGAGTTGAAACGATAGGTGGTGTCCAGGTCGCTGCGATCGCCCTCACCGAAATAGTGATGGAACGCGGTCGTCAGTGACAACTGTGCCCCACTGAAACGATAGATCGCCTGCCAGTCATCGCCAACGGCAAACAGTGATGTATGTTTATTTTGCGCCCGAAGCGCTGAAAGAAGCGCGGCACGCTGGGGTGAGATGTCCTGGAATTCATCGACGAGGATATGTTTCCACGGACTCACAAAGCGGCCTTTTTCCAGAATGATAATGGCCTGATGGATAAGCCCTGAAAAATCGACCGCATTTTCGTCTTTCAGCGCCGTTTTCCAGGCTTTCAGCAGCGGAGCCATCAGCTTGACCCGTTTGGTGAAGATCGCGCGGACCTCTTCCGGGGCGCTTTCAATCATTTCCGCCTGAGAGCCGCCGTGCATCCGTAAAAGGCTCACCCAGCGGTCGAGGCGCGAACCCAGGCGACGCGCCAGTTTTTCATCCTGCCAGAAACTGCCTTCCGGTACGTCCCAGTTAAGTTCTTCTTCCAGCCACTGACGCCAGCCTTTTGCCTGCGCTTTTTTCTCGCTGCACTGCTGCTGCCAGGTCTTAATAAACAGCGACTGGCGGGCCTGGGTGTCGTTCTCAAGCTTGCTGATTGAAGGAACTTTTTTGCTCCCCTGCTGGATAATGTGTAACGCGAGGGCATGGAAGGTTCTGGCGGTAATATCCTGCGTGTGCAGACGCTCCTGGATGCGCTCATCCATCTCCTGCGCAGCTTTGCGACCAAACGCCAGCAGCAAAATCTGGTCGGCCACCGCTTCGCCTGTGGTCATGAGCCAGCCCGCTCGCGCCACCAGCACTGACGTTTTACCGCTCCCTGCTCCGGCAAGCACCAGCAGAGAGTGTTCGCCATTGACTACCGCGCGCGCCTGGGCCGGGTTTAGCGGCGAGGATTCTATATTGCTGAAGAAATCGGCGTACTGCGCGAGCATGGTATCCGTCCATGCCTGGTTATGGGCAAGGCGACTTTTATCGATATCGGTAAGCCATGCCTGACACTGCCGCCAGGCATCGCGGCAATTCTCAAACTCATCCAGACGGGAAACCGGCAACGGCAGTGCTGTAAGTGCGACTTTGATTTTTTGCTGCAAACCGGCGGTTTGCTGGCGCGTAAGCCATTTTTGTTGCGCATTGCTTTGCGCAATATCATCAAGAACCTGCTGCAACACCTGCGCTGCAACGGTGCTCATCTCATCGCTCCACTGGCGCCACAGGCTACTCAGATGATGGTGGAAGCGTTGCGTTTCCGCCCATTCCGTGCCGTGGAGGCGCACCACCTTTTCGGCAGGCAACACAAACTCCAGCTCGCCCCAGACCAGCCCGCGTTTGCAGTGAATCGCTAAAAGCTGATTAAACGGAATGAGATATTCGTGGCGTTCGCCAGAGACTTTTACCCCTGCATTCAGAAGGACAACCTTGTCGTAAGGATGTTGAGCCAGGCGCTTGCCCAGTGAAGTTGCTTTCAGTTCCATGTCCTGCCTGATCCACGAAGAGATAATTTACCTGACAGTTTAACTGCCAGTTTTAAGGTGCTCCAGCCTAAAAAAACGTTACAATCACTTAGCGTTAATCATATCGAAAGGAACTGAGGGTTTATGCGTACCGTTCTGAATATTCTTAATTTTGTCCTTGGCGGTTTTGCCACCACTCTTTCCTGGCTTGTTGCCACACTGGTGAGCATCGTGCTCATCTTTACCCTTCCGCTGACGCGCTCCTGCTGGGAAATCACCCGGCTGTCGCTTTTTCCTTATGGTAACGAGGCCGTACACGTCGACGAGCTCAACCCGGAAAGTAAAAACGTGCTGATGAACACCGGCGGGACGGTGCTGAACATCCTGTGGCTGATTTTCTTTGGCTGGTGGCTGTGTCTGATGCACATCTTCGCCGGTATTGCGCAGTGCATCACGATTATTGGCATTCCTGTCGGGATCGCGAATTTCAAAATCGCTGCCATCGCGCTGTGGCCAGTTGGGCGCAGGGTTGTTCCGGTTGAAGTGGCGCAAGCCGCGCGTGAAGCCAATGCCCGTCGTCGTTTTCAGTAATTAAGGACTGGCCGCGCTCATGCTAAGCCCATTGATTCGCCGCTACACATGGAACAGTACCTGGCTGTATAACGTCAGGATTTTTATCGCACTTTGCGGGACGGTCGCGCTGCCGTGGTGGTTAAACGACGTTAAGCTCACTATCCCGCTGACCCTGGGCGTGGTCGCAGGGGCACTGGCAGACCTCGACGATCGCCTGGCCGGGCGACTGCGTAATCTGGTTATCACCCTTATCTGTTTTTTCATTGCCTCCGCATCCGTTGAGCTGCTGTTCCCGTGGCCATGGCTTTTTGCGTTAGGCCTGACGCTTTCAACCAGCGGATTTATTCTTCTGGGCGGGCTTGGCCAGCGCTATGCCACTATTGCGTTTGGCGCGTTGCTGATTGCTATCTACACCATGCTGGGCGTATCGCTCTACGACCAATGGTATCAGCAACCCGTCCTGCTGTTGCTTGGCGCTATCTGGTATAACCTGCTGACGCTTACCGGACATCTCATTTTCCCGGTTCGTGCCTTGCAGGATAACCTCGCCCGCAGCTATGAACAGCTGGCGCATTATCTGGAACTGAAATCCCGCTTATTTGACCCGGATATAGAAGAAGAAAGCCAGGCACCGCTTTACGATCTGGCGCTGGCAAACGGTCAGCTGGTCGCAACCTTAAACCAGACAAAAGCCAGCCTTCTCACACGCTTACGCGGCGATCGTGGTCAGCGCGGAACGCGTCGAACCTTACACTACTATTTTGCCGCCCAGGACATTCACGAGCGCGCCAGTTCGTCACACGTGCAATATGCTGCCCTGAGGGAAAAATTCCGCTACAGCGATGTGATGTTCCGTTTTCAGCGGCTGCTCTCAATGCAATCCCAGGCATGTCAGCAACTGGCTCGCTCCATTTTGCTGCGCACGCCGTATCAGCATGACCCACGCTTTGAACGCGTGTTCAGCCATCTCGATGCCGCCCTTGATCGCGTGCAGGCCAGCGGTACATCTCCGGATCAGATAAAAGCCCTGGGTTTCTTACTCAATAACCTGCGAGCGATAGACGCTCAGCTGGCCACCATTGAGTCTGAACAAGCGATGGCGATGCCGAATAATGACGCAGATAACCAGCTTGCTGATGACAGTGTCCACGGCTTTAGCGATATGTGGTTACGGCTGAGCCGGAACTTTACGCCTGAATCGGCTCTGTTCCGCCACGCCGTGCGGATGTCGCTGGTGTTGTGCGTCGGTTACGCGTTTATCCAGATAACCGGGTTACATCATGGCTACTGGATCTTGCTGACCAGCCTGTTTGTTTGCCAGCCGAACTATAACGCCACTCGCCACCGGCTCGCGCTGCGTATTATCGGCACGCTGGTGGGTGTCGCCGTCGGTCTTCCGGTACTTTACTTTGTCCCGTCTATTGAAGGGCAGCTTGTCCTTATCGTGATTACCGGCGTGTTGTTCTTTGCATTTCGTAATGTGCAGTATGCGCACGCCACGATGTTTATCACCTTACTGGTCTTGCTGTGCTTTAACCTGCTTGGTGAAGGATTTGAGGTCGCCCTCCCCCGCGTTATTGATACGCTTATCGGCTGTGCTATTGCCTGGGCTGCGGTCAGTTTTATCTGGCCGGACTGGCGTTTTCGCAATCTGCCGCGCGTGCTGGACAGGGCAATGAATGCCAACTGCCGATACCTGGATGCCATTCTTGAGCAATATCACCAGGGTCGTGATAACCGTCTGGCTTATCGCATCGCCCGCCGTGATGCGCATAACAGCGATGCGGAGCTGGCGTCGGTGGTATCGAACATGTCAACGGAACCGGGTGCCACGGCGGAAATCCGTGAAACCGCCTTTCGTCTGCTGTGCCTGAACCATACGTTCACCAGCTATATATCTACGTTGGGCGCTCACCGCGAAAAGTTAACCAACCCGGGTATTCTGGCGTTGCTGGATGATGCCGTTTGCTATGTCGACGATGCACTTCACCACCGACCAGCCGATGAACCCCGTGTTCGCCAGGCTCTGGATGAACTCGCCCAGCGTATTGCCCATCTTGATCCTGGTACCGACAGCAAAGCACCGCTGGTTCTTCAGCAAGTTGGCCTGCTTATCGCCCTGCTGCCGGAAATTTGTCGCCTGCAACAACTGATTGCTACATGGCGGAACGATTCTCCGCAGACTCTGGCAACGCGTTAAACCATTCCGTAAGCTCCTGGCGAATTTCCGCCGGGAGCGCCGCTTCATGCAACCCTTCTATTGCCCCCTCAAGCGCAAAGAGCACTTTAATCCCGAGTTGTTTGTTTTGCGCCCTGATTTTCAGCCAGCTCGCTTTTGCCCCCAGCTCCCGTAACATTTCTTCGTTAGTGATCCCGACTTCAAAAAGCAGAACCTCAATCTGGAAGGTGAGATTGGGCAGGTCTTTAAGCCGGTTGCGCTGATACCGCTGATATCGCTCCCGCCTGGCGGCCTCAAGCGCAAAAGAAGAAAGCTGGAGTAATGTCCCCCTGTCCTGCCACAGTCCGTCATCAACCCGGAAGTAGTTAAGCAGCACAGGCCGACCCCGCTTCAGAAGGGTCAAGAAAGAGGAGGCGTGTTTCACATAGTAGGTCGCGCTTTGCTCACAGGCACGCAGATAAAGCTCCCCATCAGACACCATGGCAAAAACGGCGTTATCCACCGCCAGGGTATAACCACCAAATAGCGCGCGGTGATGAATATCACCCAGTTCCGAAAGGTATTCTTGAGATTGATAAATCCGTTCATAAGATATCTTTTTCATGATATTTCCCTTAAAAATCATACTGTAAAGAGGCTATTTCTTACTAACGGATCCGTTAGCAGGAAAATAGGCAACTTATTGCCAGTGAGCAAGATGAATTTTCTTTAGGGGCCGATCATGAGCAAAATTTGCGAGTCGCTTTCCGAAAATGAGGTTGATCTTTATGCATACAGGGGTTACTGTATATTCATACAGTAACTACAGGGCTGGAATGAATATGTACACTTCAGGCTACGCAAATCGCTCAACATCTCTCTCTTCTACCGCAGGCAATGTCGCGCAGAAATCCGTCGGGAGCGTATCGACAGGTCTTATCAGTGAAGTGGTTTATCGTGAAGACCAGCCCCTGTTGACGCAACTCTTATTACTGCCTTTATTACAGCAGCTTGGCCAGCAGTCACGCTGGCAGCTCTGGCTGACGCCGCAACAAAAACTGAGCCGTGAATGGGTTCAGTCCGCAGGATTGCCGCTGACCAAGGTTATGCAGATTAACCAGCTCTCGCCTTGCGATACGGTCGAGTCGATGATCCGTGCATTACGTACCGGAAATTACAGCGTAGTGATCGGATGGTTGCCAGACGAACTGACAGAAGAAGAACATTTCCGACTGACTGAAGCAGCCGAGGAAGGTAACGCTATCGGTTTCATTATGCGTCCGGTTAGTCCAGATTCTTACCGCAGAGGACAACTTTCTGGGCTAAAAATTCACTCAAATTTGTATCACTGAGTAAATTTAAGACTTTTCCTGGAATTTTTTTTGACCACAAGATGCGGAAATAGTTCCACGGTCTAAATCTGCGGCAAGGCTTGTCTGGTGCGGTTCCCGTTAATTTTACTGCATAAATTCCGTACAAAAAATGTTAAATAATAGGTATACGGAACTTTTTTTTTCATATGCCTGACGGAGTTCACACTTGTAAGTTTCTAGCTACGTTGTAGACTTTACATCGCCAGGGGTGCTCGGCCTAAGCCGAAGATATCGGTAGATTTATATTTGACCACGCCCCCCGGTGAAGGATTTAACCGTGATTTCTCGTCGGAGATCTTCATGGCAAATTTTGGATGATAACGAGGCGCAAAAAATGAAAAAGACAGCTATCGCGATTGCAGTGGCACTGGCTGGCTTCGCTACCGTAGCGCAGGCCGCTCCGAAAGATAATACCTGGTATGCAGGTGGTAAACTGGGCTGGTCTCAGTTCCATGACACCGGCTGGTACAACAGCAAACTGAACAACGATGGCCCTACTCATGAGAGCCAGCTTGGTGCAGGTGCGTTCGGTGGCTATCAGGTTAACCCGTATGTTGGTTTTGAAATGGGTTACGACTGGTTAGGTCGTATGCCATACAAAGGCGACACCGTAAATGGCGCTTTCAAAGCTCAGGGCGTACAGCTGACTGCTAAACTGGGTTACCCAGTAACTGACGATCTGGACGTGTACACCCGTCTGGGCGGCATGGTATGGCGTGCTGATTCCAGCAACAACCAGGTTGGCAGCGATCACGACACTGGCGTTTCTCCAGTATTCGCAGGTGGTGTTGAGTGGGCTATGACCCGTGACATCGCTACCCGTCTGGAATACCAGTGGGTTAACAACATCGGCGACGGCAACACCGTTGGTGTTCGTCCAGACAATGGCATGCTGAGCGTAGGTGTTTCCTACCGTTTCGGTCAGCAGGAAGAAGCTGCGCCAATCGTAGCTCCAGCTCCGGCTCCAGCTCCAGAAGTACAGACCAAACACTTCACTCTGAAGTCTGACGTTCTGTTCAACTTCAACAAAGCGACCCTGAAACCAGAAGGTCAGCAGGCACTGGATCAGCTGTACACCCAGCTGAGCAACCTGGATCCTAAAGACGGTTCAGTAGTGGTTCTGGGCTTCACCGACCGTATCGGTTCTGACGCTTACAACCAGCAGCTGTCTGAAAAACGTGCTCAGTCTGTTGTTGATTACCTGGTATCTAAAGGTATCCCAGCTAACAAGATCTCTCCACGTGGTATGGGCGAATCTAACCCAGTTACCGGTTCTACCTGTGACAACGTGAAAGCTCGCGCTGCACTGATCGACTGCCTGGCACCAGATCGTCGCGTTGAGATCGAAGTTAAAGGCATCAAAGACGTTGTAACTCAGCCAGCGGCATAAGTTATCGTCTTAAGAAAAAACCCCGCAATGCGGGGTTTTTTTATTGTCTGAAGAAATACAGAATCTTATTTTTTACCCAGAAGCGCCTGTAGATCGTTTTTCAGCGTCGACATCTGGTTCGCGTACTTCTCTTTGTGCTCAGCATCTTCAATCAGCTGCACTACCGTTTCCGATAACGTCTTTCCACGCCGTTGTGCAAGGCCTGCCAGGCGCTGCCAGACGATAAATTCCAGATCGATAGATTTCTTGCGGGTATGCTGATGCTCGGCATTAAAATGCCGCTTGCGACGCGCACGAATAGTTTGCTTCATCCGGTTTAACAGCGCTGGATTGATGTGTTTCGCTATCCAGTTATTAACCTGTACCGGTTCGTTTTCGAGGGTCAGCAACATATCTACGGCTTCTTGCGCCGCGCTGGCTTCGAGGTAGCAGGTGATCAACTCGCCTTCACGATGTTTTTTGACCAGGTACTTCCATTTCCAGCCGCTTTCGAGATTTTCCAGTTGTTGATATTTCATTGCGATCTCAGTGTTACCACGTAACTCTGTTCAGAATATCAGTTTTTTGGCAATCTGCTGAAAAGAAATCATATCCTGTGCATCATTACAGGAGATTCCGCCGCGGAAATCCCCAATCCTGCTTGGGCAGAGCCTTCTGCTTACGGTATACTCCACGGTTTTACATCTGACTAAAAAACATCAACTTTGACCATTACGAAACTTGCATGGCGTGACCTTGTTCCCGATACAGAAAGCTATCAGGAGCTCTTTGCACAGCCAGAACTCGCAAAAGAACACGAATTTATACTTAGCGATACACAACCGCGTTTGCATTATGCGCTGGAGCAGGTGTTAAGCCCGTGGGCAACATCTCCTTTCATGCTGCTCAAAGCCCCGGAAGAAGCCGAGTATTTGACGCTTCTGGGTGATGCCATGCGCCAGTTGCAGCCAGAAACAGATGCTGTTTTTGGCGGCCAGTATCGTATCGCGGGTCATAACATTACTTTTGAACCGGCACAGCAGGCTGACGAACGTTTTGCCGCAAAAGGCGACGTGATCACCGCCAACTGGGTCGAAGCGGAACAGCTTTTTGGCTGCCTTCGTCAGTTTAATGGCGAGCTGTCGCTTCAACCGGGGCTTGTCCATCGCGCTAATGGCGGTGTCCTGATCATCGCCCTGAGAACCCTGCTCTCCCAGCCGCTGCTGTGGATGCGCCTGAAAACAATTGTGAACCAGCAACGCTTTGACTGGGTGAGCTACGACGAATCCCGTCCTCTCCCTGTCGCAGTGCCGTCAATGCCATTGTCATTGACCGTGGTGCTGACCGGCGACCGTGAATCGCTGGCAGACTTCCAGGAGATGGAGCCAGAGCTGGCAAGCCTGGCCGTTTATAGTGAGTACGAAGACAATATCCAGATTGCCGATGCCGATGATATGGCACAGTGGTGTCAGTGGGTAATGGCGGTTGCTGAGCGCTATGAATTGCCTGTCCCGGCGGCTGACGCCTGGCCTGGTCTGATCCGCGAAGCAGTACGCTATACCGGCGATCAGGAAACCTTACCGCTCTGTCCACTCTGGATCAGCAAACAGCTGCGTGAAGTGGGTGTGATCAGCGGTGACGGCGCGTTTTCCGGTGAACAGCTCACCCAGATGCTTGCGCAGCGTGAATGGCGTGAAGGTTATCTCGCTGACCGGATGCAGGATGAAATTCTGCTGGAACAGATCCTGGTGGAAACCGAGGGCGAGCGTATTGGGCAAATCAACGCCTTGTCCGTTATCGAGTTCCCGGGGCATCCACGTGCATTTGGCGAACCTTCTCGTATCAGCTGCGTCGTGCACATTGGCGACGGTGAATTTACTGACATTGAACGTAAAGCTGAGCTCGGCGGCAACATCCATGCTAAAGGCATGATGATCATGCAGGCATTTTTGATGTCTGAGTTGCAGCTGGAGCAGCAAATCCCCTTCTCCGCCTCACTCACGTTTGAGCAATCCTACAGTGAAGTCGATGGCGATAGCGCCTCGATGGCAGAGCTGTGTGCCTTAATCAGCGCCCTGGCAGAAGTTCCGATTAATCAGAACATCGCCATTACCGGTTCCGTTGATCAGTTTGGGCGCGCTCAGCCAGTAGGCGGGCTGAATGAGAAAATCGAAGGCTTCTTCTCTATTTGCCAGCAGCGCGGTTTGAATGGCAAACAGGGTGTTATTATCCCGGCGCCTAACGCACGCCATCTGAGCCTGAGCCAGGCGCTTCTGGACGCGGTGGAACAGGAACAATTTACGCTCTGGGCCATCGAAGGAATTGAGGATGCGCTACCCTTACTGACAAATCTGGTATGGGATGGCGAAGGTCAAACAACCCTGATGCAAACTATCCAGGAACGTATTGCTCAGGCGACACAGCAGGATGCTCGTCACCGTTATCCGTGGCCGTTACGCTGGCTGAGTTGGTTTAGTCCGAACTGATCGGACTTGTTCAGCGTACACGTGTTAGCTATCCTGCGTGCTTCACTAAAATAAGGCTTACTGAGAACATGGTAGATAAACGCGAATCCTATACAAAAGAAGACCTTCTTGCCTCTGGTCGCGGTGAACTGTTTGGCGCTAAAGGCCCACAGTTACCGGCCCCGAACATGCTGATGATGGACCGTGTCGTGAAAATGACCGAAACCGGCGGCAACTTCGATAAGGGTTACGTAGAAGCAGAACTCGATATCAACCCAGATCTGTGGTTCTTCGGTTGCCACTTTATTGGCGATCCGGTAATGCCTGGCTGCCTGGGCCTTGATGCTATGTGGCAGCTGGTTGGGTTCTACCTGGGCTGGCTCGGCGGCGAAGGCAAAGGCCGCGCGCTGGGCGTTGGCGAAGTGAAATTCACCGGTCAGGTTCTGCCTTCTGCGAAGAAAGTGACCTACCGCATTCACTTCAAGCGCATTGTTAACCGTCGTCTGATTATGGGCCTGGCGGATGGCGAAGTGCTGGTAGATGGTCGTCTGATCTATACCGCAAACGATCTGAAAGTAGGCCTGTTCCAGGACACTTCAGCGTTCTGATTGCTGATTTAAGCAACCCCAGAAAAGCGAAACCTCCGCAATGCGGAGGTTTCTTTATTTAAAGAGACGGTATCAAGCGATAAGTACCCTGTCGCCGATGGCTTCTCGCCAGCCTCCCAGCCATTGTGACCTTTGATTTATCGTCTGATAAGGACACATTTCTTTAGAGCGTCCGGCGATTCCAGCCTGATAACCACGTTGATGAGCCCGTTCCAGGCGATCTCGTTTCTGTCTCTTCATGCCTCGTTTCCCTCATTCTTTTGTCTGGTGGAAAGAAAACAGTGATTGCAAAGTGTGCAAGCACAGATAACGAATACCCCGAATAAGCCTCAGCGTCAATGTTCGAAATTCATACGGGTGTCATATTTGTGAGCTACGCGGAAGATCATTTGTACAAAAAGTGTGACCCGGCACAAGTAACAACCTGATGTCAAAACGAAAAAAAAGCCGCAATCAGAACCAGACTGATGGCGGCTTTTTACTATGAATTTTACTTATGGAAGCCGGGAAATCTCTCTGGCGATGCTGGCCGACTCCTGCGCCCAACCCTGCCCCAGAACTTTCACCATCTCATCGTAGCCATCTTTTTGCTGCTTCATTTCAAGATGGAAAGGACGCTTAATCAGCTGGCCCTGATGGTTCAGCAGCCATTCACCGCTGATCACTACCGTACCGTCGTAACGGCCGTGGAAGCCCGTCACAGTGACGTTAAGGGTATCCTGGTCAGTACCGAGAGGTTGCGAGGCAACAACCCACCCCGGAAGCTGGCTTCCGAGGTTGGCCACCAGCGTGTTTCTCAGCTGCTGATCCAGCGGGCTGGCCCACAGATTGTTTGACGCGATGACATACTTAACATCGCTCGTCTGGTAGACCACGCCGTTACCGGCAAGATAATCAGGCACGTTAACCTGCTCAACCCACAACAGGCGGTTTCCCTGGCTTGCGGTGCTTTGTCCGCCGGCCTGAGTCGCAACAGGCAGCTGATAGTAACTCTTGTTCTCTACACCGGAACTGCACGCCGTTAAAAGCAGAGCGCCAACCATCAATAGCCACTTATTCATTCTTTTGCCCTCTTCGGCTCAGGATCCTTTTTATCTTTTGCTTCAAACACCAGCGCGTTGCTCTTCTCGTTGAGCGTTTTCAGAACCGGCTGAAGTTCACGCAATACCTGATCAAGACGTTGCATATCTGCCACCATCTTGTTGTAAGCCGCAGAACCCGGCTGGAAGCCCTGCATACTGCGATTAAGTTCGCGCAGTGTTTTCTGCATATCCTGCGGTAGCTGCTGCATGGACTGGCTTGCGGTGATCTTATTGATGTTATCCAGCGTGGTTTGCAGTCGGCGCATCGTCGCCTGGCTTTCGCTGAGCGAGTTTGTTGCAGCTTCGATCATTGGATTCAGTGGCAGATTATTAATCTTATCCAGTGTTTCCATCAGGCGCTGCTGGATCTGAGCCAGGCCGCTACTGACGGTTGGAATGATCTTGTAACCACCAAATTCACGGATACCGGTTATCGCAGGCGCTTTCGGATAGAAGTCCATATCCACATACAGCGCACCCGTCACCAGGTTACCGGTTTTCAGCGAGCCACGCAGACCGCGCTCCATCAACGCGTTAATGTGCGCCGCAATATCCTGATCCTCACCTATCTGATTGAGCAGACGTTCAGGTTCAATACGGATCAGCACCGGGATACGATAATCGTCATCCAGAACCTGACGCAGACCTGGGACAAAGAATGGCACCTGACCCACGGTTCCCATACGAATGCCACGGAACTCAACAGGCGCGCCTGGCTGGAGGCCACGCACCGAATCTTTAAAGAACATCAGGAAGTCGATATGGTCGGTATAGAGCGCATCCTGAATACTTTTCTGGTCGTCAAAGAGGCGGAAAGCTGTTTTCTCCGCCACCGGCTGACCAAGATCCAGCCCTTCCGGCACATCAAAACTGACGCCCCCACCAAACAAGGTGGTCAGCGAGCCCATTTCAACACGCATCCCCGCCGAGGTAAGATCAACGGCGATCCCACTGTCTTTCCAGAACCGGACGTTGCTGGTGACTAAGCGATCGTTAGGCGCATTGATAAACAACTGATAGCTGATAGTCCTTTTTTGCGGATCAAAGGTACTCGTTTCAACGGAACCAACGCGATAGCCACGGAACAGCACCGGATCGCCGGCTGTGAGCTGGCCCGCTTTTTTGCTGTCGAGTATGACGCGGATCCCTTTTGCATCAGGTGGCGCGAGTGGAGGTGAATCCAGCAATTGATACTGTCCTGGTGGGTTCCCTTTTGTCCCTGGCTGCAACTCAATATAGGCACCAGATAAGAGTGTGCCTAACCCGCTGATCCCTTCACGTCCAACCTGCGGCTTAACGACCCAGAAGACGGAATCACTGTGCATCAGCTTTTCCATGCCAGAATTCAGACGCGCTTTAATCTCTACATGCATCAGGTCATCGGTCAGCGTCGCACTTTCAACAACACCCACATCAACACTACGGCTCTTGATGGTGGTTTTTCCCCCTTCAATACCCTCTGCATTGGTGGTGATGAGCGTCACTTCCGGTCCCTGATGGCTGTAATGGTAAAACAGTATCCATGCACCGATCAGCGCAGTCACAATGGGGAAAATCCACACCGGCGACCAGTTTTTGACCTTCTGCACTTTAGCCTCTCCACTCTTATTTTCCATGCTCTTACTCTTCCTCATGGCTTGACTCGGGCTCACGATCCCACGATAAACGAGGGTCGAAGGTCATGGCCGCAAACATTGTCATAATAACGACCAACGCAAACATCAGCGCCCCCATAGCGGGATAAATATTCATTAGTCCCCCCATCCGCACTAACGCGGAAAGAACGGCGATGACAAACACATCAATCATTGACCAGCGTCCGACAAACTCGACAACTTCATAAATCAAGTGCATTCGCTCACTGTCACGCCTGCCGTGCCCTTTTGCATCCCAACAGAGCCAGGCTATCGCAATCATTTTTAACGTCGGCACCATGATACTGGCGATAAAAATAACCAGCGCCACCGGATAAGACCCCTCACCCCACAGCAATACGACCCCTGCCATAATGGTGGAAGGCATTTTATCGCCGAGCAAATCGGTGATCATGATGGGCAAAATATTGGCAGGCAGATAAAGCATGATCGACGTAACCAGCAGTGCCATCGTCCACTGAAGGCTGTTTTTACGCCGTACATATCCTTTTGTTTCGCAACGCGGGCACGTGTCGAGATCGGCAGGCAGCACCGCGGTACAGCATGAGCAGGAGCGCAGTCCCTGACGAATACCCGGCACACCCACTTTTACCGTCTGCGCAAGCGTAGGTGCAGGGGCAATGTCATCCCACGCCCAGCGCCGGTCTACGCACTGAAACGCACGTAATTGCAGCACACAGTAAAGGCACCAGGGAATAAAGCTGCTCCCGATGCCTACATCACCATAGGCCATCAGCTTCACGAAACTCACCAGAATACCGGCCAGGAAAATCTCGGCCATCCCCCAGCTTTTTAGCTGAAAAAGGATACGGGCAAGTTTGATTTTAAGGGGCGTGGGCATCCGGACACGGTTGACCAGCAGCAGAATCACCACCAGACAAGAGGCCGGGACAATCTGCACAAACAGAAGAAAAAAGGTCCCGAGGCTGGCGTAATCCTCCGAGAACATCACACCTGGGATTTCAAGAAGGTCAACCTGGCTGGTTATCCCTCCCACCTTCATATAAATGAAGGGGAAGAGATTAGACAGCACAAGCATAAACAGGGCGGCCAGGGCATAGGCAGTAGGACGCTGCCTGGGCGCGTCCCACTCTGTCGTTAACGTTGCACCGCAACGCGGGCAAGTTGCCTTATGTCCGTGACCCAGCACAGGCAGCGCAACGAGCATATCGCATTGTGAGCATAATATATGCCTGTCGGCATGGTGCTGGTCACACATATTTTATCCCTGTTTATGCGCCGTTTTTCAGAGACTCAAGGTACTCCCAGCGCTCAAATGCTTCTTCCAGTTCCTGCTCGGCACTGGAAAGGTCAGCCAATATTTTCTGAGTATAGTCGTGGGACTGCGTAAAGAATGAAGCATCAGCAACCTGAATTTGCAGTGCTTCAAGTGCAGTTTCAAGCTCCTCAAGACGCTTAGGCAGGCCTTCCAGCTCGCGTTGCAGGTTATAGCTTAGTTTAGCCGATGCTTTCTTAGCTGTTTCTGCTTTTGTTACAGTAGGTTCCGGGCCATTTTTGGACTTTGCTTGTTTTTGCGCCAGCGATTGCGTTTGCTGCCCACGTGCGTCGTGATAACCGCCCACATACTGCCCAATACGGCCTTCACCTTCGAAGATCCAGCACTCGGTCACAGTGTTATCGACGAACTGACGATCGTGGCTCACCAGCATCACCGTGCCCTGATATCCATCAATCAGCTCTTCCAGTAATTCCAGCGTTTCGACATCCAGATCGTTCGTCGGTTCATCGAGAATCAAGAGGTTACTTGGCTTCAGGAACAAACGCGCCAATAGCAGGCGATTTCGCTCACCGCCGGACAGCGCGCGCACTGGCGTCATCGCACGTTTAGGATGGAACAGGAAGTCCTGCAAATACCCCAGGACGTGGCGCGGTTTGCCGTTAACCATCACCTCTTGCTTGCCTTCCGCCAGGTTATCCATCACCGTTCTGTCCGGATCCAGCTCCGCACGGTGCTGGTCGAAGTAAGCCACTTCGAGCTTGGTTCCGCAGTGAACGCGACCGCTGTCGGCCTGCAACTGACCCAGCATCAGCTTAAGCAGCGTGGTTTTACCACAACCGTTCGGGCCGATAAGGGCAATTTTGTCGCCGCGTTGTACCTGGGCAGAAAAGTCTTTCACCAGCACTTTGCCGTCAACCTGGTAATTAACATCTTCCATTTCAAAGACGATTTTACCCGAGCGGGCGGCCTCTTCGACCTGCATCTTTGCACTGCCCATCACTTCACGACGGGCGCTGCGCTCGTTACGCATCGCTTTCAGGGCACGCACGCGGCCTTCGTTACGGGTACGACGCGCCTTGATGCCCTGACGGATCCAGACCTCTTCCTGCGCAAGCTTGCGATCGAACTCGGCATTTTGCAGCTCTTCGACGCGCAGGTTTTCTTCTTTTTCCAGCAGATAGGTATCGTAATCGCCAGGGTAAGTCACCAGCTTGCCGCGATCGAGATCGACAATACGGGTTGCCATGTTGCGGATAAACGAACGGTCGTGCGAGATGAAGATAATGGTGCCGTTAAAGGTTTTCAGGAACCCTTCCAGCCAGTCGATTGCTTCGATATCCAGGTGGTTGGTCGGTTCGTCCAGCAGCAGCACTTTTGGACCACTGACCAGCGCACGTCCCAACGCCGCTTTACGCAGCCAGCCACCGGAAAGTGACGCCAGCTCCATATCAGCATCCAGACCTAATTGATCCAGCACTTCAGTGATACGGCTTTCAAGCTGCCACAGGCCGTGATGATCCAGCAGCTCTTGCAGGCGAGCCATCTCATTGAGGTTTTTTTCACTTGGATCGGTCATCACCAGATGTGAAATTTCGTGATAGCCCTTCAGATATTCAGCCTGCTCAGAGATCCCTTCCGCAACGAAATCGTAAACAGTACCCGCCACGTTACGCGGTGGATCCTGCTGCAAACGGGAAACAATCAGATCCTGTTCGTAAACAATACGCCCGTCATCCAGGCCCTGTTCACGGTTGAGGATCTTCATCAGCGTCGATTTACCCGCGCCGTTACGGCCGACCAGACAAACGCGCTCGTTATCTTCGATGTGCAGTTCAGTATCATCGAGAAGTGGCGCATCGCTGAAGGACAGCCAGGCGCCGTGCATGCTAATAAGTGACATTTATTTTTCCTTTAGACCGCGGAGATCAGCCAGCAGTTATGAATTTGACGGTTACGGGCAAAGTCCTGAGACAGCGTTTTTTGGCTGATTTCTTGTGCTTTCAGTCCCAGAGCGGTCAGGCCGTCGTGATCCATGCGGAATCCGCGTTTGTTGTTCGAGAACATAATGGTGCCGCCTTTACGCAGCAGACGTTTCAGGTCGGTCATCAGGCGCAGGTGATCGCGTTGAACATCAAAGCTATCCTCCATGCGCTTGGAGTTGGAGAAGGTTGGTGGATCGATAAAGATCAGGTCGAACTGTTCATCCGTATCACGCAGCCAGCCCAGCACATCGGCCTGCATCAGGCGATGCTGGCGACCGGTTAGCCCGTTCAGGCGCAGGTTACGTTCCGCCCACTCCAGATAGGTACGGGACATATCTACCGTGGTGGTGCTACGTGCACCGCCAAGCCCTGCGTGCACGCTGGCGCTGCCGGTGTAGGAGAACAGGTTCAGGAAGTCTTTGCCCTTGCTCATCTGCCCTAACATACGACGGGCAATACGGTGGTCAAGGAACAGGCCGGTATCAAGATAGTCAGTCAGGTTGACCCACAGGCGCGCGTTATATTCGCCCACTTCGATGAAGTCGCCCTTCTCACCCATCTTCTGATACTGGTTTTTACCTTTCTGACGCTCGCGGGTTTTCAGTACCAGTTTGTTTGGCGCAATCCCCAGCACCCCGATGGTGGCGGCAATCACGTCCAGCATACGCTGGCGGGCTTTTTGCGCATCGATGGTCTTCGGTGGCGCATATTCCTGCACCACCACCCAGTCGCCGTAACGGTCGACTGCGACGTTGTATTCTGGCAAATCGGCATCATACAGGCGGTAACACTCGATCCCTTCCTGCTTCGCCCATTTTTCAAATTTTTTCAGATTCTTGCGCAGACGGTTGGCGTAATCTTCCGCCACGCCAGACGGTTTGCTGTCTGCGGCTTTCTCGGCCAGATGGTAGTTTTTCTGCACGCAGTCCAGCGGGCCGTTTTTCGCTTTAAACTGGCGATCGGCACGCAATTGCAGGCAGCTCAGCAGTTCTGGCGAGGCGCTAAACAGCGACAGGTTCCAGCCGCCGAAATAGTCTTTCATGTTGCGGCCCAGCAGGCTGTGCAGCGCAATCAGCGCAGGTTCGCTGTCAAGACGCTCACCGTATGGCGGGTTGCTGATAACCGTACCGTACGGGCCTTTCGGCAGCGGATTGGTCAGGTTAGCAACGTCTTTCACTTCAAAGGTCACCAGGTCACCGATACCCGCGCGACGGGCGTTGCTGCGCGCACGCTCAATGACGCGGGCGTCGCTGTCCGAGCCGTAGAAATGGGACGTGTAGTCAGCCAGGCCTTTACGCGCACGCGTCTGGGCTTCGGCCTTCACCTCTTTCCAGATTTCTTCATCGTGCTGCGCCCAACCTTTGAATCCCCAATGGCCACGGTGCAGCCCCGGCGCACGGTCGGTTGCCAGCATCGCGGCTTCAATCAGCAGCGTACCGGAACCACACATCGGGTCGAGCAGCGGTGTGCCTGGCTGCCAGCCGGAGCGCATCACAATAGCGGCGGCCAACGTTTCTTTGATCGGTGCCATACCGGTGCGATCGCGATAGCCGCGCAGGTGCAGACCCGCCCCGCTCAGATCGAGAGAAATGCTGGCGGTATCACCATTGAGCCACACGTTGATGCGCAGATCGGGATTTTCACGATCGACGTTCGGGCGTTCCTTATTTTTACGCGTGAAGCAGTCCACGATGGCGTCTTTCACGCGCAGCGCGCCGTACTGGCTGTTGCGGATCTCATCGTTCACGCCGTTGAAGTGCACCGCAAAGGTCGCATCAGGGGTGAAGATCTCTGTCCAGTCGATCATCTGTACACCGGTATAGAGGTCAAGGTCGCTGTAGACCTTGCACTCTTTCATCGGCAGCATGATGCGCGACGCCAGACGGCTCCACATCAGGCTCTGGTAAATAAGCCGTGTGTCGCCCTCAAAATGGACACCACCCTGAACTACCTGGCACTCCTGTGCGCCGAGGGCTTCCAGTTCAGTTTTTAACAGCTCTTCCAGCCCGCGGGCCGTACTGGCAAACAGAGAATTCATATCGTCACTTTTACTCATAGAAAATTGTCGCGCATTATAGCTAATATGGCGTGTATGTCATAAAGTTGAAGGCTTATTTTCATTTCAGGGAGTGTGCAGTGGCGACCTTATCCAGGCTTTTTATCCATCCGGTGAAATCGATGCGCGGCATTGGCGTTTCTCACGCGCTGGCCGATATGAGCGGATTTGCCTTCGATCGTATTTTTATGGTCACCGAGCCTGACGGTACATTTATTACTGCACGCCAGTTCCCGCAAATGGTTCGTTTTACCCCTTCACCTCTGCATGACGGTTTACACCTGACCGCACCAGACGGCTCAAGCGTCGTCATCCGGTTCAGTGATTTTGCGCCTGTTGATGCCCCAACGGAAGTGTGGGGGAATCATTTTACCGCGCGTGTCGCCCCGGATGAAATAAACCGCTGGCTCAGTGGTTTCTTCTCGCGTGATGTGCAGTTGCGCTGGGTCGGGCCTGAGCTGACGCGCCGGGTCAAACGCCACGACGCCGTCCCGCTCTCCTTCGCCGATGGTTTCCCGTTTTTGCTGACCAACGAAGCATCGCTTCGGGATTTGCAGAGCCGCTGCAAAGCCAGCGTCCAGATGGAGCAGTTCCGCCCAAATCTGGTTGTTACTGGTACAGAGGCCTGGGAAGAAGACACCTGGAAAGTGATCCGTATCGGGAGCGTGATTTTTGATGTGGTGAAACCCTGTAGCCGCTGCATCTTTACCACCGTTAGCCCGGAAAAAGGACAAAAACACCCGTCCGGCGAGCCGCTGAAAACTCTTCAGTCGTTCCGCACCGCGCAGGATAATGGCGATGTTGATTTCGGGCAGAACTTAATCCCGCGCTCCAGCGGTGTGATCCGCGTGGGCGATGAGGTAGAAGTTCGCGCGCGCGGGCCGGGCAAAGTATATGGCTCGGGCCAGGAAGAAGAGTTTGTTGATATCGAGATGGAACCCACTTCAGTGGTGGAGATCCAGTGGCAAGGGCAAGTCATCCGGGGCAACAACCAGCAGGTATTACTTGAACAGCTAGAACAAGCAGGAATACGTGTTCCCTACTCGTGCCGCGCCGGGATTTGCGGATGTTGTCGCATCAGGCTGGTAGAAGGTGAAGTGAGTGCACTGAAGAAAACGGCTATTGGGGATGACGGCACTATCTTGTGTTGCAGCTGTATTCCGAAAACATCAATACAGCTGGAAGCTTAAACAGCCTGCTCGAGGCTGAAGGTATCAACACGCAGTTGCGGTTTCAGCCTGTCGTTCATCACTTTAATTGCGTCACCCAACTGCATCACCCGCCCGGCGATTGTCACGCCGGGTTGTGCCAGTAAACAGAGCGCGGCATTTTCGCCAGGCTCGACCACCAGCAAACTCACCTCTTCGGCGGTATCACTCAGATTGACGCTGGCGGCGTCCCCGGTGACCGGCTCCCAGTTCATGCCATGTGCCTGAAAATGCCAGCTTTTTGGCATCTGCGGCTTCAGAAAACGGATTGCGACCAGCGCGTTTAATACCAGCTCAGCACGCTGCTCTTTAGAGAGTTCCAGGTCGCGGCATTTCTCTTCAAACGAGAAATAAAGTGCGGCATCATCAACGCAAAAGCCTGACGGCGCGAAAGCATCAGGGGTCAGCATTCGGCGGGCAAAACGAGAACGAAACAACATACCATTGGCTAAATCGAGCATCATGCGGTCATGCTCATCGCAAAAATACCAGCGCCAGTTATCGTCAGGTTTAATTCGCATTTTTCTCTCCCGTCCCCAAACACCCTGTTCTAAAAATGTCCTGATTGTGGCTTCGTTTATAACATCAATAATAAAAGACCATAATGTTTAAATAAGCAACAATGACGGAATATAAAACAACCAGGGCTGGAAATAAAGCCCTGGTTGTCTGATAAGGGAGAAAAGATTAGATGTGAGTAACGATTTCTTTAATCAACGGCGGGCCTTTAAAAATAAAGCCGGAATAAATTTGCACGATGGTCGCGCCCGCCGCTATCTTCTCGCGTGCGGCGATGACAGAGTCGATACCGCCCACACCAATAATCGGTAGACGCCCATTTAATTCGGCTGACAAGGCACGAATAATTTCAGTGCTTTTTAATTGTACTGGACGACCACTTAAACCACCTGCTTCGTCACAGTTTTTCATTCCCTGAACCAGAGAACGATCGAGCGTGGTATTGGTTGCAATAACACCATCAATATTATGGCGAACTAAACTGTCAGCAACCTGGATCAATTCTTCGGCAGAAAGATCCGGAGCGATCTTAACCGCGACCGGAACATATTTATGGTGGATCGCCTGCAATGCATTTTGCTTATTTTTAATGGCGCTGAGCAGATCATCAAGGGCTTCGCCATATTGTAAAGAACGCAGCCCCGGGGTATTTGGTGAAGAAATGTTCACCGCGATATAACCGGCGTAGGCATAGACTTTTTCCATACAAATCAGATAGTCATCTTTACCTTGTTCAACTGGCGTATCTTTATTTTTGCCAATATTGATACCTAATACACCGTCGAAATGCGATTTTTTGACGTTCTCAACCAGATGATCAACACCCAGGTTGTTAAAGCCCATACGGTTGATCAGCCCCTCGGCATCGACCAGGCGGAACAGGCGCGGCTTATCATTACCCGGCTGCGGGCGCGGCGTCACCGTCCCGATTTCGATGGAACCAAATCCCATCGCACCGAGGGCATCGATACACTCGCCATTTTTGTCCAGCCCGGCCGCCAGGCCCAGTGGATTCTTGAAGGTCAGTCCCATGCACTGCACAGGTTTTTCCGGCACGTTCTGACGCACCAGTGCTTCCAGTGGTGTACCGGTAATACGGCGTAATTGCTGGAATGTAAATTCATGAGCGCGCTCAGGATCGAGCTGGAAAAGGGCTTTACGAACGAAGGGGTAGTACATGAACTCTCCTGGATTCCCGGTGTGCAAACCGGGAGGGGATTATGTGCGATCCTGCCCGGAAAGGGAATTGACCTGCGGCAAAAAAATCGCGCAAAACGCAATCGTTTCCCTCGCAGCACACTTCTTATGCAGTTTATGGCTTTTAAATTGCGGATAAATCATTTAGTGGAATAACCCCTCGGTGTCACACTCCTGAAAATTGTTATGAATGTTAGATAAAAGCAAACAATTAGTTATAAGGAGAAAACATGCGCGTCATTACCCTGGCAGGAAGTCCACGTTTCCCTTCTCGTTCCAGCGCGTTACTGGAATATGCCCGCGAAAAGCTGAATAGCCTGGATATCGAAGTCTGCCACTGGAATCTGCACAACTTCGCCCCGGAAGACCTGCTTTACGCCCGCTTTGACAGCCCGGCGCTCAAAACCCTGACCGAGCAGCTCAAAGGCGCAGACGGCTTAATTGTGGCAACCCCTGTTTATAAAGCCTCTTTTTCTGGCGCCCTGAAAACGTTACTCGACCTGCTGCCAGAACGCGCGCTGGACGGCAAAGTGGTGCTGCCCCTGGCGACGGGCGGTACGGTTGCACATTTGCTGGCGGTGGATTACGCCCTGAAACCGGTACTGAGTGCGTTAAAAGCACAGGAGATCCTGCACGGCGTCTTTGCTGATGATTCGCAGGTTATCGACTATCAGCATAAACCGCACTTCACGCCGAATCTGCAAACCCGCCTGGACAGCGCGCTGGAAACTTTCTGGCAGGCCCTGCACCGCCGCGACGTTCAGGTACCTGCATTTAACCAGCCGCAAGGAGTTGCTCATGTTTAAACACTTAACCCGCATCGGACTGGCTGGATTACTGACCCTTTCTGCGCTGGCTCACGCGACGGAAACTGCGCCAGAGAGCCTGCGCATTGGTTATCAGAAAGGCAGCGTCAGTATGGTTTTAGCGAAAAGCCATCAACTGCTGGAAAAACGCTTCCCGAACACTACCTTCTCCTGGGTGGAATTCCCGGCCGGGCCACAGATGCTGGAAGCCCTTAACGTGGGCAGTATCGATCTGGGCAGTACCGGCGATATTCCGCCTATTTTCGCGCAGGCTGCCGGTGCGGACCTGGTGTATGTCGGTGTAGAGCCGCCCAAGCCGAAAGCGGAAGTGATCCTGGTGCCAGAAAATAGCGCCATTAAGAACGTTGCTGAACTTAAAGGTCATAAAGTGGCGTTCCAGAAAGGTTCCAGCTCGCACAACCTGCTGCTGCGCGCATTGCAGGAGGCCGGGCTTAAATTCACCGATATTCAACCGGTATATCTGACTCCTGCCGATGCCCGCGCGGCCTTCCAGCAGGGCAACGTTGATGCATGGGCAATCTGGGATCCCTATTATTCCGCGGCGTTACTTCAGGGCGGCGTGCGGGTGCTGAAAGACGGCAGCACGCTGAAACAGACCGGATCGTTCTATCTTGCCGCGCGTCCGTATGCGGAAAAGAACGGTGCCTTTATTCAGGGTGTTCTCGACACCTTTACCCAGGCGGATGCACTGACCCAAAGCCAGCGTCAGGAAAGTATCACGTTGCTGGCCAAAACCATGGGATTACCTGAACCGGTTATTGCCAGCTACCTGGATCACCGTCCGCCCACCACCATTACGCCTGTCGACGCACACGTGGCAGCACTCCAGCAACAAACCGCCGATCTCTTTTATCAAAACCGCCTTGTTCCAAAACAGGTGAATATCCGCGAACGCATCTGGCAACCTACAGCACAAGGAACGAAGTCATGAGTCTGAATCTTTTCTGGTTTTTACCCACCCACGGTGATGGACACTATCTTGGCACAGAAGAGTGTTCCCGCCCGGTCGATCACGGTTATTTACAGCAGATAGCCCAGGCGGCAGACCGCATCGGTTTTACCGGTGTGCTGATCCCTACCGGGCGCTCCTGTGAAGATGCCTGGCTGGTGGCCGCGTCGATGATCCCGGTGACTCAGCGTTTGAAGTTCCTGGTCGCGCTGCGTCCGAGCGTAGTCTCCCCTACCGTGGCAGCACGTCAGGCCGCCACGCTGGACAGACTTTCCAACGGACGCGCCCTGTTTAACCTGGTGACCGGAAGCGATCCGCAGGAACTGGCAGGTGATGGCGTTTTTCTGGATCACACTGAACGTTATGAAGCCTCGGCGGAATTTACCCACGTGTGGCGACGCCTGCTGGAAGGGGATACCGTCACCTATGAAGGCAAACATGTTCACGTTCGGGATGCGAAACTCTACTTCCCGCCAGTGCAACAGCCGCGCCCGCCGCTCTATTTTGGCGGTTCATCCGACGTGGCGCAGGATCTGGCCGCCGAACAGGTTGATCTCTATCTGACCTGGGGCGAGCCTCCAGAGCTGGTAAAAGAAAAAATAGCCCAGGTGCGCGCCAAAGCGGCGGCACATGGTCGCAAGGTGCGTTTTGGTATTCGCCTGCACGTGATTGTGCGCGAAACGAATGCCGAAGCCTGGCAGGCGGCCGACCGTCTGATCTCGCATCTGGATGAGGACACCATCGCCAGAGCGCAGGCAGCCTTCGCCAGAACAGATTCCGTGGGTCAGCAGCGGATGGCGTCATTGCATAACGGCAAGCGCGAGAATCTGGAGATTAGCCCCAATCTGTGGGCGGGTGTGGGTCTGGTTCGCGGTGGCGCTGGTACTGCGCTGGTGGGCGATGGCCCGACCGTCGCGGCACGCATCAACGAATATGCTGAGCTGGGTATCGACAGCTTTATTCTCTCTGGTTATCCGCATCTGGAAGAGGCGTACAAAGTGGGCGAACTGTTATTCCCGCATCTGGATGTCGCCATCCCGGAAATTCCGCAGCCTCGTCCGCTCCAGCTTCAGGGCGAAGCGGTCGCCAATGAGTTTATTCCACGAAAAGCCGCGCAAAGCTAAGGAGCGCCGATGTCTGTCACCGCACAAAAATGGCTGCTGCGTGCCGCCCCCTGGTTTTTGCCCGTCGGCATTGTGGCTATCTGGCAACTGGCCTCGTCAACCGGCTGGTTATCGAGCCGCATTTTGCCCTCCCCAGAGGGCGTCGTGGAAGCGTTCTGGTCACTCAGCGTGAGTGGCGAACTGTGGCAACACCTGGCAATCAGCTCCTGGCGTGCGGTGATTGGCTTTTCGATTGGCGGGAGCATTGGCCTGACGCTTGGGCTTATCAGCGGGCTGTCTCGCTGGGGTGAGCGTTTGCTGGACACCTCAATCCAGATGCTGCGTAACGTGCCTCATCTGGCATTGATCCCGCTGGTTATTTTGTGGTTTGGCATTGATGAAAGCGCCAAGATTTTCCTTGTGGCGTTGGGGACGTTGTTCCCGATTTACATTAATACCTGGCACGGGATCCGCAATATTGATCGCGGGCTGGTGGAGATGGCGCGCAGCTACGGATTATCCGGTTTTGCCCTGTTTATCCATGTGATCCTGCCAGGCGCCCTGCCCTCCATTATGGTGGGAGTGCGCTTTGCGCTCGGCCTGATGTGGCTGACGCTGATTGTGGCAGAAACCATCTCGGCCAACTCCGGCATCGGCTATCTGGCGATGAACGCCCGTGAATTTCTGCAAACCGACGTGGTGGTAGTCGCCATCATCCTTTATGCCCTGCTCGGCAAACTTGCCGACGTCAGCGCCCAGTGGCTTGAACGTAGCTGGCTGCGCTGGAATCCGGCTTATACATCTCAGGAGGCAAACGCATGAATACCGCCAGACTGAACCAGGGAACGCCGCTGCTGCTCAACGGTGTGACGAAACGCTACGGTGAGAACACTATTCTTAACGCACTGGATCTGCATATTCCCGCAGGGCAATTTGTGGCGGTTGTGGGGCGCAGCGGCGGCGGGAAAAGTACGTTGCTGCGGCTGTTAGCCGGGCTGGAAGCGCCAAACGGCGGAGAGC
Organism: Enterobacter soli ATCC BAA-2102; assembly: GCF_001654845.1. Classification (GTDB taxonomy): domain Bacteria; phylum Pseudomonadota; class Gammaproteobacteria; order Enterobacterales; family Enterobacteriaceae; genus Enterobacter; species Enterobacter soli. Next base: position 157,286 of record NZ_LXES01000038.1, on the reverse strand, counting down.
TGTTGGCCGGAAATACCCCACTTGCCGATATTCAGGATGATACCCGCATGATGTTCCAGGACGCGCGTCTGCTGCCGTGGAAAACGGTTATCGACAACGTCGGGCTGGGTCTGAAAGGCAACTGGCGAGACGAGGCCAGACAGGCGCTTGCCGCCGTTGGGCTGGAAAATCGCGCGGGAGAGTGGCCAGCGGCATTGTCCGGCGGGCAGAAACAGCGCGTGGCGCTGGCACGGGCACTGATTCACCGCCCCGGCCTGCTGCTGCTTGATGAACCGCTCGGCGCACTGGATGCCCTGACGCGTATCGAAATGCAGGATTTGATTGTCTCTTTATGGCAGGAGCACGGGTTTACGGTATTGCTGGTGACGCATGACGTCAGCGAAGCCGTGGCGATGGCTGACCGTGTGTTGCTGATAGAAGAGGGAAAAATTGGGCTGGATCTGACGGTGGATATTCCGCGCCCACGTCGCGTGGGATCAGCAAAACTGGCTGAGCTGGAAGCGGAAGTGCTGGAGCGGGTGATGAAGCGTGGGGAAACTGAGTTACAGCGAAGAAAGGCTAATGCCTGATGCCCTCACCCCGGCCCTCTCCCACGGGGAGAGGGAGGGTTAACTTTTATATCAGGCCAATGCCTTAGCAATCTTCTCGTACAGATCGCCAGACAGGTTTTCCAGCCCTTTCAGCTGCTCAAGCGCGCTTAGCATCTTCGCCTGACGCTTCGCATCGTAGCGTTTCAGGCGGATCAGCGGCTCAATCAGGCGTGACGCCACCTGCGGGTTACGGCTGTTCAGCTCGGTCAACATCTCAACCATAAACTGATAACCGCTGCCGTCTTCTGCGTGGAAGGCTGCCGGGTTGCTGCTGGCGAACGCACCAATCAGAGCACGGACGCGGTTCGGGTTGCTCATGGTGAAAGAGCGGTGTTTCAGCAGGCTGCGTACGGTGTTCAGTGCATCTGCCGCCGGGCTTGTGGACTGAAGGATGAACCATTTGTCCATCACCAGGCCATCCTGATGCCACTTGTCGTCGTATTCCTGCATCAGCGCATCACGGCACGGCAGTTCTGCGGCAACGCTTGCCGCCAGGGCAGCCAGCGCATCAGTCATGTTGTCGGCGTCATGGTACTGTTTGCTCACCAGCGTGTTCGCCAGTTCGACTTCACCAAAGGCCAGGTAGCGCAGGCAGGTATTACGCAGCGAACGCTTGCCAATGTCGGCATGTTCCACACGGTACTCCGCCAGTTTATTCGCGTTGTAAACCGCCAGGAATTCGTCAGCCAGTTCTGCGGCCAGCGTGCGGGTCAGCGCCTCACGAACGGCCACGATCGCAATCGGATCGATAATCTCGAACAGCTCAGCAATTTCCCCTGCCGACGGTAACGTCAGAATTTCCGCTGCCAGCGCCGGGTCAATCTTCTCGTCCAGCAGAACCGCGCGGAAAGCGTCAGCCACATGCACTGGAAGTGACAATGGCTGGCCCTGCTGATGGCGATTTACGTTCAGCTTGATGTAAGTTGCCAGCAAGCTTTGCGCCGCATCCCAGCGGGAGAAGTCGTTGCGCGCATGACGCATCAGGAACGTCAGCTGCTGATCGCTCCATTTATACTCCAACTTCACCGGTGCGGAAAATTCACACAGCAACGCCGGAACAGGCTGGAAGTAGACGTTATCGAAGATAAAGGTCTGCTCAGGCTGCGTCACATTCAGTACGGAATGTACCGGATGCCCGCCCTTCTGCAATGGGATCACTTTGCCTTCGTTATCATACAGTTCAATGCTGAACGGGATATGCAGTGGATGTTTCTCTTCCTGCTCAGCCGTTGGTGGCGTGCGCTGGCTGATGGTCAGCGTGTACTGTTCGGTTTCCGGGTTGTAATCGTCTTTGACGGTCACAATCGGCGTACCGGCCTGGCTGTACCAGCGGCGGAAATGGGACAGATCGACGTTAGAAGCATCTTCCATCGCCTGGACAAAATCGTCGCACGTGGCGGCGCTGCCATCGTGACGTTCGAAGTAGAGCTGCATCCCTTTCTGGAAGTTCTCTTCACCCAGCAGGGTGTGGATCATACGGATGATTTCAGAACCTTTCTCATACACCGTCAGGGTGTAGAAGTTGTTCATTTCAATCACTTTATCCGGACGAATCGGGTGCGCCATTGGGCTGGCATCTTCTGCAAATTGCAGGCCGCGCATGGTGCGCACGTTGTTGATGCGGTTAACCGCGCGTGACCCCAGGTCAGAGCTGAACTCCTGATCGCGGAAGACGGTTAAACCTTCTTTCAGGCTCAACTGGAACCAGTCGCGGCAGGTGACACGGTTACCGGTCCAGTTGTGGAAATACTCGTGACCAATCACGCGTTCGATATCGAGATAATCTTTATCGGTTGCGGTATCGGTACGCGCCAGTACGTATTTGGAGTTAAAGATGTTCAGACCTTTATTCTCCATCGCGCCCATATTAAAGAAGTCGACGGCAACGATCATATAGATGTCGAGATCGTATTCGAGGCCAAAGCGCTCTTCGTCCCACTTCATCGAATTGATAAGCGACGTCATCGCCCACGGCGCGCGGTCGAGATTACCGCGGTCAACAAACAGTTCCAGCGCCACATCGCGCCCAGAACGGGTTTTAAAGGTATCGCGCAGGACGTCGAAATCCCCCGCTACCAGCGCAAACAGGTAACATGGTTTTGGGAACGGATCCTGCCACTGTACCCAGTGACGGCCATTTTCCAGCTCGCCTTCGCCCACACGGTTACCGTTCGAGAGCAGGAAAGGATAAAGGGTTTTATCGGCAATAATTTTGGTCGTGAAGCGCGCCAGCACGTCCGGGCGGTCCAGATACCAGGTAATGTGACGGAAACCTTCTGCTTCGCACTGCGTACACAGCGCCACGCCCGACTGGTAAAGTCCTTCCAGTGCGGTATTGGCAGCCGGGCTGATTTCATTCACGATGCGCAGCGTAAAGCGCTCCGGCAGGTTGTTAATGACCAGTTGGTTGCCTTCTTCTTTATAGTCAGTCCAGGCTTCGTCATTAATATGCAGGGATACCAGCGTCAGGTCTTCACCATCAAGACGCAGCGGCACTGCGGTCGCGCTTTGGCGCGTCACCTGGCTGACCGCCGTGACAACGGTTTTATTGGCATCCAGGTCAAAAGTCAGATCGATATCGCTAATCAGGTAATCCGGCGCACGGTAGTCGTGGCGGTATTTGGCTTGTGGCTGTTGTGTCATAGAAAACCTTATGCATCGTTTGTCGAGTAACGATTCAATATATTCCTGTTGTGTAAAACGCGCTATGCAGAATGTTCATCTTTTCAGGTGCAAAGCCCCTTTTTGCTACATTTTTATAACACGGGGCACGAAATGCCCTCGACCATAACTACAGCTTATGTTGTGATCGGGGTTCAATAAATCGCTAAACAAGGTATACTCCAGCGGTTTCTGTAGTTGTTTATTGTACTAAACGCTCCTGTGAGAGGATGCTACTGCGCACCTATGACTCAATTCGCTTCTCCTGTTCTGCATACGTTGCTGGATACCGATGCGTATAAACTGCATATGCAGCAAGCCGTTTTCCACCATTATTATGATGTCCATGTTGCGGCGGAATTTCGCTGCCGGGGCGACGACTTGCTGGGTATCTACGCAGATTCCATTCGTGAACAGGTCGATGCTATGCAGCATCTGGCTCTGCGGGACGATGAATACCAGTGGCTTGCTGGCCTTCCTTTCTTTAAAGCCGACTATCTGAACTGGCTGCGTGATTTCCGCTATAACCCGGCGCAAGTGACCGTGACCAACGATAACGGCAAGCTGAACATCCGCCTGGAAGGCCCGTGGCGCGAAGTGATTATGTGGGAAGTGCCGCTGCTGGCAGTGATCAGTGAGCTCGCTCACCGCTATCGCTCGCCCGAAACAGGCGTTGAACAAGCCGTTGCGTCGCTGGAAAACAAACTCGTTGAGTTCTCCCAATTGACCGAAGGGCTGGATATGTCCCGCTTCCGCCTGATGGATTTTGGTACGCGCCGTCGTTTCTCCCGCGAAGTGCAGCAGGCCATCGTTAAGCGTCTGCAACAGGAGTCCTGGTTCGTTGGCACCAGTAATTACGATCTGGCACGCCGCCTGAATCTGACCCCGATGGGTACGCAGGCTCACGAATGGTTCCAGGCACATCAACAAATTAGCCCGGATCTGGCCACCAGCCAGCGTGCTGCGCTGGCTGCATGGCTGGAAGAGTATCCAGACCAGCTAGGGATCGCGTTGACCGACTGCATTACGATGGATGCCTTCCTGCGCGATTTTGGGCCAGAATTTGCCACGCGCTATCAGGGCTTACGCCACGATTCCGGGGATCCGGTGGAATGGGGTGAGAAGGCCATTGCCCATTACGAAAAACTGGGTATCGACCCCATGAGCAAGGTATTGGTCTTTTCCGATAACCTGGATTTAGCCAAAGCAGTCGATCTTTATCGCCATTTTTCCGCCAGAGTTAACCTGAGCTTTGGTATTGGCACCCGTTTAACCTGTGACATTCCCCAGGTAAAACCTCTGAACATTGTTATTAAACTGGTGGAATGTAACGGCAAGCCGGTAGCGAAACTCTCCGACAGCCCGGGCAAAACTATCTGTCACGATAAGGCATTTGTGCGTGCATTGCGTGAGGCCTTCGATCTGCCTCAGATCAAAAAAGCCAGTTGATTCCTCAAAAAAAAGCGCCCATCCACAGGCGCTTTTTTTATCCCTCTTTTACTTACTGCGGCAACCGAGTTCTGACGATTTCGGCAAAATATTCCGCACCGGTCAGTAAAATCTCATCGTTGAAGTCATAGCAGGCATTGTGAAGTGGCATATTTCCCTGTGGATCCGATGCATCGCCATTTCCTAGAAAGACAAAGCAGCCGGGGATTTTTTGCAGGAAAGCGCCAAAATCTTCTGAGATCATCATCTGCGCAACGCTACCCTCGACACGCTCCTCGCCCACAACGTTTACCGCCGCATTAATAGCCACGTCCACGCATTGTTGCCAGTTCACCGTCGGCGCAAATTCATGGGTGTAGCTAAACTCGCACTGCGCGCCATGCATCGCACATATGGCTTCACTGATGGTACGCATCCGCTCTTCCAGCAGAATCTGAACGTCCGCTGAATAGCTGCGAGTATCGCCCTTAATTTCAACATGGGTGGGGATCGCATTCCGAATACCGTCGGTATGCAGCTCCGTGCACGAGATAACGGCCGGGACGTTCGGGTCGACATTACGCGAAACAATGGTTTGCAACGCCAGAATGATCTCCGCGGCAATCACCAGCGGATCTTTCGCCATATGCGGCCGGGCGGCATGTGCCCCTTGCCCTTTAATGCGAATAATAAAGTTGTCTTCGCTGGCCATAATGCCCCCCACCCGGGTAGCAATGGTCCCGGCTTTCATACCCGGCATATTATGGAGGCCGTAAATCTCCTCAATGGCAAAACGCTCAATGAGACCATCATCCATCATCGCCCTGGCACCGTAGCCCGGCTCTTCGGCTGGCTGGAAAACAAAGCAGACAGTACCGTTAAAATTCTGCCGCTGTAGCAGCAATTGCGCCGCGCCCAACGCAATGCAGGTATGCCCGTCATGCCCGCAACCATGCATCCTTTCAGTGGTGCCGGAACGATAAGACAGCTCGCTCTGCTCCGTCAGTTGAATGGCGTCGATGTCAGCCCGAATAGCGATAACGCCCTGACCATCGCCACATCTGAGCACACCCACCAGCCCGGTCTGGCCAATATTACGATGCACCTCAATCCCCATGGCCTCGAGTTTTTCGGCAATGAACTGCGCCGTTTTTACCTCTTCAAAGGCGCTTTCCGGGTTGGCATGGAGATGATGACGCCATGCGATTAGCTGCTGTTTTAGCTGTTCCTGATCCATACTTCGCTCCTGTAAAACGTTAAGCCGTGCGCTGTGCGCGTTGTAATACCACCTGCAGCAGCACGTTCGCGCCAGCGATCAGGTCTTTAGCTTCACTGTGTTCTTTTACGTTATGACTAATGCCGTCTACACAGGGGACGAAAATCATCCCTGCGGGACAAACGGAAGCCATAAACTGTGCATCATGCCCTGCACCGCTCGGCAGCCGGCGCCAGCTCAGTGCCTGGCGCCTGGCTTCGCCTTCCACGGCATTCACAATTTCATCGGCAAAAATGACCGGATTAAACCGAACCAGCGAACGACGGGTTATCTCAACGCCCTCTTCTTGCGCCATTTTCGCGACAAACTCTGCCAGCCGTTTTTCCGCCAACGCTAAGATATCGTTATCCGTATTGCGTAAATCCACCGTCATCACCACGTGGTTAGGAATGACGTTAATCAGATTGGGTTTGACACTGATATGCCCTACGGTTGAAACCTGATCGCCACCCAGGCTCAGCGCCAGCTCACGGGCATAAACGGCAATTTTCGCTGCCGCAAGCCCGGCATCACGACGCATGGACATCGGCGTGGTGCCCGCGTGATTAGACACACCGGTCAGCGTCAATTCCTGCCACGATATTCCCTGCACGCCGGTGACCACGCCAATATCGATACCTTCTTTATCAAGGATCGGTCCCTGCTCGATATGCAGTTCCACGTAGCTATCTACCGACAGGTCGCCAGGCTGACGTTCACCTTTATAGCCAATTTCGCGCAATGCCTCGTCAAGGGTCACACCGTCGCGGTCTTTGGCCGCCAGGGCCTGCTCAAGAGGAAACTCACCTGCAAAGACAACGCTGCCCATCATATCGGGCTGGAAGCGCACCCCTTCCTCATTGGTAAAGAAGGTGACGGCCAGCGGACGTCGGGGGCGGATCCCCGCGTCCTGAAGCGTGGCAATCACTTCCAGTCCGGCCATCACGCCATAGTTTCCGTCATACAATCCGCCAGTGCCGACGGTATCAATGTGCGACCCCATCATCACCATCGGTAATTCCTCTTCCCCGGCATAAATACCCGTGACGTTACCGATAGCATCGATACTCACCGCCAGGCCCAGGGCTTTCATTCTGGCTACCACAAAGTCCCTTCCGGCTTTATCTTCTGCCGTTGCCGCAAGACGGCAGACGCCACCGCCTTCCAGCGCGCCGTATTCGCCGAGCGCGAACAGAGAATCGATAAGCCGCTGGCCGTTAATGTGCAGATAATGACTCATAAAACATCTCGCTATTCATCGTGGTTACTGGAACATGCCGTAAAAAATGGCAGATACGGTTATCAGCCCGATCAGGGTGACAAAGATGTTGCTGGCTTTCCCGCGATACGGTGCCAGCACCGGTAATTTATGGATTGCGTACATCGGTAACAGCAGCAGGATCGCCGCCCCCGTGGGGCCGCTAATACATTCAATAATTCCGAGGATGCTTGGATTTTTATAGGCGGCGAACCAGCATGTCAGGATCATAAAAATCAGGACAACGGCGTTCACTGAGCGAATATCTGGCTTTTTACCCTTCGTGGCCGCCGCCTCAACGATCACATCACGCAACGATTCATATGCACCGATGTAGTGTCCCAGGAAGGATTTGGTAATGGCGACAAAAGCAATAATCGGCGACAGCCAGGCAATGACGGGCGTATCAAACTGATTGGCAAGATATGAAAGAATGGAGAGATTCTGCGCCTTCGCTTCCGCCAGCTGCTGAGGCGACAGGCTCAGCACGCAGCTCAGAACGAAAAACAGCACGACGACCGTCATCAACAGCACACCGTAGCGCTGGATCTGGCCGCATTTCTGCTCCGCAAGTGCCAGACCGTAGCGCTGTTTCTGGCGCACAACCATTGGTGAAATAATCGGGTAATGATTGAATGACATCACCAGCACCGGGAAGGTCATCCACAGCGTCAGCAAAATGCCATGCCCATCTCCCATCGCGCTTACGCTAACGGTGTCCAGGATTGCGCCGTTCCAGTGCGGGATCAGAAACAACGCCATAAATATAAGCGAGATAATAAAAGGATAAACCAGGGTGCTCATCACCCGCATGATCAGCCGCTGCCCCATTCGAACAATAAACATCAGCCCGAGGATCAGCACAATCGACACAAGCGCCCGCGGGGGTTCGGCCATCCCGAGCTGGTGAGTCATAAAGCTCAGCGCCGTATTGGTCAGTGCCACCGCATACATAATCAAAATGGTATACACGGCGAAGAAATAGATAACGGTAAATACCTTGCCTGCCAGCACACCAAATTGCTCACCAATAACATCGGTAATGCTGCTTTCGGGCGTGTTTGACGCATAAATGAATCGCGCCAGTCCACGGTGAGCAAGCCAGGTAATCGGGAAAGCCAGGGCAAAAACGATAAGCAGCGGCCAAAAACCGCCAATCCCAGCGTTAATTGGCAGAAACAGCACGCCGGCACCAATTGCCGTACCGAACAGGCCCAGCACCCATACAGTATCTTCGTTATGCCATTTTGCGGGATCGCAATATTCTCTCTCTGTAACAGCATTGTCAGTATTCATCGGTCATGTTCTCTCTTTGCATTACGCGTTATCGCGTATGTTTTTTTGTCAGAACGCGTGTCATACCGAGGGCCTGTAGGGTAGGTAAGATTGCCCTCTTGCTACTGTCGTTAGTGGTTAGCCATTACGACCAAACCAGACGATGTCTTCATAGACATCCGGGGAAGTGTCCCCTTCGGTGCTGATGAGCAGGACATGGGCATCAGCATTCAGGCGCAGTGATTCAGCCAGCTCACGATACTCAGGCCGGGTCATGAGCGCATACAGCACGCCCGTGCCAATGGCCCCGGACTCACCAGAGATAAAGGGTTCGTCTGTTCCCGGGCGTGGCGCGGCCAGCAGGCGCATACCATTGGCTGCAAGATGGTCATCGGCGGAGATAAAACAGCTGGCGTGGTCACGCAGCATCGGCCAGCTGGTGATATTGGGTTCACCGCAGGCAAGCCCGGCCATCAGGGTCGACATGTCACCGCCGACGCTGTGGGGTTGCCCGTCGTTGATGGTTGCCGAGCGGTACAGGCAGTTCGCTTTATGCGGTTCGACAATGACGATGGTCGGTGCCAGATGCTGCATCTTTTCGACAAAATAGCCCATGATGCTGCCTGCGAAAGAGCCAACACCCGCCTGCAAGATGAGATGCGTCGGTCGCGAGGCTCCGCTCTGCTCAAGCTGTTCCCAGGCTTCAACGGCGAGGGTCATATAGCCTTGCATAATCCAGGTTGGGATCTGTTCGTAGCCCTGCCAGGCGGTATCCTGGAGCAATACCCAGCCCTGCTCTTTGGCCATTTTATCGGCCAGCCGTACGGTATCGTCGTAGTTCAGTTCGGTTATGGTGCACTCAGCGCCGTGTTGACGAATATTCTGTGCCCGCACCAGTGATGACCCCTTCGGCATATAGACCACTGCCCGCAGTCCAAGCTGCTCGGCCGCCCAGGCAACACCACGCCCGTGATTGCCATCAGTGGCCGTCACAAACACGATATCTTTGATGCGCGCGTTCATTTCCGGTGAATTCAGGTCGGCAAAGCTCAATGTATTAATATCTCGCCCAAGCTGGCTGGCGAGATATTTCCCCATGGCATAAGAGCCGCCCAGTCCCTTGAAAGCATTCAGGCCAAATCGCTGTGCTTCATCCTTAATATGCAGCGATCCCAGCCCCAGCCGCTGGCTTAAAAAGCGCAACTTACGCAGCGGTGTCACCCGGTAGTCAGGGAATTTTTGATGGAATGCCAGCACCTCATCGCCAGTGCGCTCGTTGAGCAAGGACAGGTCTGCGCCCTGTCCGTAGGGCTGACGCCTGGCATTCAGTTGATATTTAATCGTGTCCGTCATAAATGCACCTTTATATCCCTATCGTCCTGAGACGATGAATTAATCCACGCCCCCACTCCACCCAATTTCAGGCGCAGAGATCCGCGCGGCCAGTTAAGAAATGGTCGAATAAACGTGTTCAGATAATGGTGGGGGTGGCTTCCTGGAGCGATTTAACGCTTTCCCACTGCCTGAGATGGTACACTGCGCCCGACGATTAAATGGCGCAAAATTGTCCGGTAATACGCAACTTTCACCCTCACTTGCCATTTTTATGCAACAAAATTGCATTAGTGAGGTCGATCACATGCTTTCAGGGCCGCAAATACAATGAAACTGGACACCTGGGATAAAAAAATCCTCACGCTGGTACAACGTAATCATCGCCTTTCGCAGCGGGAAATCGCCGATCGTGTCAGCCTGTCGCCTTCAGCGGTCAATCGGCGAATTGCGGCGCTGGAAGAGGCTGGCATTATTAAGCACACGGTCAGTGTGGTCGACGCCAGTAAGGTTGGCCGCCCGATCACCATCATGGTTCAGGTCACCATTGAGAATGAACGTCTCGATCTGCTGGAAGAAGATAAGCAACGGTTTGTTAGCTGTGCTCAGGTACAGCAGGTCTACTACGTTACCGGCGATTTCGATTTCCTGTTGGTGATGAACGTCCGCGATATGGCGGAATATGAGGCTCTGACTCGCGAGCTTTTTTTCGCATCGGGGAACATCAAATCCTTTCGCACCATCGTATCGATGCAAAATGCCAAGCAGGAAATGACGGTAGTCATCGAGTAAGGTGCGTGAAAGACCGTGGAGAAAGGAAAGCGACAGGTCCGCGAGGCATTTATTTCTGATTTCTTCTCTTTTGACTGCGAAATCTGCTTGTCTGATGGCAGATGCCAGGTAACATAGATATCCCCCCATAAGGGTGGACAAGTGTCTATTTTTTCCGACTATTAACAGAGAGAATATTATGAGCGTTGTGCCTGTAGCCGACGTACTCCAGGGCCGTGTCGCCGTTGACCAAGAAGTCACCGTGCGCGGATGGGTGCGTACTCGCCGAGATTCTAAAGCTGGCATCTCCTTCCTTGCCGTCTATGACGGTTCCTGCTTTGATCCTGTACAGGCCGTCATTAATAATTCTCTGCCCAATTACAATGATGACGTTCTGCACCTGACCACGGGTTGTTCCGTTATCGTAACAGGCGTTGTGGTTGCCTCTCCAGGCCAGGGTCAGAGCTTCGAAATCCAGGCTTCTGCCATTGAAGTGACCGGCTGGGTTGAAGATCCTGATACTTACCCGATGGCAGCAAAACGCCACAGCATCGAGTATCTGCGTGAAGTGGCGCACCTGCGCCCGCGCACCAACCTGATTGGTGCGGTTGCTCGTGTCCGTCATACGCTGGCGCAAGCGCTGCACCGTTTCTTTGACGAGCAGGGTTACTTCTGGGTTTCTACCCCGCTGATTACTGCCTCCGATACCGAAGGCGCAGGTGAAATGTTCCGCGTTTCCACGCTGGATATGGAAAACCTGCCACGCACGCCGGAAGGCAAAATCGATTACGACAAAGACTTCTTCGGTAAAGAGGCCTTCCTGACGGTGTCTGGCCAGCTCAACGGCGAAACTTACGCCTGTGCGCTGTCTAAGATTTACACCTTCGGCCCAACTTTCCGTGCTGAAAACTCCAACACCAGCCGCCACCTGGCGGAATTCTGGATGCTGGAGCCAGAAGTGGCGTTTGCCGATCTGAATGACGTTGCGGGTCTGGCAGAAGCGATGCTTAAGTACGTGTTCAAAGCGGTTCTGGAAGAACGCGCTGACGACATGAAATTCTTCGCTGAGCGTGTAGATAACGACGCTATTGCTCGTCTGGAGCGTTTTGTTTCGGCTGACTTCGCGCAAGTGGATTATACCGACGCCGTTGCCATCCTCGAAAAATGCGGTGAGAAGTTCGAGAACCCGGTTTACTGGGGCGTCGACCTCTCTTCCGAGCATGAGCGTTACCTGGCAGAGAAACACTTCAAAGCGCCAGTGGTCGTGAAAAACTATCCGAAAGACATTAAGGCCTTCTACATGCGCCTTAACGAAGACGGTAAAACCGTTGCTGCGATGGACGTGCTGGCGCCGGGCATTGGTGAAATCATCGGTGGCTCTCAGCGTGAAGAACGTCTGGATGTGCTGGATGCCCGTATGGAAGAGATGGGCCTGAATCCGGCTGATTACAGCTGGTATCGCGACCTGCGTCGTTACGGTACCGTGCCTCACTCCGGTTTCGGTCTGGGCTTCGAACGTCTGATCGCTTACGTGACCGGCGTTCAGAACGTGCGTGATGTGATTCCATTCCCACGTACACCGCGTAACGCAAGCTTCTAATTCCGCGTTAATTAAAATGGCCAGCAATTGCTGGCCATTATTTTATTCTGCTTTGTCAGTTTTCGTCAGTTGAAAGTCAGCATCTTTAAACTACAACCCCGTCATAACCTCTACCTGTTACGTTTTGTTTCCACGAAATATCTGTGAACAAAAAATAAGCCGCACTCTTATTGCGCTTAATACACATCTTACGTATTAGCACAAATTTCAACCACACTCACAGCCATCCAGAAGGCTGGAAGCAGTCATAAGAAAAAACGAGCTGTTTAACTTCTGTTTATAGGAATTGCCTTTATCCAAATTAAGCATAAGCAATTCATATACATAGGAATGAATCAGACTTTTAATTAGCCAATCAGTTCTGAAATATGAGGTGGTTCACAAAGTTCCTTAAAATACATAAATTCTTACACATTATTTCTTTTTGTTACTCAATCTTGAGAATTGTAGCATTTTCAGGCTAGCGAAACGGTTCTATGAATGGAAAGATGCCTGTCAGATACATAAAGACACCAAACTCTCATCAATAGTTCCGGAAATATTTATTGACAGAATTTATTGACGGCAGTGGCGAGTGTCATAAAAAAACCAATGAGGGTAATAAATAATGATGAAGCGCAATATTCTGGCAGTGGTTATCCCTGCTCTGCTGGTAGCCGGTGCAGCTAACGCTGCAGAAATCTATAACAAAAACGGCAACAAACTGGATCTGTACGGGAAAGTTGTTGGTGAGCACGACTTCGTTACCTCCGGTGACAACACCGACAGCAGCGACGCTACCTATGCTCAGATCGGTTTCAAAGGCGAAACTCAAATCAATGACCAACTGACTGGTTACGGTCAGTGGGAATACCGTGCTCTGGCAAGCCAGGCAGAAAGCAACCAGACTCAGCGTACCCGTCTGGCGTTCGCTGGTCTGAAAGCCGGTGATGCTGGTTCCATCGACTACGGCCGTAACTACGGTATCGTATACGATGTAGAAGGTCTGACCGATATGGCACCTTCTTTCTCCGGTATGACCTGGGCTAACTACTCTGATAACTTCATGACTGGCCGTACTACTGGCGTTCTGACCTACCGCAACACCGACTTCTTCGGTCTGGTTGATGGTCTGAGCCTGGGCCTGCAGTATCAGGGTAAAAACGAGCGTGACGACGTTAAAACCTCTAACGGTGACGGCTTCGGTACCTCTGTTGGTTACGAATTCGGCGAAGGTTTCGGCCTGATCGGTGCATACAGCAACTCTGACCGTACTAACGCTCAGGCTGCTGATGGCAAAGGCGAGAACGCTGAAGCATGGGCTGTTGGTGCTAAATACGATGCGAACAACATCTACCTGGCAACCACCTATGCTGAAACCCGCAACATGACCCGTGAAGCTGACGGTACATTCGCGAACAAAACTCAGAACTTCGAAGTGATCGCTCAGTACCAGTTCGACTTCGGTCTGCGTCCTTCCGTGTCTTACGTTCAGTCCAAAGGTAAAAACCTGGCTCAGCGCGGCACCTTCAATGGCGGCGATGCTGACCTGCAGAAATTTGTTGAACTGGGTGCAACTTACTACTTCAACAAAAACTTCAACATCTATGTTGATTACCAGCTGAACCTGATCGACGACACCTCTTACTCTCGTAACGTTGGTATCGTGAACGGTAAAGACGACCAGGTTGCAATGGCTGTGACCTACCAGTTCTAATCAGTACACCACTTTGTTATATGCTTAATGAACAGGGCTTCGGCCCTGTTTTTTTATGTCTGATAGTAAAAAATGGCGACTTTTGAAAAGCCGCACGCTTTTCGTCGCAAACGGTTGGCATTTTGTAAATCTACCGTTAACCTGATAGCGGATTTCACTTCTGTAATCACAATGGAACTTCGTCATGTTTGAGAACATTACCGCCGCTCCTGCCGACCCAATTCTGGGCCTGGCCGATCTGTTTCGTGCCGACGACCGCCCTGGCAAAATCAACCTGGGTATTGGTGTATATAAAGATGAAACCGGCAAGACTCCGGTACTGACCAGCGTTAAAAAAGCTGAGCAGTATCTGCTGGAAAACGAAACCACCAAAAACTACCTCGGTATTGATGGTATCCCTGAATTCGGTCGTTGCACTCAGGAACTGCTGTTCGGAAAAGGCAACGCGATCGTGACCGATAAGCGTGCCCGCACTGCACAGACTCCTGGCGGTACTGGCGCGCTGCGTGTTGCGGCGGATTTCCTTGCAAAAAATACCTCCGTTAAACGCGTGTGGGTCAGCAATCCAAGCTGGCCGAACCACAAAAGCGTGTTTAACTCTGCGGGTCTGGAAGTGCGTGAATACGCCTACTACGACGCGGCAAACCACTCTCTCGACTTCGACGGCCTGCTGGCCAGCCTGAGCGAAGCGCAAGCAGGTGACGTGGTGCTGTTCCACGGCTGCTGCCATAACCCAACGGGTATTGATCCTACGCTGGAACAGTGGGAACAACTGGCTAAATTGTCCGTTGAAAAAGGCTGGCTGCCGCTGTTCGACTTCGCTTACCAGGGCTTTGCCCGTGGTCTGGAAGAAGATGCTGAAGGCCTGCGCGCCTTCGCTGCTGTGCATCAGGAACTGATTGTTGCAAGCTCCTATTCCAAGAACTTCGGCCTGTACAACGAGCGTGTCGGTGCATGTACGCTGGTGGCTGCTGATGAGCAAACTGTTGAGCGCGCATTCAGCCAGATGAAGTCTGTGATCCGCGCGAACTACTCTAACCCACCAGCACACGGCGCATCTGTGGTTGCCACCATCCTGAGCAACGATGCCCTGCGTGCAATCTGGGAACAAGAGCTGAACGATATGCGTCAGCGCATCCAGCGTATGCGTTTGCTGTTTGTTAACACCCTGGCTGAGAAAGGCGCTGACCGCGACTTCAGCTTTATTATCAAACAGAACGGCATGTTCTCTTTCAGTGGCCTGACCAAAGAACAGGTTCTGCGTCTGCGTGAAGAGTTTGGCGTTTACGCGGTGGCTTCAGGTCGTGTTAACGTTGCCGGCATGACGCCAGACAACATGGCGCCGCTGTGCGAAGCGATTGTCGCTGTGCTGTAAAAATCCTGTCGGGTGTTTTCACTCACCCGACAAATAAAAAAGCCTGCATCATGCAGGCTTTTTTTATTTAATCTGGCTTACCAGACAGGCATTTCATCCTGGAGGAACGGATTGTGTATACGCTCATAACCCAGCGTCGACATCGGGCCATGTCCAGGGATAAACGTCACATCATCACCCAGCGGCAATAATTTCTGTTTAATCGCCTGAATCAGCTGACCGTGGTCGCCGCGCGGGAAGTCGCTGCGTCCTACGCCACCTTTGAAAATCACATCACCGGAAATCAGCAAACGCGATTTATCATCAAAGAAGACGATATGGCCTGGCGTATGCCCAGGACAATGCAACACCTGTAAAGTCACATTCCCTACGGTAACGCTCTCTCCTTCGTTCAGCCAACGATCGGGTGTCAGAGGTTGACACTCATCAAGGCCAAACATGCGGCTTTGGGCAGGTAACCCTTGCAGCCAGAACTCATCTTCTTTTTCCGGGCCAATCACCGGCACACCGTAGTGTTGCGCCAGCTCCGCCGCAGCCCCCACATGATCAAGATGACCATGGGTCAGCAAAATCTGCATCAGCGTCACACCCGACGCTGCGACTTCTTGCTTGATTTTCTCGGCGTCACCACCGGGATCGACAAGCGCGGCCAGTTTGGTTTGCTCACACCAGATTAATGAACAGTTCTGGGAGAACGCGGTAACCGGAATAATACGATAGTTCATACTGCTCCTGTATTTCGTTATTACCAGTGCCGAACGGGCCCGGTATCAATATGCACAAAGTTGCTGCTGGGGTAATATCCTACACCACCTGCACGCATAGATAACGCAGCTTTGCGAATATTGGCTAACGAAACGCCTTCAATATGAAAATCCATCGCCTGTCCTTTAGTGTGATAGCTTTTTTTAGCTACCCCACGGCTATGGGCGCGCAGTTCATTATTGGTATCAAGAGAGCGATAACCGGAAACGAGTTGCACTGGCTTGCTGGTTCCGAGCAGGCCCTGGAGGCGGAAAAGCTGATCAAATAATCCAGGATCGATGGCTTTTATTTTATTCGCGCGGAAATCACGGAAAAAATGGTTTAGTTTTGCTAATTCATCCTGAATATAGCCTCTGCCATCGAAAAATTCCGCTTTAAGCGACTCACCAGTATGCAGATTGTTGAGCGTTAAAATACGCGGACGAGGTGTCGAGAGGGTGGCAAATGCTGGCGTAGGCAAGATGGCCGCTGCGCCAAGCGCAACACCACCTAACGCCAGCAGTTTGCGGCGATTAGCGTCAAATTTGTCCATGATAATCAGGTCTACAGGTCAATGTTTATCGTATATATGCTTAGCGCACGAAGGGCACCTTAACTGGCAAAACAACCTACGTCAAGGCGTCCAACCCCAGTAAACACGCGGCCTACAGCCATATTGCCACGCATTCACCATAACTTACGACAATCGATTTTCCCGAACTACTTCATTTACCTGATTAATTGTTCAGCTTTTGGCAAAATTTGTGCGCCCGATCGCGCGGTGAGATCGTAATTGTAAATATCTGTACGATACTGGGTACGCCCATCTTCGCCAACAAACGCGGTCAGATAGTAAAGATTAACCGGAATATTGTGTCGAATATTAACGTAGCGTGTATCTCCTTGTTTCAGCGCATCAGATATCCGCGTATCGTTCCAGCCCGCATCCTGCAACAGCATATTCGCAAGCTCAGAGGCTTTATTGACGCGAACGCAACCAGAGCTCAGCGCACGGGTATCTTTCTGGAACAGGTTGTGGTTTGGCGTATCGTGCAGATAAATCGCTTCCGAACTCGGCATGTTGAATTTGTAACGCCCGAGCGAGTTATGCGCGCCAGGTGCCTGCTGGAAACGGAACGGCAGGTTAGACGCCGTAATGGTTGACCAGTCAACCATGTAAGGGTCAATCGCCTCTTTGCTGTTCCAGCCGCGCATTACGGTATAGCCATGACGTTCCAGATAGCCCGGATCATTCCACACTTTCGGCAGAATATCCTTGCGGGCAAGCGTTGGCGGTACATTCCACGGCGGGTTAACCACGACGTTATTCAGGGCGCTGCTCATCATCGGCGTTTTGCGGTCCGGGCGACCTACAATCACGCGGGAGGCCAGAACCTCACTGCCGTTCTGGTAATACACCAGCGAGTACGCCGGAATATTCACCATAATGCCGGTCGATAGCGTCCCTGGCAGCAAGCGCAGACGCTGGATATTCAGCGCCAGTACACCAGCTCGCTGCGCTGGGGTGACGTTCAACCAGTCTCGCGTTGATTGACCAATGACACCGTCGGACCCCAGTCCCTGTGCGGCCTGGAATTGCTTAACAGCAGCCACCAGCTCGCGGTCGTAGGCAGCCGGTTTATCACTGACAGGCTGCACGTTTTTCACTTTCGCAGGTGCTGACGGGCTTACCACTGCGCTCTGCGGATCGTCACCGGGTAAAGCAATTTTTGGTCCGCCATCCAGGATACCGGAGCGCCGGAGAATTTCGCGCAAAGCAGGCACATCACTGCTCCACTGCCCCGGACGCAATGAGCCCGCGCCACGTAGCTGCGGCCACGGACGGGTATCAGACACCAGCGTGAGTAACGACTGATGCATAGGGCCATACTGCGGATGTGCCGGTGCAAGGCTTGCAATAAAGCCCGGCAAATTGCCGTTGTCCAGCGACAATTGCCACTGGTTAATCACCGATATCGCAGGGGTTGCCAGCTTGTAAGGCTTGTCGCTGTAGAGCCAGCGATTCCCATTGACCGGAATTCCGGCGACAAACTGAAGGTAGCCCATCATGGCATCTGACAGCACGATATCACGCGCCTGGCCGGTCACGGACGGGTCAGTCAGCAGTTCAACCCAGGCGGTAAATTGCGGCTGAAAACCGGCGATAGCCACCTCTGCCAGCTGTTGCTGGAAAGCACGGACCGCATCGCGATTATCCCACATAGGCTTCATATCGCGCGCAGCGTAGAGCAGCGTTAGTTGATTAAGATAAGCGGGTTTGTAACCCGAAGGCAGCCCCGTCAGAAGCTGTTGCTGGAGTGATTCAATGTTAATGCCTTCCGGCAGTGGCTTAATACCGGCCATGATAGCCGTCGCCGGAGATTGCTCCAGCGGCTGAGACAACGATGTTGGCTGCGCGCCTGTCGTTGCAGAGCTGTCAGTCGGCACAATTTCAGGCTCATCAGCCTGTGCAGTTAACAGTGGAGCAAACATCACTGCCAGGCACAAACTCAGTGCAGACAGTTGACGACCACGACTTTTCTTTAGCAACATCCCTTGCCCCCTGTTTTCTTACGACATGCCCATCACATTGGGGCTTTTCTTCAGTATAGGAAGGCATAAATAGTGTTGCCTTACCTTATGTAAAGAAGTTTAAAGATAACGCAGCCGTAAGCACAAGTTAAGTGAATAAAAAAAGCGGCGCTTCTGCGCCGCCCTTTGTAACAAAACGCGTTAAGACGCGTCGGCCGTTCCTGGCATCGACTCCGGCGGCTGCGGTGCGAAACCGCGCAACCCGACCACGTGTACGTGTTCGCTATTCTGGAACACTTTACGCACCAGCTTATAGGTTGTGCCTTTTTCCGGGCTGATGTTCTCAGGCGCTGCGATGATGAGCTGCATATCAAGACGATCGCAGAGCTCAAACAGCGTGGCAATCGAGCGGGCATCAAGACGTGCCGCTTCATCAAGGAACAGCAGACGGCATGGAGAGATGTCTTTGCCGCGCAGACGACGCGCTTCATCTTCCCAGCTCTGAACAACCATCACCAGAATCGACATACCCGTACCGATAGCTTCACCGGTAGAGAGTGCGCCAGATTCCGCACGCAGCCAGCCGTCGGAACCACGGTTAACCTCAACTTCCATTTCCAGGTAGTTACGGTAATCCAGCAACTCTTCACCAATGGTTTGCGGCGTACGTTGGCCCATATCGATCTGCGGATTCAGACGCTGATACAGCTTCGCCAGCGCTTCCGAGAAGGTCAGGCGGTTGCTGTTGAACAGGTCCTGATGCTGCTCATGCTGTTCAGATAACACATCCAGCAGCGTGGCGTGGGCTTCACGCACGTTCACGTTCAGGCGCACGCTGTTCACCTGGCCAAAGGATACGCTTTGCAGCCCCTGGTTCAGCTGACGAATACGGTTCTGCTCGCGCTGGATAGTCTTACGAATAATGTTTGCCACGCTGCGGGAGCTGATCGCCAGCTTCTGCTCACGTGAAGTCAGTTCTTCCGTCAGACGGCCCAGCTCGATTTCCATCTGTTCGATGGCTTCGACCGGATCGTCGGTACGGATGATATCCTGACGAATACGCTCGCGCAGGTGCTGGTAAACGGCCACGAAGAACTGAATTTTACGCTCAGGACGTTTTGGATCTTCCGACATACGCAGCACATCGCGCAGGTGTTCGTTATCTGCCACCGCCAGACGCAGGGCACCCAATGCCTTATCCGACATAGAGCGCAGTTCGTCCGCAGACAGGTAAGCCAGCTCGCGACGGTGCAGACGACGTTCAACGTTATTGTCTTTCACCATGCGCATCACCGCGCACCAGCCCGCCTTCGCGGTCACCACCTGCTCACGCATCTCAAAGTAATCGCGCTCCAGCTTGCGCAGACGACGGGTCAGGTTATCCATCTCCGCTTCACAGAAGGTCAGTGCTTTTTCCAGTTGATTACGGCGCGCGCGGTTGTTGCTGAGCTGGCTATGCAGCTCGTCACGACGAATACGCGCACGCTCTTCGGCGCCGCTGTCGGCACGCACGCCAATATCCTGGAGCTCTTTATGCAGGTCGTTTAACAGCTCTTTCTTGGTGTCGAACGAGCTTTTCAGCGAGGCCATGACCTGGCTGTACTGGCTAAGCTGCGCGGCGTGGCTACGCATCGCTTCACGGGCACGGGTACGCTCTGCTTCGGCGTGCTCAAGACGCTGGCGCAGCTTCTCGTTAAGATCACTGTTGCCGCTCAGCATTTCTGCTGAATCAGAGTAGCCAAAGTGAGCACGACGCTGAACGACTTCGGTCAGCGCAAATGCCTGCTGGCGTGCTTCGCGCTGTACCTGCTGAGACCAGGCGTAATCTTCTTTTAACTGTTCAAACTGTTCAGGATCGCTCTGCAATACCGAAACGATCGGCTCCAGTTTCGCCAGCTGGTTGCCATGCTGCTGCACAAAGCGTGCAGCTTCCTGTGCTTCGTCCAGGCGTTCCTGAATTTCATCCACACGGTCAGCAAGGGTGTCGTCTGCCAGCAGGTTCAGGCGCGGCAGAATGCGGTTTAGCGCGGCAACGCCCTCTTTCGCCTGCTCAAATTGCGCACGGCTCTGCTGGTTATCGCTTTCATGATTGGCAATGGCGCGCTCCAGCTCACCACGACGCGTGCTGAGCTTGCGAATTTCGGCTTCCGGATCCGCTTCAAAAGCAACGGCCAGATGGCTACCGATAAAGCGGCTGAACGCCTGGTGCAGACGCTGGGTTTTCTGTACGTCAAACGACAGGGTCGCAAAACGCTCAGAGAGCGTTTCACGCTCGGCGTGCAGACTTTCGATGCGGTTTTCACGCGCTGCGCGGCCAAACAATGGCAGTTCAGGGAAGCGGGAATAACGCCACTGACGGTCAGCGATTTTCACTACTACCGCTTTTTCCAGCTCATCCACGCTGAACACGCTGTCATCGAACGACTGCGGATCCCCTTCGATCAGATAGAGGTCTTCCGGGCAATCTTCCAGACCGGCAAGCTGATCGGCAATCAGCGACAGATCCGGGACGACAATCGCGTTACGGGACGGGCCATACAGCGCAGAGAAGTACGGCGCATCATCCAGACCCACGTCATCGTAAATCTCGGACAGCAGCACGCCGCCAAAACGTTCTGCCAGGGTATTCAGGCGTGCGTCTTCCGCACCACCCGGCTGACTTAAACGTTCAATTTCGTCATCAACATCACGCTTACGTGCGCCGACTTCATCACGCTCAACAATTGCCTCGCGCTCGCGCTCCAGCAGTTGTTGCAGATATTCGGTGACTTGCTGACTGGACTCAAACTCTTCACCGCACTGCTCGCTGAGCTGGCTCAGGCTGCTTTGCGCGGCAAGCCAGACTGGCGCACGCTGCAACAGCGTCTGAGAACGGGACTGAAGTTGTTCCATCTCCTGGCGCAGCGTCATACGCTGTTCGCTGGCGCTGGATACGGTGTCGGAAAGCGCGGCAATACGTGCTTCCAGCTCCTGATGCAGTGTCTCGAGAGAGTCGATATCGTAATGTTTGCCCTGACGCTTGCAGAAATCGGCCAGCAGACGCTCGGCTTCCTGCTGTTCGCGCAGACGCTGTTCCAGTTCGTTCAGGCGCATCCGCAGTGGCTGAACCTGCTCGGCCAGATGGCGCTGGTTCACGCCATCGCGCAGCAATTCACGGGCAACGTCCCACGCTTCGTTACGCGCCAGTGGGCCGTTAATGGCCACAACCAGTTGATACGCTTGCTCAAACTGGCTGTGCGCCGTTTGCGCCACGCTCATTTTCTGATCGAGCGACAGCAGTTTTTCGGTCGCTTCCTGCTCTTTCGCCTGGAAGGTGTCCAGCCATTCGTCAGCGCTTTCCGGCGTTAAGTCCGGCAGATGGCACAGCTCTTTCGCACGTTGTAATGCCTGCAATGCCTGGTTGTACTGAATGGCACGCGTCTGCTGAACGTCCAGCGCCTGCTGGTAATCAGCAAGCTGGCTTTTCAGCTCATCCACTTCCAGCTCGGCGGCTTCGGCGCGGGCTTCGTTCTCGTCCTGCATGTCGGCGGCTTCAGCCACCACTTCATTTTGCTCTTCGAGACGAATTTGCAGCTCATCGAGATCCGCTTCGTAGCGCTCGATTTTTTCCTGCTGACGCAGCGCAGTTTGCACCAGGTTCAGGTGATCGCTGGCGGCCTGATAATCGGCCTCAAGGTCCCCTTCAGCACCGTTGTGCTCGCCCAGCTCACGCGCCATCTCAACGTGTTTGTACTGTTCGGCCACCAGCTGTTTGCGGGAGGTGAACAGTTCGCGACGATACTCAAGCGCCTGGTCGAGATGCACCCGGCGCTCGTTGGCATGACGCATGTAATCAGCGGCCACGTAGTTAGTGGCTTCGCTGATCAGATGTTTAAACAGGTCGCGATCGGACTGAGTCACGCGAATGGCTTCCAGCGTCATGCGGTTTTCACGCAGCGCCGCTTCCATATCCTGGAAAGCTTTACGCACGCCGCTGTTTTCCGGCAACAGGTAGTCGCGCAGGGAGCGGGTAATGGCACTGGAAATACCGCCGTACAGCGAGGCTTCAATCAGACGGTAGTATTTACTACGGTCAGACGCAGTGCGCAGACGACGAGCCACCACGCCCAGGTCGAACATCAGCGAGTGGTAATCAGTAATCGAGTTGAACTGCTTGAACTGCACGCCTTCGATAGTTTCGAGCTTATCTTTTAGCTCTTGCAGCGTCAGCACGCGCGCCTGGCGTTCGTTCAGTGTTTCCGTCAGCAGCGCAGTCGGCTGCACAGACGTTGGCAGCCCCTGAATCGCAAAAGGTTTAATATCCACTTTACGGTCGCGCCCGGCAACCTGCTGTAAACGCACACCCACGACAACACGCTGGTGTCGGGAGTTGATCACGTCCAGCACGGAATAACAGACACCGGCTTTCAGCTTACCGTGCAGGCCTTTATCACGAGAGCCGCTGGTTGCCCCTGCTTCGGTGGTATTACGGAAGTGCAGCAGCGTTAAATCCGGGATAAGCGCTGTGACAAACGCCGCCATGGTCGTGGATTTACCCGCACCGTTACCGCCGGAGAGCGTCGTAACCAGCTCATCCAGATCGAAGGTTCGGGCAAAGAAACCGTTCCAGTTAATCAGCGTTAGTGAGCGAAATTTACCGCGTTCAATCATTACTCTTCCTCCCCGCTATCCGCCTGGTTCTCTTCATGCTCTTCATTGAGCTGCAATTGGTTTTCCACCGGCATCGCTTCACCATCACGGATCATGCGCAGCTGCGCTTCACGGGCATCGTCGCCCGCACGCACATCAGCGCCAAAGCGGAAGACGGATTCGGTGATGCGGAACTTGCTGCTGTCATGGCCCATAAACCAGACCATACCCAGACGACGCAGGCGGTTCAGGGAAGAACGCACTTTTTCCTGTAATTTCTGACGATCGAGATCCGAACCCGTAGAGCGGTTATTCACCAGCTTGAGCAGTTTGCTTTCGTCTGCCAACGACAGCAGCTCGTCGTAAAGCTCCTGCTGGGTGAAGATCCCTTCATTTGCCAGACGTTCCGGGCTGAGATAGAGATAGCAAAGAATTTTACCAACCATCATATCCAGCTCTGAAAGCACTGAGCGAGGGATAAGCGTGGTGGAACGCGGACGCAGGTAGAAAAAACCTTCCGGCGCACGGATAAGCTCAACGTTATAACGCGCGTAAAATTCTTCCAGGTACTCCTGGAAATCCATCAAAAAGGCGTGATTATCCAGCTCGTCAAGGCCAATATGACGACCGGCACGCAGCTGGCTGTCCAGCGCCGGAAACAACGGATTCGCCAGCGCCTGTGCCAGCTTAACTGGCATCACTTGTTCAATATTTGTCAATGACATGCGCCTGTACCTTGGCTCCGTAATCGTTAATCGGCTGCCATTTCGGTGGCAGGCCGGTGAAATCTGCTTGTGCTACGCCCAGGCGAACCGCCTGATCGACAACAATACGTGCAATATCGAAATGGCGCGCCCGTGGATATTGCGCCAGATAGTCGCGCACCACTAGCCCGAGATCCAGCGGCACTTGTCTGGTTTTGTAGACGGCGAGCTGTTCTTCGATCATCGCTGCAAGTTGTTCGCGAATTTCGTTGAATTCTTCGTATTCGAGATCCGGTGGCAGTTCCCCTGTCACCTCTTCATCGCGCAGCGCCATCTCTTCGTCACGCATATCGAGCAGACGGTCAGCGTTGGCGTAGGTCAATGCCCATGGCGCATCAAAATAGGTTTGCACCGACTGGCGCAGACGCTGGGCAAAGACGCGGTTTTTGTCCATATCGATCGCGGTACGGATAAATTTATGCACGTGGCGATCGTAGCCAATCCACAAGTCGATAGATTGCTGACCCCAGCTGATAATACGGTCGAGCTTACTTTGCAGATCAAAGACCAGACGATCGACAAAATGCAGATCGTCGTGCGCCAGAGTCGCATCCTGAATACGCAGCAGGTTGGCCTGAAGCTTATCGCCTGCCGCTTCCAGCGTATCCTGCAATTCACGCAGCGTACCGGACGTTTCTGACAGCAAAAGTTCACAGCTGGAAATCGCCGCTCGCCAGTCTTTATTCAGCAACTGGGCAATATCGTCTTTAACCTGCTGCTGCTGTTCGTCCATCAGACGCTGGGTCAGGTCGATACTGTCGAAAATTTCCGCCACCGAATATTTCAGCGGCGCATAAACATTGCGGTGCCAGTGGAACTCATCACCGTTTTCATCCGCCGCATCTGCCGCGCGCTTAAGCTCGCCTGCCACGATGGACAGCTGCATAGAAAGGCGCAGCGTCGAGAATTCGCGCTGGCGGATGTAGTAATCGGTGATACCGATGCCCAGTGGCGTCAGACGATAAATGGCGTTTCCTTCCGCCTGCTCGCTGGTAAAGCGGTTCAGCAGACGTTGACGCACCATATCGTTGATCGCGTTGTTGGCACGCACGCTAATGGTTTCGCTGGTTTGCTCAAACGCATCACTGACATGGCGGAACGCATCCACCAGTTCACCCTCGCTCATTTCTCCATCCAGACGCTCGCCGTTCAGCGTAGCAACCGCCAGCAGGAAAGAGAGACGGTCTACCGGCAGCGTGATGGAGAAATCATTTTTCCTGGCCCAGGCAACCAGTTCGGGGACTGTCTGGGAAAATTCACTCATAGATTATCCTTGCTCTGCGGCTTACGCGCGGTGACGTGAATGTAGCGGCCAAGGCTCAGGTAAGGCTCCTGGCGGCAATACCGCGTTTCTATTTCTGTTAAGGCGTCTAAACAGTCATGCTGTTTTTGTTTATCACGCAGATAATCATGAAACACCCTCACGCCTGTTTTACCGGTGATCTCCCAGCCGATCTCCTCCAGCCAGCCGTAAACCTGCTGCGGTTCGCGCGGGAAATCCGGTGAAAGCGTGCGTCGTTTCTTTTTATACATACCCTGCTGCACGTAGCCAAAATTGCCCACCAGGACGTTACGCATCAGCAGGCCA
This sequence comes from Enterobacter soli ATCC BAA-2102, assembly GCF_001654845.1. GTDB lineage: Bacteria > Pseudomonadota > Gammaproteobacteria > Enterobacterales > Enterobacteriaceae > Enterobacter > Enterobacter soli. The sequence continues at coordinate 131,788 of NZ_LXES01000038.1, read as the reverse complement.
TTTGCATTGTAGAACATCAGCGATAACGCACCGCCGGGGCACAACATCGACCACAACGTTTTTAAGACCGCTTGCGGTTCGGCCACCCATTCGAGCACAGCATGAAACAATATCAGATCAACCTGAGTTTCCAAATGCTGCGGGATGTCCTGAGCGGCGCAATGTATAAAATGCATGTTGTCGCTCACACCTTTCTCTTCTGCCGCACGTTGCGCGCGCGCAACCATCTCAGCGGACAAATCGCAAAGCGTGACGTGATGACCCCGCTGTGCCATCAGAATGGCAGTCTGACCTTCCCCGCCACCGGCATCCAGCACGCGCAACTTGCGGTCACCGAAATCAGCAAGCAGCTTGTCCAGATCCTGCCAGAGGATCGTCTGCCGCAGCTGACCTTTGGTGGTGCCATAAATGTTGCGCGAAAACTTTTCCGCGATGTCATCAAAATTGCGATCCCGCATTGGGAGAGTTCCACTCGCTAACAGCAAAACCGCTATTTTGTCATACCCGGGCGGAGAATGAACCTCTCTGGTGTAAGATCACAGGTAATCGCCTGCTGTATGGTCAAAAAAGGAACCAAAAAGGATGCTTTTTACCCTGAAAAAAACCATTGGAGGCATGATGCTTCCCCTTCCGTTGCTGCTGATGCTTATCGCCCTGGGCCTGGCGCTGGTGTGGTTTAGCCGCTTTCAGAAAAGTGGCAAATCGATCATTACGCTCGGCTGGCTGGCGTTGCTGCTGTTAAGCCTGCAACCCGTCGCGGATAGCTTATTGCGCCCGATTGAAAATAAGTACCCGACCTGGCAGGGAAATCAGAAAATCGGATATATCGTGGTGCTGGGTGGCGGTTACACCTGGGATCCACAGTGGGCGCCAAGCTCGAACCTGATCAATAACAGTCTTCCCCGGCTAAACGAAGGCATCCGCCTGTGGCTGGCGAATCCGGGAGCTAAGATGATTTTCACGGGGGCGGCGGCAAAAACGAATCCGGTCAGCACTGCAGAAGCTGGTGCCAGAGTAGCTGAATCACTGGGCGTACCGCGTACATCGATCATCACGCTGGACAGCCCAAAAGACACGGAAGAAGAAGCGGCTGCGGTGAAACAAGCCATTGGCGATGCGCCATTCTTACTGGTGACATCGGCGTCGCACTTACCCAGAGCGATGATTTTCTTCGAGAAACAGGGTTTACACCCGCTGCCGGCCCCCGCCAACCAGATGGCTATCTCTGCGCCTCTTAACCCGTGGGAACGGGCGATCCCGTCCCCGGTATGGTTGATGCACAGCGATCGCGTGGGCTACGAGACGCTCGGGCGCATCTGGCAGTGGCTAAAAGGCTCGTCAGGCGAGCCAGGGCAGGAGTGATTTTGTCGCGAGATCGAAGTTGGCGCGATTAAATCGCCCGGTATTAACCAGTTGCGCCACTTCATCCCATAACAGATAGAGCCAGCGTCGCCAGATAAATGCCTCAGCAACTGGCGCGCGTTGCAGGTAATGCCACAGCAACCCTTCCGCGAAAGCGCTGTCGTTTAGCCTGAACAGCTCGAACTCACGGGGTGCCCAGAGCATGACCCCGGGCCCTACCATCGCCAGCAGCTGATCGCTGCGGGAGTCTTTTAACATGCTGCGCAGGGTAAAATTGCCATGGATCAGCACGCAGTTGTCGTTAAACCCTTCAAACAAGGCCGGCAAGCATTCGCGGGTGCGAAATAGGATACGTTTATCCTGCATGGACAGGCCGGTATTGCTGAACTGGTTTAGCGTTCCCCATAACACTTCAACGCGCTGGCGATACCAGAGAGGCCACAAATTTTCCTGTGTGCTATCGACAGCCCCCACCAGACCGCGGCTATCCTGTCGATGCCATGCGAGCAGCGCTTCAACAATCTGATCTTTTAGTTGCTCCCAGCGTTCCGGCGTACGAGCCGGGGCTTCGACGGACACCCCGCGTAACCGTTCAATCAAAAGCACATCCGGGCCGGGGTGTTCTTCGTGCGTCATCACGCCGTATACCGTTGGCATCCGCACCGTTCCTTCCCTTGCCAGCATCGACATTTTCCAGGCCAGCTGTCTGGCGACACCCGGCGAGGTAAAACTTCTGGCCATCAGCGGCATTGGGTTTCCCTGACTGTCATACAATGACCATAGTGCGGTGTCTGCCTTCTCATTCACGCACTCAACCCGGCTTAATTTCTCGCCAAGCAGATGGCTAAGTTCGGCACGCAGCTGTTCCATATGAGATTACCCCCATTAAGACTACTGCTTTTATAATGAGCGTGCTGGCGACGGTTGTCACCCGAATGAGATCAATTATGGGAAAGAAAAAGGAGAAAAGCCCAGGCGGTGAAACATCCCCCCTGGCGAGGGGATGCTGAGAGATTAACGCAGCTCTGCGCGAACGCGTTCGAGATCTTCTGGCGTGTCAACCCCTGTGCCAGGGACTTCCTGAGCGACGGCAACGTGGATCTTCTCGCCGTACCACAGCACGCGAAGCTGTTCGAGCATTTCGATATGTTCCAGCGGACTTGGTGCCCAGGTGACATAGCGGCGGATAAAGCCTGCGCGGTAGCCATAAATCCCCAGATGGCGTAAGAACGTATCGCCAATCGCCTCTTTCGACGCGGCAAAACGATCGCGATCCCACGGGATCGTCGCACGGGAGAAATAAAGCGCGTAGCCTTCTGCGTCCATCACCACTTTCACCGCATTCGGGTTGAACGCTTCTTCCGCGTGGTGAATAGGTACTGCAAGCGTAGCCATTCCTACCTTACGCTGGGCCAGATTTTCCGCAACCTGGCGGATAATCACCGCCGGGATCATCGGCTCATCGCCCTGCACGTTTACAATGACGGTATCGTCACTGAAACCGCATTTTTCGACCACTTCAGCCAGACGCTCGGTACCAGACTGGTGATCGACACGAGTCATGCACACTTCGCCACCCGCTGCTTCTACCGCACGGGCGACATCAGGGTGATCGGTTGCCACGATGACGCGATCGGCACCCGATTCGCGGGCGCGATCGAGGACATGCACAATCATTGGCTTGCCGTTGATATCCACCAGCGGCTTACCTGGCAGGCGTGTTGAAGCATAACGCGCAGGAATAATGACAACAAAACTCATGGTTTGCTCTCTTCTGCCACCAGTGAACGGGATTCGTTTTCCAGCAGAACCGGAATACCGTCACGCAGAGGGAAAGCCAGGCTGTCCAGTTTGCAAATCAGTTCTTGTTTATCCTGGCTGTAGTACAGTTTGCCGTTGCACACCGGGCAGGCAATAATTTCAAGTAAACGGTGATCCATAGTTCCTCCGTATGGGTAATCCCTAAAGCTTATCACAATCCCTTTTCAGGGAGTGCCTGTTTCCCAGCCACTTCGACAGGCAGTAAACAGTCCGTCAGGTAAACGCCCCAGCGTCACTTCCCGGGCGCCCTGCCAGACGGCAAAATCCGTCATTGCGGTGGCTAACCCTTTTTCAAGCGTCGCGGTCACTTTTATCCCCTCTTCAAGATAGAGAGCGATAACCTCGAGTACGCCCGTTTTGCGGTGCATCTTGGCATCCATACGCCCGACCAGTTGCCCTTTATGCAGCAGCGGTAAAACGAAATAGCCGTACTGACGTTTTGGCGCCGGGGTGTAGCACTCCAGCCGGTAGCTGAAGTTAAACAGCTGCTCGGCACGTTTTCTGTCCCAGACCACCGGATCAAAAGGTGAAAGCACCGCGCTGTGCGTCGCCTGGAGCTTACCCTCCTGCGCCTGCGGCAACAGGGGCAGCAAATCGGCGTCCAGCCACATCTCACCGAGCGTTTCGACTTCAACCGGAATAACACGCTGCGCCTGTTGCCACATATCCAGCAGAGGTTTTAGCGCTGGCTGGCGAAGCCGGTAGTAATCCGCCAGCCACTGCGGGCGAAAGATCCCCAGACTGCGGGCGCTGTTTGCCAACATGATGGCTTCGGCATCCCCCTGCGAGAGCAGGTCTCGCTGGTCATCCCAGTGCGGCATTACGCGGTGCGTGAGGTCATACACTCGCTGAAAATTGCGACGTTCTATCACCATCACCTTTCCTGAAGTAAACAGCCCTTCAAGATGGCGCTTGTGCGGTTTCCACTCCCACCAGCCGCTCGCTCCTTTTCGCGGATGCTCAAAATCAACCGAACGAACCGGGCCGTTTTCCTGAATATGGGCAATCAGTTGTTCGATTTCCGCAGCGTGCTCCCGCATCCACTCCTGACGGTATTTCCAGCCCATTTTATCCGGGGAGAGCATCCGGTGGCGTACCAGCGAAAAATCGCTGCGCGGCAGGAAACAGGCTTCATGCGCCCAGTATTCCATTAACTCGCCCTGGCTGAGCGCGTTGTCCAGCCACTGAGGCTGATACGCGCCCAGACGGCTAAACAGCACCAGATAGGGGCTACGAGCCACGATGTTAATGGTGTCAATTTGCAGCAGCGACATGCGCTGCACGGTGGAAAGGATATCGGAAGGTTGTGCGCGGCGACGGGGCTTTTTCAGCAGCCCCTGCGCGGCAAGGTGTAGATTACGTGCGGCTGAGAGTGAGAGTTGCGGTAAAGACATGCGTTTTCCTGTCAGTCAAAGCGCCACCAGAACCGCGTTTGCGACTAATGCATCAACGCAATCAGGTCCTTTAGCAATTGTTCCGGTTGCTCACCGCTGAGTTCAGCGTCAACCGGCAGATACCACCAGTTCTCTTTTGCAAAGGGGCGGCATTTCACTGCGTCTTTTTCTGTCATGATAAGCGTCTGCCCGGGAACGGTAAATGCTGCAACCTGTTCCGGCACCAATGCCTGATGGTCGGCCAGTGGGACACGCTTCTCAATCCTTGCCCCGCATTGCTCCAGAGTAGCGAAGAAACGAGGTGGATGCCCAATCCCCGCCATCGCGACCAGAGCGGGAAGTTGCGCAACGGCCTTGCGTTCCCCGGTCAGCAAATTCACGGCCAGTCCAGGATGGAGATGCATAGGAATTTCACCCTGCTGCGCCACGCCACCATTCACAATGACCGCATCAACTGACTTGAGTCGGGAAGCACGTTCGCGCATCGGCCCGGCGGGTAACCACCAGCCATTGCCAAAACGACGAACGCCATCAATGACCACAATCTCTTTGTCACGCGCCAGCGCGTAATGTTGCAGACCGTCGTCAGTGATGATGATTTGTACGTCATGTTCAGCGAGGAGAGCCTGAACCGCTTCGCTACGTACAGGCGACACCGCAACAGGAGCACCTGTTCGCTGGTAGATTAAAACAGGCTCATCACCTGCTTCACTCGTCAGCGTGTCGGATGTCAGCAACAACGGATACTTAGCCGCTTTACCACCGTAACCGCGCGATACCACCCCAACGCGAATACCGCGCGCTTTAAGTTGTTCCACCAGCCAGATAACGACCGGCGTTTTGCCATTTCCACCGGCAGTCAGATTACCGACCACCACAACAGGAACCGGCGCACGCCAGGCACGTTTTATCCCCAGACGATAAAGCAGGCTGATGACACCGCTCACCAGACCGTAAAGCCAGGAGAGCGGCAAAAGCAACAGCCACAGTGGGGATTCACCTGACCAGATGCGTGCGATCATTCGCCAAACTGCATCTTGTGAAGCTGGGCGTAAACGCCACGATGCGCCAGCAGATCGGCATGGCTGCCACGTTCGACAATCAGGCCATCTTCAACAACAACGATTTCATCCGCCTGCTCGATAGTCGACAGACGGTGCGCAATCACCAGTGACGTGCGGTTCTTTTGCAGTTCATCCAGCGCAGACTGAATGGCTCGCTCAGATTCCGTATCCAGTGCTGAGGTCGCTTCATCGAGGATCAGGATTGGGCTATCGCGCAGCAGCGCGCGCGCAATGGCGATACGCTGACGCTGGCCACCCGAGAGCAGGACACCGTTCTCACCGATGACCGTATCAAGTCCGTTATCCATCTTGTTGATAAAGTCCATCGCGTAGGCCATGCGCGCAGCGTTTTCAATCTGCTCGCGGCTGTACTCTTCAGTACGAGCATAAGCGATGTTGTTGGCAACCGTATCGTTAAACAGATGGACGTTCTGGGACACCAGCGCAACCTGATTACGCAGCGATTGCAGTGTGTATTCCCTGAGGTCGTGGCCGTCTAACAGGATCTCACCTTCGTTAATGTCGTAGAAACGCGTGATCAGGCTGGCAATAGTAGACTTACCTGAACCAGAACGTCCCACCAGCGCAACGGTTTTACCCGCCGGAATATTCAGGCTGATGTTGCGCAGCGCAGGGGTTTCGCGGCCCGGGTAGGTGAAGGTGACGTTACGGAATTCAACGTCACCCTGGGCGCGCTCAATAACGCGTTTGCCTTCGTCTTTTTCCTGTTCGGAATCCAGGATGCTGAACAGTGTCTGACAAGCCGCCATACCGCGCTGGAACTGCGCGTTCACGTTGGTCAGAGATTTCAGCGGACGCATCAGCGCAATCATCGAGGAGAAGACCACGGTGATGGTACCGGCAGTCAGGGTTTCCATCACGCTTGGGAAGCTTGCAGCATACAGGACAAACGCCAGCGCCAGAGACGCAATCAGCTGAATGACCGGGTCGGAAATTGAGGAGGCCGACACCATTTTCATCCCCTGGAGACGCATCTTGTTGCTGACCTTATCAAAGCGTTTTGTTTCGACTTCCTGACCGCCGAAAATTAACACTTCTTTATGCCCTTTCAGCATCTGCTCCGCGCTGGTCGTCACCTGCCCCATGGTGTTCTGCATGTTCTTACTGATATTACGGAAACGCTTAGAAACCATGCGGATCGCAATAGAGACAATCGGTGCCAGAACAATGAGGATGATCGACAGCTGCCAGCTGTAATAGAACATCATGATAAACAGGCCGATGATCGACGCACCTTCACGCACAACGGTAATCAGTGCGCTGGAGGAGGAGGACGCAACTTGCTCTGAGTCGTAAGTGATACGTGACAACAACGTCCCGGTAGACTGCTTGTCAAAGAAAGAGACTGGCATCCCCATCATATGACTGAACAGTCGACGACGCATGGTCATAACCACTTTTCCCGACACCCATGAAATGCAGTAGCTGGAAATATAGCTGGTGATACCGCGTAAGATCATCAGTCCGATAACCACCAGAGGCATCCATAGCAGCACTGAGCGATCCGTTTTACCAAAACCGTCATCCAGTAACGGTTTGAGAAGCGATAGCATAAAAGTATCGCTGGCTGCGTTGAGGATTAACGCTACACCCGCCACGATCAAGCCTGTTTTAAAAGGTGCAATCATCGGCCAGAGTCGGCGGAACGTTTGCCACGTGGAGAGATCTTTGTCGTTATGCATTCAAAAAACCAGCACTTGTTGAAATAGCCGCATATTCTACCCGTTATCTACTGGCTCGCCAAACCACTGATGATACCAACGCTGTAAATATTGATCACGTAAGCGGCGGATTTGCCAGCCATGTTGCGAAAAAGTCACAGAGATTTGTCCAGATTGAGGTGTATCCAGCCAAAAATAGCCCTCTTTCCTGTAACGTCGGACCACTTTGGTCGACGGAAATCGCCATGCGTTATAGCGTGCTGCGGAGGCCAGTGCGACCTTCCCTTCCGTGCGCTGCACCAGTGGCAGTGAAGAAGAGGTGTTACTTCCATGATGAGGCACCTGAATGAGTGTAGACGTAAGATAACGCCAGTGATGGCTTACCATCGCCTGCTCAGCCTTAGCCTCAATATCCCCCGTCAACAGAATGCTCTGCTCGCCATCATCGATTTTTACCACGCATGAGCGATTATTCCCCGCTTCAGACAACGCTTCAGGCGGCCAGTGAACGGTGAAGGTTAACCCTCGCCATCGCCATTGTTGCCCACGAAAACAGGGAAGATGGCCTGCCCAGCGCAGCGGGCTTCTTATCCTTATGGCCGGCCAGGCTTTCTGTAATGAGGGTAGTCCTCCGACATGATCAAGATGCTCATGACTCAGGATAACCCCCTCGGGGACCAGGTGATGCCAGCGTAGCCAGGGAATAATAACCTGCTGGGCACTGTCGCCACCCGGCCAGGCAAGCCCGGTATCGTACAGAATCGCCCTCCCGTCACGCTCAACAACCATAGCCAGCCCCTGCCCCACATCGAGCATATGCAGCGTCCAGCTATCATTTTTCACCGTTCTCCAGAGCGGGAATGTCAGTAAAACAGTGCCAGCAAGGCACACCGCCGGCGCTGTTTTCCAGAGTTGCAAGCGCCAGCCAATAACGGCGAACCAGGGAAGCAGTGTTAAATATTGCCAGCGTTCATCAATGTCCTGCCAGCCATCGGGTAAATGCATCAATAACCAGAACAGCAGCGCCAGGGATTTATCCGCCATAAACCAGATAGCCGTTTCCAGTACAGCTAACGGCAGCAAATGCAGCAACATGCCAAGCAGGATCAGCGGAACGGAGATGAACGTCACGAGAGGGACGGCAAACAGATTAGCCACTAACGAAGAGAGACTCATGCCATGGAAAATCAGTACCTGCAATGGCAACAGCAGCAGCAACATGCCCACCTGTAGATACAGCAGCTCCACAAATGGCTTTAGCCAGCGGTTCAGTCGCCAGGACGGCAGCGGTAACCATTGATACCAGAATATCAGTGCCGCTACCGCAAAAGCGGACAATACGAGGCTCTGCGAAAGCACAGCCATCGGGTCAACAACCAGAATAGTGGCCACACAGCACAGCCAGACCTGCCAGGCTGACCATCGTCGCCCGCTGAGTCGTAATACAGCAAAGGTCGCAAGCGAGATAACAGTTCGTAATGCCGGCGGTTGTAGGCCTGTCAGCCACGCATAGAAGGCGGCAAAAAACAGCCCCGCCAGTAAAGGCATCCGCCAGTTAATGACGTGGCTGGGTAAAAAAAACTGTCCCCCTCGGGCCAGTAGCCAAATAACCGATGCGGCAAGCGCAATGTGTAGCCCGGATATGGCCATCAGATGAATCGTGCCTGTCTCGCGCATCAGATTATTGATTTCCCGGGACACTGCCAGACGCTCTCCCATTCCCAGGCCCAGGATCACCGGCCCCCAGCGATAAGGCGAAAGCGTATTTCGCAAAGAAGCTAGATAGCGTGAACGTAAACTACAGGAACCCTCGACAATTTCTGCCGCTGTAAATCTGCCGGTCAGCGTTTGATGTCGGGCAAATGCGTTTCGCTGTGAATCAAAGCCGCCATCATTTAACTCACCATGTACGGCCCTGAGGCGCAGCGTCATTGCCCAGCGTTGCCCTGCACAGGCTGCCTGCGGTAAGTCATTGCCGTATAACACCACGCCCGTTGCGGGCCACCAGCGCTTTCCATTCAGGGAAACAATCGTTCCTTTATGGGTCGTTGCGCCATCCGTTTCAGTAATCACCACCTCAGCCTGTTGTGCTCCACGGGTTAAATGCTGCATCGGCCAGACGTGCTCCATTGTCGACAATACTGCCCAGGAAAAGAAGAGCATCCACAGGCCAGTAAAGCGCAATACCGTTAAGCGTTGTAATGAGAACACAATCCCTGCTGCGATCATCACCCACACCCCATGTATACCCGGCAACACGGGCAACCAGAGCAACGGTATTATTGCCAGAATGACACACGCACCGATCGTCGGTATCCCCATCACAACCTCCCTGTTTTGCAGGAGTATGTGGCTGATAAGGGTGAGAGTCAGGCGGAGAAAGAGAGAACTACAGCGGGCGCTGTAATGATTTTTTCAGTTTGCGGAAAAACAACAACAGAATTGCGGGACGTCTTCAGAAGAGAAAAAATACAAACAAAAAAGCACCCTAAGGTGCTTTCTTTTTAACCCAGTTTAACCCTGACGGCTAAACTCAGTTGCCATAAATATTGGCGCGATCGCGCAGTTCTTTACCCGGCTTAAAGTGTGGAACGTATTTACCTTCCAGCTCTACTTTATCACCAGTCTTCGGGTTACGCCCGGTACGTGGAGCACGGTAGTGCAGAGAAAAACTTCCGAAACCGCGGATTTCAATGCGCTCGCCCTGGGCAAGAGTGGTGGCCATATGCTCCAGCATCTCTTTAACAGCATCTTCCACAGCCTTCGCCGGGACATGCGGTTGCTGACTGGCAAGTCTCTCAATCAATTCTGACTTGGTCATGATTCCTCCGGTTCCTTCAAACCAATTAGCTGAACAGCTCATTAAACAAGGGCGGCCGTAGCCGCCCTTTGTTATTGATTACAGGACGAATCCTGCAATCTGTCAAGTCTGCTCCTCATCCTTCTCACTGTAATTGCGTTACAGCTCAAATGATGCAGAGAACTTGATATTACTCGCCTTTAGCTGCTTTGAAAGCTTCAGCCATTGCGTTGTTAGAGAAGTTTGCATCTTCCTGTTTGTTAACAGTTGCGATTGCATCTTTCTCGTCAGCTTCGTCTTTAGCACGTACGGACAGGCTGATTGCGCGGTTCTTACGGTCAACACCGGTGAACTTAGCTTCAACGTCGTCGCCAACGCTCAGAACCAGAGTTGCATCTTCAACGCGGTCACGTGAAGCTTCGGAAGCGCGCAGGTAACCTTCAACGCCGTCAGCCAGTTCTACGGTTGCGCCTTTAGCGTCAACTGCAGTCACTTTACCGTTTACGATTGCGCCTTTCTTGTTCAGTGCAACCCAGTTGTTGAACGGATCTTCTGCGAGCTGTTTAACGCCCAGGGAGATACGCTCACGCTCTGCGTCAACTTGCAGAACAACTGCTGCGATTTCGTCGCCTTTTTTGTATTCACGAACTGCTTCTTCGCCTGCAACGTTCCAGGAGATGTCAGACAGGTGAACCAGGCCATCGATGCCGCCGTCCAGGCCGATGAAGATACCGAAGTCAGTGATAGACTTGATTTTACCTTCAACACGGTCACCCTTGTTGTGGGTTTCCGCGAACTGCTGCCATGGGTTGTTTTTGCACTGTTTCAGGCCCAGGGAGATACGACGACGTTCTTCGTCGATATCCAGAACCATAACTTCCACTACATCACCAACGTTAACAACTTTGGATGGGTGGATGTTTTTGTTGGTCCAGTCCATTTCGGAAACGTGCACCAGACCTTCAACGCCTTCTTCGATTTCAACGAAGCAGCCGTAGTCAGTCAGGTTGGTCACGCGACCAGTCAGTTTAGTACCTTCTGGGTAACGTTTAGCGATAGCAACCCATGGATCTTCGCCCAGCTGTTTCAGGCCGAGGGATACACGAGTACGTTCGCGGTCGAACTTCAGCACTTTAACAGTGATTTCGTCGCCAACGTTCACGATTTCGCTTGGGTGCTTAACGCGTTTCCACGCCATGTCGGTGATGTGCAGCAGGCCATCAACGCCGCCCAGGTCAACGAATGCGCCGTAGTCAGTGAGGTTCTTAACGATACCTTTGACTTCCATGCCTTCCTGCAGGTTTTCCAGCAGCTGATCGCGTTCTGCGCTGTTTTCGGATTCGATAACGGCACGACGGGATACAACAACGTTGTTACGCTTCTGGTCCAGCTTGATAACTTTGAACTCAAGCTCTTTGCCTTCCAGGTGCAGGGTGTCACGAACTGGACGAACGTCTACCAGTGAACCTGGCAGGAACGCACGAATACCGTTCAGCTCAACAGTGAAGCCACCTTTAACTTTGCCGTTGATAACACCGACCACAGTTTCAGCTTCTTCGTAAGCTTTTTCCAGCGTGATCCAAGCTTCGTGACGCTTAGCTTTTTCACGGGACAGCAGGGTTTCGCCGAAGCCGTCTTCTACTGCGTCCAGCGCAACGTCAACTTCGTCACCGACCTGAATTTCCAGTTCGCCGGCTGCGTTTTTGAACTGCTCTGCAGGAATTGCAGATTCAGATTTCAGACCCGCATCAACCAGGACTACGTCTTTGTCGATAGCAACAACAACGCCACGAACGATGGAACCCGGACGGGTTTCGATTGTTTTTAAAGATTCTTCAAATAGTTGAGCAAAAGATTCAGTCATGTTTAATCTTCAGAGTTAGATTTAACGTCCACCTGGCTTCATGCCGGATGGGGTTGTTTCACATACCCGCTCACAATCCATTGCAGCGGGGGTACTACAAATTCTGTCGCGATTACGCGAGTGCCAGTTTTTGGCGCGCATATTGTAGCGCTTTTTCAATCACTTGCTCAATAGTTAAACTGGTTGAATCCAGCACTAATGCATCTTCTGCAGGAACAAGTGGAGCGACGGCGCGGTTACGATCGCGGTCATCGCGCTCTTTTATCTCGGATAAAAGGCGATCAAAGTTAACACTAAAGCCCTTCTCCTGCAACTGAAGCATACGGCGATGCGCACGTTCTTCAGAGGAAGCATCAAGGAAAATTTTAACAGGTGCATCAGGGAACACCACGGTACCCATGTCACGCCCATCGGCTATCAGGCCTGGTGCTTCACGGAAGCCGCGCTGACGACGCAACAGCGCCTCACGAACTCGCGGGAACGCAGCAACCTGAGAGGCGGCATTAGCCACTTCCTGAGTGCGGATTTCACCGCTCACATCTTCCCCTTCCAGGATCACTTCAAGGTTGCCGTCGGTCGACACAAAACGCACGTCCAGGTGCGCAGCCAGCGGTACCAGCGCTTCTTCAGATGCGACATCCACATGGTGATGCAGCGCAGCCAGGGCCAGCACGCGATAGATTGCTCCCGAATCTAAAAGATGCCATTGCAATGCTTCCGCCATCGCCTTGCACAGAGTACCTTTCCCTGCGCCACTAGGCCCATCAATGGTGATTACCGGGGCAACTGCCGTCATCTTTTTCTCCTTAATAAAGGCATACCGTTAACATAAACGCCGCGCATTATACGCGCCAACGTGCGCAACTGTTACCTTTGCGTGCAAATTACGGATTTAATGAAGCAGAGTGTAGAAGAAATGGGCAGGAATGAACGTCAGGAAGCGTAAGGAAATGCCGCATCGCAGGATGCGGCATAATGTCATCAGGCCAGCGTGCTAATACGCGCCAGCTGTTCGAAGTAGTCCGGGAAGGTTTTCGCCGTACATTTCGGGTCGAGAATGGTGACAGGCGTGTCGGACAACGCCACCAGCGAGAAACACATCGCCATACGGTGATCGTTGTAGGTGCCAATTTCAGCAACCTGCAATTTGGCCGGAGGCGTCACGCGAATGTAGTCTTCGCCCTCTTCTACCTCTGCGCCCACTTTACGCAGTTCGGTCGCCATCGCAAACAGGCGGTCAGTTTCTTTCACACGCCAGTTATAGATATTACGCAGCGTGGTGGTGCCTTTCGCAAACAGCGCGGCTGTCGCAATAGTCATCGCGGCATCCGGGATATGGTTCATGTCCATATCAATGGCGTTCAGCTCGCCATGCGTACAGGAGATGAAATCATCACCCCAGGTCACAACAGCACCCATTTTTTCCAGTACGTCAGCAAAACGGATATCGCCCTGCACACTGTTACGGCCAATACCGGTCACTTTCACCGTACCGCCTTTAATCGCACCGGCCGCCAGGAAGTAAGACGCCGAGGACGCATCGCCTTCAACCAGGTAGTTGCCCGGGGACTGGTACTGTTGCCCACCACGCACGACAAAGCGCTGGTACGCCTGGTTTTCAACGTCAACACCGAAGGTTTTCATCAGGTGCAGCGTGATATCGATGTAAGGTTTAGAAACCAGGTCACCTTTAATGGTGATAACCGTATCCTGCGGTGCCAGTGGCGCGGTCATCAGCAACGCGGTCAGGAACTGACTTGATACGCTACCGTCAACCTCAACGGAACCACCGGTAAAACCACCGCGCAGACGCAGTGGCGGATAATTTTCCTGCTCCAGATAATCAATCTGCGCGCCGCCCTGACGAAGGGCATCCACCAGATGGCCGATCGGACGCTCTTTCATGCGCGGCTCACCGGTCAGCACAATATTATTGCTGCCCAGACACAGGGCTGCCGCCAGCGGGCGCATCGCGGTACCAGCGTTCCCGAGGAACAGTTCCAGCTCTTCTCCAGCGTGCAGTGCACCGCCGTTGCCGGTCACTTCGCAACGCGTACGGTCGTCAGACAGCGTGTAATGAACTCCCAACGCTTTCAGCGCATTGAGCATATGGCGAACATCATCGCTGTCCAACAGGTTTGTAAGGACGGTGGTGCCGTTTGCCAGAGCTGCCAGCAGCAGAGCGCGGTTCGAGACACTTTTTGAACCAGGCAGATTAATGGTGCCATCTACCCGCGCGATAGGTTGTAACGTCAGGGATTCCATGAAACTTAACTCTCAACTCAACATAATAAAAACCCCGCAGCATAACTGCGGGGGTGAAAAACAGCGTGATTAACCGCGGCGACGTTCGAAGTCGACCATGAAATCGGTTAACGCTTTTACGCCTTCCAGCGGCATGGCGTTATAAATAGAAGCACGCATCCCACCCACTACGCGGTGTCCTTTCAGCGCGTGCAGACCCGCCGCGAAGGACTCTTCAAGGAAGAGTTTATCCAGGCTGCTGTCGTCGAGCTGGAACGGTACGTTCATGCGGGAGCGGTTAGATTGCGCCACGTCATTACGGTAAAAATCGCTCTTATCAATCACACCGTACAGAAGATCGGCTTTTTGCTGATTGATCTTGTCCATCTGCGCCACGCCGCCATTCTGCTTCAGCCATTTGAAGACCAGACCTGCCAGATACCAGGCAAATGTTGGCGGGGTGTTGAACATAGAGTCGTTGTCGTTCAGCACGGTGTAATCAAGGATGGACGGGCATGACGTATGGGCTTTGCCCAGCAGATCTTCACGCACGATGACCAGCGTCAGCCCAGCCGGGCCGATATTTTTCTGCGCGCCCGCGTAGATGACACCGAAACGGCTGACATCAATTGGCGCGGAGAGGATTGTTGAGGAGTAGTCGGCAGCCACCACCACATCTTTGCCGAAATTCGGGGTCTCATCGATGGCAATACCGTCGATGGTTTCGTTCGGGCAATAGTGCAGGTATGCAGCGTTGTCAGAAAGCTGCCACTCGCTCATCGGCTTAACAGCGCGCAGGCCGTCAACGGTGATTTTGCCGTCAATCACATTCGGTGAGCAGTATTTTTTGGCTTCTTTAACGGCGCTTGCCGCCCAGTAGCCCGCATCAACGTAGTCAGCAGTGGTTTTGTCGCCCAGGATGTTCAGCGGTACGCCAGCAAACTGACCGCGACCGCCGCCGTGGCAGAACAATACTTTGTAGTTCGAGGGAATATTCAGCAGATCGCGAAAATCCTTTTCTGCTTCTTCAGCCACCTGAATAAATTCTTTGCCACGGTGACTGATTTCCATCACCGACGTGCCCAGACCCTGCCAGTCACAAAGTTCCTGTTGAGCCTGTTTGAGCACATCCGCCGGTAACATTGCCGGACCTGAACTGAAATTAAAGACTTGAGCCATTTCCCTCACCACGCTAAAAGCAATAAGTTATTACTGTGGATATCGGTTTTATCATTCAGTGACACGCGCCGCAATGTCTAAAACTTATGACCGGCGAAATGTGCCCGTCGTCACACAATACAATCTGCCACCCCACTGTAACAAAACCGACAAAATGGCTGTCAGGTGATACGTTTGGCCCGGCTCACCTTCGACCATTCTGGATTCGCGCAGCGGGGACATAATTGATGCTCTCCTGCCTGCATCGCTTCGACATGGCTGCATCTTATACAAGCATACTCACCCGTTTCCGGTATCGTCTTAAACCGCGCCACAAAGCTTTCAGGAAGAATACACAGTCCAGGCCTCACATCATCATCGTGATAGTAATAAATGCTGATTTGTCCGTTCGTTTCCATAATGGCCAGACGCACCTGCCCGAGCTGTTCTACGCTGTTGAGGCGCAGCTCCATAAAGAATTCAAATTCCGTCATATTGGCCCCGCGGACTTTCTCCCAGGCCAGTTGCCCCTCTTCGACGATGACCACCGGCTTCCCTTCGAGCAGGTCTTCCAGCTTTTCGCTTTTTGACATCAGCCACATCACCAGCCGGTACAGCAAGGCCAGCGAGACAAAAACCACGAAGACCGGCACCATCGGCACATCGTCATAAAAAGCAACATCCCCGGCCGCGGATCCCAGCGTCAGGATGATCAGCACTTCAAAAAGCGACATCTGACGAACGCCGCGACGCCCGGTAATTTTGAGGAAAAGAAAGACCAGGACGAAGGTATAAAGACTACGCAGCGCCACCTCCCATAAAAAATCGGGTGGAACTTTGTCAAATGCCATCCGATGAAGATCGAATGCTTTCATTTTTCTATGCCTTAACAGTGGGTTACTGTCACTAAGCATAGCCCAGTCATTTATTTTCGCCGAAGATAGCACCCGTCACGCAAAACCCGTATCATTGCGCGCTTTACGTACGATAAAAGTGAACGCCATGACTCAAACGTTTATCCCCGGCAAAGACGCCGCTCTGGAAGATTCCATCGCTCGCTTCCAGCAGAAACTGACCGACCTGGGCTTTAATATTGAAGAAGCCTCCTGGCTGAATCCGGTTCCTCACGTCTGGTCCGTGCATATTCGCGACAAAGACTGCGCGCTGTGCTTTACCAACGGTAAAGGCGCCACCAAAAAAGCCGCACTGGCCTCTGCGCTGGGTGAGTATTTTGAGCGTCTGTCCACCAACTATTTCTTCGCCGACTTCTGGCTAGGTGACACCATCGCTAACGGCCCATTCGTTCACTACCCGAATGAAAAATGGTTCCCGCTGACCGAAGATGACGAACTGCCGGAAGGCATTCTGGATGCCCGACTGCGCGCGTTTTACGACGCCGATAACGAACTGACCGCCAGTATGCTTATCGATTTGCAGTCCGGTAATGAAGATCGCGGTATCTGCGCCCTGCCGTTTACCCGTCAGTCTGACGAGCAGATCGTATACATCCCGATGAACATCGTCGGTAACCTGTATGTGTCGAACGGTATGTCAGCCGGTAACACCCGCAACGAAGCGCGTGTTCAGGGTCTGTCTGAAGTATTCGAACGCCACATCAAAAACCGCATTATCGCAGAATCCATCAGCTTGCCTGAAATTCCGGCCGACGTTCTGGCACGTTACCCGGGCGTTGTGGAGTCTATCGCGAAGCTGGAAGCCGAAGGGTTCCCAATCTTTGCCTATGACGGTTCTCTGGGGGGTAAATACCCGGTTATCTGCGTCGTGCTGTTCAACCCGGCGAACGGGACCTGCTTTGCTTCCTTTGGTGCGCATCCTGATTTCGGCGTCGCGCTGGAACGTACGGTCACCGAGCTGCTTCAGGGCCGTAGCCTGAAAGATCTCGACGTGTTTACCCCACCAACCTTCGACGACGAAGAAGTGGCTGAACACGCGAACCTCGAAACCCACTTCATCGATTCAAGCGGTTTGATCTCCTGGGATATGTTTAAACAGGATGCAGACTACCCGTTCGTTGACTGGAGCTTTGCAGGCACCACCGAAGAAGAGTTCGCCACCCTGATGGCTATCTTCAAAGCTGAAGATAAAGAAGTCTACATTGCCGACTACGAACACCTGAGCGTATACGCTTGCCGTATTCTGGTGCCTGGCATGTCTGACATTTATCCGGCAGAAGATCTGTGGCTGGCAAATAACAGCATGGGTGCGCATCTTCGTGAAACGCTGCTGTCACTGCCAGGTAGTGAGTGGGAAAAAGAAGACTATCTGAACCTGATCGCGCAGCTGGACGACGAAGGTCACGATGACTTTACCCGCGTGCGTGAGCTGCTTGGTCTGGCAACCGGTAAAGACAATGGCTGGTACACCCTGCGCATTGGCGAGCTGAAAGCGATGCTGGCCCTGGCGGGTGGTGACCTGGATCAGGCGCTGGCATGGACAGAATGGACGATGGAGTTCAACCAGTCCGTCTTCTCCGCAGAGCGCGCTAACTACTACCGTTGCCTGCAAACCCTGCTGCTGCTCGCGCAGGAAGAAGAACGTCAGCCACTGCAATATCTGAATGCCTTCGTGCGTATGTATGGCGCCGACGCTGTAGAAGCAGCCAGCGCGGCCCTGAGCGGTGAAGAGCCGTTCTACGGCCTGCAAACGGTAGATAACGATCTGAAAGCCTTCCCGGCACATCAGTCACTGCTGAAAGCGTATGAGAAGTTACAGAAGGCAAAAGCCGCTTACTGGTCAAAATAAGCGCATATAACATTACCAACTGTAGGCGGATTCAATCGTCTGGGCTATATTACGGGGCAATTTCATTGCCCCGTTTTTTTATTTCTTTCGCAATGATTTTTGATTGTAATAATAAAGTTAAACACGGGTAAATATAATAATACTTACCCGAGATTAACTGTTACTTTTTATGGTAAATACTCCATTTTAATTAACTGTTTTAAGGGAGCGCGAACGAAAAAATTCAACTCTTTTCATAACTTTTAAAATTTATTTTTATACGGATAATCAAATACTTACTCCGCTTTCGCTGTAAAACCGTACGCATTGCGGGCCTATAAGCCAGGCGAGATATGATCTATATCAATTTCTCTTCTATAATGCTTTGTTAGTATCTCGTCGCCGACTTAATAAAGAGAGAGTTAGTGTGAAAGCTGACAACCCTTTTGATCTTTTACTCCCAGCTGCGATGGCCAAAGTTGCCGAAGAAGCGGGTGTCTATAAAGCAACGAAACACCCGATGAAGACCTTTTATCTGGCGATCACCGCGGGCGTGTTCATCTCCATTGCTTTTGTCTTTTACATCACTGCCACGACCGGTACTGCCACAATGCCTTTTGGTATGGCGAAACTGATTGGCGGTATCTGTTTCTCACTGGGACTTATCCTCTGCGTCATCTGCGGCGCTGACCTCTTCACCTCAACGGTGCTGATTGTCGTCGCAAAAGCCAGCGGAAGAATTACCTGGGGCCAACTGGCACGTAACTGGTTAAACGTCTATGTTGGTAACCTGATTGGGTGTCTGCTCTTTGTTTTGTTGATGTGGTTGTCTGGCGAATACATGACCGCCAACGGCGGCTGGGGGCTTAACGTCCTGCAAACCGCAGACCACAAAATGCACCATACATTTATCGAAGCTGTCGCTCTTGGCATTCTCGCAAACCTGATGGTCTGCCTGGCTGTCTGGATGAGCTACTCTGGTCGTAGCCTGATGGACAAAGCCATGATTATGGTTCTGCCGGTTGCGATGTTTGTTGCCAGCGGCTTTGAGCACAGTATCGCAAACATGTTTATGATCCCTATGGGGATTGTAATCCGCAACTTTGCGAGCCCGGAGTTCTGGACTGCAGTTGGTTCAACCCCGGAAAGTTTCTCTCACCTGACTATTATGAACTTCATTACTGATAACCTGATCCCTGTCACTATCGGGAACATTATCGGTGGGGGTCTGTTAGTTGGGTTGACATACTGGGTCATTTACCTGCGTGGCGGCGACCATCATTGATGGTTTTCTCAGGCAGTAAATAAAAAATCCACTTAAGAAGGTAGGTGTTACATGTCCGAACTTAATGAGAAGTTAGCCACAGCCTGGGAAGGTTTTACTAAAGGTGACTGGCAGAATGAAGTAAACGTCCGTGACTTCATTCAGAAAAACTACACCCCGTATGAAGGTGACGAATCCTTCCTGGCTGGCGCAACTGACGCGACCACCAAGCTGTGGGACAACGTAATGGAAGGCGTTAAACTGGAAAACCGCACTCACGCGCCAGTTGATTTTGACACCTCCGTAGCTTCCACCATTACTTCTCACGATGCTGGCTACATCAACAAAGCCCTTGAGAAAATCGTTGGTCTGCAAACTGAAGCTCCACTGAAACGTGCAATCATTCCGTTCGGTGGTATCAAAATGGTTGAAGGTTCCTGCAAAGCGTACAACCGCGAGCTGGACCCAATGCTGAAAAAAATCTTCACCGAATACCGCAAAACCCACAACCAGGGCGTATTCGATGTTTACACCAAAGACATTCTGAACTGCCGTAAATCTGGCGTTCTGACTGGTCTGCCAGATGCATATGGCCGTGGCCGTATCATCGGTGACTACCGTCGTGTTGCACTGTACGGTATCGACTTCCTGCTGAAAGACAAATACGCACAGTTTGTTTCTCTCCAGTCTGACCTGGAAAATGGCGTTAACCTGGAAGCGACAATCCGTCTGCGTGAAGAAATCGCTGAACAGCACCGTGCGCTGGGCCAGATCAAAGAGATGGCTGCTAAATACGGTTGCGATATCTCTGGTCCTGCGACCAATGCTCAGGAAGCTATCCAGTGGACCTACTTCGGCTACCTGGCCGCTGTTAAGTCTCAGAACGGTGCAGCAATGTCCTTCGGCCGCGTATCCACCTTCCTGGATGCGTACATCGAACGTGATATCAAAGCAGGCAAAATCACTGAACAAGACGCTCAGGAAATGATTGACCACCTGGTCATGAAACTGCGTATGGTTCGTTTCCTGCGTACTCCTGAATATGATGAACTGTTCTCTGGTGACCCAATCTGGGCAACTGAGTCTATCGGTGGTATGGGCGTTGATGGCCGTACTCTGGTTACCAAAAACAGCTTCCGCTTCCTGAACACCCTGTACACCATGGGGCCGTCTCCGGAGCCGAACATCACTGTTCTGTGGTCTGAAAAACTGCCTCTGAACTTCAAGAAATTCGCCGCTAAAGTGTCCATCGACACCTCTTCTCTGCAATACGAGAACGATGACCTGATGCGTCCGGACTTCAACAACGATGACTACGCTATCGCTTGCTGCGTAAGCCCAATGGTCGTTGGTAAACAAATGCAGTTCTTCGGTGCGCGTGCAAACCTGGCGAAAACCATGCTGTACGCAATCAACGGCGGCGTTGATGAAAAACTGAAAATGCAGGTTGGTCCTAAGTCTGAACCAATCAAAGGCGACGTGCTGAAATTCGACGAAGTGATGGACCGCATGGATCACTTCATGGATTGGCTGGCTAAACAGTACGTCACTGCACTGAACGTTATCCACTACATGCACGACAAGTACAGCTACGAAGCCTCTCTGATGGCGCTGCACGACCGTGACGTTGTCCGCACCATGGCGTGTGGTATCGCTGGTCTGTCCGTTGCTGCTGACTCCCTGTCTGCAATCAAATATGCGAAAGTTAAACCAATTCGTGACGAAGACGGCCTGGCTGTTGACTTCGAAATCGAAGGCGAATACCCGCAGTTTGGTAACAACGATTCTCGCGTTGATGACATGGCGGTTGACCTGGTAGAACGTTTCATGAAGAAAATTCAGAAACTGACTACTTACCGTAACGCTATCCCGACTCAGTCTGTTCTGACCATCACCTCTAACGTTGTGTATGGTAAGAAAACCGGTAACACCCCAGACGGTCGTCGTGCTGGTGCGCCATTCGGCCCAGGTGCTAACCCAATGCACGGTCGCGACCAGAAAGGTGCGGTTGCCTCTCTGACCTCCGTTGCTAAACTGCCGTTTGCATACGCTAAAGATGGTATCTCTTACACCTTCTCTATCGTTCCAAATGCACTGGGTAAAGACGACGAAGTGCGTAAAACTAACCTCGCGGGTCTGATGGATGGTTACTTCCACCACGAAGCGTCCATCGAAGGTGGTCAGCACCTGAACGTGAACGTGATGAACCGTGAAATGCTGCTCGATGCGATGGAACACCCTGAGAAATATCCTCAGCTGACCATCCGTGTATCTGGCTACGCAGTACGTTTTAACTCCCTGACTAAAGAACAGCAGCAGGACGTTATCACCCGTACTTTCACTCAGTCCATCTAACTGGAATTGACTGAAATCACGCGTTAAAAAGCGTACAATAAAGGCTCCACGCAAGTGGGGCCTTTTTAACACCTTCCTCTCCATAGTCTCTTTTGCCTGCAATCTATACTTTATGGATAACAGCCAAAACAGACTTAACAGCCGGTTTGAGCTGTGCATACAACAGGTCCTGGACGGGCCGAATCTGGAGATATCACCGCAATGTCAACTATTGGTCGTATTCACTCCTTTGAATCCTGTGGCACCGTTGATGGCCCGGGGATCCGCTTTATCACCTTCTTCCAGGGCTGCCTGATGCGCTGCCTGTACTGTCATAACCGTGATACATGGGATACGCACGGCGGCAAAGAAGTCACCGTTGATGATTTAATGAAAGAGGTCGTGACCTATCGCCATTTTATGAATGCATCAGGTGGCGGTGTAACGGCATCCGGCGGTGAAGCCATTCTTCAGGCTGAATTCGTGCGCGACTGGTTCCGTGCCTGCCGTAAAGAAGGTATTCATACCTGCCTCGATACGAACGGCTTTGTGCGTCGTTACGATCCGGTCATCGATGAACTGCTTGAAGTGACCGACCTGGTCATGCTCGATCTCAAACAGATGAACGATGAGATCCACCAGAATCTGGTTGGCGTTTCCAACCACCGAACCCTGGAGTTCGCCAAATACATCTCCGGTAAGGGTATCAACACCTGGATCCGCTATGTGGTTGTGCCTGGCTGGTCAGATGATGATGACTCTGCACATCGACTGGGCGAATTTACCCGCGACATGGGCAACGTAGAAAAAATTGAGCTACTGCCCTATCACGAACTGGGTAAACATAAATGGGTGGCGATGGGTGAAGAATATAAGCTCGATGGCGTTAAACCACCGAAGAAAGAAACCATGGAACGCGTGAAAGGCATTCTTGAGCAGTACGGTCACAAAGTGATGTATTAAAAAAATCCCGGCGAGTAAGCCGGGATTTTTTTATCAGGCATGTGCCACTGGCGTTGGATGTTCGCCTGCTTTACGCAGCAGCATCAGGAGATAAATAAACGATACGCTGGCAATCATGATAAACAGCAGGTTGTCAGAATAGTTCTGCATCAGCATGGCCGTCAGCGTCGGCCCCAGTAAACTGCCGATGGTATAACTCAGGAGCAGTGCCTGGTTCATTGCCACCAACTGATGATGTTCGACTTTCTCACAGGCCCAGGCCATCGCTACCGGATAGAGAGTAAATCCCGCCGCCCCCAGAATAAACAGCGCAGGTGCCATTGCAGCACTGCTGAGCATCGCGAGGCACCCCATGATCACCACGAAGACCTGAACGCGCAGCACCAGCAGGCGGCCAAAGCGATCGGCAAGACGCCCAATCGGCCATTGCCCGACAATCCCCGCACTGACCATCACCGCCATCCAGAAACCGATCCCGGAATCACTAACCCCCTGATGGTTCAAATACAGCGGCATCAGGCCATAAAGCGAACCCAGCACTATCCCGGAAATGATACAGCCATTAACCCCCAGGCGCGCCTGACGCAGCCTCAGCATCGGCCAGACATGGGTCACTTCCTGGTGTTCGCTCTGCTGGTTAACAATGCGGGTAAAGAGCAACGGCAGAATAGCGGCCAGGATCATGCCCGTCACCCACGGCAGAACGCTCATCAGGTCGGTCGGCAATTTACTGACCATCAGTTGCCCAAGCACGGTTCCAACGTAGTAAACCATCATATATGCCGCCAGCAGGCGACCACGATTGCGCGACGTACCGCTACACATCAGGGCGCTTTCAACCACCACCCAGATCATCGCACAGCCCACACCCGCGATAAAACGCCAGACCATCCAGCTCCAGAATCCCACCATCAGGCCTAACCCAGCGCATCCGGCGGCAAAAATCAGCGATGCCAGATAATAGCTACGGTTAAAACCCACACGCTTAATCAGGCTCCCCGTGACCAGCGTTCCCAGGAGGTTACCTGTAAAAAAGGACGAGCTAACCATACCCACCTGCCAGGTCGGTAAGTTTTCATGGGCGAGCCAAAGCGGGACGAGGGTGTTTAACACCGCTATCGCCAGCGTCAGCAAAAGCAGGCCACAGAGCAACAGGAGCACTGGGCGGGTATAGGTGGGCATGGATTAAAAACCGTGAGGAAGTTCAGATTTCGTGCGCATCATGCCACTGGCAAAAACAAAGTCAATCCACCGATTCAGGGCGCACGCACGATATGCTCCCTGTCGATTTAAAAAACTAATCCTGCTAATGCAACGCTTGCTATCGATATAAACTATCTGATTGTTTTTATTTACCAATACTCAGAATTAAAACCAAACGACAGTCGAAAAATTTCATGATTGAAAACAAAAAAGCCGGGCGCTATGTCCCGGCTTTATATAACAAAAAACAACGTTAACTGGCGATGGCCATACCAACCGTCATATGCAGGCCATAGAACACACCGCGGCCAATCAACTCACCTGCCAGCACCAGCACAAAGGCCAGGGACAACAGCGGTACCGCAGGCTGATGACCCTTAAGCTGAGGCACAATCCAGCACACCAGTGCCGCTACCAGCAACACCACGCGCCAGGCCATCAGCGAGCCGTAATCAGGCACCAGCGCAGACGCCTGCTGAATAGAGCTGTGGATCGTTGCCAGCTCTGCCCCCTGCATCAGGGCTACGATGGCACTCACCACCAGTGCCAGGAGTGAAACAGCCGGCAGCAAACGCATCGCCCAGCCGTCTACGCCCGCCACACGCAGCAACAGGAAGCCCAGTAACGGCCCGCCGATGAACATCGTCAGGAAGAAGCTCATTGGCGTCCAGACGCTGTACCAGGTTGGCACGGTGTCGATAGTGTTATAAACCCGCACCATCATCCACACGAACACCACACCCAGAACCATAGTGACGATTAGCCACAGGCTACGCAGCCCTGTTGGCAACTTTTTCAGTGCAGCCAGCAGCCAGCCCAGCCCCCCCACCGCAAAGAAAATAGCGCCGCTGGCAATTTCGTTACTGAGTGATGATGCACCCACGCGGTTAAGGGAATTAAACGCCCGCATCGGTGAACCGAGGTGCAGGGTTGAGGCGATAAAGCCAATGCCCATCAACACCCACAGGCCAAACATACTCAGCACCAGGCGTTGTTGCTGTTCCGCATTGAGATTTCCCTTGAGCAGCGCCAGAGCGAGGACGATAAAACCACCCGCAACGCACTGCCCGAAGACCGTGAAGATCATCAGCGGCCATTCATTCCATCCACTTCCCATCTCACACCTCCTTCGGATTTGCCAGGTAGCCGGTGGTGTCACCCGTCGGACGGCTGTTGGCGTTAGGTTTAATCACAATGCTCGGCTTCGTGAAGTGCGCAGACGGCAGGGGTGCCACTGCTGCAAGCTGGCCGTGCTTTTGGCGCAGCTCTTCAATCGGGCCAAAGTCCAGCGCACGCAGCGGGCAGGATTCCACGCAAATCGGCTTTTTGCCGTCCGCCACGCGGGTGTGGCAACCGTCGCACTTGGTCATATGGCCTTTGGCGGCGTTGTACTGCGGCGCGCCATACGGGCAGGCCATGTGACAGTAGCGGCAGCCGATGCAGACATCTTCATCCACCACCACAAAACCGTCGTCACGCTTGTGCATCGCGCCGCTCGGGCACACTTTGGTGCAGGCCGGATCTTCGCAGTGGTTACAGGCAATCGACAGGTAGTAGGCAAACACGTTCTGATGCCAGACGCCGTTGTCCTCCTGCCAGTCGCCACCGGCGTATTCGTAAATACGGCGGAAGCTGACATCCGGAGTTAAATCTTTGTAATCCTTACAGGCCAGTTCGCAGGTCTTGCAACCGGTGCAGCGGCTGGAATCAATAAAAAATCCATACTGGGTTGTCATCGGTTACTCCTTACACCTTTTCAACCTGAACAAGGTTTGTGTGGGACGGATTACCCTTCGCCAGCGGCGATGGGCGCTGCGTGGTCAGTACGTTAATACTGCCGGCCTGATCGATGCGATTTGCATCCGGGTTGTACCAGGCCCCTTCCCCTAACGCGACAACGCCAGGCATCATACGCGGTGTAACTTTGGCTTCGATATGCACTTCGCCACGACCGTTAAAGATACGCACGCGATCGCCATTTGAAATACCGCGCGCTTTCGCATCCATCGGGTTGATCCACATTTCCTGACGGCAGGACGCTTTCAGTACATCAACGTTGCCGTAAGTCGAGTGAACCCGCGCTTTGTAGTGGAAGCCCGTCAGCTGCAACGGGAATTTCGCGGTCAGTGGATCGTTGTAGTTTTCGAAACCTGGCGTATAAATTGGCAGCGGATCAATCACATCCCCTTCCGGTAGCTCCCAGCTGGACGCAATTTTTGCCAGTTCTTCAGAGTAGATTTCGATTTTCCCTGACGGGGTGGTCAGCGGATTGGCATGAGGATCGTCGCGGAATGCCTTATAAGCAACATGATGCCCTTCCGGGTCGCGTTGCTTGTACATGCCCTGCTGGCGGAAGGTATCGAAGTCAGGCAGGTCAGGGATCGCTTTGCGGGAAAGTTCATGCAGATGACGCATCCATCCTTCCTGAGAACGTCCTTCAGTGAACTGCTGCTCAACGCCGAGACGCTTCGCCAGCTCAGACGTCATCTGATAGATGGTTTTGCATTCGAATCGCGGTTTAATCGCCTGATCGGTGAAGATCACATAAGACATGTTGCCGCAGGAGGCATCCAGCGCGAAGTCCATCTGCTCTGATGCGGTGCAATCCGGCAGAATGATATCGGCATATTTCGCCGACGAGGTCATGTGACAGTCGATGACCACAATCATCTCGCACTTCTTATCATCCTGAAGGATCTCATGAGTGCGGTTGATCTCGGAATGCTGGTTAATCAGGCAGTTACCGGCATAGTTCCAGATCATCTTAATCGGAACATCCAGTTTATCTTTACCGCGCACACCATCGCGCAATGCCGTCATTTCCGGGCCGCGTTCAATCGCGTCGGTCCACATAAACATGGAAATACTGGTCTGGACCGGGTTGTCCAGAGTCGGCATACGTTCAAATGGCACTTCATAAGAGCCTTCGCGCGCGCCTGTATTGCCCCCATTGATACCCACGTTGCCCGTCAGAATAGAGAGCATTGAAATGGCACGGGTGGCGATTTCACCGTTCGCATGACGCTGCGGCCCCCAGCCCTGGCTGATATAGGCCGGTTTCGCCGAACCAATTTCACGTGCAAGCTGAACAATACGTTCTACCGGAATACCGGTGATCGTGGATGCCCACTGAGGCGTTTTTGCCACGCCGTCACTGCCCTGGCCAAGGATGTATGCTTTGTAGTGCCCGTTAGCAGGCGCACTGGCTGGCAGAGTTTTCTCGTCGTAACCAACGCAGTATTTATCAAGGAAAGGCTGATCAACGAGGTTTTCAGTGATCATCACCCACGCCAGCGCACTGACCAGCGCGGCATCGGTACCCGGACGGATAGGGATCCACTCATCTTCACGCCCGGCACCAGTATCGGTGTAACGCGGATCGACGATGATCATGCGGGCATTAGATTTAGCACGAGCCTGCTCGAGATAGTACGTCACCCCGCCGCCGCTCATACGCGTTTCACCCGGGTTGTTACCGAACAGCACCACCAGTTTACTGTTCTCGATATCAGATGGACTGTTGCCATCAGCCCAGCCGCCATAAGTGTAATTCAGCCCTGCGGCGATCTGCGCGGAAGAGTAGTCGCCATAGTGATTGAGATAACCGCCGCAGCAGTTCATCAGGCGCGCAACCAGCGTTTTTCCTGGTGGCCAGGAGCGGGTCATGGTGCCGCCAAGCGTACCTGTACCGTAGTTCAGATAGATGGATTCGTTGCCGAACTCTTTGATTAAACGCTGCATGTTGGTCGCGATGATGTCGTAGGCTTCGTCCCAGCTAATGCGCTCGAACTTCCCTTCCCCGCGTTTTCCAACGCGTTTCATCGGGTACTTGAGACGATCCGGATTATAGACGCGACGGCGCATTGAGCGGCCACGTAAACAGGCGCGAACCTGGTGTAACCCGTCATAGTTATCGTCACCGGTGTTATCCGTTTCGACATATTTGATTTCGCCATCCACCACGTGCATCCGCAGCGGGCAACGGCTACCACAGTTAACGGTACAGGCGCTCCACACCATTTTTTCCGGAGCTGACGCCGGAGACAGCGCATCCGCCGCCGACACCATACGAGAAAAAGGCAGAGTTAACGCACTGCTGGCAACAGCCAGACCGCCTATTGCCGTGGTTTTCATCAACCCACGGCGAGTGACCTCGGCAGCCAGTAAAGCATCAGGCGCTTTGATTTTCATAAAGACTCACTTTGGTTGCTCACAAATAAAAGAGATACGGTAGAAACCGCTATATAGTTTTATATATAACGGATTTCTCCGTTATTAGTTTTTTATGCTGGCTTTCATTCGGAGGAGTATTACTACTTTAGAGGGAGGCGATATTGTTTCGTGTCAAAGCAGGGGCATAAAAAAAGCGCCCGTAGGCGCTTTTTTAATTTAAGACAAATTAACCGATGTACTGCTGGCCTTTCATGTACGGACGCAGCACTTCCGGGATCTCAATACGACCATCAGCCTGCTGGTAGTTTTCCAGCACCGCAACCAGCGTACGACCCACAGCCAGACCAGATCCGTTCAGGGTATGAACCAGACGGGTCTTCTTGTCTGATTTGCTGCGGCAGCGAGCCTGCATCCGGCGAGCCTGGAAATCCCAGACGTTAGAGCAGGAAGAGATCTCACGGTAAGTATTCTGTGCAGGAACCCAGACTTCCAGGTCGAAGGTTTTGCAGGCACCAAAGCCCATGTCACCCGTACACAGCGCCATACGGCGGTACGGCAGACCCAGCAGTTCCAGCACTTTCTCAGCGTGGCCGGTCATCTCTTCCAGCGCGTCCATGGACTCTTCAGGACGGACGATCTGTACCATCTCAACTTTGTCGAACTGGTGCATACGGATCAGACCACGGGTGTCACGACCGTAAGAACCTGCTTCAGAACGGAAGCACGGAGAGTGTGCAGTCAGTTTAATTGGCAGGTCGTCTTCGTCGATGATCTCATCACGCACGAGGTTGGTCAGCGGCACTTCAGCGGTTGGGATCAGCGCGTAGTTGCTGCTGTCTGCTTCTTCGTCCAGAGGACGCGTGTGGAACAGATCGCCGGCAAATTTCGGCAACTGGCCAGTCCCGTACAGCGTATCGTGGTTGACCAGATACGGTACGTAGGTTTCGCTGTAGCCGTGCTGCTCAGTGTGCAGATCGAGCATGAACTGAGCCAGCGCACGGTGCAGGTGAGCAATCTGCCCTTTCATCACCACAAAGCGAGAACCGGTCAGCTTAACTGCGGCTGCAAAGTCCAGGCCAGCGTGCATTTCACCCAGCGTTACGTGATCGCGAACCTCGAAGTCGAACTCGCGAGGCGTACCCCAACGTTTCACTTCAACGTTGTCGTTTTCGTCTTTGCCGACAGGAACGCTGTCGTCAGGAATGTTCGGGATAGCCAGTGCGATATCACGGATTTCGGTCTGAAGAGCGTCCAGCTCGGCTTTCGCCTGATCCAGCTCTTCACCCAGTTTGTTCACTTCCAGGCGTAATGGCTCAATGTCTTCCCCGCGTGCTTTCGCCTGGCCGATGGATTTCGATCGAGAGTTACGCTCTGCCTGCAGATTTTCAGTTTGTACCTGCAGAACTTTACGACGCTCTTCAAGAGCGCGCAGCTTATCTACATCCAGCTTAAAGCCCCGGCGTGCCAGTTTTTCAGCGACTGCGTCTGGCTCATTACGCAGCAGATTGGGATCGAGCATGCTTATCCTGTGCTTATCGAATTAAAATAGGAAAATGTGACCACAGCCTGCGGTCACAAGGATACTATGCCAACATTACCGCAACGATTGAACTAACGGTAGCGTTTTATAGGGCTATTTTGATCCTGTCCGGCGAGCCAGGCGAGCTTTTCGCCAATCTTGCCTTCAAGACCTCTGTTTGTGGGGTGATAATAGCGGGTTTGTGCCATCTCCTGCGGAAAATACTCCTCTCCGGCGGCGTAGGCATTGGGTTCGTCGTGGGCGTATCGGTATTCTTGCCCGTAACCCATCTCTTTCATCAGTTTGGTTGGCGCATTACGCAGATGAACCGGTACGTCATAGTCAGGACGTTCACGTGCATCTGCCAAAGCCGCTTTAAACGCGGTGTAGACAGCATTACTTTTTGGCGCACAGGCCAGGTAAACAATCGCCTGTGCGATTGCTCGCTCCCCTTCCGCTGGCCCTACGCGGGTGAAGCAATCCCAGGCTGAAATCGCAACCTGCATCGCGCGCGGGTCGGCATTACCGACATCTTCCGACGCAATGGCCAGACAGCGGCGCGCCACGTACAGGGGATCACCACCGGCGCTAATGATCCGCGCATACCAGTACAGTGCTGCATCCGGTGCACTGCCTCGCACCGACTTGTGCAGGGCCGAGATCAGATCGTAAAAACGATCGCCTTTATTGTCGAAACGCGCGCTGCGTTCACCGGCAATTTCGGTGAGCAGTTCAGGTTTCAGCACACGCTTACCGGAATCATCCACTTCGGCCATATCAGCCATCATTTCCAGCGTGTTTAACGCACGGCGCGCATCCCCATTGACCAGCTCCGCAATCGCAAGCCGTGTTTCGTCCGGCAGGATGATATCCTGCCCGCCATAACCCCGCGCCTTGTCCTCCATCGCCTGAGTGAGAACCTTTTCGATATCGTCGGTTGTCAGCGATTTGAGCAGATAAACACGCGCACGGGAAAGCAGTGCCGAGTTCAGTTCAAAGGAGGGGTTTTCGGTCGTCGCGCCAATGAAGAAAATTGTGCCATCTTCAATGTGCGGCAGGAACGCATCCTGCTGGCTCTTATTGAAACGATGGACTTCATCAACAAAGAGGATAGTACGGCGTCCGGCATTACGGTTCTGTCTTGCGCGCTCGATAGCTTCGCGGATCTCCTTCACGCCGGAGGTCACTGCGGAAATGCGTTCAACATCGGCGTTTGCGTAACGGGCGATCACTTCAGCAAGTGTCGTTTTACCCGTGCCTGGTGGCCCCCACAGGATCATGGAGTGTAGATGGCCGGCCTCAATAGCACGGGGCAACGGCTTACCCGCAGCCAGCAGATGCTGCTGACCGATGTACTGCGCTAAATTTTCTGGCCGCATACGAGCGGCCAGAGGTTGAAACGCATTATCTGAAAAATCGAGCGACAGGTTGCTCACTCACGCCTCTTACTTATTGCGTTGGTCGTCCACCGTTACGCCCTGCGGCGGGGTAAAGGTGAATTTCGATGCATCGACAGCGCCGTTTTGCTGGGATTTGAGCTGGTAGCTGCTACGCTGATCGTCCTGCTCAACCGCACCAAACTGATTGATGGTTCCGTTGGTGCTCACGTTAATGGTGAACTGTTTCAGGTTTCCGTTGCTGCCTTTCGGCGTCAGAACAAACTCATCACCATTCTGTTTGATATTGTACTGCTGCCAGTCGCTGGACTGGTTACGGGCAATCAGCATAAACGGGGTATTACTGGTGGCATCTTTCAGCCAGGTGGCGGTTGCCTGCTCAACAAACGGGTTGAAGAACCACAAGGTTTTACCGTCTGACACCAGAATGCTTTCATCCGGCTGTGTCATATGCCAGTTAAACAGATTAGGGCGTTTTACCCACAAATCCCCCTGACCTTCCTGCACCGCGTTACCGCTGCCGTCAGTCACTTTTTGGGTGAAACTGGCGTGGAAGCTACTGACTTTATCCAGTCGGCTTTTAAGGTCGCTGGCTGCATCAGCCCAGACGCTGCTGGCAACAAAACTGGTCAGTAATGCACAGGCGATTGCGAATTTTTTCATTGTTATTCCTTAAAATACGTCATCCCGATATGGGGTTCTGTCGTCTATTGTGAACCTGCCCGCAGGCAGGCGACAGAAGAAAATGCTTAATTTTTGCTGATTTACCCTTCTTTTCAATCGGTGAAGGGTCAATCAAACGGCGGCGGAGCCAGCACCTCACGGTTACCGTTATGCCCCTGCTCGCTCACGATGCCCTGCGCTTCCATCTGCTCGATGATGCGGGCCGCACGGTTGTAACCGATACGGAACTGACGCTGCACCCCGGAAATGGACGCTTTACGTTTCTCAGTCACGAAGTTAACCGCCTGATCGAATAACGGATCCAGCTCTTCACCACCATCAAAGCCACCGCCACCGCCTTCACTTTCAGTGTCAGAGGTAATGCCATCCACGTACTGCGGACGACCACGCGCTTTCCAGTCCTGTACCACCGCGTGAACTTCCTCATCGCGGACGAATGCACCGTGAACACGTACTGGCGAGGTGGAGTTCGGGCCGGAGTAGAGCATATCACCCATACCCAACAGCGATTCTGCGCCGCCCTGATCAAGGATGGTACGCGAGTCAATTTTACTCGATACGGTAAACGCGATACGCGTTGGGATGTTCGCTTTAATCAGACCAGTGATAACGTCCACGGATGGACGCTGCGTCGCCAGTACAAGGTGAATACCGGCTGCACGCGCTTTCTGCGCCAGACGGGCAATCAGCTCTTCGACTTTCTTACCGACGGTCATCATCAGGTCAGCGAATTCGTCTACCAGTACGACGATATAAGGCAGTTTTTCCAGCACCGGATGCTGAGCATCCATACTGTCACCCGGCTTCCAGTAAGGATCCGGAATCGGGCGCCCCATACGTACTGCTTCAGCGATCTTCTCGTTATACCCCGCCAGGTTACGTACGCCGAGTGCCGACATTAACTTATAGCGACGCTCCATCTCATTAACGCTCCAGCGCAGGGCGTTAGCAGCGTCTTTCATGTCGGTGACCACTTCCGTCAGCAGATGCGGGATACCTTCATAAACAGAGAGTTCCAGCATTTTCGGGTCGATCATGATGAAACGCACATCTTCCGGCTGCGCTTTGTAGAGCATACTCAGGATCATGGCGTTCACACCGACCGACTTACCCGAGCCCGTCGTACCCGCCACCAGCAGGTGCGGCATTTTCGCGAGGTCAGCCACCACTGGATCGCCTGCAATATCTTTACCCAGCACCACGCTCAACGGTGATGGATTCTCGCGGAATTTGGCGTTATCCAGCACTTCACGCAGATAGACGGTCTGGCGTTTCTTATTTGGCAGTTCCAGGCCGACATAAGGTTTACCCGGGATAACTTCTACCACACGCACCGCAACGGTCGACAACGAGCGCGCCAGGTCACGAGACAGGTTAGAAATTCGCGCGGCTTTAACACCAGGCGCCAGATTCAGTTCGAAACGGGTGATAACTGGACCTGGGGAATAGTTCACTACGTCCGCCTTAATGCGGAAATCAGCCAGACGCGCTTCCACAAGACGCGCCATCTGTTCCAGCGCAAAGGTATCTACCGGTTCAACTTCTGACGGAGGCGGCGTTAACAGATCCAGCGACGGCAGCGGCGTGCTTGGGCGTTGCAGCGGACGGCTATCACCGTTGCGCATCAGCAGCGGGTGAATCAGACTTTCCTTCGGCTGTGCTGGTGGCTGCTGGAACTGCGGCGCGTGCTGAGGCTGTTGCGGCTGCGCATAAGCCTGTGACGCTGGCTGCTGCACGTGCGGTGCAGGTGCAGGCTGCTGGTACGCAGTTTGCGTTTCAGGCATCACGCCTGGGGTGAATAACGGCTCGCTCGGGCCATCGTCAACCAAATCTTTCATTGGCGAGAATTCGAAGTCAGATAACGAGAACGGATTTGCTCCCGCAGGCTGCTCACCGGAATAGCGTTGCTGCTGAGTGGCAGCAAACTGGCGCGCTAACTCTGCTTCGGCTGCGTCATCTTCATCTTCTTCATGAACATGAGTCGGCCGGGCTTCGTG
Source organism: Enterobacter soli ATCC BAA-2102 (assembly GCF_001654845.1). Taxonomy (GTDB): domain Bacteria; phylum Pseudomonadota; class Gammaproteobacteria; order Enterobacterales; family Enterobacteriaceae; genus Enterobacter; species Enterobacter soli. The sequence continues at coordinate 98,123 of NZ_LXES01000038.1, read as the reverse complement.
TTGATACTCTTCGCCATAACGCTGCTGCTGTTGTGCAGCAAATTGACGTGCCAGCTCATCCTGCTGCATCTCATCGGCATCATCTTCATACTCAGATTCACGCGCTTTCTCCTCAGCCATACGCTGAGAAGGTAATTTGATGCCATAGGACGCCAGCTCGCGGCGGGTAGGAACACGCACGCGATTAGGACGAGGAAGCTGCGGGCCAATACCCTCTTTCACCTGTGGACGCGGTGCGCCACCGGATGCCAGGCTAAAGACAGGCGCAGCCACTGCCGCCGCCGCGGTAGCGTGCTTCACGCTTTCCGCCACCGGTGCAACAACCGGTGTCGGATCGACTGGCGGTACCGAAACGGAAGGAGCTCTGGTGACGGGTTCTTGTACCGGTTCCGGTACGGGCTGATACCAGGCGGCCAGTTGTTCGCGCTCACGCGCGCGGCGTTCTTCAACCTCTTCAAAATAGTACATTGGTGGGCGAGTCGGTTTGACCTCTTCCACTTCAACCTGTGGTTCAGCTTGTGGCTCAACATACGGCTGAGCAGGCTCAACTGGCGCATATTCCTGATAAGGCTGAGACACCGGCGCGTCATACTCTGCGTACGGCTGTGGCGCGTATTCCGGTTCTGGCTGGTACGGCTGCTGCCACTGTTCCTGCGGCTGTGCTGGCGCATAGCTCTGCGGTTCAGGGGCAATGACCGGCTGATGCGCAGGAATGACAGGCGCTTCTTGCCACTCAACCGCAGGTTGCTGGACAACAGGCTCTGGCTCATACACCGGCGCGGAAGGCATGACTGCCTCAACAGGCGCAGCATAGGCCTGAGCGGCTGTCGTTGCCGCTGCTGCTGCCGCGACAGGTTCGGTAACTGAATGACCATTTAACAACGGGTCATATTCGTCGTAATCACCCGGCATGGCACGACTGCCAGAGAAGAGCACATCATCAGGGTCAACAGGAGTACCCGCGGCACGGTATTCAACCTGCTCATCGTCATCCATGCGTTTGCCGGAGAAGAGTGCGGCATCGGTTTTACGCCCTAACGGATTAGCAAATTTTTCGGCCACGCGTTTGCGGCGCGCCAGCGCGCCACGCATTATACGCGTACGGCGAGATTCTCGATGCTGACTTGGAGGTGTATCCTCTTCGTCCTCATCTTCGTATTCGTCTTCATCTACCCAGGTATCATCACGACGGGTACGGTTGCTGGCAAACGTCAGAATATTAAGGATCAGACTGCCGAGTTTTTCGGCAATGCTCACCCATGACCAGCCAGTAAACAGTGTTAACCCCGCCGCCCAGATACAGAGCAGCGTGATGGTGCCGCCGCTGCTGTGCAGCATTGGTTGCAGTGCAGTACTCAGCAAGCTGCCAATCACCCCACCGGAAGCGAAATACCAGATATCGTCGGCGTTAATCGCCGCCAACCCGCAGGAGGTCAGGATCAGCGCCAGGGCGCCAATCAGACGCAGCGAAACCGCGAAATAATCGATGTATTCATCGTTCTGACGATGACGCCAGGCAAACCAGCAGCCACCGATGATGATCACCGGGATGGTATAGGCCATGACACCGAAGATGAAAAACAGGGTGTCCGCAAGCCAGGCGCCGGGCGTGCCACCTAAATTATGGATAGGTTCATGCCATGCGGTTTGCGACCAGCTCGGATCTGAGGGGTTGAAACTGAGTAAGGCTGCCATCAGCCAGACGGCAAAAAGGGCAATAACAATCAGCAACGCCTCAAGGAGTCGACGTCCGCTGCTTAGCTTCGATAGTGTGACTTCTTTGTCTTCAGTATATTCCTGGCTCAAGAAAGGCTCTCCAGGTATCAGGCATGTCCTGCCTGTTTGCTAAAACGGACAACAGCGCCGGGTATCCCCGGCACTGTTGCTGTATGGATTAACAGGAGTGTAATCAAACTACGCTGATTTTGCACCTGTTCCGTGTTAGCGCGTCTTAATAACCAGACGATTGCTCTGTTTGACCTCTTCCATCACCACATAAGTACGGGTGTCGTTCACGCCTGGCAGACGCAGCAGGGTTTCACCCAGCAGCTTACGGTAGGCGGACATATCAGGCACACGGGTTTTCAAAAGGTAGTCGAAATCACCGGAAACCAGATGACACTCTTGAATTTCTTCAAGTTTTTGTACAGCGGCGTTAAATTGCTCAAACACATCCGGCGCACCACGATTCAGAGTAATCTCAACAAATACCAGAAGTGAGGCATCCAGATAATGCGGGTTCAGCAGAGCCGTATAGCCCTGAATAAAACCCTGTCTTTCCAGTCGGCGCACACGCTCAAGGCACGGCGTCGGGGAAAGTCCCACACGTTTTGAAAGCTCGACGTTGGAAATACGCCCATCCTTTTGCAATTCATTAAGAATGTTACGATCGATACGGTCGAGATCTTTGCCAGGGCGCTTCTTGCTATCTACCATTATTATTGTCTCTCTGTATTCCTTCCCTACTCCTGCCTGGACCCTGTGCACATCACTGTTCAGAGCCTGTACCCGTTATTCATCACATCGCCTGATTATGTAATATGCGCGATGCGGATTCGGGTTCTACGGTAAGAAGACCGGTGCCTGAAATGGCTGCCACCGACATCACGTATGGCGTCTGTCCACACCATGCGTAGATTTCACTGACCCGGTAAAAATGGCATTTACGTGCATGTCTATGCGACACACTGTTAACGCGGTTTTTTTCTTCCTTCAATGTTTTCGCAAAAGCGCAGGGGATTGTCAAAGCAAAACATCGATTTTTAGTACAACATGCCGGATATTCATAACGACTGGCCATTAATCCTCATTTTATTGCCTTATAATCGACCGGTTTTCAGTAGAAAGCGTTATGTTATAGCGCTCAATCCATCGCCAGCGTCTATTGCACATATCGATATCAAAATTGCTGCGCTCTTTTTTTACGGCAACAAATTCCCTACAATCCTGCCAAATGTCTGCCAACAACAATGGGGATCTCATGGGCACGGCCAAACACAGTAAGCTGCTAATTCTTGGTTCTGGACCTGCGGGATATACCGCGGCCGTCTATGCTGCGCGCGCTAACCTGCAACCGGTTTTGATTACCGGTATGGAAAAAGGCGGTCAGTTGACCACCACGACTGAAGTAGAAAACTGGCCAGGCGACCCGAACGACCTGACCGGGCCGCTGCTGATGGAGCGCATGCACGAACATGCGACCAAATTCGACACCGAAATTCTGTTCGATCACATCAACAAGGTTGACCTGCAAAATCGTCCGTTCCGCCTGACAGGCGACAGCGGTGAGTACACCTGTGATGCGCTGATTATCGCGACAGGTGCTTCTGCGCGTTACCTCGGACTGCCGTCTGAAGAAGCGTTCAAAGGCCGTGGCGTTTCTGCCTGTGCAACCTGCGACGGTTTCTTCTACCGTAACCAGAAAGTCGCGGTTATCGGTGGCGGTAACACCGCAGTAGAAGAAGCGCTGTATCTGGCGAACATCGCCTCTGAAGTGCACCTGATTCATCGCCGCGACACCTTCCGCGCGGAGAAGATCCTGATCAAACGTCTGATGGATAAAGTGGCGAGCGGCAATATCGTGCTGCACACCAACCGCACTCTGGAAGAAGTTACGGGCGATCAGATGGGCGTTGCTGGCCTGCGCATCCGCGATACGCAGAACACCGACAACGTAGAATCACTGGAAGTGGCGGGTCTGTTTGTGGCTATCGGCCATAGCCCGAATACCGCTATCTTTGACGGCCAGCTTGAGCTGGAAAACGGCTACATTAAAGTGCAGTCTGGTATTCACGGCAACGCGACCCAAACCAGCATCCCGGGCGTCTTCGCTGCGGGTGACGTGATGGACCATATTTATCGTCAGGCGATCACCTCTGCCGGTACCGGCTGTATGGCCGCGCTGGACGCTGAACGTTACCTTGATGGGCTGGCTGAAACAGGTAAATAATCTTTACAAGTCAGTAACAAACGTAAATAAAGGCGGCGATAAGTCGCCTTTATTGTCTCTCCGTTGTAACATTGCCGTGCCCAATTTCTAATAACGTCACCTGCAAAGTACGCAATGGAAAAAACCCGTCAACAAGAGTTAACTCGCTGGCTTAAAAAGCAAAGCGTTATTTCCCGCCGCTGGCTGAATATTTCCCGTTTGCTGGGACTTATCAGCGGTCTGTTGATTGTTGCCCAGGCATGGCTGCTGGCCCGCATTCTCAATCATATGATCATGGAGAACATCCCGCGCGAAGCGCTTCTGATGCCCTTTATCGTATTAGTCCTGATCTTTGTTCTGCGCGCCTGGGTGGTCTGGCTGCGTGAACGTGTCGGGTTCCACGCCGGACAGCATATACGCTTCGAAATTCGCCGCCAGGTGCTCGACAGGCTCCAGCAAGCGGGCCCCGCATGGATACAGGGCAAGCCTGCCGGAAGCTGGGCGACGCTTATCCTTGAGCAGATTGACGATATGCACGACTATTACGCGCGCTATATTCCACAGATGGCACTGGCCGTATGCGTGCCGCTGCTGATTGTGGCTACCATTTTCCCATCTAACTGGGTTGCCGCCCTTATTCTGCTCTGTACCGCTCCACTTATTCCGCTGTTTATGGCGATGGTGGGGATGGGCGCGGCAGATGCAAACCGCCGCAACTTCCTGGCGCTTGGCCGTTTAAGCGGCCATTTCCTGGACCGCCTGCGCGGGATGGAAACCTTGCGTATTTTTGGCCGCGGTGAAGCCGAAACCGAAAATATCCGTGTGGCGTCGCAGGATTTCCGTCAGCGGACAATGGAAGTATTGCGTCTGGCGTTTCTGTCGTCCGGCGTACTGGAATTCTTCACCTCCCTGTCGATTGCGGTGGTGGCGGTGTACTTTGGTTTCTCTTATCTTGGCGAACTCGATTTTGGCCATTACGGCACTGGCGTTACGCTTTCAGCCGGTTTTCTTGCCCTGATCCTAGCGCCTGAGTTTTTCCAGCCGCTTCGCGATCTTGGTACCTTTTACCACGCCAAAGCACAGGCCGTAGGTGCCGCTGACAGCCTGAAAACTTTCCTTGAAACGCCGCTTGCTCACCCGGAGCGCGGTGAAATTACGCTGAACAGCAAAGAGCCGGTTACCGTTGAAGCAGTCGATTTCTCTGTTTTATCACCTGAAGGTAAGGTGCTGGCCGGGCCGCTGAACTTTACGCTTTCGGCGGGTCAACGCGTTGTTCTGGTTGGAACCAGCGGTTCAGGTAAAAGCTCACTGCTGAATGCGTTATCAGGTTTTATGGCGTATACCGGGTCGCTGCGAATTAATCATGCCGAACTGCGCGAGCTTGACCCTGATGCATGGCGCAAACAACTCAGTTGGGTGGGGCAGAATCCACAATTACCTGCCGCCACTCTGCGTGAGAACGTGCTGCTTGCACGCCCTGATGCGCGCGAAGATGAGCTGCAATCGGTTCTTGACCGTGCGTGGGTCAGTGAGTTTCTGCCTTTGCTTTCGCAAGGTGTTGATACGGTAGTAGGCGACCAGGCGGCAGGTTTATCCGTCGGTCAGGCTCAGCGTGTTGCCCTTGCCCGCGCATTGCTTAATCCATGTCAGTTAATGCTGCTGGATGAACCCGCGGCCAGCCTTGATGCTCACAGCGAACAACGGGTGATGCACGCCCTGGACGCAGCATCATTGCAACAAACCACACTCATGGTCACGCACCAGCTGGAAGGTATCACCGACTGGGATCAGATTTGGGTCATGGAGAATGGCCATATTGTCGAGCAAGGCGATTACGCCTCTCTCGTTGCTGCGCAGGGGCCCTTTGCCACCCTGCTGGCTAACCGTCAGGAGGATATCTGATGCGCGCCCTGCTCCCTTATCTTGCCCTGTATAAACGTCACAAATGGATGCTGACGCTCGGGATTGTTCTGGCGATTGTGACTCTGCTTGCCAGCATCGGACTGCTCACGCTTTCCGGCTGGTTCCTGTCGGCCTCTGCGGTGGTGGGCGTTGCCGGGCTGTACAGCTTTAACTATATGCTGCCCGCTGCGGGCGTACGCGGTGCGGCGATTACCCGTACAGCCGGACGTTATTTTGAGCGTCTGGTCAGCCACGATGCGACATTCCGTGTGCTTCAACATCTGCGTATTTACACCTTCAGCAAATTACTGCCCCTCTCCCCTGCCGGGCTGGCGCGTTTTCGCCAGGGTGAATTACTCAACCGCGTGGTCGCAGATGTCGATACCCTGGATCATCTCTACCTGCGCGTGATTTCCCCGCTGGTGGGGGCGTTTGTGGTGATTGTGGTGGTTACCCTTGGGCTTTGTACGCTTGATGTCCCTATCGCTCTGACGCTGGGCGGCATTATGCTGCTGACGCTTTTCCTCCTGCCGCCGCTGTTTTATCGCGCAGGCAAGCCAACCGGAGAAAACCTGACGCGTCTGCGCGGGGAATACCGCCAGCAGTTGACATCATGGTTACAGGGACAAGCTGAACTCACTATCTTTGGTGCCAGCCAGCGCTACCGCGCCCGGATGGAAAGCACAGAGCTGAACTGGCATGAAGCCCAGCGCAGGAAATCTGAACTGACGGCCTTTTCGCAGGCTCTGATGATGCTCATTGGTGGTTTTGCCGTCGTGGCAATGCTGTGGATGGCATCCGGCGGTGTGGGTGGCAATACGCAGCCTGGTGCGCTCATCGCACTGTTTGTCTTCTGTGCGCTGGCAGCATTTGAAGCGCTGGCACCTGTCACTGGTGCTTTCCAGCATCTCGGGCAGGTTATCGCCTCCGCAGTACGTATTACCCAAATCACTGAACAAGAGCCAGAAGTACAGTTCCATGCGCAGCAAACTACCGTTCCGGCGCAGGTTGCTCTTCAGCTCCAGGACATCACCTTCGCCTATGCCGGGCAAACGCAGAACGCGCTGGAAGGCGTTAATCTGTCGGTCCCTGCCGGTGCGCGTATCGCGCTGCTCGGGCGGACAGGCTGTGGTAAATCAACACTGTTACAGCTGTTAACCCGCGCATGGGATCCGCAGCACGGGAACATTTTGTTTAACGATGTACCGCTACGCGAATTTAGCGAGCACGCCCTGCGTAAGACCGTCAGCGTTGTGCCGCAGCGCGTGCACCTGTTCAGTGCCACGTTACGTGAGAACTTACGTCTGGCAGCCCCCGAAGCCAGTGACGACGTACTGAGTGCAATGCTTGAACGTGTTGGGCTGCACAAGTTGCTCGAAGATGACGGTCTGAATAGCTGGCTGGGTGAAGGTGGTCGTCAGCTTTCTGGAGGGGAGTTACGCCGACTGGCGATTGCACGAGCATTACTGCACGATGCGCCACTGATGTTGCTGGATGAACCAACCGAAGGACTGGACGCCACGACAGAGAGCCAAATCCTTGATTTGCTGGCCAATGCTATGGTTGGTAAAACGGTGATTATGGTGACACACCGTCTGCGCGGACTGGCGAGTTTTGATCAGATAATTGTGATGGACAACGGTCACATTATTGAGCAAGGTAGTCACACAGAACTGTTAGCGAAACAGGGTCGCTACTACCAGTTTAAACAGCGTCTGTAGACTATATTTGAACCGATCCTAACTCGCGTATTGGAGTTCTGCTGTCATGCGCCTGGTCCAGCTTTCTCGTCATAATATAGCGTTCCCGTCCCCGGAAGGTGCGCTACGTGAGCCCAACGGATTGCTGGCATTAGGCGGCGATCTCAGCCCTGCTCGGCTATTGATGGCATACCAGCGCGGGATCTTCCCCTGGTTTTCCCCGGGCGACCCCATTTTGTGGTGGTCGCCCGATCCGCGTGCCGTGCTGTGGCCTGCGCATTTTCACCTCAGCCGTAGCATGAAGCGATTTCACGCCAAATCGCCTTACCGCGTGACCCTCAACCATGCTTTTGGCCAGGTCATTGAAGGATGCGCCAGCGATCGTCACGAAGGGACATGGATCACCCAGGATATCATTACCGCTTACCACCGTTTGCATGAGCTGGGTTATGCGCATTCCATCGAAGTCTGGGATAAAAGCGAACTGGTTGGCGGTATGTACGGGGTGGCGCAAGGAACACTCTTCTGTGGCGAGTCGATGTTCTCCCGGGCGGTGAATGCCTCGAAAACGGCGCTGCTGGTTTTCTGCCAGGAGTTTGCCAACCGCGGTGGACAGTTGATGGATTGCCAGGTGCTTAATGAGCATACCGCCTCGCTTGGCGCCGTTGAAATCGCCCGTCGCGACTACATTGAGCATCTGGATATTTACCGTCAGGAGACGCTCCCGCGCGACTTCTGGGTACCAAGAACGCTGTTTCTGCCCAATGCCTAAATGTTTTCCGCATATTTTTTATGAGGGTGTTATAATTACGCCGCAGAGTAGCTTCTGCCTGTTGCCCCGCCGCCGTTTGGGACCCTCGCTTCAGATAACGTCCTGACGTTTATCCTGTTGTCTCCCCTTTACGAATGCGTTTCTCGTTCGGTTGTACCGTGACGCTTGGGCAATGCGCCGAAACTGTTTTGCTGCGTTTTAAACGCGCAATTCTTTACTTAATTGATGAATTTCGGCATTATCTTGCCGGTTCAAAACTTGGTAGTGATACCCCAGAGGATTAGATGGCCAAAGAAGACAATATTGAAATGCAGGGTACCGTACTTGATACGTTGCCTAATACCATGTTTCGCGTAGAGCTGGAAAACGGTCACGTGGTAACTGCGCACATCTCCGGTAAAATGCGCAAAAACTATATCCGCATTTTAACGGGCGACAAAGTGACTGTTGAACTGACCCCGTACGACCTGAGCAAAGGCCGCATTGTCTTCCGTAGTCGCTAATTTTTTCGCCTGTAATGGCAGATGAATATTTAAAAGGTCGGGTAATCCCGGCCTTTTTTATTTAATGAACTTAGTGTTGATGCACGGGAAGACGTATTGTCATCCTGGGCTGCAATGGCATGATTAAATCCCCGGCCATTGAATGCGCCATGTCATGCAGCAACCCCGTCAGATACGGCAACATATCGTGGTCAAAATGCGAAATCAGCAGCACATGATTCAGAGCCCGGCAGTAATCACACTTCGTTTCCGTATCTTCCAGTAGCCACTCTTTTTTGCCCGGCAGTTCTTCTTCCGCCTCAAATTCCACCACCTGAAAATCACGCATTGATTCTGTGAGTCCGGTTTTGACTTCCTCGAGGTACGCCCCCAGACAACGACAAACGGGTTGAGTCTGCGGAAGTGATTTGCAGTCCAGAAGAATTTCTGTGAGTAGTTTGCAGCGCTCGGCAAGGGTTGTGAGATCGGGGTTGAGGGAGAGTTCGGTGTAGAGCTGGGAGAAATTATGTTCTGTATTCATTGGGTAATTCCTTCACACACATTGAATTTACCACCGCTGGAAACGCCAGATTCGCTGGCGGCGGACGAAAAGGAATTGGCGTACCAGTGTGTGTTACTGGCGCTTCAAAAGAAGCTTCCGATTCGCCCGCCAGATGCAGAATGATACCCTTTTCCATAGGGCGAACGAAGCCCGCAGCAATAATACTGCTCACACACTTTCAGGACGCCAATCCTGACACCTGATTTTGCAGGTGCGTCGCCATTTTATTACTGTAAATTTATCCAGCAATCATCATCGAGAGAAACTGGAAAGCGCCTCGCAAAATTTCAGCGATGGCTTATTTCCAATGAAATATGGGCTAACAGCGACACACTGGTCCGGCTGAAAATCGCCGAAGCGTTTACGGAAGGCCGGGGCGACGCACATGGATGCGCGGCGAGGGCGGCTTTACAGGGACGTTTCATCCGCCCGTCCCCGATTAGCCTGGAGCAAACGCTGAGGGTCACCGCGAAGCGGCGATTTTCTTGCCGGGAGCCCGGGTCGCCAGGGTAGCGGCGGTGAGCTACCCTGGCACGTTCACCGGTAATGTGGTGACAGAGTAGCAAGGAACATAAAGTGAACGGAATAACCACCACAGCCGTATGTTCCCCCTCACCCCAGCCCTCTCCCCAAAAAGGAGAGGGAGCTGTCCGTGCTCGTATTTTGTGGGGATTCCTCAACCCACCAGGAGAAGGAACAAACACTAAAAACGACAACGCCGTTGCCGTTTTGCTTTTACCTTGCTGGCATAAAAAAACCGGGCAAATGCCCGGTTTTTAAGTTCAACGTTTAATTTAGTGAGCCGCTTCAGGCTTATGCTTCTGCGCACTCTGAAAATCGTACGTCAGCTCATTCTTCGCCTGATCCAGCGCCACCGTCACCTGGCCGCCGTCCACCAGTGAACCAAACAGCAGCTCATTCGCCAGCGGTTTCTTCAGGTTGTCCTGAATCACACGCGCCATTGGACGCGCTCCCATCGCACGGTCGTAGCCTTTCTCAGCCAGCCAGTTGCGGGCCTCCTGGCTTACTTCCAGCGACACGCCTTTCTGATCCAGCTGAACCTGCAGCTCAACGATGAACTTATCCACGACCTGATGGATCACCTCAGTCGACAGGTGATCGAACCAGATAATGTTGTCCAGACGGTTACGGAATTCCGGCGTAAAGATCTTCTTGATCTCTTCCATCGCATCGGTGCTGTTATCCTGGTGGATAAGCCCAATGGATTTACGCTCGGTTTCACGTACCCCGGCGTTGGTGGTCATCACCAGCACCACGTTGCGGAAGTCCGCCTTGCGCCCGTTGTTATCGGTCAGCGTACCGTTGTCCATCACCTGCAACAGGATGTTGAACACGTCCGGGTGCGCTTTCTCGATTTCATCAAGCAGCAGTACCGCGTGCGGATGCTTAATGACCGCATCGGTGAGCAGGCCGCCCTGGTCAAAGCCCACATATCCCGGAGGCGCACCAATCAGACGACTGACAGTGTGACGCTCCATGTACTCAGACATGTCAAAACGCAGCAGCTCAATGCCCAGCGCTTTAGAAAGCTGAACCGTCACCTCGGTTTTCCCCACACCGGTCGGGCCTGCGAACAGGAAGGAACCGACAGGCTTATGGTCATGCCCCAGTCCGGCACGGGCCATCTTGATAGCCTCAGTTAAGGCCTCAATGGCTTTATCCTGACCAAAGACCAGCATTTTCAGGCGATTGCCGAGCGTACGCAGCGTGTCGCGGTCGCTCTGAGAAACGCTCTTCTCAGGGATACGCGCGATACGGGCGACTACAGACTCAATATCCGCCACGTTAACGGTTTTCTTACGTTTGCTGGCTGGCATCAGGCGCGCACGCGCACCCGCCTCATCAATCACATCGATCGCCTTATCAGGCAAATGACGATCGTTGATGTATTTCACCGCCAGCTCTACCGCCGCACGTACCGCTTTCGCGGTGTAACGCACGTCGTGGTGCGCTTCGTACTTCGGTTTCAGGCCGTTGATGATCTGCACCGTTTCCTCGACGGATGGTTCAGTCACATCGATTTTCTGGAAGCGACGCGCCAGCGCACGGTCTTTCTCAAAGATGTTACTGAACTCCTGGTAGGTCGTGGAGCCAATCACGCGGATCTTGCCGCTGGAGAGCAGCGGTTTGATCAGGTTAGCAGCATCCACCTGCCCACCAGAGGCCGCACCTGCACCGATGATGGTATGAATTTCATCGATAAACAGAATGCTGTTGGTATCTTGTTCAAGCTGTTTTAACAGCGCCTTGAAGCGTTTTTCGAAATCGCCACGGTATTTGGTGCCCGCCAGCAGCGAACCGATATCCAGCGAATAGATCGTGCAATCGGCAATCACTTCCGGCACATCGCCCTGCACAATACGCCAGGCCAGACCTTCGGCAATCGCAGTTTTACCCACGCCAGACTCACCCACCAGCAGCGGGTTGTTCTTGCGGCGACGGCACAGCACCTGGATCGCGCGCTCCAGCTCTTTATCGCGGCCAATCAGCGGGTCGATACCGCCAACGCGAGCAAGCTGGTTAAGGTTGGTGGTGAAGTTTTCCATACGATCCTCCCCGCCTGCTTGCTCTTCATTGTTATTGACCTGATTGCTGGAATCCGATGCCTGGTTAGGCTCGTCTTTTCGCGTTCCGTGAGAGATAAAGTTAACCACGTCGAGTCGGCTGACTTCGTGTTTGCGCAGCAGATAGGCAGCCTGTGACTCCTGCTCGCTAAAGATGGCAACCAGCACATTAGCGCCAGTCACTTCGCTACGCCCGGAAGACTGGACGTGGAAGACCGCGCGCTGCAATACCCGCTGGAAGCTAAGCGTCGGCTGCGTGTCGCGCTCTTCTTCACTGGCTGGCAGCACCGGTGTGGTTTGTTCGATGAAGGCTTCGAGTTCCTGACGTAGCGCCACCAGATCCACGGAGCAGGCTTCCAGCGCTTCGCGGGCGGATGGGTTGCTAAGCAGTGCGAGCAGTAAATGCTCGACGGTCATAAACTCATGTCGGTGCTCACGCGCTCTGGCGAAAGCCATGTTTAAACTGAGTTCCAGTTCTTGATTGAGCATAGGCACCTCCCCCAATTTTATGCCTTATCAGGCCTTTTCCAGCGTACACAGCAACGGATGCTCGTTCTCCCTCGCGTAGTCGTTCACCATCGCCACTTTGGTTTCTGCCACTTCGGCGGTAAAGATGCCGCAGATAGCTTTGCCACGATAATGAACGGTAAGCATCAGTTGCGTTGCACGTTCTACATCATAAGAAAAGAACTTTTGTAGCACGTCAATAACAAATTCCATTGACGTGTAATCATCGTTCATTAACATTACTTTATACATGGATGGCGGTTTTAGCGCGTCACGCACTTTGTCTTCCGCCAGCTGGTCAAAATCCAGCCAGTCGTTCGTCTTACCCATTTTGCATAATCACTATGAATCTACCTCAGATGTTAGATAACAATCATCTATTACTGTCATCCGCGATGTCTGTCACAAACTGTTGCAATAGCGTTAACTGCTTCAAATTTTGGTTGATTATTGTCCCAACTCCAACGCCAAACTCTTGACGCCTTGTTTCGTTTATCTAAATTGTACAGGCGTGAGATGGCGAGGTTTTGAACAGCCCCCACTCCACCACCGGTTCATTCCATCTTAATTTATAAGATTTACGAAGGATGTCGAAGCATGGAAATGGGTACTGTTAAGTGGTTCAACAACGCCAAAGGGTTTGGGTTTATCTGCCCCGAAGGCGGCGGCGAGGATATCTTCGCTCACTATTCCACCATTCAGATGGATGGTTACAGAACGCTCAAAGCCGGACAATCGGTTCGGTTCGATGTACACCAGGGGCCGAAGGGCAATCATGCCAGCGTCATCGTGCCCATCGAAGCAGAAGTTGTTGCTTAGCCCTCTGTTTCATTGTGTACATCCCGCAGGCAAAATGCCAGCCCGATCGGCTGGCATTTTTATTTTCGGGCTATTCCCGAGCCAGCGCATCCACCGGATCTAACCGCGCTGCGTTTCGCGCCGGCAGCCAGCCAAACAAAATACCGGTAAAGGTTGAACACAAAAATGCCGTGAGGATCGCCACCGGCGAGAAGCCAATCTCCCAACCGGGTAAAAAGAGCTTTAAGGTGAAGGCGATAATCATCGATAAGGCAATCCCCATCGCGCCCCCCACCAGGCACACCAGCACCGCTTCAATCAAAAACTGTTGCAGCACATCGCTGGCCCTGGCCCCAACCGCCATGCGAATGCCAATCTCTCGTGTGCGCTCTGTCACCGACACCAGCATGATATTCATCACTCCGATGCCACCCACAACCAGCGAAATCACCGCGACCAGCGTCAGGAACAGCTGAAGAGTATGTGTGGTCTTTTCGGCCGTTTTCAACAGGCCGTCCATGTTCCAGGTAAAGAAATCCTTCTTCCCGTGGCGCAACGTCAGCAGACGCTCAAGCTGCTGTTCGGCAAGCGCGCTGTCGTAGCCCTCTTTCACGCGCACGGTGATAGAGTTCAGCCACGACTGCCCCATGATCCGCCCGGAAATCGTGGTGTAGGGCAGCCAGACGCGCAAAATCTTGCTGCTGCCAAACATAGACTGTTTCTCTTCCGCCACACCGATGACCGTGGCAGGCATGTTTCCTACCAGGATAACCTCACCCACAACATTCGTCTTATCCGGGAAAAGCTGCCTGCGCGAGTTGGCGTCCAGCACAACCACCTGCGCCCGGCCAGCCAGTTGTTCCGCGTTAAAGGTTGCCCCTTCGCTGAAGGTCATTCCGTACACGTTAAAATAGTCACCGTTAACGCCGTTAGCACTGGCCGCCACGTCGATATTGCCGTAGCGCAGGCGTAAATTTTGCGATACCGCAGGCGTGGCGGAGTTAACCCACGGCTGTTTTTGGATCGCCATTAAGTCATCGTACTTCAGCGCCTGCTGATACTGAGGCTCGTCATCGCCAAAATCTTTGCCGGGATAGACATCAATGGTATTGGTGCCTATCGCCCGGATATCTGCCAGCACCATCTGTTTTGCCGCATCACCCACCACCACAATCGACACCACCGAGGCGATCCCGATGATGATGCCGAGCATGGTGAGCAATGTGCGCATCTTGTTGGCCGCCATCGCCAGCCAGGCCATCGTCAGGGCTTCGCGAAAACCGCTGGCAAACTGCCCCCAGCCGCCTGACGCAGGCAATACCTCTTTCGGTGCTGCCGCCTTTGACGGGTTTGGAGGCGGGTTGCTGACCAGCTCGCCATCGTGGATCTCAATGATCCGTTCCGCCTGTGCCGCCACCAGCGGATCGTGGGTGACGATAATCACCGTATGCCCCTGGTCACGCAGCTGATGGAGGATCGCCATCACCTCTTCGCCGGAATGGCTGTCGAGCGCACCGGTCGGTTCATCCGCCAGAATCACCTGCCCGCCGTTCATCAGCGCGCGTGCAATACTCACACGCTGCTGCTGGCCGCCTGAAAGCTGTGAGGGCTGGTAATCCACACGCTCCGCCAGTCCAAGACGCGTCAGCAACGCCTGCGCGCGTTCCAGCCGTTTTTTCCGCTCAACGCCGGCATAAACCGCAGGCACTTCAACGTTCTGCGCCGCACTCAGGTGAGAAAGCAGATGATAACGCTGGAAGATAAACCCAAAGTGTTCACGGCGAAGTTTCGCCAGCGCATCGCCATCCAGCGTGGAGACATCCGTCCCCGCCACGCGATAGGTGCCGCGGGTAGGTTTATCCAGGCAACCAAGGATGTTCATGAGCGTGGATTTACCGGAGCCAGACGCCCCGACAATCGCCACCATTTCACCCGCTTCCACGCGCAGGGAGATCCCCTTTAACACATCAACCGGCCCATCACCTGATGGATAGCTACGGTGAATGTTGTTCAGCTCCAGCAATGCCGTCATTTAGCGGCTCCGGGATGGCTTTCGCTGATAACCACTTCTTCGCCCTCTTCCAGCCCTTTGGCAATCACCACATCGGTGTCATTGCGTGCACCAATCGTGACTTCACGTTCGCGGGTTTCACCGGCACGCAGCACTTTGATTTTATAGCGGCTGTCGCCTGCCGATTCCCCCAGGGCAGACAACGGAATGGTGAGCACGTTTTTCACCCCGGTCAGTTGAATGTGTACCTGTGCGGTCATATCCAGACGCAGCACACCCTGCGGGTTTGGCACTTCAAAGCGGGCATAGTAGAAGATGGCATCGTTCACTTTTTCCGGCGTCGGCAGGATATCTTTCAGCACGCCTTCATAGCGGGTTTGCGGGTCACCCAGCACCGTAAACCAGGCATTTTGTCCCGGCTTAAGATGGATAACATCCGCTTCAGATACCTGTGCTTTAACCAGCATGGTACTCATATCCGCCAGCGTCAGGATATTCGGTGCCTGTTGCGCGGCGATCACCGTTTGTCCCTGGAGGGTGGTGATTTGCGTCACTTCCCCGGCCATTGGTGCCACGATTTTCGTGTAATCGAGGTTGGTTTTTGCCGTATCCAGCGAGGCCTGATTGCGCTTGATTTGCGCGTCAATGGTGCCAATCTGCGCCTGTTTGACTGCAAGCTCGGTCGCGGCGGTGTCCAGATCCTGTTTCGAGATGGCCTGTGTTTTGGCCAGCGCCTGCTGACGGGTTAACGTCACCTGGGCGAGATTACGCTCCGCCTGTGCCTGGCTACGCTGGGCGCGCAGCTCCATTAGCGTGGCTTCCACTTCACGGATCTGGTTTTCCGCCTGCTCAGGATCAATAACCCCCAGCAACTGACCTTTCTTCACCTTGTCGCCAATCTCAACCGACAGGGTTTTCAACTGACCGCTGACCTGAGCCCCGACATCAACCTTGCGCAGGGCATCCAGCTTGCCTGTCGCCAGGACGTTTTGTTGCAGCTCACCCGGACGTACGATCAGCGTCTGGTATTGCGGCACGGGCGCATTCAGCACCTGCCACAACCAGTACCCGCCCACTAACACGACCACCGCCAGCAGCAGTAACAGCTTTCTGCGTTTTCCCTTGAGGTTCATAAATATTCCAAATAAATGTTCTGGCAATCATAACTGTTGATTCTAACTAAACCACTCCTCAACGAAACCCCTGTTTCCTGGAATCGTCACAATTTGTTTACGAGATGTTGATATACCTCCTGCTGAAATAAAGGTCTGCCAAAAGAAGCGAGATCTATCATGTCTTCCATCGTCGACACACCCTTTTCACATCAGCCGCAACCCAAATCCGGCTGGCAGCTGTTCAAAAGCCTTGCGTCTGGCAATCTCACGCCCGGGCTTGCATGGCAAAATCCCTCTTATCGACGTAAATTCATGTTACGTTCGCTGGCAACGCCATTCAGTACCGCGCGCCTGCTGGCAAACCTGGCAAAACAACCCCGCTTAATGCAAATGCTACAGGTGCAGCCTGGTCTGCCGTGTCGTCTGCATCGCCCGTGGCTGACGGTCAATTTGACCCGCCAGCACGCGCTGGAGTCTATCAACTGGCACTACCAGGCAATGAGCCGTCATCTTCCGGTAACCCTGATGAATGGCTATTTGTCTAAACCGGGTACGACGCTGCTGACCTTAACAGGCAAAGATGAACAGCAATTTACTGTGCGTCTGTGCGCCGATGCCTTCCTTGATAAAGAAGGTGAAGCGACGCTGGCGTTTTGCGACCATCAAAACACCGTGCTGGCTGAGATGACCTTTACCCTTTGCCAGTATGAAGGGAAATCCACGCTCTTTATTGGCGGATTGCAGGGTGCAAAAGCGCATGTTCCTCACGAGCTGATCCAGGGCGCGACGAAAGCCTGCCACGGCCTGTTCCCAAAACGTCTGCTGGTCGAAGCCGCAATGACGCTGGGAGCCGCCTTCCCGGTTGAGCAGATTGTTGCGGTGAGTAACGCCACCCACATCTACCGAAGCTGGCGTTATCGCAAGAAAAAAGAGGGCAAACTGCTGGCAGATTACGACAGCTTCTGGCTTTCCATTGGCGGTGAGCAACGTGATAACGGCAACTTCGCGCTGCCGCTCACCATGCCGCGCAAACCGATGGAAGAGATTGCAAGCAAAAAGCGCTCTGAGTATCGCCGCCGTTATGAATTGCTGGATAGCCTGATCGCGCAGGTTACCCAGGCAACCCGCAGTTAATCAGCTCTCCCGCGTGCCAGCCACAGCACGCGGGAGAACATTTTCCGCAGTAACGTCGGCACCGACTCCACGCCCCTTCTTCCCGCCTCTGCCGCCACTTCAATGGCTAAATCCGGTTTTGACGAACGATGAATCGCCTTGGCGATCACCCGGCGCAAATTCATTGGTACATCAACCGGCACCATGGCGACGCGGTGGAAAACGTCATCAAATCCCTGACGATACATAAAGTGTTCCATATCCATGGCCGGAAGCATGGTCAAATGGTCACGCTCTTCTTCCCGCTCGTTATTCAGCAGGCTGCGAACGGTGGCGGCGTATTTTTTCCCCGCTTCGTCACCGTCCACCAGAACGTACCATTCAATTCCCATGCGACGGGCAAACTTGATGAGTGGCTTTAGCCCCGACTGGGCAAACTCAATCACCTTAATGCCTTCGGCATCGAAATGGTGCCCACACTGGCGCGCCAGCTCGTTAATGACCCAGGTCTCCGTTTCCCCTTCCACCAGCAGCCAGCAGCGTGCAAAGAGCGACGAAGCGCGATTAAAACGGATATGGAATGCGATGCGGCGGCCATCTTCCGCATTTAAGCCACCCGGCCCTAACCGGTAAGCAGAAACGCGTGAGGATTCACGCACCAGACGGCAAACATACTCAACGGGGGTGAGCGACAGCAGTTCCCCGGAGTTGGTGGTCGTTATGCGTTGCAACGGCAGCAGATTCAGCAAATGCCAGGCAACGGAAAGCATAATGGGATGCAGACGGGTTTCAGGATCTTCCACCAGTAGTAACGGGCGGGCGTCCCTGTCCAGCCGGACAGTCCCCTTCGCCTGCAACAGTGTGGAAAACAGCCCCAGCAGGATCACCCGGTGGCTGCGCCCGCCGGGTTTGTCGATCATCCGGTTGATGATGTCGAGATACCGCCAGCTTCGCTGTTCATCATGAGAGCGGCGACGCATCAGGCGGTTGCGGGATTGCGATGTCCCCTGCTCGGAAAAGTAGTGTTCCAGCAGCTGTACCATCGCCGAGAGCCCCTGGCGGATCTGACCGTCGGTTAAATTTTGCGGGCGGGAAACCAGTTCGCGCGCCAGAAAATCCAGTTCGCGTGCGGTGACTTCCGCTTCCGGCATATTCGGTACGGTGCCGTTACGGATACGGCGCATAAATCGCGCATCACGCAAACGCAGCACCGGGGTCAGGCGAATAAGGTGGCGGGCCAGTTCGTCGATATTGTCCAGCGGAATGGGGTTGCCTTTTCCATCAAGGAATTCTCGCAGGGTTAACACGCTGTCGTTTTCGCCCAACTCGCCTTCCAGGCGGTAGAAAATACGGTGGAAGTCATCGTCGCAAGGAACCCAACACGGTGACATCGGGCGGAAGCGGCGCACACGGTGTCGACCTGGTTCAGACTCGCGAAACGTCAGAATAATATGCAGATGTTTTTCACGCCCCATCACGTCGCCCGGCGGAAACCAGAAGTCATCATGCACAAAGTGGTACAGATCATCTTCCGGTGACAGCAGCAACGTAAGCGCATCCAGCAGGCTGGACTTACCCCAGGCGTTCTCCCCGATCAGAACGTTGTTCTGCTCAAGCGTCAGCGACAGGCGGTTAATACCGCGAAATCCCACAATCTCCACACGTTCGAGAAGCATAAATCCCCCGCGAAAAGGTCGCTTTTTCCTTCAAGTTATCAGCAGTATAGCGGGCGGAAGCCCTGCATAACACAGGAATACACCTCAGTTATTCCGAAGCCGCAAGAAAAAAATCAGAATTTCCCCTCCACCTTTTGTTTGAAATAGGGATAACCAGACAAGATACTACCGACCGAGAATTGGACTATGCTGTATTAACCTCCAGTTTGAACAAGGATTGACATCACATTGCCTTAAATCAAATTTATCGAATTTATTTAAGTGGCGAAGGGGTGTTGTTGGTTTCTAAAATAATGACTCTTTGAGTCGTCATCCCTTTATGACGATATAACCCGTACGCGGGAAAGTGTGCGGAAATTTATTTTTGAGGTGGTTATGTTCAGAAAATTAGCGGCAGAATGTTTTGGTACATTCTGGCTGGTGTTTGGTGGCTGCGGTAGCGCGGTTTTGGCAGCAGCATTCCCGGAATTAGGGATTGGTTTTGTTGGTGTGGCTCTGGCATTTGGCTTAACCGTATTAACTATGGCGTTTGCAGTCGGACATATTTCTGGCGGTCATTTTAATCCGGCGGTGACATTAGGTCTGTGGGCGGGCGGTCGCTTCCCGGCAAAAGACGTTATTGGCTATATTGTTGCTCAGGTTATTGGCGGCATTATTGCGGCGGGCGTTCTGTATGTTATTGCCAGCGGTAAAGCAGGCTTTGATGCAGCAGCCAGCGGCTTTGCGTCTAACGGCTTTGGTGAGCACTCTCCGGGCGGCTACTCCATGATGTCTGCCATCGTGATTGAAATTGTGCTGACCGCCGGCTTCCTGCTGGTTATTCACGGCGCAACAGACAAACATGCACCAGCCGGTTTCGCACCCATTGCCATTGGTCTGGCGCTGACGCTTATCCACCTGATTTCTATTCCGGTCACCAACACCTCGGTCAACCCGGCGCGCAGTACCGCTGTAGCGATTTTCCAGGGTGGCTGGGCGCTTGAACAGCTGTGGCTGTTCTGGGTGATGCCAATCATCGGCGGTATTCTGGGCGGCGTGCTTTACCGCACCCTGCTGGAAAAACGCGATTAACTGTTTTCTCCCTCTCCCAGTGGGAGAGGGTCGGGGTGAGGGCATCAGACCGCCCCCCCCCTACATAAGCCGGGTAAGCGTTCGCGCTACCCGGCTTTCTTTTGCCGCTTTACTGGGCAGCCTTTATTGGGTAGTGTCTCTGGCGCTCAACAGATACCCATAAGGACCCGGCTGTTCATGTTTTCAGGACTCTTAATCATTCTGCTGCCCCTGATTGTGGGCTACCTTATTCCACTTCATCGTGAATCAGCATTAAGGCTCATCAATCGCTTCCTCAGCTGGATTGTCTACGTCATTCTATTCTTTATGGGAATTAGCCTGGCTTTCCTGGATAACCTGGCCGTCAATCTGCTGGCCATCCTTCATTATTCCATCGTGACTGTTGTGGTTATTTTGCTGTGCAACATTGCGGCGCTGTTCTGGCTCGAACGGACTATTCCGTGGAAAAATCATCACCACCAGGAAAAGTTGCCTTCACGAATTGCAATGGCGCTGGAATCATTAAAACTGTGCGGCGTGGTAGTACTGGGTTTCCTGCTGGGATTAACCGGATGGGCATTTTTACAACACGCCACCGAAGCCAGCGAATATACCCTGATATTCCTCCTGTTCCTGATCGGTATTCAGTTACGAAATAATGGCATGACGCTGAAGCAGATTGTCCTTAATCGCCGTGGAATGATGGTTGCGGTGGTGGTCATTGCCAGCTCAATGGTCGCAGGTGTTATTAATGCCTTTATTCTCGACCTGCCGCTGAAAACGGGCCTGGCAATGGCTTCCGGGTTTGGCTGGTATTCGCTGTCGGGTATTCTGCTCACTGAATCTTTCGGCCCGGTCATTGGCAGCGCCGCCTTCTTTAATGACCTGGCTCGCGAGCTGATTGCCATTATGCTAATCCCGGGCCTTGTGCGCCGCAGTCGTTCCACCGCTCTGGGTTTGTGCGGTGCAACCTCGATGGACTTTACCCTGCCGGTGTTACAACGCTCCGGGGGGCTGGAGATGGTGCCTGCCGCCATCGTACACGGCTTTATTTTAAGCCTGCTCGTTCCTGTTCTGATGGCGGTCTTCTCCGCCTGATACTTCTTTGGCGGTAGCCTGTCTGCCGCCAAAATTGCGCTAAATCAATATCCCTCTATTTTGTAGCAGAAAGAACTTTTCACCGTTCTGGCACAAGCATAACCTTAAACATGTATATCAAATATAACTTTAACAGGTGTGATTATGTTTTGTGTGCAATGTGAACAAACCATCCGTACCCCGGCAGGCAATGGCTGCTCCTACGCGCAGGGTATGTGCGGCAAAACGGCAGAAACGTCAGACCTCCAGGACCTGCTGATTGCTGCCCTGCAAGGCCTCTCTGCCTGGGCGTTTAAAGCCCGTGAATACGGCATTATCGACCACTACGTAGACAGTTTTGCACCTCGCGCATTTTTCTCCACGTTAACGAACGTCAACTTTGATTCTCCTCGCATTGTCGGTTATGCCCGTGAAGCCATCGCCCTGCGTGAAGCGCTGAAAGCACAATCCCTGAATGCAGACGCGAATGCCCGTGTTGATAACCCAATGGCCAGCCTTCAGCTGGTGAGCGACGACCTCGGCGATTTGCAGCGTCAGGCGGCAGAATTTACCCCGAACAAAGACAAAGCGGCGATTGGCGAAAACATTCTCGGCCTGCGTCTGCTGTGCCTGTACGGCCTGAAAGGTGCTGCGGCCTATATGGAACACGCACATGTGCTCGGCCAGTACGACAACGATATCTATGCCCAGTACCACAAAATTATGGCATGGCTCGGTACCTGGCCTTCCGATATGAACGCTCTGCTGGAGTGCTCAATGGAAATCGGCCAGATGAAC
The DNA here is from genome assembly GCF_001654845.1 of Enterobacter soli ATCC BAA-2102. Taxonomy (GTDB): domain Bacteria; phylum Pseudomonadota; class Gammaproteobacteria; order Enterobacterales; family Enterobacteriaceae; genus Enterobacter; species Enterobacter soli. The sequence continues at coordinate 76,047 of NZ_LXES01000038.1, read as the reverse complement.
TTCAAAGTGATGAGCATTCTGGATGCCGGTGAAACCAGCACCTACGGTCACCCAACCCCAACGCAGGTCAACGTCAAAGCCACCGAAGGCAAATGTATCCTGATCTCCGGCCATGACCTGAAAGATCTGTACAACCTGCTGAAACAGACCGAAGGCACGGGCGTGAACGTCTACACCCACGGCGAAATGCTACCTGCTCACGGCTACCCGGAACTGCGTAAATTCAAACATCTGGTCGGGAACTACGGCAGCGGCTGGCAGAACCAGCAGGTTGAATTTGCCCGCTTCCCGGGCCCAATCGTGATGACCTCGAACTGCATCATCGACCCAACCGTTGGCGCGTATGATGACCGTATCTGGACCCGCAGTATCGTCGGCTGGCCGGGTGTGAGCCACCTCGAAGGTGACGATTTTGCACCTGTTATCGCCCAGGCGCAGCAGATGGCTGGCTTCCCGTACAGCGAAATCGAACACCTGATCACCGTCGGCTTTGGTCGCGAAACCCTGCTGGGTGCAGCCGATTCCCTGATTGATCTGGTCAGCCGTGAAAAACTGCGCCACATCTTCCTGATTGGCGGTTGCGACGGTGCGCGCGGTGAGCGTAACTACTTCACCGATTTCGCCACCAGCGTACCGCAAGACTGCCTGATCCTGACTCTGGCGTGCGGTAAATACCGTTTCAACAAGCTGGACTTCGGCAACATCGAAGGCCTGCCGCGTCTGGTCGATGCAGGTCAGTGTAACGATGCTTACTCTGCCATCATTCTGGCGGTAACCCTGGCGGAAAAACTGGGCTGTGGCGTGAACGATCTGCCGCTGTCACTGGTGCTCTCCTGGTTCGAACAGAAAGCGATTGTCATCCTGCTGACCCTTCTCTCTCTGGGTGTGACCAACATCGTGACCGGCCCGACTGCGCCAGGCTTCCTGACGCCAGATCTGCTGGCCGTGCTGAACGAGAAATTCGGTCTACGTTCGGTTACCACCGTTGAAGAAGATATGCAGCAGCTGCTGAGCGCATAAGGAGCCATTCATGACGATGCCAACCTCACAATGTCCGTGGCGGATGCAGGTTCATCACATCCATCAGGAAACGCCGGATGTGTGGACGCTGTCACTGCTGTGCCATGACTACTATCCGTACCGTGCAGGTCAGTATGCGCTGGTCAGTGTCCGCCATTCCGCAGACACCCTGCGCGCCTACACCATCTCCTCTACGCCGGGTGTGAGCGAATACATTACGCTCACCATCCGTCGGATTGATGACGGTGCAGGTTCACAGTGGCTGACCCGTGATGTGAAGCGCGGGGATTATATCTGGCTGTCTGATGCACAGGGTGATTTTACCTGTGATGATAAGACGGAAGATAAATTCCTGCTGCTGGCAGCGGGTTGTGGGGTTACTCCGGTGATGTCGATGCGTCGCTGGCTGGCAAAAAATCGTCCGCAGGCCGATGTACAGGTGATCTTCAGCGTGCGTTCGCCGGAAGATGTCATTTTTGCCGACGAATGGCGTAACTACCCGGTAACGCTGGTGGCTGAAAATAACGCGACACAGGGTTTTGTTGCCGGTCGCCTGAGCCGTGAGCTGCTGCAAAGCGTGCCGGATATCGCGTCCCGCACCGTGATGACCTGCGGCCCTGCGCCGTACATGGATATCGTGGAAGAGGAAGTGAAAGCGCTGGGCGTGACCCGCTTCTTTAAAGAGCAGTTCTTTACCCCGGTGGCAGAAGCCGCGACCAGTGGCGTGAAGTTCACCAGGCTGCAACCGGCTCAGACCTTCTTCGGCCGCGCAGGCACTACGCTGCTGGAAGCACTGGAAAGCAACAAAGTCCCCGTTGTTGCCGCCTGTCGCGCTGGCGTGTGCGGTTGCTGTAAAACGAAAGTGGTGGATGGCAACTATACCGTCACCAGCACCATGACGTTAACGGACGCAGAAATCGCCGAAGGCTACGTGCTGGCGTGTTCCTGCCATCCGCAGGGCGATCTGGTTCTCGCATAAAAAAGACAGCCCGGTGGCGCTACGCTTACCGGGCCTACAACAACAAACCCCGATTACTTATACGCGGGATCTTTCCCCACCGCGTAACGCCCCGCCCCTAAAAATGCCACGGCCAGCGCGCCGATAAAGAAGTACACCAGGCTTTCAATCGCCCATGCGCCAACCGCATCCAGTGCGAAGGTTTTGCCCGTCCCCACCATCAGCCACGCGATCACCATCGTAAACGCCAGTACCAGTGCCGCCGGACGCGTGAAAAGACCGAGAACAATCAGAACCGGGGCCACCACTTCACCAATTAACACACCGTAGGCGATAAACCCTGGTAACCCTTTCTCCACCAGCATTCCGCTAATAAACCCTACTCCACCAAACAGCTTATGCAGGCCGTGAAACAACATCAGCCCCCCCACGGCAAGTCGTAACAAGAGTTTGCCGAGTTCGTCGCACGCTAGCTTTTTATTAACAGCAATTAACATTATTTTAACCATTTGTAATTATTCCTGTTTTTACCCGAGGCATCATCAGATTATGACGAATAGTCACCAATGAAAAGCACCCTTTAATAAGGGGGATCTACCGGGCGTTGCGGCGAGTTTCATCTAAGCTTGTAAGCGGTATCACAAACAGGAGAAGGATCACCATGAAACAAACCGTGGCTGCATACATTGCCAAAACGATTGAACAGGCTGGCGTAAAACGTATCTGGGGTGTCACCGGGGATTCACTGAATGGGTTAAGCGATAGCCTCAACAAGATGAAAACCATCGAATGGATGCCAACCCGTCATGAAGAAGTGGCTGCGTTTGCCGCAGGTGCAGAGGCACAGCTGACCGGCGAGCTTGCCGTTTGCGCGGGCTCCTGCGGGCCTGGAAACCTGCATCTGATTAACGGTCTGTTTGACTGTCATCGTAACCATGTTCCGGTGCTGGCGATTGCCGCACATATTCCATCAACAGAGATAGGCAGCGGCTATTTTCAGGAAACGCATCCTCAGGAACTGTTCCGTGAATGCAGCCACTACTGCGAACTGGTTTCCACCCCGGAACAGATCCCTCAGGTGCTGGCGATTGCCATGCGCAAAGCGGTACTGAATCGCGGAGTTTCGGTGGTGGTTTTACCGGGTGACGTTGCGCTGAAAGCCGCGCCTGAAAGTGCCAGTACACACTGGTATCACGCGCCACAGCCCGTCATTACCCCCACAGAAGAAGAACTCAAAAAACTGGCTCAACTGCTGCGTTACTCCAGCAATATCGCCCTGATGTGCGGCAGCGGCTGTGCGGGCGCGCATAAAGAGCTGCTGGAATTTGCCGGCAAACTTAACGCGCCAATTGTCCACGCCCTGCGCGGTAAAGAGCACGTGGAGTACGATAACCCGTACGATGTGGGCATGACCGGGCTGATTGGTTTTTCCAGCGGTTTCCACACCATGATGAACGCCGACACGCTGGTTTTACTGGGTACCCAGTTCCCTTACCGTCCGTTCTATCCGGCTGATGCCAAAATTATTCAGATTGATATCAACCCGGCAAGTATTGGCGCGCATAGCAAGGTAGATATGGCGCTGGTGGGTGATATCAAATCGACGCTTGCCGCGCTGCTGCCCCACCTTGAACAAAAAACAGATCGTAAGTTCCTTGATAAAGCCCTGAGCGATTACCGCGATGCGCGTAAAGGACTGGACGATCTGGCGAAACCGAGTGACAAAGCCATTCATCCGCAGTACCTGGCGCAGCAGATCAGTCATTTCGCCAGCGACGATGCCATCTTTACCTGTGACGTGGGCACGCCTACCGTCTGGGCCGCGCGCTACCTGAAAATGAACGGCAAGCGGCGTCTGCTGGGCTCGTTTAACCACGGCTCAATGGCCAACGCCATGCCACAGGCGCTGGGCGCCAAAGCCACCGCACCAGAACGTCAGGTGGTGGCGATGTGCGGCGACGGTGGGTTCAGCATGTTGATGGGGGATTTCCTGTCAGTGGTGCAGATGAAGCTGCCGCTCAAAATTGTGGTCTTTAACAACAGCGTACTGGGCTTTGTGGCAATGGAGATGAAAGCCGGTGGCTATCTGACGGATGGCACTGAACTGCACGATACCAATTTCGCCCGCATCGCCGAAGCCTGTGGTATTACCGGTATTCGGGTGGAAAAAGCCGCCGACGTGGACGAAGCGCTGCAACGGGCATTTTCCCTCGATGGCCCCGTACTGGTAGATGTGGTGGTCGCCAAAGAGGAGCTGGCTATTCCGCCGCAGATCAAGCTGGAGCAGGCCAAAGGATTTAGTCTCTATATGCTGCGCGCCATCATTAATGGCCGTGGTGACGAGGTAATCGAACTGGCAAAAACCAACTGGCTCAGGTAAAACATCTGGCATCGCCCGTTAAAATATAAGGACTTGCCATGATTGATTTACGCAGTGATACCGTTACCCGTCCGACGCGCGCCATGCTCGAAGAGATGATGGCCGCCCCGGTCGGGGACGATGTGTACGGCGATGACCCGACGGTAAACGAACTTCAACGCTATGCGGCGGAGTTAAGCGGTAAAGAGGCCGCGCTGTTTCTGCCAACCGGCACTCAGGCAAACCTGGTGGCGCTGCTGAGCCACTGCGAGCGCGGTGAAGAGTATATCGTCGGCCAGGGCGCGCATAATTACCTGTATGAAGCAGGCGGTGCGGCGGTGCTCGGCAGCATTCAGCCGCAGCCGATCGACGCTGCGCCTGACGGCTCTCTGCCGCTCGATAAAGTCGCAGCAAAAATCAAAGCCGACGACATCCACTTCGCACGCACAAAACTGCTCAGCCTGGAAAACACCCATAACGGCAAAGTTCTGCCGCGTGAATACCTGAAAGCGGCGTGGGAATTTACCCGCGAGCGCAAACTCGGCCTGCACGTTGATGGCGCGCGTATTTTTAACGCCATTGTGGAGTACGGCTGCGAACTGAAAGAGGTCGTGCAGTATTGCGACTCTTTCACTATCTGCCTCTCCAAAGGTCTGGGCACGCCGGTGGGTTCACTGTTGGTGGGTGATGCGGATTACATCAAACGTGCAAATCGCTGGCGTAAAATGACCGGCGGCGGAATGCGTCAGGCCGGGATCCTGGCAGCGGCTGGCTTATATGCGCTGAAAAACAACGTTGCGCGTCTGAAAGACGACCACGACAATGCGGCCTGGATGGCATCGCAACTGCGTAAGATTGGCGCAGACGTGATGCGTCACGACACCAACATGCTGTTTGTTCGTGTCGGCGAAGATAACGCAGCCGCGCTGGGCGAATTTATGAAGGCGCGCGGCGTTCTGCTGAATGCCTCCCCGGTTGTACGCCTGGTGATGCATCTTGATGTCAGTCGTGAGCAACTTGCCGAGGTGGTGAGCCACTGGCAGGCATTTTTACAGCGTTAACAAAGGAGCGTAACGTGCCGCAACGTATTCTGGTGCTGGGTGCCAGTGGCTATATTGGCCAGCACCTGACGACGGTATTAAGCCAGCATGGCCATCAGGTGCTGGCTGCGGCACGCAGTATTGAACGGCTGCAAAAGCAAAACCTGCCCAACGTCACCTGCCACAGCGTAGATTTAAACTGGCCGCAAGGTTTGTCTCGGCTGCTGGAAGGTGTCGACACACTCTATTATCTGGTGCACAGCATGGGTGAAGGCGGTGATTTTATCGCCCATGAACGCCAGGTAGCGATGAATGTCCGCGATGCCCTGCGACAAACGCCGGTTAAACAGGTGATTTTTTTAAGCTCGCTCCAGGCACCGGCTAACGAGCAGTCCGATCACCTGCGCGCACGTCAGCTGACCGCAGAAACATTGCGCAGTGCCGGGATCCCCGTGACCGAACTGCGGGCCGGGATCATCGTCGGGGCCGGTTCAGCCGCCTTCGAAGTGATGCGCGATATGGTCTATAACCTGCCGGTGCTGACCCCCCCACGCTGGGTGCGTTCACGTACCACGCCCATTGCGCTGGAGAACCTGCTGCATTATCTGGTGGCGCTGCTGGCGCACCCGACTGACCAGCATCGGGTGCTGGAAGCCGCAGGCCCGGAGGTGTTGAGCTATCAGGAACAATTCGAACATTTCATGCGGGTCAGCGGCCGCCATCGCTGGCTGGTCCCTATTCCCTTCCCGACAAGTTGGATCTCCGTGTGGTTTTTGAATGTCATTACCTCGGTGCCGCCAACCACAGCAAAGGCCTTGATCCAGGGGTTAAAACACGATCTGCTGGCCGACGATCGCGAGCTTCGCGCGCTGATCCCACAAACGTTGATCCGTTTTGATGACGCCGTACGCAACACCCTCAAGGAAGAAGAGAAATTGGTGAACTCCAGCGACTGGGGCTACGACGCCCAGGCTTTCGCCCGCTGGCGCCCGGAATATGGCTACTACCCTAAACAGGCCGGCTGCACGGTAAAAACCGCCGCCAGCCTGGAAGCCCTTTGGGAAGTGATTAACCAGATTGGCGGCAAAGAGCGCTACTTCTTTGGCAATATCCTCTGGCAAACCCGTGGCGCAATGGATCTGCTGATTGGGCATAAGCTCGCAAAAGGCCGTCCTGCGCATCCGTACCTTAATGTGGGTGATACCGTGGACAGCTGGAAGGTGATTATCGTTGAACCCGAAAAGCAACTGGCGCTGCTGTTTGGCATGAAAGCCCCCGGGCTTGGGCGGCTCTGTTTTACCCTGAAAGATAAAGGCAGCCACCGGGAACTGGACGTTCGGGCATGGTGGCATCCGCACGGAATGCCGGGTCTGTTCTACTGGTTGTTGATGATTCCGGCGCACCTGTTTATCTTCCGGGGAATGGCAAAACGCATTGCGCAACTTGCAGAACAAAAGAAGGAAAGGATCTAAATAAAACTCTTATTCTTTCACCTTTCCCATTGCATACAGGCGTAATTCACGGAAGAATGCGCACGAAATTCTTTTTCAACACAGTGGATCGATATGAAGGTACTGGTTACCGGTGCAACCAGCGGCTTAGGCCGAAACGCGGTCGAGTTTCTGCGCAACAAGGGCGTTAGCGTCAGAGCTACCGGCCGCAATGAGGCGATGGGCAAGCTGCTGCAAAAAATGGGCGCAGAATTTGTTCATGCCGATCTGACGGAACTGGTTTCCTCGCAGGCGAAAGTGATGCTCGCCGGTATCGATACGCTGTGGCACTGCTCCAGTTTTACCTCCCCGTGGGGCACTCAGGAAGCCTTTGATCTCGCCAACGTGCGCGCCACGCGTCGCCTGGGCGAATGGGCCGTTGCCTGGGGCGTGCGAAACTTTATCCACATCTCTTCGCCATCGCTCTATTTCGATTATCACCATCACCGCGATATTCAGGAAGATTTCCGTCCGGCCCGTTTTGCCTGTGAGTTTGCCCGCAGCAAGGCGGCCAGTGAAGAGGTGATCGACCTGCTGGCGCAGTCTAACCCGCATACACGGTTTACCGTACTGCGCCCGCAAAGCCTGTTCGGACCGCACGATAAAGTGTTTATTCCGCGCCTGGCGCAGATGATGCACCACTACGGCAGCGTGTTGTTACCGCGCGGCGGCGATGCGCTGGTGGACATGACCTACTATGAAAACGCCATTCACGCTATGTGGCTGGCAAGCCAGCCGGATAGCGATAAGCTGGTGTCTGGTCGCGCGTATAACATCACCAACGGCGAGCCCTGCACGCTACGAAGCATTGTGCAGCGTCTGATTGACGAGTTGCAGATCAACTGCCGTATTCGTTCTGTGCCGTACCCGATGCTGGATATGATTGCCCGCAGTATGGAACGTTTTGGGAATAAATCCGCCAAAGAGCCTGCACTGACGCATTACGGCGTGTCGAAGCTGAACTTTGATTTCACGCTGGATATTTCGCGCGCGGAGGCTGAGCTGGGTTATAAGCCGATTGTGACGCTGGATGAAGGGATTACCCGCACGGCGGCATGGCTGCGGGATCACGGGAAGTTGCATCGGTAAGGGATTCAGTCTCATGTAGGCCGGGTAAGCGCAGCGCCATCCGGCAAAAGACAGGGAGTGCGGCTTGATGTCCGCACCCAACTCCTCTCCCACAGGGGAAGAGGCAAAAAAATATTACGATAAAAAGAACAAGGTGTTGTCTGTTTCTCCGTCGATTTCGAAAAAAATAGCATCATTTCATCATCTTCAATTCCTCAATTGAATTGATCGACATAATAATTTCACGTTGTCCTGAACGTGAATATTTGTTCCCTAATCAGGGTTAAGATCAAAAGATCAAACGCTGGAAAGATAAATTAGCCTCTGGTTTGAATGGAAAATATTCACAGGAAAAAAAACATATGTCCAGCGATATGCTGTCTGATAATGTTGAACGCTTCTGTAAAAAACACCAGGTGAATAAATTTATCCCACGAGATTTCCGTCGAACGTTTAAGACTCTGGCTGGACAATTGAAAATCACAAAAGAAATTCGTGACAGAATTCAGCACCACGCTTTACATGATGTATCATCTGTTCACGATGACAGATACGATTACAGCGAAGAATAGCTGGAAGCACTTTTGAAATGGGAAAATAAACTGCATGAGTTAATGAAGTTCTAAATAAGTTATTCCACAGTAATCATCACTACCAGGAATGATATGCAATATATAATTCTCGGTGGTGATGATTTGATTTTTAGTGACTTTTCCCCACGTAATAAATGTGATCCCCCCCCAAAAAAACTCTCATATGTAAAATGTATAATATTTTACAGTCAAAATGACACTTAATTATTAACGATTCAACTAATGGAGAAGGAGAATATTATGGCGAGAGGATATTTTTTGACTGTGGGCAGTCAAACAACATGTGGTGGCTCAATCATTACAGGTTATGCGCAACATTCATTAACAGGGCAACCTACAGCCAGAAATGGAGATAAATACATATGTGGAGTTGATAAACAAGTTCATACCATTTTGGGCGGAATTCCGTTCTATTCTATAGATGGTGTAGCAGCAGCAGGTACTTTGCATAGTCGGGGAAGTTGTGATTGTAAATGTGAATTTATCCCTTCTGATTATTCGATGTCTTATGATGATGAGCCTGTATCCAGACCTCAAAGACTTCAATCGTCCATACCAATCCCGATAGCACCAAAACCGGTGTCAGCACCAACTTTTCCTCCTCAGCCACCAGCAGCCACACCTCCAAAACCAATTTCCCCTGTGCCAGTGAAAGAGGAAGAACAGCGCGAACCAGTAGATGCCGGGTATTGTATACTCCCATATGGAAGCCGCACCCGAGCATATGACCCCCATCTGTTTCTGAATCCACCCGGCGGCGTGCGCGAACTGTATTTTTCATTGAACGGTGAAGATAAGCAGTATAAAGCCGGTTCTATCCTGCTCATTGTTGACCCGGAGAAGCAGGACGAGAAACAAATAGCGCACTTGCAAGCTGCGAAGGAACGAATTGACACAGCCCTGGCCCCGCTTTCACATCAGCAGGCGCGATTTCTGTTTAAAAATAAAGACACCATTGAAATGTTTGCTGCCGCTGCCAGTAAAACCAGCGAGATTTACGGGTACTCAGGACAGGTCACAGAAGCAGCAAAGGGATATTTCCAGCGGGTTGAAAATATCCTCGTCAGTATCGAGAAATCCTATCAAAACCACTACATCACCAGTGGGGCGTTGATCAGTGAGCAGTTTTACGTTGAGCGCCGTCAGTTGCTTGGTCAGCTTGATAGTGTCCTTAAAATGTTCTCAAAGCACCGTTTCATGTTCAATGAATATACCGACCTCAAAAAATCACTTGGACTCTCAACCCATGCAATTACCCATCTCTGGAATGAAACAGGGGTAAACGATATTGAAGGTTATGCGACTCATATCGAGAAGCTGGTGAAGTACGTTAAGATGATGGAAACTGCCGGGAAGATTGGCGTTGGCCTGGCTGCATTAGATACTGCCGCTAAAATCACGGAAGCCTGCGCTACGGGCCGGGAATGTGCAAAAACTTCATTCACTTCAATTGGTGAGTTTTCTGGTAGCATGTTAGGAGGATTTATTGCCGCGAAAGCTGTTGAAAAGGGGGCAGCAACCGTAGTCTGCTCTCTCATTTTAGGTGCAGCAACAATTGAAGCTGGCGGCGCGGGAGCATTACTGTGTACATTAGGTGTCGCAGGAGGGATTACATATGGAAGCGATAAAACATCCTGTTGGCTTGGTGAAAAAGCTGGTGAGAAATTGAACACTTTGTATGAGATTATAAATAATGAATGATTTTATCATTTCACTAAGTATAGTTATCATATGGTTAATTGCCATGTTTCTTGGATTAGCTAGCATAATTATGTCTCGACTAAATCGCAAAAGATATAAAGAAATCTGTGCGTTATATGAGGATGAATATGGTAACTTGCCATGGGCAACACAAATTTACGATAACATTAATAGTCTGTACATAAAATTTGCATATGCTATGAAGACAGATTTTATTTTCAGACCTTTGATTTGGAATAAAAAGTCAAGCTTTTCCAAAAATGATGATAAGGATTTCATTCGTGGATTACCTCAACGTCTAATTAGACCATTTTATATAGAATATTATATTACAGCTATGAGTCTGGTGTTTTTTTTAATCGCAATAGCTTTAGTCCTTATTGATGAATATCGATGATTCTATTAATCAGGTATAATGATAAAAAGCAAGCCCATAAAGGGCTTGTTTTTATCCTAAAAGTATCATCCCCTCAACAAATATTTCCCACACACTCATTCCTCAATCTGATAATTTATTTTTTGAACTTCATTATGAACATTAAATTAAATGTCGATATTCTAATTTTCGAAACGCCCAGACACCCGAGCATTTTAACTGTATGATTTAAAAGAATTTATTTTGAAGAAATTCAAAACCCGTCCCCTCTTCCACAGGGCTGAGGGTTCCCCAGTAATTTTTGTCTTGATTCAGCGATGATTTTACGCCATTGAATTAATAGACTTACAGCGGTGTCATGATCCAGCTGAAAATCGCCGAAGCGACGATTTTCTTGCCGGGAGCCCGGGTCGCCAGGGTAGCGGCGGTGAGCTACCCTGGCACGTTCACCGGTATTGGGGTGACAGAGTAGCAAGGAACATAAAGTGAACGGGATAACCACCACAGCCGTATGTTCCCCCTCACCCCAGCCCTCTCCCCAAAAGGGAGAGGGAGTAGATACGAAAACGGCAACCCGAAGGTTGCCGTTTGCTTTTACAGAGCCGTCCAGGCATCAGCCCACGCCAGGCCAGCACCTGGTTCGTAGTATGCCGGAGCATTGTTACACCAGCCGCTGTTCGGGAACGGTTTGCACTGGAACAGTTTACCGTGGTTGTTCACGATATCACCTGCGTTGTACTTACTGTTCGCGCTCCACGCTGCGTAAGAGCCGGAAGTACCTTCATCCTGAGATGGGGTAGCCGCTTTCGCTTTCACGTTCAGCAGGTAGGACGTGGTGCTGCTCAGCTCGCCATCGCTGACGGTCAGGCTGACTTCATACTGCTGCGCTGTAGCAGATTCTGGTGCCGTGAAGGTCACAACCGCTTTGTCCTGACCGGTTACAGTCTGGCCATCCTGAGAGCGCCAGGTGTAGGTCAGTTTGTTGCCATCAGCGTCGGTAGAACCTTCAGCGCTCAGGGAAACCTGCGCACCCGCTTCCACAGCCCCGATTGGGCCTGCGATCTGCGCCACCGGCGCATGGTTCACCACTGCCGGGGTTTCATCCGGAACTGGCGTTGGAGCCGGCGTTTCATCTTCTGCTGGCGTCGGCGTTGGCGTGACCGGGGTTTCACCCGGCGTGGTGGCAGAGCCGTCGTCGTTGATGATGTTCACGTTATAGAACTTCTTAACGCAGTTAGTGTAGTCACCTTCTTTGAACGCGCTGAATGGCGTCTGGTAACCCACCAACTGGCAAGAGTAAGTCTTACCGTCTGGCGTATCTGCACTCCATCCCCAGTCCTGTTCCCAGTAGATCTTCAGCGCACCGGAGCCGCCTTCATCGAACTGCTTCATGTTCGCACAGCCCAGCACTTCATTGGCCGGAACAGGCACTTTCAGGTAGTTCGCGAACTCTTTGTAGTACTTGATACGGTTTTCAGACTGAGCAATTTCAGTCGGGCCGCCGCACTCTACGCCGCCGTTAATGATCTGTGTGGTCACCCCGAAGCCCGGTACCAGACCGTTCGCTTTGTCGTGATCGTTTGGCTGCCAGGTGCCGTCAATAACCTGCAACATGCTTGGTTTTGGTGGCTGTGGGTAGGCGAAGAAGAAGATAGCAGAAGCCAGGTTCAGCCAGGTGTCCGCTACCAGCTCCGGTTTGTCCAGCAGGGTGCGGACAGTACCGAACATCGCTTCGGAGAACGGACCGTAGTTGTAGTTGTAAGACAACTGTTTAGCCCCGCGGCCAAAGTAGCTCACGAAATCGCCGTCTTTGTCTTTACCGCATGGCCAGGTCTGCCCCTGCCAGATGTCAGGATTACATTCGCCGTTATAGCCGCCTTTCTGACCCTCGGTCCAGCCCATTTCACGAACGTGAACCAGCGCCTGACGCCATTCAGCCTCCGGACGCCAGCTTTCATGACCACCGGTTTCCTGCGCAAAGTGGGCAAACATCGTTGCCAGCTCTTTACGGCAGATGGCATCACTGTCACGACCGTCGTTATAGGTCTTACACAGTGCCGGGAATTTTCCCACTGCTTTCAGGAAATTACTGTAGGTATAAGACTGAGCGCGCATCGGGAACAGATATTCCCAGTCACTTGCCTTAACGATCCCTTCAACGCGTTTCACGTTGTTCGGGTTAGCCGCGCGACCTGGCTCAATCTGCTCAACAAGGCTGTTGTCCAGAGTCGCAATGGTGTCTTTCACCGAAGTCATCAGCGGGAAATCAGTGAGCTCTTTTTCCTTTTTCGCCAGGTCGCTGGCTTTCATGGTGTACGGTTCGCTGCTGGTTGCCTGCAGCGTTGCAGCCTGAGCCATAAACGGTGCAATACATGCACCTGCAACGAGAACGCTCAGTAATGTCCTTTTAGTCATTTCAATATAATCCTGTATTTAAGCAACAATGGTTTATGCATTCCCAGCTTATGTATTATTCCATTAATAAATAAACCTGGAAGTGCGGTTCTTTTCATTTTTTGAAGAACACCATCCGGTACCCTTCAAAAAATAAAAGATCAATATGCATTTGTTCTTTTCGGTTTTATTTCCTGGTACTTCGTCCAAACCTTATGGGCATAAATCATTCGCTGCTGATAATTCTCTTTTTTTAACCCAGCGTTATAGGCACCTACCGCTTCCCAGTTATAGCCATAGACTTTGATCATGCTCGACAAAATAGATGCACCGACCATAATGGACGTACAGGGCTCGGCAATAAGTCGATACTCGTCAATCCCCTTCCGCTGTAATTCACTAAAATGCGTACTGTTAATTTGCATTAAACCGACATCTCTTGAACCATCATGGTTCCAGCCCACAGCATACGGGTTCATGCCTGATTCCACGTTGGCGATGGCAAATAACAGATAAGGATCGACATGATAATAATGTGCGGCCCTGTCCCAGCAATTTGCAAATACACTTTGGCTAAAGATAAGTAATAACAATATGAAGCGTTTCATTTCTTTACCTGTTTATCGAATTACGTCCCTCTCTTTGCGCACATCTCTATTTTATTTTAAGTTGTTGACCACACCAGAAGTGGGGTGTGGTCAACGCATTGCAGGGTGATATCAATCCTGCAATTTCAGGTTAAGAAGTTTATTTGCAGTCAGCGGACGCGCCTTCTTTCACCCATACATCGCTATTCGCTGGGTTATCACCACGGGTCCACCATTTCGCACGGTATACAGAACCTTTATAAGTGGTGGTTTCACCGCCGTTATAAACGACATCTGAGCGCCAGTTCATTTTCACCTGGCTAACCAGTTCCCATGCATCAGCGTCAAAGCCAGGTTTATTGCCCTGAGTCCAGTACTTCGCTTTCCAGACCAGGTTGTCGCTGCTGACGGTATCGCCAGTGTTGTAAACCTTACTGGAAGACCATGCCGCATATTTGCTGGCGTTAGCATCAACCGGTGTATCACAGCTACCGGTCGCAGGCGGGGTAACATCATCCGCAGGTGGAGTCACGTCGTCTGCTGGCGGGGTAACCTCGTCAGCCGGTGGCGTGACATCATCTGCTGGAGGCGTCACGTCTGCTGGTTTTGGTGTAACCACTACCTGGACGTTGGACTGAACGCTGGTTTTACCATCGCTGACGACAACGCTAAGGGTGTAGCTGGACTCAGAAGCCACTTCCGGTGCAGTGATATTCACGTTAGCGGTATCAGTACCGGTCGCATGCATATCTGCTGGTACGCTCCAGGAATAGGTCAGTGCATCACCATCAGGATCCGCTGCCTGCGCATGCAGAGCATAAGTTTCACCCGCCTGGAGAGTGACGGCTTCCATCGCGTTCACGACTGGCGCCTGGTTGGCTTTTGGTGCCTTGTTGACAACCTGCACGTCAACAGAATTGCTCAGCCCTTTAGCATCAGTCACGGTCAGACGGAATGCCAGCGACTGGTTAGCGGTCACGGCAGCCACATTGAAAGAGGCTTTCGCTTTGGTGCTGTTAGTAATGGTCACCGTTGGGCCAGAAATCTGGGTCCATTTGTAGGTAATAGCATCGCCATCCGGGTCAGTGGATGCTGAACCGTCGAGATTCACAGTAGCCGGGCCGGTCACGGTCTGATCGGTCGCCGTCGCAATCGGTGCATGGTTGGTCACCACCGGATCAACCGGTGCAGCCCCCCCCAGCAGGCTTTCGTTCATCGCGTTCAGGATGTCGCCGGTATCGGAATCGATAGACCAGGCAAACAGACCGCCCAGGTTATTCGCCAGCACGTATTTACCTTTTGCGGTGGTAGAACGCGCATCTTCATAAGAGATCAGGTCACCCGTTGATTTGTTGAAGACGTATGGCGCTTCAGCCGTTGCGTCGTAACCGGATTCCCAGCCTGGCTTGCCTTTGTATTCGTTAACGATCTGACGATAGTCAACCACGCCCGGCTCCCAGGTGCCTTTCACCATACCGGTTGCAGTGCCGGTGAATGGGTTGTCGCCGGTGTAACCATGCACACCTGTCCATCCGCGACCATACATGCCTGCGCCGACAACGATCTTACCAGGCTGAACACCCTGTGCCAGCAGCGCATTCACGCCGTTTTCGGTGGTGTAGTTGGTATCCGGACGCCATGCTGGCGCACGCAGTGCTGCCTGATGGCCCAGTTCGGTGTTGCTCCAGCCGCCGTAGAAGTCGTAGCTCATCAGGAAGATGTGGTCGAGGTACTGCTGAGCAGCGGTGTAGTCCACGTCTTCAATCTTATCTTTACCGGCACCGATAGCACTGGTCAGTTCATATGAACGACCGGTCTGAGCAGACAGCTCGTTCAGCATGGTACGCAGATCGTGCATCAGCGCAGTATATGTAGCTTTATCCTGCTGCGGGTTGCCCAGACCTTCACTCACACCACCGCCACCTGGGAATTCCCAGTCGATATCCACACCGTCGAAGAATTTCCAGGTCTGCAGGAAATCTTTAACAGAGGAGACAAAGCGTGCGCGGATAGCTGGGTCGCCCATGTGGAAGAACGGATCGGACAGGGTCCAGCCACCGATGGACGGCAGCACTTTCAGATCAGGGTGGGCTTTCTTCAGCGCCATCAGTTGGCCAAAGTTACCTTTATACGGGTCGTCCCAGTCAGAAACGCCGGCCTGCGGTTTTTGCAAAGCAGCCCATGGATCGTGGATAGCCACAGTAAAGTCAGGACGGCCCGCACAATCGCGCTGAAGCACGGAGAAGCTGTTACCGCCTTCAACGGTTTTCAGACCGTCGTTGATGCCGTCACCGCCGCAGATCGGAATAAAGCCATAAAGGATATGGTTAAGGTTTGCTGCCGGAATTTTATCGACGGAGAAGTTACGGTCGTAAACACCCCATTCAGGGAAGTAAGCGGCAACTACTTTATCGGTGTGTTTCGCGAAGGATTTGTTGTTTTCATGCATTGTGGTGTTCAGCGGCAGCAGGTGGCTACCGTCTGTGTCTGCAACGATCACCAGTTTGCTGGCGCTTTTAGTACAACCGCTCGCATTACAGACTTCAACCTGCTCCTGATAACGTCCGCCTTTTTTCACTTTAAAGGTGGCAGAGCCAGACGCACCCGACGCACCAGACCACACAGTCTGGCCATCCAGCAGAACTTTCGCGGAGGTTGGCGCATCGCCACTCCAGACGTTCCATTCCGCTTTGACATCCACGCCATCGCTATGGACTTTGACGAGGCTGTTATAATCCTGCGCGGCCTGATCCACTTCAACCAGGGCAAATTTATCATTGCCGGAGCCGATAGTAGGTGCACCTGGCGCAGCTGCAAATGCAGAGCTGGTTGCCGCTGCAATGAATAGCGCCAGATATTTAGGCTTAATAAATTTCATTTTATTTCCTGATAAATTTATTCGTAAACGTGTGTGCCCATATCTTCCTTTAAAATATGGGATGATCTTACATTTTCTTTATTTAAACAAAAAACCATTACCAATAATCTTTATGACGTGCTGTATTCCTCCACAAAAAGATACAAGTCCAAAATCCATGTAGCTTATGTCTTTCACAATACACTGAAAGAAAAAGGTGTTCCCTCCCTCTCTTCGTCGAAAAAACCCTAATAAAATCTTGACCTGAATATTTAAATGATGAACCCGAATTGCTGAGCGATTAATACAGCCATTCCAGCAAATGCCAGGTAGGGTCCGAAAGAAATAGAGAGGTTATTTTTATTTAAATTATTAAATGAAAAATAACCGACAATACCACTGAGCGCTGCGACTAACACAATCGCAGGCAGCGCCTGCCAGCCGCACCAGGCACCTAATGCCGCCAGCAGCTTAAAATCACCGTAACCCAACCCTTCCCGCCCGGTCGCCAGGCGAAAAGCCCAGTAAAGCAACCAAAGGGACAGATACCCAACCACGGCCCCCAACAGGGCGTCACGAAGCGGTAGCGCGTTGTCAAAGGCATGTATCAATAGCCCCACCCAAAGCAGAGGCTGTGTCAGGCAATCCGGAAGCAATTGATGCTGCCAGTCGATCAACGCCAGCGGCAGCAAAAAAGAAACCATGAGCCAGAGCGAAAATAACCCCTGTTCGCCTGGCATAAACCCGGCACTAACGCCAAAAAACAACGCGGTACAAAGTTCGATGAAAAATAACCGAAACGGGATAGCGGTACGACACTGCCTGCATCGTCCGCGCAATACCAACCAACTGACCAGCGGTATATTTTCCCAGAAAGCCAGTGGGTGCTTGCAAACCGGGCAGTGGGACGCAGGAAAGAGAAGATTGCTGCTTCCCTCTTCCTCCATCACCATGCCGGGAACGCGCTCGGCAACCACGCCCAAAAAACTGCCCACGATGGCACCTAATATCCCACTCATTACCGGGAAACCTGGCGGATAGGCTTCCCGAATCAGTGTGAAGCTCGTCATGCGTGGCGCGCCCAGGTGAGCTGAACTTCGGCTTTCACATCGCTGAGATGATCAACAGGCGTGAGGTTCATTTTCTGGATCCGCACCCCGGAGGCCAGGTTAATTTCACGTAGCCAGTTTTTTAATTCATAGACATTAACGCGATTCACCACGAAAGATAATGTTTGCCCATCCTGACGCACGTCGGTCAGCGGCAAATTAATTTCGTGCGCACTGTTCTCAACCACCATGCGCGGATTATTTGTTTTGACCTGCTGAACCTGAAGGTGATTTTTATCTATTTCAGCTCGCATCCAGTTAAGCGTCTCTTGTTGTTTCACAAGCGTCAACTGGCTATTTCGATTCATATTATCCAACGGGGTGACTCCTGCGTAATAAACAATAGCGCCCAGCATGGCCACAACGCCTAATTTTAAAATCATCTTTTCCCGGGTGCTGTAATTCTGGTAACGTGATTTCAGCAGCGCGACTCGCTCTTTCATTTATATTTACCTGTAATCATGGCGGTATAAGGTGCAACGGTTGAGACAGGCTGTAAGGAAAAATCAAAACTGGCGCTGGCCTGATTCACAAAATCCTGTAAAGCCGGTTGCTCCTGAGCACTGACGCTTAGCGTCAGGGTGTTATGCTCACCGTCAAACTCCATCAGATTAATTTCCATCGCAGGCACTGATTGTTTCGCCTTCTCCAGGTCGTCAAGTTGCAGGAAGAACCCTTTGCTATGTTTCTTAATATTTTGCCCAAAGTGGTACTTGATGTTGGTCTGTTGAGGCATACTGGGGAAGTAATGCTGGTAGACCTGCGTAATTTCCTGCTGGAGGAGGTTTTCCTGCTGTACCAACATCCACGCCATGGCGATACGCGGCCCCAGTAACAAACCGAGTGATAACAGGCCCATTACGGCAATAGCGGCGTTAATCCCTTTTGCTGATTTCCCCTTCCCGGCTTTGGCACTGAATTCACCGTGCAGGAGATTGACGCGGCAGGTTTGCCACTGCGGCTGGATCAGCACCAGCGGGTGCTGCCAGTGGTGCAGGACATCCACCTCAACGCCTTCTGGCTTCTCGCCGTAACAGCACACTTCGCTTTCTCCCGCCTTTTGCATCAGCAGTGGCAACAGACTCGTCTCAATCTCCCCGGCGGTATGGGGCGATAAACGCAGCCAGTAGCTTTCATTCAGAGCAACAAGCGTGCTTCCGCCCTCCTCCACCGGCAACAGCCAGGCATCCGGCAGCGCCTGAATAACCTTTAATCCAGCCTGCTGAAAACAGCGTAACCACTCGTGCAGCACATCGGCATCAACAGCCACTGCATCGACCTCAGCGCCCTTTTTATTGAGTACCGTCCAGTGAAGGTTATCCACATCGCCGATCAGCGTCTCTTCCGCCATCCACGAGAACGCCGTCGCCTGAGAGGCCACCTTCTTCGGCAGCATAAAATGGCGGAAGATCATGCAGCTTGCAGGCAACAGTAAACAGACACGTGCGGCAAGCGGGTGCTCCGCCAGCGCGTCCAGGCTTTCCAGGGTCTCAACCTGCTGACTGCCGGATTCACACCACATTATTTTCCCGCCTTCACAACTGTCGGGACGAACAAAAAGGACCTGTTTCATAACGTTCTACTTTGGTTATTCAATCATTCGATAACGACGTTGCCACGTCACAATTTCACCGGCTTCGTTATTCACCTGAAGCTGGCTAATTACGCGAAGCGTTAACTCATCGGTATTGCCGGTATAGTTGACACGGAAATAGCGACTGTTGATGGCGAACTGTTCTGCCACCTGAGGTAAATCATCTTTCAACTGCGGGAAAGCGTGTTCCAACGCTTTGCTGAACGTTTCCATACTTTCCCAGCCGGTTTCAGGCCGTGAATCAATCAGGCGAACGGCATCATCTGACGTCATTTTTCCCGGGAACATCGCGGCCAGTAAGGGGGCCTGCTCCGGCTTAAGGGTATTCACATCCACCTTGCTGGCAGAGTCCGGCAAGGCACATAACAGCTTGCTCACTTTCGGATAGGCCGACGCAGGGAACGCCGGCAGCAGCTTGATCTCAGCAATGGTGCGCATCATCTGATTCGCTGGCTGGCGGGCGGGAACCACACCGGCCCAGGCATCCGTCTCTGCGCTCTCTTTCACCGTTGTGGTATCACCGTCGAGATAATCCACCAGTTGCAGATAAACGTCTTCCGCCGCAGTCTGGCTCACGCCACTGTCCGTCAGGATCTGCTCAACGATGCGCGCCTTAAGCGGCTTTTCTGGCACGGCAGGCGCGTTTGGATCCTGAGATATTTTTTCAGCAGCCAACAGGTTGTTGACGTTAAAGCAATCTTGCGCGTCTTCGACCTGGCTCACCACCGTGTAGTCATCACCCTGAGTTTCCAGCTGCTGATGCCAGTCGCCATCCGGGTCGAGAGGTTTACTTTCGCCGCTGGCGTCATTCTGCAAGCGGTCTTTCACCACCTTTTCCTGCGCCTGCATCGCCCAGCGCAGCTGTTGCTGGCTCACCTGATAGTGGGTTTTCTGAAGGTTGCGACAGAACTGCTGGCTGATTTTGGCCGCCAGGGCCGACATCATGACCAGCAGGATCAGCACCACCAGCAGGGCAACGCCGCGTTGTTGACGTATCCGGCTCATGATTTAACGTCCGGTGCAGGCGCATTTTCTGCGGCCGGCGCGGCCGGTTGTGGCGCCGCAGCCGCGTCTGGCATATCGCCCGGTGTCGTAAACACCCAGTGCCAGGTATCGCCGTTTTCCATGGTCAGCGTGAGTTCCACGCCGTCCGGAAGATGGGCGGAATCGTCCCAGCTTTTCTGCCAGCCATTGCGATAAAACCGCCACTGCATCGATTTCACCTCGCTGATAATCGGCACCTCTTCGGGCTTTACGTCTGCCGGGCTGTCAATCACCGGCCAGACATCGCGATAGACGCGTCCCCTTTCGAGCCGCCAGTGCACGCGCTCCAGCTGGACTGTGCCGCTCACGCCGTTCAGGGTGGTCAGCTCGACGGCATCCCCCTCCTGCAAAAAAAGATCCGGTTCATTACGCGGCGCACGCGCCTGAAGCTGGAAAAAATCACGCTCCATCAGGCTCCAGGCACGCTGCAATTCGTTAAGCTTTGCCGCGCTGGCATCCGTTGCCGAACTGGTGCGCATCGCCCCGTCCAGGATTTGCCAGGCCAGGGTGCTGATGACCGCAAAGATGGTCAGCGCAATCATGATCTCCAGCAGGGTAAAACCGCGCTGGCGTTGCGTGTTCTTCACTTGCTCTCTCCTGGCGGAATAATGCGCAGCGCAATCACCGGCTGACTTTCATCACCTTCGGCATAGACGCGGATTTCGTTGGCCCAGACGTTGCTGGCGGTTTTTACCCGCTGCTTGTGCCAGTTCCAGCTGCGCCCGCCCATCAGTTCCGCGCCCTGTTCTTCAGCATCCGGGAAGTCGCGTTTACTGAGCTGTGCCTCCGCCAGCTGGTTTTCGGCCACCCAGCTGGCCTGCAATGTTTCGGCAAGGCCGTGGGTAAAACGCACGTTAAGGGAGACGGAATTCATCAGCGCCAGCGCAGCGGTGGAAAAGATAACCAGGGCGACCATCACCTCCAGCAGCGTCATGCCTTTTTGTGTCATTCTGCGTTTAGTCATCGTTTTCCACCGATACGGGCGCCGCGCCCTGCGAGACTACGCGGAAATGGTGTTGTTTATCGTAGCTTTGCAATGCAAGCGTAAAACGCCCGATCTCCCCGTCAGGCAGAAAGACGATTTGCGGCTCGGCATCTGTCGTGGCGGCCAGTCGCTGCGGGGAAAGCGAAACGTGCATCTCTTCCGGGAAATCGCCTTTGGTATTAATACGGCCTGTAGATAACGGCACCCAGTGACGTTCGCCGTTTTTATCTTCAAGCGTCACCATCTGATATTTGTCCGTGGTAATGACCAACCCGACAATATTTCCATCCATCACCGCACGATCAGAACCATAATCAACGAGGGCTTTTAATTGCTGGCCAAATATATCTACGCCGCTACGCGACGGTATTGTAGAGACGACCATCATGGCGCAACTGGCAAATATCACCAGCGCCAGAATAATTTCCAGTAATGTAAAGCCTCGTTGCTTTTTCATTATTTTTCTTGTTTGTCAAGTGACCAGTTTGTGATGTCATCTGCGGTATTCGCTTCACCGTCTGGGCCCGCAGAAAATACGTCTACAGCACCGTGTTCGCCAGGGCTGACCAGCAGATAATCACTCCCCCACGGGTCTTGCGGCAGGCGACGAATATAGCCATCTGCACGGTAGCCGTTCGGAATCGGCGCAATTTCAGGCTTTGTCACCAGCGCCTGCAAGCCTTGTTCGGTGGTGGGATAACGGTGGTTATCCAGCTTGTACATATCCAGTGAGCCTTCAAGGGCGACAATATCGCTGGTCGCTTTTTGGGCATCGGCCTTTTCTTTATTGCCCATTAAGTTTGGCACCACCATACTCGCCAGAACGCCGAGAATAACAATAACCACCATTAATTCGAGCAATGTGAAGCCCGCCTGGCGAGCCAGGTGTTTTCTTTTCATAGCCATGATTTAACCTACCATATTATTAAGTTGCAGAAGCGGTTGTAATATTGACAGCACGATAAATAAAACAATCGTCGCCATTGATACCACCAGCGCCGGTTCAAATACCGACAGCGTTAATGTAATGCGATGCTGTAATGCCGATTCCTGGTTTTCAGCCGCGCGGTCCATTAAATTACCTAATTCGCCGCTCTCTTCGCCGGAGGCAATCATATACAGCATGGTTGGCGGGAATAATTTCGCCTGTTCCAGTGCAGCATATAATGATGCCCCCTGACGGACCGTATCAGCGGCCTGCTCCAGCACCTGTCGGGCATAAAGGTTTTCGATACCGTCCATTGCGATATACATGCCTTCCAGCAGCGGCACGCTGCTGGCTTGCAGAATGCTCAGGGTACGGATGTAACGGGCGCTGTTGATGGCGCAAACCAGCTTTTTAATCGGCGAACCGTTTACCAGCCAACTGTTCCAGCGGAAGCGATTTTTTACGTTTCGCACCCACGTCCTGAAGCCGACAACCCCGCCCACCAGGCCGCCCGCAATATAGATGCCGTATGCCTGGAGGAAGTCACTCACCGCAATCAGCGTGCGGGTGGTGATCGGCAGCTGCTGCTTCATATGGGTGAACTGTTCGATCACCTGTGGCACGACTGCCACCAGCAGAATGCTAATCACTGCAATCGCCACCACCGTCAGGGTGATCGGGTAAACCATCGCCTGCGTCAGCTTGCTTTTCATCTTTTGACGCTGTTCGTTGTACTCCGCCAGCTTTTCCAGCACGTCTCCCAGATGGCCGGTCTTTTCACCGGCCATCACCAGGGTGCAGTAAAGCTTATCGAAGGTGCGCGGAAACTGGCTGAAGGCGTCGAACAACGTGTGCCCTTCCACCACTTTTTCGCGGATCTCCAACACCATCGCCGCCAGCTTTTTATCTTCCGTCTGTTTAGAGATAGCTTTCAGCGCACTCTCCAGCGGCAGCGCGGCGTTAACCAGCGTAGAGAGCTGGCGAGTAAACATCGACAACACCGGCGTGGAGAGTTTTGCCCCGGTTTTCGCTTTTGCGGTCACCGCCGCTTCGCGGGTTTCGGTGATACTGACGGGCATGAGCTTTTGCTCGCGAAGCCACTGGCGAACCTGCTTTTTCCCTTCGGCCTGCTGGGTACCGCGCCGTGTTTTACCTGCCGCGTCCGTCGCCGTCCATGCGTAGAAGGCCATTACTCATCCCCTCCGCGTTCAGCAGTGACGCGCATCACCTCTTCCAGAGAGGTCACACCGCTGATGACCTTCAGCAACCCGTTTTCGCGCAGGCTGTAAGCCTGCTTAAAGAGCTGCGTTTCGATGGACATTTCGTCTTTATCTTCATGAATGGCGCGGCGCATGGTGCTATCCACCACCAGAAACTCATGAATACCGGCGCGACCCTGATAGCCACTCTGGCGGCAATGTTCACAGCCCACGGCGCGATAAATCGCTTTTGGCGGAGTATCCATAAAGCTGAACAGCGCTTTTTCATTGTCATCCAGCGGACTGGTGGTGCGGCAGTGGCTACACAGCCGACGCACCAGACGCTGGGCAATGACACCGAGCAACGATGAACCAATTAAAAACGACTCCAGCCCCATATCCCGCAGACGCGTAATCGCCCCTGCGGCGCTGTTGGTGTGCAGCGTAGACATGACCAGGTGACCGGTGAGCGACGCCTGCACCGCAATTTGCGCGGTTTCACCGTCACGAATTTCCCCGATCATCACCACATCCGGGTCCTGACGCAGAATAGCGCGCAGCCCGCGGGCAAAGGTCATGTCCACGCGCGGGTTAACCTGCGTCTGCCCCACCCCTTCCAGCTCATACTCAATCGGGTCTTCTACGGTCAGAATGTTACGTTCATGGCCGTTGAGCGCCGAAAGAATGGCGTACAACGTGGTACTTTTACCGGAGCCCGTTGGCCCGGTGACCAGGATAATGCCGTGCGGGCGGTCAATCAGCCCTTTTAGCTTTTCCAGCTCTTCATCAATCAGGCCGAGCTTGTTGATATCCGGCTTGAGGTTACTTTTATCGAGCAAACGCATGACCACGCGCTCGCCATACTGCGACGGAATCGTAGAAACACGCACGTCGATCGCCTTACGGCCAATACGCAGGGAGATACGGCCATCCTGCGGAAGGCGTTTTTCAGCGATATCGAGTTTTGACATCACTTTGATACGCGAAACCAGCAGCGGCGCGAGTTTGCGGGCGGGTTGTAACACTGGTCGCAGCACGCCATCGACACGAAAACGGATACTCAGCGTGCGTTCGAACGTCTCGATATGAATATCCGATGCTCCGTCTTTCACCGCCTCGCCGAGAGTGGCGTTGATCAGGCGGATCACCGGCGAGTTTTCGTCGTTATCGAGCAGATCTTCGTTATCCGGGATCTCCTCGGTGAGTGCCATGAGATCAATATCTGCATCCATGTCATCCACCAGCTGTTGGGAAACCCCGCTGTTCTGCTGCCAGATTTTGGCCAGCATCTCGTCAAACGCTTCTGGCGTCAGTGTGACCGGTGTAAAAGAGCGGCCCAACCTGCGGCGCATTTCCAGCAGGGCAAACGCGGACGCATCCTCCCGGACAAACACGTCATTGTTGTAAAACAACACGCCGTTGTCCTTCGCGTAGCCGCTGCTGCACATGACTTTAGTCAGTTCATCCACGATGCACCTCCGCCTTACTCTTTAAACGGATTACGCGAAGCCGTGGTGGTGGATTTCACGGGCGTAACGCTGCTGCTTTTATCGACCGGGAAAGCGGGCAGCACAGGGGTGTTGTTGTTTTCAACGATCCCAAGCTTTTTCTCTTCCATTCGCTGCTGCTGACGGGCGCGGATCTGGTCATATTTCTCTTTCGATGCGGCGCTGTAGTTGTCGTCATCACGCAGCACGGTGGTATGGATAAAGACCATCAGGTTGCGTTTCGCGGTATCCTCAGAGGTGTAGCGGAACAGCTGCCCTACCAGCGGAATATCGCCCAACAGCGGCACTTTGGAGACCGACTGTTTGGTGACGTTTTCCATCAGCCCCCCGAGCACCACCGTCTGGCCACTGTGCACCATCACTTCGTTATTGATGGTACGGGTGTTAAAGGTCGGGCCGAGGCTGGCATCTTCCGTGGCGCTGTTGTCCACGCTGGACACTTCCTGCTCAATCTTCAGGTGGATCATGTCGCCATCGTTGATCTGCGGCACAATTTTAAGCTTGGTACCCACGGTTTTACGCTCAACGGAGTTAAAGACGTTATCGCCGCTGGTGGTCTGCGAGCCGGAAAGAACAGGCACATCCTGACCCACGTTGAACGACGCCTCTTTGTTATCCAGCGTGACCACGCTTGGCGTAGAAAGAATGTCGTTTTTCGCCCCGGTCGAGAGCGCCGTCAGCAACGCACCAAAATCACCGTTAAAAAAGCCCGTTGCCAGGCCGGTGAAGCTTGCGCCTTTCATCACACCGTTCTTAATCTGGCTGATAGGCAGCCCGGTGGAGCCGAACTGCACGCCGCCGTGCTTACTGGTCCACTGCACGCCAAGATCCATACCGCTACCGTCCTGTACTTCGGCAATGATGGCTTCCACCAGCACCTGCGGACGGCGGATATCAAGTTTGTCGATCACCTTCTCAAGCGAATTCATCACGTTAGGCTGCGCAGTGATCACCAGCGAGTTGGTCGATTCATCGGCAGTAATATTCAGGTCAGTAGACGTCGTCGCGGTTTTACTTTTCGCCGCACCCGTCTTATCTTTCAGCTGCTCGCCGATCCCGGTTAACACCGGAACCACTTTGCTGGCATTGGCATACTTGAGGTAGAACACGCGGGTATTGCCCTCATTGTTCTGCTCACGATCGAGCTGACCAATCAGCGAACGGGTTCGCGCTCGTGCATCTTCCGAACCGCTGATCACCAGGCTATTGGTTTCGGTATCGGCCACCACTTTGGTCGCCAGTTGCGGTGCGTTTTGCCCTTTCTGCTCTTCGTTGTTGAGGTTATTCAACATATCCGAAAGCTCTTTGGCCGAGGCGTAGCGTAGCGGCACAATTTCACGGCGCTGAATGCCGTCTTTATCGACGCGCTGAACCAGGTCTACCAGGCGATTTACCACCGAGGCTTTACCGGTTAACAGCAATACGTTAGACGGCTCGAAATGCACCACGTTACCGATCCCGGTCGCATCGTTGAGCTGGCGCAGCAACGGAGCCAGCTCGCGTACAGGCACGTTTTCCATGCGCACAACGCGTGTGATGATCTCATCACCTTTGCCCGGGTTTTTGCTGTCGGCCAGCGGTGCACCGGCTGTACGGGCAACGCTTGAGCGCACGACTTTAACCATGCCGTTATCCATCGGAATGACCGACAGGCCGTAAAGATCCAGCACGCTCAGGAAGAACTGGTAATACTCATCTTCCGTCAGTACGTTATAGGTTCTGACCGATACCGTTCCCTGAACGGAAGGATCGACCAGAATGGTTTTGTTTAAGTTACGGCCTACGGTATCGATAAATTCGCGAATATCCGTGTTTTTGAAGCTCGCGCTAAAGTTAGCTGCAAGCAGCGAACTTGAATATAACGACAATGCGGTCAGCGCCACGCACGCCCAGGGAAATTTCTTCATGTCTGTACACTTGTTAATTGTTTAGAACATTAACCCGAATATTTTCCAGGTGAGCGTGGCGTCTGACGACGACCTCCGCTTCTTTCATTTTCGACCAGTTAGCAATGACATCTTTGGCATCAATGGCATTGGTCATATCGACAGAATTCACTTTTACCGCCACATCACCTTTCTGTAGCCCTGAATGGCTATAGAAGGGAGAGGCATTCCTTGGGTTGATGTTGTAGCCTTCCAGTTGGCCCTGTTCGATTACCGGTTTCAACACCAGATAATCATTCAGATGCAAACTGTCTGCGCCTGCATCTTTTGTCGATTTGGTTACCGGGGTGCTATTAACGTCACCCTTAAAGTAAGCGGGATCTTTTAATGCCAGTACCTGTGTAGCACCTTCATAATTAACCACCACATTGTCTTTATTTATTTCCTGAATAAATGCATCGTTAAATCCGCCCAGAAGCTCACCTTCACGGTAGCTTCTCTGTCCCTCCGGCGTCTTGATGACCGCAAAGGACAACCAGGCGTCGTCACTGCTTACGATCCCCTCGATCTCCGCCGCCAGCGGAGTTTTCACAGCTTCCTGAGCGTTATTCTGACGTGCTGCCGCCGTAAAAAGTGTGAAGGTCTTTTCTTCGCGCTTTTTTTCCAGCGGCTGTTTATCTGAATTCGCCAACTTATTCGTAACTTTTTTATAATCTTTAAACGTCAGATACCCTTGCTGGCCGCAGAAAATTAACAGCGCAAACATAATACAGGGCGTTATCCACCGTGACAGAAATGAGAACCTCATTTTTCATCTGGCCTTTAGCTAAGCGAAAATAAGCAGCGTCGTACTACGCCAATATGTGAGCAAATAGTAATGACACGCTATAAATACAACCACTGACTTAGCTGTTAACTTTCATTAAGAAAAATATTGACCGTATAAAATCCAGATGTTAGAGCTTGCCATCAGGTTATTTTTACTCTGTTTGCAAATTGACCATTCTGATCCGTTACCTTACTTTTCCGTACTGTTGCTATTCCTAATCAGAGACGGTAAGTCGTTATGTATCAGAGCCACTTTAATTTTAAAAATCCGCCCTTCCGGAAGATCACCCGACTGTCCGGGGATTTTCTCGTGCCTTATCATCAGGACGTGTTCAACCTGCTGAAAGAGAAATCCCAGAAGGCGGGAATTACGGGGCTCTTTAGCGACGACGCACATCTCCTGGGCCACTTCAGCGACGCGCTGAAAACAGTGAACAACACCGTGCTGGCCATCAATGCGTTTCCAAAACTGAGTGCCAGTAGCCTGCTGTACAAACTCAACCCGGAAACGAAAGCGGGCAAAAGCCGTATTCAGGCGGTGGATGCCGTGCTGCATCGGTGGCTGGAGGAGCCGTCATCGCGGAAAGCAAAAGCTAAAGTTCTGACCATTGCCCACACCGAAGCGATGAAAGAGAGCTGCCGGGAAGTGCTGGGGATGTTACTCACTCGCGCCCAGGAGCTGGATTTTCGCTTGTCCATTGTGCTGATGGGCACAGCGGCTCAGAAAACGGCGCTGATGCAACAGCCTGAACTGCGCGAGTCTATTCATACGCATCACATTATCCGCCCGCTGACCTGCCGCGAAACGCTCGGCTATGTTCAGGCACAGTGTGAAGAGCATGGGTGCGAAACGTCACCGTTAACCCCTGCACGGGTGCGTAAACTGCACGCCCTGACCAAAGGAAATATCACTGAGCTGAATGCGCTGGCGCACCTGTCGATGCTCGCCGCCTGGACGGAACGCGCAGCGCAGGTTAGCCCACGTCACTTACGCCTGGCGGCTGGCGAGATCCTGCCCGCGAAAAAACACGGGAAGCACCTGGCTACAGTGGGGTTGTTCGCCTCTGTGCTATTCGCCGCCTGCGGCTGGTATTTGACTGCCTCGGTGAATGCAAGACTGCCGATTCAACTGCCGGTTCCCGTTAGCTGGAAACACCCAATGCCGAAAGCTCAGGCACCCGTCGTGCCGGTTATCGACAACGAAATGGTTAATCAGCAGGATGCGATGCATCAGCTTTATCAGATGTGGGGTTATGACGCCTCGGCGGATGACGCTCTGTGTCAGAACGCGGCGAAAGTGAACCTGATGTGTAAACAAGGGAGCGCGTCACCGGAAACGCTGGCCAGCGAAGGTTATCCGTGGGTCAGTGAACTGAAAACCGGCAATCATCTCAACTATGCGGTGGTTGCTCGTGTCGGAGAGAACTCTCTCGATCTGCTGATGAATAACCGCACCTGGCAGGTGAGCCGCAACTGGTTTAATCAACATGCGACCGGCAACTACACGCAGCTGCACCGTCTGACACCGGAAGGTAAAGATGCCATCAGTGCCGCCAGTGACGGTAAAGACATGGCCTGGCTCGATCAGCAGCTAAGCCTGGTACTGGGCCAGCCTGAAACCCATTCGCAAACCTGGACTGCGGAAATGATGAAACGCACCCGTGAATACCAGAAAAAAATGAATCTCCATGTGGACGGTATTCCTGGTGAGGATACGTTGATGCAATTGATGCTCGACACCAAATCCACGCCGAGCGTACAGATCCAGGCCTCTCATTCAACATCGGACGCGAAAAACCAGGAGAAGCATTCCTAATGTCTACTATTTGTCTTGCTGCCCAGCGCAGCTACACCTCCGGGGAGGCGGTCTGGTTTTCGTACCGTATTCCCAGCCTGAAAAAAGTGTTTAACAACACTTTGTTGTGGATGCTGGGACTCTGCGCCATGCTGATGGCGGGGCTGTACGCGCATATTTACTGGAATTTGCGACACCCAGCCCCCGAACCTGTAAAAGTGAGCGTCGCTAAACCAGAAACGCAGCTTTCGGATATGCACTACGTTTACGTGAGCAAACCGTTCCCGCATCCGCACCCGAAACCAGCATCCGTGCAGGCCGATATCCCTGCCATGCAGGATCTTCCGATTAGCAGCGATGATGCTGACTGGCAACAGGCACCAGACAGCGAGCCGCCGCATGATACCTCGCGAGATACGCTACCAGGCACAGAAGCACATGACGACGCGCCCGCAAATACAGTTGGGGATGATACATCGTTAACAGAATTATTTAAGCAGGCATTAAAAGAACAAGCACAAGATTATGCTCAAGGCAAAACTCCCGCGCCGCCGGTAGACGAAACGCAGGATAATTCACAAAGTAGTTTGATCCATAAAGATAATGCGCGATCTCCTGTAAGTGAAAAAGGAGACCGGCTGGAGTAATCAATATTTTTCCGGCAGCGCCGTCATGTTAATAAGACGACCTTTATCAATAACAATATATTGACCTTTTTTCAGATCGGAAAGGATTTTAATAATGGTACTGCGTGCCAGATTGGTGTATTCCTGAATGTAATCGTAAACGTTGATATCGCGTTGATGGTGAACAATGAGCTCATTGATCTCAAGTAAAAATTCGCGGACAACAGAATAAGCACTGCGGGCAACCAGCACGTCATCGCGCTTACTCAACAAACAGATATACCAGGAGAGGATCTTGGTGAGTTCAGGCCATAGATTTTTCTCTGTCATCAGACGTGCAAAATCGTCCTTTTTGATAGAGCGAACCACTGTATTTGCACGCACCAGAGCGTACATATGAGAAGAGTTATAGAAAATAGCTGACAGACCAAAAATGCACTGCCCTTGTAAGGTAAACACGCACAACTCGTCAGATACACGGCGGAACTCAACTTCCCCGCTGACAATAACATGTATATATTCAGAGTCTGCCGTTGATATTTTTTGCCATTTCTTTAACGTTTTTTCATTATAACAAGACGTTGCAGAAATAATGGCTTCCATTTCATCGTGCGGACGCAGTTTTTTACCGTAAATGCTTAACATTGTTATACCCGTTTAAGATGATTAAATTAATAATATAGAGAACGCACGCCCGTGAATTAAATTACCCGGCGCATTATTGAATCAAAACCAGGATCAGTTTCTGAATATAGATAATCAGTATTAACGTAATCCCTGAAGATGCTTAGCAAGCTATGTGTCTATATTAAACGCGGGTACTTTTAAGTCAATTAACTATAAATTAATTGAGATTGAACTTAAGATTAATCTCAAGCAAAACATGGAAAAGCCTAAGTATTCGGGTGATACCGAAGGATCACCCCTGCCCGTATTTCTCTAAAAGTGCTTCGGCAATGGCCATTGTTTCTATATCAGCAACACCATCCCACCGTTGCGGGCGGAAATGCATCTGAAATACGGTAATCACTCGCTTTTGTTGTGCCTGGGTAATATTTTCCGGGACGTCATAACCATAACGCGCGAGTAAATCCAGCAACACGGCAGTTTCCACTGGCTGAGAAGGTGGCCGCCCATTGATATAGAACGCCACGCGCGCCGGATCGGGCCATGCGCCAATTCCCTGCTGCGCAAGTTCACGCCACGGGAACAGCGGGCCTGGGTCGTCTTTTCGCTGTGGGGCGATATCGGAGTGCGCGACCACGTTTTCCGGTTTGATGTGGTAACGGGCAATAATGTCTTTGGCAAGCGGGATAAGCGCGGCAATTTGTGCCGGTTCAAACGGGGTGAACGTTTTATCTCCGCCCGTTTTTTTCCAGCCGCGGTTTTCCAGCTCAATCCCCACAGAGGTATCATTTATACGGTTTGTGCCGCGCCAGAAACTGATACCCGCGTGCCAGGCAAGCTCACTCTCCGGCACTAGTTGCCAGATACGCGGTTTACCGTCAGGTGCGGGGGGTCGTGCGGGGATTAAATAATGTGAGCTGACGTTTTTATCCGTCAGTGTTGCCAGCGAGCTGTCAAAATCATCGGCGGTGTAGTGAATAACCAGCACCTTAATACGCGGATACGCCGCCTGTGCCTGATGACGGGTATCCAGCTCGTATGCGCCTTTATCGACTATCCCTTTTTCAGTGGCACACCCTGCCAGCAACAGCGCCAGCAGGAGCGTGAAGAGCAAACGCTTCATCGACGGGTTTTCACCGCCGTGCCGCTGACGCTCACCATCAGCATACTGGCATCTTTGCCCACCGTTTCGTAGTCGATATCAATCCCGACAACCGCATCAGCGCCCAACGCTTTGGCCTGCTCGCCCAGCTCTTTGAACGCGATTTCGCGCGCTTTACGCAGCTCTTTTTCATACGCGCCAGAGCGCCCGCCGACGATGTCGCGGATACCGGCAAAAAAGTCGCGGAAGATATTCGCGCCCAGGATGGCTTCGCCCGTTACCACGCCGCAATACTCGATAATCGGCTGCCCTTCCAGGGTTGGCGTTGTTGAAAACAGCATCGTTTCTCTCCTTCTTTAGCGTTCAATGCCTTAGCGTGCTACTCAGCCAGCATTATCGGTTCGTTACGCTATGATTGAAAGGATAGTTAATAAATAAGGAAATCAACATGCGCTACTCTGCTTTAACGCTTTTAGTGCCATGCGCGCTGGTGCTCAGCGCCTGCACCACGACGGTTACACCGGCTTTTAAGGATATCGGAACACGCAGCGGCCCCTGCATAGACGGTGGTCCGGATGCCGTGGCGCAGCAGTTCTATGATTATCGTATTCAGCACCGCAGTAACGACATTACCGCACTGCGCCCGTATCTGAGCGATGGTCTGGCGAAACTGCTGAATGATGCAAGTCGCGATCCACAGCATAATACGTTGCTGAAAGACGATCCGTTCTCCAGCCGCGCAACGCTCCCTGACAGCGCCGAAGTTGCCAGCGCATCCACCATTCCTAATACCGATGCGCGAAACATTCCTCTGCGCGTGAAACTGACCCAGGGAACCCAATCCTGGCAGGATGAAGTGCTGATGATCCGCGAAGGACAGTGCTGGGCTATCGACGACGTACGCTACGTGGGAGGCAGTGTTCATGCCCCGGCAGGCACGCTGCGCCAGTCGATTGAGAACCGCTAAACCATCCGTTACAAAATTGTTAACCCCGTAAAATGTGCGGCATTTCATGCGGAATGCCGACATTTATACTCGCCGCCATTGCCCTTCGCTATTTTGTGCTATGTTTAGAAGGTATTACGGGTTATATTTAACTTTTAACGCATAAATATTGCATAACTATTCTGTCAACGGTACTATCTGCGGCCTCAATTGCTATAGATTGCCTGGATGAGTAAAGACTGCCCCGATGAGTATTAAACTAAACGGCATTAACTGCTTCTACGGCGCACACCAGGCGCTGTTCGACATCACGCTGAACTGCCCCGAGGGCGAAACGCTGGTTTTGCTCGGCCCAAGCGGCGCAGGCAAAAGCTCCCTTCTGCGTGTCCTCAATCTGCTTGAAATGCCTCGTTCAGGTACGCTGGCAATTGCCGGTAACCACTTTGATTTCGCGAAAACGCCGTCTGATAAAGCCATTCGTGAACTGCGTCAGAACGTGGGTATGGTATTTCAGCA
This sequence comes from Enterobacter soli ATCC BAA-2102, assembly GCF_001654845.1. Classification (GTDB taxonomy): domain Bacteria; phylum Pseudomonadota; class Gammaproteobacteria; order Enterobacterales; family Enterobacteriaceae; genus Enterobacter; species Enterobacter soli. Next base: position 42,911 of record NZ_LXES01000038.1, on the reverse strand, counting down.
ATATAATCTTTGGCCGCACCTGACCGTACTGCAAAACCTGATTGAAGCGCCTTGTCGCGTGCTCGGTTTAAGCAAAGATCAGGCGATGGCTCGTGCCGAAAAATTGCTGGAACGTCTGCGTCTTAAGCCTTACAGCGATCGTTATCCGCTGCACCTTTCCGGCGGTCAGCAGCAGCGTGTGGCCATTGCCCGCGCCCTGATGATGGAGCCGGCCGTGCTGCTGTTTGATGAGCCGACGGCGGCACTCGACCCGGAAATCACAGCCCAGATCGTGAGCATTATTCGTGAGCTGGCGGAAACCAACATTACGCAGGTTATCGTAACCCATGAAGTGGAAGTGGCGCGTAAAACCGCCAGCCGCGTGGTCTACATGGAAAACGGATTTATCGTCGAACAAGGCGATGCAAGCTGCTTCACAAATCCGCAAACCGATGCCTTTAAAAATTACTTATCTCACTGATGTGTTAGGGAAAATGATAATGAAAAAAGTATTGATTGCAGCACTGCTTGCGAGCGTCAGCCTTTCCGCTACCGCAGCCCAGACTATCCGTTTCGCTACCGAAGCGTCTTATCCTCCGTTTGAATCCATCGATGCGAACAACAAAATTGTTGGCTTTGATGTCGATCTGGCTAACGCCCTGTGTAAAGAGATCGATGCAACCTGTACCTTCAGCAACCAGGCGTTCGACAGCCTGATCCCAAGCCTGAAGTTCCGCCGTATTGATGCCGTAATGGCAGGTATGGACATCACCCCGGAGCGTGAAAAACAGGTTCTGTTCTCAACCCCTTACTATGACAACTCTGCCCTGTTTATTGGTCAGAAAGGGAAGTACACCTCTGTTGATCAGCTGAAAGGCAAGAAAGTGGGCGTGCAGAACGGCACAACTCACCAGAAATTCATCATGGATAAACATCCGGAAATCACCACCGTTCCTTACGACAGCTATCAGAATGCGAAGCTGGATCTGCAAAACGGTCGTATCGATGGCGTATTTGGTGACACCGCAGTGGTGACCGAGTGGCTGAAGGCGAACGACAAGCTGGCCGCTGTGGGCGACAAAGTGACGGATAAAGATTACTTCGGCACCGGCCTGGGTATCGCGGTTCGTCAGGGCAACACCGAATTGCAGCAGAAATTCAACGCCGCTCTGGAGAAAGTGAAAAAAGACGGCACTTACGAAACCATCTACAAAAAATGGTTCCAGAAGTAATTCCTGATGAATGAAATTTTTCCTTTAGCAAGCGCCGCCGGGATGACCGTCGGCCTTGCCGTTTGTGCACTCATTATCGGCCTGGTGCTGGCGATGTTCTTCGCGGTGTGGGAATCAGCTAAATGGCTCCCTGTCGCCTGGACGGGCTCAGCGCTGGTAACCGTGCTGCGTGGGCTACCCGAGATTCTGGTGGTCCTGTTCATCTATTTCGGCTCCTCGCAGCTGCTGCTGATGCTGTCTGACGGCTTCACCATCAATCTTGGTGTGGTACAGATCCCGATTCAGATGCAGATTGAGAATTTTGACGTCAGCCCGTTCCTGTGCGGCGTGATCGCGCTTTCCCTGCTCTACTCAGCCTATGCTTCGCAGACCCTGCGCGGCGCGCTGAAAGCGGTGCCTCAGGGGCAGTGGGAATCCGGCCAGGCGCTGGGGTTGTCGAAAGCCGCCATCTTCTTCCGTCTGGTCATGCCGCAGATGTGGCGCCATGCCCTGCCGGGGCTGGGCAATCAGTGGCTGGTTCTGCTGAAAGATACGGCGCTGGTAAGCCTTATCAGCGTGAACGACCTGATGCTGCAAACCAAAAGTATCGCGACCCGCACCCAGGAGCCATTTACCTGGTACATTGTGGCCGCGGCTATCTACCTGGTGATCACGTTGCTGAGTCAGTACATCCTTAAGCGTATTGACCTGCGTGCAACGCGTTTTGAACGGAGACCAGGCTGATGCTTGAGTATTTACCCGAGCTGATGAAAGGGCTGCACACCAGCCTGACGCTGACCGTGGCGTCCATCATCGTGGCGCTGATCCTGGCACTTGTTTTTACCATCATCCTGACGCTGAAAACGCCTGTGCTGGTGTGGATTGTGCGCGGCTATATCACCCTGTTTACCGGTACGCCGCTGCTGGTGCAGATCTTCCTGATTTACTACGGGCCAGGGCAGTTCCCGTCATTGCAGAACTACCCGGTTATCTGGCATCTGCTCTCCGAGCCGTGGCTGTGCGCCCTGATTGCCCTCTCGCTGAACAGTGCGGCCTATACTACGCAGCTGTTTTACGGTGCGATCCGCGCGATCCCGGAAGGACAATGGCAGTCCTGCGGCGCGCTGGGGATGAGCAAGAAAGACACGCTGGCAATCCTGCTGCCGTATGCGTTTAAACGTGCTCTCTCATCGTATTCCAACGAAGTGGTGCTGGTGTTCAAGAGTACTTCTCTGGCCTACACCATTACGCTGATGGAAGTGATGGGCCACGGGCAGCTTCTGTATGGACGCACCTACGATGTGATGGTGTTCGGCGCCGCGGGTCTGGTGTATCTGGTGGTGAATGGTCTGCTGACGCTGATGATGCGTTTAATCGAGCGTAAAGCGCTGGCGTTTGAACGTCGCAGTTAAATCAGTTTTTGCATAATCACATATTAAGAAGACGGGCAAGTCTAAACACTGCCCGTCTTTTTTTATTTATAAAATAATATTTAATCATTTTTATTGCATATAAATTCAATCACTGGCATTGTACGTCCATGCCGCAGACACGGCGCATAAGACAGATTGACAGACGGGAGCATTAAAATGAAAAAGATAGTTCTGGCCGCATTACTGGCAACTTTCGCCGCTGGCGCAGCAGCCGCAGATAAAATCAATTTCGGCGTATCTGCCACTTATCCACCTTTTGAATCTCTGGATGCCAGCAACCAGATCGTCGGTTTTGATATCGACCTGGCAAAAGCGCTGTGCAAACAGATGCAGGCCGACTGCACTTTTACCAACCACGCATTTGACAGCCTGATCCCGTCTCTGAAATTCAAAAAATACGACGCGGTGATCTCCGGTATGGATATCACGCCAGAGCGTAGCAAGCAGGTTTCCTTCACCGACCCGTACTACGCGAACTCCGCTGTGGTGATTGCGAAGAAAGGCGCTTATAAATCCTTTGACGAGCTGAAAGGCAAACGCATTGGTATGGAAAACGGCACCACGCACCAGAAATACCTTCAGGACAAACATCCGGAAGTGAAAACCGTGGCCTATGACAGTTACCAGAATGCGATTATCGACCTGAAAAATGGCCGTATTGATGGCGTGTTCGGTGACACCGCCGTGGTGAACGAGTGGCTGAAAACCAACCCGCAGCTGGGTACAGCAACCGAGAAAGTGACCGATCCACAGTACTTCGGCACCGGTCTGGGTATCGCGGTTCGCCCGGATAACAAAGCGTTGCTGGAAAAACTGAACGGCGCCCTGAAAGCGATTAAAGCTGACGGCACCTACCAGAAAATCAGCGATCAGTGGTTCCCGCAGTAATCGTTTTTGCCGGGTGACGGCTTCGCCTTACCCGGCCTGTGGGGGGAATTCCAGGCCGGATAAGCGCAGCGCCATCCGGCAACTCTATAAGGGCACAAAGAAACGAAAACGCGCCCCACTCACCGAATCCATCAGCCGGATCCCACCGCCGTGCAGCTCCAGCATCCGCTTCACAATCAACAACCCCAGACCGCCACGGTTATCCCGCGACGCCTGCGTGTTTAACGCCGAAGGCCGCACAAACAGATCGTCACGCAACGCTGCATCCACACCCATGCCGCTATCCGCCACTTCAACCTGCAACTGCTCATCTTCTTGCCATACCGCCAGACGAATTTCCCCGCCCGTTGGCGTATGGCGGATAGCGTTATCCAGCAGATTGGTCACCACCCGCTCAATCATCGACACGTCGGCATTCACCAGTGGCAAGGGACCAGGCACATCAATATGCAGCTGAAGCGCCCGGGTACGCGCTGTCAGCTCAAACTTTTGCGCGACATCGGAAATCAGCTCTCCCATGGCAAAACGCTCGCGCTGCGGTTTGATGCCGCCATGTTCCAGACGCGCCAGTTCAAACAGCTGCTGAGAGAGATGGCGCACCTTTTGTCCCTGGCGCAACGCGGTCGTCAGATACTGCTGATGCTCCTGCGGAGTCAGGGTGGCGGATTTCAGCGACAACGTTTCCAGGTAGCCCAGGAGTGAGGTCAGCGGCGTGCGTAAATCATGGGAAATATTGGCGATAAATTCCCGACGCTGGCGGTCGCTGTCGGCCAGTTGATCCCACTGGGAAGTGATTTTGCGTGCCAGCTCGATAAAGGTATTGCGCAGTGTCGCCACTTCATCCCCCGTGGCGGACGCCAGCGGCTGTGCAGCAAGCTGTTTAATCGCGCTGATACTGTCTTGCTCAAGCCCGGTCACTTCCGCCGTCAGGCGCTTCACCGGGCGCGTGACCCAAAACCAGACCAGTAACCCCGCCAGCAGGCCAAACAGCGCCACCAGCAGCAACGACCACAGCGCTGTGCTCCACAACGCCTTATGCCAGGCGATATCCGCCAGAATGTTTGACTCTTCGCCCTGCAAGATAATGTACAGATACCCGCGTAACTCCCCATCCTGACGTAGCGGCACCGCACTGAAGACTTTCTGTTTATCGGTACTGCGCGGATCATCGCCATACACCGGCATCACGGCCCCGCTAAGGAAGGTTTGCACAGGGGCGATGTCGATTTTTTGCCGCTGAATATGCCCCGCAGGTGCGGCGTCTGCCAGTAGTTCGCCCTCAGGTGAAACCACATACAGCTCAACGCTTGGGTTAAAGGTCATTAGCCGGTCAAACAGGGGTTTCAGCGCCCGGCGGTCAACCCTGCCCTGCGCATCCAGAATCGGTTCACGCTGCACAATCTGTTGTGCCAGGCCGCTGGAAAGACGCTGAACCATGGAGTTGCCATATTGCTGGCTACTGTACATTTGCACCAGACAGGCCACCGCCGCACAAAGCAGCAAGAGCAAAATAAACAGCAGCGTCAGGCGCTGGCCCAGGCTAAAACGTCGCATCATCATTCAGCTCCGCAAATTTATAGCCTTTGCCCCAGACGGTCCGGATGATCTCCGGCTCTGCGGCATCTTTTTCAATCTTGATCCGCAGGCGGTTGATATGGGTGTTGACGGTATGCTCGTAGCCTTCGTGCTGATAACCCCAGACCTGCTCCAGCAACGCCAGACGCGAGAAAACCTCCCCCGGGTGGCGGGCAAAAAAGTACAGCAGCTCGAATTCGCGTGGTGTGAGATCGACCTCCTGCCCGTGCAGACGCACACTGCGGCTGAGCGGATCGAGCGTCAGGCCGTGCGCCTGAATGTTGCCTGCGGTTTGCGCCTGCCCCATCGCCTGCTGGCGGCGGAACAGCGCTTTAATGCGCGCAATCAGTTCCTGCACCGAAAACGGTTTAGCAAGATAGTCATCCGCCCCGGTTTCAAGCCCGGTAATACGATCGGTTTCACTGCTGCGGGCGCTGATAATAATAATGGGCAGGTAGCGGGTCATCTGACGAATGCGGCGGCAAATCTCGAGGCCGTCGACCGTCGGGAGCATCAGGTCGAGGATAACGGCATCCCACGGCGTTTGCTCCAGGCGCAGCAACGCCTTGCCACCGTCCGGCTCGTGGGTAATGGCGTAACCTTCGTCTTCCAGATTCAGGCGCAGGAGCGCGGCGATATCGTGGTCATCTTCCACCAGCAGGATCTGCTTCATCGGTAAGCCTTTCTTTAATTCTGATGACTTAAGCTTACCTGATTTCGCGGGGTGGAAGAGTTCACATTTTGTTTAAGATTTAACGAGCAACGTCAGCACTTCATAATGCGCAGTGTGCGGGAACATATCGAAAAGCTGAACGCGTTCAACGCGGTAACCCGGCAGATGTGCAATGTCTTTCGCCATGGTCTGCGCGTTGCAGCTGGAATAGACAATGTAATCCGGTGCCATCTGGCTCAGGTAGTCGCACAACGCTTTACCGATGCCACGACGCGGAGGATTCACCAGTACCAGCTCCGGCACGTTGCCCTGACCGGTGGCAAACTGCGTGGAATCCAGTGCCTGGAAATGAAGATTCGTTAACCCAAGCTCGGCCGCCGATTGCGTTGCGCAGGCTATAGCCTCAGCGGAGATCTCAATCCCAGTCAGCGTCATTTCTGGCGTGGCGCAGTGCAGGCCAAACCCGCCGACCCCGCAGAACAGATCCCACATATGCTTGATGTTCAGCGCCCGCACCCAGTCGCGGGCGGTGGCATACAGGGCACTCGCCACTACCGGGTTAGTCTGGAAGAAGCTCTGCGGGCGGATCCACAGCGGCACATCATTAAAGCTTTCGGCCAGTGCGTGCTGCTCGGTGAAGAAGATCTCTTTGTCCCCTTCCATAATTGCCATATGCACCGGCTGAATATTTGCCGTAATCACCTTAAGCTGCGGTAACTGTTTCTGAAGCCACGGCAGCGCCGTGCGCAGCTGTTCCAGCTTGGCTTCTGAGCGCAGCACAAAACGCAGCATCATGCCGCCATCGCGCTGGCTTTCGGTGAGTAAGAGGTATTTCAGCTCGCCGCGTTTGCGGGCCACGTTATAGGGCGTTAACCCCGCGCGGGCAATAAAAGGCTCCAGCGCGGTGAAAACGGGTTCAAACGAAGCAGGATAGAGCGGACAATCGGTCAAATCTTCCGGCGTGCCGTCGCGGTGCAGCATCCCCAGCAGCGGTTTTTCGACGCTGCCGCTGACCACCATTTTGGCTTTATTGCGAAACCCTTGCTCAGGCCCACTGACCGGTGCGCACCACTCGCCCACCGCGTGTTCAGCCAGCAGCTGTTGTAAATCGGTCATTTTGGCGGTGAGTTGTTGCGAGACGGGCTGTTCTATCCACTGACAGGAGCGACAGCGACCCGCGTCATAGAGTGCGCACTGCATATGAAAACCTTAAGAATAACGAGGGCTGCGATTATACACATTATTGCAGGCGGAAAAACCGTCGGCTGGAAGCCGGCACATACAACAAGAACAGCACCAGCGCATCCGGCAGTTTTTGCATCACCAGCGAGCGCAAAATCTCACGTTTGGATTCCCCTGCAATACTGAACAGTTCCGGGTAGCCATACCCCAGAGAAGCCGCCCACAGGTAACCCGTGGCCACAACCTGCGTCAGCAGGTAAACCCAGCGCGCCCAGTTACGCCCTTTAACCAGAGAAAACGCACAGTAAATCTCAACAAACACCAGCACCAGGCTGCTCATAAAGACCAGCGTCAGATTCCACGTCTGCACGCTACGGTGAATGAATTCACCAATACCCCGCGCACCCAGCGTATTCAGAATCATCAGCACATCCAGACAGCGGATCATAATAATGGCGAGCGCCGCCACCTGCACCAGCGCAGGAACGTTAAGACGGGCGTGCGTTTGACGTGATTTTTTAAAGAATCCCAATGTTTTACTTCCCTGAAAAACAGTGCCGCGACACGCGCGGCACTTCACTGGAAATTTTAAATGCTTCAGCCGCGTCTTGCACGCTGGATATCACGCACGCGTTGTTTTTCAGCACGCGCCATCAGATACCAGGCGATAAAACCGACAACGCCGACCACACCGAGGATAATAGAGGCCAGGGCGTTAATCTCAGGGTTAACCCCCATACGCACGCTGGAGAAGACCAACATCGGCAGGGTCGTCGCCCCCGGCCCGGACACGAAGCTGGCAATCACCAGATCGTCCAGAGACAGGGTAAACGCCAGCAGCCAGCCGGAGATCACCGCAGGCATAATCATCGGCAAGGTAATGATGAAAAACACCTTCAGCGGCGTGGCGCCAAGATCCATAGCGGCCTCTTCAATAGAACGATCCAGTTCCCGCAGACGCGAGGAGATAACCACAGCCACATAGGCGGTACAGAAGGTGACGTGAGCCAGCCAGATCGTCAGCATCCCACGGTCCGCAGGCCAGCCGATCGCATGAGCCAGCGCAACGAACAGCAGTAACAGCGACAGGCCGGTTATTACATCCGGCATAACCAGCGGCGCGGTTATCATAAACGCAAAGCCGTTAGACCCGCGAAAACGACCAAAACGCACCATCACCATTGCGGCAATGGTACCGAGGATCGAAGCCATGGTGGCGGCACACGCTGCGATGGTCAGACTCAGCCCCACCGCGCTCATCATTGCATCATCGTGGAACAACTCGCTGTACCAGCGCGTCGACCAGCCCGCCCACACCGTTACCAGCTTAGAGCTGTTAAAGGAGTAGATAACCAGCATCAGCATCGGCGCATACAGGAAGGTAAACCCGATCACCAGGATCAGAATTCGCCACGGGGAGCGTACTACCGGTAAATTGTTCATCCGTGATCCCCCATCTGTTTTTGCTGGTACTTGTGGAACCACATGATCGGCACGATCAGCAGCAGCAACATCACAATCGCTACCGCAGACGCCACCGGCCAGTCGCGGTTATTGAAGAACTCCTGCCACAGCACGCGACCAATCATGATGCTGTCCGGGCCGCCGAGCAGTTCAGGGATAACAAACTCCCCTACCGCCGGAATAAACACCAGCATCGAACCGGCAATAATCCCACCTTTGGTGAGCGGCACAATCACGTTAAAGAAGGTTTTCAGCGGACGAGCGCCCAAATCAAGGGAGGCTTCCACCAGCGAGTAATCAATACGCGTCAGCGCCGTATAAATTGGCAGCACCATAAATGGCAGGTAGGCGTAGACAATCCCGATATAGACCGCGAGGTTGGTATGCAGGATGGTCAGCGGCTGATCGATAACCCCAAGCCACATCAGGACGTTATTCAGCACACCGTTATTTTTCAGGATCCCCATCCACGCATACACGCGGATCAGGAACGAGGTCCACGACGGTAAAATCACCAACAACAGCAGAATATTACGCGTCGATGGCTTACTGTGCGCCACCGCCCATGCGAGCGGATAACCCAACAACAGGCAACAGATCGTCGAGATCGCCGCCACCTGCAATGACTGCAAATACGCTTCAAAGTAGAGCGGATCGTCGGTCAGTTGCAGGAAGTTGCCAAGATTCAGCGTCAGCGTCAGCTGCCCGTCAGCCCAATCCATCAGGTTGGTATAAGGCGGGATCGCCCGCGCCATCTCTGCCAGGCTGATTTTGAAAACGATCAAAAACGGCATCAGGAACAGCAAGATCAGCCAGATATAAGGCATGGCGATCACCAGTTTGCGTCCGTGCGCCATCTTAAAGCGCGTCAGTCCGTGCGCAAAACCACCCGGTTTTTGTACGCGGGCTGGAGGTTCAAGTGTACTCATTGTCCGCTCCTTATACCGTCAGTACGACGCAGCTATCCGCATCCCAGCAAAGACGCACTTCATCGCCCCAGGTCGGCAACCCTTTGCGATAGCGATGTTCGTTTTGCAACTGGGCGCTGAGCATTTGTCCACTCTTCAAACGGACATGGTAGATAGAGAGGTCACCCAGATAAGCAATGTGCACCACTTCACCTACGGCAAAGTTATAGCCATCGGCTGGCGGGTCTTCACAGAGCATAATTTTCTCAGGACGCAACGCGATATACACCGGTACGTTATCCACCACGGAGTTATCCGGGTCGACCTTAATCGGGTGCACCAGCCCCGGGGATTCAATCACCAGCCCGTCTTCCTGGCGCTCTTTCAGCAGCCCTTCGAAGACGTTGACCGAACCGATAAACTCTGCGCTGTAGCGGGTGGTCGGGTGTTCATAAATCTCTTCCGGCTCGCCAATCTGCACGAATTTACCGCGATTCATGATCGCGATACGTCCGGCCATGGTCATCGCCTCTTCCTGATCGTGGGTCACCATTACGCAGGTCACGCCCACGCGCTCGAGGATATCCACCACTTCGAGCTGCATCCGGTCGCGCAGTTTTTTATCCAGCGCGCCCATCGGTTCGTCGAGCAGCAGCAGTTTCGGCCGTTTCGCCAGGCTTCGCGCCAGCGCCACACGCTGACGTTGCCCGCCAGAGAGCTGATGCGGTTTACGCTTCGCGAACTCCTGCATGTGAACAAGGCTCAGCATTTCGGCCACACGCGCGGTAATTTCGGCTTTCGGCAGTTTGTCCTGCTTCAGGCCGAACGCGATGTTCTGCTCTACCGTCATATGCGGGAACAGGGCGTAAGACTGGAACATCATGTTGATCGGGCGCTGATACGGCGGCACGCTGGAGAGGTCGACACCATCGAGCACAATCTGCCCGGCAGTGGGTTGCTCAAAGCCCGCCAGCATTCGCAGCAGCGTGGATTTACCGCAGCCAGATGCACCAAGCAGGGCAAAAATTTCGCCTTTATAGATAGTCAGGCTGACATCATCTACGGCATGTTGGCCGTCAAAGGATTTGGTGAGGTTGCGGATTTCAAGAAGCGGGGTCAGCGCTTTACGGACTTTCGCCTGCGGGCGGGGGGTAGCGTCATTCACGGGGTGTTCTCCGGCATAAATCAAATCATGGTGCAGGCGCACCATTTCGGTGCACCGGTTGCCGGGCGTGCTTTGCTTGCCCGGCTTACATCAGACGCGCTGAATGTTATTTACCGCTTTTCACCTTGGTCCACGCACGGGTACGCACGCGGTCAATTTTTGGATCCTGAACTTTCAGGGTGAAGAGCTTGGCGAACACATCCGCTGGCGGATAGATAGCCGGGTTATTGCGGATCTCTTCGCTCACCAGCGGCACGGAGGCCTTATTACCGTTCGCGTAGTACACGTGGTCGCTGATGTGAGCAATCACGTCAGGACGCATCAGGTAATTGAGGAACTGATACGCTTCGTCTTTGTTTTTGGCATCGGCCGGCATCGCGAAGACGTCAAAGAAGGCCAGAGCGCCCTCTTTCGGAATGAAGTACGACACATTCACACCGTTTTTCGCCTCTTTCGCGCGGTTAGCAGCCTGCCAGACATCACCTGCCCAGCCAATCGCGACACAGATGTCGCCGTTTGCCAGGTCGTTAATGTACTGAGAGGAGTGGAAGTAGCGAATATTTGGACGCAGTTTCAGCAGCAGGTCAGTCGCCGGGCCGGTGTAATCATCAGCCTTACTGCTGTTAGGATCTTTGCCCAGATAGTTCAGGACGGTGGCGAAAATTTCTTCCGGCGCATCGAGGAAAGAGACGCCGCAGCTTTTCAGCTTCTCAAGGTTTTCCGGCTTCAGCACCACGTCCCAGCTGTCCAGCTTGACGTCCGGGCCCAGCGCCGCTTTGACTTTATCAACGTTGAAACCGATACCGGTGGTCGCCCACAGATACGGCATCGCGTATTTGTTGTCCGGGTCGTGTTTGGCCACCAGCTTCAGGACTTCTGGATCGAGATTTTTCCAGTTCGGTAATTTACTCTTGTCCAGCGGCTGGAAGACGCCTGCGGTCAGTTGGCGCTCCAGGAAGCTTGCAGAAGGTACCACCAGGTCAAAACCGGTGCTGCCCGCCATTAGTTTTCCTTCCAGCACCTCGTTGGAATCGAAAACGTCGTAGACCACTTTAATGCCGGTCTCTTTTTCAAAGTTGGCGACCGTGTCCGGCGCAATATAGTCAGACCAGTTGTAAACGTGCAGCGTTTTTTGTTCCGCAGCGAGCGTGCCGGCAGAGACGGCCATCAGAGCACCCGCAACCAGACCCGATAACCATTTTTTATTCAAGGCGATCATATCTTTATTCCTTCTGAAAGCTCGTTAACAAACGAGCTAAAACTGTGCAATCTGAAGATATGCAATAATCATGCATAGTTTGTCGCTCTGCCCAAAATAAAAAGAAACCTCTTTACCCGGCAGCTTCCGCTCGCTTTTTTAAGCATCGCAAGAATAACTGTAGCCCGTGTCTCCGGCTATAGCCCAGACGAAAAAACGCCTTTTATCAATTTTTTATGCAGGTTATGTCTACGTGATAAGCCGAAATGGCCTTCGGGGAGGTGAATAATTCTTTAAAGAAAGGTTAAAAGCAGCAGAAAAAATGGCGTTATGCAGTCGCTCTGGCAGCGACTGCGCAAAAGTCAGACAGCACTAGTGAAGAAAATTGGGAGATGCATCATTATTCTCTGACTCCTCTTCACTGCTATAGAGCAGATGATGTGCACTGGCTTCCAGCATGACCATTGAAATCTGCTCTTCGCTCAGGCGCATAAACCAGGAAAATTGCTTGAAGGAGACCCCTGCCCCGGCAAATAAAGACTGGCAAACGACCAGTTTTGGCAGATTATCATCCTGAATATCGAGAAATGCCTTCACCGTCAAAGAACTGGCATTGATCGCCGAAAGATCTGACGCCAGCGCCAGCAGTGCAGAAGGTTTAACTTCAGCAAGGGCCGAGAAAAGGATCACGTCGTTGATCAGATCGATTTTGGCATCGAACACGCCGTCGAAATTTTGCATATGCGGCAGATGCAGCGCCTGGCAAGAATCGCACTCAAAGTACGTGATACCCGCATCATCAAGCCATTGACGTAACGTATCCAGTGTAGGAACGACCTGTAAATCCATAGCTGTGCAGCCTCTTAAAAAATAACTTCGCATAGAGTACGCAAAAAGTGCGCGCTAATCCATTTAACCGCCCGTTTTCAGGCAATACCCAGGGGTCGCGTGGCGTTCGATCCAGGCGATCATTTTCCCGGCGATATCAATGCCGGTGGTTTTTTCAATACCCTCAAGCCCGGGAGAGGCATTCACTTCCATCACCAGCGGGCCGCGGGATGCACGCAGAATATCGACACCCGCCACGTCCAGACCTAACGTCTGCGCGGCTTTAACGGCTATTTCACGCTCACGCTCGCTGATGTTGGCGACCCGCGCCACGCCACCACGGTGCAGGTTAGAACGGAAATCGCCGTTTTTCGCCTGCCGCTCGATGGCCGCAACCACTTCATCACCCACCACCAGACAGCGGATGTCGCACCCTTTGGCTTCTTCAATATATTCCTGCACCAGGATATGTGCATTGAGGCCGCGAAACGCATCAATTACGCTTTCCGCCGCCTGCCGCGTTTCGGCCAACACCACGCCAATACCCTGGGTACCTTCCACCAGTTTGATCACCAACGGTGCGCCGCCCACCATGTCGATCAGGTCGCTGGTATCGTCCGGCATATGGGCTATCCCGGTAACGGGCAGATCGATGCCCTGACGGGCCAACAGTTGCAGAGAACGCAGTTTATCGCGGGCGCGGGAAATCGCGACGGATTCGTTAAGCGGATAGCTGCCGAGCATTTCGAACTGGCGAAGCGCGGCGGTGCCGTAATAGGTAATCTGAGATCCAATGCGCGGGATCACTGCATCGAAAAGCGGGAGCTGACGGCCTTTATAGTGAATGGACGACGCCGCCGGATCGATGTTCATATAACAGGACAGCGGATCGAGGATTTCAACCTGATGGCCGCGCGTTGACGCTGCTTCTCGCAGGCGTTTACATGAATAGAGCGTTCCATCCCGGGACAAAATGGCAATTTTCACCCTGCACCTCTCTAAAGACATGGGAAAAGCCTGCGTATCATATACACAAAATCCTTCAAGTTGAATCAAGGCAGCCTGAAGGATGACGTGTATTGCAGCAGAGAGGCGCAGGATGAATGAACTAGCGCGTCGCCCAACCCTGTTTATGCAGATAATCGAGTATAAACGGGCGGTTTTCTTTGATGATGGTACGGCGAATGTGGTCGCTCCAGGTATCACGGCGCGTATTGCTGCCACGCGTCATGTAGTAGTGCGCCAGCTCTTCATCGTATTGCGCCAGCACGTCCTGAGCGACAGGCTGGTAGCGGTTTTCATGCATGATCATCGCCGCAGGCAAACGCGGCTTCACATCCGGGTTATCAGCCGGCCAGCCAAGACACAGGCCAAACAGCGGTAACACATGTTTTGGCAGATGCAGCAGTTCAGTAACGGCCTCAATGTTGTTGCGCAGGCCGCCGATGTACACGCCGCCAAGCCCTAAAGACTCTGCCGCCGTCAGCGCGTTTTGCGCCATCAGTGCGGTATCCACCACACCCAGCAACAGCTGTTCAGCAAGGCCCAGCTCGGCCTCCGGACAGATTTGCAGGTGGCGGTTAAAGTCAGCGCAGAAAACCCAGAATTCTGCCGCCTGGGCAACGTGCTTCTGCCCGCCCGTCAGGGTGACCAGTTGCTCACGCAGTTCCACGTCGGTGATGCGAATAATACTGGAGCACTGCAAAAAACTGGAGCTGGAGGTGCCTCTTGCGCTGTCGAGGATCGCCTCGCGTTGCGCCTGAGTAATGGGTTCATCAGTGAAATGGCGAATGGAGCGGTGGGAACGCAGCAGGTCAATCGTTGGCGTCATGGTGTCTCTCTTTGGTCGGTCTGTACGCGGTATGGCAGCCAGTATAGGCAAAGATACCGGGCATGTAATTGGCCAAACATAGCCTGAAGATATTAAAGCGACAGGTGAAACCTTCTTTTCATTCCGGCTGGTTATCGTGCAATATAAGCATCATTCGCCGTCAGGCTTGTTTTTTGAGGAGAGAGAAATGTTTGCAGTAATTTTTGGTCGTCCAGGATGCCCTTACTGTGTGCGCGCTAAAGAACTGGCAGAAAAACTGACCGAAGAGCGTGATGACTTCAACTTCCGTTATGTGGATATCCATGCGGAAGGGATCAGCAAAGCCGATCTGGAAAAAACCGTGGGTAAACCGGTTGAAACCGTACCGCAGATTTTCCTCGATCAGAAACACATTGGCGGCTGCACCGATTTCGAAGCCTACGCCAAAGAAAACCTGGGCCTGTTCGCCGCTCAGTAATGGTATGACGCCCTCAACGCGAGGGCGTTTTTATTTGTGGTGACGCCGCTGACGCATCAGGCTACGAACGAACAAGAAACACAGCGCGCCCAACGCACACCAGAAAACCCCGCTCAGTAACCAGGCCAGCTCCTGCCAAAAGCTTCTTGTCGTGACAAACAGCAGACGCATCAGCAACAGGCACAATGGCGCTGCCAGCATCGCCCCTAGCAACGGCCTGACCACCTCTCCCCGGCGAGAGAGAAAACTGGCCGCCGCCCCAGGGAGGGTGAAGAAGAGCAAACCCAGTTCCGGATGGCCTGAGGCCCTGAATGCCCCTTTCACATTAAAGGCCAAAGACAGGCAAACCACCGTGAACAACAAAAAACAGCTGATCACGCCCGCCCAGTTTCGTTTAATGTTCAAACTATCCTCCTGACTTCTTCTCTATCAAATACACTTTCGTCCAGTGGACGCCCAGTCAGATAAAGCAGTGTGGCAATCCTTGCCGAAGCCCGCACAGGGTAATGCGATAATAGGTAGCCGCCGATCGCTAATACGATTAAACTAACCCGCGGCGATTGTTTTACGGAATTAATTAAGGGTGTATGGGATTTAGGATTTTTCCCTGACGCTCAAAACAGTAGCCCAAATAGCCTCTTCATTCAACAACTTACTGGTAAACAAGAAGTTAGCCTCCGTGAATATAAACGTCGCAGACTTGTTAAACGGGAATTACATCCTGTTATTATTTGTGGTACTGGCACTGGGCCTTTGCCTGGGTAAATTACGCCTGGGCTCAGTTCAACTTGGTAATTCGATTGGCGTTTTAGTCGTTTCTTTATTATTAGGTCAGCAACATTTCAGCATTAACACGGACGCGCTCAACTTAGGCTTTATGCTGTTTATTTTTTGTGTTGGCGTGGAAGCAGGCCCGAACTTTTTTTCAATTTTCTTCCGCGACGGTAAGAATTACCTGATGCTGGCTTTGGTGATGGTCGGCAGTGCGCTATTGATTGCGTTAGGCCTGGGTAAACTGTTTGGCTGGGATATCGGTTTAACGGCCGGGATGCTGGCAGGCTCCATGACCTCAACGCCTGTGCTGGTCGGTGCGGGCGATACCCTTCGCCACTCCGGAATGGCAGGCGATTCCCTTTCAACCGCACTCGATCATCTGAGCCTGGGCTATGCCCTGACCTATCTGATTGGTCTGGTGAGCCTGATTGTTGGCGCGCGTTACCTGCCAAAACTCCAGCACCAGGATTTACAGACCAGCGCGCAGCAAATCGCCCGCGAGCGCGGTCTGGACACCGACAGCAAACGTAAAGTCTATCTCCCGGTGATTCGCGCTTATCGCGTGGGGCCAGAGCTGGTTGCCTGGGCCGACGGTAAAAACCTGCGCGAGCTGGGTATTTACCGCCAGACAGGTTGTTACATCGAACGTATCCGCCGTAACGGTATTCTGGCAAACCCGGACGGAGACGCCGTATTGCAGATGGGCGATGATATCGCACTGGTAGGCTACCCTGATGCCCACGCCCGCCTCGACCCCAGTTTCCGTAACGGCAAAGAGGTGTTCGACCGCGATCTGCTCGACATGCGTATCGTCACCGAAGAGATTGTGGTGAAAAACCATAACGCCGTCGGCCGCCGCCTGGCACAGCTGAAGCTGACCGATCACGGTTGTTTCTTAAACCGCGTGATCCGCAGCCAGATTGAGATGCCAATCGACGACAACGTGGTACTGAACAAAGGTGATGTACTGCAAGTGAGCGGCGATGCGCGCCGCGTGAAAACCGTTGCTGACCGTATCGGCTTTATCTCCATTCACAGCCAGGTGACCGATCTGCTGGCATTTTGCGCCTTCTTCATTGTCGGCCTGATGATCGGGATGATCACCTTCCAGTTCAGCAACTTTAGTTTTGGCATCGGTAACGCCGCCGGTTTGCTGTTCGCCGGGATTATGCTGGGCTTCCTGCGAGCCAACCACCCGACCTTCGGTTATATCCCGCAGGGTGCGCTGAACATGGTGAAAGAGTTTGGTCTGATGGTGTTTATGGCTGGCGTAGGCTTAAGCGCCGGTAGCGGCATTGGGCACAGTCTGGGTGCCGTCGGTTGGCAAATGTTGGTTTCCGGACTTATCGTCAGCCTGGTGCCGGTGGTGATTTGTTTCCTGTTTGGTGCCTATGTGCTGCGCATGAACCGCGCCCTGCTGTTCGGCGCCATGATGGGTGCGCGTACCTGCGCCCCGGCGATGGAAATTATCAGCGACACCGCGCGCAGCAACATCCCGGCACTGGGTTACGCGGGCACCTACGCTATCGCCAACGTCCTGCTGACACTCGCCGGTACGCTCATCATCATCATCTGGCCAGGACTGGGATAAAAAGAAAATTTGCGCATAGTCGAAAATATTTTAGATATGCGCAGAACTTTTCTTTCTGGGGGTAGTCATAATTAGTGCCACTGCTTTTCTTTGATGTCCCCAATTTGTGGAGCCCATCAACCCCGCCGTTTTGGTTCAAGGTTGATGGGTTTTTTGTTGCCTGAATTTCCCCTTCCCTCGTCAATTCCCCGCCCATCGCACATACTTTTGGTTCACCCGAACAGACAAAGGTGGACACATGCAACTCAAACACCAGACCGCACTCGTCTTCGGCGGTAGCGGTGCTATCGGCAGTGCGGTGGCGCACGCTCTGGCACGCGATGGAGCGCATGTATACCTCGGCGCACGTAACCAGGCCAGACTGGACGCCACAGCAGAAAGCATCCGCGCCGCAGGCGGCACGGCCAGTACGTTTATCTTCGATGCCCTCCACGGCACAGACCCGCTTCCGGCCCTCACAAGCATTGACGTGGTGGTTAACGCCACCGGTTTTATGCACGATCAGGGTAAACGTATCGACGAATTAACCCTGTCTGAATTCAGGCAAGGATTCGATCCTTTCCTCACCGCGTATTTCAACATTGCAAAAGCTGTTTCACCAAAGATGGGAGCTGAGCGCGCAGGCTGCATTATCACTATCGTCGCACCAGCGGCGAATATGGCGATGCCGGGCCATCTCGGGCATATCGTGGGGTGTGCGGGAATAGAGGCTTTTACACGGGCGCTTGCCGGTGAGCTGGGGCCGAAAAATATCCGGGTGCTATGCGTACGCTCCCACGCGATTGCCGATGCGGTTCAGGCGGGGTCGTATGTGGGGGAATTGTTTGCCGCTAAGGCAAAAGGCATGGGCATTTCAGTGGACGCATTTTTAGGCGGTGCGGCGCAGAGCACCATGCTAAAACGCCTGCCGACGCTTGCCCAGGTAGCAAATACCATCGCGTTTCTGGCGTCGGATGAGGCCAATGCGATGACGGGCACAATGGTGAATATGACGGCAGGGGCAACCACTTACTAGCTTCCGTCCTTACCCGCTATCCTTCCCACCATCATGCGGATTTCCTCCCGGGATAGTGGTTGTCGGTCCGTCACAAAGTGAA
Source organism: Enterobacter soli ATCC BAA-2102 (assembly GCF_001654845.1). Lineage (GTDB taxonomy): Bacteria > Pseudomonadota > Gammaproteobacteria > Enterobacterales > Enterobacteriaceae > Enterobacter > Enterobacter soli. The sequence goes on along the minus strand of NZ_LXES01000038.1, from coordinate 24,657 downwards.
GGGTCATGCCTTCAATAAACGCATCCAGCGCGCGGGCGGTGACCGGATCAAACCACTGCTCAAGCGTGTTCTGGCTCATTTTCATCCAGTCCTGCATCACCGTTTTGAGCGCCGGGCTACGGTTCATAAAGGCATACAGTTGATACATCAGCTCCATATTGTGCGGCGTGGTGACTTCAGAACTGTGGATCAGGGTGGTGATAGACTCACAGGCCATTTCCGGGTCGCTAACACCCGCAAAGTAATCGCGATACTGCTGCGACATCTGCCGTGTGAACCACGTGAACGCCTCTTCAAGTAGCGATTCCTTACCGTCGAAATAGTAGGTCATCGATCCCAGCGGCACGCCTGCGCAACTGGCAATTTTACGGTGTGTAACCGCATGGATCCCATGTTCAGCAATGGTATCCAGCGTGGCCTGAAGTATCTTTTCCCGACGGTTGGGATCGTTCGGTGGTCTGCTCATAAAATCCTCATCTCGTTTATGTACAAATGTACACAAACTTGGTAGTGTTGTCGCTATTGTTGTACTTCTGGTGCTTACCTCAATGACGCTAACCTCACCCCGTAAAGCCCTGCGACTACGCATGTGGGCACTCTTTATGTTCTTCTTTATTCCCGGACTGCTTATGGCGTCCTGGGCGACCCGTACACCCGCTATCCGCGACATTTTGTCGGTATCCACCGCGGAAATGGGCATTGTGCTGTTTGGCCTGTCGGTCGGCTCAATGAGCGGTATTCTCTGCTCCGCATGGCTGGTGAAGCGTTTTGGTACGCGCACAGTCATTCGCACCACCATGTGCTGTGCGGTATTCGGGATGTTGGTACTGAGCCTGGCGTTGTGGTTCGCCTCCCCTGTAGTGTTCGCTCTGGGTTTGACGGTGTTTGGCGGCAGTTTTGGTGCAGCCGAAGTGGCGATAAACGTTGAAGGGGCAGCCGTCGAGCGCGAGATGAACAAAACCGTGCTGCCCATGATGCATGGCTTTTACAGCCTCGGCACGCTGGCAGGCGCTGGCGTCGGGATGGCACTCACGGCGTTTGGGATCGCCGCCAGTCTGCATATCGTACTGGCAGCGCTGGTCTGTATTGTTCCCATTCTCACCGGGATCAGGGCTATCCCGAATGGTACGGGCAAAAACTCCGCCGACGAACAAAAATCTGCTGAGAAAGGGTTGCCGTTTTACCGCGACATGCAACTGATGCTGATTGGCGTGGTGGTGCTGGCTATGGCCTTTGCCGAAGGCTCCGCAAATGACTGGCTACCGCTGTTAATGGTGGATGGTCACGGCTTTAGCCCAACCTCCGGCTCGCTGATTTACGCCGGATTTACGCTGGGGATGACCGTTGGTCGCTTTACCGGTGGCTGGTTCATCGACCGCTATAGCCGCGTGACGGTGGTTCGTGCCAGTGCCCTGCTGGGCGGACTGGGGATTGCGATGATCATCTTTGTGGATGTCGACTGGATTGCCGGTGTCTCGGTGATTTTGTGGGGGCTTGGCGCATCGCTGGGCTTCCCGCTGACCATTTCCGCCGCCAGCGACACCGGCCCGGATGCCCCAACGCGCGTCAGCGTGGTTGCCACGACGGGTTACCTCGCCTTCCTGGTGGGGCCGCCACTGCTTGGCTTCCTGGGTGAGCACTACGGGTTGCGCAGCGCCATGCTGGTGGTGTTAGGGTTGGTCATGATTGCGGCGCTGGTGGCGCGCGCGGTGGCAAAACCAGAAGCAGAACACTCGACACTGGAGAAGGGATATGAGCGTTAAACTGATTGCAGTCGACATGGATGGCACCTTCCTGAGCGATGCGAAAACTTACAATCGCGAGCGTTTCCTGTCGCAATATGCGCGCATGAAAGAACAAGGCATTCGCTTTGTTGTCGCCAGCGGAAACCAGTATTACCAGCTGATTTCATTCTTCCCGGAAATCGCGCGCGAAATAGCCTTTGTGGCCGAAAACGGCGGCTGGGTGGTGAATGCCGGTGAAGACGTGTTTAACGGCGAACTGTCGAAAGAGGACTTTACAACCGTGGCTGCCGTGTTGAGCGATGTCCCGGAAGTGGAGATCATCGCCTGTGGCAAAAGCAGCGCCTATACGCTGAAATCCTACAATGACAGCTTTAAGGCAATTGCCGCCCAGTACTACCACCGGCTTGAAATGGTGGATAACTTCGACAATCTGAACGATATTTTCTTCAAGTTTGGGCTTAACGTTTCAGATGATGAAATCCCGCGCATCCAACCGATGCTGCATGAAAAACTGGGCGATATCATGGTGCCCGTCACCACGGGCCACGGCAGTATCGACCTGATTATCCCCGGCGTGCATAAAGCCAACGGCCTGCGGATTTTACAGCAGCACTGGGGCATCGAAAACGGTGAGGTGGTCGCCTTTGGTGACAGCGGAAACGACGTGGAGATGCTGAGTCAGTCGGGCTTTAGCTTTGCGATGGCCAATGCCAGACCCCACATTAAAGAGGTCGCCCGGTTTGAAGCGCCGCACAATAACGATGAAGGCGTACTGGATGTGATTGAGAAGGTACTGAACCGGGAAGCGCCGTTTAATTGAGTTTACGTTCCCTCTCCCGCCGGGAGAGGGAACTAACAGATTACGGCTGCAACGCATTCCCGACACGTTTATCCTTCAGGAACACCACCATCAGGCCAACCCACAACACGCCATTGGCCAGGTTAAACAGGCTGAACAACCCATTGCCACCCAACGCGTAAGCGTGTTTGCTCACCTCGATACCGACGGTAAAAATCAGCATCTGTAACATGCCCATCGCGGCAGACACTGTACCTTTACTCATGTCGCTGGCGAACAGCGTCAGGCGCACCAGCCCGGCGTTTGCCAGACCGATGCCAAAGGCATACAGACTCAGCCCCGCGGTCATCCACAGGTAAGCGTGTGATGACGCCACGGTAGCCACCGCCGCCACAATCAGCCCGGCAGCAATCGGCCAGCCACCCATGATTATCAACGAACGCACGGTACGACGCGAAGTCAGACGCGCCAGCACCAGGTTACCAATAATCAGAGCACCAAAAATCGGCACCTGGAGCAGGCCGTACTCATAGCTGCTGAGCTGCTCGCCGCTGATGATAATGACCGGTGACTGCGCAATCCACGCCAGCAATGGCAGGCTGACAAAGCCCGTTGCCAGCGCGCCCGCCACAAAACGGATGTTTTTCAGCACTTCTTTGTAATCGCGCCCCAGATCTTTAAGGGACAGCTTTTCACCCAACCGGGTGGCGGTTTCCGGCATCGCCCGATGCAGGCCAAAGAAGGAGATAGCCGCAAGCGCTGCAAAGAGAATAAACATCCCCTCCCACGGCGCTACATGCACCCATGCAGCCCCCACCAGCGGCCCAAGCAAGGGGGCAATCAGCGCAACGTTCGCCATCAGCGCGGTAATTTTGATACACACCGCTTCTTCAAAGGATTCCTGAATCGCCGCATACCCCACCGCGCCGATAAAGCACAGGCTCACCCCTTGCAGGAAACGCAGCAGCGTAAATTGCTCAATGTTTTGCGCCAGCAGCGTGGCAAGACAGGTCACGATAAACCACACCACGCCCGTCAGCATCACCGGACGACGGCCAATACGATCTGACAGTGGGCCTAACAGCCACTGTAAAAACATGCCGCCAGCCAGATAGGCGGTCATAGAGGTCGGTACCCACTCAATACCTGCGTTGTACTGTTCGACAACAGCCAACATGCCCGGCTGGATCATATCGTTGCCGATGTAGGTTGAGAATTCGTAGAGCACCAGACACAGAGGAAAAAGTAACGCCTGACGTCCCAGACGATTACCGGAAGAAGAACGGTTTAACATGCAGTCTCTTTATGATGAAAAAATCGCGGTGAGTGTAATGAAATGCTGCTTCCTGAGATAGTCATTTATCGAGGAGAAACAGAAATAAAGCACCTGGATCCTGAATAATTCAGATTGCATAAAGGCAGCGAGGCACAGGCAACCTGGAGTAGCGCGAGTATATCGTCGTTGTTTAAGGTTTCCTTAAGTTGACACTAATATGATAACCACATTTCACGTCACTGACCTTAATTATGGCACAAACCTCCAGCCGTTCAGAATTATCTAAGTTACCGACAAATAAGACAAAACGACTTTACCGTTTGCCGGGCCGCTTTTATGGTTATCAGCTTTTCGCGCTGATAGTCCTTGCCGTTTTGTTTACCTGGCTATCTCGCGATGAAACGCTCGACAGATGGATAACAGGCTTTTGGTATGACGCCGCAGCGCAGCGCTTCCCGTTGCAGCAAAACCCGCTGCTGGATTTGTTAAATCACCGGCTGGCGAAGTACATCGCCATTGCTTTAGGCGCGGTGGTATTGTTTTACGGTGCATACAAGCGTAACGCGAGGCTGGTGACAGCCGCGCTGTTGATGGGGCTGGGTGCGCTGGTTGTTGGCGTGCTGAAAAGCGTAAGCCATCACAGTTGCCCGTGGGATCTGGTGGAATATGGCGGTAAGGCTGTCTCTTATCCCCTGTTCGGCTCTGCCCCGGCAGACAGTGGCCCCGGTCGCTGCTTCCCGGGTGGGCATGCCTCCAGTGGCTTTATGGTCATGGGCCTGTTTTTTGCCTTCTGGCGCGAGCGCCCTCGCCTGGCATGGAGCTTCGTTGTGCTGGGCGTTGTGTTAGGCCTGGCAATGGGTTACGGCCAGGTCATGCGCGGGGCGCATTTCTTCTCTCACAACCTGTGGGCTGGGTGGTGGGTCTGGTTTTCTCAGGTGGTGGTCTACGGGCTTGTTTCCACCCGGTTTGCTAAAGAGTAACGACACTATGTTAGAACATATGAATTACGGGCTGTTTTATCTGATCAACGCCACACCGGCTTCCCCGGAGTGGTCTATCGATATCGCCACTTTTTTTGCAAAGGATCTGATTAGCATTGTTCCTCTGCTTGCTGCGATCCTTTGGCTGTGGGGGCCGCGCAGCCAGGTCAACTCCCAGCGCCAGCTGGTGATTAAAGTTGCCATGGCGCTTGCAGTGAGCGTGCTGGCAAGCTTTGTGCTGGGGCATATTTTTCCTCACGATCGTCCTTTTGTTGATCATGTGGGTTATACCTTCCTGCACCACGCGCCGGATGACTCCTTCCCGAGCGATCACGGGACGGTGATCTTTACCTTTGCGCTGGCGTTCCTGTTCTGGCACCGCGTCTGGTCTGGTGCACTACTGATGGTTGTTGCCGTGGCTATCGCCTGGTCGCGCATCTATCTTGGCGTGCACTGGCCGCTGGATATGGTGGGCGGTTTCCTCGTCGGATTGATTGGCTGCGTGAGTGCGGCGATCATGTGGAGTCTGTTTGGTCAGGCGCTTTACAACGGGCTGTCGCATCTTTATCGCACGCTCTTTGCCATCCCAATCCGCAAGGGCTGGGTGCGTGACTAACCCCAGTCCAACAGGTTACACTTGAGCCCCCGCCATGCGGGGGCTCACTTTTTTACCCCGAGGAACTATGGAAACACGTCGCGATGACCGTATTGCTCAGCTGCTTCAGGCGCTGAAGCGCAGTGATAAGCTGCATCTCAAAGAAGCCGCAAACCTGCTTGGCGTTTCTGAGATGACCATTCGTCGTGACCTGAACAGCGACAGCGCGCCCGTCGTGCTGCTGGGTGGGTATATTGTTCTTGAGCCCCGCAGCGCCAGCCATTATCTGATAAGCGACCAGAAAACACGTCTGGTTGAAGAAAAGCGCAAAGCCGCGAGGCAGGCCGCCTCTCTGGTACAGCCGCATCAGACGTTATTCTTTGATTGCGGGACGACAACCCCGTGGATAATCGAAGCCATCGACAGCAGCCTGCCTTTTACTGCCGTTTGCTATTCGCTGAACACCTTCCTTGCCTTGCAGGAAAAACCCGAGTGCCGGGTGATTCTCTGCGGCGGTGAGTTCCACGCCAGCAACGCTATCTTCAAGCCGCTTAATCTCCAGGACACGCTCAGCAACCTGTGCCCGGATATCGCCTTTTATTCCGCGGCCGGGGTCAATGTGCAGCAGGGGGCAACCTGTTTTAACCTGGAAGAGTTACCGGTGAAGCACTGGGCGTTAAACGCGGCCCAGTATCATGTCCTTGTGGTTGATCACAGTAAGTTTGGCAAGGTTCGTTCAGCACGAATGGGCGAGCTGGCACGCTTTGATGCGATCGCAAGCGATTGTCGCCCGGATGATGAGCTGGTCGCCCACGCGAAGGCGCAGCAGATTAAGTTGATGTATTAGCCCTCTCCCACAGCGAAAGGGCTAAGAGTGTAGGCCGGGTAAGGCGACGCCGCCACCCGGCAAAAAAATCAGAACCAGCTACCAAACCAGCCGTGGAATTTCATCATCACGAAGTCCCACATCCGGCTAAAGAACCCGCCCTCTTCTACCGCTTCCATCACAATCAACGGACGCTGTTCAATCGATTTGCCATTAAGCTGGAAATCAATCGTCCCGACCACCTGGCCTTTTTTCAACGGTGCAGTGAGCTGGCTGTCGGTCAGGGTATAGCTGGCTTTCAGGTTTTTCAGCTGGCCACGCGGAATGGTTACCGAGCCGCCTTCACCTGCGCCCAGATTGACCTCGCTCTTGTCACCAAACCAGACGCGCTGGCTAATGAAGGTGGCATCAGGCTTAATCGGCGTGACGGTTTCGAAGAAACGGAAGCCCCAGGTCAGCAGTTTTTCCGATTCGTTAAAGCGAATACGGTCGGTTTTGGTACCCAGCACCACTGAAATCAGGCGCATATCGCCCTGAGTCGCAGAAGCGACAAGGTTGTAACCCGCGCCAGCCGTTGTCCCGGTCTTCATTCCATCAACGTTCACGTTGCTGCTCCACAGCAGGCGGTTGCGGTTCGGCTGACGGATCTTATTGAAGGTAAACTCTTTTTCTTTATGGATGGCGTATTCGTCCGGCACGTCGTGGATAAGCGCTTTCCCTAACAACGCCATGTCACGCGCAGTACTGAACTGGCCCGGCGCATCAAGGCCGTGCACGGTTTTAAAGGTGGTATTGCTCAGTCCGAGCTTCTGGGCATAGCCGTTCATCAGGCCGATGAAGGAGTCCTGACTGCCCGCTACATAATCTGCCAGGGCGATACAGGCATCGTTACCTGACTGAATAATCACCCCTTTATTTAAATCTGAGACTGAAACCTGATCGCCAGGCTTCAGGAACATCACCGAAGAGCCACGCAGCGCGGGGTTACCGGTCGCCCAGGCATCTTTCCCGATGGTAACCATATCTTCCAGTTTGATCTTACCGGCCTTTAACGCCTGGCCGACCACGTAGCTGGTCATGATTTTGGTCAGGCTGGCCGGGTCAAGCTGCTCGTCAGCGTTGCCTTCTGCCAGCACTTTACCGCTGGCGTAATCCATCAGGATCCAGGCACGCGCATCAACCGGCGGGGCTTCAGGAGCCGCCTGTTCAGCTGCGTAGAGTGTCGGTGCAAAAAGAAAAAGAAGCGCAGAGCCTGCCGCCAGGCTGCGCAGAGAAGAAGTTTTTTGCGTCATAAATGCCACCCGAGTGTCCATTCAAAAAATTACGTCACATCACCGTGTCGCAAGAAGCGATGAGTAATAGCGCACTAAATCTGTTAAAGAAACCTAAACCAGGTAAAGTTTTTAAAGTTTATGCAATAACATCCAGATACGCTTTGATCAGCGCGATTTTTTTGTCTTCTGTTGCGTAATTGTTAGGTTTATCTCACCATGTCGAATTGCTGGCTCTGATTCACATCTCAGGTTGTTTGACTATTTCGGGAGTTAATATGATTACGCTGTGGGGCAGGAACAACTCAACCAACGTTAAGAAAGTCCTCTGGACGCTGGAAGAGCTGGATTTACCGTTTAAGCAGATTATGGCGGGTTTGCAGTATGGGGTGAACAAAGAGGCCGAATACCTGGCCATGAACCCGAACGGCCTGGTGCCACTGCTGCGTGATGATGAAACGGACCTTACGCTCTGGGAATCCAATACCATCGTGCGTTACCTTGCCGCCCAGTACGGTCAGAGCCGCCTGTGGGTGGAAAGCCCGGCAAAACGCGCCCAGGGTGAAAAATGGATGGACTGGGCAAACCAGACGCTCTCTCCAACTCACCGGGTTATCCTGATGGGGCTTATCAGAACCCCGGAAGCAGAACGAGATTACCCGGCCATTCACGCCGCGCAGGACGCCTGTGAAACGCTGTTTGCGTTAATGGACGATGAACTGGCGAAACATAAATGGTTCTCGGGTGACGCGTTCGGCGTGGGCGATATTGCCGTGGCACCCTTTGTCTGGAATCTGACCAACATGGGGCTGAAGTGGACGCCACGTCCTCACCTTGAACGCTGGATCAAACAGCTCAGCGAACGCCCGGCCTACCAACATGCAGTCATGACGCCAGTCACCTGATTATCCCCCGGACGGGCTGACTTTCAGCAGTTGCCCGTCCGATTCGTCCGTCAGAACATACAGCGCCCCGTCTGGCCCCACGCGGACATCGCGAATACGCTGCCCTCTGTCCTCCAGAATGCGACCATCCTCGGTCACGCTATTGCCTTTAACGCTCAGCACAATCACCGCCTTTTCCTTTAACGCACCAATAAACAGCTTGTTCTTCCACTGCGGGTATACATCGCTGTTGTAGAATGCCATCCCACTCACGGCGGGAGAAACTTTCCAGTAAAACAACGGTGGCTCGGTGCCTTTAACCTGTTCGCCTTGTGATTCCGGGATCTTCAGGCCGCTGTAGTTGATACCGTATGTCGCCAGCGGCCAGCCGTAGTTTTTCCCTTTTTCCGGGATATTGATTTCATCTCCGCCGCGCGGGCCATGTTCATTAAGCCACAGCGTGTTGCTCCAGGGATTCATCGCCATGCCCTGCGGGTTACGAATGCCGTAAGACCAGATTTCAGGCCGCGCACCGGGGGTATTCACAAATGGATTATCTGGCGGGACTTTCCCGTCCTGGGTCAGACGCACCACTTTCCCCTGAAGCTTGTCCAGTTCCTGCGCGGTCGGGCGCTGATTGTTTTCGCCAAGGCCAATAAACAGATATCCCTTGCCGTCGAACACCAGCCGTCCACCGAAATGATTCCCCGTCGAGAGTTTTGGCATCTGACGGAATACCACCTGGAACCCTTCAATCCGCGATACATCATCGCTCAGGCGGCCATACCCCACCGCGGTACCTGCTTTCCCGTCATGGCCCACCTCGGCATAGCTTAGCCAGACCCGCCGCGATTGCGCGAAATCAGGTGCCAGCACCGCATCCAGCAAGCCACCTTGCCCACTCGCCCACACCTTAGGGACGCCAATAATCGGATCGGAAAGCCCCTTCCCCGCCTGCCAGTGCCTGAGCTGGCCGCCACGTAAGGTCACCAGCAGGCCATTGTTGTCAGGTAAAAATGCCAGCGACCAGGGGTGATCGAGCCTGTTTTGCAACACTTCGACCTTCACCGCATCGGGTGCGGCAAGCAGAGAAACGGGAAATAACAATGCAGGCAGGAAAATCAGCGAGGATCGATGCATAACGCGCTCCTTTATCAGCAGATGGCATAAAGGTTAGCTACTCAGCCCGCGCGCGTTATCACTTTTACAAAAGCTTAATCAGATGGGGGAGTTGCCTCCCCCAGGGCTTAGTGCTGTTCGAGCTGGGCGTGCTCGTTCAGGCACATGATGCAAAGAGAGATCGTAGTCAGGCAGTGTTCGAGCTTCTCCGCGTTGACGGCAATAAACGTTGGGCAGTCATGGTGTCCGGTCATCAGACATACCCCTGCGATGGAGAGCACCTCGGCGGCACGACGCAGAGCCAACAGCTCACTTTCAGCGTACTCCGCTTTCAGAATGGGTGCTTTTTCACGCATGAAGTTGCAAAGTTCAAAGAAATTATCACGCAGATGTTCGCTTTCGCTGACTGACATATACCCTTTCGCCTTCCTCAGTTGCAGGTATGCCGCAAGATCGATTCGGGCGTTGATCAGCTTGTTCAGCAGATCGCGTTTCAGTCTGTCAACGGACATGCTATTTCCTCCTCTGTCAGCCTTTGTGCACCTTCAGAATAAGTACATTTTTTGTACAATTTACTGCCTCAGATCAATAAAACATAACTGATTAACATCATTTACAATGTTACAACTTTTGACCGACGCACCCCGCTTGCAAAGAGTGTATAAATCCCCCGCGGAACGCTGTAAAATCCCGCCCTGATAACTCCATAATTGATGAATTTTTAACCTATGAGCAATGTTACGCACCAGCCGAAAATCGGCTTCGTCTCCCTGGGCTGCCCGAAAAACCTGGTGGATTCTGAACGTATCCTGACCGAACTTCGCACCGAAGGCTATGACGTGGTGCCAAGCTACGACAACGCCGATATGGTGATCGTAAATACCTGTGGTTTTATCGACAGCGCGGTTCAGGAGTCTCTGGAAGCCATCGGTGAAGCCCTGACTGAAAACGGCAAAGTGATCGTGACCGGCTGTCTGGGCGCCAAAGTGGATCAAATCCGCGAAGTGCACCCGAAAGTGCTGGAGATCACCGGCCCTCACAGCTACGAGCAAGTGCTGGAGCACGTGCACCACTATGTGCCAAAACCAAAGCACAACCCGTTCCTGAGCCTGGTGCCAGAGCAGGGTGTAAAGCTGACTCCGCGCCACTATGCGTACCTGAAAATTTCTGAAGGCTGCAACCATCGCTGCACCTTCTGCATCATCCCGTCTATGCGTGGTGACCTGGTGAGCCGCCCAATTGGCGAAGTGCTGGCGGAAGCCAAGCGTCTGGCCGATGCTGGCGTGAAAGAGCTGCTGGTGATCTCTCAGGATACCTCTGCTTACGGCGTTGACGTGAAGCACCGTTCCGGCTTCCACAACGGCGAGCCGGTGAAAACCAGCATGGTTGGCCTGTGCGAACAGCTTTCTAAACTGGGGATCTGGACGCGTCTGCACTACGTCTACCCTTACCCGCACGTTGACGACGTGATCCCACTGATGGCTGAAGGCAAGATCCTGCCATACCTGGATATCCCGCTTCAGCATGCCAGCCCGCGTATCCTTAAGCTGATGAAACGCCCAGGCTCTGTTGACCGCCAGCTGGCGCGCATCAAACAGTGGCGTGAAATCTGCCCGGACCTGACCCTGCGTTCAACCTTTATCGTTGGCTTCCCGGGTGAGACGGAAGAAGATTTCCAGATGCTGCTCGACTTCCTGAAAGAAGCGCGTCTGGACCGCGTAGGCTGCTTCAAATACAGCCCGGTAGAAGGCGCGACGGCAAACGAACTGGCCGATCAGGTGCCGGAAGAAGTGAAAGAAGAGCGCTGGAACCGCTTTATGCAGCTGCAACAGCAGATCTCTGCTGAACGCTTGCAGGAAAAAGTGGGCCGCGAAGTTCTGGTCATTATCGATGAAGTTGACGAAGAAGGTGCTATCGGCCGCAGCATGGCAGACGCCCCGGAAATCGACGGCGCGGTATACCTGAACGGTGAAACCAACGTGAAACCGGGTGATATCGTGCGTGTGAAAGTCGAAAACGCGGACGAGTATGACCTGTGGGGTAGCCGGGTTTAATTAGCTTCCCCCCCCCCTCACCCTAACCCTCTCCCCACAGGGGAGAGGGAACTGCTCGGTGCGGTTTTTCACCCTCGCCCCTTTGGGGAGAGGGCCGGGGTGAGGGGTGCGGTGCCCGCAAAAACCTACCCCTTAATCCGCGGATCCAGCGCATCGCGCAACCCATCACCCAGCAGGTTAAACGCCAGCACGGTCAGGAAAATCGCCAGACTCGGGAATATCGCCACGTGCGGCGCTATTACCATATCCGCCCTCGCCTCGTTGAGCATTGCTCCCCATTCCGGTGTTGGCGGCTGCGCCCCTAGCCCCAAAAACGAGAGGCTTGCCGCAGAGATAATTGACACGCCAATACGCATCGTGAAATAGACCACGATGGATGACACCGTACCCGGTAGAATATGGCTGAACAGAATGGTGGTATCGCTGGCCCCCATACTGCGCGCCGACTCAATGAAGGTTTGCTGCTTAAGCACCAGCGTATTCCCGCGAACCAGGCGGGCAAACGCGGGGATAGAAAAGACCGCGACGGCGATAATCACGTTCGCCATACCGCTCCCCATAATCGCCACGACGGCGATGGCCAGCAGGATGCCTGGAAACGCGAATAACACATCGCAAATGCGCATGATGACTCTGTCCCACCAGCCTTCGTAGTACCCCGCCAGCAGACCGAGCACCGTGCCGATGGCTGCGCCTATCAACACGGCAAACACCCCGGCCGCCAGTGAGATACGCGCCCCCACCAGCACGCGGCTAAAAATATCACGCCCGAGCGAATCCACGCCAAACCAGTGCAGCATCGACGGCCCGTCATTCAGGCGATCGTAATCGAAGTAGTTTTCCGCATCAAAGGGGGCTATCCACGGGGCGAGGATCGCCACCACAATCAGCAGCAATACAAATAACCCTGCCGTCATGGCCACTGGCTGGCGGCGAAATCGCCGCCAGAACTCCAGCCACGGGGTTCTGATATGGTCCGGCTTTAACCCCGGCATGGCGTTCAAAACGGCCTGACGACGCCAGTTCAACAATCGCATCTTACTTATACCTGATAGCCGGGTTAATGGCGGCGTAGAGCACATCCACCACTAAGTTGATAAGAATAAACTCCAGCGAAAACAGCAGCACTTCTGCCTGAATAACCGGGTAGTCGCGCATGTCTACGGAATCAACCAGCAAGCGCCCTAGCCCTGGCCAGTTGAATACCTTTTCCACCACAATCGAGCCACCCAGCAAAAAGCCGAACTGAAGCCCCATCATCGTGACCACCGGGATCATCGCATTACGAAAACCATGCTTGAGGATGACCCACTTCTCGCTCACCCCTTTCGCCCGCGCGGTGCGGATATAGTCTTCGCTCAACACATCGACAAACGACGCGCGCGTAAACCGCGCCATCACCGCAGCCACGGCAGCCCCCAGCGTGAGCGAAGGCAGAATGTAGTGTTTCCAGGTATCCGCCCCAACGGTCGGCAGCCAGCCAAGCTCAACGGAGAAGACCTGCATCAGCAGCATCCCGAGGGCAAACGCCGGGAAGGAGATCCCCGTCACGGCCAGCGCCATACCCAGTTTATCCGGCCAGCGGTTGCGCCACACGGCCGCGACAATTCCGGCCACCAGGCCAAACAGCACTGCCCAGGTCATACTGGCGATAGTCAGCCAGAACGTCGGCATAAAGCGGCTGGCAATCTCTTCCGATACCGGACGGCGCGACACCATCGACATGCCAAAATCGCCCTGCAACACGTTGCCGATATAGTGCAGGAACTGCTTGTACAACGGCTGATCGAGCCCCAGCTGTTTGCGTACCAGCTCAATCACTGACGCATCCGCTTCTGGCCCGGCGATTAACCGCGCCGGATCGCCCGGCAGCATATGGACGAACAAAAACACCAGCACCGCCACAATCAGCAGCGTCGGGATAAGCCCCAGCAGGCGTTTAAATACATAATTCAACATGCCTTTCCCTCTCATCCCACAGGCCGTCGCCTGCGGGAATGAGTCTTTTATTTCAAATCAGCGTCATCAAAACTGAAGCCCGTATCAGGCATGATGTAGAACCCGGTCAGCGCTTTGTTATGCGCCGAAACCAGTTTTTCCACCACCAGCGGTACCCACGGAGACTCTTTCCAGATAACGTCCTGAGCATCTTTGTAGAGACGAGCTTTCTCTTCTGGTTTTGTGGTTTTCAGGGCATCCGCCAGGTCTTTGTCCACCTGCGGATTAGTGTAGAACGCGGTGTTAAATAGCGTCGGCGGCCAGTTCTGTGAGGCAAACAGCGGCGATAGCGCCCAGTCTGCTTCGCCGGTTGATGCCGTCCAGCCGGTGTAGAACATTCTCACACCGCTCTCTTTCTGCCCTTTACCTTCCACTTCGGCGGCACGCTGCCCGGCATCCATCGCCGTGACCTGCGCTTTGATCCCCACCTGCGCCAGCTGCTGCTGGGTGAACTGCAACACTTTTTGCGCGGTACTGTGATTATGCGACGACCACAGCGTAGTGCTAAAGCCATTCGGATAACCCGCTTCTTTCAGCAGCTCGCGCGCTTTGGCCGGATCGTACGGCCACGGCTGGTAGCTTTGCGAATAAGCAATGGCTGGCGGCAGCACGCCGGTTGCAGGGGTTGCATAACCGGCAAACGCCACTTTCACCAGCGCCTGGCGGTTAATCGCGTAGTTAATGGCTTCACGCACTTTCGGGTTATCAAACGGTTTTTGCGTGACGTTCATGCTGATGTAGCGCTGCATGATAGACGGGCTGGCCACCAGCTCAAGCTTGCTGTTTTTCGCAAGGATTGCCGCCTGCTCGTAAGGGATTGGGAAGGCAAACTGCGCTTCGCCCGTTTGCAGCATCGCTGCACGGGTATTGTTATCAACCACAGGACGCCAGGTGATGGTGTCGAGCTTCGGTAAGCCCTTCTGCCAGTAACCGTCGAATTTTTTCACCTTCACAAAATCGGTCTGATTCCAGGTGACCAGTTCATACGGCCCGGTACCCACAGGATGGAAGCCAATCTCTTTGCCGTATTTTTTCAGCGCAGCCGGGGAGATCATCGCCGTTGCCGGATGCGCCAGAATGTTGATAAACGCGGAGAACGGCTCTTTCAGGGTGATTTTCACCGTTGAAGGATCAACGACCTCAGTGCTGGCGATAGTTTTAAACAGGTTATAGCGTTTGAGGCTATTTTCCGGATTACTGGCGCGATCGAGGTTAACTTTGACGGCTTCAGCATTGAAATCGGTGCCATCCTGGAACTTCACGCCGCTTTTAAGCTTAATGGTATATACCAGCCCGTTGTCCGATACGGTGTAGCTTTCGGCCAGCACGTTTTTCAGCTTCATCTCTTTATCGAGGCCAAAAAGGCCCTGATAGAAGGATTTGGCAACCGCCTGCGACAAGGTATCGTTGGCGTCATAGGGGTCCAGGGTCGTGAAATTGGAGCCGACCGCAACAACCACATCTTTGGCAGCGAACGCGGGGGCTGCGGCCAGGGCTGCCGTCACGCTCGCGGCTAACAGCCATGTACGAGCAACAAATTTAACCATTGTGTTCTCCTGCCTGTTGTAAGTTATAACCGCGAGAATGCATTGTCCTGACGCGGAGGTGCCACAAAATGACCTGGACTGACTTCGCGAAGCGTCACGCGCTCCACCGATTCGCCCGGTTTACGAATATTACCCGGCATCTCATCCTGCAACAGCACGCGCTGGGCGTGGCGATGGGCAGGATCAGCAACCGGTACAGCCGCCATCAGCTTACGGGTATAGGGATGCTGCGGGTTTTCAAATACCGCCTGACGGGGGCCAATCTCAACAATCTGCCCCTGTAACATCACCGCGACCCGGTGGCTGATGCGCTCAACAACGGCCATATCGTGCGAGATAAACAAAAACGCGATGCCCATATCCCGCTGTAAATCGAGCAATAAGTTAATGATTTGCGCGCGAATAGAGACATCCAGCGCCGACACCGACTCATCGGCAATCACCACTTTCGGATTCAGCGCCAGCGCGCGTGCAATACAGATTCGCTGTCGCTGACCACCGGAAAACTCATGCGGATACCGCCAGGCGTGTTCAGGCAGTAATCCAACACGTTCCAGTAACCAGGCCACCCGCCGCTGGGCCGCCTCACCGTCGAGCAGGTTATGCACCCGCAACGGCTCCATTATTGAATAGCCAACCGTATGACGCGGGTCGAGCGAGGCGTAGGGATCCTGGAAAATAAACTGAATATCCCGACGCAGCGGCTGGAGCTTGCTGGAAGGCAGGGTATCAATACGTTCCCCGTTAAAGGTGATACTCCCTTCCTGAGACTCCACCAGCCGCAGTAGCGCCCGCCCGGTGGTAGACTTACCGCAACCCGACTCCCCAACCAGCGCCAGCGTTTCACCCGGCCAGAGATCAAAACTGACGTTCTCTACGGCATGAACTTCCCGCTTCACGCGATTAAACAGCCCACTGCGCAACGGGAAGCGGGTCACAAGATTACGCACCTGCAACACAGGTTGACCCGGCACAACCGTGTCCTGTTCTGTTTCAGCTTCCTGTTGCCCGTTATCACCCGGTGAAATCAACGGAAAACGCCGCGGTAACGCGCTGCCGTTCATTGCGCCCAGACGCGGCACAGCAGCCAGTAATGCTTTGGTATAGGGATGTTCCGGGGCATGGAATATCTGCTCGACACTGCCCATTTCAACGGCAATGCCCTGGTGCATCACCAGCACACGATCGGCAACATCCGCCACAACGCCCATGTCATGGGTGATAAAAATCACCCCCATTTCCATTTCCTGTTGCAGCACTTTAATCAGTTGCAGGATCTGGGCCTGAATCGTCACATCCAGCGCGGTGGTCGGCTCGTCGGCGATCAGCACCGCCGGGCGGCACGACAGCGCCATCGCAATCATCACGCGCTGGCGCATTCCGCCTGAAAGCTGATGCGGATAGCGCGACAAAATGGCCTGCGCTTCAGGAATACGCACTTGTTCCAGCATTCGTTTTGCTTCAGCCAGCGCTTCATCGCCGCTTAAGCCCTGATGCAGGCGGATAGACTCTGCAATCTGTTCACCTACCGGGAAAACCGGGTTCAGGGAGGTCATAGGCTCCTGGAAAATCATCGCAATATCCGCGCCGCGTACCCCCTGCATTTGCGATGAACTCAGTTTGGTTAAATCAATCACCTGGCGATTGCGACGACGCAGCAGCATCGTGTCGCACTCCACCTTTCCACCCGACTGTTCGAGCAGGCGCATTAATGACAGCGCCGTGACCGACTTACCTGAACCAGACTCGCCAACAATCGCCAGCGTTTCGCCACGATTAAGCGAAAACGACAGATTTTTTACTGCGGGGATGAACTGCCGCTCTTCCTGAAACGCAATATTCAGTTGTTGAACCGCCAGAACCTCACGGCTGTCCAGCTTTTCACTGTGCGGCACGCATAACCCCCTTATTCACGATAAATCCCCGTACTGGGCGCATCTCCGGCATAACCCCAGGCGCGGTACATGCCTTCGCTGTTAAAGGGCAACGCCACGTTTCCCTCATGATCCACAGCGATTACCCCGCCCACGCCGCCCAGCGCCGGGAGTTTTTCCATCACCACTCGCTCACAGGCTTCCGCCAGACTCAAACCGCCGTAATCCATCAGCGCGGTAATGTCATACGCTGCCAGCGCGCGAATAAACACCTCGCCGGTTCCGGTACAGGAGACCGCCGCTGTGGCGTTATTGGCATAGCATCCCGCCCCGGGCAGTGGGCTGTCGCCTACCCGCCCTGGCAGCTTGTTCGTCATGCCGCCGGTAGACGTTGCGGCAGCGAGGTTGCCGGCTTTATCCAGCGCAACCGCACCCACCGTACCCATTTTGCTGTTCTCATCCAGCGGCGCGGTATGGTCAAGCTGTGTAATCCCCTCTGAACGGGCATCCAGTAACTGCTGATAGCGTTCCGGAGTCGAAAACAGGTCGGGAGATACCGATTCCATCCCGTGCTCAACGGCAAATTGTTCCGCCCCTGCGCCTGTCAGCAGGACATGAGGGCTGTTTTCCATCACCAGACGCGCCGCCAGAACAGGGTTACGCAGATGGCTTACCCCGGCAACCGCACCGGCTTTAAGGGTGATGCCGTCCATCACACAGGCATCAAGCTCGTGCGTTTCGTCGCGGGTAAACACCGAACCAATCCCGGCATTAAACAGCGGACACTCCTCCAGCAGACGAACGGCTTCGGTCACGACATCCAGCGCGCTCTCGCCCGCTTCCAGCATTCGCTGCCCTGTTTCCACAATATTATAAAGCGCGTCGATATAACGTTTTTCCTGCTCGGGACTGAGCTGCGCACGGGTGATTGCCCCAGCGCCGCCATGAATTGCGATTACCGCATTAACCATTTCGCATCACCCATCCGCCTGACCAGCGGCTTTTTCTATAAATATCATTATCGTTGCTGATTCTTCAGATAATTTTTGAATATAGAAAGACGCCACGGTGATGTAAAGGGTACACCCATCGGGTCATACAGTTAGTGGCACTTTTCTGCCATAATGAGCGCTTTCGTTGTTACTCCGCAGGAGCCACCCATGGATTTTACCGCCGGACTGATGCCGCTCGACACGGCACTGACCCAGATGCTCGACCGCATTTCCCCGCTGCAAGACCACGAAACGCTGCCCTTAGTACGCTGTTTCGGGCGCATTGCGGCGCGTGATATCGTTTCTCCGCTCAATGTGCCGGGATTCGATAACTCCGCGATGGACGGTTACGCGGTACGCCTGGCGGATATCCAGACGGGTCTGGCGCTGCCTGTGGCAGGTAAAGCCTTTGCGGGCCAGCCGTTTAACGGTGAGTGGCCTGCCGGTAGCTGCATCCGGATCATGACCGGCGCGCCAGTGCCAGCCGGTTGCGATGCCGTGGTGATGCAGGAAGAAACCGAACAAACCGACGACGGCGTGCGTTTTACCGCCAGCGTCAAGGCAGGCCAGAACATCCGTCGCACGGGTGAAGATATTACGCTTGGTGCGACCGTATTCAGCGCCGGGCAAAAACTGACGGTGGCAGAGCTGCCGGTGCTGGCGTCTCTGGGTATCGCCGATATCGACGTTATCCGTCGCGTGCGCGTTGCGGTCTTCTCTACCGGTGATGAGCTGCAACTGCCGGGTCAGCCGCTGCAAGAGGGGCAGATTTACGACACCAACCGCCTGGCGGTGCACCTGATGCTGGAACAGCTTGGCTGTGAAGTGGTCAACCTGGGCATTATTCCTGACGATCCCGAAAAGCTGCGCGCTGCCTTTATTGAGGCGGATAAATGCGCGGATGTGGTGATAAGTTCCGGCGGCGTGTCTGTTGGCGAAGCGGATTACACCAAAACCATTCTTGAAGAGCTGGGTGAAATTGGCTTCTGGAAACTGGCTATTAAACCCGGGAAACCGTTCGCCTTTGGCAAGCTGGATCACAGCTGGTTCTGCGGCCTGCCTGGCAACCCGGTATCCGCCGCCCTGACCTTCTATCAGCTGGTGCAGCCGCTGCTGGCAAAACTGTCTGGCAATAACGCCAGCCCGCTTCCGCAACGCCTGCGCGTGCGGGCGGCAACCCGTCTGAAGAAGTCACCGGGTCGTCTTGATTTCCAGCGCGGTATTCTGGCGCGCAACGCCGATGGCGAGCTGGAAGTCAGCACCACGGGGCATCAGGGTTCGCATATTTTCAGCTCATTCAGCCAGGGCAACTGCTTTATCGTGCTCGAGCGCGAACGCGGTCATGTAGAAGCGGGCGAATGGGTTGAGGTGGAAACCTTTAATCACCTGTTTGGGGGCTAATCATGACGGTAGAACTGAGCGATCAGGAGATGCTGCGCTATAACCGTCAGATTGTGCTGCGCGGTTTTGACTTCGACGGCCAGGAAGCACTTAAAGCCGCCAGTGTGCTGGTGGTAGGGCTGGGTGGCCTGGGCTGTGCCGCCGCGCAGTACCTGGCTGCGGCAGGTGTCGGCAACATGACGCTGCTGGATTTTGACACCGTGTCGCTGTCGAATCTGCAACGCCAGACGCTGCACAGCGATGCCACGCTCGGCGAAGCCAAAGTCGAGTCAGCAAAAACGGCACTGACGCGCATCAATCCCAACGTTCAGTTCACCCTTATTAACGCCATGCTGGATGAGGACGCGCTGTTCGCGCAAATCGCCCGGCATGACCTGGTGCTGGACTGCACCGATAACGTGACGATTCGTAATCAGCTCAATGCGGGCTGTTTTGCCCATAAAACGCCGCTGGTTTCCGGGGCAGCAATCCGTATGGAAGGGCAAATCAGTGTATTTACTTACGTCGAAGGCGAGCCCTGCTACCGCTGCCTGAGCCGCTTGTTTGGTGAGAATGCGCTGACCTGTGTTGAGGCGGGAGTGATGGCTCCGTTAGTGGGGGTGATTGGCTCTATGCAGGCGATGGAAGCGATCAAGGTACTGACCCGTTACGGCACACCCGCGGCAGGCAAAATCGTGATGTATGACGCGATGACCTGCCAGTTCCGTGAGATGAAGCTGATGCGTAATCCGGGGTGTGAGGTTTGCGGAGGTTAAAGCAAACAGCAACCTTCAGGTTGCCGTTTTAGTATTTGCTCCCTCTCCCTGTGGGAGAGGGTTGGGGTGAGGGCATCAGGCCGCACCCGTCAGATAGACGTCCGTCCAAACGCCCCCTGCCAGTCCTGCTCAAACTTCACAATCGCCGCATCCACAGCAGGTGAGGTAATAAACTGCTGCGCCACATCCAGCGGCAGCGTAATTGACTCGCAGCCCGCCAGCAGGCAATCCAGGGCCTGACGCGGCGTTTTGAAACTGGCGGCCAGCACTTTGGACTGCGGAGCATGAAGCGACAGCAACTGCTGCAATTCCACAACGGTCTGGATACCGTCCCCGCCCTGCGCATCCACCCGGTTAACGTATGGTGCGACATACTCAGCCCCCGCCAGCGCGGACAGCATCCCCTGCGCGGCACCGTAAACCGCCGTGCCAAGCGTTGGAATACCTTCCGCTTTCAGCATTTTGATTGCCGCCAGCCCTTCTGCCGTCACCGGCACTTTCACCACCAGGTCATTGATAATGGCGCGCAGCTTACGCGCATCTTCCACCATGCCTTCTGCGGTGGTCGCCATCACCTGTGCAAACAGGCGGCCTTTGCCACCCAGCGCGTCGTGCAACTCGGGCAGTAACACATCCAGCGGTGTTTTACCTGCCGCAACAATGCTCGGGTTGGTGGTTACACCAGCCAGCGGGAAGATGCGGGCCAGTTTTTTGACTGCCGCAACGTCGGATGTGTCGAGATAAAGTTCCATGATGTAACCCTCAAAATTAGCCTGCATTTACCCTATCACGGCAAAACCCGCTCAAGAGTTGACCTGCATCAAGATAACTTTCATTCGAAAGTAATTTAATCTTCATATGCAAGATGAGAGGCGAAATAATGATCTTCAATATACAGCGTTATTCTACCCACGATGGCCCAGGTATTCGTACCGTGGTGTTCCTGAAAGGCTGTTCCCTGGGCTGCCGTTGGTGTCAGAACCCGGAAAGCCGCTCCCGTACCCGGGACGTGCTGTTTGACGCTCGCCTGTGCCTGGACGGCTGCGACCTGTGTCAGCAGGCTGCCCCGGGGTATATTGAGCGGGCATTAAATGGCCTACTCATCCATCGTGAAAAACTGAACGAAGAAACGCTGGACGCCCTCACCGACTGCTGCCCCACTCAGGCTCTCACCGTCTGCGGTGAAGAGCAGCAGGTCGAAGAGATTATGGCGACCGTGTTGCGCGATAAACCGTTTTATGACCGCAGCGGCGGCGGGATCACGCTCTCTGGCGGCGAACCCTTTATGAACCCGGATCTGGCGCACGATTTATTTAAAGCCAGCCACGACCAGGGAATTCATACCGCGGTTGAAACCTGTCTTCACGTGCCGTGGCACTACATTGAGCCATCATTACCCTATGTCGATCTGTTCCTGGCTGACCTGAAGCACGTCGATGGCGAGGTCTTCAAACAGTGGACGGACGGCTCGGCCAAACGCGTGCTGGATAACCTTAAGCGTCTTGCCGCCGCCGGAAAACAGCTCACCATTCGCGTGCCGCTGATCCAGGGTTTTAACGCCGATGAGGCCTCCATCACCGCGATCACTAATTTCGCTGCCGATGAACTGAACGTCCGCGATATTCATTTTCTGCCGTATCACACGCTGGGTATGAACAAATACACCCTGCTCAGCCAACCCTACTCTGCCCCTGATAAACCGCTGGATAACCCTGCGCTGCTGGATTTCGCGCAACAGTATGCCTGCCGGAAAGGGTTAACCGCGACCTTACGAGGATAAACTTATGACTACCCTGAATCTCAACACCCTCAGCGACCGTATTAAGGCACACAAAACGGCACTGGTGCACATCGTTAAGCCACCGGTCTGTACCGAGCGCGCACAGCACTACACCGAAATGTATCAGCAGCACATGGACAAGCCGATCCCGGTACGTCGTGCGCTGGCGCTGGCGCATCACCTGGCGCAACGCACCATCTGGATCAAACACGATGAGCTGATCATCGGTAACCAGGCAAGCGAAGTCCGCGCGGCGCCCATCTTCCCGGAATACACCGTTTCCTGGATTGAAAAAGAGATTGATGACCTGGCAGATCGCCCAGGGGCAGGTTTTGCGGTAAGCGAAGAGAACAAACGCGTGCTGCATGAAATTTGCCCGTGGTGGCGTGGACAGACGGTGCAGGATCGCTGCTACGGCATGTTCACCGACGAGCAAAAAGGCTTGCTGGAAACCGGCATCATCAAAGCAGAAGGCAATATGACATCCGGTGACGCACACCTGGCCGTGAACTTCCCGCTGGTGCTGGAGAAAGGCCTGGACGGGATGCGTGCCAAAGTTGCCGAACGCCGCTCCCGCATCAACCTGACCGTGCTGGACGATCTGCACGGCGATCAGTTCCTGAAAGCGATTGATATTGTGCTGGAAGCGGTTAGCCTGCACATTGAACGTTTTGCCGCGCTGGCACGTGAAATGGCCTCAACCGAAACCCGTGAAAGCCGCCGTGACGAACTGCTGGCGATGGCTGAAAACTGTGATGTGATTGCCCACGAACCGCCAAAAACCTTCTGGCAGGCGCTGCAACTGTGCTATTTCATCCAGCTTATCCTGCAAATTGAGTCCAACGGCCACTCCGTGTCGTTTGCCCGTATGGACCAGTATCTCTACCCTTACTATCGCCGCGATGTCGAACTGAGCCAGTTTCTCGATCGCGAACATGCCATTGAACTGCTGCACAGCTGCTGGCTGAAGCTGCTGGAAGTGAACAAGATCCGCTCTGGCTCGCACTCGAAAGCATCTGCGGGCAGCCCGCTGTACCAGAACGTCACCATTGGCGGTCAAAAACTGGTGAACGGCGAGCCGATGGATGCGGTGAACCCGCTCTCTTACGCGATTCTCGAATCCTGCGGCCGTCTGCGCTCTACTCAGCCAAACCTGAGCGTGCGTTACCATGCGGGGATGAGCAACGATTTCCTCGACGCCTGCGTGCAGGTGATCCGCTGTGGTTTCGGGATGCCGGCCTTTAACAACGATGAAATCGTGATCCCGGAGTTCATCAAACTCGGCGTTGAAAAAGACGATGCCTACGATTATGCGGCGATTGGCTGTATCGAAACCGCCGTCGGTGGCAAATGGGGCTATCGCTGTACCGGGATGAGCTTTATTAACTTTGCGCGCGTGATGCTGGCCGCGCTGGAAGGCGGTCGTGATGCCACCAGCGGTAAAGTATTCCTGCCGCAGGAAAAAGCGCTTTCCGCCGGTAACTTCAACAACTTCGACGAAGTCATGGCGGCCTGGGATACCCAGATCCGTTACTACACCCGTAAATCCATCGAGATTGAGTATGTGGTAGACACTATGCTTGAGGAGAACGTCCACGATATTCTCTGCTCTGCCCTGGTGGATGACTGTATCGAGCGTGCGAAGAGCATTAAGCAAGGCGGCGCGAAGTACGACTGGGTTTCCGGTCTACAGGTCGGTATTGCCAACCTCGGCAACAGCCTGTCAGCCGTTAAAAAGCTGGTCTTCGAGCAGGGTGTTATC
The DNA here is from genome assembly GCF_001654845.1 of Enterobacter soli ATCC BAA-2102. Lineage (GTDB taxonomy): Bacteria > Pseudomonadota > Gammaproteobacteria > Enterobacterales > Enterobacteriaceae > Enterobacter > Enterobacter soli. Next base: position 999 of record NZ_LXES01000038.1, on the reverse strand, counting down.
GGTCAGCAGCAGTTGGCGGCAGCACTTGCAGACGATTACGAAGGTTTAACCCATGAGCAGCTTCGCCAGCGCCTGATCAACGGTGCGCCGAAATACGGTAACGACGATGACAGCGTCGATTTACTGTTAACCCGCGCGTATGAAACCTATATTGCGGAACTTAAGCAGTACCACAACCCGCGCTACGGCCGCGGCCCAATTGGCGGTAACTATTACGCCGGGACATCTTCCATTTCGGCTAACGTACCGTTCGGTGCTGCAACGATGGCAACCCCGGATGGCCGTAAAGCGCATACGCCACTGGCGGAAGGCGCAAGCCCGGCGTCCGGCACTGACCATCTTGGCCCAACGGCAGTGATTGGTTCCGTCGGCAAGCTGCCGACCGAGGCGATTCTGGGCGGGGTGTTGTTAAACCAGAAGCTGAACCCGGCAACGCTGGAAAACGATAGCGACCGCCAGAAGCTGATGGTGCTGCTGCGTACCTTCTTCGAGGTGCATAAAGGCTGGCATATTCAGTACAACATCGTGTCGCGCGAGACGCTGATGGAAGCGAAGAAACACCCTGACCAGTACCGCGACCTGGTGGTGCGTGTCGCAGGTTACTCGGCGTTCTTTACCGCCCTGTCGCCGGATGCGCAGGACGATATTATTGCGCGTACGGAACATACGCTTTAACGCTCCATCCCCTCTCCCTTGAGGGAGAGGGTTAGGGTGAGGGGGAAAGGCGCACGCTGATGCCCTCACCCCGGCCCTCTCCCACGGGGAGAGGGAGAAAACATTAAAAACGACAACCTTGTTATAATGCCAGTCAGTTCAGTGGTATGAAGCCACTCTGTTATTTTAGTGGCATTGTTCCGTTCACTCAGACTTTCCTGCTACCACCATAATCCGCTGCGGTGAACGTGTTAAGGGGGCTATCGCGCCCCCTTAACAATCCCGTCTCCCCGGCAAAGAAAATCGCCGCTTCGCGGTACCCTCAGTCTTCTCTGCGGCCGGAAA
>NZ_LXES01000037.1 GCF_001654845.1 Enterobacter soli ATCC BAA-2102 | reverse complement strand
ACTCCACCGTGCTTCACTGACAGGCATTACAACCTCGGTTGCCGTTTTGCTTTTACTTTCGAATGAAATTAAATTTGTGCTCCCCGTCACCTTGTTATTAGAATGTTTCAAACGCAGTGACCCAGGAGCACAGTATGACCGTTAAAGTTATCGTCACCGATATGGACGGAACTTTCCTTGATGATGCCAAGCAGTACGACAGAGACCGCTTTCAGGCACAGTTTGAGCAGCTTAAAGCCCGTAATATTGAATTCGTTGTCGCCAGCGGCAACCAGTATTACCAGCTCATCTCCTTCTTCCCGGAGCTGAAAGAGCAGATCTCCTTCGTAGCGGAAAACGGCGCTCTGGTTTTCGATCATGGCGAACAGATTTTCCACGGTGAGCTGACCCGCCATGAGTCGCAAATCGTCGTTGGCGAGCTGCTAAAAGACAAGGGGCTGAATTTCGTGGCCTGCGGGCTCGAAAGTGCTTATGTCAGCGATCAGGCCCCCGAGGAATTCGTGAAACTGATGTCAAAGCACTATCACCGCTTAAAACGCATCAGCGATTACCGCGAAATCGACGACATTCTGTTTAAGTTCTCCCTGAACCTGCCGGACAGTGATATCCCGAACCTTATCGACAAACTGCATGTCTCGCTGGACGGTATTATGAAACCTGTCACCAGCGGCTTCGGCTTTGTTGATTTGATTATCCCGGGCCTGCACAAAGCCAACGGCATTAGCCGACTGCTGAAACGCTGGAAAATCTCCCCGCAGGAGTGCGTGGCCATCGGCGACAGCGGCAACGATGCAGAAATGCTGAAGCTGGTGAAATTCTCGTTTGCGATGGGCAACGCCGCACAAAGCATTAAAGACATCAGCCGCTATAGTACCGACGATAACAACCACCAGGGCGCGCTGAATGTCATCCAGGCCGTGCTCGACACGCATTCCCCGTTCGACCTCTGATTGCCTCCCGCCGGGGTACTGCCCCGGCACCTCACTCTTTTTTCATCCTGTGCTGCACGTCAAGTTTTTAAACTTGCATTAACTTATTTTTAACTTAAAGTATCACTTGTAGATACTTTTACTTTCGAATGAAAGATGCGAGGCAGTTATGACGTTGACGTTTACCAGTGAAATTTTGCCTGCGGACCACAAAGCAGCAATCCGTCAGATGAAACGCGAGTTACGTGCGCAGATCGGTGACGTTCAGGCGGTGTTCGACAAACTCAGTGATAAAATCGCCACCCGTGTGGCAGAGATTAACGCGCTGAAAAATAAGGGCGAGTCCGTCTGGCCGGTGATCCCGTTTGCGGATGTCAAAAACGGTCAAATCACGGATGCACAGCGGGACGCAGTAAAACGCCGTGGCTGTGCGGTGATCAAAGGTCACTTCCCTCGCGAGCAGGCGCTGGCATGGGATAACTCGATGCTCGACTACCTCGATCTCAATCAGTTCGATGATGTGTATAAAGGCCCGGGCGATAACTTCTTTGGCACCTTAACGGCTTCCCGCCCGGAGATTTACCCGATCTACTGGTCGCAGGCGCAGATGCAGGCCCGCCAGAGCGAAGAGATGGCGCAGGTACAATCATTCCTGAACCGTTTATGGACATTCGAGAGCAACGGCAAACAGTGGTTCAACCCGGATGTGAGCGTCATTTATCCTGACCGTATTCGCCGTCGTCCGCCGGGAACCACCTCCAAAGGCCTGGGGGCGCATACTGATTCCGGCGCGCTGGAGCGCTGGCTGCTGCCAGCTTATCAGCAGGTGTTTGCTCGCGTGTTTGACGGCAATGTGGAGAAATACGATCCGTGGAATGCCGCGCACCGTACCGAAGTGGAAGAGTACACCGTGGATAACACCACGAAGTGTTCTGTATTCCGCACCTTCCAGGGGTGGACGGCGCTTTCGGATATGATCCCGGGTCAGGGCCTGCTGCACGTAGTGCCTATCCCGGAAGCGATGGCTTACATTCTGCTGCGCCCACTGCTGGACGATGTACCGGAAGATGAGCTTTGTGGCGTGGCGCCAGGTCGCGTACTGCCGATTTCTGAAAAATGGCATCCGCTGCTCATCGAAGCGTTAACCAGCATTCCGGCGCTGGAAGCGGGGGATTCCGTCTGGTGGCACTGCGATGTGATCCACTCTGTCGCCCCGGTTGAGGAACAACAAGGCTGGGGTAACGTGATGTATATCCCTGCCGCGCCGATGTGCGAGAAAAACCTCGCCTATGCGAAAAAGGTGAAAGTGGCACTGGAAACCGGCGCATCTCCGGGCGATTTCCCGCGTGAAGATTATGAAACAACCTGGCAGGATCGCTTTACCGTGAATGACCTGAATATCCACGGTAAGCGCGCGCTGGGCATGGTCTAACTGTCATATAACCCTTCCCGCTCAACGGCGGTGCGTCGTTTCCCCTGACGTATCCGCCGTACTGATTCCCGAATCGTCAGCGTCCCGTTCAGCAATAACGTGCCTACCGGCGCCGTCGGGCGCATCAGCCGTTGCTGAAGCATATGCACTGCTTCTGTCCCGAGTTCATCGCGCGGTACGTGTATCGCTGTTAGCGGCACATCCTGGATGGCCGCCAGGTTAAAACCATCAATACTCATCACCGACACATCCTGCGGCACGCGCAGCCCATGCTTTTTCAAGGCGCTTATGGTTCCCGCAGCCATAAAATCACCGCCAACTAAAAACGCCGTGGGTAGGTCTTTCCCCTCTCGCTGACGAAGCCATTCACTGACCAGCTGTTCGGTCTCTTTCGCGCTAAAGCTTGGCACCACCAGCAGGTCGCGCTTGTCCGTAAATTTCAGATTATGGTATTGCCACGCTTCACGAATGCCCGCCAGACGCAGCTCCATGGTGTAACGGCGCAGGCACAGTACGGTCATCACCTCACGGTGCCCCATTTCAAACAGATACTCAGCCGCGCGTTCACCAATGGCCCGGTGGTCAGGGGCTACGGCGGGCAGGCGCATCAGGCGATCGCGGCAGTTGATCAGCATACAGGGTTTGCCAACATCCACCGCGAGATCGTGGATATGCGGGTCGTCTATCCCCAGTAAAATCGCGGCCTGCGTATCGGCTTCATTCATTCGCGCCAGAAAGAGCTGGGCATCGCTGTCGTTCTCTTCCAGCGCGCAATAACGCAGCCGGACCTCATGAGACGCCAGCCCTTTACTCACACTCTGGATCACCCGGTAGTAAAAGATGTCGGACCGCTCATCAAATGCCCGCTGCGGCGCAAAGACCATCAGGCTATTCAGCAGCAGCCTGCCCGCGGCCATACCGTCCATCACGCCCAGCTCCCGCGCGCATTCCAGCACTTTGCTGCGCGCTTTTTCACTGGTGTTCGCCTTGCCTGCCAGCACCCGCGAAACCGTGCTAATGGAAAGCTGCGTGCGGGCGGCAATTTCAGCGATTTTTAGCCTTTTATCCATTTTGTGATCTTGCTCCATTTGCGAAATGAAAAAATTTTCATAACGTGAATGTCAGGTAAACAGTGCGTTAGTCGCAATGATGCCAAATGATTGCGGCCAGTTATGAGAAAGCTTGCACAAAATCCGCTATTGCCTGCCCATTTTCTCCCTTAATGTGAATTTGTCACACAGCTTCCATACTAGTTGTATAGCAACTTTTATCAGCAAAACGGATAACTATCAAAGCCATATAAAAATGTGTGTGACATCCGAAACGTCTGCCCCCTACCGTCCCTCTTGTGGAGAGAGAAATGAGTCAGGATATCAATAACACTGCAACGGCAAGTAAAACCCGCCGGGTCATTAAAAACCTGCGCTGGTATGTACTGGTCCTGTTTTTACTTGGCGTCACCGTCAACTACATCACCCGTAACTCACTGGGAATTCTTGCACCCGAGCTGAAAGAGAGCCTGGGCATCACCACCGAGCAATACTCCTGGATAGTCGGCGCGTTCCAGATTGCCTACACCATTTTCCAGCCGCTGTGTGGCTGGCTGATTGATGTCATCGGCCTGAAGATTGGCTTTATGGTCTGCGCGGGTCTCTGGGCGCTGATGTGTATTTTCCATGCGGGAGCCGGAAGCTGGCTGCATCTTGCGATCCTGCGCTTCTTTATGGGCGCCTCGGAAGCGGCTGCCACCCCGGCTAACGCCAAAACCATCGGCGAATGGTTCCCGAAATCTGAACGCCCTGTGGCCGCCGGTTGGGCAGGTGTCGGCTTTTCGATTGGTGCGATGCTGGCACCGCCGATTATCTACTTTGCTCACGCCTCTTTCGGCTGGCAGGGTGCATTTATGTTCACCGGCGTGCTGGCGCTGCTGTGGGTGATCCTCTGGTGGGCGTTCTACCACAATCCGGAACAACACCCGAATCTGAGCAAAGATGAGCTGGCATTTATCAAGCAGGATAACGAACCACCTGCGGTGAAACTGCCGTTCCTGACCGCGCTTAAAACCGTCTCTAAAAACAAACGCTTTTACGGTATCGCTATTCCGGCATTTATGGCTGAACCCGCCTGGGCGGTGCTGAGTTTCTGGGTGCCGCTGTACCTTGCCAAAGAGCACGGTATGGATCTGAAGCAGATTGCGATGTTCGCCTGGCTGCCGTTCCTTGCCGCAGATCTCGGCAGCGTGGCCAGTGGTTATCTCACGCGTCTGTATACCCGGCTGTTCGGCTGCTCTCGCGTGAACTCAGTGGTGGCCAGCTCCGTCACCGGCGCGTTCCTGATGATCTCATTAGGCATCGTCGCTATCACCCGCGACCCGTATATCACCATTGTGCTGATCTCCATCGGCGGTTTTGGGCATCAGATTATCTCCTGCATGTTAAGCGCCCTGGTGGTGGAGTCGTTTGATAAGGGCCAGATGGCCACTGTCAACGGGATGCGCGGCTCGGCAGCGTGGATCGCCAGTTTCTTGTTCTCTCTTTTGATTGGTGTTACCGCCGACAAAATCGGCTTTAACCCGCTGTTCATTGCCATGGGCTTCTTTGACCTGATTGGCGCTGTTTTCCTGGTGGCATTTATTGCTGAACGTCGCGCTAAACGCGCCTGATAGTGGATGTATTGCATATGAAAACCCTGAAAAGCTGGACCGTAGATAAGCAGTCGGCGAACCATCTGGAACTGGTGGTCGATAATCAGCACCGCCTGTGCCTTTATGTGCTGGAAAAGAACCTGTTCCGCGTGCTGATTAAACGCAAAAACGAGCTGGCGCTTGACCGCACCTGGAGCATCGCGCCAGAGAAAGATGTACCGTGGGAAGGCCGTCGCCGCGACGATCTGAGCGGGTTCTCCTGCCCTACCTGGACGCTGACGCAACTGGGCGATACCCTGACGGTCGCCACTGAACAGTTGCGGGTGACGGTGCATCAGCCGCTGTGGCTCGAGTGGCATTACCGGAATGACGCGGGCGAGTGGCAGCCGCTGGTGAATGACCGCCCGACCAGCGCCTATCTGCTGAACGCCCACGGCGACGGCGTGGCGCATTATCTGAGCCGTCGTAAAGACGAACGTTTCTACGGTCTGGGTGAAAAAGCGGGTGATTTGCAGCGTAACGGCAAGCGCTATGAGATGCGTAACCTTGACGCCATGGGCTATAACGCGGTCAGTACCGACCCGCTCTACAAACATATTCCGTTCACCATCGCCCGTCGTGATGACGTGAGCTACGGTCTGTTTTATGACAACCTGAGCAGCTGCTGGCTGGATCTGGGTAACGAAATCGACAACTACCACACCGCCTATCGCCGCTGGCAGGCGGAAGCAGGCGATATCGATTACTACATCTTTACCGGCAAAAAGGTCCTGGATGTCACCAAAGCCTTCGTACGTCTGACCGGGAAAACGCTGTTTGGGCCGAAATGGAGCCTGGGTTACAGCGGTTCGACCATGCATTACACCGATGCACCGGACGCGCAAAACCAGCTGATGAACTTTATCCGCCTGTGCGAAGAACACGCCATCCCGTGCGATTCGTTCCAGCTGTCGTCGGGTTATACCTCCATCAACGGCAAGCGTTATGTCTTTAACTGGAACTACGACAAGGTGCCGCAGCCGAAGGTGATGAGCCAGGCGTTCCACGATGCAGGGCTGAAGCTCGCCGCGAACATTAAACCGTGCCTGTTGCAGGATCACCCGCGCTATAACGAAGTGGCAGAAAAAGGATTGTTCATCCGCGATTCAGAAACGGATGCGCCAGAACGTTCTAGTTTCTGGGATGATGAAGGATCTAATCTGGACTTCACAAATCCACAGACCATTCAGTGGTGGCAGGAAGGCGTCACCACACAGTTACTGGAAATGGGGATTGACTCCACCTGGAACGACAATAACGAGTTTGAAGTGTGGGATGGCGAAGCGCGTTGTCACGGTTTTGGGCAGGAAATCGCCATCAAGCATATTCGCCCGGTGATGCCACTGCTGATGATGCGTGCCTCGCTGGAAGCGCAGCAGCGCTTTGCCCCGGAAAAACGCCCGTATCTGATCTCCCGCTCCGGCTGTGCCGGGATGCAGCGCTATGTCCAGACCTGGAGTGGTGATAACCGCACCAACTGGGACACGCTGCGCTTTAACACCCGTATGGGGCTGGGGATGAGCTTGTCCGGGTTGTTTAATGTGGGCCACGATGTCGGCGGTTTCTCCGGCGATAAACCCGACGCCGAGCTGTTTGTCCGCTGGGTACAAAACGGTGTGATGCATCCCCGTTTTACCATTCACTCATGGAATGACGATCACACGGTGAACGAGCCGTGGATGTATCCGGGTGTGACGCCAGCAATTCGTAGCGCCATTGAACTGCGTTATCGCCTGCTGCCTTACCTTTATACCCTGCTCTGGCAGGCACATGCGGACGATGAACCGATGTTGCGCCCGACCTTCCTCGATCATGAACATGATGTTCAGACCTTTGAAGAGTGCGATGACTTCCTGCTGGGCCGCGACGTGCTGGTGGCAAGCGTGGTCGAAGCCGGGCAGCGTGAACGTCGCGTCTGGCTGCCGGATAACGAAACCGGCTGGTATGATTTTTACACCCACGAGTGGTTCTCTGGCGGCCAGTGGATCACCCGCGATGCGCCGCTGGAAAAACTGCCGCTGCTGGTACGCGCCGGCGCAGGTCTGCCACTTAGCGAACGTATTACCCATGTGAGCGCCGAAAAGGACGATACCCGCGAGCTGAAACTGTTCCCGGTGAAAGGCGTGGGCACAACAAGCGGCCTGCTGTTTGAAGATGACGGCGAGTCCTGGGGCTACCAGAAAGGTAATGCGCTGTGGGTTGAGTGGGAAATGATTTGCGATGGCGCAACCATTAACCTGAAGGTCAATGCGAGTGGGGATTATCGTCCGGCATGGAAAGCGCTGAAGGTGTCATTACCGGTGGGGGAAAAACGTACGCTGCTGGTGAACGGGGTTGAAGGGAGCGAGTGGGTGGTGTAGTGCGGTCTGATGCCCTCACCCTAACCCTCTCCCACGGGGAGAGGGAATAGAACGTAGGCCGGGTAAGGCAAAGCCGCCACCCGGCTTTTTTTAATTATCGATACCTTTGCTACGCAGATAATCTTCGTAGTTACCGGTGAAGTCCACCACGCGCTCTGGCGTAATCTCAATCACGCGGGTAGCCAACGAGCTCACGAACTCACGGTCGTGGGAAACGAAGATCAGCGTACCCTGATACATCTCCAGCGCCATGTTCAGCGATTCGATAGATTCCATATCCAGGTGGTTAGTAGGTTCATCCATCACCAGGATATTCGGTTTTTCCATCATCAGCTTGCCGAACAGCATACGGCCCTTCTCACCACCGGAGAGCACTTTAGCAGGCTTCTTGATGTCGTCCTGGCTGAACAGCAGACGACCCAGAATACTGCGCACCGCCTGCTCGTCATCGCCTTCCTGTTTCCACTGGCTCATCCAGTCAAATACCGTCAGGTCGTTTTCAAACTCGTATTCGTGATCCTGCGCGTAGTAGCCAATCTGCGCGTTTTCAGACCACTTCACCGTGCCGTTATCCGGCTGCAATTCACCGACCAGGGTTTTCAGCATGGTGGATTTACCCACGCCGTTGGCACCCAGAATAGCGATCTTCTCGCCCACTTCCAGCAGCAGGTTGAAGTTTTTAAACAGCGGACCATTTTCGAAGCCTTTAGAGAGTGCTTCTACTTCCAGTGCGTTACGGAACAGCTTCTTGTCCTGCTCGAAGCGAATGAACGGGTTCTGACGGCTGGAGGCTTTCACTTCGTCGAGCTTGATCTTATCAATCTGACGAGCGCGAGAGGTTGCCTGACGCGATTTAGAGGCGTTGGCGCTGAAGCGGCTGACAAAGGACTGCAGGTCCGCAATCTGGGCTTTTTTCTTGGCGTTATCGGCCAGCAGACGTTCACGTGCCTGGGTTGCCGCGGTCATGTATTCGTCGTAGTTGCCCGGGTAAACGCGCAGCTCGCCGTAGTCCAGATCCGCCATATGCGTACAGACCATGTTCAGGAAGTGACGGTCGTGCGAGATGATGATCATGGTGCTGTCGCGATCGTTCAGCGTCTGCTCCAGCCAGCGGATGGTGTCGATGTCCAGGTTGTTCGTTGGTTCGTCGAGCAGCAGGATATCCGGATTAGAGAACAGGGCCTGCGCCAGAAGCACACGCAGCTTCCAGCCTGGCGCAACTTCGCTCATCGGGCCGTAATGCTGTTCAACAGGAATACCAACGCCCAGCAGCAGTTCACCCGCGCGGGATTCAGCAGAGTAACCGTCCATCTCACCGTACAGCACTTCGAGGTCAGCCACTTTGTAGCCGTCTTCTTCGCTCATCTCAGCCAGCGCATAAATACGGTCGCGCTCCTGTTTCACTTCCCACAGCTCCGCGTGCCCCATGATCACGGTGTCAAGCACGGTGAACTCTTCGAAGGCGAACTGATCCTGACGCAGCTTACCGATACGCTCGTTCGGATCGAGCGATACGTTGCCAAGCGTCGGCTCTAAATCGCTGCCGAGGATCTTCATAAAGGTGGATTTTCCGCTACCGTTGGCACCAATCAGGCCGTAACGGTTGCCGCCGCCAAATTTGACGGAAATGTTTTCGAACAGCGGCTTACTGCCAAACTGCATAGTGACGTTGCTGGTAACTAACACGGGAGATTCCTGCGAAAAGTGTGATAAACACGGCATTATGCCACAATTCCGAATTGAGATCCCGTGTTGCAGCTTTCCACTAAACTTTAACAAAATCGAAAAAAGTGTGATTTCGTACACATCTGAATTCCCTGCGAGAGGGAATGCACATATAATGCGCTCCCATCACAGATTCAGACTTATCAACTAATCGCCAGAGTGGCTCAGATACCTCGCACAACATGAACATGAAATTAAAAACGCTTTTTGCGGCGGCGTTAGCCGTAGTAGGTTTTTGCAAAACCGCTTCTGCGGTGACTTATCCTCTGCCGACAGACGGTAGCCGTCTGGTGGGTCAAAACCAGGTTGTCACCGTTGAAGAGGGTAACTCTCAGCCACTGGAATATTTTGCTGCACAATACCAGCTCGGCCTGTCAAACATGCTGGAAGCCAACCCGGGTGTTGACCCGTACCTGCCAAAAGCCGGTACCGTGCTGAACATTCCGCAGCAGCTGATCCTGCCAGATACCGTGCATGAAGGTATCGTGATCAACAGCGCCGAAATGCGTCTGTACTATTACCCGAAAGGCACCAACACCGTGATCGTGCTGCCTATCGGTATCGGCCAGTTGGGTAAAGACACCCCAATGAACTGGACCACCAAAGTTGAGCGTAAGAAAGCAGGCCCAACCTGGACCCCAACGGCGAAAATGCACGCGGAATACATTGCTGCAGGCGAGCCGTTGCCAGCCGTTGTACCGGCAGGCCCGGATAACCCAATGGGTCTGTATGCCCTGTACATCGGCCGTCTGTATGCCATTCACGGGACCAATGCCAACTTCGGTATCGGCCTGCGTGTGAGCCACGGTTGTGTGCGTCTGCGTAACGACGACATTAAGTTCCTGTTCGAAAACGTACCGGTCGGGACTCGCGTGCAGTTCATTAACGAGCCGGTAAAAGCCACTTCCGAGCCGGACGGCAGCCGTTACATCGAAGTTCACAACCCGCTGTCTACCAGTGAAGACCAGATCAACAACAACGAAATCGTGCCAATTACGCTGAACAGCGCAGTGCAAGCTGTAACGTCTCAGGCTGACGTAGAATCCACGGTTGTTGACCAGGCGGTTCAGAACCGTTCCGGGATGCCAGTGCGTTTAAACTAAATGCTCCCGCTATTTAGATAATCCGAAAAACCCCGCACTGTCGGGGTTTTTTATTTGCGCTATCCCACATTTCTGTCGCGGCTAAAAGACATTAATTGCTATTTACCCCATTCCGCCATCTTCTGCTAAAGCTTCGGGGTTACTTCTTTTCATCTAAGTGCTATCATGCGCCAACTTATAAAATCAGTTTTTTCTGCATTTTGTAGGGTTGTGAATTCTTTCTGGAGCCTGCTTAGTCACGATGATCAGTATTAACTTAACAACAACAAAATCGCGCCTTTATCTCTGTTCGCAAACAGTGTGGTCACTTGCGAACCAGAGTACCAGGGTCGATCAAATTGTTGTGTGGGTTTCCAGCACCGCATATCTCAGTGACGATGGCATCACTGAAGAGCCTGAGTGGGCGGATAAAATCCGTCAAACAGGCACTAACCTCGTCTTCAAATGGGTAAAGAATACAGGACCTTATCGTAAACTATTCCCGGCACTGCAAGTTGCCACGGATGACGATATTCTGATCTATGCCGATGACGATGCCATTTATAACGAAATTTGGGCGCAAACTCTTCTTGATGACTTTTATCGTCATAATCAAAAATGTGTTGTCGCGGCCCGCGTGCGTAAAACGGTAAAGAAGAAGAAAGATATCCTCGATACCTATCGTAATTTCCCGTTAATTACGGTGCCGAAAGTGATTGAGCAGGACTATATCATCACCGGTCTGGGTGGTGTTGTGCTCAAGAAAAGTATGATCCCGGAGTATTTTCACTACAATGAGGACTTCCTTAAAGTTTGTCCTCGTGCGGATGATATCTGGATCAGTAAACTTATCCAGTTAACCAAAACGCCTGTTTATGTTTCGGCCCAGAGCATCCGTTTTGTTCATGAAATTATTCATGACTACGGTTTGTCCCGCGCAAATACCAGTAAAATTAAACGTTCACTTTTTCAAAAAATTCGATTTACGTTTAAACCTGGTCAGATTCACTATTTGTGCCAGAACGATCTCTACATTAAAGACACCGACAGCTACTTTGAGACGTGTGCCTGAAAGCTGAATTGCGCGTTAGCCATTGTTGACGATCACGATCCCGCCGTGATCGTAACGATAGTGACAGTGGGCATACTCCAGCGGTGTGCCATCTTCCAGATAGATAACCTGCTCAACCTCCAGAACCGGATCGGTTTGTTCACAAACCAGATGCTGCATATCCAGCGCATTGGGTTTTAGCGCCCGCACCACACGGTATGACCCCATGATTTTCAGGCCCAGCGTCTCCTGCACGTAGCGAAACACCGAGCTTTCCAGATGCGTTTTATTCAGGCCGGGCACCAGATTGAGCGGCATCACGGTAGAATCCAGCGACATGGGCTCGCCATTGAGCAGCCTCAGGCGAACAAAGTCGTACACGGGCGCATCGCCGTTAATCATCAGCGAGGCTTGTTCTTTCTCATTGGGAAAACGCAATTCGAAATGGACAACCCGGCTGCTGACTGTGCCCAGATGCTCCCAGGTTTTTGTCGCGCCAAAGTAGTCGCTTCCTGAAAGATCCCACTGCGAGAGTTGCAGGAAATTCTTGCGAATGAACGTCCCCTGCCCCTGTCGGGTGTACACCAGCCCTTCAACAATCAGCTGCCGCATGGCCTGCTGAATAGTCATACGACTGGTACTGAACTCCGCTGCCAGCGCAAACTGGTCCGGCAGCGGTTCATTGGCGGCATACTGTTGGCTGATAATACGTTTTTTGATTTCACGCGCTATGGTGATGTACTTCGCCGCCATCGTCCTTTCCTTCCGTTAGTTTTCTGTCCCGCTGTTTCTCAACGCCACTCTCTCGGCAATCTTGAGGAAAGGCAGGTAGAAGAATACACCAAATATAATGATTGCCAACTGCACAACCACGGCCCGCCAGTCCCCTGCCGTCGCCAGCCAGGCGCTCAGAATGGGCGGTGTTGTCCAGGGGATCATCACCACACAACGCGACATTAACCCGAGCGTCGTACAGAGCCAGGCAAAGTAAATGCCAATGGCAGGCAACAGGACAAACGGGATCATCAGCGGCAGGTTAAAGACAATCGGCAGACCAAAAATCACGGGTTCGTTGATATTGAATAAACCCGGCGCCAGAGACAGGCGTGCAACCTGTTTGGCAGACTTTTGCCGTGAGAAGACAAAAATAGCGATCAGCAGTGAGATGGTACTGCCGGTGCCGCCCACCATGCCAAACGTCGGAACAAAGATATTGTTGATGATATGTGGGATCGGCTGGCCGTTGGCGAAAGCCAGCATGTTCTCATTGGTATTAATCAGCAGAAACGGCTCGAGCACCACGCTGTTAACCACCGACTGATGTATACCCAGCGTGAACAAGAAATTGCCGAAGCTATAGATAAAGATCGTGCCCGGCAGGCTGGTGTTAATCAGACGCAAAGGCTGCTGAATAAAAGTGGTAATCAGATGGATAAGATCCGTATGCATCACGGTTGCCAGCACTGCGGCCAGTACGGCAAATAACGAGAGCGTGAGGATCGTTGGGATCAGCGCGGTAAAGGATTTACTCACCGCTGGCGGCACATTTTCCCCAAGCGAAATGTGCAGTGCCTTCAGTCGGGAAATGGCGATAAACACTTCCGTCGAGAGTAAACCAATCAGTACGCCGGCAAATATCCCGGTGGAGCCGATGTTGGCAAACGTCAGCACCTGCGTGACGTTAACCGTGGTCTGGCTGCCGACCGGGGTAAGTTGCAGATGCATTGGCATCATAATGATAAAACTGCTGACCGCGATAACCACTGCCGAGACTGGGTTGTCGAAATCTTTGTTGCGTGCCAGCGACCAGGCAATCATCGGTGCAAGCAAAAGCGCGGCGATATTCAGCGTACCGTTGATAATCGCCTCTCCCCACACTTTAAACTGCGTCAGCGTGTCGCCGTGAAATAACCACGGAAATACCACATTGTTCACCAGCACCGCTAAACCGGCGAGGATAAAAATGGGCATTACCGTGGCGAAGGCATCGCGCAAGGAACGCAGGTGCACCTGATTGGCCAGGCGCGCCGAAAACTCAACAAATCTGTCGACGAAGGACTGCATCGCAGGTGTAATTTTTGTTTCAGACATAGCGGATATTCCCATTCATCAGTCACAAAAACAGCCCGGCAGCGTACAACTTACATCTCGCGCCCGTTGGTATGGATAACCTGTTTCAACCACGCATAGCTCTTTTTCGGCACGCGCTTCATATCCCGCAAATCATGGTTCTCGCGGTTCACATACACCACGCCATAACGCTTACGCATGTCGCCCTGCGAGCTCAGAATGTCGATAAGTCCCCAGCCGAGATAACCAATAACCTGCGCTCCGTCTTCAAACATGGCCTCTTTCATGGCCTCGATGTGCGCGCGGTGGTAATCAATGCGGTAGGTATCGTTAATCGGGTTAACGCCATCCCAGGATTCAATTACCCCAATTCCGTTTTCAATCGGGAACACCGGCAGACGCCAGTCGTTGTAGTAGCGGGTGATAATGGTGCGGAAACCCAACGGATCAATCTGCCAGTTCCACTCGGTCGCTTTCAGATACGGGTTGTTTTTGTCGCCATGCAGCAGGTAATAGTTAACCGGCGTCCCTTCCGGGATGGCATCGCTGTCGAGGGTTTTACTGGCATAATAGCTGAACGCCATGTAGTCGTTTTTGGTACGCGCCAGCAGCGCCAGATCTTCAGGATGATAGATATCCTCAAAACCTTGTTGTTCGACAACAGCCATCACCGCCGGGCTATAGCCCTGGCCTGCGAAAACGCGCAACAGGTTTTGATTAAGGAACTCGTCATACTGCTGGGCGTAGAAGATATCGCGCGGTTTGCAGGTGGCCGGATAGATAAGCTGGTGCGCCAGCATCCCGCCCATCAGCTTGCCCGGTTTGGTCTGGTGCAGATATTCTGTGAGCGCCATATGCGCCACCATCGTATGATGCTGGAGCTCATACAGCTCGCGCAGGGTTTTCTCACCTTTCATGTAACCGGAAATTCTGAAGGCTTCCGGCATATGGAAAATGTTCTGCTCGTTAAATGTCAGCCAGTACTTCACGCGATCGCCATAGCAGTCGATCATCTTTTTGCCATAACGGATGAACGCGTCCATCACGCGGCGATCGTTAAAACCGTTGTACTCCTGCGCCAGCGCCAGCGGCATATCAAAGTGGTAGAGGCAAATCATCGGCTCGATGCCGCGGGCAATCAGGTCGTTGATAAAGCGGTCGTAAAAGGCGATACCTTCTTCGTTAAATTCGCCGTCACCCTGCGGGCACACGCGGCTCCAGGCGATCTGGAACCGATAGCAGTTCATGCCCAAATCCTGCATCAAATCAAAGTCTTCATGGTAACGATGGTAAGAATCGGTTGCCACTTTCCAGTCAGAGGCGTGTTCACTGGCTTCCCGAATGTCGTACACCGACATCCCTTTTCCGCCCTCATTCCATGCGCCTTCGGTCTGCATACTGGAAACCGAGTTTCCCCATAAAAAGTTGTCTGGCAGTAATTTCTTCATGGACTCTCCCTATATAACTAGTCATTTAAATTTCATGACTAGTCATATAGGTGAAGATGAAAAATCAATCAAAGAGAAGGATCGTTTTTTGTGAGCAGTGCGGGAAAAATAGTGACCCCGGCAGGTGAATCGCTGCCGGGGAAAGCGGGGTTATTGCTGTGCTAATTGATTACGACGATACTCACCCTGGCGCTCGAGCATCCAGCCCGGATATTCACGCGGCAGCTCGCTGACGGCATCCAGCTGTTTTAGCTCATCGTCGCTTAAACGGATGTGGGTCGCCGCGATATTGTCATCAAGCTGGTCCACGCGTTTGGCGCCTATGATGACGCTGCTGACCGCCTTCTGATGTAGCAGCCACGCCAGCGCAATTTGTGCAACCGATACGCCTTTACTCCCGGCAATGGTGCGCATCACGTCCACACAGTCAAACGCGCGTTCTTTGTTAACCGGCGGGAAATCAAATTCCAGACGGCGACTGCCAGCCTCGCCTTGCCCGTCACGGCCATATTTCCCGCTCAGCAAACCGCCCGCCAGCGGGCTCCAGACCATCAGCCCGACACCTTCACTTTGCATCATCGGTACCAGCTCACGCTCCAGATCGCGTCCGGCAATGGTGTAATAGGCCTGCAACGACGCAAAACGCGCCAGCCCGAGCCGCTCGGAAATCCCAAGCGCCTTCATGATTTGCCAAGCTGCCCAGTTGGAAACACCGATGTAACGCACGTGGCCTTGCTGCACCAGGTTATCGAGCGCGTAAAGCGTTTCTTCAACCGGCGTGGCCGGATCGAAGCCGTGTAATTGATAGAGATCGATATGATCAAGCTGAAGACGGCGCAGGCTCTCTTTCACACTGCCGATGATATGGTAACGAGAGTTACCCCGGGAGTTCACCCCCGCCGTGCCTGTTTCGCCAAACACTTTGGTGGCGACCACTACGTTTTCACGCGGGACTTTCAGGTTTTTCAGGGCCTGGCCAGTTATCTCTTCCGAACGCCCTTCTGAGTAGACGTTCGCGGTATCGATAAAGTTGATCCCGGCATCCAGTGCGCGCCCTACCAGCTGCTCTGACTCATTCTGTCGCAGCTGGCCAATCTTGCCCCACATGCCGCCTTCACCACCGAATGTCATGGTGCCGAGGCACAGTTCAGAAACAAACAGACCGGTATTGCCCAGTTTTTGATAACGCATAATGCTTTCCTCGCATGTCGATTGGGTGTCTGTTAGTTATACCCGCCCCTCAGCCATCGCGAATGTGGCGTTCCTGTCCGTTTCTTGCCCAATCCTCTGAATCGTTATCCGCGTGAGGCGTCGCCAAAGACCTTGTAATCCGGCAGCTGCACCTGCTGATACGGCTCCCAGCCGCCGCCGAGCGCTTTATAGAGCGCAACCAAATCCAGCGCGCTTTGCACCTGTGCCTGCGCGCGCTGCTGCTGCGCCTGCGCCAGCTGGCGCTGGGCGTCCAGCACGTCGATAAAGCTGGCGATACCCTGCCGGTAGCTGTCGCTCGCCAGGTCAAAGGCGTTTTGCAGCGCGTCGATGGTTTTCGCCAGCCCCGCTTCACGCTGCTGGTCGGTGCGATAGCTCACCAGCGCATTTTCCACATCTCCGAGCGCCGTCAGCACCGTCTGGCGATAGTCCAGCACCGCCGCGCCCTGCTGCGCGCGCGCCACCTTGACGCTGGACACCAGCCGCCCCCCCTGGAAGATGGGAATAGAAACCTGCGGGCCGAAGCTGTAAAAGTGGCTGCTCCAGTCGGTCAGCCAGTTGCTTTCGCTGTTGCGCAGGCCAAACTGCCCGGAGAGGGTGAAGCTCGGGAACAGTTCCGCCACCGAAACACCAATCTGCGCCGTGGCGGCATGTAGGTTCGCCTCGGCTTCGCGCACATCGGGGCGACGTCGCGCTAGCGTGGACGGAATGCCCGTTTGCACGATATCCGGCAGCGCGGGCATCGGCTGTGCTGATTGTAGTTCCGCATCCAGCGCGCCCGGCGGTTTGCCAAGCAGGATGGCCAGGCCATTCATCGCCTGACGCTCCTGCGCCTGGTACTGCGGGAGCTGCGCTTCAAGATTGCCCAGCTGCGCACGGGCGTTTTCCACATCCATCTGCGGAGACAGCCCGCCGCGCTGGCGGCTTTCGGTCAGATCCAGCGTCTGCTGGGCGCTCTCAATCTGAGTGTTCAGCGTGGCGATAATGCTCTGCGCCCCGCGCAGCTGGAGCCACGCCCGGGCCACTTCGGCCTCCAGCGACACCAGCGCGTCGTTACGCTGCTCTATCGCCGCTTTCTGCTGCGCTTCGGCGGCCTCCACCTGACGGCGCACCTTGCCCCACAGGTCGATTTCCCACTGGGCGTCGAAGCTGCCCTGGTAGAGATTGATCGGCTGCGTCAGCGGCCCCAGCGCGCCTCTGAGTTCAGGATCGACGTTATCCAGCTGGTCGTACACGCCGTGGGATTTCAGCTCTCCTTCCAATCCAAGCTGCTGGCGCGTCGCCTGCAGGTTACCGTTGACCGACGGATAAAACGCCCCACCCGCCTGGTTAATCTGTTCGCGCGCGCCGGCGATGCGCAGCACCGTTTGCTGCAGGGACAAATTCCCGGCGATGGCGCGTTCAACCAGGCTGTCGAGCTGTGGCGAGCCGAAGGTTTTCCACCAGCGCGGGTTGGTTGCCGTCGATTCTGTTTTTGATTTTACCTCTCTGTCGCCCTTGTCGTTCCAGTGCGAAGGGGCAGGCGGCGCAGGCTGCTGATAATCAGGCCCGACGGCGCAGCCTACCAGCAGCATCATTATCATCAGGGGGTGTAAACGTCTGTGTATCATCAGTGTGCTCCTGCACTCCCCTCGCTCTTAACCGGCGAGAGCAACAAACAAAACGGGATCAGTAACAAGGCCACCGCGCTCAGGAGGGTGAAAACATCGATATAGGCCAGGAAGCGCGACTGCTCGATCATGGTCTGGTACATGCGTCCAGTGGCGATACCGGTCGGGTCACCCACCTGGGTGGTGAAGTTCTGGATCGCCTGAGCGCTTTCGCGGATCGCCAGCTGGAACTGTTCGTTAAACGGCGAAGCGTGATACGCCAGATGGGCGCTGTGCGCCTGCGCGCGTTCGGTTATCGCCGCCGTCGAGAGCGAAATCCCAATCGAACCGGCCACGTTGCGGAACATGGTAAACAGCGCCGCCGCGTCGGCATTGAGCCGCCTCGGTATCGAGATAAAGGCAATGGTAGTCAGCGGCACAAACAAGAATCCCAGCCCAATCGACTGCGCGCTGCGGAACAGCACCAGGGTTTCGAAATCGATATCCGGCGTCAGCGTACGCGACCAGAAGAATGACACTGCCAGGCAGGTAAATCCGAAGGCAATAATCCAGCGCGTCTGCACCACCGGCATCAATTTCAAAACCAGCGGGATGGTCAATACAATCAGCACTGCGCCGGGCGAAAGCACCAGCCCGGACCAGGTGGCGGTATAGCCCAAATCCTGCTGCGCCAGCTGCGGGATCACCACCGAGCTGCCGTAGAGGATCATCGCCATACCCGCCATTAGCAGGCAGGAGACGGTGAAGTTGCGATCTTTCATACAGTGCAGATCGACCACCGGCTTTTTGGCATACAGCAGCCAGTAGATGGCGCCGATAATGCCAACCAGCGTCAGCACAGCGAAGGTGCGAATAAAGTTCGAGTAGAACCAGTCGTCATCTTCACCGCGATCGAGCATCACCTGCAGACAGCCCAGGCCGAGGGCGATAAGACCAATCCCCGTCCAGTCAATCGACAGTTTTTCTTTCGATTTGCTCTCCCACGGCGGGTCTTCCAGCAGCTGATAGATTGCCAGCACCGTCACAATCCCCACCGGAATGTTGATGAAGAAGACCCAGCGCCAGGAGTAGTTATCGGTGATCCAGCCGCCAAGCGTCGGCCCAAGCACGGGGGCAACGATGATGGCAATGGACGAAAGGCCAAAGGCTTTGCCCCTGTCTTCGGGCTTGAAGTAGTCGAGCAAAACCGACTGCTGGGTAGGCTGCAGCCCGCCGCCAAAGAAGCCCTGCATCACGCGGAACAGGATGATTTGCCACAGCTCGGTGGCAATACCGCACAGAAACGAGCATATGGTGAACATCACAATGCAGATCAGGAAGAACTGCTTGCGGCCAAACAATCGGCTAAGGAAGGCTGAGATAGGCAGAACAATGCCGTTCGCCACCAGGTAACTGGTCAACACCCAGGTGGATTCGTCATAGCTGGCCGAGAGCGACCCTGCGACGTGCGGCAGCGCCACGTTAACGATGGTGGTGTCGAGGATTTCCATAAACACCGCCAGCGTGACCACAATCGCCACCGCCCACGGGTTGCTGGCGGGCTTCCAGTTATCGTGGCTATGATCCGTCATTCCACCGTCACCTTCGGCTCAACCGATAGCCCCAGCGGCAGCGGCCTGTTCGGATCCAGCCCTTTATCAATGACGATTTTTACCGGCACGCGCTGAACGATTTTGACGAAGTTACCGGTGGCGTTCTCCGACGGGAAGGCGGAGAAGCGCGAGCCGCTGCCCTGCTGGATACTATCAACGTGGCCTTCGAGCGCCATATCCGGCCAGGCATCAACGGAGACTTTTACTTTATTGCCAGGCTTCATGCGCTCTAGCTGCGACTCTTTAAAGTTCGCCACTACCCACACGTTCGGGGAAACCAGCGAGAACAGTGCTGTGCCCGCCTGCACCAGCGTGCCGGGCTGGACGTTGCGTTTGGTGACAAAACCCTCGAACGGGGCACGGACTTCGGTATAAGAGAGGTTGAGATTCGCGGTTTCGAGCTGCGCTTTGGCCTGGTCAACCTGGCGCTCGCGGGCTTCAACGTTGGTTTCCTGCTGGCGGATCTGCAGTTGAACCTGTTCTGCCACTTCCAGCTGCGCCTGCGCGCTCGCCAGCCCTGCCTGAGCGCTGCGCAACTGGGCGTTAGCGGAATCAATGCTTTGCTGGGTCGTTGCGCGCGGGTCAACGCCGCGCTGACGGCGGTACTCTGCCTGCGCGTTTGCCATATCGGCCTGCGCTTTCAGCACCTGGGCTTTGGCCTCGTCGCGCTGAGCGGGATATTGCACTTTGGAGAGCGCCAGCTGCGCCTGCGCCTGATGGAGCTGAGCCAGTGCCAGCCCAAGCTGGGCCTGAGCCTGATCGCGCTGGGCCGTGGTATCACGAGGATCGATCACCACCAGCACATCCCCTTTCTTCACGCGCTGGTTATCACGCACGCGAAGCTCGGTCACGTAACCCGCCGTTTTCGGGGCAATGGTCACCACGTCACCATCGGTAAAAGCGTCGTCAGTGGTCTCTTCATTACGGGTCAAAAACCACCAGACTGCCGCCACAATCACCATCACGATGACGACGATGCCAAGGATAATTAACGGTTTTTTGCCCGGGCGCTTGCGCGCGTTATTGTTGTTGTCCTGCTCGTCAGCAGGCGGGTTTTGATCTTCTGCCATAGTTCAGCAACGGTCCTGTCAGTGAGCGGCATCACACTATGCCGTTCACTAAAGCTAGGACGTTGCTATACATTTGCCAGGATAAACTGACAAATAGCGCACTATATGAGAAGGAATAGTCCGAATCCGATCGCCGCGGCCCAGGCCAGCATCGGCAGAGACCATACATGGAATCGCCACCAGATACGGCGGTCGTTAGCCATCCGCAGGGCAATCAGATTGGCAAGCGAGCCAGGCAGCAGACCAAACCCGCCAATGTTTACCGCCCAGGCCAGTAGCACAGTCGGAGGCACATAATTGAGGAGCAAAATGGTTGAAGGAACATTGCTGATAAACTGCGACAAACCGATTGCTGTGAGCCACAAACCTGCCTGCGACAAACCGCTGACACTGTGCAGGACATGCTGTAAAACCGGCAGTTGGATAAGCAGATGGACATCAATAAACATGGCCATAAATACCAGCAACAGCGTCCAGTCCACGCTAACCAGAACACGTCTGGCGAGAATGAAAAATCCGCAGGCAACCAGCCCCACGCCGACCAGCTCTTGTTTCATCTCCAGCGCCGTCAGGAAGACGATATACAGCGCAAGGCAGCTCCAGACCAGCCGCGGTTTCCACTCCGGGCCTGTTGTTCCGCTGTGGTACTGCAATCTCTTATCCGGGAACGCAAACCAGCAAACCACCAGCAACGACACCATCATCACCAGTGCCAGCGGCGTCATCTGCCAGGTGAATGCAGCAAACGACAGCCCGGAACGCCCCCACAGCAGAATATTTTGCGGGTTACCAATGGGCGTTAAAAGTGAGCCCGCATTAACCGCCAGTGCTTCAAAAATGATAAGCCTGGTAACCGGGATCTCGCAGAGCTTACGTAACGTAAGGGTCAGTGGCACAACAATAAACAGCGCCACATCGTTGGTCAGGAAGGTCGACAGTACGGCAGCTGACAAGACCATAAATAGCGCCAGCTTGCGCTCGGTGGCAAAGCGGCGCACCATTTTGCGCCCCAGTACGTCAAAATAGCCGCTCAGCTCGACACCTTTGGTGAGCATCATTAAACCGCTGAGCGTGATGATCGTGCGCCAGTCGATAGCCGCAGGCCAGGTGTGCGGTGCAAAAGGAACAAAAAAGCTTAACCCTGCCCCGATAATCAATAAGAGATGAAAGAAACGATCGCGTTTCAGCGCCTGCAATCCTGGAAACGTCATTCCGCAGATGGCCCGTATTTCATGGTGAATTCGTGGAATTTCGCCAGCGTCTCTTCACTGACGTGGTGTTCCATGCCTTCGGCATCCCGGCGCGCAATATCCTGGCTTACGCCCAGTACCAGTAAAAAGTTCTCTACTATCTGGTGGCGCTCGCGGCTCGCATGGGCCAGCTTTTCGCCCTCAGGCGTCAGGAATACGCCACGCCAGGGGATCATTTCAATTAAGCCCACCGAGGCCAGTCGTTTTAACATTTTGGCGACAGTTGGTTGTGAAACACCCAGACGCGCGGCCATATCTACCTGGCGCGCTTCTCCAACCTCACGAATCAAATCCGAGATCAGCTCAACGTAGTCATCAATTAACTCACGACGATGCGCTTCGCGCACCTGACGAAACCCTTCAACATGCTCTTCAACATTAACCAGTTGCGTCGTTTTTTTTATTGTTGGCTTACCTGCGCGACGGTTCATTGTGTGTCCTCAATGGGGGTGACGCTTCCAGCGCCGTGTAACGAGAGCGCCATTGTAAACCATAGCTGTACAAGCACAAAAAATTAACGAAATAGCCGTAGCTATACAATATAGCCTGTGCTATATCTGTATGTAATGCAGTCACCCTTCACGGATCGAAGGGGTCTTAAATCAGGAGGTCTTATGAACGAATTCAAGAGGTGTATGAACGTGTTTACTCACTCTCCCTTTAAAGTACGGTTAATGCTGTTATCGATGCTGTGCGACATGTTTAACAACAAACCGCAGCAGGACGATAAACCTTCTCATTAAGCGGCGTCGCGGTACGCCGCTTCATTTTTTCGTCACAATCCCCGTGTAAAATGGCTTTCGGCCGCCTAATTCCCGCACTTTTTCGCGGATTTGCAATCCCCCTCGCAAAACATCTGCTTAGCAACTGTTGACCTTATTTACCGCTAGCACTATCTTCGTGCAGCCCTGCACTATTTGCGGCTCGCTGAAGCGGACCCACATTCCCTTTCCACGCACTGTCAGGCAGGCTTTGACCCTTGACGCCAGGGTGAGCACATGGCGTTTTCATGATAGTGACCTATGAATTTAACCCTGAAAGATACACTTGTTACCCGCAGCCGGGCCTTAAGCCCGTGGACGGGATTCTACTTTCTGCAATCGCTGCTGATAAACTTTGCGCTTGGCTATCCATTTAGCCTGCTTTATGCCGTGGCTTTTACCTGCATTCTCCACGTGTTGTGGCGAAGTGCTCCGCGCGCGCAAAAAACGTTAGTCGGGATCTGTTCTCTGGTCGCTGCGTTTTATTTTCCGTTTGGCCAGGCCTATGGCTCGCCAAACTTTAATACCCTGCTGGCCCTGCATTCCACCAATATGGAAGAGTCGACAGAAATACTGACGATTTTCCCGTGGTACAGCTACGTGGTCGGCCTCTTCATCTTTGCGCTGGGCGTCATCGCCATGCGCCGTAAACCCGAAGAGAAAAAAACCTGGGGTAAAATTGAACACCTGTGCCTGGTCATTGGCGTAGCGACCTTCTTTGTCGCCCCGATTCAAAACCTTGCTTGGGGCGGTGTGTTTAAGCTCAAAGATACCGGTTACCCGGTTTTCCGCTTCGTGAAAGATGTGGTGGTCAATAACCAGGAAGTTGTTGATGAGCAGGCACGCATGGCTGAGCTTTCAAATATGAAAGACACCTGGAACGTGCTGGCGGTTAAACCGAGGTATCACACCTATGTGGTGGTGATTGGTGAAAGCGCCCGTCGTGATGCGATGGGAGCGTTTGGCGGCCACTGGGATAACACGCCGTTTGCCAGCTCGGTTAATGGCACCTTATTTACCGATTACATCGCCGCCAGCGGCTCAACGCAAAAATCGCTCGGTCTGACGTTAAACCGCGTGGTTGACGGTAAACCGCAGTACCAGGATAACTTTGTCACCCTGGCTAACCGCGCCGGTTTCCAGACCTGGTGGTTCTCTAATCAGGGGCAAATTGGCGAGTACGATACGGCAATTGCCAGCATTGCAAAGCGTGCTGACGAAGTTCAGTTCCTGAAAAGCGGTGATTTTGAAGCCGATAAAAACACCAAAGATGAAGCGTTGCTGAAAATGACCGCTCAGGTCTTTGCCAACCAGCGCACGCAGCCACAGCTGATTGTCTTGCATCTGATGGGTTCGCACCCGCAGGCTTGCGACCGTACCCAAGGGAAATACGCTGAATTCGTTCAGTCGAAGGAAACCTCGTGCTACCTCTATACCATGACGCAAACGGATGAGCTGCTGAGCAAGCTCTATGATCAGTTGCGTAATACCGGGGAAAGTTTCTCGATGGTCTATTTCTCTGACCACGGCTTAGCGTTCAAAGAACGGGGAAAAGAGGTGCAGTATCTGGCGCATGATGACAAGTACCAGCAGAACTTCCAGGTACCGTTTATGGTGCTGTCGAGCGATGATAAAACGCATCGGATCGTGAAGGCACGCCGTTCGGCGAATGATTTCCTTGAGTTCTTCTCCCAGTGGACCGGGATTTCCGCAGAAGAGATAAAAAATGATTACCCGTTTGTTTCGGGTAAGAAGGCTCCCCCAGTGTACATTACCAACTTCAAGTTACAGAAAGTTGACTATAACCACCTGGGTACGGATATCTTCGATATCAAGAGTAAGTGACAATTCCAACAAGCCCAGGCTGCACGAACGCCTCCCTCTCCTCTTTGGGGAAAGGGTTGGGGTGAGAGGGAACATACAGCTCAGGTGGTTACTCCGTTCACTTTATGTTCCTTGCTACTCTGTCACCCCAATACCGGTGAACGTGCCAGGGTAGCTCACCGCCGCTACCCTGGCGACCCGGGCTCCCGGCAAGAAAATGACTGGGGAAGCTGCATCCCTGTATTTTCCCCATAAAAAAATCCGCCACATTGGGCGGATTTTTTACTGGCTCACCGGAGTGATTAGAAGCGGTAACCTACGCCCGCGATCCAGGTGCCAACGTCAACGCTGCGAATACGGCTCTGCTCATAGGAGAAGTCCAGAGCAACGTTTTCGATTGGGTTGAACTGTAAGCCCGCGCCATAGGAGAAACCGTAGTCGCTGGTGCTTGCAGTGCGGTTAGCACCTTCGTTTTCAGTCTGCTGGAATTTACCGTAACCAACACCCACAACGCCGTAGATGCTTGCCCAGTCGTTCAGACGGTAAGCTGGACCAGCGGTGATACCGTAGTACTGGCTCTTGTTGTAAGCGCTGTTGTCGAAACGGTCTTTCTCAGTGTAAGTGAAGGAACCGATCACACCCAGTGGGTTGTTGTCCTGCTCGTAGCGGTATTTCAGGTTGAAACCGTTAGCTTTGTTCATCACGCCCTGCATATCGCTCTGAGCGTAACCACCAGTAACAGTAGAAGTAGCAGCTACAGCGGTACCTGCGGAAACAGCCAGAACAGCTGCCAGTGCTGAAAGACATGCAATTTTTTTCATAACCACCTCAAATGTGCTTCAAGTAAATCCGTAAGTTTTAAATATATCAAAAATTCTTGTGAAACTCTTTCTGATTCATGGTGTCTAATGAAGCCTTTCCTGTAACAGAACGTTTCCAGTATCAGCTATCTCTTTCAAATAACGCAGAATTTCCACATCAAAAATCTAATACTGCGCGTCAATGCCGCTGTATTCATCCAGATTATTCTTAATCTGACAGCCGATAAATCCATCAACACTTAACCATTTTACGGATTTCATACGTTTTTTTTTCAACGGCGTCTCAACCGTTGCAGCATATTTCCATATACACTGCGGCTTTTACTTCACTTGACATAAATTGACAGGAGAAAGGATGCCAGGGTTATCCCGCAAAACGTCGGTCTGGATGCCGGTAGCAGTCATACTCATCGCCATGCTCTCCATTCAAAGTGGTGCGTCGCTCGCAAAATCGCTTTTTCCGCTGGTCGGTGCGCCTGGCGTAACCGCGCTGCGTATCGCACTGGGTACGGCGATACTGGTGGTTATTTTCAAACCCTGGCGGTTGCGCTTCAAAAAAGAACAACGCCTGCCCCTGCTGTTTTACGGGCTGTCGCTGGGGGCCATGAACTATATGTTCTACCTCTCGATTCAGACCATACCGCTTGGGATTGCCGTTGCTCTCGAATTCACCGGCCCACTGGCCGTGGCGCTTTTCTCCTCCCGCCGTCCGGTAGACTTTATCTGGGTGGTGTTAGCCGTACTGGGCTTATGGTTCCTGTTACCGCTCGGCCAGGATGTGTCGCAGATTGATTTAACGGGCGCTGCACTGGCGCTGGGCGCGGGAGCCTGCTGGGCGGTCTATATTCTTACGGGCCAGCGCGCGGGTGAAGAGCATGGCCCGGCAACGGTTGCCCTGGGCTCATTAATTGCCGCGATCGTCTTTGTCCCTGTTGGCATGGCGCAGGCAACGGAATCTATCTGGCAATGGTCAGTCATGCCGATAGGGCTTGCCGTTGCCATCCTCTCTACGGCACTGCCCTACTCTCTGGAGATGATTGCCCTTACGCGTCTGCCGACAAGGATCTTTGGAACGCTGATGAGTATGGAGCCCGCGCTGGCGGCGATCTCCGGGATGGTGTTCCTCGGTGAGACGCTGACCTTCACCCAGACACTTGCACTCTGCTCTATTATTGCCGCGTCAATGGGATCCACGCTGACCCTGCGCCGCGAAAGCAAAGTCGAAAAAATCGATATTAATTGATGAGCTTGATTCTGCATGGCGAAATAGCCATGCAGAATATACGCCAGTATCTCTTCCTGTATAATTCACTCACAATTTTCGCATTATTCTGAAATATCATTACCGTACTATTCCGCACGATGGGAAATAGTAACACTTCTGCAACCAATACATTATCGCAATGATAATAAAGACATTTAACCCTCAAGACACTCTACGCTATTAAACTGATAGGCAGGACCGAAGCCGCAATATCCTGAACAGGTGCTATACTCTTTTTCGTTAATTACCTGGGACACAAACATCAAGAGGATATGAGATTATGAGTACCGCTAAACTGGTAAAAACGAAATCATCTAATCTGCTTTATACCCGCAACGATGTATCAGATAGCGATAAGAAAGCGACTGTTGAGTTGCTGAATCGCCAGGTGATCCAGTTCATTGATCTGTCGCTGATAACGAAACAGGCTCACTGGAATATGCGCGGCGCAAACTTTATTGCCGTACATGAAATGCTGGATGGATTCCGTACCGCCCTGACCGAGCACCTGGATACCATGGCCGAACGTGCTGTTCAGCTAGGGGGCGTAGCGCTAGGTACAACGCAGGTCATCAACAGTAAAACACCACTGAAAAGTTACCCGCTGGATATTCACACCGTTCAGGATCACCTGAAAGAGCTGGCGGACAGGTATGCGATTGTCGCTAACGACGTTCGTAAAGCGATTGGTGAAGCCAAAGACGAAGACACCGCGGACATCTTCACCGCCGCATCCCGCGATCTGGATAAATTCCTGTGGTTCATCGAGTCTAACATCGAGTAATCCATACGATTTTTCTATCAAGCCCTCGCTTTCAGCGGGGGCTTTGCACTTTTATGGTGCGCATTTTTTTGTTCACCCCCTGCAAAAGTGAACGAAATGTAATAATCACCTCACACAACCGTTAATAGAAGATTGTTTTTTCGTCAGAACCTGCGCTAAATATCACCCCGTCAGTTGACCAAAACGAAGCGCACCAAAAAGGTGCTCCATCTTGGTGCAATAAAACAGGATTGCCACGTTTATTGTGCAACCTGTGACATCATCCTCTTTGCAAAACAACAAGTTGTAAAGTTGGCACGATTTTTTCATGGTGCCTGTTGTTCTCGCAGGGGATCGCCCCGTGGATATAAAAGGAAATGCTATGAAGTCTGTATTAAAAGTTTCACTGGCTGCACTTACCCTGGCTTTTGCGGTGTCTTCTCAGGCCGCCGACAAACTGGTTGTGGCGACCGACACGGCGTTCGTTCCGTTTGAATTCAAACAGGGTGACAAATACGTTGGTTTCGATGTGGATCTGTGGGCCGCTATCGCAAAAGAACTCAAACTGGATTACACCCTGAAGCCAATGGATTTCAGCGGCATCATCCCGGCACTGCAAACCAAAAACGTTGACCTGGCGCTGGCAGGTATCACCATTACTGACGAACGTAAAAAAGCGATCGACTTCTCTGACGGCTACTACAAAAGCGGCCTGCTGGTGATGGTTAAAGCTGACAATAACGACATTAAAAGTGTTAAAGATCTCGACGGTAAAGTGGTTGCTGTAAAAGGCGGTACCGGTTCTGTTGACTACGCAAAAGCAAACATCAAAACCAAAGATCTGCGTCAGTTCCCGAACATCGACAACGCGTACATGGAACTGGGCACCAGCCGTGCTGATGCCGTTCTGCACGACACACCAAACATCCTCTACTTCATCAAAACTGCGGGCAACGGCAAGTTCAAAGCAGTGGGTGAATCTCTGGAAGCACAGCAGTACGGTATTGCGTTCCCTAAAGGCAGCGATGACCTGCGCACTAAAGTGAACGGCGCGCTGAAAACCCTGAAAGAGAACGGCACGTACAACGAAATCTACAAAAAATGGTTCGGTACTGAACCTAAATAAATCAACCTGATCCATCAGGTACTGTAAAGCCCGGTAGCGCTTACGCTTACCGGGCCTACAATTTTAGTCATCCCTCTGGCTAAATTTTTGTTTTCACCACGGTATACAGGAATACATCATGCAGTTTGACTGGAGCGCCATCTGGCCTGCCATTCCTCTCTTGCTTGAAGGCGCCAAAATGACCCTGTGGATTTCGGTCCTCGGTCTGGTTGGCGGGTTGATTATCGGTCTTGTCGCCGGTTTCGCCCGCACCTACGGTGGCTGGATTGCTAACCACATCGCACTGGTTTTCATCGAAGTGATCCGCGGTACGCCAATCGTCGTACAGGTCATGTTCATCTACTTCGCCCTGCCTATGGCATTCACCGATCTGCGCATCGATCCGTTCAGCGCGGCCGTTGTCACCATTATGATCAACTCCGGTGCGTACATCGCGGAAATCACCCGTGGTGCGGTACTGTCGATTCATAAAGGTTTCAGCGAAGCGGGCCTGGCTCTGGGTCTTTCACGTCGCGAAACGATCCGCCACGTTATCCTCCCGCTGGCGCTGCGCCGTATGCTGCCACCGCTGGGTAACCAGTGGATCATCAGTATTAAAGACACGTCGCTGTTTATCGTTATCGGCGTTGCTGAACTGACCCGTCAGGGCCAGGAGATTATTGCTGGCAACTTCCGTGCGCTGGAAATCTGGAGTGCGGTAGCCGTTGTCTATCTGATTATCACTCTGGTTCTGAGCTTTGTTCTGCGTCGTCTTGAAAGAAGGATGAAAATCCTGTGATTGAATTTAAAAACGTTTCCAAGCACTTTGGTCCAACCCAGGTGCTGCACAATATCGATTTAAATATTAAACAGGGCGAAGTGGTGGTCATTATCGGGCCCTCTGGATCCGGTAAATCTACCCTGCTGCGCTGCATCAACAAGCTGGAAGAGATAACCAGTGGCGACCTGATTGTCGACGGCCTGAAAGTCAATGACCCGAAAGTGGACGACCGTCTGATCCGTCAGGAAGCAGGAATGGTGTTCCAGCAGTTCTACCTGTTCCCACACCTGACGGCGCTGGAAAACGTGATGTTTGGCCCACTGCGCGTGCGCGGGGCCAACAAAGCGGCAGCAGAAGCGCTGGCGAAAGATCTGCTGGCGAAAGTTGGTCTGGCGGAGCGTGCGCACCACTACCCTTCTGAGTTGTCCGGCGGCCAGCAGCAGCGTGTGGCGATTGCCCGCGCGCTGGCAGTGAAACCGAAAATGATGCTGTTTGATGAGCCAACCTCTGCACTCGATCCTGAGCTGCGCCACGAGGTGCTGAAAGTCATGCAGGATCTGGCAGAAGAAGGGATGACGATGGTTATCGTTACCCACGAAATCGGCTTTGCCGAGAAAGTGGCTTCTCGCCTGATTTTCATTGATAAAGGCCGTATCGCTGAAGATGGCAACCCGCAAGAGCTTATTGCGAACCCGCCAAGCCAACGTTTGCAGGAATTCCTGCAACACGTTTCCTGATACACCTTTCAGCCACAAGGCCGGGTCAGCGAAAGCTGCACCCGGCTTTTTTTTGCCAGATTGTTCCCAAAAATCCTCCACTGCCTCCTGCCTTCTATACTTATCATTTCATTCGACATTTTCACCGGAGGACGCCGTGCCGTGGATACTGTTGCTTGTACTTAGCCTGTTTTGCGCCCCTTCTCTTGCGGTCGCGATCCCGGGCGTTACCACCGGAACCTCGTCCACCGCGCAGAATACGCCCCCACCAGAACCTGATGCCGAACAAAAAAAAGCGGCCTATAGCGCGCTGGCCGATATCCTTGAAAACGATACTTCACGCCAGGCGCTCATCGGCCAGTTACGTAACGCCGCCGCCACGCCGTCTCAGGAGCCTGTCCCCGCTATTGCGCCGCCAGAGACAGCTGAACAAAAAACGGTGCTGGAAAATGTTACCGAGGTAAGCCGGCACTACAGTGAAGCCCTCTCTTCACGCTTTGCCCAGCTCTGGCGCAACTTAATTGGTTCTCCGCATAAGCCTTTCAACCCGCAGACTTTTACCACTGCGGTGAGCCATTTCCTGATGCTGGCAGCCATTGTGTTTGCTTTTTACTGGCTGGCACGCCTGTGCGCCTGGCCGCTGTACCGCAAAATGGGTCAGTGGGGACGAAGAAAGAATCGCGACAAGGGCAGCTGGTTTCCGTTACCGCTAATGATTACCGGTGCATTTATCATTGATTTACTGCTGCTGGCCCTCACCCTGTTTGTCGGGCAGATATCGAGCGACGCGCTGAATGCCGGTAGTAAAACCATCGCCTTTCAGCAGGCGCTGTTCCTGAACGCGTTTGCCCTGATTGAGTTCTTTAAGGCGCTGCTACGCCTCATTTTTTGCCCGGGCGTGCCGGATCTTCGCCCTTTTGCCATTCAGGATAAGAGCGCTAAATACTGGGCTCTAAGGTTGAGTATTCTCAGCGGGTTGATTGGCTATGGGCTGCTGGTTGCCGTGCCAATCATTTCTAATCAGGTGAATGTCCAGTTCGGCGCACTGGCCAACGTGTTGATCATGCTCTGTATTACCGTCTGGGCGTTGTACCTGATCTTTCACAACAAAAAACACATCACCGAGAGTCTGCTGCAACTGGCCGATCGTTCTCTTTCGTTCTTCAGCCTGTTCATACGCGCCTTCGCACTGGTGTGGCACTGGCTGGCAAGCGCTTACTTTATTGTGCTGTGCTTCTTCTCCCTGTTTGACCCGGGCAACAGCCTGAAATTTATGATGGGAGCCACGTTCAAAAGCCTGGCCATTATCGGCATTGCTGCCTTCGTTTCGGGCCTGCTTTCACGCTGGATCTCAAAAACTATCACCCTATCGCCACAGGTTCAGCGCAACTACCCAGAGCTGCAAAAGCGGGTGAATGGCTGGGCGTCGGTATCACTTAAAGTGGCGCGGATCCTTACCGTCTGCGTTGCCGTGATGCTGCTGCTGAACGCCTGGGGGCTGTTTGATTTCTGGAACTGGCTGCACAACGGTGCGGGGGAAAAGACCGTCGATATTCTGATTCGCATCGCGCTGATCCTGTTCTTCTCAGCCGTAGGCTGGACGCTGCTGGCGAGTCTGATAGAGAACCGTCTGGTTTCGGATATTCACGGCAGGCCGCTGCCGAGTGCCCGTGCCCGCACGCTGTTAACCCTTTTTCGCAATGCGCTGGCGGTTATTATCAGCACCATTACCATCATGATTGTATTGTCAGAAATAGGCGTGAATATCGCCCCGCTGCTGGCCGGTGCAGGCGCACTGGGG
Organism: Enterobacter soli ATCC BAA-2102; assembly: GCF_001654845.1. Taxonomy (GTDB): domain Bacteria; phylum Pseudomonadota; class Gammaproteobacteria; order Enterobacterales; family Enterobacteriaceae; genus Enterobacter; species Enterobacter soli. The sequence continues at coordinate 27,590 of NZ_LXES01000037.1, read as the reverse complement.
TTGGCTATCTCCTTCGGGTCGCAAACGCTGGTGAAGGATATTATTACCGGTATCTTCATTCAGTTTGAGAACGGTATGAACACCGGGGATCTGGTGACTATCGGGCCATTAACCGGCACGGTCGAACGGATGTCCATTCGTTCTGTTGGCGTGCGTCAGGATACCGGCGCGTACCACATTATTCCGTGGTCATCGATTACCACCTTCGCAAACTTCGTACGCGGTATTGGCTCAGTAGTGGCGAATTACGATGTTGACCGCCATGAAGATGCCGATAAAGCAAAGCAGGCGCTACAGGCCGCGGTGGAAGAGTTACTGGAGATGGACGGCATTCGGGGGCTTATCATTGGCGAGCCCTCTTTTGCCGGTATTGTCGGGCTTACCAATACGGCGTTCACGCTGCGTGTGTCGTTCACCACCCAGCCGCTTAAACAGTGGACCGTGCGATTTGCGCTCGACAGCATGGTGAAAAAACACTTTGATCTGGCGGATGTGCGAATGCCGGTGCAGACCTATCAGGTGTTGCCATCACCGGCATCAGCGCCACCGCCGCAGGAACCGACGCTGTAGCCGTGTTGCCGGGTGGCGGCCTCGCCTTACCCGGCCTACACAAGAGGATTATTTGCTGCGTTTGTTATCGTCCATAAACGACCACGCGATAAAGCGGCTCTGCTTCTGGCCTTGCGCCATCTCTTTTTTCACCACTTTAACCGCACCCGCTTCCGTTAACGCACGATACAGCGGCGGCAGGTTGTCCCCGCGAGAAACAAGGGTTGTAAACCATTTCACCTGACGGCCAAATGCTTTGCTTTGGGCGATCATTTTGGGAATGAAGGCTACTTCGCCACCCTCACACCACAGCTCCTGCTGCTGGCCACCAAAATTCAGTGCGCCATCTTCAGCCTGCCCCAGATTACGGCGTTTACGCTCGCTGCCAGCACGCGCAGAAGCCGCAGAGTCATGGAATGGCGGGTTGCACAGGGTGGCATCGTACTGCTCATTCTTATGAATAATGCCGTTAAAAATATCTGCGGCATCTTTCTGCCGACGCAGTCGAATGGCACGGCTGAGTCCAGCATTGGCATTGATAATCGCCTGCGCACTGGCGAAGGCACTGGCGTCAATTTCCGTTCCGGTAAAACGCCAGCCATATTCATGCGCGCCAATCAGCGGATAAATCAGGTTCGCGCCAGTGCCGATATCCAGGATCGTGGCCTGTTTCGGGATAACGCCTGCGTTATCTTCAGCCAGCAAGTCGGCAAGATGATGGATATAATCCGCACGCCCAGGCACGGGTGGGCAGAGAAAGCCTTCGGGAATATCCCAGTGCGCAACGCCGTAATAGTGGGCAAGCAACGCTTTATTGAGCATTTTGACAGCCTGCGGATCGGCAAAGTTAACCGACGGTTCACCCGCAGGCGTTTGCACAATAAAGTCCTGCAGCGGTGGGCAGCTCAGGCACAGCGCCTGCATATCATAACGGCTGCGGTGACGGTTACGCGGGTGCAACCCCGGCTTTTGGGAAGTCATGGCATTCTCCTTTAAACAGCGGCGTAAGATACCCTTTGCCGACTCCAGGGTAAATATCTCTGTGCATGAGGCAAAATTACGAAAAAAATCAGTGGCCTGTATGTCTATGATCTGTCAGTGATTTGTCAATTTATATCGTTCAAAAAATAAGCAGATCATCATCAAATATTTGCTCTAAATCACACTCTGCAAGCTTCTAAACTTACTGAGGATCACCCGTTGTCATTCAGAGGATGTGATTATGAAGAAATACCTGACACTCATCGTCATCGCAGGCGCACTGGCTGGAGCATCTTTCTCCGCCTGGTCTGTTGAAACGCTATCACATGGCGATACCGGGCAGTTGCGCCCTTCAGGCACCGTTTCCGTAACAGGTGCAGCCAATCTTGACGACCTGCAAGCGAAACTCGCCGAAAAAGCGCGTGAAGAAGGTGCTAAAGGCATTGTGGTTAATTCTGCTGGCGGTGAAAACCGTATGTACGGTACAGCCACTATCTACAAATAAGCTCCCTCCCGATAAAGAGCTGCATCTGCCCGGCAGATGCGGTTCTCTTTCCCCCCCACCTTGACTGTACGTTTTTTAACCCCATAGTAATCTTATGAGGTACATCCCCTGTACAGGAGTAGGCAATGGCTTCCGGTTGGGCAAATGATGACGCGGTCAACGAACAGATCAACAGTACAATTGAAGATGCTGTCGCGCGCGCTCGCGGTGAGATACCGCAGGGTGAAAGTTTAGAAGAGTGCGCAGAGTGCGGCGCTCCGATTCCTGAGGCACGGCGTAAAGCCATTCCCGGCGTACGGTTATGCATTACCTGTCAACAGGATAAAGATTCGAAAAGTTCATCTTATGCGGGATATAATCGCAGAGGATCGAAAGACAGCCAGTTACGTTGACTTTCATTTACGTAAGATAACCGCGCAAGCGGTTTCCTTTACGCTCACGAAATTTTCCGCCACGCGTAGCAAAATGTGCCCTTCATTCTGGCTCTGTAAAGCGCAGCGACAAGAAGTGTAAATCCCGCTTTTGAATTTATTAATATTCAATAACTTATTTGTCATTCAATTTTTTTGAGCAACGCCGTCAATTCTCTTCGATTTTATCCTCCGCAAAAAAACGTGATACTTATCACATCGACGGAACATCGTCCCCTTAACAGAATAACCTGCGAGAGATTAACTATGAAAACCATCAAATATGCTGTTGCTGCTGTTGCCCTGTCTGCTCTGTCCTTTGGCGCGTTCGCCGCAGAAGCCGTCTCCTCTGCCGAGGCACAGAATATGAATAAAATCGGTGTGGTCAGTGCTGAAGGTGCAACCACTCTGGACGGTCTGGAAGCCAAACTGGCTGCGAAAGCTGAAGCGGCGGGTGCAAGCGGTTATACCATTACTTCCGCAAACACCAACAACAAACTTAGCGGTACTGCGGTTATCTACAAATAACCGAACGGAATTATGCTCCACACTCGCTATACCCTCTGGCGAGTTGCTCCACCCTCATTGACCCTGTTGTTGTTACCCTTGCTTGCCCGTCCGCCACTGGACGGGCTTTTTTTTGTCTAAAATGACTGCTCAACGCGCTCAAGCCCGGCTTCCACCGTTTCAGCTTCACCCGTTGCGAACAGGCAACAGGCCAGTTGCAACTTGATGGAGTGCGGGACGGGGACATTCCCGGCAAGGCATTGTTCAATCCAGTGTGCGGTCGTATGCGGATCTTTCGCTGACGGTAACACGACATCTGAATTCTCTTCACCACGCTCCAGAACGGCACGCATACCTGCTGAATCAATCAGCATAAGCTGCGGACAACGCTGCGGATTGGCGTAAACCTCGCCTTCGGTCCCGTGCATCAACAGCGCCCGTCCACCGATATCCTCAAAGAAGTTAGCGACACGCGTGACATATTCGGGATGCGACACGCTGGAAAGGCGCAGCGCGGCATCTTCCGCAAATGGCGTCGCCAGTTTCGCCAGCGTGTGCGCGCTGTTACGCACGCCCATACGCCAGCGCATATCCAACTGCTTTTCCAGTGGCGGACACAACGCCCGAACCGGGATATACACCGGCTGATGCCCGTCCAGTTTCGCCTGTGCCTGGCCTGCGTGCAGGGTCGGTTCAATGCCCAGCATCTCGAAAATGGTTTCAGTCAGAACGCGGGTTGGATCTTCGCTTACACCATGAACCACCACCGGGAATCCCAGCTTGTGTAACAGAATGGCCAGAAGCGGTGTCAGGTTCGCCTGTTTACGCGCACCGTTATAACTTGGGATGACAATCGGCATAGGCTTTGCCACGGGCGGCGTCAAGCGGAGCGTTTGCGCCTGCATCGCTTCATAAAAGCCACGCATTTCGGCCTCACCTTCACCTTTAATACGCAGCGCTATCAGGATGCCGCCCATTTCAAGCTCCGGTACATCGCCATTCAACATATGTGTATACAGCGCGTGAGCTGTTTCCTGATCCAGGTCGCGGGCATGATTTTTTCCACGCCCTACCTCTTTGATAATTTTGCGATAATCCACGACATTTCTCCTGACAACATCATCTTGTTAACAATATAGCCCTGAAGATGCGCTGGCCGATAGTTTTTTATCAACGCAATCAAGATCCTGATTTTATGGCAGATAATGAAACACAAGGTTTATTTCAATTATTTGTGATTTCTATAGAAGATTCTTAAGCATACCTTTTTTGATTAAATAGTCGCCGAAACGTTAAGAGGGGAACGGTAAAAACGTCCAGATAACGTATTTACCCGAAACACACCAGGATTGATTATGAACAAGGTTGCTTTAGGTTTTTGCATCGCTGCAACGGTGGGATGTTCTGCATCCGCATTTGCGGCAACAAACGGTGAAGGGCAGATTAACTTCACCGGTGAAATTATTGATTCTGCTTGTCAGGTGGTTAATGGATTAAGCGATCCATTAAACGTGCAGTTAGGCAAAGTCTCTAAAACGGTATTTACTGGTGCAGGCTCTACCAGTACACCAACGAAGTTTGACATTCAGTTAAAAGATTGCCCGGAGACAGTGACCACTGCCGCAATTAATTTCGGCGGTACACCAGACGCGAATAACAGCACCACGCTGGCATTAACAGCAGATGCTGATGCAGCAACCGGTGTCGCTATTCAGTTGCTTGATTCGTCAGAACAACCCGTCAGCTTATATACCCCTTCCCGCCAGTATCCGCTGAATGCAGGAAGTACGGTCAACGATCTGGAATTTGCAGCGCGTTATATTCAGACTCAGGCTGCCGTTACGGCAGGCCCTGCTAATTCCGTATCAACTTTCACCGTTATTTATAACTGATATTATCAATCGGAAGATATTAGCTTTTTTACAGAGCTAATATCTTTTATTTATGTTGAGAAATATTCATGCGCCACGGCTATTTGCTAAGCACTCTTTTATTGGTAGCAGCAACAGCACATGCGGGTGTCATTATTAATGGCACCCGCCTGATCTACCAGGGAGATAAAAAGGAATCCTCTCTTGGCCTTTCAAACCCAGATTCAACGGATTATCTGGTACAGTCATGGGTTGATTCTGGCAATAAAAATAATACCGCTGCCCCATTTTTGATCACCCCTCCTCTGTTTCGCCTTAATGCGAAAGAGGATAACGTGCTGCGCGTCGTTCGCACCGGTGGGAATTTACCCGAAGATCGTGAATCACTGTACTGGATGAATATTAAAGCGATTCCTTCATCGAAACACGTCGAGGGGGTGAACACGCTACAGCTCGCCATTAATACACGCATCAAATTAATTTACCGCCCTTCTTCCGTTAAGGGTAAACCCGAAGAGGTTGCGGATAAACTGGAATGGCACCGTGAAGGAAACGACCTGGTCGTCAATAACCCGACACCTTTCTACATGAATTTCCAGAATGTAGCGATTAACGGCCACAAAATCACTAAGGCTACCTGGGCTGTCCCTGAAACCGGGACGCATATTGCTCTACCCGCACATACCGGTGGCAATATTGTTACGTACTCCATTATTACCGACTACGGCAGCATCAGTAAAACCTGGACAAAGTCTGTTCATTAATCTCACGATAAAAAAACATTAAAATAATCATGTACAGCCATAAAAAGCCGTTTCCCTGCAAATTTTTCACACTGCTGACTCTGCTATGTGGTCTGGTAGTGGTGTGTTTTGCACAACACGCGCGGGCTGATGATTATTTTAACCCGGCGCTGCTGGATATTGATAACCCTCTGCAGAGCAAAACCGATTTATCCCTATACGACAAGGGGCCAGGACAGGCCCCCGGTAAATATCAGGTCGCGATCTACATTGATAATAATAAAATCGATACCCGTGAAGTGACGTTCAAATTACAGCAGGAAAAACAGGGAAGCAGTTCGCTTCAGCCGTGTTTTAGCCTCGAAGATTTAAAAAGCCTCGGCATAAAAACAAAAAAATACCCAGAGTTAATGGTAAAGGGAGAATGTGCAGATTTACACGCGATCCCTTCAGCATCGGCATCGTTCCATGTGCGCAATCAACAGTTGATGCTGAGCATTCCACAAACGGCGTTGGGCCAGGTGCCACGCGGCTACATTGACCCAAAAGAGTTCGACGAAGGGATCACCGCAGGCCTGCTCAACTACAGCGCAAACGCCAGCCAGAGCCATTCGCGTATACAAGGCGAGCAGGATAACAGTAACCAGTATATCAACCTGCGCCCCGGTTTTAACATCGGAGCCTGGCGCATTCGCAACTACTCTACCTGGAACCGCAGTACCACGGGCCACGATAAGCAGCAAAAATTCTCCTCCGTCTATACCTACGCCCAGCGCGATATCGTGTCGATGAAAAGCGATCTCACCGTCGGGCAGAGCTCTTCGCCTGCCGATGTGTTCGACAGCGTGCCCTATACCGGGGTGCAAATTAACTCCGACAGCGACATGCTGCCGGATAGCGAAAAAGGCTATGCGCCGATTATTCGCGGTACTGCACACAGTAACGCGCTGGTGATGGTTCGCCAGAACGGCTACGTCATATACCAGAACACCGTCGCACCTGGCGCGTTTGAAATTAACGACCTCTACCCTACCGGCAGCAGCGGCGATTTACAGGTTACGGTAAAAGAGACCGACGGGAGCGAAAGCCATTTTGTGGTGCCCTACGCGTCAGTCCCGGTATTGCAGCGTGAAAAAAACCTTCGCTACAGCGTCACCGCAGGCCGCTACCGCTCATATGACGACAACGTCGAGAAAACACCGTTTGCCCAGGGCAGCGCAATTTACGGTTTACCTTACGGATTCACCGCTTACGGTGGCGTGCAGCAGAGCAGCCATTATCAGTCTCAGGCAGTGGGTATTGGTAAAAACATGGGTGATTTGGGTGCGTTCTCACTCGACGTCACCCGCGCAAAGGCATTGCTGAAAAAACAGCAGTCCAGCAAAGGTCAGTCTATGCGCGTCCGCTACAGCAAAGATTTTGCGGGCTCGGGAACAAACTTTTCCGTAGCGGGCTATCGCTACAACAGCAAAGGGTTCTACACGCTGGAAGACACCATGGAGTCTTATACCCGTGCTGATGACTGGTCGGCACCTCAGCAGCGCCGCAATCGAGAAGAAGCCACAATCGACCAAACGTTGCCAGAAGGCTGGGGCTCCATGACGTTGAGCCTGGTCAAAGAGACTTACTGGAGCCAGAGCCAGGACATGACCTCAATGAGCGTCAGCTACAACAACAGCTGGCACGGCGTGAGTTACAGCCTGAGCTACAGCATGAACAAAAATACTAATGACAGCGATGAAAACGGGGATTCCGTCACCAACGACAACCAGTTTTCCCTGAGCGTATCTGTTCCGCTCGACCACTGGATGCATAACACCTGGGCGACTTACAACCTGAACAATAGCAAAGACGGCACAACGCAGAACATTGGCCTTAACGGCACGGCGCTGGCCGAAGATAACCTGAACTGGAACATCCAGGAAGGGCTTAGCGACACAGGCAGCGGCAGCTCCACCAGCATGAACGCTGACTACAAAGGGACGTATGGCGAACTGAGTGGCGGTGTGAGCCAGGATAAATACCAGCAGACGGTGAACGTGGGTATGCAAGGTGGCGTCATTGCCCATGCCAATGGCATCACTCTGAGCCAGCCTCTCGGTGAAACCATTGCGCTGGTGAAAGCGCCGGGTACACACGGTACGCATATCACCAATCAGACGGGCGTTGAAACAGACTTCCGCGGCTATACCGCAGTGCCATTTGTAACGGCCTACCGCCACAACACCATTGCACTGGATACCGAAACATTGCCAGACGACGCCGACGTTACCCACGCCGCACGGGTGGTAACCCCAACCCGCGGCGCGGTGGTTCGCGCCAGCTTTAACACCCGTGTGGGCAGCAGAGTCTTAATGCTCCTCACGCAAAACGGTAAACCGCTGCCCTTTGGCGCAACGGTGACCACACAAGACAAGGACAGCGAGTTCATTGTTGGCAGCGGCGGCCAGACTTACCTCTCCGGTATGCCTCAGCGCGGAACACTCTCGGTGTCATGGGGTGAAAGCGCCAGTGAACACTGCGTCGCTGAATATGCACTGACGGATGAGAAAGATAAAAACAGCATCATTAACGCTGCCGCGCAGTGTCATTGATTTACCGTGAAGGCTTCAATATGCAGATAATTAAACATTGTTTTTTCTTACTGGTTCTGGGTACCGCGGCGTTGTTTATGCCTCATGCCAAAGCATCGTGCGACACACCCGATCTGCCAAAGCTGATCAACGTCGCCACCATATCGATCTCTACCACGCTGCCAGTAGGCGCGACCATTCCAGGGACTGAACAAACCGTGCATATTGCAGGTAACTGCTACGGTACAAACAATTATGGACTGCCCATTGTCTCTTGTTATTACGGTACGGGTGGGGAGATCCCAGGGCTTTCTGGCGTATATGAAACAGGTGTCGAGGGCGTTGGCGTTGCGTTGATGAACGATAAAGGCCAGCGTATAACCGGTGCAGGCGGCGTTTACTGCAACTCAAGCAGCACGCCACTGGGGTATATTTCTCAGGATGTGAGTCAGTCATTTGATTTTAACGTAACGCTAGAGTTGGTTAAGACGAGCGATACCGTCAAGTCTGGAGCGCTCTCGCAGGCACAAACAAAGTTTGGTATTGGTGTTTATGAACATGAGGGAATTGGTAACCCTAATACCATTTCCTACTCAGGAAACGTTAATGTCCAGACAGTGACTTGCTCCGTTTCACCTAAAAACCTCACCGTTGAACTAGGCGATTTCCCGCTCAGCGATTTTATTGGTGTGGGCACACTTTCTTCACCCGCTCAGAGTTTTAACGTCACCGTCAATTGCAATACCACTGTACAACCCGAAGTAAAGATCGTCAGCGCTAACGGGTATGAATCGGGGTTTGAGGGCGTGATCAAATTAACTCAGCAAACCGGGATGGCGACAGGTGTCGGCGTGAGAATGCTATTCGACGACAATATCGCCACCTTCGATCAATACCTCACGACCAAAAGCGAGGCCGTGGCAAACCAAACGCTGGATATCCCATTCCAGGTTCGCTATCAGCAGACAAGCGACGAGGTCACCCCCGGGCCTGCCAACACCGTTGCTACTATCACTCTGGCTTATAAGTAATCATTATGAAAAAAATCATACTTTTCGTTGCAATGGGCGTGATGGCACAGGCCAATGCGGATGATATCCAGGTTCAGATGGTCGGTAATATCTATGCGAACACGTGCGTTATCGACAGCGCCAGCAAAAACCTCACTGTCGATCTCGGTCAGGCTGCGTCCAGCAATTTCAAGGATGTGGGGGATACGGGTGAATGGAAAGACTTTTCACTCAGTGTCTCGCATTGCCCAAAAACCCTGACCCTGGCAACAGCCTTTTTCTACGGCCAGGCAGACAGCGTACATCCAACAAAATTTGCCAATGTCGGCAGCGCCAAAGGGCTTGCGCTGGAGTTAGCCGATCGCCAGGACAAGATACTTATCGCGCCTCAAGCCAGTTTTAGTGCCCTGATTAACCCATCCGCTCACACAGCCACTTTCCCGTTGGCTGCACGCTACTACGCCACCTCCATGCCGGTGAGCGCGGGTACGTTCAGCAGCCTCGTGCAGGTGACATTCACTTACCAGTAGGACCGCGCCCCTTAGCACGGAGGCTTTTCCTGCGCCCGGTAGTTTGTTTAACCGGGCGTTTTTTTACTTCGGGGACATCAGGCTGGTCGATGGGGAATATCGGCAGCGCGTTCAGCAAGCGTTGGCCGTAATTCTTCGTTAATAAGCGCTTATCATAAATCACCACCTCGCCCCAGCAACCGTGGCTACGGATTAGACGCCCCACCTGCTGAATCAAATTAAACGACGCCGCAGGCAAGCTTTGCACTTCAAATGGATAACGATTAAGGCTTTTTAGCCATTCACCTTCGGTGATCACCACCGGGCTATCAATAGGCGGGAAGGCGATTTTATGGATATGCACCTGCGTCAAATAATCGCCCTTCAAATCCAGCCCTTCTGCAAAGGACTGCAATCCAACCAGCACGCTGCGCTCACCGTTGTCGATGCGTTTACGGTGCAGTTCCACCAGCCGATAGCGCGGCTGATCGCCCTGAACCAGCAGCAGTAAACGCAGATCGGTAACATGTTCCAGAAAGCGCTGCATCGCTCGCCCACTGGCAAACAGCACCAGCATCCCGGGGTATTTTTTGCTTTCTACCTGCTCACGGAAATAGGCGGCCATTTCGGCAATATGCTGCTCTTCGTTGTCGATAAGCGGTTCGTACTTCATGCGTGGGATCACCAGTTTTCCCTGCTCGCAGTGGTTAAACGGCGAGTCCAGTGCCACGAAGCGATCGCCCGCTTTCTCTTTCAGGCCGCTCATCTCCTGCAAGCGCGAAAAACTGTTCAGGGAACGCAGAGTGGCAGACGTCACCACCACATGCGGCACACTGCGCCAGATAAGCTTTTCCAGCTGATCGGCCACGCGGATACCCACACAGTGGAAAAACAAATGTACCTGGCCGTCTTTCACTTCACGGGTAGCCCATTTGGTGACCGGTGCGCCTGAGGCCTGCACCATCGAGGCCAGCCGCCACAACTTGCTTTGCGCTTCAAACATCCCCAGCGCACGGTTCATCTGGAGCAGAACACGATGTAACCGCACCACATCATGCGTGCCGGTTTTCTCACTGAGATCGTTTAAAAACATCTCCGCCAGCCCGCGTAATTTTTCAAGGTGCTTCGCCAGCTGCTGACAAATCTCCATCACTTCATCCGGGAGTTCGCCCATCGCAAAGCGGTGTTCAGCCTCCTGCGTTGCCGGAAGCCAGAGATTGAGGATGTTATTGAGTGAGGCTATAAGGCTATAAACCTCTTCGCAGTGCTCGCTCAGACGCTCAGGCACTGCCAGCGGTGGCGTGGTTTTCGGGCGGAACTGCTCCATGCAGGTCGCCACCAGTTTGCAGAACAGATCCAGCTGCAAGCGAAACCACGGTGCGGTAATTTCAGCGCTCATTTCCAGCGCATCGCGCGCCACGTCAGGCAGGTGGTGGCCTTCATCCAGCACCAATAGCAGGTTTTTCGGCTCTGGCAATACCGCTTCGCTTTCAAGTGCGGCCATCACCAGCGCGTGATTAGCCACCACCACTTCTGCCTCCTGAATTTCACGGCGTGCGACAAAAAACGGACATTCGCGGTAGTAGTGGCAGTTACGGTTCAGGCAGCTGGCTTTATCGGTACTGAGCCGGCGCCACAGATCATCGCCAATGGCCTGATCGGTGTGATCGCGCAGGCCATCCCACTTATAGCTATCCAGAGAAACTTTTAGCTTCGCGCACTGATCCTGCTCGGCTTTGTTGTTTGGCGTCAGCTCGTCATCCAGAAATGCGAGCAGATCCTGCTGCGTGGGTTCACTGCTGGCGAGCGCCGCCAGGTTACGCGGGCAGACATAACGCCCACGCCCAAATGCTGCCGTAAAGCGCAGGTCCGGGATAATTTTGCGCAGCAGCGGTAAATCTTTGCTGTAGATCTGATCCTGCAACGCCACGTTGGCGGTACTGACCACCAGCGTTTTTTGTTCTTCACGGGCGATGGCAATGCCGGGGATCAGATACGACAGGGTTTTCCCGACCCCCGTGGGGGCTTCAATCGCCAGATGTCGCCCGTCGTCCCCGGCGAGCGTTTTTGCCACGTCAGCAATCATCTGCCGCTGCGGCGCTCGGGGGATAAAGTCGGGGATCTGCTGTTGTAACGCCTTATACCAGGCGCCAATTTGCGCTTTTAGCGCAGCGGTTAAAGCCATCGGAAAACCTGAAATACTGTATAAACAGCCACTATTGTGGCACTTTCTTTTCGTTGTCGCAAAAAGAAAAGCCCGGCTTTACGGCCGGGCTTCCAGATTACTGCGGGTTAGCCGGTTTGCGCGGGCGACGGCGACGTTGCCCTTCTCCTGCCGGTTTCCCTTCGCCGCTGCGCCACGGGTTTTCACCCGCCGGTTTCGCATCGTTGTTACGGCGTGGAGGTTTACCTGATTTCGGTGCTCCACCTTCAGAGCGACGCGGCTGCTGACCACGACCGCCGCCACCCTGACCACGACCACCGCCCTGGCGACCGTTCTGAATCGGCTCGGCTTTAATGGACGGATCCACTTCGTAGCCCGGGGTTTCGATGCGTGGGATCTCTTTTTTCAGCAGACGTTCGATGTCGCGCAACAATTTGTGCTCATCAACGCAGACCAGAGACAGCGCTTCACCGGTTGCCGCCGCACGACCGGTACGGCCGATACGGTGAACGTAATCTTCCGGCACGTTTGGCAGCTCGTAGTTCACCACGTGCGGCAGCTCTTCAATGTCCAGACCGCGCGCGGCAATGTCAGTTGCCACCAGCACACGAATATCGCCAGATTTAAAATCTGCCAGCGCACGGGTACGCGCACCCTGGCTCTTATTACCGTGGATCGCGGCGCTGCGAATGCCGTCTTTATTCAGCTGTTCCGCCAGGTGGTTGGCACCGTGTTTGGTACGGGTGAAGACCAGCACCTGCTGCCAGTTGCCCTGGCCAATCATCTGGGAGAGCAGTTCCCGCTTACGTTTTTTATCAACGAAATGCACATGCTGGGTCACCTGCTCGGACGCCGTGTTACGGCGCGCCACTTCCACTTCCAGTGGGTTATGCAGCAGCTTCTCGGCAAGGGCTTTAATCTCGTCGGAGAAGGTCGCAGAGAATAGCAGGTTCTGGCGACGCGGCGGCAGCTTAGCCAGCACGCGACGAATATCATGAATGAAGCCCATGTCCAGCATCCGGTCAGCTTCATCCAGCACGAGGATTTCGATGCTATCGAGCTTCACCGCGTTCTGGTGTTCCAGATCCAGCAGACGGCCCGGCGTTGCCACCAGCACGTCTACGCCGCCGCGCAGTTTCATCATCTGCGGGTTGATGCTGACCCCGCCAAAGACCACCAGCGAGCGGATGTTGAGATAGCGGCTGTACTCACGCACGTTCTCACCAATCTGTGCGGCCAGCTCACGGGTTGGCGTGAGGATCAGGGCGCGTACCGGGCGACGACCTTTTGCGTGCGGCTGGTTTTTTACCAGCAGCTCAAGGAGCGGCAGGGTAAAGCCTGCGGTTTTGCCGGTACCGGTCTGGGCGCTGGCCATCAGGTCGCGGCCTTGCAGTACGGCAGGGATCGCCTGCGTCTGAATTGGGGTAGGCTCAACGTAGCCCTGCTCTGCAATCGCGCGCAGAATTTCCGGGTTCAGGCCAAGGGAATCAAAAGACATAAAAACTCCGAACCGCCCCGACCATCACAGGTGTAGTTTTCAGGGAGATATAACGAATATGAGAGGACAAAAACCACAATGTCGCGAAGCGCTCGAGTGTAGCAGCTTTTGTGACGTGGCGCATAAAATATCCCTCTGTGATTCATCGACGAAATATTTCCCGCATAAGAGGGCAACTGGACAAATTAGTGAACCAGGCATAATCTTAATCAATCGATTGATTAATTTTAAATACCGCTATGAATACAACCCCGACAACAACCAAAGGCGAACAGGCCAAAAGCCAGCTTATCGCCGCCGCGCTGGCACAGTTTGGCGAGTATGGACTTCATGCCACCACGCGCGATATCGCCGCGCAAGCCGGACAAAACATAGCGGCCATTACCTACTATTTTGGCTCAAAAGAGGATTTGTACCTCGCCTGTGCGCAATGGATCGCTGATTTTATCGGCGCGAATTTTCGCCCACACGTTGATGAAGCCACGGCGCTGTTCAGCCAGTCGTCGCCCGACCGTGCCGCCATCCGCCAGCTTATTCTCAACGCCTGCCATAATATGATCCGCCTGCTGACGCACGACGATACGTTGAACCTGAGTAAGTTTATCTCACGCGAGCAACTCTCGCCTTCCGCTGCCTACCAGTTGGTTCACGATCAGGTGATTTCCCCGATGCACACTCACCTGACCCGGCTCATTGCGGCCTATACCGGGCGCGATGCCAGCGATACCGAAACCATTTTGCATACCCATGCCCTGCTGGGCGAAGTGCTGGCTTTTCGCCTGGGTCGGGAAACCATTTTGTTACGCACCGGCTGGACACAATTTGATGAGGATAAAGCTGCGCAGATTAGCCAGGTGATCACCTGTCACCTTGATCTGATCCTGCAAGGCTTAACGCTAAGGAGCCTGAAGTCATGAAAAAACCTGTCGCCATCATTCTGGTGGTCGTTATTCTGCTTGCTGCGGGGATCGGTGGCTGGCTGTGGTATCAGAGCCGACAAGACAACGGCCTGACGCTGTACGGCAACGTCGATATTCGAACGGTGAACATGAGTTTCCGTGTTGGCGGCCGCCTGGCTTCCCTCTCTGTTGACGAAGGTGACACCATTAAAACCGGGCAGACGTTAGGCGTGCTGGACACCGCGCCTTACGAGAACGCGCTGATGCAGGCAAAAGCGGGCGTTTCCGTCGCCCAGGCACAGTATGACCTGATGCTGGCAGGCTATCGCGATGAAGAAATTGCCCAGGCCGCGGCGGCAGTTAAACAGGCGCAGGCAGCCTATGACTATGCGCAGAACTTCTACGCCCGTCAGCAGGGGCTGTGGAAAAGCCGCACCATTTCCGCCAACGACCTGGAAAATGCCCGTTCTTCCCGCGACCAGGCGCAGGCAACGCTTAAATCCGCGCAGGATAAATTAAGCCAGTACCACACCGGTAATCGCCCGCAGGATATCGCCCAGGCCAAAGCCAGCCTCGAACAGGCGCAGGCGCAGCTGGCTCAGGCACAACTGGATCTGCATGACACCACGCTGGTTGCTCCCTCTGACGGTACATTAATGACCCGCGCCGTGGAGCCGGGCAGCATGTTAAGCGCAGGCAGCACCGTCCTGACCCTGTCGCTGACGCGCCCGGTATGGGTGCGCGCCTATATTGACGAACCTAACCTCAACAAGGTTCAGCCTGGGCGTGAACTTCTGCTTTATACCGATGGTCGCCCTGACAAGCCTTACCACGGCAAGGTGGGCTTTGTGTCGCCGACTGCCGAGTTCACGCCGAAAACCGTTGAAACGCCAGACCTGCGTACTGACCTGGTCTATCGTCTGCGCATCGTCGTGACTGACGCTGACGATTCCCTGCGTCAGGGGATGCCGGTTACCGTGAAATTCACCGACGGGGAACGACATGAATGATGCGGTTATCCAACTCGACAACCTGGTAAAACGCTTCGCGGGCATGGATAAACCCGCCGTCGCGCCGCTGAACTGTACGCTGCAAAAAGGCTATGTTACGGGGCTAGTTGGCCCCGATGGCGCGGGCAAAACCACGCTGATGCGGATGCTCGCCGGGTTGCTCAAACCTGATGACGGACGTGTAAGCGTACTTGGGCTTGATCCCGTCCAGGACGACAGCGCCCTGCACGCCATGCTGGGCTATATGCCGCAGAAATTTGGTCTGTATGAAGATCTGACGGTGATGGAAAACCTGAATCTGTACGCCGATTTGCGCAGTGTGACCGGAGAGACGCGGCAAAAAACTTTCGCCCGCCTGCTGGAATTTACCTCGCTCGGGCCGTTTACGGAGCGCCTCGCGGGTAAGTTATCCGGTGGGATGAAGCAAAAACTCGGTCTGGCCTGCACGCTGGTTGGCGAGCCAAAAGTGCTACTTCTTGATGAACCTGGCGTGGGTGTGGATCCCATCTCGCGCCGTGAGTTGTGGCAAATGGTGCACGAGCTGGCAGGCGACGGGATGCTGATCCTCTGGAGCACCTCTTATCTCGACGAAGCGGAACAGTGTCGCGATGTATTGCTGATGAACGAAGGTGAGCTGCTTTATCAGGGTGAGCCAACAACGCTCACGCAAAGCATGGCCGGGCGCAGCTTCCTGCTGCACAGCCCGCAGGAGTCCAACCGCAAGCTTCTCCAGCGAGTGTTAAAACTGCCGCAGGTCAGTGACGGGATGATTCAGGGACGATCCGTGCGGGTCATTCTCAAAAAAGAATCCACGCCGGACGATATTCGTCAGGCTCAGGGAATGCCGCAGGTTGAGATTGAAGAGACCGCCCCGCGTTTTGAAGATGCGTTTATCGACCTGCTGGGCGGCGCGGGGACATCAGAATCTCCACTGGGGGCGATTCTGCACACCGTTGAGGGCACACCAGGCGAAACGGTGATTGAAGCCAAATCCCTGACCAAAAAGTTTGGTGATTTTGCCGCCACCGATAACGTTAATTTCGCGGTAAAACGCGGCGAGATCTTTGGCTTGCTGGGGCCAAACGGCGCGGGGAAATCCACCACCTTTAAAATGATGTGCGGCCTGCTGGTGCCGACCTCTGGTAAAGCGCTGGTTCTGGATATGGATCTGAAAGTGAGTTCCGGGAAAGCGCGGCAACATCTCGGCTATATGGCGCAAAAATTCTCGTTATACGGCAACCTGACCGTTGAACAGAACTTACGCTTTTTCTCCGGGGTTTACGGTCTGCGCGGGCGGGCGCAAAACGAAAAAATCAGCCGCATGAGCGACGCGTTTAGCCTGACGAATATTGCCTCTCACGCCACAGACGACCTGCCGCTCGGCTTCAAGCAGCGTCTGGCGCTGGCCTGTTCGCTGATGCATGAGCCCGACATCCTGTTTCTCGATGAGCCAACCTCTGGGGTTGACCCCCTCACCCGCCGCGAGTTCTGGCTGCATATCAACAGCATGGTGGAAAAAGGCGTGACCGTCATGGTAACCACGCACTTTATGGATGAAGCGGAATATTGCGATCGCATCGGGCTGGTGTATCGCGGCAAATTGATCGCCCACGGCACGCCGGATGACCTGAAAAGCCAGGCCGCCGACGATAAGCAACCGGACCCGACAATGGAGCAGGCGTTTATCACGCTCATTCACGACTGGGATAAGGAGCACGCCAATGCGTCATAACGCGATTTCATGGCGCCGGGTGCGGGCGTTATGCATCAAAGAAACCCGCCAGATCGTACGCGATCCCAGCAGCTGGCTGATTGCGGTGGTGATCCCACTGCTGCTGCTGTTTATCTTTGGCTACGGGATAAACCTCGACTCCAGCAAGCTGCGGGTGGGGATTTTGCTGGAACAGCACAGCGAAGAGGCGCTGGATTTCACCCACGCCATGACCGGCTCGCCTTACATTGACGCTACCATCAGCGACGATCGCCAGGCGTTGATCCAGAAAATGCAGGCCGGGAAAATTCGCGGCCTGGTGGTGATCCCGGTGGATTTCGCCGCCAACATGGCTCGTGCGAATACCGACGCGCCGATTCAGGTCATTACTGATGGTAGCGAGCCTAACACCGCTAACTTTGTGCAGGGCTATGTCGAAGGCATCTGGCAGCTCTGGCAGATGCAGCGGGCGGAAGACAGAGGGGAAACCTTCGAACCGCTGATCGACGTACAGACCCGCTACTGGTTTAACCCTGCCGCCATCAGCCAGCATTTTATTATTCCAGGTGCGGTGACCATCATCATGACCGTGATTGGGGCGATCCTCACGTCGCTGGTGATCGCCCGCGAGTGGGAGCGCGGCACGATGGAGGCACTGCTCTCCACCGAGGTCACGCGGGTAGAGCTGCTGCTCTGTAAGCTTATCCCCTACTACTTCCTCGGAATGCTGGCCATGCTGCTCTGTATGCTGGTGTCGGTGTTCATTCTGGGAGTGCCTTATCGCGGTTCGCTGGTGCTGCTGTTCTTTATCACTAGTCTGTTTTTACTGAGCACCCTGGGTATGGGGCTGCTGATTTCAACCATCACCCGTAATCAGTTTAACGCCGCGCAGGTCGCGCTGAACGCCGCGTTTTTACCGTCGATCATGCTGTCGGGCTTTATCTTCCAGATAGACAGTATGCCGGCCGTGATCCGTGCGGTGACCTATATCATTCCGGCGCGTTACTTCGTCAGTACGCTGCAAAGCCTGTTCCTGGCCGGGAACATTCCGGTGGTGCTGGTTATTAACATCCTTTTTTTGATGGCGTCAGCGGTGATGTTTATCGGGCTGACGTGGGTAAAAACCAAACGGCGACTGGATTAAGGAGCGAGCATGTTTCACCGTTTATGGACATTGATCCGCAAAGAGCTGCAATCGCTGCTGCGCGAACCGCAAACTCGCGCCATTTTGATCCTGCCTGTGCTTATCCAGGTTTTTCTGTTTCCGTTTGCCGCAACGCTTGAGGTGACGAACGCCACCATTGCCATCTACAACGAAGACAGCGGCAAACACTCCGTGGAGCTAACCCAGCGTTTTGCCCGGGCGAAAGCCTTTACCCACATTCTGCTGCTGAAAAGCCCCCAGGAGATCCAGCCCACCATCGACACGCAAAAAGCGCTGCTGCTGGTGCGTTTCCCGGCCGATTTTTCCCGCAACCTGGATACCTGGCAGACTGCGCCGATGCAGCTGATTCTGGACGGACGTAACTCGAACAGCGCGCAAATTGCCGCAAATTACCTGCAACAGGTGGTGAAGGACTACCAGCAGGAGCTGATGGAGGGCAAAACCAAGCCCAACAACAGCCAGCTGGTGGTGCGTAACTGGTATAACCCGAATCTGGATTACAAATGGTTTGTGGTGCCATCGCTTATCGCCATGATCACCACCATCGGCGTGATGATCGTGACGTCGTTGTCGGTCGCCCGTGAACGCGAGCAAGGCACACTCGATCAGCTGCTGGTGTCCCCGCTGGCCACCTGGCAGATTTTTGTCGGTAAAGCCGTTCCGGCGCTGATTGTTGCTACCTTCCAGGCAACTATTGTGCTGGGCGTGGGGATCTGGGCGTATCAAATTCCCTTCGCCGGATCGCTGGCCCTGTTTTACTTCACTATGGTGATTTACGGCCTGTCGCTGGTGGGATTTGGTCTGTTGATTTCCGCACTGTGCTCCACGCAACAGCAGGCGTTTATCGGGGTATTCGTCTTTATGATGCCGGCGATTTTGCTTTCAGGGTATGTATCACCTGTCGAGAACATGCCGGTGTGGTTGCAGGATCTGACATGGATTAACCCTATCCGGCACTTTACGGATATCACCAAGCAAATTTATCTCAAGGATGCGAGTCTGGAGATTATCTGGGGAAGTTTGTGGCCGCTATTGGTTATAGCGGCCACGACGGGCTCAGTGGCGTACGCGATGTTTAGACGAAACATTGCGTAACTTTTTCTCTTTAGTCAGCAACGAGACAACCGCAGGCCCTGCAAGAATTGCCAGACCCGCCAGGGCCAGCAGCAGGTTGTTTTGCAGCACACGCGACAACAGCCAAAGCACAATCATTGCGGCACCAAAATACCAGGTGGTGGTGAGCTCTTCGAGCACATCACCCACCTCGCGCCAGCGCGCTTCATGGTGGCGCTGCAAAAACAGCATCGACAGTACGGTGACACCGTAAAGAACACATAACCCTAAGCCGACACGCACCAGCGCGCCGCTCATCCAGCCCATCACCAGTACGGCCACGACCAGTAAATGCAACATTATCTGCCAGCAACTGAGGCCAGTTGCGACACGAACACGTTGTTGCCACTTCATGGCTTCTCTCCTGAAGAACATTTCTCTGCTAATTCAGACTACCGCACTTTACGGAAAATTCCGTAACACCGCATCTTTTTGTGACGCCTACTACACTTTATTTTCATCAGGATAGTCACCCTGGAAGGTGTTTATGACGCATAAAACGCAGCATTTATCGCTTAAAGTGCTGACAATTAACATTCACAAAGGATTCACAGCATTTAACCGCCGCTTCATGTTACCGGAGCTGCGCGACGCTGTACGCACCGTCAGCGCGGACATCGTCTGCCTACAGGAGGTGATGGGTGCCCATGACGTGCACCCAATGCATGTCGAAAACTGGCCCGACACGCCACACTACGAATTTCTGGCGGATACGATGTGGAGTGATTATGCCTACGGGCGTAACGCAGTTTACCCGGAAGGCCACCACGGCAACGCGGTGCTATCGCGTTTCCCGATTGAATATTACGAAAACCGCGACGTTTCCGTGGGCGAAAGCGAAAAACGCGGTCTGCTTTACTGCCGCATTACACCACCCAGACTGGACTTTCCCGTTCACGTTGGCTGCGTGCATCTCGGCCTGCGTGAAGCGCATCGTCAGGCGCAGCTAAAGATGCTGGCAGAATGGAGCAATGCCCTACCGGAAGATGAGCCGGTGGTGGTGGCGGGTGATTTTAACGACTGGCGGCAGCGGGCCAACCACCCGTTGAAGGTGGATGCCGGGCTGGAAGAGATTTTTACCCGCGCCAATGGCCGCCCCGCGCGAACGTTCCCGGTGCGCTTTCCCCTGCTGCGACTTGACCGCATCTACGTGAAAAATGCCCACGCCAGCAGCCCGACCGCCCTGGCGTTACTCAACTGGCGCCATCTTTCCGACCACGCCCCGCTGAGCGCGGAGATCCACTTATGAGATGCTCATGGCAGGAAGGAAACCGCATCACGCTGCTGGAAAATGGCGATAACTATTATCCTGCGGTGTTCAAGGCCATTGACCGTGCACAGCAGAAAGTGATCCTCGAAACCTTTATCTGGTTCGAGGACGAAGTGGGGAAACAGTTACACAGCGTGCTGCTGCGCGCCGCCCTGCGCGGCATCAAAATCGAAGTGCTGCTCGACGGCTACGGCTCTCCGGATCTGAGCGACGAATTCGTCAATGAACTCACGTCGGCTGGCGTGATATTCCGCTACTACGATCCCGGCTCGCGTCTGTTTGGTATGCGCACTAATCTTTTCCGCCGTATGCACCGCAAAATTGTGGTGGTCGATGAAACGGTAGCCTTTGTCGGCGGCATTAATTATTCCGCCGAACATATGTCTGACTATGGCCCGGAGGCCAAACAGGATTACGCGATCCGTATCGAAGGCCCGGTGGTTCAGGACATCTTACTGTTCGAACTGGAAAATCTGCCGGGTAAAGAGGCTGTGCGACGCTGGTGGAAGCGCCACCATCGCCCGGAAGAAAACCGCAAACCCGGCGAAGCGCAGGCGCTGTTTGTCTGGCGGGATAACGGCGAACACCGGAACGATATTGAGCGTCATTATCTGAAGATGCTGGCGAACGCGAAGCGCGAGGTGATTATTGCCAACGCCTACTTCTTCCCTGGCTACCGCCTGTTGCACGCCATGCGCAATGCGGCGCGTCGCGGCGTGCGGGTGAAACTGATTGTACAGGGCGAGCCCGATATGCCGATTGTCAAAGTCGGCGCGCGTCTGCTGTATAACTATCTGGTGAAAGGCGGCGTGCAGATTTACGAATACCGCCGCCGACCACTGCATGGAAAGGTCGCACTGATGGACGATCACTGGGCGACCGTCGGCTCCAGTAATCTCGATCCGCTGAGCCTGTCGCTCAATCTGGAAGCCAATCTGATCGTCCACGATCGCCAGTTCAACCAGACCCTGCGCGATAACCTTCAGGGGCTAATCGTTAACGACTGCGTGCAAGTGGATGAGTCTATGGTGCCGAAACGTACCTGGTGGAACCTCGGCATCAGTGTGGTGGTGTTCCACTTCCTGCGCCATTTCCCGGCCATGGTCGGCTGGTTGCCCGCACACACACCTAAACTTGCGCTGGTCAACCCGCCGGTGCAGCCTGAAATGGAAACACAGGATCGCGTTGAAGTGGAAGATGGAGGAAAAACCTGATGTCACACTCCCATCCTCGCTGGCGCCTGGCCAAGAAAATCCTCACCTGGCTTTTCTTTATCGCCGTCGTGGTGCTGTTAGTGGTGTACGCCCGGACAGTCGACTGGGAAGAGGTGTGGAAGGTTATCCGCAACTACAACCGCATGGTACTGCTGGGCGCGTCTGGACTGGTGATTGTCAGTTACCTGATTTACGGCTGTTACGACCTGCTGGGGCGAAAGTACTGCGGCCATAAACTGGCGAAACGGCAGGTGATGCTGGTGTCGTTTATTTGCTATGCCTTCAACCTGACGCTCAGCACCTGGGTGGGCGGCATCGGGATGCGTTACCGCCTCTACTCCCGGCTTGGGCTGCCTGGCAGTACCATCACGCGTATTTTTTCCCTGAGTATTACCACAAACTGGCTGGGCTATATCCTGCTGGGCGGCGTTATTTTCACCGCAGGCGTGGTGCAACTGCCCACACACTGGTACATCGATGAAACTACGCTGCGCATTTTAGGCAGTGTGCTGTTGCTGATTATCGCGCTTTATATGTGGGCCTGTGCGTTTTCACGCCGCCGCCACATGACCATAAAAGGCCAAAAGCTGGTGCTGCCCTCCTGGCGATTTGCCGCCATACAGTTAGTGGTATCAGGCGCCAACTGGATGGTGATGGGGGTGATCATCTGGCTACTGATGGGCGAGGATGTGAACTATTTCTTCGTGCTGGGTGTGCTGCTGGTGAGCAGTATCGCGGGTGTAATTGTCCATATCCCGGCAGGAATTGGCGTGCTGGAAGCGGTGTTTATCGCCCTGCTTGCCGGGGAGCATGTCTCTCAGGGAACCATTATCGCCGCCCTGCTCGCGTACCGTATGCTCTATTACTTCCTGCCGCTGGCGCTGGCAACGATCTGTTATTTGCTGCTGGAGAGCCGGGCGAAAAAGCTTAGAGCGAAGAATGAGAAGGCGATGGCGAAATAAAAGCAAAACGGCAACCTTGTTGCCGTTTTTTGTGTTTGTTCCCTCTCCCGTGGGAGAGGGTCAGGGTGAGGGCATCAGGCCGCACCAACCCTAGCGACGGTTGCCCAGAATACGCAGCAGCATCAAGAACAGGTTGATAAAGTCCAGATACAGCGTCAGCGCGCCAAGGATGGAGTATTTACGCAACGTTGAGCTATCGCGCACGTCAATCTGCTCGCCGATGTTTTTCAGTTTCTGCGTGTCATAGGCCGTCAGCCCGACAAAGACAATCACCCCAATGTAGGTCACTGCCCACATCAGCGCTTCGCTCTTGAGCCACAGGTTCACCAGCGATGCCAGCACGATCCCAATCAGCGCCATAAACAGCATACTGCCAAAACCGCTCAAATCGCGCTTTGTGGTGTAACCGTACAGGCTCATCGCACCGAACATCCCGCCGGTCACGACAAACGTACTGGCGATGGAGGAATAGGTGTAAACGATGAAAATACTCGAAAGCGTTAACCCGGTCAGCGCCGAGTACAGCATAAACAGCGTGGTCGCCATGCCAGCACTGAGCTTTTGCACCATGCCAGAAAGGACGAACACCAGCGCCAGTTGGGCAATGATCAAGCCAAAGAAGGTGATTTTGCTGGAAAAGATAAACATCATCAGATCAGGTGTATTTGCGGCGTACCACGCGATAAACGCGGTCAGCAGCAGGCCGACTGTCATCCAGCCGTACACCTGGGCCATATACGTTTGCAGCCCGGTTCGGGTCTGCTGCACTATCGAATCGGAACGCGGAAATCGGTCCATGATTCACTCCTGATTAAGATTAAGTAGACACACGTTTTAAGACTAACACATCTACGTCAACCGACTACCAACGACCAGCAGCTTGTTTATCGCTGTCACGCGATTCCACCCACCGCTCACCTTCTGGCGTTGCTTCACGCTTCCAGAATGGCGCTTTGGTTTTGAGGTAGTCCATAATAAATTCGCCCGCCGCAAACGCACTGCTGCGATGCGCACTGGTGACGCCTACGAACACGATCTCTTCACCCGGCCACATTTCGCCGATGCGGTGGATAACCGTGACGCGCCCGAGCGGCCAGCGCCCGCGCGCCTCGTCCACGATCTCCGCCAGCGATTTTTCGGTCATGCCTGGATAGTGTTCCAGCGTGAGCGCTTTTACGCTGTCGCCAAGATTGTGGTTACGCACTTTACCGGTGAAGGTGACCACCGCGCCATCTTCGTCGCGCTCCGCCAGCCAGCTGTATTCTGTACCGACACTGAAGCGGTCGTGACCTACCAGAATTCGGGTTTCAGCCATTTCAGCCTCCTGTTACCGGCGGGAAGAACGCCACTTCGTCACCGGCCTTCAGCGGATGGTTAAAATCCACCAGAGTCTGATTAACAGCTGCCAGCAATTTACCTTCATCCAGCGCCAGCGCCCAGCGGTCGCTTTGTTCTGCCAGATGCGCACGCAGTGCGGCAACGTTATCGAATGAAGTATCCAGGGTCAGGCTATCGGTGTTGACCAGCTCGCGGACCTGAGCAAAAAAGAGCACTTTAATCATGGCTGTCCACCTTAAAATCGCCAGATTTTCCACCGCTTTTTGCCAGCAGACGAACCGGGCCAATCACCATATCTTTTTGCACGGCTTTGCACATATCGTAGATAGTCAACGCGGCGACAGAGGCCGCCGTCAGCGCTTCCATCTCGACGCCGGTTTTCCCGGTTAAACGACACAGCGATTCGATTCGTACGCGGTTATGTTCCGGCTGGGCCAGCAGGTTTACCTCAACCTTGCTGAGCATCAACGGGTGGCACAGTGGGATCAAATCCCAGGTCCGTTTCGCGGCCTGGATACCGGCAATGCGCGCGGTTGCAAACACATCGCCCTTGTGGTGGCTGCCATCGATAATCATCGCCAGGGTTTCAGGCAACATGGTCACGAAAGCTTCAGCACGTGCTTCACGCACCGTGTCGGCTTTGGCAGACACATCCACCATATGCGCTTCGCCAGCGGCGTTAATGTGGGTCAATTGCGACATAACTTATTTCTTTAAATGGGGATGGAAATTACACGGGCGGGTACGGGCATCGAGCTGCGGCGCGATGATGTTCTCCCACGCAGTACGACACGCTTTGGTGGAGCCTGGCATGGCAAAGATCAGCGTTTTGTTCGCCACCCCCGCCACCGCGCGGGACTGCAAGGTTGAGGTGCCAATCTCTTCAAATGAGAGCATCCGAAACACTTCGCCAAAACCTTCCACTTCGCGATCGAACAGGGGAATCAACGCTTCGGGAGCCTGATCTCCTGCGGTAAAACCGGTCCCGCCAGTAATCAGCACCACCTGCACGTCATCGCCAGCGATCCACTGGGAAACCTGGGCGCGGATAGCATAGCGGTTCTCTTTAACAATCGCTTTATCCACAATATGGTGCCCGGCTTCGTGTGCCGCATCGCGCAGCCAGCGGCCAGAGGTATCATCCTCTTCACCACGGCGTTCAGAAACGGTAAGAATAGCGATACGTGTCGGGATAAATTCTGCGCTTACCTGACTCATCTTCTGGTTCCTTCTTAAGACTGATTACCCGCCAATGTATGACAGGTTCTGAGTAATTCCGGTATTGCCCTGATGCAGGAAGTGGGTCTGTTTTTTATGCGTCAGCGCTTCGGAAATGCGCGCTTCAAGCGCGTCCTGTTGAGCATCGTCTGCCAGCAAGTCACGAAGGTCTACGCCGCCGTCCCCAAACAGGCATAAGTGCAACTTGCCCACGGACGAGACGCGCAGGCGATTGCAGCTGGCGCAGAAGTCTTTCTCGTACGGCATGATAAGCCCGATTTCCCCTTCGTAATCAGGGTGACAAAAGACCTGCGCCGGGCCGTCGCTGCGCTGGCGGATCTGGTGGATCCATCCGCGTTTCAGCAGCTCGTCGCGCAGCACCATGCCGGAGATGTGATGACGACGGAACAGCTCGCTGCCCTCGCCGGTTTCCATCAGCTCAATAAAACGCAATTGAATGCGGCGTGATTTGATCCACGCCAGGAAGGTGTCCAGTTGATGATGGTTAACATCGCGCATCAGTACCGTATTGACTTTCACCTTCTCGAAACCGGCAGCAAACGCCGCATCAATGCCGTCCATCACCTGCCGGAATTTATCCTGGCCGGTAATGGCGTGGAACTGGCGGGCATCAAGGCTATCGACGCTGACGTTAATCGCCGTCAGGCCAGCGTCACGCCAGTTCGCCACATCCCGCGCCATGCGATACCCATTGGTGGTTACCGCAATTTGACGGATACGGTCGTTTTCGCGCACCGCAGCGATAATGTCGGGAAAGTCGCGACGCAGAGAAGGTTCTCCCCCGGTCAGGCGCACTTTTTCGGTGCCGAGTTCAGTGAACGCACGCGTGACGCGGCGCACTTCATCCACGGAGAGAAAGCCGTTATTGGTGGTGCTGCCAGGTTTGTAACCGTCAGGCAGGCAGTAGGTGCAACGGAAATTGCACACATCGGTAATCGACAGACGTAAGTAGAAGAACTTACGCGCGAAAGCATCAGTAAGTTGTGAAGCCATGTACACCTTTCCAGATACGGGAGGCACAGTCATTTCTTTCTGTACCCTGGTGGCAAATCCGCCACGGCCAGAGCGCCATATCTTTCGACACAGGCACAAAGGCTAGAGTGTATGTTTTCAAATTCGAAAACGTGGTTAAGGCGATAGTAGCGCGGAAATCATCTCTTCGCCATTATCGCTTTTCGCTATATAATTATATATATAGCGACCTGATCGTGCATTTTCGTAACAGAATACGCAAAAACAGGACTTTCGCATTGATATACGTCATTTTGCACCGGGTGAAGCATCGTCTTTTAGGGGTAGTTAGGTTACTGTTACGCTGTTCGAACGTGATAAGGAATAGGTATGCGCAATCGCACTTTTGCGGATCTTGACCGGGTAGTCGCTCTTGGCGGAGGCCACGGTCTGGGGCGAGTGATGTCTTCACTTTCCTCTCTTGGGTCCAGGCTCACAGGGATAGTCACCACCACCGATAATGGCGGTTCTACAGGGCGCATTCGTCGTTCGGAAGGCGGTATTGCATGGGGCGATATGCGTAACTGTTTAAATCAGTTAATTACCGAACCGAGCGTAGCATCTGCGATGTTTGAGTACCGTTTTGCCGGTAATGGCGAACTTTCTGGCCATAACCTCGGAAACCTGATGTTAAAGGCGCTGGATCACCTGAGCGTGCGCCCTCTTGAGGCCATCAATTTAATACGTAATCTGCTTAAAGTAGATGCGTTCCTGATTCCGATGTCTGAACATCCGGTCGACTTGATGGCAATTGATGTGGAAGGCCATGAAGTTTACGGCGAAGTGAATATTGACCAGCTGACCCTGCCGCCAAAAGAGCTTATGACATATCCGGCCGTGCCCGCGACGCGCGAAGCCGTTGATGCTATCGGCGAAGCGGATTTGATCCTGATTGGGCCGGGCAGTTTTTATACCAGCCTGATGCCCATTCTGCTGGTCAAAGAGCTGGCCCAGGCGCTGCGCAGAACCCCTGCACCGGTTGTCTATATCGGTAATTTAGGGCGTGAACTGAGCCCGGCGGCGGCAAGCCTGACGCTTGCGGATAAGCTCGGCATCATGGAGCAGTACGTCGGGAAAAAAATCATCGATGCGGTGGTGGTCGGGCCGAAAGCGGATGTGTCAGGAATTAGTGCCCGCGTGGTGGTGCAGGAGCCGCTGGAAGCCAGTGATATTCAGTATCGCCACGATCGCCATCTGCTGCGCGAAGCGCTGGAAAAGGCGATTCAGGCGCTGGGTTAAGGTTTTGTTTCCGTGCGGTCTGGTGCCCTCACCCCGGCCCTCTCCCACAGGGTTGAGGGATCCCCACAAAAAATACGAGCACGGACAGCTCCCTCTCCC
>NZ_LXES01000036.1 GCF_001654845.1 Enterobacter soli ATCC BAA-2102 | reverse complement strand
CGCTGAATAAAGATAAACATTACTGGGGAACCCTCAGCCCACAGGGAGAGGGAGAAAACACTAAAGATGGCAGCTTCTGGCTGCCATCTTGCTTTTGTTACGATGCCGCAATAAACAGATCCCGCAACTGATGCAGCTGATCGCGGATTTGCGCAGCCTCTTCAAACTCCAGGTTCTGCGCGTGCTGCATCATCTGTGCTTCCAGCTCATGAATTTTCTGCTGGAGCGCTTTCGGCGTCAGCACGACGGTATCTTCTTCCACCACTGAACGTGCCTTGCCACGCCCTTTCGCTTTGGTTTTGGCGATGTTCTGCCCCAGCGCCAGGATATCCACCACCTTCTTGTTCAGCCCTTGTGGCGTAATACCGTTTTCTTCGTTATAACGCTGCTGTTTCTCGCGTCGACGTTCCGTTTCACCAATCGCTTTCGCCATCGATGGGGTTATCTTATCGCCGTAGAGGATTGCCTTGCCGTTCACGTTACGTGCGGCACGGCCGATGGTCTGGATCAGGGAACGTTCAGAACGCAGGAAGCCCTCTTTGTCGGCATCCAGAATCGCAACCAGCGACACTTCTGGCATATCCAGACCTTCTCGCAGCAGGTTGATCCCCACCAGTACGTCGAACTCGCCCAGGCGCAGGTCACGGATGATCTCCATACGCTCGACGGTATCGATATCCGAGTGCAGATACCGCACGCGCTCACCGTGTTCTTCAAGATATTCAGTCAGATCTTCCGCCATGCGCTTGGTCAGGGTCGTCACCAGCACGCGCTCATTGATGGCAGCGCGAGTGCGGATCTCAGACAGAAGATCGTCAACCTGGGTGGCAACAGGACGCACTTCGATAATCGGATCCAACAGACCGGTCGGACGCACCACCTGGTCAACGACCTCATCGCCGGATTTTTCCAGCTCGTAGCTACCTGGCGTTGCCGACACGTAGATAGTTTGCGGGGCAAGCGCTTCAAACTCTTCAAACTTCATCGGGCGGTTATCCAGCGCTGATGGCAGGCGGAAGCCGTACTCCACCAGCGTCTCTTTACGAGCCCGGTCACCGCGATACATGCCGCCAATCTGCGGGATCGTCACGTGGGATTCATCCACCACCAGCAGGCCGTCCGCCGGGAGATAGTCAAACAGGGTTGGCGGTGGCTCGCCCGGCCCACGGCCAGAGAGGAAGCGTGAGTAGTTTTCGATACCGGAGCAGTACCCCAGCTCGTTCATCATCTCCAGGTCAAACTGGGTGCGCTGGCTTAAGCGCTGCTCCTCGAGCAGCTTGTTATTCGCCAGCAGCACCTTACGGCGGTCTGCCAGCTCGACTTTGATCTCTTCCATCGCCTGCACAATACGTTCGCGCGGGGTTACGTAGTGCGTTTTAGGGTAAACGGTGAAACGCTGAATGATCGATTCCACATGCCCGGTCAGCGGGTCAAACAACGACAGCCGCTCAACCTCTTCGTCGAACAGTTCAACACGCAGTGCAATATCGTCCGACTCTGCCGGGAAGATATCGATAACTTCACCGCGCACGCGGAACGTACCGCGCTGGAAGGCCTGGTCGTTACGGGTGTATTGCAGCTCCGCCAGGCGGCGCAAAATCGCACGCTGATCGATGATCATCCCCTGAGTGAGGTGCAGCATCATCTTCAGGTACAAATCCGGGTCGCCCAGACCGTAGATAGCGGACACCGACGCCACCACAATGACATCGCGGCGTTCCAGCAGCGCTTTGGTTGCCGACAGACGCATTTGTTCGATGTGTTCGTTTACCGACGCATCTTTTTCGATAAAGGTATCGGAGCTTGGGACATACGCTTCAGGCTGGTAGTAATCGTAGTAAGAGACGAAGTACTCCACCGCATTCTCCGGGAAGAACTCCTTCATTTCGCCATAGAGCTGAGCCGCCAGCGTTTTATTCGGGGCAAGCACCATTGTGGGGCGCTGGAGATCCGCAATGACGTTGGCAACGGTAAACGTTTTACCCGAGCCGGTAACGCCCAGCAGCGTTTGATGTGCCAGACCGTCTTCCAGCCCCTCTTCCAGGCGACGGATCGCCTCAGGCTGGTCGCCTGAAGGGCTGAAAACAGAATTCAATTTGAACGGTTTACTCATGGGCGATGACCTGATGACGTAATTAGCGGCAGGTGAGTAATTTTACTCGCAGCTGCCAGGATTGCCAGTAAAAAATACTGGATGAAAAACCAGTGGCGTGGCAGGATATTTAGAGTAGCGTTCGGATGATTAGCGCAATCCCGGTCAAAATTTAGACTGTGACAAAATAAAACACCAGCGAACCCGGGTTATCCCCAGAACTTTTTCTTTTTTAACATTTGTCAAGGTGTGTAATGAAAGTTTTGTGGCAACCAGTGACAGTTTCATTACGCTAATTGCTTTTATATAACAAATTGATTTTTAACCGATATTTCATAAAGCCGCGTTTCGCACCAATTCAGGCGTAAGCCGCGTATTCTCTCGCTTATCGCGTGTTTTCTAACTCTAATACACATGGTTATCCACAGGAATAGTGGATAACTGCCTCCAGCCCGTATAGACCGCCACTCAGCTAATTCCCGGTTTTTCCCATCGGTGGGGTGACAAAAAATTTTTATAGCTCTTTTTTGATGGTAATCAGTTGCGCCAGACATAACGGATTGGTGAGATCTTAATCACAATTCAGTGATTATGCCGCTGCACCACAAATCAACACCACCGGCACTGCTACTGTGCAATTCCCTGCCGCATCCCTCCCTTGCCCCAGGCTCATTCCTAAAAAAGTCTCTTTTTTAATCAACTTAACGGTTCTGGCAGGAGTTTTGCACAATTCGTACGAGCCATACCCACATCGATGTTTAAGGAGAGAAACATGTTGAGTCTGCGTGCAGTGAATCAGTTTTACGGAAGCCAACATACGCTATGGAATGTTGATTTAGATTTACCGCCAGGTCTGTGTACGGGGGTCGTTGGCCTGCCGGGTATGGGGAAATCCACGCTGATGAACTGTATCGCGGGCAATTTACCCGTTGAGAGCGGAACCATCATCTGGCATGAAGCAGGCGCCCCTCCGCGTGACCTGCTCAGCCAGCCACCGGAACAGCGAAACCGTCCTGGCATTGGCTACGTCCCGCAGGACAGGCGGATATTCTCGCAACTGACCATTGAAGAAAATCTGCATATCGCGATGCGGGCCACCGGGAAGCCGGATGCCACCGCCAAAAGCGAGGTTTACGCCCTGTTCCCGCAGCTCTATACGCTGCGCCAGACCCGCGCCAACGGGTTATCGCCGGATATTCAGTATCAACTGGCGATAGCCAACGCCCTGGTGAACCGACCGCGGGTATTGATTCTGGATGAGCCGATGCACGGCGCGGGGCCGAGCTTTGCCCAGAAGCTTGCGCAACTGCTGATACGGCTGAACCGGGAGCTG
This sequence comes from Enterobacter soli ATCC BAA-2102, assembly GCF_001654845.1. GTDB lineage: Bacteria > Pseudomonadota > Gammaproteobacteria > Enterobacterales > Enterobacteriaceae > Enterobacter > Enterobacter soli. The sequence goes on along the minus strand of NZ_LXES01000036.1, from coordinate 107,330 downwards.
GGTATGACAGTACTGTTAGCGGAGCAGCAGCTATCGTTTATCCGCCGGGTTGCGGACCGCTTCTGCATGTTGTATCGCGGGCGTAACGTGGCGCAGGGCCACGTTAACGAGCTTAATGATGAGCTTATTGCCCACTGGATGACGCTGGAGGCAAGACGCTGAGATCCAGATAGTGACCGGTTTCGGCACTGTCGGCCCCCTCAGCAAGCCAGGGGATCTCACCCAGACATGGCGCAGGCAGCACGCGTTTTAGCGTTGCCAGATACTCCTGATGACGCCTGCCCGGGGCAACCACATCGTTGGCTATCCAGCCCGCAAGGCGCAACCCTGCCTGCTGGATAGCCTGCGCAGTCAGCATGGCGTGGTTGATGCAGCCAAGCTTCACCCCCACCACCAGAATGACCGGAAGCTGCTCAGCCTGAACCCAGTCGGCAAAGGTCTGTTGGTCCGAAAGCGGGGTAAACCAGCCGCCAGCCCCTTCCACCAGTACCCACTCTGCCTGCTGCTCCAGAGCACGTAATCCCCCCGACAGCACCGCGAAATCAATCGCCCGACCTTCATCTGCACTGACGATGTGCGGCGAGGTTGGTTCCGCGAACGTGTATGGATTCACCTGCGGGTAGCTCAGCGCAAGGCTGCTGTTACGTTGCAACGCCAGCGCGTCGGTGTTGCGTAACCCCTCTGCCGTCATTTCACTGCCGGAGGCCACAGGTTTGTAGCCAGCGGTGATAAACCCTTGCAGATTCGCCGCCTGTAATAGCGCCGAGCTGGCAACCGTCTTACCGACTTCCGTATCGGTGCCGGTGACAAAATAACGTTCAGTCACGTTCGATAATCCCATGAAAAAGTTGATAAGAGAGCGGAAACTCACCCTGTTGCTGCGGCCAGGCCATCTCTAAACGGTGCAACTGACCACGGGTAAGCGGTTTTGTGTCCCGCCCTGAATGCAAATGCGTCGCCCCAATGCCTTTCAGTGAGCGCATGGCACTGAGGGCATCGCTAAAACTGAGCGTAATGGTCTGCACCACACTGCGATAACGCCAGCCTTTCAGCGCCTGGAGCACTTCGTCCTGCGATAAAAATCGGTTCGCGTGCGCCCCGCTATCCACCGCGTGCCAGGCCTGATTTAGCTCCGGCAACGAGCTTTCAAGCAGCGTGGTAAAGGCGATTTTTCCGCCTGGTCGTGCCACGCGATACAGTTCATGCAACGCCTGAGGCAGGCTGCTGCACCACTGCACCGCAAGGTGGCTCCACACCAGGTCAAACTGCTCATCTGGCAGGGGAATAGCTTCAATATCCGCCACCAGATAGCGGTCGGCCGCCTGTTGCTGGCGTGCTTCGTCCAGCATTTGCGAGGAGAGATCGATAGCCGTCACACAGCTTCCCGCCGCACGCCAGTAGCGGCTATTTGCGCCCGGGCCACACCCGGCATCCAGCACCTGCGGGAAATCGCTTTCACCCAGCGTGCGGAGCAACCCACGCGCGCTCTGACGTTGCAGTTCATCGTGTTGTGAATAGCTCTGCGCCGCGCGGCCAAACGCGGCTGCAATGGCCTCTTTATTGACGGGCGACATGCAGCGCCTCCAGCAGCGTATCGATATCCTGCGTTTCGTGCGCCGCCGTGAGCGTGAGGCGTAACCGCGCCGTACCCGGTGGTACAGTCGGCGGGCGGATCGCCGTCACCCACATGCCCTGTTCACGAAGCCGTTGCGCCAGCTCCAGCGCCTGGCCGTTATCCCCCACGATCACCGGCTGAATGGCACTCAGTGAGTCAGTGCTCTGGAAAGGTAGCGTGCTTAAGCCCCGGCGGAAATGGCGAATGTGCTGCGCTAAGCGCTGCCGACGTGCTTCTCCGTCATCCCCGCGAATGACCTGCATAGCCGCAGATAGCGCCACGGCCTGCGCAGGTGGCATACTGGTGCTGTAAATCAGGTGTCGTGCGAATTGCAGCAGATAATCGGCCACCGTTTCACTGCACAGTACCGCCGCGCCGCTGACGCCGAATCCTTTACCGAACGTCACCACCAGCAATTCGGGTTTCACGCCCTGGTGATACGCGCTTCCGCGCCCTTCATCACCCACCACACCGATGCCGTGGGCATCATCCACCAGCAGCCAGGCATTGTGCTGCTGCGCTGTGTCATGCAGGGCGTTCAGCGGTGCACTGTCGCCGTCCATGCTAAACACCCCTTCCGTCACCACCAGCTGCTGGCCGTCACAGGGTTTGCCCAGCAGAGCGTGAAGCGGGGTGGCGTCATTATGGGCAAAGCGGCGAAGCTGCGCCGGACTCAGGTTTGCCGCCTCCAGTAGTGAGGCATGGCTTAAACGGTCGGCCACAATTCTGTCGTCTTTCCCCATCAGGGCAGTAATCACCGCCTGATTGGCCGCAAAGCCCGAGATAAACAGCAACGCACGGGGATACCCCAACCAGTCGGCAAGCTCTTCTTCCAGCGCCTGATGGGCTGTGGTGTAGCCGCTGACGTGGCCCGATCCGCCACTGCCCACGCCGTAACGTTCGGCACCCTGCTGCCAGGCGCGGACAACCTGCGGGTGCTGACTCAGGGCCAGATAATCGTTACTGGAGAAATTGCAAAAACGCTGATTGTCGCGGGTGAGAAAACGGCCTGCACCGTTTTCCACCACCCTGCGTACGCGAAAAGTCTCCGCCGCCCGGCGTTCCTCCAGGGCGGTGTTTATGCGTTGTTGCCAGGTCATACGGTCGCCGCGTTGTAAAACTGGTCAGTATCGGCGTTGAAAATTTGCTGCTCCAGCTGCTGCTGTTGCTCGTTATCACCCGTCAGCACCTCGGTCTGATGCGGATTCAGCCCCAATTTACGGAACAACTGGACGTCTTTGTCCTCTTCCGGGTTTGGCGTGGTCAGCAGTTTGCAGCCGTAGAAGATGGAGTTCGCACCGGCCATAAAGCACATAGCCTGGGTCTGTTCGCTCATCTGCTCGCGTCCGGCAGACAGGCGCACAAAGGAAGTTGGCATCATGATGCGCGCCACCGCAATGGTACGGATAAAATCAAACGCATCGACATCGTCGTTATCCGCCAGCGGCGTACCTTTCACCTTAACCAGCATGTTGATTGGCACGCTTTCTGGTGGGGTTGGCAGGTTGGCCAGTTGCAGCAGCAAGCCAGCGCGATCTTTCACCGTTTCGCCCAGACCAACGATCCCGCCGGAACACACTTTGATGCCTGCATCGCGGACTTTATCCAGCGTGTCCAGACGCTCCTGGTAGGTACGCGTGGTGATGATGTTGCCGTAAAACTCCGGAGAGGTGTCGAGGTTATGGTTGTAGTAATCCAGCCCCGCAGCGGACAAGCGTTGCGCCTGATCGTCATTCAGCGTTCCCAGGGTCATACAGGCTTCCAGCCCCATCTCCTTCACGCCTTTCACCATCTGTTCCAGGTATGGCATGTCGCGATCGTGCGGGTTTTTCCACGCCGCACCCATGCAAAAACGGGTCGACCCGGCGTTTTTCGCTTTACGCGCGGAATCCAGAACCTGCTCAACTTCCATCAGGCGTTCGGATTCAAGACCGGTTTTATAGCGGGCACTTTGCGGGCAATATTTGCAATCTTCCGGGCACGCGCCCGTCTTAATCGACAGCAGCGTACTGACCTGCACATGACGCGGGTCGAAGTGCTGACGGTGTACCGTTTGCGCTTCAAACAATAGCTCAAGGAAAGGTTTATTGAATAATTCAGTAACTTGCGACATTGTCCAGCGTGCGTGGTGAGCCATCGGGCTTCTCCAAAGGGTTTTGTTAATTTCCGGTTCGGTTTATACTCGTAAACCTAAAACTTTTCAAAATGGTTTACAAGTCGATTATGACCCAGGACGATCTCGCCTTCGATAAGCTGCATATCTGGCACCCTTACACTTCCACGACGAACCCGCTGCCCGTTTACCCGGTGGCCTCTGCCCGAGGCTGCGAACTGCATCTCGCCAGCGGAGAGCGGCTTGTTGACGGGATGTCTTCCTGGTGGGCCGCCATTCACGGTTACAACAATCCGCGTCTGAACGCGGCGATGAAAGCGCAGATTGACCAGATGTCGCACGTGATGTTCGGCGGTATCACCCATCAGCCTGCGGTTGATCTTTGCCGCCGTCTGGTGGCGATGACGCCGGACTCGCTGGAGTGCGTTTTCCTCGCTGACTCAGGTTCCGTGGCCGTTGAGGTGGCGATGAAAATGGCGTTGCAGTACTGGCACGCCAAAGGCGAGTCTCGCCAGCGGTTCCTCACCTTCCGCAACGGTTATCACGGGGATACCTTCGGCGCCATGTCGGTCTGTGACCCGGATAACTCGATGCACAGCCTGTGGAAAGGCTACCTGCCGGATAACCTGTTTGCCCCAGCGCCGCAGAGCCGCTTTGATGGCGAATGGAACGAAGCCGATATGGTGGGCTTCGCACGCCTGATGGCCGCGCACCGCCACGAGATAGCCGCCGTGATCCTGGAACCCGTTGTGCAGGGCGCGGGCGGGATGCGCATGTACCACCCGGAGTGGCTAAAACGTATTCGTAAGATGTGCGATCGCGAGGGCATTCTGCTGATTGCTGATGAGATAGCCACCGGCTTTGGCCGCACCGGTAAACTGTTTGCCTGCGAACATGCCGGTATTGCGCCGGATATCCTGTGCCTGGGTAAGGCATTGACCGGTGGCACGATGACGCTTTCCGCCACGCTCACCACCCGCCACGTTGCGGATACCATCAGCGACGGCGAAGCGGGTTGCTTTATGCATGGCCCGACATTTATGGGAAATCCACTGGCCTGTGCGGTGGCAAGCGAAAGCCTGGCCATTCTGGAAAGCGGTGAATGGCAAACCCAGGTTGCCGCGATTGAAGCGCAGCTTCAGCAGGAGCTCAGCGCGGCATCAGACTCTGAGTTTGTGGCGGATGTGCGCGTACTTGGCGCAATTGGCGTGATTGAGACAACGCATCCGGTAAATATGGCCGCGCTACAACGCTTCTTCGTCGAGCGTGGCGTCTGGGTTCGTCCTTTCGGGAAACTGATTTATCTGATGCCGCCGTACCTTATTACCGGGGTACAGCTGCGCAAGCTGACCGCCGCGGTTGTCGAAGCGGTTAAGGTTCCCGCACATTTTGCGATTTAATCCAGGGCGTTAGCTTCGGTACTCTGTTTATGCATTACACTTTTTGCACGGCTCAGTACGGAGAAAACGAATGAAACTCATCAGTCAGGATCTGCGCGACGGCGAGAAATTGCCTGAGCGCCACGTATTTAACGGAATGGGATATCAGGGGGATAATTTATCCCCGCATCTGGCCTGGGATGACGTTCCTGCGGGAACCAAAAGCTTTGTCGTCACCTGCTACGACCCGGATGCGCCAACCGGCTCCGGCTGGTGGCACTGGATTGTCGCCAACCTGCCTGCCAGCACGCGCGTCCTGCCGCAGGGTGCGGGTTCTGGCGTTTCCGCCCTGCCAGAAGGCGCGATCCAGACGCGTACCGATTTTGGTAAAGCGGGCTACGGCGGCGCGGCGCCACCAAAAGGGGAAACCCACCGCTATATCTTCACGGTTCATGCACTGGATGTGGATAAGATTGAGGTGGACGAAGGTGCCAGCGGCGCGATGGTGGGTTTTAACGTGCACTTCCAAACGCTGGGAAGCGCCTCGATAACGGCGATGTACTCCTGAAAAAAGCCGGGTGGCGGCTTCGCCTTACCCGGCCTACATTTTGCACTCGTAGGCCCGGTAAGCGCAGCGCCACCGGGCAAACAATCACAGCACAGAAGGTAATAATCCCACCAGTCGCCCTTCTTCAAGAAGCTGCATCGCTTTATCAATATCCGGGGCAAAGAAACGATCATCGTCATAATGCGTGACATGCTCGCGCAGAACATGGCGCGCCTGTTCCAGCAATGCACTGGATTTCAGCCCATCACGCAGATCGATCCCCTGGCAGGCTGCCAGCCACTCAACCGCCAGCACGCCGCGGGTGTTAGAAGCCATCTCCCACAGACGACGCCCGGCAGCCGGAGCCATCGAAACGTGATCTTCCTGGTTTGCCGAAGTCGGCAGGCTGTCCACGCTGTGTGGATGCGACAACGCTTTGTTCTCACTTGCCAGCGCCGCGGCCGTCACCTGGGCAATCATAAAGCCCGAGTTCACCCCACCGTTACGCACCAGGAACGGCGGCAGCTGAGACATGTGTTTGTCCATCATCAGCGCGATACGGCGTTCAGATAACGCACCCACTTCGGCAATGGCCAGCGCGATGTTATCCGCCGCCATCGCCACAGGCTCGGCGTGGAAGTTACCGCCGGACACCACCTCGTTTTCCTGGGCAAACACCAGCGGGTTATCCGACACCGCGTTAGCTTCCACCAGCAATACCTCTGCCGCCTGACGCAGCTGCGTCAGACACGCCCCCATCACCTGCGGCTGGCAGCGCAGGGAATACGGGTCCTGCACCTTGTCGCAGTTATGGTGAGACTCGGCAATGTCACTGGTATCGGTCAGCAGATGGCGATACAGGGCGGCAGCGTCAATCTGCCCGCGCTGACCGCGCACCTCGTGAATACGGGCATCAAACGGACGACGAGAGCCGAGCACCGCTTCCGTGGTCAGTGCACCGCACACCACCGCCGAGGCAAACAGATCTTCGGCTTCAAACAGGCCGCGCAGGGCAAACGCCGTGGATGCCTGCGTCCCATTGAGCAGCGCCAGCCCCTCTTTCGCCGCCAGCGTAATCGGCGCCAGACCGGCTTTTTTCAGCGCTTCTGTTGCAGGTAACCACTCTCCCTGCCAGCGCGCCTTGCCTTCACCCAGCAGTAGCAAAGACATATGCGCCAGCGGTGCCAGGTCGCCGGAAGCGCCCACTGAGCCTTTCGCCGGGATCCACGGATAAACTCCGGCATTCACCAGCGCCATCAGCGCCTGGATAACGCTCAGTCGGATGCCGGAAAAACCACGCGCCAGGCTGTTGATTTTGAGCACCATCATCAGACGGACAATCTCATCATCCAGCGGCTGCCCCACACCCGCTGCATGGGAAAGCACCAGCGAGCGTTGCAGGTTTTCCAGATCGTGAGTCGCAATTCGCGTCTGGGCTAACAGGCCAAATCCGGTGTTGATACCGTATGCGGTGCGCCCTTCGGCCACAATGGCCTCGACGCAGGCAACGCTGTCGTTAATTGCGCGATGGGCGCTTTCATCCAGCGCCAGTGTTACCGGGTGACGCCAGACGTTACGCAGCTGTTTTAGCGTCAGTGAGCCGGGAGTGAGTGTAAGAGCGTTCATTAAAGCTTTCCTTGTGTGGCAGGGATCATCGGCAGGTTTAGCCCCTGCTCTTTGGCACATTCAACCGCTATCTCGTAACCCGCATCCGCGTGACGCATCACGCCGGTTGCCGGGTCGTTATGCAGCACGCGAGCGATACGCGCGGCCGCTTCGTCAGTGCCGTCGCAGACAATGACCATCCCCGAATGCTGGGAGAAGCCCATTCCTACGCCGCCGCCGTGGTGCAGTGATACCCAGGTTGCACCGCTGGCGGTGTTCAGCAACGCATTCAGCAATGGCCAGTCGGATACCGCATCCGATCCGTCACGCATGGCTTCGGTTTCACGGTTCGGGCTGGCGACCGAACCGGAATCGAGGTGATCACGCCCGATAACAATCGGTGCGGAAACTTCACCGCTGCGCACCATTTCGTTAAACGCCAGGCCCAGCTTCTGGCGCCATTCCAGCCCTACCCAGCAGATACGCGCCGGTAAGCCCTGGAAGTTAATGCGTTCGCGGGCCATATCCAGCCAGTGATGCAGGTGTTCGTCGTCTGCGACAATCTCTTTAACTTTTGCATCCGTTTTGTAGATATCTTCCGGGTCGCCGGACAGGGCCACCCAGCGGAACGGGCCAATACCGCGACAGAACAGCGGGCGGATATAAGCCGGTACGAAGCCCGGGAAATCAAAGGCATTGGCAACGCCCATCTCTTTTGCCATCTGGCGAATGTTGTTGCCGTAATCGAAGGTTGGGATGCCCATTTTGCTGAACGCCAGCATGGCGCTCACATGCTCTGCCATGGATTGTTTTGCCGCGAGCACCGTGCCTTCCGGATCGGTTTCGGCTTTTTGCTGGTAGGCTTCCCACGTCCAGCCTTTTGGCAGATAGCCGTGCAGCGGGTCGTGGGCGCTGGTCTGGTCGGTAACTAAATCCGGGCGAACGCCACGAGCCACCAGTTCCGGGACGATATCTGCCGCGTTACCGCACAGGGCAATCGACATAGCTTTACCTTCCGCGGTGTATTTTTTAATACGTGCCAGCGCGTCATCAAGGTTTTCGGCCTGCTCGTCAACATAGCGGGTACGCAGACGGAAATCGATGCGGCTCTGCTGGCATTCAATGTTCAGGGAACAGGCACCGGCAAGCGTTGCTGCCAGCGGCTGTGCGCCGCCCATTCCGCCCAGGCCCGCAGTCAGGACCCAGCGGCCTTTCAGCGAGCCGCTATAGTGCTGGCGACCGGCTTCAACGAAGGTTTCATAGGTTCCCTGCACAATCCCCTGGCTGCCAATGTAGATCCAGCTGCCCGCCGTCATCTGGCCGTACATCGCCAGCCCTTTCGCGTCCAGCTCGTTGAAGTGTTCCCAGGTCGCCCAGTGTGGCACCAGGTTTGAGTTTGCAATCAGCACGCGCGGTGCGTTTTTGTGAGTTTTGAATACCCCGACCGGCTTGCCGGATTGCACCAGCAGGGTTTCGTCGTTTTCCAGTTGAGTCAGGGCTTCTACAATGGCGTCGTAGCACTCCCAGTTGCGCGCGGCGCGGCCAATGCCGCCGTAGACCACTAACTCATGGGGATTTTCTGCGACCTCAGGATCAAGGTTGTTCATCAACATGCGCAGCGGTGCTTCGGTGAGCCAGCTTTTTGCGGTGAGCGTGGTGCCGCGCGCGGCGCGGACATCCTGCTGGCGGTATTTACCTGACGACATTGTGTGCTCCTCATACGGGACAGATGATACAAATAGATATACTTGTATAGACAAGCACACACAAGATTGGTTTTAACAAAAAAGATACAATTTTGTTATATTGAGTTAGCTATCACGCTTTTACTTCTTATGACCCTCAGGACATAAAATGGCCCTGCAAGCGGTAACGATCTCCCGGGAAGAGCAGCCTGGCGTGTGACACAATCTGGGACGATGACCAGGTGCGGCGGCGGATAAGCAGGCAGGGATCGTGCTCTTTCATCCGTAGCAGTTCACACTCCTGCTGTGTAGCGCGCACCGCTTCCACGATATGCTCCCCTTCAGTGAGCGGAGCCACCAGCGACAGATACGCGTGCGGCGTGGTGCGGGTGTAGTCCTGCTCAAGATATTCCGGCACGCTCAGCGCGTTGACGCAGCGATCTTCAATCTGCACCGGAACATCATTTTCAAAGTGGACCATTATCGAATGGAACACCCGCGTTCCCTCTTTGACGTTCAGCTCCAGAGCCTGTTCGGCGCTGGCATGGGTCTCTTCAAGCACCAGCACTTCGCAACGGTGCTGATGGTTACGCGCGGCAATCTCATCGGCAATACTGCGGATTTCAAACAGGGCTGATTGGCCTTTTGGTTCAGCCACAAAGGTCCCCACCCCTTGCAGGCGCACCAGCAAACCTTCATCGGTTAGCTCGCGCAGCGCACGGTTAATGGTCATGCGGCTAAAACCAAACTGCGCCACCAGCTCAGCCTCTGACGGGATGCGGTCATGCGGGCGCCATACGCCGCTGGCAATTTTTTCGCTGATCGCCTGCTTCACCTTTTCATAAAAAGGCGCAGGCGGGCTCGGGTTGGCCTGAGGTGAGCGTGAAAACATGGTGACTCCTTAACCTGTGTTATGCCCACCAGTGAGCAATTTGCCAGGCCAGACGGGCGGCGAGTTTCGCCCCCTGACCGTCCTGGTCGTAATGTGGATTAAATTCAACTAAATCTGCCGCCCGCAGTTTTCCGCTGCGGCAGATGCGCTCGATAACTGGCAACAAATCCAGCGCAGGAATACCTAACGCCGCAGGGGCTGATACGGCGGGCATCTCACCGGCGGGCAACACATCAAGATCGATGGTCAGATAAACGCTGTCTGCCCCGGCCAGTACCTCCTCAAGCACGGATAACGCATCGCGACGGAAATGGAGATCTTCAACCAGCGTCACGTTCAGCCGTTCGGCCTCATCCCACAACGCCTGAGTATTTGCCGCCCGGCTCACGCCAAAGCAGGCATACTGAAACGCGCGGGACTGCTCAGCGCAGTAGTGCGCAAGCTGACGAAACGGCGTGCCGGAGGTGGCACGTTCGGCCTTGCGCAGATCGAGATGGGCATCGAGGTTAATAATGGCCACACGCTCATGCGGGAAGGCATCCAGTACGCCACGCCCGTGTGCCCAGGCCGTTTCATGTCCGCCACCAAAGACAAGCGTATGCATCCCGGCACGCTGGCAGGCCGTAACCGCATCGCTTAACGCCCGCTGTGCAGCCTCAAGCCCATCGCCTTCGACCTCAATCGTGCCCAGATCCGCAAGCTGCTCATGCCCCTGATGGCTGGCCATATTGGCCAGCGCCTTGCGCAGGACATCGGGAGCCTGAGCGGCTCCCGGCCTGCCGTGGTTGCGTTTTACGCCTTCATCACATGCGAAACCCAGCAGCGCAATACCTGAGGAGGCGGGTGCAAACTGTGCCTGCTGCCGGATGGTCTGAAAAATGCGTTTGGCATTGCTGGCCTCTGCGCTGTCATCGCGCCCCTGCCAGACCTGCTCAGAAACGGGCCGCCATAACGTCATACTACCTCCCCACGGAAGATTCGCTGATACAGCGGGTTACGCCCGGGTTCATACACCATTTCCACCGGGTGCTTCGCATCCCAGACGATAAAATCAGCCACAAAGCCTGCCTTTAACTGCCCGTGTGTTCCACCGCGTCCGAGCGCGCGGGCGGCATGTCGCGTCACGCCAGCCCAGGCTTCTTCCGGTGTCAGGCCAAACTGGACGCAGGCCATATTCATCGCCAGATGCAGGCTGGCAAACGGGCTGGTCCCGGGGTTGTAGTCGGTGGCGACCGCCATCGCAACGCCCTGCTTTCTGAGCTGTTCAACCGGCGGACGCTGGCGCTCCTGGAGGAAATAGAAAGCGCCGGGCAGCAGAACCGCAACCGTGCCGCTTTCTGCCATCGCCTGAACCCCGGCCTCATCAAGATATTCAATATGATCGGCGGACAGCCCCTGGTAACGGCTGACCAACGCCGCGCCGCCCAGATTAGACAGCTGCTCGACATGCCCTTTTACCGGAATGCCCAGCGCGAGCGCAGCCTGGAATACCCGCTCGGTTTGCGTCGGGGTGAATCCGACGTTTTCGCAAAAGACGTCGACAGATTCGAACAACCCTTTTTGCCACAGGGCAGGCATTATCTGTTCGCACACCAGCGTGAGATAGGCATCCGGGTCGTGGCGGTATTCCGCGGGAACCGCATGAGCCGCAAGCAGCGTCGGGCTGATTTCTACCGGGTAATCGTCGCCAAGCTGACGCGCCACCTGCAACATTTTCTCTTCGACTTCGGCGTTCAGACCGTATCCTGACTTGATTTCAAGGGTTGTCACGCCTTCATTCATCAGCCGTTGCAGGCGCTGCTGCGCAAGCGCCAGTAATGCTTCGTGAGTGCTGTTGCGGGTTGCAGTCACGGTGGCGTTAATCCCGCCGCCCTGGGCGCTGATGGTCTGATAAGAGACCCCGTTTAACCGCTGCTCCCATTCCGCCGCGCGATCGCCGCCAAAGACCAGATGGGTATGGCAGTCGATAAGCCCCGGCGTAACCAGCCTTCCCGCTAAATCAATGCTGTTAGCGCGCCCGTGAGGGATTTCTGTTTCGGGGATAATGGCCAGAATAGTTTGGTCGCGGACCACCAGCACACAGTGTTCGGTCAGTCCATAAGGGGCAGAATGGTCGGGATCCATTGTCGCCAGTCGCGCATTACGCCAGATAACATCGTCGGGATGAAGCTGCTGCATGGGGCTTCCACTTGTCATGGGTTGTATAGACATTTATTTTCATCTGCTTGCCGCTGTCAACCGCCTTTACGGAAAATGTTATTTATTTGTGATTACTTTCCCGCATCCGCCGGGCGAAAAATGCAACTTTTTACCATTTAAACTTCCCGTTTCGCTCAACTTAGTATAAAAAAGCAGGCTATTTCGTCTATCCCGTTAAGACTTGCATACCCAGGAGCTTTACCTTGAACATTTCCAGGATTTCCCGTCTGGCGTTAGCACTCGCCTTTGGCGTGACATTATCCGCATGTAGCTCAACGCCACCGGACCAGCAGCCTTCTGAGCAGGTTGCACCGGGCACCGCATCTCGTCCGATTCTGTCTGCTGATGAAGCGAAAAACTTCAGCCAGGCGCGTTACTTCACGGCAATGGACCCAAATGGGGCACCGTGGAGCCCGTCTTCAATCAACCTGCCTAAGCAGCCTGATTTCGTCGTCGGCCCGGCCGGTACGCAGGGTGTCACGCACACCTCTATTCAGGCAGCGGTTGACGCAGCAATCACTAAACACAGCGCATCCCGCCAGTACATCGCGATCCTGCCAGGCGAATACGAAGGCACTGTATACGTGCCTGCCGCGCCGGGCAGCATTACCCTGTACGGTACGGGTGAAAAAGCCATCGACGTGAAAATCGGTCTGGCGATTGACTCCGAAATCGACAGCAACACCTGGCGTCGCCTGGTGAACCCGGCCGGGAAATATATGCCGGGCAAACCTGCGTGGTATATGTTCGATAACTGCCAGAGCAAACGTACCGCAACCGTGGGTGTGATGTGCTCTGCGGTATTCTGGTCTCAGAATAACGGTCTCCAGTTGCAGAACTTGACCATTCAAAACACCCTGGGTGATAGCGTGGACGCCGGTACTCATCAGGCGGTTGCACTGCGCAGCGATGGCGATCAGGTTCAGATTAATAACGTGAACATTCTGGGTCGTCAGAACACCTTCTTCGTGACCAACAGCGGTGTGCAGAACGCACTGGTGAACAATCGTCTGACCCGTACTCTGGTCACCAATAGCTACGTTGAAGGCGATGTAGACCTCGTTTCCGGCCGTGGCGCGGTAGTGTTTGATAATACGGATTTCCGCGTAGTGAATTCCCGTACACAGCAAGAAGGTTATGTGTTCGCACCAGCAACACAGTCCAACCTGTTCTACGGCTTCCTGGCAGTGAACAGCCGCTTCACCGCGTCCGGTAATGGCGTGGCGCAGTTGGGTCGCTCTCTGGATGTGGATTCTGCCACCAACGGCCAGGTTGTTATCCGCGACAGCGTGATCAACGAAGGTTTCAACACGGCAAAACCGTGGGCAGACGCCGCAGTGTCTAAGCGTCCATTCTCCGGCAACACCGGTGCCGTGGATGATAAAGGCAACGTGCAGCGCAACCTGAACGACGCTAACTTCAACCGCATGTGGGAATACAACAACCGCGGTCTGGGTAGCAAAGTGGTTGCTGAGCCTAAGCAGTAATCTGTTTTGCCGGGTGGCGGCTTCGCCTTACCCGGCCTACAAATCTGTTCACCGGGCATAAAAAAACCTCGCATCTGCGAGGTTTTTTGTTTTACACCGCTTAGTGTGCGTTAACGACAACCCACATTGGCCCCTGGCCTACAGCATAACGGCCCTTCTCTTCCAGCAAGCCCTGCTCACCTTTGATTTCGTACAGCGCGATGTGATGGGATTTCTGTCCCGCCGCAATCAGGTATTTCCCGCTGTGGTCGATATTAAAGCCACGTGGCTGGGTTTCCGTTGGCTGGAAGCCTTCAATCGCCAGCACGCTGCCGTCTTCAGACACGCTGAACACGGTAATCAGGCTGGAGGTGCGGTCACAGGCGTAAAGATGACGACCATCTGGTGTAATGTGGATATCCGCAGCCCAGCGGGTGTCGGAGAAGTCAGACGGCATCATATCCAGCGTCTGAACGCACTCAATCTCGCCGTTTGGATCTTTCAGCTCCCACACATCGACAGAGCTGTTTAGCTCGTTCACGACATAGGCGTACTGCTGATTAGGGTGGAACACCATGTGACGTGGGCCTGCGCCCTCAACGGTCGTCACTTCAGCCGGGTTTTGCGCAACCAGGTGACCATCGTCACTCAGGGTAAACAGGCAGATGCGATCCTGCTTCAGCGCAGGAACCCACAGCGTGCGGTTGTCCGGGGTGATATTGGCAGAGTGGCACCCTTCCAGCCCTTCAACCACATCGACCGTTTCAACCGGGATGCCATCTTCCAGACGCGTCACGCTGACGCAGCCAGAGTTATAGGAACCGCTGAACACGAAATTGCCTTTGTGATCGGTCGAGATATGGGTTGGGCTACCTGGCAGCGGAGCTTCGGCGGTGAAGGTCAGTGCGCCATCATCCGGGGAGATGCGGTAAGCCAGCACGCGAAACTCAGGACGCACGCCAACATAGAGAAAACGTTTATCCGGGCTGACGACCATCGGCTGAACTTGTCCGGGAACATCAACAACCTGAACCAGCGTGAGTGAACCTTCTGCATTCAAACGCCAGACATGGATCTGCTGACTTTCAGGACTGGCGGTATAAACGGTTTGTTTCATGAATACTCCTTTCCTCACTGCGCGTGAAAGTGATTATTTTTAACGGTGAATGCTGAATTTTAGCCAGGAATTTTGCAGCGATCTTCACTCGGTGTACCATCCCCTAAGACCTTAAATTCAATATTAACCCGGAAGAACAAATGACCTCGCGTGTGATTGCACTGGATTTAGACGGTACACTGCTTACCCCTCAAAAAACCCTGCTTCCCTCTTCTCTCGAAGCGCTGAAGCGCGCAAAAGAAGCGGGATATCAACTCCTGATCGTAACGGGTCGACATCACGTTGCCATTCATCCTTTTTATCAGGCACTGGCGTTAGATACACCTGCAATTTGTTGTAATGGCACTTATTTGTATGATTATCAGGCAAAAAAGGTTCTGGAGTCCGATCCGCTGCCGGTTCCACAGGCGCTGCAATTGATTGATCTGCTGGATGAACACGACATTCACGGCCTGATGTATGTGGATAACGCCATGGTGTATGAACGCCCTACCGGCCACGTTATTCGTACCAGCAACTGGGCGCTATCGTTGCCTGAAGCACAGCGTCCGGTCTTTACTCAGGTTGCCTCTTTGCGCCAGGCGGTTGCGGATGTCGACGCTATCTGGAAATTCGCCCTGACGGACGAAGACACCACCAAACTGAATGTCTTCGCAAAACACGTCGAGCAGACGCTCGGTCTGGAATGCGAATGGTCATGGCACGATCAGGTGGATATTGCCCGCAAAGGCAACAGCAAAGGCAAACGCCTGACGCAGTATGTGGAGTCTCAGGGCTGGTCAATGCAGGACGTGATTGCCTTTGGCGACAACTATAACGACATCAGTATGCTGGAAGCCGCAGGCACCGGCGTGGCGATGGGCAATGCCGATGATGCCATTAAAGCACGCGCCAACGTGGTGATTGGCGACAACACCACCGACAGCATTGCGCAGTACATCTATACCCACCTGCTGTGATTAGGTGGTGATCGAGACGCTCTTGATCTGCGCGTAAAGCCACAGGCCAGGTTTGATCCCTAACTCATCTCTGGCCCACGGGCTGATACGCGCCCACAGCGTCTTGCTGCCCACCTCGAGCTGCACTTCCACCTGGCCGTTATCGTCAAAACACTGAGCCACTTTGGCGCGCAGAATATTACGAATACTGGTTTGCAGAGGCGGTTGCAGCACCAGAGAGACATCCGAGGCCTGAATGCGAATACGCAACGCAGACTGAAGCGGTTTATCAATCTTATTGACCCACAAATGCTGATCGCCGAGCGCCAGCGCGGTCATGGCGTAGTGTGGATGATGCTCCAGCACGCTGACCTTCAGGATACTGCTCTGCTGCTCTTTTGGCAGCCACGGATGCATGACGCTGCTGCCCCACACTTCCTCCAGATTACCAAACGCTTTCACACTGCCGTTTTCCAGCACCAGCACTTTGTCTGCCAGATGCAGAATTTCATCAAGCGAATGGCTGACATAGAGCATCGGGATATTAATTTCGCGGGCCAGGCGTTGCAGGTACGGCAGCAGTTCGCGTTTGCGAGGGATATCCAGCGATGCCAGCGGCTCATCCAGCAACAGCAGTTCCGGTGCGGTCAACAATGCGCGGCCAATGGCCACACGCTGCTTCTCACCGCCAGAGAGCGAAGACGGGAGGCGATCGAGCAACTGTTCAATGCCCAACAGCGCAACAAGCTTATCAAACTGCCCGGCCATGCTTTTTGCCATGCCGTAACGCAGATTGCCGCGCACGCTGTAATGCGGGAATAACCTTGCATCCTGGAAAACGTAACCGATGCGCCGTTTATCCGGCGACAGGTAAACTTTGTTTTCCACGTCATTTAAGACGCGCTTATTCAGTACGATGCGCCCTGACTGAGGGCGCGTCAGGCCACTAATGGCGTTAATCAGCGAGGTTTTCCCCGCGCCAGAGACGCCAAAAATAGCCGTAATGCCGCTCGCCGGCAGGGTTTCGTTCAGCGTCAGACAATGGTCGCCAAGCGTCTGGGTGAAATTCAGCTCCAGCATGGTTATTTCCCCATCCGTTCACGGCTGATGCGCGCCAGCCACTCTGAAACCAGCAGTGATACCAGCGCCAGAACAATAGAGATAATACAAAGCCTTGCTGCAGCGCTTTCACCGCCAGGCGTCTGAATCAGGGTATACATCGCTGACGGAATAGTGCGCGTTTCGCCCGGAATGTTTGACACAAAGGTAATAGTCGCCCCGAATTCACCCAGTGAACGGGCAAAGGCCAGCACGGTACCGACGATAATGCCTGGCAGCGTGAGCGGTAAGGTAATGGTCAGAAACACACGCCAGCGCCCTGCGCCTAACGTACGTGCCGCCTGTTCAAGTTTGAGGTCAACACCTTCCAGCGCCAGGCGGATCGCCCGCACCATCAGCGGGAAGGACATCACTGCCGCCGCCAGTACCGCACCGCGCCAGCTAAACGCAAACGTCAGGCCAAACCAGTCATAGAGCCGCTCGCCGATAAAACCGCGGCGCCCCATTGCAATCAGCAACAGGTAGCCCACTACAACCGGGGGTAAAACGAGAGGAAGATGAAGGATACTATCGAGCAGGGCTTTGCCTGGAAACTTACAGCGAACCAGTAACCAGGCAAAGAAGATCCCAAAAGGCAAACTCAGCACAACGGCCAGGGAAGAGACTTTAAGGCTCAGCAGCACGGCCTGCCATTCAGGATCGGTCAATATCATTAGTGAGTCGTAAATCCGTAACGTTTAAAGATTGCAGACGCCTGCGGGCCCTTCAGGTAGTCGTAGAAGGCGCTGACTGTCGCATTTTTATGTCCATCAACCACAGCAACAGGATATTCCACTTTCTTGTGGGAATCTTCCGGGAACGTACCAACCACTTTTACACCTTTGCTGGCAACAGCATCAGAGCCGTAAACGATACCCAGTGGTGCTTCGTTGCGTTCAACCAGCGCCAGTGCGCCGCGCACGTCTTCCGCCGGTGCCAGTTTAGGGGATAACGTCTCCCACGCGCCCAGTTTTTGCAGGGCTTCTTTAGCATAAATACCCGCAGGTACGTGCTCAGGATCGCCCACCGCCAGACGGCCACCGTTCAGAAGCTGAGTCCAGTTTGTCTCTTTGTTGATGGCAATATCCGCCTGCGCGCTGGCTTTTGGCGCCACAACGACCAGGCTGTTACCCAGCAAAGTGGCGCGGGTTGCCGTATCAATAGATTTTTTCTCTACCGCGTAGTCCATCCATTTCTGGTCAGCAGAAATGAACAGGTCGGCAGGCGCACCGGCTTCAATCTGGCGTGCCAGCGTAGAAGAAGATGCAAAAGAAGAGACAACCTCAACGTTCTTCTCTTTTTTGTATTCCGCTGCAATATCCTGCATCGCGTTAGTCAGCGACGCCGCTGCAAAGACCGTGATTTTACCTTCTTCAGCCAGTGCGTGACCCGCCAGAGAAAGTGTCAGTGTTGCCCCTGCGAAAAGGCGTAACCATGTACGTGCCATCTGTAGCTCCTGTGAGTGTCGTTATATACATCCAAATATAACGACAACTGTAGGGATATCCTAGCGTTAAATCGTACCGATTAATGAGTAAACTCACCCGATGTTGTGAATAATATCGGCGGGAAAGGAAGAAACTTGAGAGCAAAACGCCCGGGCAGGCCGGGCGTTTTGTAGGGAATCAATGCTGCTTTTTAGGCTGGTCTTTGTGACCGATGTTCGAAAACACGTTGAACACTTCACCCAGGCCGTAGATAGCACCGAGGATGAGAGCCATCACTACTGGTACCATGATCACGGCGAATACCAGACTTTTCAACAACTCTAACATGGTTTTCTCCAGACATTGTGAACGGCTTATTCTACCCTTTCAAGTGAGAAAAACATCCCCTTTTGTGCGGTGCACTTTGCCCGCAGGGGCATTTGGGTCACAATACACTTTTTGCCAGGACATTGTTATGCAGGCCGAAATTCTCCTCACCTTACGACTTCAGCAGAAGCTTTTCGCCGATCCGCGACGTATCGCCCTGCTTAAACAAATAGAGCAAACGGGCTCAATTAGCCAGGGGGCAAAAAACGCCGGCATCAGCTACAAAAGCGCCTGGGATGCCATCAATGAAATGAACACCCTGAGCGAGCAGGCGCTGGTCGACAGAGCAACCGGCGGTAAGGGCGGCGGCGGTGCGGTATTGACACGCTACGGTCAGCGTCTGATTCAGCTTTACGATCTGCTGGCACAGATTCAGCAAAAAGCCTTTGATGTCTTAAGCGATGACGACAACGTTCCCCTGGATAGCCTGCTGGCCGCGATTTCCCGTTTCTCGCTCCAGACCAGTGCCCGCAACCAGTGGTTTGGTACCGTGACGGCCAGGGACAACTCGCATGTACAACAACATATTGAGATCCTGCTGGCAGACGGCGCGACGCGTCTGAAAGCCGCCATCACCGCGCAAAGCGGAGAGCGCCTCGGGTTGGACGAAGGCAAAGAAGTTCTGGTGTTACTGAAAGCCCCCTGGGTCAGCATCACGCGCGACCCTGAGCTGGCGAAACACGCCGATAACCAACTGCACGGCGCAATCAGCCACATTGAACGCGGCGAGGAGCAGTGTGAAGTGCTCATGACGTTACCGGATGGGCAAATTCTGTGTGCCACCGTGCCACTCGCCGATGCCGCTGAGTTAGAAGAAGGTGCTGTCGTCACCGCATATTTCAACGCAGACCGGGTGATTATCGCCACATTATGCTAAGCGCATTGACAAGCGTGCCGACTGTGAGTATCCCTGACGCTTATTGCTGCAAAAAATGGGATAAATCATGTTATCATTGCATATTTCGCAAGGTACGTTTCGTCTTAGCGATACCCGAACGCTGGCGCTTCCTGATTTAACGTTACGCGCAGGGGAAAGCTGGGCCTTTGTCGGCACAAACGGTAGCGGTAAATCTGCCCTGGCGCGCGCACTGGCAGGCGAGCTCACGCAGCTAAAAGGCGAACGTCAGTGCAACTTTACGCGCCTGACTCGCCTCTCGTTTGAGCAACTGCAAAAGCTGGTCAGCGATGAATGGCAGCGTAACAATACCGATTTGCTGAGTCCCGGTGAAGAAGATACCGGCCGCACCACGGCCGAGATAATCCAGGATGAGATAAAAGACAGCGCACGCTGCCAGTATCTGGCCGAACAATTCGGCATTACCGCCCTTCTGGACAGACGCTTTAAATATCTTTCCACCGGCGAGACGCGAAAAACACTGCTGTGTCAGGCGCTGATGAGCGAACCGGAACTGCTGATTCTGGATGAGCCCTTCGACGGGCTGGACGTGCAATCCCGCGCCCAGCTGGCAATCCTGCTGGAAAAGCTCAATCAGCAAGGTTACACCCTGGTTCTGGTGCTTAACCGCTTTGATGAAATCCCGGATTTTGTGCAAAACGCCGGAGTATTAGCAGACTGTAGCCTGACCGAAACCGGTGAAAAAGCCGCATTACTGAAGCAGGCCCTGATTGCGCAGCTGGCGCACAGTGAAAAGCTGGACGGTATTTTACTCCCTGAACCCGACGCTCCTTCTGCCCGCCACGGCTTAGATCCCCACCAGCCGCGCATTGTGCTGCATAACGGTGTGGTTTCTTATAACGATCGCCCTATCCTTAACCAGCTGAGCTGGACGGTAAACCCCGGCGAACACTGGCAGATTACCGGCCCTAACGGGGCGGGAAAATCGACGCTGCTGAGCCTGATAACCGGCGATCATCCGCAGGGTTACAGTAACGATCTCACCCTGTTTGGCCGCCGTCGCGGAAGCGGCGAAACCATCTGGGACATTAAAAAGCATATTGGCTACGTCAGCAGCAGTTTGCATCTGGACTATCGCGTCAGCACTACGGTGCGCAACGTCATTTTGTCGGGATTTTTCGATTCCATCGGCATTTATCAGGCGGTTTCGGACAAACAGCACAAGCTGGCGCAGCAGTGGCTGGATATTCTGGGCATGGATAGCCGGGTCGCTGACGCGCCGTTTCATAGCCTGTCGTGGGGACAGCAGCGGCTTGCACTCATCGTCCGTGCGCTGGTGAAACATCCTACTTTGTTGATCCTCGACGAACCGCTCCAGGGGCTGGATCCGCTCAATCGCCAGTTGATTAGACGCTTTGTGGATGTGCTGATCGGGGAAGGTGAAACCCAGCTGTTGTTTGTGTCACATCACGCCGAAGATGCCCCTTCCTGCATTACTCACCGCCTGGAATTCATCCCGGATGGTGAGAGCTATCGCTACCTTCTGAGCAAAATCGATTAATCAGACGGGGGCCCTGCCCCCGCTTTTCAGATTACCTGCAACATTACAACGTTATCTCTTTGATCTAGAATGCTACCGTCCATTCAAAATTAAGGTGCGATGATTAGTGTAAACGATTCCACTATTTTATCCCATGTCACACTTTTCGCGTCTCTGTTATGCTATGGTTAATTCATACCATAAGCCCAATGGAGCGAAATATGCGAGTTCTGGTAACAGGTGGTAGCGGTTACATAGGTAGTCATACCTGCGTGCAGCTGCTGCAAAACGGACATGATGTCATCATCCTCGACAACCTGTGCAATAGTAAGCGCAGCGTGCTGCCTGTGATTGAACGTCTCGGCGGCAAACAACCTACCTTCGTCGAAGGCGATATTCGCAACGAAGCGTTGATGACCGAGATCCTTCACGACCACGCCATTGAAACCGTGATCCACTTTGCCGGTCTGAAAGCCGTTGGCGAATCGGTCGCAAAACCGCTTGAATATTACGACAACAACGTCAACGGTACGCTGTGCTTAATTTCAGCCATGCGCGCAGCAAACGTGAAAAACTTTATCTTCAGCTCGTCTGCCACCGTGTATGGCGATCAGCCAAAAATCCCTTATGTCGAAAGCTTCCCGACCGGTACGCCACAAAGCCCGTATGGCAAAAGTAAGCTGATGGTGGAACAGATCCTGACCGACCTGCAAAAAGCGCAGCCTGACTGGAGCATCGCCCTGCTGCGTTACTTCAACCCGGTTGGCGCACATCCATCAGGCGATATGGGTGAAGACCCGCAGGGCATTCCAAACAACCTGATGCCGTATATCGCGCAGGTGGCTGTTGGCCGTCGCGATTCACTGGCGATTTTTGGTAACGATTATCCAACCGAAGATGGCACTGGCGTGCGTGACTATATTCATGTCATGGACCTGGCCGATGGTCACGTTGCAGCGATGCAGCAGCTGGCAGACAAACCGGGCGTGCATATTTACAACCTCGGCGCGGGTGTCGGGAGCAGCGTGTTGGATGTGGTAAATGCCTTCAGCAAAGCGTGTGGCAAGCCGGTGAATTATCACTTCGCACCCCGCCGCGATGGCGACCTTCCGGCTTACTGGGCTGATGCAACCAAAGCCGATAAAGAGCTTAACTGGCGTGTAACGCGCACGCTTGATGAAATGGCACAGGATACCTGGCACTGGCAGTCACGCCACCCACAGGGCTATCCGAATTAAGGATTTGTCATGACGCAATTCAATCCCGTCGATCATCCGCATCGTCGTTTTAACCCGCTTAGCGGGCAATGGATTTTGGTTTCACCGCATCGCGCCAAGCGCCCCTGGCAGGGGGCGCAAGAAACGCCTGCAAAACAGACGCTGCCTCAGCATGATCCAGACTGTTTCCTGTGTCCGGGCAACACGCGCGTCACCGGCGATACCAACCCTGACTACAAGGGAACATACGTTTTCACCAACGATTTTGCAGCCCTGATGACCGACACCCCGGATGCACCGGAAAGCGAAGATCCGCTGATGCGTTGTGAAAGCGCACGTGGCACCAGCCGCGTGATCTGCTTCTCGCCCGATCACAGCAAAACGTTGCCGGAACTGAGCGTCGAGGCCCTGAAAGAGGTGGTAACCACCTGGCAGGCACAGACTGCAGAGTTAGGTCAAACCTATCCCTGGGTGCAGGTGTTCGAAAACAAAGGTGCGGCGATGGGTTGCTCTAACCCGCACCCGCACGGCCAGATTTGGGCGAACAGCTTCCTGCCAAACGAAGCCGAGCGCGAAGACCGTCTGCAAAAAGAGTATTACGCGCAGAATGGCTCGCCGATGCTGGTGGATTACACCCAACGCGAGCTGGCTGATGGCAGCCGTACCGTGGTCGAAACCGAACACTGGCTGGCCGTTGTGCCGTACTGGGCTGCCTGGCCATTTGAAACGCTGCTGCTGCCAAAAGCACATGTGCAACGCATCACCGACCTCAGCGATGCGCAGCGTGATGATCTGGCACTGGCGCTGAAAAAACTGACCAGCCGCTACGACAACCTGTTCCAGTGTTCCTTCCCATATTCGATGGGTTGGCACGGCGCACCGTTTAACGGTGAAGAAAATCAACACTGGCAGTTACATGCCCATTTCTATCCGCCGCTGCTGCGTTCCGCGACGGTACGTAAATTTATGGTGGGCTACGAAATGCTGGCCGAAACCCAGCGTGATCTGACGGCAGAACAGGCGGCAGAACGTCTGCGCGCCGTTAGCGACGTCCACTATCGCGAATCAGGAGTCTAAAAAAAATGAGTCTGAAAGATAAAACACAATCCCTGTTTGCTGAAACATTTGGCTACCCTGCCACCCACGTTATTCAGGCGCCTGGCCGCGTTAACCTGATTGGCGAACACACAGATTATAACGACGGCTTCGTGCTGCCCTGCGCCATTGATTACCAGACGGTGATCAGCTGCGCTAAACGTGATGACCGCAAGGTTCGCGTAGTGGCTGCGGATTATGACAACCAGACTGACGAATTCTCTCTGGATGCCCCGATTATTGCCCACGATACCCAGCAATGGTCGAACTACGTGCGCGGCGTGGTTAAGCATCTGCAAAAGCGCGATAAAAACTTCGGCGGTGCCGATCTGGTGATCAGCGGTAACGTCCCGCAGGGGGCCGGGCTGAGCTCATCGGCTTCGCTGGAAGTGGCGGTAGGTACTGTATTCCAGCAGCTTTACCATCTGCCGCTGGACGGCGCGCAAATCGCGCTGAATGGACAGGAAGCAGAAAATCAGTTCGTTGGCTGTAACTGCGGCATTATGGATCAGCTGATTTCGGCCCTCGGTAAGAAAGAGCACGCGCTGCTGATTGACTGCCGTTCGCTGGGAAGCAAAGCGGTTCCTCTGCCAAAAGGCGCGGCGGTCGTTATCATCAATAGTAACTTCAAGCGTACCCTGGTAGGCAGCGAGTACAACACTCGTCGTGAACAGTGTGAAACCGGCGCGCGTTTCTTCCAGCAGACTGCCCTGCGCGACGTTTCTATCGATGAATTCAACAAAGTTGCCCATGAGCTTGATCCGATCGTTGCCAAACGCGTTCGCCATGTTCTGACGGAAAACGCCCGTACGGTGGAAGCTGCTTCAGCGTTGGCAAAAGGTGATTTGAAACGCATGGGTGAACTGATGGCTGAATCTCATGCCTCCATGCGCGATGATTTCGAAATCACCGTGCCGCAAATCGACACCCTGGTTGAGATTGTTAAAGCCACCATCGGCGATAAAGGCGGTGTGCGCATGACTGGCGGCGGTTTCGGCGGCTGCGTCGTGGCTCTGGTGCCTGAAGAGCTGGTTCCGGCCGTTCAGGATGCCGTAGCGAAACAATACGAAGCGAAAACCGGCATCAAAGAAACCTTCTATGTGTGTAAAGCAACGCAAGGAGCGGGACAGTGCTAAACGAAACGCCAACCCTCGCACCAGATGGTCTGCCGTATCGCCTGTTAACTCTGCGCAACAGCGCAGGGATGGTGGTTACGCTGATGGACTGGGGCGCAACATTACTCTCGGCACGTGTGCCTATGCCTGATGGCAGCGTGCGTGAAACCCTGCTCGGCTGCGCGTCGCCGGAACAATACATCACTCAGGCGGCCTATCTCGGCGCATCCGTGGGCCGTTACGCCAACCGCATCGCCAAAAGCCGTTTTGTACTGGATGGCGTGAGCTATCCGCTGCTGTCCAGCCAGGGCGAAAACCAACTGCACGGCGGGCCGGAAGGATTTGATAAACGCCGCTGGCAGATTGTTCAGCAGAATGATGGCGAAGTGCTGTTCTCGCTGGACTCTCCTGATGGCGATCAGGGCTTCCCGGGTAATCTCGCCGCCACGGCACGTTTTACCCTGACGGAAGATAACCGTATTGCGATTGAGTACCGCGCAACGACTGATAAAGCCTGTCCGGTCAATATGACTAACCACGCGTATTTCAATCTCGACGGTAACCAGTGCGATGTTCGCCAGCATAAGCTTCAGCTGCTGGCAGATGACTATCTGCCGGTCGATGAGATGGGTATTCCGTATCAGGGCCTGAAATCGGTGAGCGGCACCAGCTTTGATTTCCGCGTGGCAAAACCTGTCGCCCAGGATTTCCTGAGCGATGACGATCAGCGCAAAGTGAAAGGTTACGACCACGCTTTCCTGTTACAGGCACAAGGCGGCGTGAAGCAGCCTGCGGCCCACGTCTGGTCGGCGGATGAAAAGTTGCAGATGACGGTCTATACCACGGCCCCTGCCCTGCAATTTTATTCGGGTAACTACCTCGGCGGCACGCCAGCCCGCGCGCATAACGAGTACAGCGACTGGCAGGGCCTGGCGCTGGAAAGCGAGTTCCTCCCGGACAGCCCTAACCACACGGAATGGCCGCAGCCAGACTGCGTGCTGCGCCCGGGTGAAGAGTACGTTAGCGTGACGGAATATCAATTTATTCCTCACGCATAACGCCAGGCGCAATCCTGGGAAATGTAGAGCTCTCGCCACGAGGGCTTTTTTTTGTCCATCTTGCTGAAAATAGCGCCACTCATAGACAAAATCATAACCCTGGATTCACAAGCAGCTTACACTGAGAGACTATTTTCGCTATGGTTATGGTTAAGCGTTGCCGCTGGCACTGACACGGCAATATAATGAGAATTGTTATCATTCAAAATGCTTGAGGAGTAAGAGATGGCTATTACTAAGCTGGTTCTGGTGCGCCACGGCGAAAGCCAGTGGAACAACGAAAACCGCTTTACCGGTTGGTACGATGTTGACCTGTCCGAGAAAGGCGTAAGCGAAGCAAAAGCAGCAGGTAAACTGCTGAAGGAAGAAGGCTTCAGCTTTGATTTTGCTTACACCTCTGTGCTGAAACGTGCCATCCACACTCTGTGGAACGTTCTGGACGAGCTGGATCAGGCATGGCTGCCAGTTGAGAAATCCTGGAAACTGAACGAGCGTCACTACGGTGCTCTGCAAGGCCTGAACAAAGCTGAAACCGCTGAGAAATACGGTGACGAGCAAGTTAAACAGTGGCGTCGTGGCTTCGCAGTGACTCCACCAGAGCTGACCAAAGATGACGAGCGTTACCCGGGCCACGATCCGCGCTATGCGAAGCTGACCGATGCTGAACTGCCACAGACCGAAAGCCTGGCGCTGACCATCGACCGCGTTGTGCCTTACTGGAACGAAACCATTCTGCCACGCCTGAAAAGCGGTGAGCGCGTTATCATCGCAGCTCACGGTAACTCCCTGCGCGCGCTGGTGAAATTCCTGGATAACATGGGTGAAGACGAGATCCTCGAACTGAACATCCCAACTGGCGTGCCGCTGGTATACGAGTTCGACGAAAACTTCAAACCAATCAAACACTACTATCTGGGTAACGCTGACGAAATCGCTGCAAAAGCGGCGGCCGTAGCGAACCAGGGTAAAGCGAAGTAATTTTCGCCAGACATAAAAAAAGCGTGGAGCAATCCACGCTTTTTTATTGCCAGAATCCGTATCAGCCGCGACGTGCTTTTACCGCGTCCGCCAGCTGACGCAGAATCGTGTCAGTATCTTCCCAGCCAATGCAGGCATCCGTCACGCTCTTGCCATAAACCAGCGGCTCGCTGCCTTCCAGATTCTGGTTGCCTTCAACCAGGTGACTTTCGATCATCACACCGATGACTGCCGTTTCGCCGCCCGCAATCTGCTGACATACGTCCGTGCCCACTTCCATCTGCTTTTTGAATTGCTTGCTGGAGTTAGCGTGGCTGAAGTCGATCATCACCTGCGGTGACAGCCCTGCTTTCTCAAGACCGGTTTTCACTTCTGCCACATGTTTTGCGCTGTAGTTCGGCTCTTTACCGCCGCGCAGGATGATGTGGCAGTCGCCGTTACCGCTGGTGTTCACGATGGCAGAGTGACCCCATTTGGTCACTGACAGGAAGCAGTGCGGCGCACCTGCGGCATTGATTGCGTCAATGGCCACTTTGATAGTGCCGTCGGTCCCATTTTTGAAACCAACCGGGCAAGAAAGGCCGGATGCCAGCTCGCGGTGCACCTGAGATTCTGTGGTACGTGCGCCGATAGCACCCCAGCTCATGAGGTCGGCAAGATACTGTGGGGTGATCATGTCCAGGAATTCACCGGCAGCTGGCAGACCGCTGTCGTTGATTTCCAGCAGCAGCTTACGCGCGATGCGCAGACCGTCGTTGATCTGGAAGCTGTTATCCATGTGAGGATCGTTAATCAGCCCTTTCCAGCCCACGGTGGTACGCGGCTTTTCAAAATAAACGCGCATCACGACTTCCAGCTCGCCTTTTAGCTCATCACGCAGTTTAATCAGGCGGGAAGCGTACTCTTTAGCCGCCGCAGGATCGTGAATGGAGCATGGGCCAATCACCACCAGAAGACGATCGTCGTTACCTTTCAGGATCTTATGGATCGCTTTGCGGGCATGGGAAACCGTGTTTGCTGCGTTTTCTGTGGCGGGGAATTTTTCAAGGAGTGCTACTGGAGGTAATAACTCATTGATCTCTTTAATGCGTAAATCGTCATTCTGATAATTCATTTTCTGTTCAGCTCTGCCATATCTTTAGTAATGATTGCAATCCTTTCAATCTATCTCGTCGGCCAGGAAGTGTAAACGGGATTTTACACTTCACGCAGATAATTCCTGGAATTAGCCTAAAAATCGCCACAAAATAGCGAAAAGTGAGTTCTGACCTAATCTTTTTAACTGTAACAACTATTTTTGAGTGATTAAACGCGATTCGATACTGACGTAAGTCTGTATACCAGAATCTTTCGCCTGTGAACGAGATGCACTGTTGGAAATGTTATCCAGCGTAACGACAAAAACAGGAGCAGCATGATGAAAATGACGAAACTGGCAACCCTCTTCCTGACCGCCACCCTCACCCTGGCAAGCGGTAGCGTGCTCGCCGCAGAAACGAGCGCATCTGAAGGCAACGGTGACGCCAATGCCGCAGCATCAGCAGGCCAGGTCGCCCCTGATGCCAAACAGAACATCGCCCCTAATAATGTCGATAACAGCCATATCAACAACGGCAGCACCAATACGGGTGGGACAATGCTCCATCCGAACGGTACCGGTTCGGGCACAATGAATCATGACGGTATGACCACGGATGAGGTGCATAAAAATTCGATGTGTAAGGACGGTAAATGCCCGGACCCGAATGACAAAGTGGGGAACGATGCTGATACCAAAACGGATGGCACCACGCAATAACATTGAATATTCTGACCAAAGGAGAGCCTGAGCTCTCCTTTTTTATTTAACCTCTTAAAAACGCTACACTAAAAATAATAACAAATCAGGAAAGAAGACATGGCGCACACCCACTCCCATTCACACACTTCAGGTGACGACAACGCTAAGCGGCTGGCACTGGCTTTCGGTGTTACTGCAACCTTTATGGTCATCGAGGTCATCGGCGGGCTGATTTCAGGCTCTCTGGCGCTGCTGGCTGACGCCGGGCATATGCTTACCGACGCCGCTGCCCTGCTGTTTGCGTTGCTGGCGGTACAATTTGCACGCCGTCCGCCTAATGCCCGCCATACGTTTGGCTGGCTCAGGCTGACGACCCTTGCGGCCT
Organism: Enterobacter soli ATCC BAA-2102; assembly: GCF_001654845.1. Lineage (GTDB taxonomy): Bacteria > Pseudomonadota > Gammaproteobacteria > Enterobacterales > Enterobacteriaceae > Enterobacter > Enterobacter soli. The sequence goes on along the minus strand of NZ_LXES01000036.1, from coordinate 78,838 downwards.
TTGTTAACGCCATTGCGCTGGTCGTTATTACCATTCTTATCGTCTGGGAGGCGTTTCAGCGTTTCAGACACCCGCAACCTGTTGCCGGTGCAACCATGATGGTTATTGCCGTTGCCGGACTGCTTGCCAACATCCTGGCATTCTGGATTTTGCATCGCGGCAGCGGCGAAAAGAATCTGAACGTGCGGGCCGCGGCGCTTCACGTGCTGGGTGATTTGCTGGGTTCGGTAGGGGCTATTGCGGCTGCGCTGGTTATCCTCTACACAGGCTGGACACCTATCGACCCGATCCTGTCGGTGCTGGTTTCATGCCTTGTGCTGCGCAGTGCCTGGCGGCTTTTGAAAGAGAGTGTTAATGAGTTACTGGAGGGTGCGCCCACTTCGCTGGATATCCCGGCGCTCAAGCGCAACCTGTGCCGCTCGATCCCGGAAGTGCGAAACGTGCACCATGTTCATGTCTGGCTGGTGGGTGAAAAACCGATTATGACGCTGCATGTCCAGGTGATCCCACCTCACGATCATGATGCGCTACTTGAACGCATTCAGCATTTCCTGGAACACCACTACGAGATTGCTCACGCAACCATCCAGATGGAATATCAGCCCTGTAACGGTCCGGACTGCCATCTTAACGAGATGCAGTCCGGCCATTCACATCATCACCATCATTAACTGGATAGCGCGTGTGAGCCACGCTCACGCGCGCTGTTTATCCACATACGACTACCGTTGAGCGCAATGAAGGTCAGCAGCAGATATTCCAGCGACATGGCGTAAACGCCTTGCAGGGCGAAAATCACCACGCTGATGACGTTAATGATGACCCACAGCAACCAGTTTTCGACGTACTTGCGGGTCATCAGGATCATCGCCGCAATCGACAGCACCATCATGCAGGAATCCCAGAACGGGAAGGCATCAGGCTGGAGCTCGGGCATAGCGACATTCAGCCCAAGCGTTGACATCACTGACACCGCAATGCGTGTCAGGAAGGCGAACACCGGGTTGATAAACACGGTCATTAAGCCGATAGCGACTATGCAGGCCACAAACCAGGCGATTGCTTTAGGTAGCGGCAACCAGCGGATCTGGAGTTCTGCTTCCTGCTGGCTGTTCTGACGCGACCAGGCATACCAGCCATAAATATTGGCGGCAAAGAAGAACAGCTGCAACAGCAGGCTGGCGTAGAGCTGGATCTGGAAGAAAATAATCGCAAACAGCGTGACGTTGATAAGCCCAAACGCGTAGTTGCTGATCTTCTCCAGGCTGGCCAGCCAGATACAAAGCAGGCCAGCCAGTGTACCTATCGCTTCAATCCATGACAGGTCGTAGCCACCCGCACCAATCGGTATATGAACCAGAATGTTTTGCGTGCTAAAAAAATCCATCTTTTCCCCTGGGCGTGTTGAATTAAGTACGTAGTGTAGCCGCAAAATCCAGCATTCGGTTAAGCGGAATTAACGCGCCTTCACGCAATGCGGCATCCACATGTACTTCATGGGCCGCACCACCCGCTTCTAACCCTTCTGCAATGGCTTTCAGGCCGTTCATCGCCATCCACGGGCAGTGGGCGCAGCTACGGCAAGTTGCGCCCTCTCCTGCGGTCGGCGCTTCGAGCAGCTCTTTTTCCGGCACGGCCTGTTGCATCTTATAGAAGATGCCGCGATCGGTGGCCACAATAAGCTGCTTATGCGGTAGCGTCTTCGCAGCATTAATCAGCTGACTGGTTGACCCTACGGCATCTGCCATGTCGACAATCGACTGCGGTGATTCCGGGTGAACGAGAATGGCCGCCTGCGGGTATAACCCCTTCATACGTGCCAGCGCTTGCGTTTTGAATTCATCATGCACAATACATGCGCCCTGCCAGCAGAGGACATCGGCACCGGTTTGCTTTTGAACATAGTTCCCAAGATGACGATCGGGTGCCCAGATGATTTTCTCACCCAGGCTATCCAGATGTTCAATCAGCTCTACCGCAATGCTGGAGGTCACTACCCAGTCTGCACGTGCTTTGACCGCGGCAGAGGTATTAGCGTAGACCACGACAGTACGGTCAGGATGCGCATCGCAGAACGCGGAAAACTCCTCGATTGGGCAACCGAGATCGAGCGAGCATTCGGCGTTTAACGTCGGCATCAGGATGGTTTTTTCCGGGCTTAAGATCTTTGCCGTTTCACCCATAAAACGCACGCCCGCCACCAGTAGCGTGGAAACGGGATGTTTTGCGCCAAAGCGCGCCATCTCCAGGGAATCGGAGATACACCCGCCTGTCTCTTCCGCCAGTTGCTGAATTTCCGGGTCGGTGTAGTAATGCGCCACCATCACCGCATCACGCTCTTTGAGAAGTCGTTTGATCTTCTCACGGTAGAACTGTTTTTCATCCAGGGTTAGCGGGACGGGCTTTGGTGGGAAGGGATAGATCGCGGCTTCTGGATCGAACATCACACTCATTATGGCTTCTCGTTTCACTGGCTTAACAATATTGCCTTTCTTTTGCATGACATAGCAAAACGGGTGGCAATTGTGTTTTGTATACTAAACAAGATAGCGAATTTGAGGTGAAAAGTCACCGGAAATAGGTGCGCGCAGCATTTGTCGGGTGGCGGCTTTGCCTTACCCGACATGACAGGGCCTGAGTTTTGTTTTTCGTAGGCCTGATAAGCGCAGCGCCATCAGGCAATGTGCTTTAGGCTCTGGAGTCGCAGATAGCAAAAAGGCGCCTTTAGGGCGCCTTTTTACATTGGTGGGTCGTGCAGGATTCGAACCTGCGACCAATTGATTAAAAGTCAACTGCTCTACCAACTGAGCTAACGACCCCTTGCGGGATGTACTTCAAATTTATTCAGGCTGGTGGGTCGTGCAGGATTCGAACCTGCGACCAATTGATTAAAAGTCAACTGCTCTACCAACTGAGCTAACGACCCATCTGGGTATTGCCTGAATTATCACTCGGAACCAATAAGAATTGGTGGGTCGTGCAGGATTCGAACCTGCGACCAATTGATTAAAAGTCAACTGCTCTACCAACTGAGCTAACGACCCGAGTGGTGGGTGATGACGGGCTCGAACCGCCGACCCCCTCCGTGTAAAGGAGATGCTCTACCAACTGAGCTAATCACCCACTCTGTACTACCGGAACTGCTTTAAGTGGTGGGTCGTGCAGGATTCGAACCTGCGACCAATTGATTAAAAGTCAACTGCTCTACCAACTGAGCTAACGACCCACTTTTGCGCTGCTTTCACGTTGTTTGATATCCCGTGGCAACGGCGGCATATATTACTGATTTAAGAATTCTGCGCAACAAAAATTTCGATGAAGATCACTTAACTGCTTAGTAATCATGCTGCACGACCAGAAATAACGCGATTTCTGGTCATGCGGTAATCATCCCATCGAACTCAGACGTTTTTGCGCCTGTTTGGCACCTTCGGTACCCGGGAACTTCGTCACAACCTGCTGGTAGACGGCTTTCGCTTTTGCGGTATCACCTTTGTCCTGCATGATCACGCCGACCTTGAACATCGCATCAGGTGCTTTAGGTGATTTTGGGTAATTTTTCACCACAGAGGCAAAATAAAACGCCGCATCATCCTTCTTACCCTTGTTGTAATTCAGCTGACCAAGCCAGTAATTCGCATTTGGCTGGTAAGTGGAATCAGGGTACTTCTTGACGAAGTTTTGAAACGCAACGATAGCATCGTCCTGACGAGATTTGTCCTGTACCAGGGCAATGGCCGCGTTGTAATCCGTATTCGCGTCACCGCTCTGTACAGGCGCACCTGTCGAGGCTGAAGCATCTGCTGCCGGAGCCGGTGTTGCCGCAGCACCACCACTCTGATCGCCCGCTGCTGGCTGTGCGGCTGCACCACCGTTACTCAGGCTATCAATTTGCAACATGATCTGCTTCTGACGATCCATAACCTGATTCAGCTGATACTGACTTTCCTGGATCTGCCCACGCAAAGAATCAATATCGCTTTGGTTATCAGAAAGTTGCTGCTGGAGTTGGGTTAAAAGCTGGCTGTGAGCATTAGAAATACGCTCGAGTTGAGTGACACGGTCTTCAACCGAGCCTGAGCCGACACTACTGATTGGTGCCTGAGCAAAAGCGGCCCAGGGGGCCGCTATTCCAACCAGTAACGACAGACTCAACAGATGATGTCTGAAGTTACTGTTCATGCAATTCTCTTAGTAAACCAGTACGGCACGACGGTTTTTGGAGTAAGCCGCTTCGTCATGACCCAGTACTGCTGGTTTTTCTTTACCGTAAGAAACGATGGAGATCTGGTCAGCAGAAACGCCTTTACCTTGCAGGTACATTTTAACAGCGTTAGCACGACGTTCACCCAGGGAGATGTTGTACTCTGGAGTACCACGTTCGTCCGCGTGACCTTCTACGGTGACTTTGTAAGATGGGTTGCTACGCAGGAAGTTAGCGTGAGCATCCAGCATCGCAGCGAAGTCAGAACGGATGTCGTACTTATCCAGATCGAAGTAAACGATGTTGTTCTGCTGCAGCTGCTGCATCTGAAGACGCGCTTGCTCTTCAGAAGACATGTTGCCATTGCCGTTCGCGTCCATACCGGTGCCGGCACCCATCATGCCTTCGCCGCTCTGGTCATTGCTTGCGTTCTTGTTAGAAGAACACGCTGCGATTGCCATTACAGGCAGAGCGATCATCAGCCCCTTCAGCACTTTGTTCAGTTGCATTTCTATGATTCCTTTAGTAATCAATTAATTATTATTTACAGATACGGCGACCAGGCAGGTGATTTTACCTGTCCATCAGTAGCCGGAATACGCGCTTTGAAACGCCCATCTGTAGAAACCAGATTCAGCACAGATCCCATCCCCTGAGAAGAGCTGTAGATTACCATAGTGCCGTTAGGTGCCAGACTTGGCGTTTCATCCAGGAACGTTGACGACAGAACTTGAACGCCACCCGCTACCAGATCTTGTTTGGCAATGTGCTGCTGCCCACCGTTGGAGCTGACCATTACCATAAACTTACCGTCGCTGCTCACGTCTGCGTTCTGGTTCTGTGTACCTTCCCAGGAAATACGCTGCGGAGCACCGCCGTTGACATTCACTTTATAGATTTGTGGACGGCCTGCCTGGTCGGAAGTAAACGCCAGGTTCTGGCTATCCGGGAACCAGGTCGGCTCAGTGTTGTTGCTACGACCATCAGTCACCTGACGGATCTGGCCAGACCCAATGTCCATCACGTACAGGTTCAGGCTACCGGTTTTAGACAGGGCAAATGCCAGTTTTGAACCATCCGGAGAGAATGACGGCGCACCGTTGTGACGCGGGAAGGACGCAACCTGGCGTACAGCACCGTTTGACAGCGTCTGAATGACCAGCGCAGAACGGCCGCTTTCGAAGGTGACATAAGCCAGTTTAGAACCGTCTGGAGACCATGCCGGAGACATCAGCGGCTGTGCAGAACGGTGAACTGTGAACTGGTTGTAACCGTCGTAATCGGACACGCGCAGTTCATACGGGAACTGACCACCGTTGGTCTGCACCACATAAGCGATACGGGTACGGAACGCACCTTTAATACCGGTCAGCTTCTCGAACACTTCGTCACTTGCCGTGTGGCCAGCATAACGCAGCCACTGCTTGTTCACTTTGTAAGAGTTCTGAGCCAGAACGGTACCTGGCGCACCACCGGTATCCACCAGCTGATAAGCCACGTTATAGCCGCCGTCCGGGCTAGGAGTTACCTGGCCTACAACAACCGCATCAATACCCAGCGCAGACCATGCAGCAGGTTGAACCTCCTGCGCAGTACCCGGCTGCTGAGGCAGACGAGAACGATCTAACGGGTTGAATTTACCGCTGTTACGCAGGTCAGCCGCAACGATGCCACCAATATCTTCTGGTGCAGCGCCAGGACCGGCCCACTGGAACGGTACAACACCGATTGGGCGTGCCGAGTCTACCCCCTGGGTGATCTCGATACGTACTTCTGCGTGCAGCACAGCTGCCCACAGCATTAAGAAACTAAATGCTACACGTAATGCCTGCTTCATCATATCTCCCTTATCTGGGTAACCTTACCCGCGATAATTTAGCAGAATGTTAACAAACTCAAATAGACAAAACTACCAGAACCCTGTGACTAAACCTGGTCTATTTTTCCCCGTTTGCACGGGGAAAATGTAACTTAAGGTTTGAAGTCCAGCGGTGCATTTTTAAACGTTTCATACACAGCCTGAGACGGCGGTTTAGGGAACTTCGTCATTCTGCTGGTCGCAGACAGCATCTGCTGACAGAACGCATCATCCCCACCTTCCGGTTTCACGCTAAGTATCGAGCCGTCTGAACTGATGTTTACACGCAAAGTACAGGTTTTGCCTTTGTAGGTATCCCAGTCATACAGGTGGCCACGAATAGCTGCCTGAACCTGAGAGATGTACGAAGCAATCTCTGCCTGAGATGCACCACCCTGCCCCGGCTTACTTCCTTTAGCAGGAGATGAACCACCAGCGCTACCACTGGTCGTGCCTTTCGGCGCATTCTTACCAGAACTCAGGTCGCCCAGCAGGTCATCCACTCCCGATGCAGCAGCGGCTTTTTCCGCGGCAGCCTTTTTAGCAGCCGCAGCGGCTTTCTTATCAGCAGCAGCTTTTGCAGCAGCGGCAGCTTTATCCGCAGCAGCCTTTTCAGCAGCAGCAGCTTTCTTAGCCTCAGCGGCAGCAGCAGCCTTCTCAGCTGCAGCAGCTTTTTCCGCAGCAGCTTTCTCAGCGGCAGCCGCTTTCTTAGCTGCATCGGCGGCAGCTTTCTTCTCGGCTTCCTGAGCGGCTTTTTTCGCGGCATCTGCTTCAGCTTTCTTCTGAGCATCTGCTGCGGCTTTTTTCGCAGCTTCGGCTTCAGCTTTCTTCTGAGCATCGGCAGCCGCTTTCTTTGCTGCTTCCTCAGCCTGTTTCTGGGCATCCGCTGCGGCTTTCTTCGCAGCTTCTGCGGCCAGTTTTGCCTGTGCGTCAGCCTGAGCTTTCGCATCAGCAGCCGCTTTCGCTGCGGCCTCTTCGGCTTGTTTCTGCTGTTCCTGCGCTTTTTTAGCAGCGGCTTCAGCCTGTTTCTGCTGTTCCGCCTGCTCTTTTGCTGCTTCCTGCGCCTGCAAACGTTCTTTCTCGAGCTGCTTCAAACGCTCCTGCTCTGCGGCCTGCTTTTCACGCAGTTCCTCAGCTTGCTGTTGCGCCTGTTTATCACGCTGCTCTTCAGCACGTTTTGCACTCGCCTGCTGTTGTTGCTGGCGATTATAGTTTTGTACTACCGCACCAGGATCCACCATGACGGCGTCGATGGAAGAACCCCCACCACCGCCAGCTGATGCATCTATATGCTCGTCGAACGAACTCCAGATCAGTGCCGCAAAAAGAATAACGTGCAGCACTGCGGAGATAATTATCGCTCGCTTAAGCTTATCGTTTTGTTCGGTTGCCTTTGACACTATCGGTTCCCAAAAACTCGTATCCCACTGCTAGCAGGTGATCAAATAGGCTGCGTCATTAAGCCAACAGACTTAACGCCCGCGCTATGGAGCAAGTTCAGCGCTTTTATAATTTCATCGTAAGGCACATCTTTTGCACCACCGATTAAGAATACCGTCTTCGGATTTGACTCCAGGCGGCGCTGCGCTTCGGCAATCACCTGCTCTGGCGGTAACTGATCCATACGATCTTTTTCTACCACCACGCTGTATTGCCCTACGCCGGAAACCTCAATGATGACCGGAGGATCGTCATTGGTGCTTACCGCCTGTGATTCTGTCGCATCCGGCAGATCAACTTCCACGCTCTGGGTGATTATCGGCGCTGTTGCCATAAAGATAAGCAACAGCACTAACAGTACGTCCAGCAGAGGAACGATATTGATTTCGGACTTGAGCTCGCGACGACCTCGTCCACGCGATCTGGCCATGGTTTACCCCTTGTTACTCTCGGTGCTGGTAAACGCCTGACGGTGCAGAATCGCGGTGAACTCTTCCATAAAGTTGTCGTAGTTCAGTTCCAGTTTGTTCACGCGCTGATTCAGACGGTTATAGGCCATAACCGCCGGGATAGCGGCGAACAGACCGATAGCGGTCGCGATCAGTGCTTCTGCGATACCCGGAGCAACCATCTGCAACGTTGCCTGCTTCACCGCACCCAGGGCGATAAAGGCGTGCATAATCCCCCACACTGTACCGAACAGGCCGATATACGGGCTGATGGAACCGACTGTGCCAAGGAAAGGAATATGCGTTTCAAGGGTTTCCAGCTCACGGTTCATAGAAATGCGCATCGCACGAGACGCACCTTCAACGACCGCTTCCGGTGCATGGCTGTTAGCGCGATGCAAACGGGCGAATTCTTTGAAACCGCTGTAAAAAATTTGTTCGGAGCCTGCGAGGTTATCCCGACGCCCCTGGCTTTCCTGATACAGACGGGAAAGTTCGATACCAGACCAGAACTTGTCTTCAAACGCTTCAGCCTCGCGGCCAGCGGCATTGAGGATACGCGTTCTCTGGATGATGATGGCCCAGGATGCGATTGAAAAACCAATCAAAATCAACATGATAAGTTTAACCAGAAGGCTTGCCTTCAGGAACAAATCAAGGATATTCATGTCAGTCACTGCTTAAACTCCGCGACAATAGACTTAGGAAGCGCACGAGGCTTCATGATGAGTGGATCAACACAGACAATCAGTACTTCAGCTTCGTTCAGTACCGTGTTCTCTGCATTGAGGATCCGTTGCGTGAACACCAGTGAGGTTCCGCGCATTGATGTTATTTCTGTTTGGACTTCGAGCATATCGTCGAGTCTGGCAGGCGCAAAATACTCAAGCGTCATCTTGCGTACCACAAAGGCAACTCGCTCAGCCAACAGCACTTGTTGGCTAAAGTGATGATGGCGCAGCATCTCTGTGCGTGCCCGTTCATAAAAAGCAACGTAGCTGGCATGGTAAACCACACCACCGGCATCGGTATCTTCGTAGTAGACACGAACCGGCCATCGAAACAGCGTTGTATTCACTTTACATCCCGGTAATGCAACAAAAGTTAACTCTTTTAAACTTCGCTACTATACGCGCGGGAAAGGTGGTTTGGAATGGGAGAAAGTAAACGGAGAGTAAATTTTTATGGGCTCGGGTAAGCCCATATGATTAACGGACATTTCTTATTCAGAAGAAGAAGAAAATCAGCCCAGCGAGAAGCACCAGATCGGCAATCAGCGGGCAGAAAATACCCTGCCAGTGAATGGCTTTCGGACGAAAGCCAACGCCGTGAATAACACCTGCGCAGACGGCCCACATGATGAAGAAACCGTGCCAGATCTCGAGCTCGCTGGTCTTCGCTGCAAAACGCGAAGGGTCCCAGAAAATACAACCTGCCAGCAGTAATGCCATCACTAAAGAAAGCGCCCTTAACGGGCGCTTATCCATTACCGCGTAAAGCGTCGCGATAATGTTCATTAGTGTTTTTCGTCACTCGCTTTGGACGCTTCAATGTGCTCAAGCGCCAGGGCAGTAATGATGCCAAATGCACAGGCAAGAAGCGTCCCCAAAATCCATGCGAAATACCACATATTCAGCTCCTTACTTAGTACAGGGAATGAGTGTTACGTTCGATGTCTTCTTTCGTGATACGACCGAACATTTTCCAGTAACACCAGGTGGTGTAGAGCAGGATAATCGGAACGAACACGCACGCAACATACGTCATCAGGTTCAGCGTCAGCTGGCTAGATGTTGCATCCCACATGGTCAGACTTGCGTTCATCATGGTGCTGGAAGGCATAACGAATGGGAACATCGCGATACCCGCCGTCAGAATGATGCACGCCAGCGTCAGTGAAGAGAATACAAACGCCAGAGCGCCTTTTTCCAGACGGGACGTCAGCACGGTCAGCAGCGGCAACAGAACACCCAGAGCCGGGATAACCCACAGCACAGGCATGTTGTTGAAGTTAGTCATCCAGGCACCTGCCTGACGCACAACTTCTTTCGTCAGCGGGTTAGACGGCGCAGCATGGTTCATCGCAGAGGTCACCACGTAACCATCAATACCGTACACCACCCAGACACCGGCCAGTGCGAAGCAGACAAGCGTCACCAGGGCAGCCAGCTGAGCGGTTGCACGTGAACGCAGATGCAGTTCACCTACCGTACGCATTTGCAGGTAAGTCGCGCCCTGAGTAATGATCATCGCCACACTCACCACGCCCGCCAGCAGACCAAACGGATTCAGCAGCTGGAAGAAGTTACCGGTGTAGTAAAGACGCATGTACTCATCAATGTGGAACGGAACACCTTGCAACAGGTTACCGAACGCCACACCAATCACCAGCGGTGGAACAAAGCTACCAATGAAGATGCCCCAGTCCCACATGTTGCGCCAGCGGGTGTCTTCAATCTTGGAACGGTAGTCGAAACCGACCGGACGGAAGAATAAAGACGCCAGCACCAGAATCATCGCCACATAGAAGCCGGAGAACGCAGCCGCGTAGACCATCGGCCAGGCAGCAAACAGCGCGCCGCCCGCGGTGATGAGCCACACCTGGTTACCATCCCAGTGCGGGGCGATGGAGTTGATCATAATTCGACGCTCGGTGTCATTACGACCGAGGAAACGGGTGAGCATCCCCACCCCCATGTCGAAACCGTCGGTGACAGCAAAGCCAATCAGCAAAATACCAACCAGCAGCCACCAGATAAAACGCAATACTTCATAATCGATCATTTGATGACTCCTGTCTTAGCGTGCCGGCTGAGTAGTCGCAGCGGACTGCTCGTAGTGATAGCGACCGGTTTTCAGGCTGCTTGGGCCAAGGCGCGCGAACTTGAACATCAGGAACAGTTCAGCCACCAGGAACAGGGTATACAGACCACAAATCAGCAGCATGGAGAAGATCAAATCGCCCGCTGTCAGGGAGGAGTTCGCTACTGCCGTTGGCAGCACCTCACCTATCGCCCATGGCTGACGGCCATATTCCGCCACAAACCAACCGGATTCGATAGCAATCCATGGCAGTGGAATACCGTACATCGCGGTACGCAGCAGCCATTTTTTCTGACCGATACGGTTACGAATAACTGACCAGAAGGACGCCGCGATGATAAGCAGCATCAGGATGCCGCAGCCCACCATGATACGGAATGCGAAGTACAGTGGCGCAACGCGTGGAATGGAGTCTTTGGTAGCCTGCTGGATTTGCGCTTCCGTCGCGTCAGAGACGTTCGGGGTATAGCGTTTGAGCAGCAGCCCGTAACCCAGGTCTTTCTTCACGCTGTTGAACTCATCGCGTACAGACTGATCGGTTGAGCCAGCACGCAGCTGCTCCAGCAGTGAATAAGCTTTCATACCATTACGGATACGGCCTTCATGCTGCACCATCAGATCTTTCAGGCCAGTAACCTGTTTGTCGACGGAGCGGGTTGCGATGATGCCCAGCGCGTAAGGGATTTGAATAGAGAAGTGGTTTTGCTGCGCATCCTGATCCGGGATACCGAACAGGGTAAAGGCAGCCGGAGCCGGTTGGGTTTCCCATTCAGCTTCGATAGCAGCCAGTTTGGTTTTCTGCACGTCACCCATTTCGTAACCGGATTCATCACCCAGAACGATAACGGAGAGGATTGCAGCCATACCGAAGCTAGCAGCGATAGCAAAGGAGCGCTTAGCGAAAGCAAAGTCACGGCCGCGCAGCATGTAGTAGGAACTGATACCCAGAACGAACATCGCACCACAAACGTAGCCAGATGCCACGGTGTGAACGAATTTAACCTGAGCTACCGGGTTCAGGACCAGCTCGGCAAAGCTGACCATCTCCATACGCATGGTTTCGAAGTTGAAATCAGATGCGATTGGGTTTTGCATCCAGCCGTTCGCCACCAGGATCCACAGCGCGGACAGGTTGGAACCCAATGCCACAAGCCAGGTGACCGCCATATGCTGGACTTTGCCCAGACGGTCCCAACCGAAGAAGAACAGACCTACAAAGGTGGATTCGAGGAAGAAGGCCATCAGACCTTCAATGGCCAGCGGCGCACCGAAGATATCCCCAACGTAGTGGGAATAATAAGACCAGTTAGTCCCGAACTGGAACTCCATGGTCAAACCGGTTGCCACGCCCAGTGCGAAGTTGATACCAAACAACTTGCCCCAGAACTTGGTCATATCTTTATAAATCTGTTTGCCGGAGAGGACGTAGACCGTTTCCATGATGGCCAGCAGGAACGCCATACCGAGCGTCAGTGGCACAAACAGGAAGTGGTACATCGCGGTCAAGGCAAACTGTAAGCGCGACAGTTCGACTATATCTAACATCATGACTCCTTGCTCATCGCATGAAGACTCCGAGAGTGAAACCCGTAAGAGAGATCCACACACATGCCCCAATACAAAGTTATCTACTCCCCTTCTTCGTTGCCTATTCTCTCCTGGAGGAAAAAGCAGTGATGAAAGGTTGCAAATACGTTAATAAAAAACCCAAATTGATCCCGCAAATATAATACGCTGCAAAACCCTTACAATAAACAGGTTTTTATTGAATCACATTTACGTTTTACGACGGTGATCAACTTATAGCAAAACTACCACTTTTCAGCCATTTTGATCGGGCACAATTTAGCGCCTTTTGATGGTTTTTTCCAAGGATTAAACATTGATTTAAATCAAAATTACATCGCACTGTTAACCATGTTTAATTACAGCAGGAATAGTAAAAGGCATGTTAAAATTATGTGTATGACGAGGCGGTGATAGTTATCAAATACAAGAAAAAATATAAACAGAGGTGATTTTAATTAACGCGGGAGAGGATGCATATTTACATACCAGAGAACCTGTAATCATAGTCTCTTCACAGTATTTTTCCATTGTTGTGCTAAAGCACCCAGAAATTACATTTGATTTACTTTTAACCCCTTTAAAATTAACACCACAATGTGACAATTTAAGGAAACGAAGAGTTGCACCACCTGCAACCCTCCGTTCATATCTCGCACCGTTAGTCTAACCAAATGCTAAATGTACGCGATTGACTCGGTCTAAATACTTCAGTGATGCACTTAGCTTCATGCCCTTCAGCCTGCAGTCTCTCGTTCATGTCAGTCTCACAACATCGCTTAATTGCTCTGCTCATGGATAGCGTAACGTCGCAGGTACCCGACTCCGACGGGTTAAATACCCTAATGATCAGCTCATCACGATCTTCTGCTTTTTTCAGGGCGCTCAGGAGACAGCCTGTCGGGGAGAGCGTTAACAGGCTGTAGCTGTCCGGTGTCGTAAACGTGGCTCGGTTGAGCTTCATCGCATCCCAGGGGATTTTATTGTAACACTGGACAGGAGTTAGCCAGCTTTTCGCCTGATGTGCAACGCCTGTATTTTCAGGCGATCCGTTGAAGCTAAAGAGACTGAATCGGCAGTTGAGCGAGCCACGAAGCTGCGAGTCAGGCACGGGCATTTTGATGCCAGAAGGCCTGCCAGGACGCAGAAGTAAATCTTCCTTTCCGAGCAGTCCGACTCCACGTAACAGCGTCAGGGCAAAGGTTTTTTTGTCGTCGCCGATAACTTCAAATTCCCGCAATCCTTCAGTGAACAGCGCCAGCCCATTGCGTTTCTCCTGGAGAACAACATAGTTAAGGAGATTCCAGACCGGCAGAGGAGCCTCTTTCCATCCCTCCGTTTGCCAGTTGGCCATTGCTTCATCATTTACAGGCCGTGTCAGTGAACCAAATTGTGTATCGGCTAACACGGTGTCCGGATTAAATGGTGTGGGGATCAAAACGCGAACGCGATGGTCATCCGCCTGGTTGTCCAGACGCACTTCCACATCGATACGCCTGTTGTTCTGGCTGAGTGTGATTACCACTTCAGCGCCAAGGTATCCGTTTTGCTGGCGCGCTGAACGTTCAGAAAGGTTAGCCGGAATAGCCATACGGTGACGGATCACCGCCCTGCTCTGCCACCCTTCATGCACCACTTCAACCTCGTGCTCTCCCTGTGCCGTTGTGAGCCGCCACTCCTCCCGTGACGGGGAGTAATCGTACTCATCGCCATCATCTGAACTCTCTTCAATTTCCAGCACGCGGTCGTAAATCAGCCCAGACTCTTTATCGAACAGACGCAGCGTTCCGTCACGATTGATCTCAACTTGCCAGAACGCATTTTCCAGCAATGCTTCGGTATTTTTTACGGTTGGAACCTGCTTTCCGCTGGCATGAGGCTCTATATAAAGTGTGCGATATCCCATGGAAGGCAGGATAGCCTCAATCTGAATATCGAACTCCATGAACGGCTCATAATTACCGTAATGGACGATTTGCCTGTCAATCAGCCCAGGATCAAGTTCGCGGGCGCAGCGAATGAAATACGGGATACTGTTCCCTTTGTCATCCAGCAGACGGAACTGACTGGCGCGCAAGCGAATCGTGGTATTAATGACCTCTTCACGCGGCCAGGGCATCAGATTAAACATCACCAGCTTGTCGTTATCAGTTTGCGGCATATTGTCGGTAATCTTACGCATATAAAAGTGCGTCAGGTTATCGGCCATGTCTTCTGCCAGCACAAAGCGGGACATAATTTCACGGTGGACTTTGTCACTACAGCAGCACCCGATACTGTCGTGGGCATGATTTTTGAGGATCTCTTTCCACATTTTTTCCAGCAAGCCGTGGTGATACTCAAAACCCAGCGTCCAGGCAAGAGTCGCCAGCGGCTCCAGAATATTCACGATTTTGTTCTCAATTCGGGCATGGATGATTTTAATGTCCATTCGCGTAGATCCAATCGTCCGGTGCACGCGCATATATTTACCATCGATAAACTCCCCTTTCAGGGTCGCAAGTTCATTCCGGTGAGCATCAATTTGTTCAAAAACCTCCTCGAAGCGGCTCATCACAAACTGACGCTGTGGGTAAATTTCGCGAAGTTTATCCATCACCGCAAAAATGTTCTGCTGCAGGGGCATTTGGTCGTGGCCATTCGGTAGCATAATATTTTTGGTTACCGAGGCTTTTTCCAGCACATCGAAGTAGCTGTCGAGTCGTTTCCGCAGACCCGCTTCGTCCTCCGGTAAGTACTTACCAATCGCGTAGCCCAGTGGTAGCACCTGTGCCGTCACTTCGCTGCCGTCCGCACTTTGCCACAAAAATTCAGTTTTATCGGTGCCGTGACGCTCTGAGCATCCGCGCCAGAACATCGTTCGGGTAATACCAAATCCGTTATAGATATGCGGCAACTGTCCGGACATACCAAACGAATCCGGCAGATAACCAATTTTCATCGGTTCGCCAAACGCCATGCAATCACGGATACCGTACATCAGATTACGCACAATCGACTCGCCGCTGACGATAGTGGTATCGGTTTGGGTATACCACGGCCCGATTATCAACTTTCCGGCTTCCACCAGTTGTTTCACGCGTGGCCTGCTTTCAGGCATGACGGCAAAGTAGTCCTCCAGCACAGCCGTCTGCCCGTCGAGGACATAATATTTGTACTCTTCATCCTGTTCGAGTCGAGTCAGGATCTCTTCCATATTATTAACGAGGAGAATACGCGACGCTTCGGTGGTGAAATACCACTCGCGATCCCAGTGCATATGCGGCGTGATATGAACGCGAGATACAGCTTTCATCTTCTTTTCCTGTAAGTAAGTTTTATGGCGTGACGTCTTCAGTGTTGTATTTGCCTTTTTTCAAGGCATGGCGTCGCCAGAACAGTAAAATGAGCGTAGAAATGGCGGTACCAACAAGTGCCGCACCGAACCAACCTGCCGCAGCACTCACCCCACCGATTCCAGCGTGATGCAGTAAAAAGAGGGAGAAAATGCCCGCTCCTGGCGTGGATAACCCAATCCCCATTGCACCGACGGTTGCCCCCGTTGCCATCGAGCCAAGGACAAGCGAGCCAATCACTCTCAGCGGATCTTCTATCGCCATCGGGATAGCACCTTCGGTAATACCCGCCAGCCCGAGCAGCCACGTTGACTTGCCGATTTCAATTTCAAACGGCTTAAAGAGGTACGGAGCAAGCATCGTTGATGCGGTGACGGTAAAGGCCGACACCATTTTGACAGAGGCAAAAATGGCATATGGACCGTAAACGCCATTGGCCATTGCCCCCAGACAGAACGCATACGCTGCTTTGTTGACCGGCCCACCCAAATCGAACGAGCACATAAATCCGAGGAGCATTCCGAGTAAAAGCGCATTCGCACCAGAGAGACCGTTTAACCAGGCTGTGAGCGAGTTATTGAGCCATGCCACTGGCTCCCCTATCACAAACAGCATCAGACTGCCCGCCCCCAGAACGCCAATCACAGGGTAGAGGTAATAGGTCAAGAAACCGTTATAACGATTACTGAGGCGAATGTGATTTTTAACCCAGCGCATCATGTAGCCAGCGATCAGTCCGCCTGCAACAGCACCCAGAAAACCGGAGCCGATCATATTGGCGGCAAGTCCAGCCGCAAAGCCCGGAGCCAGTGCGGGTTTATCCGCCAGCGAATAGGCTGTATAAGCAGCAAGTACGGGCACCATCAAAATGCCGAGAATGCCGCCGCCAAGTTTGCGGTACATCCACAGCCACGAATTTTCCTGATCGAATAGATGCTGCAAACCCAGCATCTGTGACAGCAGTACCGCGACAGCCAGCACCGTTCCCCCGGCAACGATCAGCGGTACAGCAAAAGAGATACCGCTAAGCAGAGCCTGCTTGAGCTCTGTCCTTATACTCCTTTCTTCAGCCTGTACCGGTTGTGCTATGGACGACGCCGGTAAAGCCAGCGCCCGCTCAATCAGGGCTTCGGCATGGCGCAGCGGTTCCGCAACCGGTACTGAAATGGCCGGAATGCCCTGAAAGCGTTCGTACTCTTTAATCGCCACTTCGGCGGCAAAAATACATGCTCGCGCATCGCGCAACTGCTGCGGAGTGATACGCCCTTCAATGCCGTTCGCCCCCTGTTTTTCAACCACTACATTGATGCCGAGCTTGCGCCCTGCTTTTTCCAGATATTCAGCTGCCATATAAGTGTGGGCAATCCCGGCCGGACAGGCAGTGACGCAGACAACTGTAGGTGCATCAACCAGTACAGTGTTTTCCTCGCCCTGAGGCGTATCGTTGAGCGCAGCCAGTAAGGCTGGCGCAGTGGTCGCCGCCATAACCCGCTCCCGCAGTTTATCGTCTGCCAGTCTGGACGTGAGCTCCGTTAACACCTGAATGTGCGTTGACCCCGCTTCAGACGGCGGAATGGCGAGCAGGAAAATGAGTTCGACCTCCTCAGGGCCTTCAACACCTTCCCATTTCAGTGGTTCGATTAGCGTCGCCACAGCAAAGGCGGCTTCCTTCACAACTGATGATTTGCCGTGTGGCACAGCCAGTCCTTCTCCAAGCGCCGTGGGCCCTAGCGATTCACGACGAAAAACTTCCGCTAAAAATTCATCGCAATCAGTGATCTTTCCCAGCTCAAACAATCGCATTGTGAGCTTGCGTATGGCCTCATCCCGGCTGGGGAACTGTGTCTGCACGCAGATAGCGCTGGGGTGGGTCAGGGTCGTCAGGTTCATGCAGATCCTCACATTCATGGTGTTATTGTCTGCCGAGAATTGTGACAGACGAAACAATACATTTATGTGATCATTTTCACTAACATGCATTATTTGTATTTAATTTGTATTGTTTACAAATTACAGGTTGCGGGCATAATACTTTGAAAAGGTATTAATCAGGCATCACATAATGAGTAACAAACCGATGTATCGGCAGATAGCCGATGCGCTGCGCGACAAAATCACTACTGGTGAATTGAAGCCCGGAGATGCATTACCGACGGAATCAAGCCTTCAAGAGGCGTTCGGTGTAAGTCGCGTGACAATCAGGCAGGCGCTAAAGCGGCTGACGGAAGAGCAGATCATCGAGAGTATTCAGGGCAGCGGTTCATACGTGAAAGAAGAGCGCGTCAATTACGATATCTACCAGCTCACGGGTTTCTACGAGAAACTGGCCGACAGAAACGTGGATACTCACAGTGACGTCAAAATTTTCGAGGTCATAAAAGCTGATGCGCGTATGGCAGAAACGTTAAACATTAAGCCCGAGGATAAAATCTGGCACGTTAAACGCGTACGCTTCATAAAGCAAAAACCGGTAAACCTGGAGGAAACGTGGATGCCTCTGGCAATGTTTGCCGACCTCACGTGGGAAGTGATGGAAAACTCCAAGTATCACTATATTGAGCAGATCAAAAAAATGGCCATCGATCGTAGCGAGCAAGAACTCGTGCCGGTCATGCCCTCTCAGGAGGCAATAGCCGCACTGGCGCTCGATCCGACAAAACCCATTCTGGAAAAAGTCTCCCGCGGTTTTCTGAAAGACGGACGGGTTTTTGAATACAGCCGCAACGTGTTCAATACCGACGATTACAAGTTCACTCTCGTCGCCAGACGCAGGCAATAAAAAAGGCCGCTTTTCAGCGGCCAACCATGTCGAAACGGACATTTTTATTTCAAAGCTCCCAGTCCTGGGAGCAGAGAGGACTTACTTAATGATGGATTTCAGTGCTTCGCCGATATCGGCCAGGCTGCGCACAGTTTTCACACCAGCAGCTTCCAGCGCAGCGAATTTCTCATCCGCTGTACCTTTACCGCCCGCGATGATTGCGCCTGCGTGGCCCATACGTTTGCCTTTCGGCGCAGTGACGCCCGCGATGTAGCCCACTACAGGCTTAGTCACGTGATCTTTGATGTACGCAGCGGCTTCTTCTTCTGCGCTACCGCCGATTTCACCGATCATGACGATCGCTTCGGTCTGCGGGTCTTCCTGGAACAGTTTCAGGATGTCGATGAAGTTAGAGCCCGGGATCGGGTCACCACCGATGCCCACACAGGTGGACTGGCCGAAACCGTAGTCAGTGGTCTGCTTAACAGCTTCATACGTCAGGGTACCAGAGCGGGAAACGATGCCCACTTTGCCTGGGCGATGAATGTGGCCTGGCATGATACCGATTTTGCACTCGCCCGGGGTGATAACACCTGGGCAGTTCGGGCCGATCATACGCACGCCAGCTTCATCCAGCTTCACTTTCACAGTCAGCATGTCCAGGGTCGGGATGCCTTCGGTGATGGTGATGATCAGTTTGATGCCTGCGTCGATCGCTTCCAGAATGGAGTCTTTGCAGAATGCCGCCGGAACGTAGATAACGGTCGCGGTTGCGCCCGTCGCTTCTACGGCTTCGCGTACGGTGTTGAACACTGGCAGACCCAGGTGAGTGGTACCGCCTTTACCTGGCGTGACACCGCCAACCATCTGCGTACCGTAGGCAATCGCCTGCTCGGAGTGGAAAGTCCCCTGGCTACCGGTGAAGCCCTGGCAGATAACCTTGGTATCTTTATTAATTAAAACTGACATTATTTCCCCTCCACTGCGGCAACAACCTGCTGAGCTGCATCCGTCAGACTTTTCGCTGCAATAATATTCAGGCCGCTGTCAGCCAGTTTTTTCGCGCCGAGTTCAGCGTTGTTACCTTCCAGACGCACAACAACCGGGACGTTAACGCCCACTTCTGCCACCGCGCCGATGATACCGTCAGCGATCAGGTCGCAACGAACGATACCGCCGAAGATGTTAACCAGAACGGCTTTCACATTGTCGTCAGAGAGAATGATTTTGAACGCTTCGGTTACGCGCTCTTTGGTTGCGCCGCCGCCTACGTCGAGGAAGTTCGCTGGCTCACCACCGTGCAGCTTAACGATGTCCATGGTGCCCATTGCCAGGCCCGCACCGTTAACCATGCAACCGATGTTGCCATCAAGTGCCACGTAGTTCAGTTCCCACTGTGCAGCCTGCGCTTCACGCGGATCTTCCTGAGACTGGTCACGCATTTCGCGCAGATCCGGCTGGCGGAACAGTGCGTTGCCGTCAGCGCCCAGTTTGCCGTCGAGGCAGATCAGATCGCCCTGAGTGGTGATAACCAACGGGTTAATTTCGATCAGCGCCAGATCGCGCTCCAGGAAGATAGTCGCCAGGCCCATGAAGATCTTGGTGAACTGTTGAACCAGTTTACCTTCCAGACCCAGTTTGAACGCCAGCTCACGACCCTGGTAAGGCATTGGGCCTGCCAGCGGATCAATGGCCACTTTGTGGATCAGATGTGGCGTTTCTTCTGCCACTTTTTCGATTTCCACGCCGCCTTCAGTAGACGCCATGAACACCACGCGACGGGAGCTACGGTCTACCACTGCGCCGAGGTACAATTCTTTTGCGATATCGGTCGCCGCTTCTACCAGGATCTGGTTAACAGGCTGGCCATTCGCATCTGTTTGATAGGTTACCAGCCGCTTACCAAGCCAATGTTCAGCAAAAGCACGGATCTCTTCTTTGCTCTTAACAACCTTCACACCGCCCGCTTTACCACGGCCACCAGCGTGAACCTGACATTTAACTACCCAAGGGCCGGAACCGATTTTAGATGCGGCTTCTTCTGCTTCACGCGGGGTAGTACAGGCATAACCCACCGGAGCCGGTAAGCCATACCGGGCAAACAGCTGTTTGGCCTGATATTCATGTAAGTTCATGTGTTCTATCCATCCTTCAGGTAATCGTTAGGTATTGCTTTTGTAGGCCCGGCAAGCTTAATGCCGCCGGGCAAGACTGCTAAAACTAGACGTCGAGCAGCAGACGCGTTGGATCTTCCAGCAGCTCTTTAATGGCTACCAGGAAGCCGACGGACTCGCGGCCATCGATCAGACGGTGATCGTAAGAGAGCGCCAGATACATCATTGGCAGGATCTCAACTTTACCGTCTACCGCCATCGGACGATCTTTGATGGCGTGCATCCCCAGGATCGCGCTCTGCGGTGGGTTGATGATCGGCGTAGACATCAGTGAACCGAATACACCGCCGTTGGTAATGGTGAAGTTACCGCCGGTCAGGTCGTCTACAGTCAGCTTGCCATCACGGCCTTTCACTGCCAGCTCTTTAATATTTTTCTCGATGTCTGCCATACCCAGGGTATCCACATCACGCAGAACTGGCGTTACCAGGCCACGTGGGGTAGAAACCGCCATGCTGACGTCGAAATAGTTGTGGTAAACCACGTCATCGCCATCGATAGACGCGTTCACTTCCGGGTAGCGTTTCAGCGCTTCAACAACCGCTTTTACGTAGAAGGACATAAAGCCCAGACGGATACCGTGACGTTTTTCAAACGCGTCACCGTACTGCTTACGCAGGTCCATGATTGGCTTCATGTTCACTTCGTTGAAGGTGGTCAGCATCGCGGTGGAGTTTTTCGCTTCCAGCAGACGCTCAGCCACACGCTTACGCAGACGAGTCATCGGTACGCGTTTTTCACTGCGTGCGCCCAGAGCAGGCTGTGCCGCTGGCGCTGCCGCAGGGGCTTTGGCTTCTGCTTCCGCTTTCGCAGGCGCTTTCGCCAGGTGTTTCTCAATGTCTTCGCGAGTCAGACGACCACCCACACCGGTGCCTTTAATGGCAGCCGCGTCCAGGTTGTGCTCAGCCAGCAGGCGACGGATCGCCGGGCTGAGTGCATCGTTGCTCTGCTCTTCCAGAGAGGCCTGCTGACGCTGCGCTGGGGTAGAGGCTTTCTCATCAGACTTAGCGCTGGACTCTTTGCCCGCGCTGTTGCCTTCACGCAGGCGACCCAGGATCTGACGAGAGGTTACGGTGGTGCCTTCATCTTCCAGCACTGCATCCAGAACGCCATCCGCCGAAGCCGGTACTTCC
Organism: Enterobacter soli ATCC BAA-2102; assembly: GCF_001654845.1. Classification (GTDB taxonomy): domain Bacteria; phylum Pseudomonadota; class Gammaproteobacteria; order Enterobacterales; family Enterobacteriaceae; genus Enterobacter; species Enterobacter soli. Next base: position 57,095 of record NZ_LXES01000036.1, on the reverse strand, counting down.
AGTACCACTTTGTCAGTTTCGATTTCTACCAGCACTTCATCGCGCTTAACGGCATCGCCCGGTTTTTTGTGCCAGGTGGCGACAGTCGCATCTGCTACAGATTCAGGCAGGTCGGGAACAAGAATATCTACGCTACTCATTATGTATCCTTTAATTAATCGACGTTCAGCGCGTCATTGACCAGATCTTGTTGCTGCTTCTGGTGAACGGACATATACCCTACCGCCGGAGAGGCGGAGGCCGGGCGACCTGCATAACGCAGAGCAGACCCAAATGGAATCACTTCACGGAAATGATGCTGGCTGCAATACCATGCGCCCTGGTTGAGCGGCTCTTCCTGGCACCAGACAAAATCATGTACGTGAGCATATTGTTTCAGCACTTCCTGCATCGCCTGATGCGGGAATGGATAAAGCTGTTCGATACGCACGATGGCGACATCTTTCTGGTCGTTCTTACGGCGTTGTTCCAGCAAGTCGTAATAAACCTTACCAGAACACATTACGACACGCTTGATGCCTTTCGGATCCAGCTCGTCAATCTCGCCGATGGCCGGCAGGAAGGTGCCGTTTGCCAGTTCATCCAGGCTGGACACGGCCAGCGGATGACGCAGAAGTGATTTCGGAGACATCACCACCAGTGGACGACGCATCCCGCGCAGCGCCTGACGACGCAGCATGTGGTAAACCTGAGCCGGGGTAGACGGCACGCAAACCTGCATGTTCTGCTCAGCACAGAGTTGCAGATAACGTTCCAGACGCGCGGAGGAGTGCTCCGGACCCTGCCCTTCGTAACCGTGTGGCAGCAGCATGACCAGGCCACACATACGACCCCACTTCTGTTCACCCGAAGAGATGAACTGGTCGATAACCACCTGCGCACCGTTGGCGAAGTCACCGAACTGCGCTTCCCAGATGGTCAGGGTGCGTGGTTCTGCGGTGGCGTAGCCGTATTCAAATGCCAGTACCGCTTCTTCAGACAGTACGGAGTCCCAGACCTTGAACTGGCCCTGGCCGTTATGTACATGCTGCAACGGGGTATAGGTAGAACCGTTAGTCTGGTTATGCACCACGGCATGACGGTGGAAGAAGGTACCACGGCCGGCATCTTCACCGGACAGACGAACAGGAATACCTTCATCAACCAGCGTTGCGTAAGCCAGGGTTTCAGCGCCGCCCCAGTCGAACAGCTTCTCACCTGCCGCCATAGACTGACGGTCACCATAGATCTTCGCTACGCGAGACTGCATCTCGATAGCATCTGGTACGGTACTGATGCGTTTAGCCAGCTCCTGCAAACGTTTCATCTCGACCTTGTTCGGGTAGCTCTCATCCCACTCGTGGTTGAGGTACGGCGACCAGGTAAAGGAGTGCATGTTCATTGGGCGCAGCTCTTTCACTACGCACTCACCCGCATCCAGTGCGTCGCGGTAAAGATTGACCAGCTCGGTCGCATCTTCCAGCGTCGCCACTTTGTCGCCTTCCAGCTTATCAGCATAGATTTTACGTGGAGTTGGGTGTTTTTTGATTTTCTGGTACATCAACGGCTGGGTTGCACTTGGCTCATCAGCTTCGTTGTGGCCGTGGCGGCGGTAGCAGAACAGGTCAATCAGCACGTCACGCTTGAAGGTATTACGGTAGTCCAGCGCCAGGCGGGTCACGAAAGCAACCGCTTCTGGGTCATCCGCGTTAACGTGGAAGATTGGCGCCTGTACCATTTTACCGATGTCGGTGCAGTACGGCGTTGAGCGTGCGTCCAGCGGGTTAGAGGTGGTGAAGCCCACCTGGTTGTTGATCACGATGCGAACGGTACCGCCCACTTCATAACCACGCGCTTTCGACATGTTCAGGGTTTCCTGAACCACGCCCTGACCGGTAATTGCCGCATCACCGTGAATGGTAATTGGCAGCACTTTATTGCTGCTTGGCTCGTCAAGACGATCCAGACGCGCACGTACGGAACCGATAACCACCGGGCTGACGATCTCAAGGTGCGACGGGTTAAACGCCAGCGCCAGGTGGACCAGACCGCCATCGGTTTCGATATCAGACGAGAAGCCCATGTGGTACTTCACGTCACCGGTGCCGAGGTGCTCTTTATGTTTGCCCGCGAATTCGTCGAATAGGTCCTGCGGTTTTTTACCCAGCACGTTGACCAGCACGTTCAGACGACCACGGTGCGCCATGCCCAGTACCACTTCACGGGTACCGCTGTTGCCTGCGTGGCGAATCAGCTCTTTGAGCATTGGCACTAATGCATCACCACCTTCCAGCGAGAAGCGTTTTGCGCCCGGGAATTTCGCGCCCAGATAGCGCTCAAGGCCTTCTGCTGCGGTCAGTTCACTCAGAAAACGTTTTTTCTCTTCAACAGAGAAGGTCGCATGGCCTGCCACAGATTCAATGCGCTGCTGGATCCAGCGTTTTTCTTCTGTAGAGGTAATGTGCATATATTCCGCGCCGATGGAGCCGCAATAGGTTTGCTTGAGCGCATCAATCAGATCGCCGAGCTTCATCGTGTCTTTGCCGATAGCAAAAGAACCTACGTTAAAGGTTTCCTGGAAATCGGCCTCGGTCAGATCGTGATAAGCCGGATCAAGATCCGCTACACGGTCTTGCTGCCACAGTCCCAGCGGATCGAGATTCGCATGCTGGTGACCACGGAAGCGGTAAGCGTTGATAAGTTGCAGGACTTTAACCTGCTTCGCATTGGTGTCAGGGTCGGAAATCGCAGAAGAGTAACGTGAGGCATCCTTCGCCAGACGGCGGAAATAATCACGTGTTTTAGAGTGGAATTGATCCGGTTTGACTCCCGTGCCAGGCAACTCCTGGAACATGGAACGCCAGTTTGCGTCCACTGAGTCAGGATCGGTTAAGAAGTCTTCATAGAGCTGTTCGATCCAGCTCTGGTTCGCACCAGAAAGGAAAGAAGAGTCCAGCCAGGCTTTCATTGCGCCGTTCTGCATCGTGATCCCTTAAGCATTTTTATGCTTACTTTCGCCGTAGAAACTACCACGCACACCACGTGTACGTGCCGGGGTTCACCTGCGAGCTCTTTTCATTTGGCCCGCGAAGGAACCTTTAGAAACTGTCTTAGGGATTTCCCCTCACCCCGACCCTCTCCCACAGGGAGAGGGGGAAGGTCGTCGGCAGTTTTTAAAGATTTCCTGCAATCTGTTCCCTCTCCCTGTGGGAGAGGGTTAGGGTGAGGGGAACAGCGCTCCCCTCTCACTACTTACGCACTGCGTTGCAACAACATCGACTTAATATGGCCGATGGCGCGCGTTGGGTTCAGCCCCTTAGGACAAACACTGACGCAGTTCATGATGCTATGGCAGCGGAATACGCTGAAAGCGTCACTCAGTCCTTCCAGACGGCTATCGGTTTCGGTGTCGCGGCTATCGATCAGGAAGCGATAGGCAGCCAGCAGACCCGCCGGGCCGATGAACTTGTCCGGGTTCCACCAGAACGATGGGCAAGACGTCGAACAACATGCACAGAGAATACACTCGTACAACCCATCGAGTTTTTCACGCTGCTCAGGAGACTGTAAGTGCTCACGAGCGGGTGGATTTTGCCCATTATTCAATAAGTAAGGCTTAATCTTCTCATATTGTGCATAGAATTGCCCCATGTCCACCACCAAATCGCGCACGACCGGCAGGCCTGGCAGAGGACGGATAACAATTTTCTGACCCGGGCGCTGCAACGCCGAAATTGGCGTGATGCAGGCCAGACCATTTTTGCCGTTCATGTTGACACCGTCAGAGCCGCAAACCCCTTCACGGCAGGAACGACGGAACGACAGTGTCGGATCTTTTTCTTTCAGCTGCATTAAGGCATCCAGCAGCATCATGTCACGGCCTTCTTCTGCTTCCAGCGTGTAATCCTGCATACGCGGAGCATCGTCTACATCCGGGTTATAACGATAAACTGAGAATTCGAGTTTCATTGTCCTGTCTCCGCATTAGTAAGTACGAATCTTCGGCGGGAACGCCGGACGCAGTTTCGGTTCCATATTGACGCTACGACGCGTCATGGATTCCGACTCTGGCAGATACAGGGAATGGCACAGCCAGTTTTCGTCATCACGATCCGGGAAGTCGAAGCGGCTATGCGCGCCACGGCTCTCGGTACGGAAGTTTGCCGACACCGCAGTTGCGTAAGCGGTTTCCATCAGGTTATCCAGCTCCAGACACTCAACGCGCTGGGTGTTGAACTCGCTGGACGTGTCGTCCAGACGGGCATTTTTCAGACGCTCGCGGATCGCTTTCAGCTGCTCAAGGCCTTTGGCCATCGCGTCACCTTCACGGAATACCGAGAAGTTGTGCTGCATACATTCCTGAAGCGCTTTACGGATTTCCACCGGATCTTCACCGTTACGGTTACCGTTCCAGCGGTTCAGACGTTCGAGAGAGGCATCGATTTCAGCGTCGGTTGCGTCAAGCAGGTCGCCCTGTTCGGCAATCGACTCTTGCAGATGCAGACCCACCGCACGACCAAATACCACCAGGTCCAGCAGAGAGTTACCGCCCAGACGGTTTGCACCGTGTACGGATACGCAGGCGATTTCGCCTACCGCGAACAGGCCAGGGATAACCACATCTTCGCCCTGCTCGTTCACGGTCAGCGCCTGACCGGTCACTTTGGTCGGAATACCGCCCATCATATAGTGACAGGTTGGGATAACCGGAATCGGTTCTTTTACCGGGTCAACGTGGGCGAAGGTACGGGACAGCTCCAGGATACCCGGCAGACGGGATTCCAGAACCTCTTTACCCAGGTGATCCAGTTTCAGCTTGGCGTGTGGACCCCATGGGCCGTCACAGCCGCGACCTTCACGGATTTCGATCATGATGGAACGCGCCACCACGTCACGACCCGCCAGGTCTTTCGCATTCGGGGCATAACGCTCCATGAAGCGCTCGCCGTGTTTGTTCAGCAGATAACCACCTTCACCACGGCAGCCTTCTGTTACCAGAACGCCCGCACCGGCGATGCCGGTTGGGTGGAACTGCCACATTTCCATATCCTGCACCGGCACACCAGCGCGGATAGCCATGCCAACGCCGTCACCGGTGTTGATGTGGGCGTTAGTAGTCGATTGATAAATACGGCCTGCGCCACCGGTCGCCAGCACGGTTGCGCGGGCTTTGAAGTAAACCACTTCACCGGTTTCGATGCACAGCGCGGTACAACCGACAACTGCGCCATCGGCGTTTTTCACCAGATCCAGCGCGTACCACTCGGAGAAGATAGTGGTATGGTTTTTCAGGTTCTGCTGATACAGCGTGTGCAGCAGTGCGTGACCGGTACGGTCAGCTGCCGCCGCAGTACGTGCCGCCTGCTCGCCGCCGAAGTTTTTCGACTGGCCGCCAAACGGACGCTGATAGATGGTGCCATTTTCCAGACGGGAGAACGGCAGACCCATATGATCCAGTTCCAGAATCGCTTCCGGGCCAGTCTTACACATGTATTCGATGGCATCCTGGTCGCCGATGTAATCGGAACCTTTTACCGTATCGTACATGTGCCATTCCCAGTTATCTTCATGGGTATTACCGAGCGCAACGGTGATGCCACCCTGCGCAGATACGGTGTGCGATCGGGTCGGGAAGACTTTAGAGAGCAGCGCACAGGTCTGGCCGCTCTGGGAAATTTGCAGCGCTGCGCGCATACCTGCGCCACCAGCACCAATTACAACAGCATCAAATTCTCTGACTGGCAGTTTCATTACACACCCCACACCACAACGAATCCATAAATGACGTAAACCACCAGAGCAACGACGATAGCCAGTTGCAGAGGAAGACGAATGGCCAGTGGTTTAACGTAATCGGTCAACACCTGCCACATGCCAATCCAGGCATGGATAAGGATGGAGAACAGAGCCAGCAGGGTGAACACTTTGGTGAAGGCAGATCCGAAGAACCCGCTCCAGATTTCCCACGTCAGCGTGCCGCTGGTCGCGAAGAAACCAATCATATAGATGATGTAAAGGGTGAGAACGATGGCGGTAGCACGGACCAGAATGAAGTCATGTACGCCGTTGCGTCCTAATGCGGAGGCGTTGCTTACCATACGAGAACTCCTGCGAGAAGTGAAAGCACGACAGTAATCACAAACGAAATGTTAGCGGAGCGTTTCCCGGCTTCGAAGGTTTCTTCCAGATAGCCAAAGTCCATCAGCATATGGCGAACACCCACTACAACGTGGTACGCCAGCGCAGTCAGAATGCCCCACATGATAAATTTCACGAAGAAGCTGTTCATAATGGCAGAGGCCTGAAGGAACCCTTCAGGAGATGAGAGGCTGGTTCCCAGTAACCACAGCAGAATACCGACCGCCACAAACGTAATTACACCTGAAACACGGTGCAAAATGGACGCTATTGCTGTTACAGGGAATCGGATCGTTTTGAGATCCAGATTGACAGGTCTTTGTTTTTTCACATTTCTTATCATGAATAACGCCCACATGCTGTTCTTATTGTTTCCTTCCTCCGGACTGCGATGCGGGTCAAGCAGCGTTCCTTTTCTATAACTGCGCGTCATGCAAAACATTGCTTCCAAATGCTAAAACGACACGTTACAACGCTGGGTGGCTCGGGATTGCAGGGTGTTCCGGAGACCTGGCGGCAGTATAGGCCGTTCACAAAATCATTACAATTAACCTACATACAGTTTGTCGGGTTTTCTCTGGAACAGTGATCAGGGTCACGATAACAACATCTTTTTAAATTTTAATCATCTGATTTGACAAATGTTAAACAATATTGTTACAAACGTCATCAGAAAAGGCATATAATGCGCAAAAGTTATGAGGTCTCTCTTTCACCTGACAAATAGTTATGTAACAGTGTGATGGTATTGACCGAAGTTATCAGGACAGTTATTAGTGATATACAGGTTTGAATAATTCGGACTGCAAAAACGCTGATTTGCTGTGTTTTCACTGATATTTCATCCGTTTACCTGCAAGGCGCCATAGCTCTGTACCCTGGTTTCTCCTCGTGAGCTGAGCGGTAAGCCAAATAACAATCTGGTAACGGTGATTAACAGCTGAATGCAAATCCGGTGAACAGCAGTCTTAAGCATAAGGCGCTAAGGAGACCGTAAATGGCTGATACAAAGGCAAAGCTCACCCTAAATGGTGACACTGCTATTGAACTGGATGTGCTAAAAGGCACGCTCGGTCAGGATGTTATTGATATCCGTACGCTGGGTTCTAAAGGTGTTTTCACCTTCGACCCTGGATTCACCTCTACCGCATCTTGCGAATCCAAAATCACCTTCATCGACGGTGACGAAGGTATCCTGCTTCACCGCGGTTTCCCCATCGATCAGTTAGCCACCGAATCCAACTATCTGGAAGTGTGCTACATCCTGCTGAACGGCGAAAAACCTACGCAGGATCAATATGATGAATTCAAAACCACCGTTACCCGCCACACCATGATCCATGAGCAGATCACCCGTCTGTTCCATGCGTTCCGTCGTGACTCTCACCCGATGGCGGTGATGTGCGGTATTACTGGTGCGCTGGCAGCGTTCTACCACGATTCCCTGGACGTGAATAACCCACGTCACCGTGATATCGCGGCGTTCCGTCTGCTGTCCAAAATGCCTACCATGGCAGCGATGTGTTACAAATACTCTATCGGTCAGCCGTTCGTTTACCCACGTAACGACCTCTCTTATGCCGGTAACTTCCTGCGTATGATGTTCTCCACTCCGTGCGAAGAGTACGAAGTGAACCCGGTGCTGGAACGTGCAATGGACCGTATTCTGATCCTGCACGCAGACCACGAGCAGAATGCCTCTACGTCTACCGTGCGTACCGCTGGCTCTTCAGGCGCGAACCCGTTCGCCTGTATCGCTGCGGGCATTGCCTCCCTGTGGGGACCGGCACACGGCGGCGCGAACGAAGCGGCACTGAAGATGCTGGAAGAGATCAGCTCCGTGGAACACATTCCTGAGTTTGTGCGTCGCGCGAAAGACAAGAATGACTCCTTCCGTCTGATGGGCTTCGGTCACCGTGTTTATAAAAACTATGACCCACGCGCAACCGTGATGCGTGAAACCTGTCATGAAGTGCTGAAAGAACTGGGCACCAAAGATGATCTGCTGGAAGTGGCGATGGAGCTGGAACACATCGCGCTGAACGATCCGTACTTCATCGAGAAGAAACTCTACCCGAACGTCGATTTCTACTCTGGTATCATCCTGAAAGCGATGGGTATTCCGTCTTCCATGTTCACCGTGATCTTCGCCATGGCACGTACCGTGGGCTGGATCGCGCACTGGAACGAAATGCACAGCGAAGGCATGAAAATCGCCCGTCCTCGCCAGCTGTATACCGGCTACGAGCAGCGTGATTTTAAGTCTGATATTAAGCGCTAATGTTAACAGGGTGCGGCTTGATGCCCTCACCCTTGCCCTCTCCCACAGGGAGAGGGAACACACATTAAAAACGGCAACCTTCGGGTTGCCGTTTTGCTTTTTACTTCTGGCACCCAGGGCACCAGTAAAACGGTCTTGAAGAGAGCGTTGTCTTCTCAATCACCCCGCCGCACCGCTCGCAGGGTTTACCATCGCGATGAAACACCTTAAAGCGGAACAGCGCCCCGTGGTGCTTGTTGTCATCCACCATGCCACGCGTGTTGTACGAAAGACGCGGGATATCCAGCAGCGCATGGGATAACGCATCGAGTTGCGCGTCATTCAGCTGCGATGCTTTATGTTGCGCCGCCAGCCCCACCGCCCACAGAATTTCCACACGAAGGTAATTCCCTAACCCCGCCAGAAACGCCTGATCGAGCAACAGCCCCGAAAACTGCCGGTTGCGGAAAGTGGGCGATAACAACCGTGCTTTAACATCCTGTGCCGTCAGCCGCATATCCAGCACATCCGGCCCGACACGTTGCAGGAACGGGTGAGTGAGCAGTTGCTCCGGCGTTAACATTTCGATATCCGAGGCGCTGTACAGCAGGATAGTTTTATCAGCCGCTTGCAATTTAACACGCAGCACTCGGGTGGTTTGTAATGACTCACCCGTATTAACCACCCGCCAGACACCGTAAAGCTGGTTATGGCTATATAACGTCAGGTTATGGGAAAAGTGCGTTAGCAGTGCCTTGCCCCGCGTTTCGATATGGGTCACCGTTTGCCCCACCAGCTGTGCTTCAAACGGCTTAAGTTGAGGGAAAGCAAACCAGACATCCGTCAGGGGTTTGCCTTTTATCGCCACCTCCAGGCTATCCGCCGCGCGGCGGATCTCCGGGCCTTCTGGCATCTTTCAGTCCTTATTGTAAAATTCAGGCGCGAACGAGGATCCCCTGTTCGGCAAAAGCAGCCCGTAGACGACGCGCAAACAGCAGCGCGTGCTCGCCATCACCGTGTAAGCACACCGTTTCGGCCTGTACGTTTGCCTGCGTACCGTTAATGGTTTTCACCCGCCCGGTGCGTACCATGTCCAGCGTTTGCGCCAGCGCCTGCGCGTCATCAGTGATAAGCGCGCCCGGCTGACTGCGTGGTACCAGGCTTCCGTCCTGCTGATATCCTCTGTCGGCAAATACTTCCTGACGAGTCACCAGCCCCAGACGCTGCCCGGCGCGAATAAGTTCACTGCCCGCCAGTCCGACCAGGATCAGCTGCGGGTTGTGATCCCGCACGGCACGGGCAATGGCGTCCGCCAGAGCCGGATCCTGCGCGGCCATGTTGTAGAGCATTCCGTGCGGCTTCACGTGGCGCAGTACGCCGTGCTGGGCGCGGACAATCGCATCCAGCGCCCCGGTCTGGTACAGCGTCTGGGCGTAAACCGTCTCAGGCGGTAAAACCATTGCCGTACGGCCAAAGTTTTCCCGGTCGGGGAATCCCGGATGGGCACCTATCGCCACGCCATGTTTAATAGCATTACGCACGCTCACCAGCATGGTTTGCGCATCGCCCGCATGAAACCCGCAGGCGATATTGACCGAAGAGACCAGCGTCATCAGCTCTGCGTCGGCCTGCCCGCCCTCGCCCAGATCGGCGTTTAAATCAATCTTTACCATCGAGTCGCCACGCAAGTTGTTCCAGATAGCGTTGCTGATCGTGGCGCGCTTTCAGCGCCTCTTCCAGCGAACATTGCACGAAGTGGATCGGCTGCCCAAGCGGTATTTGCGCCAGATGGTAGCGATCGGCATCAATAATACAGGCAATACGCGGGTAACCACCTGTTGTCTGCGCATCATTCATCAGCACAATCGGTTGACCGTTTCCCGGCACCTGGATGACGCCAGGCAACAAACCGTGGGACAGCATTTCCCGGTCGGTGGTCCGGTTCAGGGGTTGCCCCTGCAAACGATAGCCCATGCGGTTACTTTGCGAGCTAAGGTGCCACGGGGAGCGCCAGAAGGACTCCTGAGAAACCTCGTCAAATTCCTGATACTCAGGTCCTGGCAGGGCGCGGATCAGGTTACCCCAGAGCAGTTGTTTCACCCCCTGGGTTGTGGTGAAGCGGCGAGACGACGGCTTAATGGCCAGGCGATCGCCGTCGCGAAGTAAGCGCCCTTCATGCCCACCAATGCCCGCTTTGGCATCGGTACTAGACGAGCCCATCACTTCCGGCACATCGATGCCCCCGGCAACCGCAAGATAGCTGCGTACACCGTGTAACGGGCGTTTTAGCGCCAGACGCTGGCCCGCTTTCGCCCGCAGTCGCCAGCCCGTCCACACCGCTTTGCCATCAAGCGTGGCATCGCAACCTGCACCGGTCAGGGCAAACCAGGTTTCCTGGCTAAATTCCACCACGCACTGACCAAGGGTGATTTCCAGCGCTGCCGTACTGCCCGGGTTGCCCACCAGCAGGTTGGCAATTTCAAGTGCAGGCCGGTCGAGTGCCCCACAATAGCTGACGCCCGACTGGCGCAGGCCAAACCGGCCCACATCCTGAACCGAGGTATAAAGTCCTGCGCGAATAAGCGTTAACATATCCCCTCCTTCTGCGGGATAAAGCGCAGGGTATCACCAGGGCGAAGGAGGATTGGCGCATCCTTGCCGGGTTCAAATAACGGCGCAGAGGTATGCCCGATCAACTGCCAGCCACCAGGTGAAGCAAGCGGATAAATGCCGGTTTGCTGCCCTCCGATAGCCACGGTCCCCGCCGGGACGCTCAGGCGCGGTTCCGCCCGGCGTGGTGTGTGCAGCTCAGGAGATAAACCGCCCAGATACGGGAATCCGGGCTGGAATCCTAAAAACCAGACCACGTAGTTCACAGAGGCGTGCAGCTCGACAACCTGTTTTTCTGTTAACCCGCAGTGCTGCGCCACAACAGACAAATCAGGGCCGCCCTTACCGCCATAAATGACCGGGATCTCAATCGCCCGGGATTCTGGCTCCAGCGCGTCACTCTCTTCCCACCAGCACTGCAAACGCTCGATGGCGTCCAGCGCCAGGGTATGCGGATTACGCAGAACAACGGTGATGTTGTTCATACCCGGAATGGCCTCCACCACTTCCGGCACATCCGCCAGGCGCTGCGTTAGCCGCCAGATACGCTTTTGCGTGGCAAGGGTTACCGGAGGCTCAAGCTCCAGAACCACTGCTGTTTCACCCAGAAGATAACAACGCGCTCGCTGCACTTAAGCACCTCTCATCAGGCAGGATTTGGGATATCCACAAACGTCACATCCAGATCGGTATTTTCCGTCAGCCACTCGCTGAGTGCGCGGATGCCGCCACGCTCTGTTGCGTGATGCCCGGCCGCGTAAAAATGCAGCCCTTGTTCACGTGCGGAGTGAATGGTCTGTTCAGATACTTCGCCGGTGATGAATGCATCCACGCCGAAACGCGCCGCGCTGTCGATAAAGCCCTGGCCGCCGCCAGTACACCAGGCAACGCGTTTAACCGTATCTGGCCCGGTATCGCCGCACCACAGCGGGCGGCGGCCCAGTCGGGCTTCAATCCAGGAGGCCAGCTCCAGCCCGGGCACCGGCATGGCCAGCTCACCCCACGGGACCAGCGGCTCGATTTCGCCCATCACCGTGATGCCCAGCAGCTGCGCGAGCTGGACGTTATTACCCAGTTCAGGATGGGCATCCAGCGGCAGGTGATAACCGTAGAGGTTAATGTCGTTTGCCAGCAGCGTTTTGAGACGGTTACGCTTCATACCACGGATAATCGGCGATTCGTTTTTCCAGAAATAACCGTGATGCACAATCACCGCATCGGCTTCCTGGCGCACTGCCTCATCCAGCAGTGCCTGGCTTGCCGTTACGCCTGTCACTATCTTCTGTATGTTTTCACGCCCTTCAACCTGCAAGCCATTTGGACCGTAGTCGCTGAAGCTGGCACTGTTCAGCTTCTCGTTAATCAGACGTTCCAGTTCGCTGTTTTTCATCATCACTCTCTTAGGCTTTACGGGCGGCTTCATACGCTGCCAGGGTGGCAACGCGCGCCTGTTTATGGTCAACAATCGGGCGGGGATAATCGAGCGTGACGCCCTGTTTATCCGCCCACACCCAGGGCTCATGCAGCGCTTTCAGCGGCACGTCAGCAAGCTCGGGAAGCCAGTGACGAATAAACTCGCCGTCAGGATCAAACTTCTGCCCCTGGGTGGTCGGGTTAAAAATACGAAAATAGGGAGCGGCATCTGTTCCCGTTGACGCGGCCCATTGCCAGCCGCCGTTGTTGGCCGCAAGGTCGCCATCAATTAGCTGAGAAATAAAATAACGCTCCCCGATACGCCAGTCGATAAGCAGATCTTTCACCAGAAAACTGGCGGTGATCATGCGCAGGCGGTTGTGCATCCAGCCGGTTTCATTGAGCTGACGCATCGCGGCATCCACTATCGGGTATCCCGTCAGCCCGTTTTGCCAGGCGTTCAACTGAGTATCATTCATCTGCCATTTTACGTTATCCGTCCAGCGAATGAAGGGCCGGTGCTTACATAAACCAGGATGATATGTCATCAGATGACGGTAAAACTCACGCCAGATAAGCTCGTTAAGCCACACCGCGCCCGCGCCGCCTTCCAGCGCCTGCGGCTGTTCCGCCAGCAGACGATGCAAACACTGACGCGGCGAAAGGACACCGAGGGTTAAACAGGCGGATAAACGGCTGGTGCCTTCAATGGCAGGGTAATCCCGGCGGGTTTCGTATTCAGCCGCATCCTGTTTGCAGAAGTGGCGCATCTGAGCAATAGCCGCCTTTTCGTCTGGGGGAAAAAAGGTTTCATCAAAGGTTTTTTGCGGGTAATCAAACGTGAGTCTGGGCAGGTCCGTTAACGTTTCTCCCCTGGACGCAGGGGCGGCAACGCACTCCGGGAGCGACTCTTTCAGGCGTTTGATAAACGCATTTTTGAACGGAGTAAAGACTTTATACATCTCGTGGTTGCCGGTCATAACGCTGCCCGGCGGCAGCATTACGCTGTCATCAAATCCCTGACACACCACATTCTGCAACGTTTTTTCCAGCTGGCGATCGCGTTGCTGCTCGTTGAATTCGTACTGATAGTTGTAAAAGAGATGCGTAACGCTGTGCTGTTCGCAGATGTGCTGCACCTTTTGCAACTGCGCGGCAAAATCACTGACCTCTTCATACAGCAGAGGAATGCCTTTTTCTGCGAGTGAGTGTTGCAGGCTATTGAGATGCGAGGCTAAACAGGCCGCTTGCCGTGGGGCCATCCTATGCTGCCGCCACTGTTCGGGCGTAGCGATAAACAGCGCCAGCACTCTGGCATCCTGAGAGCGGCAGGCTGCCGCGAGAGCGATGTTGTCATGTAGGCGCAGGTCCGCGCGAAACCAAACCAGATGGGTGGGCATAAAACTCCAGGCAAATATCCATTATGTCCGTAAGGGCACGCCACTAAAGGAAAAAGCGGCGTCCTTATACTGTACTTTGCCATGAAGTGTAGACGGGATGAAATAAAAAAGGCCGCCCGAGGCGGCCTTAACGCTACTTGTCCTGCGCTATCGTGGTCAATGCAACAAACCCGGTCGGTTCATCACGCTTAACAACGAGTACGCTGGCGACAATGAACGCAATGCATATATAGCGTTTCATTATGCGGTCCCTGCAGCTAACCGCTCCACCGTTCACCACCGGTGATAAGTCGGTGGACACAAGCCCGGGTAGGTGGGCTGCTTTACGGCTGTAAATACACCTTTCCCTGGACCGATGCCCATGTGCGAGATGGCGGAAAGGGACACTGCATCATAGTTAACATCACCGCCAAAGATAAGTTATTCGAATAAAATTAGGATTTTATAAAGGTCAGAAGGGATTGCTATCTGTTCACTCGAGGGTATGATGAAAATCCCGGGTAGGGGCTGCAAGACCACCCAACGGACCGCGAATCCAGAGGGACAAAAAAACCGCCACATTGCTGTTGGCGGTTTTTTTATTGCTGTGTGTAATCTTTTTTTAGTAGAAATCGCAGGTCGCTTTTTCGGCCTGATCCATCCATACCGGCTTCTCGCTGGTTTTCGCCCAGACGCGGTGCAGATAGCTGTAAAAACGTGCGCGGTCTTTCCAGAAAAGCATCACCGGCAGTGCGAGGACACCAGCCACTACGGCGAAAGTGCGACGCATGAAAACGATATGAGCCGGATATTCTTTATAAAGATCCATAATTTTCTCCCCTATAGTTGGCCGGAAACGTCATCCGGAAAATTCAAAATCTGTGATCTGGCTAAAATAATACCGTCTTGATTGTAATTTTACTACTCATCCGACCACTTATTTTCATTCATTTGGCAAATATTTACATTCAACTCGTAACTAAGTTACAGAGAAGTTAACAAGATACTTACCATTAGTTAAATTGTGGCCTTTTCATTTTTATACTTTTTTTACACCCCTCCTCCTGATTTTTGCGAAATCTTTGCGCCGTAAATCCTACCTTTAGCACAAATACAAATGTCACCCGGAGGTGGATTGTGAGTGCAGGTCTGATTGCCGGCATCGTGCTGGTTTTCCTGTTATTGGGTTATCTGGTTTATGCCCTGATTAATGCGGAGGCATTCTGATGGCTGCTCAGGCGTTTTTGCTTATTGCCAGCTTTTTACTGGTGCTGTTCCTGCTTGCAAGGCCACTGGGAACCCTGCTTGCGCGCATGATAAACAACGTGGCACTGCCCGTTGTTGGCAGTGTTGAAAAAGGGATCTGGCGCGTACTGGGAATACGCGACCTGGAGATGAACTGGTGCCAGTATCTGATGGCCATCCTGCTGCTCAACATTGTCGGCCTGTTTGCGCTGTTCGCGATGTTGATGCTTCAGGGCATTCTGCCGCTGAACCCGCAACAGCTGCCGGGACTGTCCTGGCATCTGGCGTTGAACACGGCGGTCAGCTTCATCAGTAATACCAACTGGCAGTCCTATGCCGGTGAAACCACCCTGAGCTACTTCAGCCAGATGGCCGGCCTAACGGTGCAGAACTTCCTTTCTGCGGCCAGCGGTATTGCGGTGATCTTCGCCCTGACACGAGCCTTTGCGCGCCAGAATGTCGGTACGCTGGGTAACGCCTGGGTCGATTTGACACGTATCACCCTGTGGGTGCTGCTCCCAATCTCCCTCATCATGGCGTTGTTCTTTATTCAGCAAGGCACGCTGCAAAACCTGCTTCCCTACACAAGCTACACCTCGCTTGAAGGGGCAAAACAGCTTTTGCCGATGGGGCCGGTTGCCTCGCAAGAGGCCATAAAAATGCTCGGCACCAACGGGGGCGGGTTCTTCAATGCTAACTCGTCTCATCCGTTTGAAAACCCAACCGCACTGACGAACTACGTACAAATGCTGGCGATCTTCCTGATCCCTGCCGCGCTGTGCTTTGCGTTTGGCGATGTGGTTAACGATCGCCGCCAGGGCCGAACCCTGCTCTGGGCGATGTCCCTGATCTTTGTGGTTTGTGCAGCGCTGGTGATGTGGGCCGAATGGAATGGCAACAGCCACTTCATGCAGCTGGGTGCCAGCAGCAACATCAATATGGAAGGGAAAGAGAGCCGCTTTGGCATCCTGGCGAGTAGCCTTTACGCGGTTGTCACCACGGCGGCTTCATGCGGTGCAGTCAATGCGATGCACGACTCCTTTACGGCACTGGGCGGCATGATCCCACTCTGGCTGATGCAAATTGGTGAAGTGGTGTTTGGCGGCGTGGGTTCCGGGCTGTATGGCATGTTGCTGTTTGTTCTGCTGGCGGTATTTATCGCCGGGCTGATGATTGGCCGCACCCCGGAATACCTGGGTAAAAAAATCGACGTGCGCGAAATGAAGCTCACGGCGCTGGCTATCCTGGTCACTCCGGCACTGGTGCTGCTTGGCACTGCGCTGGCGCTGATGACCGAAGCGGGACGCAGCGGCATCTTCAACCCGGGCATTCACGGTTTTAGTGAAGTGCTTTACGCCGTCTCGTCTGCAGCCAACAACAACGGTAGCGCCTTTGCGGGTCTGAGCGCCAACTCCCCGTTCTGGAACTGTCTGCTGGCGTTTTGCATGTTTGTCGGCCGTTTTGGCGTCATCGTCCCCGTGCTGGCTATTGCCGGTTCGCTGGTGAGTAAAAAAATCCAACCAACCACCAGCGGTACATTACCGACCCACGGTGCGCTGTTCACTGGACTGCTGATTGGCACTGTGTTGCTGGTCGGTGCCCTGACCTTTATCCCCGCCCTCGCGTTAGGCCCGGTCGCGGAATATCTCTCTTTACGCTGATTTTGCGGAGAATTTGTCATGAGTCGTAAACAACTGGCCCTGCTTGAACCGTCTTTAGTTCGCCAGGCGCTAATGGATGCGGTGAAAAAGTTGAGCCCGCGCGTTCAGTGGCATAACCCGGTGATGTTTATCGTCTGGGTTGGCAGCCTGCTCACCACGGCACTGGCGGTAGCGATGGGAACCGGTCATCTGGTGGGAAATGCGCTGTTTACCGCGGCAATCAGCCTCTGGCTGTGGTTCACCGTGTTGTTTGCCAACTTTGCCGAAGCCCTGGCGGAAGGCCGCAGTAAAGCGCAGGCCAACAGCCTGAAAGGGGTAAAAAAGACCGCGTTTGCCCGCAAATTACGCGAGCCAAAGTATGGCGCACAGATGGATCACGTCCCGGCGGATGAGCTGCGTAAAGGGGATGTGGTGCTGGTCGAAGCCGGGGACATCATCCCCTGCGATGGCGAAGTCATCGAAGGCGGGGCATCGGTCGACGAAAGCGCCATTACCGGGGAATCCGCCCCGGTTATCCGTGAATCCGGCGGCGACTTTGCCTCCGTCACGGGCGGCACGCGCATTCTCTCTGACTGGCTGGTTATTCAGTGCAGCGTTAACCCGGGTGAAACCTTCCTCGACCGGATGATCGCCATGGTCGAGGGCGCACAGCGTCGTAAAACGCCAAACGAAATCGCCCTGACCATTCTGCTGGTTGCCCTGACCATTGTCTTCCTGCTGGCAACCGCCACCCTGTGGCCATTTTCCGCCTACGGTGGTACGGCTGTCAGTATCACTGTGCTGGTTGCCCTGCTGGTCTGTCTGATCCCGACCACCATCGGCGGGCTGCTTTCAGCCATTGGTGTGGCGGGCATGAGCCGGATGCTGGGTGCGAACGTGATTGCCACCAGCGGACGTGCCGTTGAAGCCGCGGGTGATGTGGACGTTCTGCTGCTGGATAAAACCGGGACCATCACCCTCGGTAACCGTCAGGCGTCGGATTTCTTACCCGCGCCCGGCGTGGATGAAAAAACGCTGGCTGACGCTGCGCAGCTTTCGTCGCTGGCCGATGAAACACCGGAAGGCCGTAGCATCGTGATTCTGGCTAAGCAGCGTTTTAACCTGCGTCAGCGCGATGTGCAGAGTCTTCATGCCACCTTTGTGCCGTTCACCGCCCAGACTCGTATGAGCGGGATTAACATCCAGGACCGGATGATCCGCAAAGGCTCCGTTGACGCCATTCGTCGCCATATCGAAGCTAACAACGGCCATTTCCCGCCAGAAGTGGACAAACTGGTCGAAAGCGTTGCCCGTCAGGGTGCCACCCCACTGGTTGTGGCAGAGGGTTCGCATGTGCTGGGCGTTATTGCGCTGAAAGATATCGTTAAAGGCGGGATCAAAGAGCGTTTCGCCCAGTTACGCAAGATGGGGATCAAAACGGTGATGATCACCGGGGATAACCGTCTTACCGCTGCCGCCATCGCAGCAGAAGCGGGCGTGGATGATTTCCTGTCAGAAGCTACGCCGGAAGCCAAACTGGCGCTGATCCGCCAGTATCAGGCTGAAGGCCGCCTGGTGGCGATGACCGGTGACGGCACCAACGATGCGCCAGCACTGGCGCAGGCCGATGTCGCGGTGGCAATGAACTCCGGGACACAGGCGGCGAAAGAGGCGGGAAACATGGTCGACCTCGACTCTAACCCGACCAAACTGATTGAGGTCGTTCACATCGGTAAACAGATGCTGATGACACGTGGTTCACTGACCACCTTCAGTATTGCCAACGATGTGGCGAAGTATTTTGCCATTATCCCGGCGGCGTTCGCGGCAACCTATCCGCAACTGAACGCGCTAAACGTCATGCATCTGCACTCCCCGGCGTCGGCCATTCTGAGCGCGGTGATTTTTAACGCCCTGATCATCGTCTTCCTGATCCCGCTGGCGCTAAAAGGCGTGAGCTACAAGCCACTGACCGCCGCCGCCATGCTGCGCCGTAATCTGTGGATTTACGGGCTCGGTGGGCTGGTCGTTCCTTTCGTTGGCATCAAGGTTATCGACATGCTGTTGACCCTGTTTGGGCTGGTTTAAAAGGTGAATCAAATGACAATGTTACGCCCCGCTATACTTCTGTTTATTCTGTTATCGCTGATTACCGGCGGGCTTTACCCGCTGGTGACCACCGCGCTGGGCCAGTGGTGGTTTACCGATCAGGCGAACGGCTCGCTGATTATGCAGGATGGCGAAACCCGTGGTTCACGCCTGATTGGTCAGAACTTTACGGATGCCCGCTACTTCCAGGGCCGCCCTTCCGCCACGGCTGAAAGCCCGTATAATCCAATGGCTTCCGGCGGCAGTAATCTGGCCGGCAGCAACCCGGACCTGGACCATGGGATCGCTGAACGCGTTGCCGCCCTGCGTGCAGCCAATCCGCAGGCCAGCCGCGAGGTGCCAGTCGAGCTGGTGACGGCATCTGCCAGCGGGCTGGACTACAGCCTGACCCCGGAATCAGTCGCATGGCAAATTCCGCGCGTGGCTGCCGCCCGCCAGTTGACCACAGAACAGGTAAGCCAGTTGGTGGCCGAACATACGCAAAAACCGCTGGTCAGTTTCATCGGGATGCCAGTCGTGAACATTGTTGAGCTGAATCTGGCGCTGGACGCGCTAAGGAAAAACTAAATGACCGACGAGCCCATTCGCCCGGATCCGGACAGGCTGCTCGAACAGACCGCTGAAGCCCATCGCGGCAAACTGAAAATCTTTTTCGGCGCCTGTGCGGGGGTCGGGAAAACCTTTGCCATGCTCACGGAAGCACAGCGGCTACGGGCGCAAGGGCTCGATATTCTTATCGGCGTCGTCGAAACGCACGGGCGCAAAGAGACGGCGGCGCTGCTGACCGGGCTTGCCACGCAGCCGGCACGCCGCATCAGCCACCGTGGACGTCTGGTCACTGAGTTCGATCTGGATGCAGCCCTCGCCCGCCGCCCGGCGCTTATCCTGATGGACGAACTGGCGCACAGCAATGCGCCAGGCTCACGTCACCCTAAGCGCTGGCAGGACGTCGAGGAGCTTCTGGAAGCGGGCATCGACGTTTTTACGACGGTGAACGTTCAGCATCTGGAGAGCCTGAACGACGTGGTCAGCGGTGTCACCGGTATTCAGGTGCGGGAAACCGTGCCGGATCCGTTCTTCGACTCTGCCGATGAGGTGGTGCTGGTTGACCTTCCTCCTGACGATCTGCGCCAGCGTCTGCACGAAGGTAAGGTGTATATCTCAGGCCAGGCCGAACGCGCTATCGAACATTTCTTTCGCAAAGGCAACCTGATTGCCCTGCGCGAGCTGGCCCTGCGCCGCACGGCAGACCGCGTTGACGATCAGATGCGCGCCTGGCGTGACCTGCAAGGACAAGAGCGCGTCTGGCACACGCGGGATGCCATTCTGCTGTGCATCGATCACGGCAGCGGCAATGAAAAACTTATCCGTACAGCCGCCCGGCTGGCGGCAAAATTTGGTAGCGTCTGGCACGCGGTGTATGTCGAAACCCCTCGTCTTCATGCTCTGCCGGAAAACCAGCGCCGGGCGATCCTGAGCTCGCTCCGGCTGGCCCAGGAGCTTGGCGCTGAAACTGCCACCCTTTCTGACCCGTTAGAAGATAAAGCCATTCTGCGCTATGCACGCGAACACAATCTCGGCAAAATCGTGATTGGTCGACGTCAGCATCGCCGCTGGTTTAGCCGCGAATCCTTTGCCGATAAGCTGGCCCGACGCGCACCGGATCTGGACCTGGTGATTGTAGCGCTTGATGACAAACCCTCTCCCCTGCCTGGCCGCCTGCCGGATGCCCGGGCGTTTAGTGATAAATGGCGTATTCAGATCCGCGGCTGCCTTGTGGCTGTCGTACTTTGCGCCTTGATAACCCTGATTGCCAGCCAGTGGCTGATCGCCTTTGACGCCGCTAACCTGGTGATGATTTACCTGCTGGGTGTGGTAGTGGTGGCGCTTTTCTTCGGCCGCTGGCCGTCGGTACTGGCGACGGTTATCAACGTGGTGAGCTTCGATCTGTTCTTTATTGCCCCGCGCGGCACGCTGGCGGTGTCGGATGTGCAGTACATCCTGACGTTTGGCGTGATGCTTACCGTGGGGCTGGTTATCGGGAATCTGACGGCGGGCGTTCGCTATCAGGCGCGGATTGCCCGCTATCGAGAACAGCGCACTCGCCATCTGTACGAGATGTCCAAATCCCTGGCGGTGGGCCGCACACCGCTGGATATCGTCCAGACCAGCGAGCAGTTTATTCGCTCGACGTTTCACGCCAGCAACCTGATTTTATTACCTGACGAGCATGGCGTGTTGCGTCCACTGACGTCAGCCACCGGCATGACGCCCTGGGATGAAGCCATTGCCCGCTGGAGTTTTGACAAGGGTTTACCCGCCGGTGCCGGGACCGATACGCTGCCAGGCGTGCCTTACCAGATCCTGCCGCTACGCAGTGCCGACAAAAATCAGGGGCTGGTGATTGTCGAACCCACCAACCTGCGCCAGCTGATGATCCCTGAGCAACAGCGTCTGCTGGAGACATTTACCCTGCTGGTCGCCAGCGCGCTTGAGCGTCTGGCGCTCACCGCCAGCGAAGAGCAGGCAAGGCTTGCCAGCGAACGCGAGAGCATTCGTAACTCCCTGCTGGCGGCGCTGTCGCACGACCTGCGTACCCCGCTCACCGTGCTGTTTGGTCAGTCAGAGATCCTGACGCTAGACCTGGCGGCGGAAGGATCGAGCCACGCCATGCAGGCCAGTGAAATACGCCAGCATGTGCTCAATACCACCCGGTTGGTGAATAACTTACTGGATATGGCACGCATTCAGTCCGGCGGTTTTAACCTCAAAAAAGAGTGGCTGACGCTTGAGGAAGTGGTCGGCAGCGCCTTAAAAATGCTCGAGCCGGGAATGGGCGGTCGGCATATTGAGCTGAACCTGCCAGAGCCGCTTACGCTGATCCACGTTGACGGGCCGCTGTTCGAACGCGTGCTGATCAACCTGCTGGAAAATGCCGCTAAATATGCGGGGCAGAAAGCGCGTATTGGCATTAACGCAACGGTAGAGGAACATACCTTGCAGCTCGACGTCTGGGACACCGGGCCAGGCATTCCTGCCGGGCAGGAGCACGCTATTTTTGAGAAATTCGCGCGCGGGAATAAGGAATCAGCCATTCCGGGAGTCGGGCTTGGGCTGGCGATTTGCCAGGCTATCATTGATGTGCATGGAGGAACCATTTCGGCGGCGAACCGCCCGGAAGGTGGCGCGCATTTCTGTGTTACACTTCCTCTTGATCCCCCGCCAGAACTTGATGAATTACCAGAGGATTTGTGATTAACGTCCTGATTGTTGAAGATGAACTCGCGATTAGTCGTTTTCTGCGCGCCGCGCTGGAAGGAGACGGCCTGCGCGTTCATGACGCGGGGACGCTCCAGCGTGGCCTTATCGAAGCCGCAACCCGCAAGCCGGACCTTGTCATTCTCGATCTGGGGCTACCGGATGGCGATGGCATCGATTTCATCCGCGAAGTGCGCCAGTGGAGTCAGATGCCCATTCTGGTGCTCTCGGCCCGTACCGAAGAGACAGATAAAATCGCGGCACTCGATGCCGGGGCTGACGACTATCTGATTAAGCCCTTTGGGATTGGCGAACTTCAGGCCCGGCTTCGCGTGGCGCTGCGCCGACACAGCGCCACCACCCCTTCAGAGCCGGTGTATACCTTTTCTGACATTCAGGTTGATTTAGCGTCGCGGCGCATTCAGCGCGGTGAAGAAGAAATCCACCTCACCCCGATTGAATTTCGCCTGCTCGCTGTTTTGCTCAACAACCACGGTAAGGTCCTCACCCAGCGTCAGCTGTTAAATCAGGTCTGGGGACCCAATGCTGTCGAACATAGTCACTATTTACGCATATATATGGGACACCTTCGCCAGAAACTCGAAGTCGACCCCGCGCGTCCTCGTCATTTATTAACTGAAACCGGTATCGGTTATCGGTTCATGATTTGAATAGTTATTCATTTTAATTTTGTTTTATCTTAAAACCCTCCGAAATTTATATTAAAAAATAACAAAGCCGTTATTTACGGCTTATTTTCCGTCAATTCAAACAATATAAAAACAGAGTATTAACATTAAACATACAAAACAGCATTTTGATCTGCGTTATTCAGTAAATCAGAATATTTATTTCTGATCTGATCGATTATTGTTGATCTCCTTCACGGTTTACCGCCTTTTCCTGGATAAAATGACCATGCTTTCAATTACTGAAAGGAAAATACACATGGAAAACAACAATCGTTTAATGCCCCATATAAGGCGGACAACTCATATTATGATGTTTGCCCACCGTAACTGCTTCGACTTTCATCTCTTTAATGCCCGGTAGTCCTTCGACTTCTGGCGCATCTGCTTACAGGTCATTCTGAAAAACTTTATTTTACAGGCAACTGCCTGTGAACACGTGCGCTCATTTCTCTTGATCCAGGCTCTTCCGTAGCCGGACGGACTGGATTTAATTCTGTAAAAAGCAATTAACTGATTTTTTTATCAGAGGTCAGGCTTTGCTTTTTATTCCGGTAAATTGTCGATTTTTTCATTGCAAAGAATCGAAGGCCTCCTATTGCCTAAAATAAAGAGATAAAGATGAAAAATTTAAAAATTGCTGCCAGCCGTTCATGTCCTGATTGCTTTACCACCACGCGCGAAATGGTGGATGTGAGTGCTTCTGATTATATTGATGTTGCTGCCGTAGTTTTGGCCATCAGCGATATTTCCAGTGGTGCTATAGAAGAAATAGAAGCAACGGGATTTGGGATCCCCATCTTTATTGCCACACATAAAGAAGAAATTGTTCCGGCAGAATATTTGTCCCGTATTCAGGGTGTTTTTGAATACTCTGACACCAGCAATGATTTCTATGGCCGCCAGCTTGAAGCCGCCGCACAGAAGTACGAAACCCAGCTGCGTCCGCCGTTCTTCCGCGCCCTGGTAGACTATGTCAAACAAGGTAACAGCGCGTTTGACTGCCCGGGGCATCAGGGTGGTCAATTCTTCCGCCGTCATCCTGCCGGAAATCAGTTTGTTGATTTCTTTGGCGAAACGCTGTTCCGTTCGGATCTGTGCAACGCAGATGTGGCCATGGGCGATTTGCTGATCCACGAAGGTGCCCCGTGTATTGCCCAGCAACATGCCGCAAAAGTGTTTAATGCCGATAAAACCTACTTTGTGCTGAACGGCACGTCATCATCAAACAAAGTGGTTTTAAACGCCCTGCTGACGCCTGGCGACCTGGTGCTGTTCGATCGTAATAACCACAAATCCAACCACCACGGAGCGCTGTTACAGGCTGGTGCGACGCCGGTTTATCTGGAAACAGCACGTAACCCGTACGGTTTTATTGGCGGGATTGACGCGCACTGCTTCGAAGAAAGCTATCTTCGCGAACTGGTCGCCGAAGTCGCCCCGGGCCGTGCCCGTGACCAGCGCCCGTTCCGACTGGCGGTGATCCAGCTTGGTACTTACGATGGCACCATTTATAACGCCCGCCAGGTGGTGGATAACATTGGCCACCTGTGTGACTACATCCTGTTTGACTCTGCGTGGGTGGGCTACGAGCAATTTATCCCGATGATGGCCGACTGCTCGCCGCTGCTGCTGGAGCTGAACGAAAACGATCCGGGCATTCTGGTGACCCAGTCGGTGCATAAACAGCAGGCTGGCTTCTCGCAAACTTCGCAGATCCACAAAAAAGACAGTCACATCAAAGGCCAGCAGCGCTATGTGCCGCATAAGCGTCTCAACAACGCCTTTATGATGCACGCCTCCACCAGCCCGTTCTATCCGCTGTTTGCCGCACTCGATATCAACGCCCGGATGCATGAGGGACAGAGCGGTCGCAACATGTGGATGGATTGCGTGGTCACGGGTATCGAAGCACGCAAACTTATTCTGCAAAACTGCCAGTTCCTTCGTCCGTTCGTACCGGAAAGCGTCGATGGCCGCCCGTGGGAGAGCTGGGATACGGCAGAAATCGCCACTGACCTGCGCTTCTTCCACTTTGTCCCCGGCGAGAACTGGCACGCCTTTGAAGGTTATGCCGAGCATCAGTACTTTATCGATCCGTGTAAACTGCTGCTGACCACACCGGGTATCAACGCCCGTACCGGTGAGTACGAGGATTTCGGCGTCCCGGCGACCATTCTTGCGAACTTCCTGCGCGAAAACGGCATTGTTCCGGAAAAATGCGACCTGAACTCCATCCTGTTCCTGCTGACCCCGGCAGAGGATATGGGCAAATTGCAGCAGCTTGTGGCTCAGCTGGTGCGCTTCGAAAAACTGCTCCAGACCGATGCTCCGTTAAAAGAGGTGCTGCCGTCGATTTGTAAGCAATACCCGGAACGCTACGCCGACTATTCCCTGCGGCAGATTTGCCAGGAAATGCACGACCTGTATGCGCGTAATAACGTGAAACAGCTGCAAAAAGAGATGTTCCGTAAGTCTCATTTCCCGCGCGTGATGATGTCACCCCAGGATGCCAACTATGCCTACCTGCGCGGTGAGGTCGAGCTGGTGTCCCTGCGCGATGCCGAAGGCCGTATTGCCGCCGAAGGTGCCCTCCCTTACCCACCAGGCGTGCTGTGCGTTGTGCCGGGCGAAGTCTGGGGCGGTGCAGTGCTGCGTTACTTTGCCGCGCTGGAAGAAGGGATCAACCTGCTGCCAGGCTTTGCGCCAGAGCTTCAGGGCGTGTACGTGGAAGAGTGTGACGGCCGCAAACACGTTCGCTGTAACGTCATCAAGCAACCTGCCGCTCAGCCTTCGCTGCTGAAAGGAGAAAAATTATGAGTAAGTCTAACAAGATGGGCGTGGTGCAGCTGACCATCCTCACCATGGTAAACATGATGGGGTCGGGAATTATCATGCTGCCTACCAAGCTCGCAGAAGTCGGTACGATCTCGATTATCTCCTGGCTGGTGACTGCCGTTGGCTCAATGGCGCTGGCGTGGGCCTTTGCCAAGTGCGGGATGTTCAGCCGTAAATCAGGCGGCATGGGTGGTTATGCGGAGTATGCCTTCGGCAAGTCGGGCAACTTTATGGCCAACTATACCTACGGTGTGTCGTTGCTGATTGCCAACGTGGCAATTGCCATTTCGGCTGTCGGTTACGGTACCGAACTGTTCGGTGCCACGCTCAGTCCGGTACAAATCGGTATCGCCACTATTTGTGTGTTGTGGATCTGTACCATTGCGAACTTCGGTGGTGCGCGCATCACCGGGCAGATCAGCAGCATCACCGTCTGGGGGGTGATCATCCCGGTGGTGGGATTGTGCATCATCGGCTGGTTCTGGTTTAGCCCTACGTTGTATGCCAACTCCTGGAACCCGCACAATGTACCGTTCTTTACTGCGGTGGGGTCATCTATCGCCATGACGCTGTGGGCATTCCTCGGTCTGGAATCCGCCTGTGCGAATGCCGAAGTTGTGGAAAACCCGGAAAAGAACGTCCCGATTGCCGTACTGGGCGGTACGCTGGGCGCGGCCGTTATCTACATCGTTTCAACTAACGTGATTGCGGGGATTGTGCCTAACATGGATCTCGCCAACTCCACCGCGCCATTCGGGCTGGCTTTTGCGCAGATGTTTACCCCAACCGTCGGGAAAGTGATCATGGGGCTGATGGTGATGTCCTGCTGTGGCTCACTGCTCGGCTGGCAGTTCACTATTGCACAGGTGTTTAAGTCATCCGCAGACGAAGGTTATTTCCCGAAAATCTTCTCCCGCGTGACGAAAGCAGATGCGCCGGTGCAGGGCATGTTAGCGATTGTTATCTTCCAGAGTGGTTTGTCGCTGATGACCATCAGCCCGTCGCTGAACAGCCAGTTCAACGTGCTGGTAAACCTGGCGGTAGTCACGAACATCATTCCGTACATCCTGTCGATGGCGGCACTGGTGATTATTCAGAAGGTAGCGAAAGTCGATCCGGGCAAAGCCAGAGTGGCCAACATCGTGGCGCTGATTGGGGCGATTTACAGCTTCTATGCGCTCTATTCGTCCGGCCAGGAAGCGATGCTTTATGGCGCGATGGTGACCTTTATGGGCTGGACGCTGTACGGTTTAGTCTCACCGCGGTTTGAATTGAAGAATAAACACAGTTAGGAAAAGCAAAACGGCAACCCAAGGGTTGCCGTTTTTAATGTTTTCACCCTCTCCCTGTGGGAGAGGGCCGGGGTGAGGGCATCAGTCCGCACCAGATTAGCATTTACGCGTTTTTCAGCACTTCGCTGACAATCTCCACCGCTTCTTTCTCAATCAGCTTACGGTGTTCGTCGCCGAGGAAACTTTCACAATAGATTTTGTACGCATCTTCCGTACCGGACGGACGCGCGGCGAACCAGCCGTTGTCGGTCATCACTTTCAGACCGCCAATAGAGGCACCGTTACCAGGCGCTGCCGTCAGGCGTGCCGTGATAGGGTCTCCGGCCAGGGTGTTAGCGCTCACCATTTCCGGGGACAGTTTAGACAGTGCGGCTTTCTGCGCAGAGGTCGCAGAAGCCTGAATACGGTTGTAGCTTGGCGCACCAAAACGTGCAGCCAGCTCATTGTAGTGCTCCTGCGGGTTTTTCCCGGTTACTGCAGTAATCTCTGCCGCCAGCAGACACATAATGATGCCGTCTTTATCGGTTGACCATGGTGTGCCGTCAAAACGCAGGAAGGATGCGCCCGCGCTTTCTTCACCACCAAAGCCGAAGCTGCCGTCATGCAAGCCATCAACAAACCATTTGAAGCCAACCGGCACTTCCACCAGCTTGCGGCCCAGCGCATCAACCACGCGGTCAATCATCGCAGAGGACACCAGCGTTTTACCCACGGCAACATCGTTGCCCCACTGTGGACGGTGCTGGAACAGATAGTTGATCGCTACCGCCAGATAGTGGTTCGGGTTCATCAACCCTGCCGGGGTGACGATACCGTGACGGTCATAATCCGGGTCGTTAGCAAACGCCAGGTCGAATTTGTCGCGCAGCGCCAGCAGGCCAGCCATCGCGCATTCAGAGGAGCAATCCATACGGATAGCACCGTCTTTATCCAGATGCATAAAGCGGAAAGTCTGATCGACGTGATCGTTCACGATAGTCAGATCCAGCTTGTAATGCTCTGCGATACGTTTCCAGTATTCGATACCGGAGCCGCCAAGCGGATCCACACCCAGTTTCAGGCCCGCTTTCTGGATAGCCGCCATATCGACGATATCCGCCAGCCCTTCAACAAACGGCTGCACCAGATCCTGCTCTTTCACATGACCAGACGCCATCGCGGCATCCAGAGCAATGCGTTTCACACCTTTCAGGCCATCCGCCAGCAGGGCGTTAGCACGATCTTCCACCACTTTGGTGACGTTGGTATCAGCCGGGCCGCCGTTAGGTGGGTTGTATTTGATACCACCGTCTTCCGGCGGGTTGTGGGATGGCGTAATAACGATACCGTCAGCCAGCGCACCACCTTTTTTGTTGTGCACCAGAATCGCGTTGGACACCGCCGGCGTTGGGGTAAAGCCGTTGTTTTCCTGCACAATGACGTCTACGCCATTGGCGGCCAACACTTCCAGTACGGAAATAAATGCAGGCTCAGACAAGGCGTGGGTATCTTTCCCTACATAGCACGGACCAGTAACGCCATTTTTAGCGCGCTCTTCCGCGATGGCCTGGGCAATGGCCAGAATATGCGGTTCGTTAAAGCTGTGGCGCCCCGCGCTACCGCGGTGGCCAGATGTACCAAACTTCACTGCGTGTTCCGCGTTACCTACCACCGGCTTCAGCACATAGTACTGAGCGGTCAGTTGGGCGACGTTAATCAAATCGCTTTGTTGTGCAGGTTGGCCTGCACGGCTGTGATTTGCCATTGCCTGGTCCTTCTTATGCAAGGGTTAAATTGTACCGCAAACCTTTTCAATCAATTCCGCCGGGAACTGCATAGACTGCATGATGTGTTCGACCATGCTGCACTTGCGCCCGGTGTTGGTATTGGTGATCACCCAATACGGGGTACCAGCCACGTGTTTGGGTTTGGTTTGATTGCCATTTTGCAACAGCGTCTGCTCGTCGCCCGCAAAATAGACGCGAGTACGACCATGCAGCGACTCGGTCGCTTCAGCAAACGCTTTGTTATCCAGTGAGTAGAGTGTAGACAGCACCAGCATAAAGCGGTTAACCGCTTTCTTCTGTTCTGCATACTCATCAGACAGCAGTAGTTCGCGCATCGCACGAACTTTGTCTTTCGCAGGTGTCATAGCGGGTTTGGCTTGCACCGCTACGCTCGGCTGAGACACGACATCTTTCGCGACAGGAGTGACAGGCTGTGAGGCGGCGGAAATTTTAAGCATACGCCGTAAAATGTCGGACGCGCTCTCCCCGATATGCCGCGTTTGGCTGGCGATATACTGATAGAGTTCGTCATCAACTTCGATTGTTTTCATCTTAATCCAGTGCGATATCTTATCTGAATACAAGTCGTTGGGATTATAAGGTCAAATCCCAACAGCGGATAGCGTCAAGCCAGGTTGGCGGCAAAAGTCAGATTAAACTGGATCCTTGCAGCCGGGCGGCAGAATGGTCAACATGATACCCTAACCTGACATACGTAAAAAAAGAACTTTGCCATGAAATTGAATACCCGAGCGCAATCTGCACAATCGCCGAACAATAATTCTCCCATCGTACTGGTTCACGGCCTTTTTGGCAGCCTGGATAACCTCGGGGTGCTGGCGCGGGATCTGGTTACCGATCACGATATTTTGCAGGTGGATATGCGTAACCACGGCCTTTCCGGGCGCTCGCCAGAAATGACGTACGCCGCAATGGCGCAGGATCTTCTGGATACGCTGGATGCCAATCACCTCGAAAAGGTGACGCTGATCGGGCATTCAATGGGAGGCAAAGCCGTTATGGCCCTGACCGCGCTCGCCCCGGAGCGCATTAGCGGCCTGGTGGTGATTGACGTTGCGCCCGTGGATTATGACGTGCGTCGCCACGATGAGATCTTTGCCGCTATCAATGCGGTGACCGATGCCGGTGTTTCCACCCGCCAGCAGGCCGCCGCCATCATGCGCGAACATCTTAATGAAGAAGGTGTGGTGCAGTTTCTGCTGAAATCGTTTGTCGACGGCCAGTGGCGCTTCAACGTGCCGGTGCTGTGGGATCAATATTCAGAAATCGTTGGCTGGCAGCCGGTTCCGGCCTGGCCACACCCTACCCTGTTTGTGCGCGGCGGCAATTCGCCGTATGTCACCGAAGCCTGCCGTGATGAATTGATCAGGCAGTTCCCCGAAGCGCGCGCTCATGTTATCGCCGGAGCCGGGCACTGGGTTCACGCTGAAAAACCAGAAGCGGTGCTTCGTGCAATCCGCCGCTATCTCTCTGATACTGCGAATTGATTAAAAAGACAGCGACTGGAAGCCAGCGGGCTTCCAGTCGTTGGCGTGCCGATGTGGGTGATGTATGATGGCGCGCTTATCGCCCGGGCAATAGCAGGGCGGCTTGTTTTCCCCCGAAGTCTCAAAATCATGGCCAAAGAACAAACGGACCGCACGACAATAGATCTGTTCGCGAATGAGCGTCGCCCGGGACGACCCAAGACAAATCCGCTTTCGCGCGATGAACAGCTGCGTATTAATAAACGCAACCAGCTTAAACGCGATAAAAATCGTGGGCTTAAGCGTGTCGAACTGAAACTCAACGCCGATGCCGTTGATGCACTCAACGAGCTTGCCAGCGCCCGTGATATCAGCCGCAGCGAGCTGATTGAAGAGATGTTGATCGCGCAACTCGAAAAATTGCACAGCAAGGCATAAGTCAGAAAACTCCCTTTCTCACCCTTTTCATGTAGCACAGAGTGCAGTCCTGCGTGATAGCTGTTTCCGCAGGGTTGTCTGTTCTGCTATTATTGCCCTTATCCGTGGACAAATTGCGCCACCATACCATTAAGTTTCAAGAGGTTATTTTACTCATGGCAATCATCGGCATTTTCTTCGGCAGTGATACCGGCAATACCGAAAATATCGCAAAAAACATTCAAAAACAGCTCGGTAAAGATGTTGCCGATGTGCATGACATTGCCAAGAGCAGCAAAGAAGATCTCGAAGGCTATGACATCCTGCTGCTGGGTATTCCAACCTGGTACTACGGCGAAGCACAGTGCGACTGGGACGATTTCTTCCCGACTCTGGAAGAAGTTGATTTCAACGGTAAGCTGGTTGCGCTGTTCGGTTGTGGCGATCAGGAAGACTACGCAGAATACTTCTGTGACGCGCTGGGCACCATCCGCGACATCATCGAACCACGCGGCGCGGCTATCGTGGGTCACTGGCCTACCGCAGGTTACCATTTCGAAGCCTCTAAAGGGCTGGCCGACGATGATCACTTTGTGGGACTGGCCATCGATGAAGACCGCCAGCCTGAGCTGACCGCAGAACGCGTTGAAAAATGGGTTAAACAGATCCGCGAAGAGTTGAACCTGGACGACATTCTTAACGCCTGATGACAAGCGGCGCAACTTCGGTTGCGCCCGCGTAGCGGGTCAAACCGATTAAATTAATTGCTACAAACTTTTAACTTTTTCGTTCAGACCTGTACAATATCCCCCTGGTAAAACGTGGGTGCCATCGAACAAGTTTGTTGGTGATACCACGTTTTTATATGCATACTTTGCTTGAGACTTGCAGTTTTCATTTAGACATGGCAGTTCTATAATGAAACGCATTATCCCAAGTGCATTCTCTGTCACTTCTTCCTTAGAAGTGAATCGTTTAGCAACAGGACAGATTCCGCATGACTGACAACAATACCGCATTAAAGAAGGCTGGCCTGAAAGTTACGCTTCCTCGGTTAAAAATCCTTGAAGTGCTTCAGGGGCCAGACAATCACCATGTCAGTGCGGAAGACCTTTACAAGCGTCTTATCGACATGGGTGAAGAAATTGGGCTGGCAACCGTTTATCGCGTGCTGAACCAGTTTGATGACGCGGGCATTGTTACCCGTCATAACTTCGAAGGCGGTAAATCTGTCTTCGAACTGACCCAGCAGCACCACCACGATCACCTGATCTGCCTCGACTGTGGCAAGGTCATTGAATTTAGTGACGACTCTATCGAAGCGCGCCAGCGTGAAATCGCTGCCCGTCATGGCATCCGTCTGACCAACCACAGCCTGTACCTGTACGGCCACTGTGCAGAAGGCGATTGCCGCGAAAATGATCACGCGCACGACGCGAAGTAAGTACCTTTTTCATACTCTGAGCCAGCCGAAAGGTTGGCTTTTTTTTGCCTGTCATCTGGCATAAAAAAAGCCCGGTGACGCTATGCTCACCGGGCCTGCATTGTTCTCATCCCCTAACGGGCATGATGGCGTATCATCAATTTGCGTTGTTACTGCGAATTTCTTTCCAGATCTGATCGCAACGTTTTGCCACTTCCTGATCGTTTCCGGTTTTACGCGCCTGGATACAGGCCTGGTAATCCATCACGCGGACGTTTTCCTGAGTTGCGAACTGCTCATGCGCCTTCTCCTTCTTCAGCACATTAAGCACGCTCTGGCAGGCTTCGACTTTCTCTGGCGAGCCTTCAGCGGTATTTATACAGGCGCTGTAAGCCTCTTTCAGACGTGAGTCCTCTTTCGGTGCCTGAGTTTGTGCACAAGCCACCAGCCCCGATGCCATCATCGCGACGATTATGATTTTTTTCATCATTTTCAGTCTCCATTCCGGCGGGACTTAACCCGCCGGTCTGCTCATCAGAAGATTGTGAACGGGGCAATAACCATGAATTTCACGTCACGTTCATCCTGGAAGATGTTGCCGTAACCGCCCGCGTAGCTTGGGATATCGGAGTGGTTGTCGTACTGAGTGAAGTGCAGTTTGAACATCGTGCCTTTCGCGCGACCATCCTGAAGGGTGTAAATCGCATCCAGGCTGTAAGAGGACTCTTTCAGACGATAGTTCGGGTCGTAATACGCGTCAGGAGTGGCCATATCGCCCGGTTTTGCATCCCATGCGTAAGCGTAGGAAGCCCCCACCGCCCAGCCCGGCAGATTCCAGTTTTTCAGGTCATACATGGCACCAAAGAAGACGGCTTTTTCGCCATCGGCGTTAAAGTCTGAACGGTTATCCCACCAGATATCCAGACGACCGTTTGAAGAGGCGTACGTTGGGGTCATACGTTGCAGGAAGTAACCCTGCTGGCCTTCGGCCTTCACCCATGTCCCTTCAAGACGTAAATCGACCTGGCCCACTTTGTAGCCGAAGGTTAACGCCTGCAACCACGCCGTGCCGTCGTAAATATCGTTGACAGTGCCGCTGCTGGCTTTGTCGCGCGTACCGTAGAACTGATAGCTGGTGCTCAGCGGACTGCCCGCAATATCAAACTTGTAGCTTGCTTTGGCAAAATACTGGTCGATATAGCCTTCAGCCTGACCAAATGCGGCTTCCAGAACCAGGTCGTTTTTGAAATCGTACTTCGCACCCAGCGAGTGAAGATAATCAACTTTGGTTTTTTTATCGTTCTGGTAAAACTTATCCATCTCGATATGCCACGGCGCTTTATACTCGTTGGTCCACATATACGAGAAGCTCAATGCGCCTGCATCGCCGTAGTCAAAATTCGCGCCAGCTTCTGCACCCTGATAAGTACCAGGCATAAAGCTCCAGTGCGGCGCTAACAGCGTTTGTCCGGTTGGCTGAATATAACCTGCACGTGCCCATACCGGGCCATATTTGAATTTCGCAGCCGCTTTATAAAGGCTGACTCCGCTCTTATCCCCTGACCAGTCTTCTTTATATGCTTTGTTGCTGGAAGAGAATGCAATTTCGTTCGGGTGGCCGCTGTCGCCATTTTCTGCCATTTCAATTGCGGTGAATGCCGCAATATCCAGGCCGAACATATCGGCGGCATAACCAGACTGGAAATCCAGGTTGGCGTTCCAGGTGGAGTGAGAAAGGTTAGTTTTGTATTTGTCTTCGGTGACGTCTTTACGGTCACGTTCACGCTGCCAGTAATAGATACCGCCCGTGAGAGTAGAATCATCGATGAAACCTGCCGCCTTAGCTTCTGGAGCGACAACCAGGCCCGACATTGCTGTCACACCGGCAATAGCCAGCGCCAGCGCACTACGTTTGCCACTGAACGTACGCATAGATTATTCCTCTTTGACGAATTAAAACGCCTAAAACGGCGGAAAATATAAAAGACCAAATGGTCAGGGGTAGTTAGAAATACCCTCGAATTAACTACCGTCTTTAGGGTATTTTTCGCGACGCGAATTATCAATGCTTTTTAGCGGGCAAAAGTCAGGATTATGACGAAGTGCACATAATTGGTAGTGCTTTGTAACATTTCGCGTGAAGCGAGATTTCACGCGGGAAAGCCATTAAATTCAGAGGCTAATTAGAGAGGTTTGCGTTTATTTCCACCGGTTCTGCCTTTCCGTAAATCCTCAAACTTTTTTTGAGAAAAATAAGTAGCAGCTCATTGACCTCCTTATTTAGCAATATTTCTTTCGCCATGGCGTTAATGGCATGATCATTAAATAAAAAAAACGCCGCAATAAGCGGCGTTTGTTTCTCATTGACCAGGCAAGCGTTATTATTCGCCGACTTTAGCCCAAGTATCACGCAGACCCACAGTACGGTTAAATACCGGTTTTTCTGCGGTGCTGTAACGGCTGTCCAGGCAGAAGTAACCTTCACGCTCAAACTGGTACGCTTTACTGATTTCAGCGTCTTTCAGTGAAGGTTCGGCAAAGCCCTGCTTGATAACCAGAGATTCCTGGTTGATGGTTGCCAGGAAGTCATCCGCTGCACCTGGGTTAGGTACGCTGAACAGACGGTCGTACAGGCGGATCTCAACCGGCAGCGCGTGTGCTGCGCTCACCCAGTGGATAACGCCTTTCACTTTACGGCCATCAGCCGGATCTTTGCTCAGAGTCTCTGCATCATAGGTACAGAAGATAGTGGTGATATTGCCTTCTGCATCTTTCTCTACGCGCTCAGCTTTGATCACGTACGCGTTACGCAGACGCACCTCTTTACCCAGCACCAGACGCTTGTACTGCTTGTTCGCTTCTTCGCGGAAGTCAGCACGGTCGATCCAGATATCAGCGCTGAACGGCACGTCGCGGCTGCCCATTTCCGGCTTGCTCGGATGGTTAGGCATGGACACCAGCTCGCTTTCACCCTGCGGGTAGTTTTCGATAACCAGTTTAACCGGATCGATAACAGCCATCGCACGTGGTGCGTTTTCGTTCAGATCTTCACGGATGCAGGATTCCAGAGAGGCGATCTCAATGGTGTTATCCTGCTTGGTGACGCCGATACGTTTGCAGAACTCGCGAATGGACGCAGAGGTATAACCACGACGACGCAGGCCAGAGATGGTCGGCATACGTGGGTCATCCCAGCCTTCAACGTGCTTGTCAGTGACCAGCAGGTTCAGCTTACGCTTGGACATCACGGTGTATTCCAGATTCAGACGAGAGAACTCGTACTGACGTGGATGCACAGGAATGGTGATGTTATCCAGCACCCAGTCGTACAGACGACGGTTGTCCTGGAATTCCAGCGTACACAGAGAGTGGGTGATCCCTTCCAGCGCATCGCTGATGCAGTGGGTGAAATCGTACATCGGGTAGATGCACCACTTGTTGCCGGTCTGATGGTGTTCCGCGAACTTAATGCGGTACAGCACCGGATCGCGCATCACGATGAACGGTGACGCCATATCGATTTTGGCACGCAGACAGGCTTTGCCTTCTTCGAAACCACCGGCACGCATTTTTTCAAACAGCGCCAGGTTCTCTTCTACGCTACGGTCGCGGTACGGGCTGTTTTTACCCGGCGCGGTCAGCGAGCCGCGGTATTCACGGATTTCGTCGGCAGAAAGCTCGTCGACATACGCCAGACCTTTGTTGATAAGCTCTACTGCGTAAGCAAACAGCTGATCGAAATAGTCAGAGGAGTAGCAGATATCGCCAGACCAGTTGAAGCCCAGCCATTGCACGTCGTTCTTGATGGACTCAACGTATTCGATGTCTTCTTTTACTGGGTTGGTGTCATCGAAACGCAGGTTGCACTGCCCTTTATAGTCTTGCGCAATGCCAAAGTTCAGGCAGATAGATTTCGCATGACCAATATGCAGGTAGCCATTCGGCTCCGGCGGAAAACGGGTATGAATTGTGGTGTGCTTACCACTGGCCAGATCTTCATCGATGATCTGACGAATAAAGTTACTCGGGCGGGCTTCAGCCTCACTCATCGTAGGTTCCTCAAAGCGTAAACAACGTATAACGGCATATGATCTTATAAGCAGGGCGCAGTGACAACCCTTTAAAACGTCCAGGACGTAAATAATGGGGGCAAATGCTGCAAAAAAAAGCGGCGGAGGATAACCCCCGCCGCTTAAGGCATGACTCTACTCAGGAGCGATTACTTGCCTTTAATCTCATACAGTGGTGTCTGACCTGCAATCACCTGACCTTTCGCCTGAAGCACCAGGCCGCTGAAGTCGTCGATGTTGCTGCACACAACCGGGCTAATCATGGAGCGTGCGTTGGCGTTCAGGAAGTCCAGATCCATTTCCAGAATCGGCTGACCTGCAACCACTTCTGCCCCCTCTTCTACCAGGCGGGTAAAGCCTTTCCCGTTCAGCGCTACGGTGTCGATGCCCATGTGGACGACGATTTCCGCGCCTTTTTCGGTTTCAAGACAGAACGCATGGTTGGTGTTGAAGATCTTCACAATCGTACCGGCTGCCGGAGATACCACGGTTTTTTCCGTTGGCTTCACCGCCACACCGTCACCGACCGCTTTGCTGGCGAAGGCTTCGTCAGGTACCTGCTCAATGGCAACCACTTCACCGGTCACTGGGGAAACCAGTGCAGCAATGGTGGTTGCGTTTGGTACAGCCTGAGGTTTTGCCGCCGCTGGCGCCGCCGCTGCTGGAGCAGAGGTTGCTGCCTCTACCGGCCCGGTGGTTTTCATGGCGTTAGCAATTTTTTCTGCCACGAAGCCAACGATAATCTGCACGCTGGTTTTGTTCAGACGGATAACACCGGATGCACCTAGGCGTTTTGCCAGCGCTTCGTTCACCAGGGAAGAATCTTTTACGTTCAGACGCAGACGGGTGATGCACGCATCGATACCGGTCAGGTTGTCAGAGCCACCAACAGCGGCAATGTACTGACGCGCCAGACCTGCAACGTCCTGGTCTTTATCCGCGCTCACATTCACGTCCTGACCATCCGCTTCGCTACCGGCAACAGCCAGTTCACGACCCGGGGTCATCAGGTTGAATTTGGTGATAGTGAAACGGAACACCACGTAGTAGATAGCGAAGAACACCAGACCTTGTGGGATCAGCATCCACCAGTGGGTCGCCAGCGGGTTACGGGAAGACAGCACCATATCCACCAGGCCCGCACTGAAGCCAAAACCGGCAATCCACTGCATACTTGCGGCGATGAACACAGAGATACCGGTCAGCACGGCGTGGATCACATACAGTACTGGTGCCACGAACATGAAGGAGAATTCCAGCGGCTCGGTGATACCCGTAAAGAAGGCTGCGAACGCACCCGCCATCATGATACCCAGCACTTTCGCTTTGTTCTCTGGACGCGCGCAGTGGTAGATAGCCAGCGCTGCACCCGGCAGGCCGAACATCATGATTGGGAAGAAGCCCGCCTGGTAACGACCGGTGATACCCACAACCGCTTTACCTGCTTCGATGGACTGTGCGCCACCCAGGAAGTTAGGAATATCGTTAATACCAGCAACGTCAAACCAGAATACGGAGTTCAGCGCGTGGTGCAGACCAACCGGGATCAACAGACGGTTGAAGAACGCATACACGCCCGCACCGACAGAACCCAGTTTCTGAATGTGCTCACCGAAGTTCACCAGACCGTCAAAGATAACCGGCCAGATGTACATCATGATGAATGCGACAGCAATCATCAGGAAGGAGGTCAGAATCGGTACCAGACGGCGTCCGCTGAAGAAGGACAGCGCTTTTGGCAGCTCAACGCCGCTAAAGCGGTTGTACAGTTCCGCAGAGATGATACCGACGAGGATACCCACGAACTGGTTTTCAATTTTCCCGAATGCGGCAGGAACCTGATCCAGAGGGATTTTCTGAATCATGGATACCGCTGCTGGGGAGCAGAGGGTGGTTAACACCAGGAAACCGACAAAGCCGGTCAGCGCAGCCGCACCGTCTTTATCTTTGGACATACCATAAGCCACACCAATCGCGAACAGGACTGACATGTGATCGATAATGGCAGAGCCCGATTTAATAAACAGCGCTGCCAGAGCGTTATCGCCGCCCCAACTTATCGGGTCAATCCAGTAACCGATACCCATTAATATCGCTGCGGCAGGCAGCGTGGCAACCGGCACCATAAGCGCGCGGCCAACCTTTTGTAAATAACCTAGAATACTCACTTTCTTCCCCCTATGAGACCCCGTTTAAGGCACGTTCTCAGCTGTGTTTTTATTGTGTCACTAACCTATATATACGGTTGATGATTCACTGGCATTCTGAGTGTGTGAAAAATTAATTCGTATCGCAAATTAAACACGTATTTTTTGTGATTTTTGTCACCAAATATCGTTATTAACCCTCCCTTTCACTGGCTAACAGTGAAAACTTATTTTATCATTCAAAAAATCAAGACGGATTCATCCAGCCTGACAGGTTCCAGGTTACTCTTAGTTCAGGTTCGATAGCCATCCGCCCACTTTTTTACTTTAACTCTAGAGGTGAACAATGAGACTGATTCCCCTGGCAACAGCTGAACAAGTCGGTAAATGGGCCGCTCGTCATATCGTTAACCGCATTAATGCGTTCAAACCGACCGCCGATCGTCCTTTCGTTCTTGGTCTTCCGACTGGCGGCACACCGCTGACTGCATACAAAGCACTGGTTGAAATGCACAAAGCGGGCCAGGTTAGCTTCAAACATGTTGTGACCTTCAACATGGATGAATATGTTGGCCTGCCAAAGGAACATCCTGAGAGCTATCACAGCTTCATGCACCGCAACTTCTTTGATCACGTTGATATCCCTGCTGAAAATATTAACCTGTTGAATGGAAACGCGCCTGATATTGATGCGGAATGCCGTCAGTACGAAGAAAAAATCCGCGCATACGGTAAAATCCACCTGTTCATGGGTGGCGTGGGTAACGATGGGCATATCGCGTTTAACGAACCAGCATCATCTCTGGCTTCCCGTACGCGTATTAAAACCCTGACCCATGACACTCGCGTGGCAAACTCACGCTTCTTTGACGGCGACGTTAACCAGGTTCCAAAATACGCCCTGACCGTTGGCGTGGGCACCCTGCTGGATGCCGAAGAAGTGATGATTCTGGTGCTGGGCGGCGTGAAAGCACAGGCGCTCCAGGCGGCCGTTGAAGGCAACGTTAACCACATGTGGACCATCAGCTGTCTCCAGCTGCACCCGAAATCAGTTATTGTGTGCGACGAGCCGTCCACCATGGAACTGAAAGTGAAGACGCTGAAATACTTCAACGAGTTAGAAGCTGAGAACATCAAAGGTCTGTAATTGAATAACCGCCTCTTTGCGAAGAGGCGGTCGCATTTTTAAACCGGGGGTCGTTATGTATGCTTTAACCCACGGTCGGATTTATACCGGCCATGAAATTCTGGATGACCACGCGATTGTTATCGCGAATGGCCTGATTGAACGTATCTGTCCGC
Organism: Enterobacter soli ATCC BAA-2102; assembly: GCF_001654845.1. Taxonomy (GTDB): domain Bacteria; phylum Pseudomonadota; class Gammaproteobacteria; order Enterobacterales; family Enterobacteriaceae; genus Enterobacter; species Enterobacter soli. The sequence goes on along the minus strand of NZ_LXES01000036.1, from coordinate 17,633 downwards.
TGGCTGAACTGCCGCCGGAGATTGAACAGCGCTCACTCAATGGAGCAATTATCTCCCCCGGTTTTATCGACGTTCAGCTTAACGGCTGCGGCGGCGTGCAGTTTAACGACACCGCAGAAGCAGTGACCGTTGAAACGCTGGAAATCATGCAAAAAGCCAATGAAAAATCGGGCTGCACCAGCTATCTGCCAACGCTTATCACCAGCAGCGATGAACTGATGAAAAAAGGTATCCGCGTGATGCGCGAGTACCTTGCAAAATACCCTAATCAGGCGCTGGGCCTGCACCTGGAAGGACCGTGGCTGAACATGGTCAAGAAAGGCACCCATAACCCGGATTATGTTCGTAAACCGGACGCGGAGCTTGTCGATTACATGTGTGCCAACGCCGATGTAATCACCAAAGTGACGCTGGCACCAGAAATGACCGGGCCAGAGGTTATCAGCAAACTGGCTGCGGCCGGGATTGTGGTGTCTGCCGGCCACTCTAATGCCACGCTGAAAGAAGCTAAAATCGGCTTCCGCGCAGGCATTACCTTCGCAACCCACCTTTATAATGCCATGCCATACATCACCGGTCGTGAACCGGGGCTGGTCGGCGCGATTCTGGATGAGCCAGACGTCTACTGCGGCATTATTGCCGATGGGTTACACGTCGATTACACCAACATCCGCAATGCCAAGCGTCTGAAAGGCGATAAGCTGTGTCTGGTAACAGATGCAACCGCACCGGCAGGGGCAGATATTGACCAGTTCATTTTTGCTGGTAAAACAATATACTACCGCAATGGACTGTGTGTGGACGAAAACGGCACGCTGAGTGGCTCTGCGCTGACCATGATCGAAGGGGTGCGTAACCTGGTCGAGCATTGCGGTATCGCGCTTGATGAAGTGCTGCGTATGGCAACACTGTATCCGGCTCGCGCGATGGGCGTGGATAAACAGCTCGGTGGGATTGCGCCAGGTATGATTGCAAACCTGACTGCCTTCACACACGATTATAAAATTATTAAGACCATCGTTAATGGTAACGAGGTCGTCACTGAGTAAGTAAAAGTATGACACCAGGCGGACAAGCTCAAATCGGTAATGTCGATCTCGTTAAACAACTTAACAGCGCGGCAGTTTATCGCCTGATTGACCAGCACGGGCCAATCTCACGCATTCAGATAGCCGAACAAAGCCAGCTTGCTCCCGCCAGTGTGACAAAAATTACACGTCAACTTATTGAGCGCGGCCTGATAAAAGAAGTCGATCAGCAGGCCTCTACCGGGGGTCGCCGCGCTATCTCCATTGTTACCGAAACCCGCAACTTCCAGGCTATTGGCGTCCGTCTTGGCCGTCATGACACTACGCTTACCCTCTACGATCTGAGCAGTAAAGCTATTGCCGAAGAACATTACCCGCTGCCGGAACGTACCCAGGAAACCCTGGAGCACGCCCTGCTTAATACCATCGCGCACTTCATTGAAACCTGTCAGCGCAAGATCCGCGAGCTGATTGCTATTTCGGTGATCCTGCCGGGTCTGGTCGACCCTGAAAGTGGTGTGATTCGTTATATGCCACATATCCAGGTTGAGAACTGGGGGCTGGTTAAGGCGCTGGAAAAACGCTTTAAAGTGACCTGCTTCGTCGGCCATGACATTCGTTCTCTGGCGCTGGCAGAGCACTATTTTGGTGCGAGTCAGGACTGTGAAGACTCTATTCTGGTGCGTGTTCACCGTGGTACGGGCGCAGGCATTATCTCTAATGGCCGCATTTTTATTGGCCGCAACGGCAACGTGGGTGAGATTGGCCATATTCAGGTAGAGCCGCTGGGCGAGCGTTGCCACTGCGGTAATTTCGGCTGCCTTGAAACCATCGCCGCCAACGCGGCAATAGAAAATCGGGTCCGCCACTTACTTGAACAGGGTTACCAAAGCCGCGTGACCCTCGACGACTGCAAAATTGGTGCAATTTGCAAAGCCGCCAACAAAGGCGACGCGCTGGCCTGTGAAGTTATCGAACAGGTTGGTCGCCACCTGGGTAAAACCATTGCCATTGCCATCAACCTGTTTAACCCACAAAAAGTGGTGATCGCGGGTGAGATCGTCGAAGCTGAAAAAGTGTTATTACCGGCTATTGAAGGCTGTATTAACACCCAGGCGCTGAAAGCGTTTCGCCAGAACCTGCCGGTGGTGCGCTCAACGCTGGATCACCGCTCAGCGATTGGTGCTTTCGCGCTGGTAAAACGCGCCATGCTTAACGGGATCCTGCTCCAGCATTTGCTGGAATCCTGATCGGATCTTATAGTAACGCCTTCTTTTTTTGATGTCGGATTGTCCATGACCATTAAGAATGTAATTTGTGATATCGACGGCGTGCTGATGCACGACAACGTTGCCGTGCCGGGTGCTGCGGAGTTCTTACACCGCATCATCGACAAAGGAATGCCACTGGTTCTTCTCACGAACTACCCTTCCCAAACCGGTCAGGATCTGGCTAACCGCTTTGCGACGGCGGGTGTCGACGTGCCGGACACTGTGTTTTATACCTCCGCAATGGCAACGGCTGATTTTCTGAAACGTCAGGAAGGAAAAAAAGCCTACGTGGTGGGTGAAGGCGCGCTGATCCACGAGCTGTATAAAGCGGGCTTTACCATCACTGATGTGAACCCGGACTTTGTGATTGTGGGTGAAACGCGCTCCTTTAACTGGGAGATGATGCATAAAGCAGCGTACTTTGTCGCCAACGGCGCGCGCTTTATCGCGACCAACCCGGACACCCATGGTCGCAGTTTTTATCCGGCCTGCGGGGCGCTATGTGCCGGTATCGAAAAAATCTCCGGCCGTAAGCCGTTTGTTGTCGGTAAACCGAGCCCGTGGATCATCCGCGCCGCACTGAACAAAATGCAGGCGCATTCTGAGCAGACCGTGATTGTGGGCGACAACCTGAGAACTGACATTCTGGCCGGTTTCCAGGCGGGTCTTGAGACGATCCTCGTGCTTTCCGGTGTATCCACCCTCGACGATATCGACTCCATGCCGTTCCGGCCGAGCTGGATTTACCCCTCAGTTGATGAAATTGACGTCATCTGATTCAGAACCACGCCTCAGGGCGTGGTTTTTCATTTTTGGCCCTGATAAACGCAACTCCATCTAACAAAAACCACCATTCATTGCATAATCATCAATAAAATCGTTCAGGACATACTCATTTTTCAACATTCAGCAATTGCCATTGCACTATTTCTGTTTTAGGCCGTAAAACCCTTGCGCGCCCTCCCCCTTTGCGGCATTTTCATAAGCAAGCAACATTACAAAGCAACAGGGTTAACGGAGAAGGTTATGTGTTCAATTTTCGGCGTACTGGATATTAAAACTGACGCAGGCGAACTGCGTAAAAAGGCTCTTGAACTGTCCCGCCTGATGCGCCATCGCGGCCCGGACTGGTCAGGCGTTTACGCCAGTGATAAAGCGATTCTGGCGCATGAACGTCTGTCTATTGTTGACGTCAACGCTGGTGCACAGCCGCTGTATAACGAGAAAAAAACGCACGCGCTGGCGGTGAACGGTGAAATCTATAACCATCAGGCGCTGCGCGCTGAATACGGCGACCGCTACGCTTTCCAGACCGGTTCTGACTGCGAAGTTATCCTCGCGCTGTATCAGGAGAAAGGACCAGAGTTTCTGGATGACCTGCAAGGCATGTTCGCCTTTGCACTGTATGACAGCGAAAAAGACGCCTACCTGATCGGCCGCGATCACATCGGGATTATCCCGCTGTATATGGGACATGATGAACACGGTAACTTCTATGTGGCTTCTGAAATGAAAGCCCTGGTGCCCGTTTGCCGCACCATTAAAGAGTTCCCGGCAGGCAGCTATCTGTGGAGTAAAGACGGCGAGATCCGCCAGTACTACCAGCGCGACTGGTTCGATTTTGATGCAGTGAAAGACAACGTGACCGACAAAGCCGAGCTGCGTCAGGCGCTGGAAGATTCCGTTAAAAGCCACCTGATGTCCGACGTGCCTTACGGCGTGCTGCTTTCCGGTGGTCTGGATTCCTCTGTGATTTCCGCCATCACCAAGAAATTTGCCGCGCGTCGTGTGGAAGATCAGGAGCGTTCAGAAGCCTGGTGGCCACAGCTGCACTCCTTTGCTGTTGGCCTGGAAGGTGCTCCTGACCTGAAAGCCGCGCAGGAAGTGGCAAACCACCTCGGTACCGTGCACCATGAAATTCACTTCACCGTGCAGGAAGGCCTGGATGCGATCCGCGATGTTATCTACCACATCGAAACCTATGATGTGACGACCATCCGCGCCTCTACGCCGATGTACCTGATGTCTCGTAAGATCAAAGCGATGGGCATTAAGATGGTGCTGTCAGGCGAAGGTTCTGATGAAGTCTTCGGTGGCTACCTGTACTTCCATAAAGCGCCGAATGCCAAAGAGTTACATGAAGAGACGGTCCGCAAACTTCAGGCACTGCATATGTTTGACTGTGCGCGTGCCAACAAAGCGATGTCGGCCTGGGGCGTGGAAGCTCGTGTACCGTTCCTCGATAAGAAATTCCTCGACGTGGCGATGCGTATTAACCCGCAGGATAAAATGTGCGGCAACGGCAAAATGGAAAAACATATCCTTCGTGAATGTTTTGAGTCCTACCTGCCGGCAAGCGTTGCATGGCGTCAGAAAGAGCAGTTCTCTGATGGCGTAGGTTACAGCTGGATCGACACCCTGAAAGAGGTGGCGGCAAAACAGGTTTCTGACCAACAACTGGAAACCGCCAGCTTCCGCTTCCCGTACAACACGCCGGGCTCCAAAGAAGCCTATCTGTACCGTGAAATCTTTGAAGAGCTATTCCCGGTACCGAGTGCTGCGGAATGTGTTCCTGGTGGCCCGTCAGTCGCTTGCTCTTCCGCAAAAGCGATTGAATGGGACGAATCGTTCAAATCCATGAACGACCCGTCAGGACGTGCTGTAGGCGTTCACCAGTCGGCATATAAATGATTGTCTGAATGACTAACAGGCCCTCCGGGGCCTGTTTTTTTGCATTGTATTTTGCTGGACAAAAACGATTAATAACCAATAATTGCCGAATATTCGGCCACGCTGTTCGCAACCTAACCAAACAGTCACATTCCGGCCATTTTCGATGAAAAAGGTGTTGACGCTGCAAGGGTCTATACGCATAATGCGCCCCGCAACGCCGATAAGGTAACGCGAAAAAAAGATGGCTACGTAGCTCAGTTGGTTAGAGCACATCACTCATAATGATGGGGTCACAGGTTCGAATCCCGTCGTAGCCACCATCTTTTTTGCGGGAGTGGCGAAATTGGTAGACGCACCAGATTTAGGTTCTGGCGCCGCAAGGTGTGCGAGTTCAAGTCTCGCCTCCCGCACCATTCCCAGGTAAGCGTTGCACGGATGGGGTATCGCCAAGCGGTAAGGCACCGGTTTTTGATACCGGCATTCCCTGGTTCGAATCCAGGTACCCCAGCCATATTTCTTCGATTTTGCGGTTCTCCGCGGTATTGGGGTATCGCCAAGCGGTAAGGCACCGGTTTTTGATACCGGCATTCCCTGGTTCGAATCCAGGTACCCCAGCCATCGAAGAATGCAGTACTGGCTACGTAGCTCAGTTGGTTAGAGCACATCACTCATAATGATGGGGTCACAGGTTCGAATCCCGTCGTAGCCACCAAATTAGTACATTATCGATTATGTCGGTAAGCTAGAAAAAATTGTTGGGGTATCGCCAAGCGGTAAGGCTCTGGTTTCTGATACCAGCATTCCGAGGTTCGAATCCTCGTACCCCAGCCAATTTAAAAAGTCGTTAAGCTGTTTGTTTAACGCAATTGGGGTGTCGCCAAGCGGTAAGGCTCTGGTTTCTGATACCAGCATTCCGGGGTTCGAATCCCTGCACCCCAGCCACTTAGCAACAAAAAAGCCCGCTCTGCGGGCTTTTTTGTTTTTGTACAGAATTGTGCGGCCTGATGCTCTCACCCTGGCCCTCTCCCACGGGGAGAGGGAAAAATGATTAGAGTCCGAGAGCGTATTTCAACGCCTGACGCTTCAGACCACCGGCACGCTCTGCCGCCATCAGCCCAATATTACGCAAAATTCGCACCGGCCCTAAGTCGTTACTGAACCCGGCGTAAAACAGATCCATCCCCGATTGCATCAAGAAGTTATCCGCCATGCGACGCGTCTGATAACGTTTCAGTACCTGCTGGCTCGCCCAGGGTTCAGCGTGCGCTCGCGCACTGGTTAATACATCCAGCAACGCTTCAACGTCACGATATCCCAGATTGACACCCTGCCCTGCCAGTGGGTGAATGGTATGTGCCGCATCCCCGACCAGCGCCAGCCCTTCGCGGGCGTATTGCAATGCGTGTCGGCGGGTCAGCGGGAATGCTCCGGCAGCAACCGGCGTCACATGTCCCAGACGGCCCGGGAAGTGGTGCATAACTTCATGTTGTAGCTGCGCCATCGATAACCCCTGCAACTGGCGAATACGCGCCGGTTTGTCGTACCACACCAGGGATGCCCAGTTGTCAAACAGCGGCAAGAAGGCATGTGGGCCGTTTGGCGTGAAATGTTGCCAGGTACTCTTACCCGGGTCATTTTCACACTGCACAGTGATTAACATACAGGATTGCTGATACTGCCAGGCATGAACGCCGATCCCCGCCATTTGTCTGACCTGCGAGTTCGCGCCATCCGCCCCCACCACCAGCTTCACGGCAACTTCATCATCATTATCCAGCGTCAGGCGGTACCCGCCTTCATGACGATGCAGGGCCTTGAGCGAAGAAGGGACGCGCAACGTCACCTTCTGGTGCGCCTCCAGCGCCTGCCATAGCGCCTGTTGCAGGACGTTGTTTTCCACCATATAACCCAGCCGCGGCAATTTCAGCTCGGCGGCATCAAACTCCACATGGGCATTTTCCCACTCCCATGTTTCGAGTCGACTGTAGGGATGCGCCCGCATCGCAAGCACGGCATCCCATACGCCCAGCCCACGAAGAAGATCGACAGAGGCGGCACTGATCGCAGAAATTCGGACATCGGGTTTTGCTGTCGCATCAAATGCCACAGGCTCGGCCTGTTCAATGACCGTTACCTCAAATCCCTGCTGCGCGAGCCCCAGCGCCAGTGCGCCGCCGACCATACCGCCGCCGACAACGGCAATTTCGGTTTGTTGGAGTGTCATGGTCAATTTTCCTTATTGCAGAATCCCTTAAGTTTACCGGATTTTTAGGGTAAGGAGGTTGACAACCTTCATACTGGTCACAACCGCACCAAAGCATTACAATACGCGGCTTGCAATCCTGAGCTGAGCAAGTCGATGACTAAAAAACTCCATATAAAAACCTGGGGCTGTCAGATGAACGAATACGATTCATCGAAGATGGCCGATCTGCTGGATACAACCCACGGATACCAGCTGACTGAAAATGCGAAAGAAGCCGATGTGCTGCTGCTAAACACCTGTTCAATTCGTGAAAAAGCGCAGGAAAAAGTCTTTCATGTGTTAGGTCGCTGGAAACTTCTCAAACGTAAAAATCCGGATCTGATCATCGGCGTTGGCGGCTGCGTTGCGTCGCAGGAAGGCAAACTGATCCGCCAGAGAGCCCCTTATGTGGATATCGTCTTTGGCCCTCAGACCCTGCACCGCCTGCCTGAGATGATCAATAAGGTTCGCGGCAATCGTAGCCCGGTTGTTGACGTAAGCTTCCCGGAGATCGAAAAATTCGACCGTCTGCCAGAGCCACGTGCTGATGGCCCTACAGCATTCGTCTCCATCATGGAAGGCTGCAACAAATACTGTACCTACTGCGTGGTGCCTTACACGCGCGGTGAAGAAGTCAGCCGCCCGGCAGATGACGTTCTGTTTGAAGTCGCACAGCTTGCCGCACAGGGCGTACGCGAAGTCAACCTGCTGGGCCAGAACGTTAACGCCTGGCGTGGCGAGAATTATGACGGCAGCACCGGCAGCTTTGCTGAACTGCTGCGTCTGGTGGCCGCCATTGACGGTATTGACCGCATTCGTTTCACCACCAGCCACCCGATGGAATTTACCGATGACATCATCGATGTTTATCGCGACACGCCGGAACTGGTGAGCTTCCTGCACCTGCCTATCCAGTGTGGTTCTGACCGCGTGCTGAACCTGATGGGCCGTCCGCATACGGTGCTGGAATACAAAGCCACCATCCGCAAGCTGCTTGCCGCACGCCCGGATATCCAGATTAGCTCCGACTTTATCGTTGGCTTCCCTGGCGAAACCACCGATGACTTTGAGCGCACCATGAAGCTCATCGGCGACGTGAATTTCGACGTGAGCTACAGCTTCATCTTCTCTGCACGTCCTGGCACCCCGGCGGCCGATATGGTTGACGATGTTCCGGAAGAAGAGAAAAAACAGCGTCTGTATATTCTCCAGGAGCGCATCAACCAGCAGGCTAACGCCTGGAGCCGCCGGATGCTCGGTACTGTCCAGCGCATTCTGGTTGAAGGCACGTCCCGTAAGAGCGTTATGGAGCTCTCCGGTCGTACCGAAAATAACCGCGTGGTGAACTTCGAAGGTACCCCGGATATGATTGGGAAATTCGTGGACGTCGAGATTGTCGAGGTGCTGACCAACTCGCTGCGCGCGAAGCTTGTGCGTACCGAGGATGAAATGGGCCTGCGCATTGCTGAATCTCCGGAATCCGTTATCTCCCGTACCCGTAAAGAAAACGATTCTGGCGTAGGTATCTATCAGCCTTAATTCGTCCAGGCCTGCCTTTCTGGCAGGCCTTGTATTTCCTCTGCTCGCCCCCAATATCGATAGCAATGCTTGCGCCTTTATTCTGTGGCGTGAATACTTTCGGTAATGACAGTTTTATGATGCCAGGCCTACAAAACACTCAAAGAGGAACGGTTTGAATATAGACACGCGTGAAATTAGCCTTGAGCCCGCAGACAACGCTCGCCTGCTGAGCCTGTGCGGGCCGTTTGATGACAACATCAAACAACTGGAGCGACGTCTGGGTATCGAAATCAATCGTCGCGATAATCATTTCAAACTCACCGGACGCACGATTTGCGTCAATGCGGCTGCGGATATTCTGCGCAGTTTGTATGTCGATACCGCCCCGATGCGCGGCCAGACTCAGGATATCGAGCCGGAACAGATCCACCTCGCCATTAAAGAGGCGCGAGTGCTTGAGCAGAGCGCTGAAAGCGTTCCTGACTACGGCAAGGCGATTAACATCAAGACCAAGCGTGGCGTGATTAAGCCGCGCACGCCAAACCAGGCGCAGTACATCGCCAATATCCTCGACCATGACATCACCTTCGGCGTGGGCCCGGCCGGGACAGGGAAAACCTATCTGGCGGTAGCCGCGGCTGTGGATGCGCTGGAGCGTCAGGATATCCGTCGTATTCTGCTGACCCGTCCAGCGGTTGAAGCGGGCGAGAAACTGGGCTTCCTGCCAGGCGACCTGAGCCAGAAAGTCGACCCGTACCTGCGCCCGCTGTACGATGCGCTGTTCGAAATGCTGGGCTTTGAGAAAGTCGAAAAACTGATTGAGCGTAACGTTATCGAAGTGGCTCCCCTCGCGTACATGCGCGGTCGTACCCTCAATGATGCCTTCATCATCCTGGATGAGAGCCAGAACACCACCATCGAACAGATGAAGATGTTCCTGACGCGTATCGGCTTTAACTCAAAAGCCGTTATCACCGGCGACGTGACCCAGATTGACCTGCCGCGCAGTACCAAATCCGGCCTTCGTCACGCCATCGAAGTGCTGGCCGAAGTGGACGAAATCAGTTTCAACTTCTTCCACAGCGAAGACGTGGTACGTCACCCGGTGGTGGCACGCATCGTCAATGCTTATGAAGCCTGGGAAGAGGCAGAGCAGAAGCGAAAGGCCGAACTGGCCGCAGAACGTAAGCGCGAAGCGCAGGAGCAAGATCAAAAATGAGTCAGGTGATCCTCGATTTACAGCTGGCCTGTGAAGATAATTCTGGAATGCCGGAAGAAGCGCAATTTCAGAAATGGCTGGATGCGGTCATCCCCCAGTTTCAGGAAGAATCAGAAGTCACGATTCGCCTGGTGGATGAAGCGGAAAGCCATGAGCTTAATCTGACCTACCGCGGTAAAGATAAGCCGACCAATGTGCTCTCTTTCCCGTTTGAAGCTCCACCGGGTATCGAGATGCCGCTGCTGGGCGATTTGATCATCTGCCGTCAGGTGGTTGAGCAGGAAGCCAAAGAGCAGCAAAAACCGCTTGAGGCCCACTGGGCGCATATGGTCGTACACGGCAGCCTGCATTTGCTGGGCTACGATCATATTGAAGATGACGAAGCGGAAGAGATGGAGTCCCTCGAGACAGAGATAATGCTTGCTCTGGGCTATGAGGATCCGTACATTGCCGAGAAAGAATAGTCAGTCAACAGACCGGCTAACATGCCGCCGCGTAAGGAAATAGCGCGGCGGTAAACATTGAACTTACAAGAGAACCCTTAACAAACGCCATGAGCGACGACAATTCACACAGTAGCGACACGACAAACAGTAAAAAGGGATTCTTCTCCCTCATTCTGAACCAGCTTTTCCACGGCGAACCGAAAAACCGTGATGAACTGCTGGAGCTGATTCGTGATTCCGGGCAAAACGACCTTATCGACGAAGATACGCGCGAAATGCTCGAAGGGGTCATGGACATCGCCGACCAGCGCGTCCGCGACATCATGATCCCCCGCTCGCAGATGATCACCCTGAAACGCAACCAAACGCTCGACGAGTGCCTTGATGTCATTATCGAATCTGCCCACTCGCGTTTCCCGGTTATCAGCGAAGATAAAGATCACATCGAAGGGATTTTGATGGCGAAAGATCTGCTGCCGTTTATGCGCAGCGATGCCGAAGCCTTCAGCATGGAAAAAGTGTTACGTCAGGCCGTGGTTGTGCCGGAAAGCAAACGTGTGGATCGGATGCTGAAAGAGTTCCGCTCTCAGCGCTACCACATGGCGATTGTTATTGATGAATTCGGCGGCGTTTCGGGCCTGGTCACGATCGAAGATATTCTTGAGCTGATCGTGGGCGAAATCGAAGACGAGTACGACGAAGAAGAAGATATCGACTTCCGTCAGCTCAGCCGCCACACCTGGACCGTGCGCGCGCTGGCCTCGATTGAAGACTTCAACGACGCCTTCGGTACACACTTCAGCGATGAAGAGGTCGATACCATTGGCGGTCTGGTGATGCAGGCCTTTGGGCATCTTCCGGCTCGCGGTGAAACCGTTGACATCGACGGTTACCAATTCAAGGTCGCTATGGCCGACAGCCGACGTATTATTCAGGTTCATGTCAGAACGCCGGATGACTCACCGGTGCCAAAACTGGAAGATTAATGTAAATGGCATTTGCCCCATTACTTGAACGCCAGCGCGTCCGACTGCTGCTGGCGCTGTTACTCGGAGCCAGCGGTACGCTGGCTTTTTCTCCTTACGATATCTGGCCTGCCGCCATTATTTCCCTGATGGGGCTACAGGGTTTAACCCTGAACCGCCGTGCTGTGCAGGCCGCAGCCATTGGCTACTTCTGGGGCCTGGGTCTGTTTGGCTCCGGCATTAACTGGGTCTATGTCAGCATCGCACAGTTTGGCGGGATGCCGGGCCCGGTTAACGTCTTCCTGGTTGTGCTGCTTGCTGCATATCTCTCGCTCTATACTGGCCTGTTCGCAGGTATTCTTTCCCGCCTGTGGCCGAAAACCACCTGGGTGCGGGTTGCCATTGCGGCTCCGGTTATCTGGCAAATCACAGAATTCCTGCGCGGCTGGGTGCTGACCGGCTTCCCGTGGTTGCAGTTCGGCTACAGCCAGATTGATGGTCCGTTAAAAGGGCTGGCTCCGGTGATGGGCGTGGAGGCGATTAACTTCCTGTTGATGGTGGTCAGTGGCTTGCTGGTGCTTGCGCTTATCACGCGCAGCTGGAAACCGCTGGTCACGGCGCTGGTGCTGTTTGCTCTGCCCTTCCCGCTACGTTATATCCAGTGGTTTACCCTGGAGCCCGCACGGGCAACGCAGGTGTCGATGGTGCAAGGCGATATCCCGCAGGCAATGAAGTGGGACGAAAAGCAGCTTATCAACACGCTGAAAATCTATGCCAGTGCGACCGAGCAGGTGATGGGAAAATCCCAGCTGATTATCTGGCCGGAATCCGCCATTCCTGACCTCGAAATCAACCAGCAACCGTTCCTGAGCATGATGGATAATTTGCTGCGTGCGCGTGGCAGTACGCTGATCACCGGGATTGTCGATGCGCGTCTGAACCCGCAAAACCGTTATGACACGTACAACACGATCATTACGCTCGGCAAGGACAGCGAATACAACTACAACTCCACGAATCGCTATAACAAGAACCACCTGGTACCGTTCGGTGAATTTGTGCCGCTGGAGTCGATTCTGCGCCCGCTGGCACCGTTCTTTGATTTGCCGATGTCCTCTTTCAGCCGTGGTCCGTACGTTCAGCCTCAGCTGCACGCGCACGGTTTCGCGCTGACGGCCGCCATTTGCTACGAAATTATCCTCGGTGAGCAGGTGCGCGATAACTTCCGCCCGGACACCGACTATCTGCTGACCATCTCTAACGATGCATGGTTTGGCAAATCGATTGGCCCGTGGCAACACTTCCAGATGGCACGAATGCGCTCCCTGGAGCTGGCGCGTCCGCTGCTGCGTAGCACCAACAACGGCATTACCGCCGTGATTGGCCCGCAGGGCGAAATTCAGGCCATGCTTCCGCAATTTACTCGCGACGTACTAACCGCAAAGGTCACACCGACAACCGGATTGACGCCATACGCCCGTACCGGCAACTGGCCGCTGTGGATCCTGACCGCACTGTTTGGTTTTGGCGCCGTGCTGATGAGCCTTCGTCAGCGTCGTAAATAATATCATCTCCTCCTGCCGGGTGGCGCTGACGCTTACCCGGCCTGCTTTTCCATCTTCAACAATTCCTCCCAAACTTTCACTTTGGCACGCCTATTGCTTTGTATATTAACGCAAACGCAATTTGGCTTAACGTGCAACCCGGTCGCACCAGCGTAGATCACCGGTAGCACCGAAACGGTGCAACGGGAGATTTTTGCCTCTGAATGGTGCGGCGTGCTTCGCAAAAATAAACAATAACGCAGCAAAATCTTTACATTAAGCCAAACTAAATGTTAACAAGCTTGCATAACACTGCACTCGCATAGCGCGAGATATAACAACATCACAATGGGTATCAATGCGTCACTGGCGCTGATAAAAAAGGAGTTGGGTATGCAATTACGTAAACTGGCCACAGCAATGCTGGTTATGGGGATGTCCGCAGGCGTTGTCCACGCTGAAGACGCTCCGGCTGCCGGGAGCACTCTCGACAAGATTGCCAAAAACGGCGTGATCGTGGTCGGCCACCGTGAATCTTCTGTCCCGTTCTCTTACTACGACAACACGCAAAAAGTCGTGGGCTATTCACAGGATTACTCCAACGCCATCGTTGAAGCCGTGAAGAAAAAGCTGAACAAGCCTGATTTACAGGTGAAGTTGATTCCTATCACCTCGCAGAACCGTATTCCTCTGCTGCAAAACGGCACCTTCGATTTTGAGTGCGGCTCAACCACCAACAACCTGGAGCGCCAGAAACAAGCTGCGTTCTCTGACACCATCTTCGTGGTAGGTACCCGCCTGCTGACCAAGAAAGGCGGCGAGATTAAAGATTTTGCTGACCTGAAAGGTAAAGCGGTTGTGGTGACATCCGGTACCACTTCTGAAGTTCTGCTGCACAAGCTGAACGACGAGAAGAAAATGGATATGCGCATCATCAGTGCGAAAGACCACGGCGACTCCTTCCGTACGCTGGAAAGCGGCCGTGCGGTGGCGTTCATGATGGATGACGCACTGCTGGCAGGCGAGCGTGCTAAAGCGAAGAAACCTGACAACTGGGAAATCGTCGGCACCGCGCAATCCAAAGAAGCTTACGGCTGTATGCTGCGTAAAGACGACGCTGAATTCAAAAAGCTGATCGATGACACCATCGCTCAGGCGCAGACCTCCGGCGAAGCGGAAAAATGGTTCGACAAGTGGTTCAAGAACCCAATTCCACCAAAAAATCTCAACATGAACTTTGAACTGTCTGACGACATGAAAGCACTGTTCAAATCACCAAACGACAAGGCTCTTAACTAATTAGAACAACAGGGGCGGGATCTCCTGCCCTCTCGATTGTCGGGAAGCACGGACAGACTATACGTTGAGTGGTCGTTCCCCACTCAGCGCGAAAATTAGCTTCTCACCAATCTTCGAGGGTAGCGCTGCTACCCTTTTTTTTCTGGAGTTTATTATGTCAATTGACTGGAACTGGGGCATATTCCTGCAAGAAGCCCCGTTCGGCAACACCACCTATCTTGGCTGGTTATGGAGCGGCTTTCAGGTCACTGTGGCGCTATCCATAACGGCATGGATAATCGCGTTTCTTGTCGGCTCGCTGTTCGGTATTTTGCGTACCGTCCCTAACCGCTTTCTTTCAACCCTCGGCACCCTGTATGTGGAACTGTTCCGTAACGTTCCGCTGATTGTGCAATTCTTTACCTGGTATCTGGTTGTGCCGGAACTGCTGCCTGAAAATATTGGCATGTGGTTTAAGTCAGAACTGGATCCGAACATTCAGTTCTTTGTCTCCTCAATGCTGTGCCTGGGGCTGTTTACCGCTGCCCGCGTGTGCGAGCAGGTACGTGCAGCCATTCAGTCCCTGCCGCGCGGACAAAAGAACGCTGGTCTGGCGATGGGCTTGACGCTGCCACAAACCTACCGTTATGTGCTGCTGCCTAACGCCTACCGCGTGATCGTTCCGCCGATGACCTCAGAGATGATGAACCTGGTGAAAAACTCGGCCATCGCCTCCACCATCGGTCTGGTTGATATGGCGGCCCAGGCGGGAAAACTGCTGGATTACTCCGCCCATGCGTGGGAATCCTTCACCGCGATAACCCTCGCGTATGTTCTGATTAACGCTTTCATCATGCTGGTGATGAACCTGGTTGAACGCAAAATTCGCCTGCCGGGCAATCTGGGAGGCAAATAATGTACGATTTTGACTGGAGTTCCATCGTTCCTTCCATGCCATACCTGCTGGATGGCCTGGTGATTACCTTAAAAATCACCGTCATCGCCATCGTCATTGGTATTGTCTGGGGAACATTGCTGGCGGTCATGCGCCTGTCGAGCTTTAAACCGTTCGCCTGGTTTGCTACCGCCTACGTTAACGTCTTCCGCTCCATTCCACTGGTGATGGTGCTGCTGTGGTTTTATCTGATTGTTCCAGGCTTCTTGCAGAACGTACTGGGGCTGTCACCGAAAACCGACATCCGCCTGATCTCGGCGATGGTGGCGTTCTCCATGTTTGAGGCCGCTTACTACTCAGAGATTATCCGAGCGGGTATTCAGAGTATTTCACGTGGGCAATCCAGTGCTGCACTGGCGCTGGGGATGACTCACTGGCAGTCGATGCAGCTCATCATTCTGCCGCAGGCGTTTCGCGCCATGGTTCCACTCCTGCTGACTCAGGGCATCGTGCTGTTCCAGGATACCTCTCTGGTATACGTACTCAGCCTGGCAGACTTCTTCCGTACCGCTTCCACCATCGGTGAGCGTGATGGTACGCAGGTTGAGATGGTTCTCTTCGCAGGTGGGGTCTATTTTGTGATTAGTTTAAGCGCGTCGCTGTTGGTCAGCTGGCTGAAGAAAAGGACTGTATAATGATTTCCCTGAAAAATGTTTCTAAATGGTATGGGCACTTTCAGGTGCTGACCGACTGCTCCACCGAAGTGAAAAAAGGCGATGTGGTGGTGGTGTGCGGACCATCCGGTTCCGGTAAATCCACGCTTATCAAAACCGTCAACGGCCTGGAGCCGGTGCAGCAAGGTGAGATCCTCGTTAACGGCACCAAAGTAAATGACAAAAAAACCAACCTGGCCCAGCTGCGCTCCCACGTCGGGATGGTGTTCCAGCATTTTGAGCTGTTCCCGCACCTCTCCATTATCGAAAACCTGACCCTGGCGCAGGTAAAAGTGCTTAAGCGTGATAAAAAGCTCGCGCGCGAAAAAGGGCTGAAGTTACTGGAACGCGTGGGGCTTTCCGCTCATGCCGATAAATTCCCGGCGCAGCTCTCCGGCGGCCAGCAGCAGCGTGTGGCGATCGCCCGCGCGCTGTGTATGGATCCGGTAGCCATGCTCTTTGATGAACCCACCTCTGCGCTCGATCCTGAAATGATCAACGAGGTGCTGGATGTCATGGTTGAACTGGCGCACGAAGGGATGACGATGATGGTGGTGACACACGAAATGGGCTTCGCCCGTAAAGTGGCCAACCGCGTGATCTTTATGGATGAAGGCAAGATCGTAGAAGACTCGCCGAAAGAAGAGTTCTTCGCCAACCCGAAATCTGAGCGCGCAAAAGACTTCCTCGCCAAAATCCTGCATTAATCCTCTCAGTGCGCAATCTGCGGATTGCGCACTGCTTCACGCTTTACATCTCTTCTTCTCGTCGGCGTCACATTGCAGCGTTACCCTTGTCACAAAATAACGCTAAAAATGGAGAACTCTATGGCACTGCCAATCATTCTCGATTGCGATCCAGGTCATGATGACGCGATTGCCCTCGTCCTTGCTCTTGCCTCCCCTGAACTGGACGTAAAAGCTGTCACCTCGTCAGCCGGAAACCAGACCCCGGATAAAACCCTGCGCAACGTGTTACGAATGCTCACGCTGTTAAAACGTACGGATATTCCGGTGGCAGGCGGTGCGATTAAGCCGCTGATGCGCGAGCTGATCATTGCCGACAATGTTCACGGTGAATCAGGGCTTGACGGCCCGGCACTGCCGGAACCAGGATTTGTGCCGCAAAACTGCACGGCCGTTGAGCTGATGGCGAAGGTGCTGCGTGAAAGTGCTGAACCCGTGACGCTGGTAGCAACCGGCCCGCAAACCAACGTTGCGCTGCTCTTAAACAGCCACCCGGAACTGCATAAGAAAATCGTCCGCATTGTGATTATGGGTGGGGCAATGGGGCTTGGGAACTGGACGCCTGCGGCGGAGTTCAACATCTTTGTCGACCCGGAAGCGGCAGAGATTGTCTTCCAGTCGGGTTTACCGATTGTGATGGCGGGGCTGGATGTTACCCATCGGGCACAAATCATGTCGGAAGATACAGAGCGTTTTCGTGCCATTGGTAACCCTGTCGCCACAACCGTGGCTGAGTTGCTCGACTTCTTCCTTGAGTACCACAAAGACGAAAAATGGGGATTCCAGGGAGCACCACTGCATGACCCATGCACCATTGCCTGGCTGTTGAAGCCTGAGATGTTCACCACGGTGGAACGCTGGGTTGGTGTGGAAACCGCAGGGAAATACACCCAGGGAATGACGGTGGTAGATTACTATTCGCTGACCGGAAATAAGCCTAATACGACATTGATGGTGGATGTCGACAGACAAGCGTTTGTGGATCTGCTGGCGGAAAGACTTAAATATTATCGTGAAGCCTGATGCCCATGGGCTGAGAGACCCACACAGAGAAATACGAGCACTGACAGCCCCCTCTCCTTTTGGGAG